>NZ_BDBT01000008.1 GCF_001613125.1 Nocardia shimofusensis NBRC 100134
GCGCGCCGGCCGGCTGTCCGTCCCGCGGCGCCGCGGGCACGCCGCCGGTCGACGCGGCCTGCGCGGCGGAGTCCCGCATGTGCTCGTCACCGCCGGACGGCGCCGATCCGCCGGTGTCGACCGCGGGGTCGTCCGGACGCGCGTCGCCGGTTCCGCCCGTCGTGGAGTCGTGTGGATCGTGCGTCAGTGGATCGTGCTTCACCGGCGGTGGGAGCGCGGCCGCCCCGGCGCCCGCCGGATCACCCTTGCCCGCCGGATCACCCTTGACCGCTGGATCACCCGTGACCGGCAGATCACGCACGGGCGAAGAGACCGGGCCCGCCCCGGAGGAGGCAGGCCCCGGCGCGGCGTCCTTGCCCTTGCTCTGACGCACGGCGGCGAGGACTTCCGCCCCGCGCCGACGCGACAGATCGCCTGCGCTCGGCCGGGCGACCGGTGCGGCGGCGGATTCGACGGCCGGTCCGGCCGGGACGGGCACGGCCGCGAGTGCGCCCCCGCTCGCCACGCTGCGTTCGAGCCGTTCGAGCCGTTGCAGCGTGGCCGCCTCGCTGTCGGAGACAGCGGGCAACAGCATCCGCGCGCACACGACCTCGAGCAGCAAGCGGGGCGCGGTGGCCCCGCGCATCTCGCCGAGCCCCTCGTGCAGCAGTTCGGCGAAGCGGGTCAGCCCGGCCGGACCGATGCTGTCGGCCTGTTCCCGCATCCGGTCGAGCACATCGCCGGGGCCGGCGACCAGACCGCGCTCGACCGCGTCGGGCACCGCTTGCAGCAGGATCAGGTCACGGAACCGCTCGAGCAGGTCGACGGCGAAACGACGCGGATCGTGCCCGGCCTCCATCACCCGGTCGATGGTCCCGAACAGCGCCGCGCCGTCGTTGCCCGCCAGCGCCGTCACCGCGTCGTCGATCAGGGCCACATCGGTGACACCGAGCAACGAGACCGCGCGGCGGTAGGTCACGCCTTCTTCGCCCGCACCGGCGAGCAGCTGGTCGAGGACGCTGAGGCTGTCACGGGGAGAACCGCCGCCCGCCCGGATGACCAGCGGATACACCGCTTCCTCGACGGCGACGTGCTCCTGCTCGCAGATCCGCCCGAGCAGTCCGCGCATGGTGGCGGGCGGCAGCAGCCGGAACGGGTAGTGGTGGGTGCGCGAGCGGATCGTCGGCAACACCTTGTCCGGTTCGGTGGTGGCGAAGATGAAGATGAGATGGGCGGGCGGCTCCTCGACGATCTTGAGCAGCGCGTTGAAACCCGCGGTGGTCACCATGTGCGCCTCGTCGACGATGAACACCCGGTAGCGCGAGGTGGCGGGCGCGTAGAAGGCGCGGTCGCGCAGTTCACGGGTGTCGTCGACGCCGCCGTGGCTGGCGGCGTCGAGTTCGATGACGTCGAGATTGCCCGGCCCGCCGGGCGCCAGCGCCTCGCACGACTCACAGCGCCCGCACGGGCTGGCGGTCGGACCCTGCTCGCAGTTGAGCGAGCGGGCCAGGATGCGAGCCGAGGACGTCTTACCGCAACCGCGCGGACCGGAGAACAGGTAGGCGTGATTGATCCGGCCGGTGTCCAGCGCGGTACTCAGCGGTTCGGTGACGTGCTCCTGCCCCACCACTTCCGCGAATGTCGCCGGTCGGTACTTCCGGTACAGAGCCACAGCCCGAGACTACTGCCGGGGCCCGACGAGGTAGGGAGGAGCCGGGAGTTGGCGGAGGAACAGCTCAGCTCACCGCTTCGGCCGGAGCGGCGAAGGTGTTGCACTGCGCGGCGCGGTTGTGCTCCACACCGATCTCGAACCAGTTGCCGCTGTTGTCCGGACTGCCGTGGTCGGGCGAGTCGGTCGGGGCGTCACCGCGACCGTTCGCATCGCGGATCGCCAGGCTGATCTGCGAGCTGCTCAGCGCACCCCCTTCCTGCGACGACCCGAGATACATGCCGTCGAAGCACTGCGCCTGCAACTCGATGCGGCGCGAGAGCTCGAGTCCGCGGTCGCTGCGGACGCCCGCTTCGACTCGCTCGCTGTTGGCCTTGCGCAGAATCCCCGACATCGCCTGGACGTGGTGGCCGTACTCGTGGGCGAACACCGACAGGTACACCACCCAGTTGTCCTTGAACAGATCGGTCTGCAACTGGCTGACCGGCATGTAGATGGTCTTGTTCGCCGGGCAGTAGAAGGCGGCGAAATTGGTGGTGGTGCCGGTGCACGGGGTGGAGATGCCCTCGGTGGTCGCGCTGACCTCCAGCGCGGGCGGCGTGAACGACAGATCCGCGTCCGCGAGCACCGGCTTCCACGCGTCTTCCAGACAGGCGGCGGCACTGTCGAAGAACGCGCGCGCGACACTCACCTGGGTGCCCCACGGCGCGTAGTCGCAGTTCGCCGGGATCAAGGTCAGATCCGGATCGGTGAGCAACGGGTTGCTCGCGGATTCGGAAGCGGCCGTCCCGTCGGGGTCGTAGGTGAAGCCGGGGGTAGGACCGGTGGCGCGATGCTCGGTGAGATCGAGCCGGACCGCGGCACGCACCAGCCCGCCGACGACCACCACCGCGATCACCAGCAACACCGCCAGCCACCGGCCACCGCCACCGCTCTTGCGGGGCGGCTGCTGCGAACCACGACCCGGCGGACCGTAGGGCATGGGGGGCGGCATCGGCGGCCGGTAGGCCCGCTGCGGTCCGTACCCCGGCGGGTAGGCGGGCCGCTGCGGCGGCGGGGACTGCGGCGGCGGGGACTGCGGCGGCGCGGAGTATGCCCCTGGCTGCGAATAGGCTTGCGGTGGAGCGTATCCGGGCTGCCGACCGTGATTCGGGCGCGGTCCGTGACCGGGTTGCCTACCGCGGCCGGGGTACTGCGCGGGCCGGTGACCGGGCTGCTGCCCGTAACCGGGAGAACCGCCCTGACCAGGGATCGGCGGGACCGGGCGGCCACCGGATGGATCGGGTCCGTAGCCGTGCGGTGGTTGGGTCACTCCCCCTGCCCCTCCATGCTCGAATCGCCGCCGGCCGTTGCGCGAGAACAGCCGCGGGCGAAGGATACCAACCCTATTAGAGTAGGCAGCCATGTTGAGTTTTCGGGGGGCCGCTGCGGGCGCGCTGATGCTGGCAGCCGCGGGGATATCGGCCACCGCCCCGCTTGCCCGGGCCGAGCAGCCTCCGGGCATCACCATCGTCGCCGACCTGCTGCTCGACACCCAGGGGGTCCTGCAGGTCGAGGAGAAGGTCACCGTCCCCGAGGGGGACGAATTCCGGATGTCGCTGCCGTTGCGCCTACAGGTCGAACCGGACGTGGAGCGTCGCTTCCGGGTCACCGACGTGGAGACCACCGGCGTGGGTTCCACCACAACCGCCGACGACCGGTTCACCATCATCGCCCCGCCCGGGGAATCGACCTTCCGCTACTCGGTGCACAACACCGTCGGCGACGCCCCGAACAGCCAGGTGTTCCACTGGCTCGGCGTGGTCGACACCGACATCGCCTCGATCAGCGCCGCACTGGTGGCGCCCAGCTACGAGCTGGCCATCGTGGACTGCACGCTCGGCCCGCCCGGCAACACCCGCCCCTGCGCCGACGTGCGCACCGAGGCGATCGGCGTGCTGCATCTCGAGCAGACCGACATCCGCAAGGGCGACGCCATCGACCTCACCGTGCAGGTTCCCCCCGGCACGGTGCCCGCCAACGCCGACGTGATCGACCACAACGCGCCGGGACCGTTCTCGGTCACCGCGCCGGTGCTGGCGGCCTTCGGCGTCCTTGCCGCCGTGCTCGCCGCGCTGGCCGCGCTGGTCTGGCGGGCCAGGCGCGAGAACGAGTCGGCGAGCACCGGTTCCGACGTGATCGACCCGCTGGACCGCGCGGACGGGCATGTCCGGTTCATCTCGCCCGAGGGCATCCTGCCCGGCGAAGCCGGACTGCTGCTCGACGAACACGTCGACCCGATCGACATCGCCGCCACCGTGGTCGATCTGGCGGTGCGCCGCTATCTGTGGATCACCCGGATCGCCGAGAGCGACTGGCGGATCACCCGGATCAACGAACCCGACGACCAGCTGCGCGCCTACGAGCAGGCCGTCTACCGCGCCCTGCTGCCCGACGGCGTGGATGCGGTCACGCTGCGCGAAGTGCGCGATTCCGGTCGCGCCCAGCAGGATTCGGTCCGTGCGGCGATGATCGCCGACTCGGTGGACCGCGGCACCTTCGTCGACCGCACCCGCCCCGGCCCCTGCCTCTGGTTCGGCGGCGGCCTCGCCGTCGCGGGCGTGCTCGCCACCGTCGGCCTCGCGGTGACCTCCGGTTACGCCCTGGTCGGCGTCGCCATCCTGCTCGCGGGCGTGGCCGTCATGCTGCTGCCCAAGTACCTGCCCGCCAGGACCGCGCTCGGCAGCGACATCGCCCGCCGGGTCCGCGCCCTGCAACGCGGCCTCGACGCGATCGGCATCGACCACATTCCCGCCACCGATCGGGAGACGGTCTTCTCCCGCGCCCTGCCCTACACCGTGGCCTCGGGCCGCGTCGACAGTTGGGTGCGCACCTTCCGCTCGATCGACCCCAGCGACGACTCCCATCCCGGCCTCTACTGGTTCGGCGGCTACGAACGCGACCGCGACCTGCAGCGATTCGCCGGCGACTTCCCGTTCTTCATCACCGCCGTCGAGGGGCTGTTCCACACTCCCAAGGTCTGACCGGCATTCCGGACGCGGTCGCATCCTTGCGCGATCAACGCTCGGCGGCCTCGAGGCCCGGTGGGACGATCCCCGCCGGGCCTCGAGTGCGTTTCGGATGCCGAGATCACCCCGCGCGTTCGAACGACGCGCGGGCTCACTCCGCCGCCGCGAGACGGCGCATCGCCGCGAGCGGGTCCGCGTACAGGCTGCTCAGCGATGCCACCACGGCCGCGAATTCCTGCACCTTGCCGCCGAATCCGCTGATCCGGATGTCGGTGGGCGGCAGGGCCGAGGCGCTGCGGAAGGCCTTGGCGACGTGCGCGACGCCGGGACGGTAGCCGGTGAAGGCCTGACCGCCCAGGATGACCCGGTCGGGGTTGAGCATGTCGCTCACCAGCGCGACCGCGTTGCCCAGGACCGTCGCCCGCTCGACCAGCAGATCGTGCGCCGGACCCGACCCCTCGGCGGCGGCGTTGTAGAGATCGGTGATGGTCGAACCCGCGGTTCCGTTGTGCGCCGGGATGATTCCCTTGCCGACCGCCCGCGCTACCAGGGCACGGTCGCCGACAGTGGCCTCCAGGCAGCCGCGCCTGCCGCAGGAGCAGGTCACCTCCGAGCCGGTGGGCAGGTGCGCGATGGAACCGGGCCCGCTGCTCGGGGTATGCACCCGGCCGTCGAGAGTGACCGCGACACCGGCGGTTTCGCGCACGTAGAAGAACAGTCCGGCGCCACGCTCGGGCGCGCGGCCGGGCTGTGGGACGGGCAGCAGCAGTTCGGAGGCGGCCATCGCCTCGACGTGCGGTGCCACCGAGACCGGCAGCTCGAGCACCTCGGCGAGGACAGCTCCCAGATGCGCGCCCTGCCATCCCAGGACGGGATGGTCCACGGTGCCGCCGTGCGGGTCGACCCGGCCGCCGACGGCCACGCCCGCCCACAGGGCCCGACGCCGATGCCACCGGCGCAGAAAGGCTTTCGCGCTGCGGGCGATGGTGGTGGTGGCGAAATCCTGGCCGGTCTGCGGGGTCGCGATGGCGAGTCCACCGATGATGCGTCCGCGCAGGTCGGCGGCCACGATCTTGGTGGAGACGGCGCCGATGTGGATGCCGAGGGTCAGGTAGCTGTCGTGGTCGACCTCGAAGGGCACTCGCGGCCTGCCCACCGCGCCGGGGGTGGTCAGGTCGGGACGCTCGCGCAGCAGACCGGCCGTGAGCAGTGCCGACACCTGGCGGTTCACCGTCGCGATGCTCGAACCCGTGGTGCGCGCGGCATTGTCGCGCGAGACCGGACCGCCGGTGGCCGCGCGCAGCACGGCGGCGGCGGGGTTGTCGCTGATACGCAGTTCGGGCGCGACGACCGGACGCTGGGTGCGGGTGCGTGCGATGGAGGTCCGGGAAGTGGAGCGTTCCAGGATGGGAAGAGACATCTGTTTTCCTTGCTGAAGCCCGGCCGAGGACGGGACATGCCTACACGTGCGGCGACGGTGGCGCGTGAGCGAGGAAGGAACAGCTCAGCGCCGACGGCGGGAACAACACAGTTCCCGCGTCGGCGGCAGCCGAAGACCCAGCGCGGCGGTCACGTAGGTGACCCGCGTGGCGGTGGGACGGCCGGAAGACATAAAGAAAAGGTAACACCGCCGTCGCCGCCGCACCAAGCTTTGCGCCGCCTCCGGTGGGGCAATCCACAGCAAACCTCATCGGGTCCCGCCCACGACAACGGCCCCGCCCGGCGCGAGAAGCGCTGGGCGGGGCCGGAATTGCGCCGGAAACTACTTGGCGGGAGGCGTGAACGGCTGGTTGACGGTGGTCAGGTACTGGATCGCGGCGCCGATCGCGACAGGAGCGGTCACCAGGATCTGACCGGCCAGCGTGCCGATCGCGCCCACGGCCAGGATGCCGCCGATGCAGCCGATCGCGGCGGCAGGGACGAAGGGACCGAACAGGCCTACGATGGTCGCCGAGGCGACGGTGGCGCCCGCGACGCCGCCCAGGACGCAGCCCAGTGCGCCGCCGCCGAGGCCGCCGACCAGGGTGCCGATGGCAGCGCCCATGGTGATCGTGCTGGTCAGCCGGGTCCAGGCGGCGACCTCACGCTCGTATTCGCTCTTCCAGGGCGCCTTGTCCTCGTAGGGCAGGGCGACCGGCTTGTAGACGGCCTCGTCCACGGAGATCCGCGGGGTCAGGGTAGCGGTGCGATCGCTGATCTGCGCGGCGATCGGGAACTCGAACTCGTCGATGCGGAAGGTCAGCGGGGTGCCCGCGAGGGTGTCGCCGTTGGCGGCCTTGATCTTCAGTGCGTTGTCCTCGACGACCAGCGAGCCGGAATCGATCGAGATGATCGACTGCGTATCGGTGGCGCGGGCGGTGAAGTTCACGCCCTCCTGCGCCGGTGCGGCATGGGCGGTGCCACCGGCGATGCCGGCCACGACGGACACCAATGCCGTGAGCACGGCAAGCTTGCTCTTCTTCATCTGCGCTGCAATCCCTCATCCGGTGGAGCTGTTCGGTCGCAAGCATCCGGCAACCGGCTCACCGTCGGGAGGAAAAAACGCAGCGAGATTCCAACAGCCCGGGCTTTCGACAGCCCGGACTTTCATCAGCGCGGGCTATTCGCCCGCGGCCGCCTTCGCCTGCGCTTTCATCTGCTTCTTGAACGCGCGCACCTCGAGCAGCGATTGTTCGTCGGTGATGTCGGCGGCCGATCGCCGGGAATTCGGCTCGGAGTAGTCGCCCGCCGCTTTCTCCCAGCCGTCCGGCCGCACACCGAGCTGCTTGCCGAGCAGGGCGAGGAAGATACGCGCCTTCTGCTTGCCGTAGCCGGGCAGATCCTCGAGTCTGCGCAGGACAGTCGCACCGTCGGGGTCGCCGTCGGTCCAGATGCGCTCGGTCTCGCCGTCGTAGTGTTCGATCACATACCTGGCCAGATCCTGGGTGCGCCTGGCCATCGAACGGCCGTAGCGGTGAATCGCCGGCGGCGTGGCGCACAGCTCTTCGAATTCCGCCTGGTCGGCCTCGGCGATGCGACGGATATCGAATCCGTCCATGCGCTCGGCGATTTTCCGCGGCCCGCGAAACGCGTGCTCGAGCGGATACTGTTGATCCAACAGCATGCCGGTGAGCAGCGCGAACGAATTCTCCGACAGCAACTTGTCCGCCTCGGGCTCCTGCGCCAGACACAAAGCAACGCTCACCATCGTTCCCTTCGCGGTAGCCGACAATTCCTGCCTCGATCATCCCACCTCCCTCGCGCCCACGGCAGCCGACGTCGGGCGCGAGATCCGATGCCGGGCGCGCTGCGCGTCCGGCCGCCGGATGTCGGTGCCCCCGGGTAGTTTCCCGGCCTATGGCACTGAGTTGGAAGCTCGTCGTCGACACCCGCAACGCGCCTGCGCTGGCCGACTTCTGGGCCGCGGCCCTCGGCTACGACGTGGAGGATCCCGACCCGCTCATCGAGCGTTTGCTGACGGCAGGCCAGGTCGGCGACGACATGGTCGCCGAGCACAACGGCCGCCGCATCTTCCGCGGTTACGCCGCCATCCGTCACCCCGAGGACCCGTTCGACCCGGTGAGCGGAATCGGCCGGGGCCGCCGCATCCTCTTCCAGGACGTCCCCGAACCCAAGGCCGTCAAGAACCGCCTGCACATCGACATCCACGCCGACGCGGACGGCATGGACGCCCTGGTGACGCGATTGGAAGCCCTCGGCGCGAGCCGCGTGAACGAGGTCGACCAAGGCCCCGCCGGGCACTGGTGGGTCATGCGCGATCCAGAGGGCAACGAGTTCTGCGCGGGATGACCGCAAGGGTGACCCGAGTCACAACCTGACGCTGCGATCGGGTGGGCCGCCGCGTACGCTCGGCGCATGACGACGGTGATCCCGACGGACGGACAAGCGCGCATGGACACTCCCGGTTTGCGCCCGGACCGCTTCGACAGCGCGGGCCAGAATCAATTGGTCGACGTTCGAGACCTGCAAGCGGCCCTGCCCGGCATCCAGCGGCTACGCACCTGGGCCCACCAGGCGCTGGCGCTGAATCCCGGCGAACGCGCCGTCGACATCGGTTCCGGCACCGGCTCGGAAGTCCTCGCCTTCGCCGATGTGGTCGGCCCGACCGGCGAGGCCATCGGCGTCGAACCCGACCCGCACCTGCTCGCCTCCGCGGAACGCCGGGCCGCCGAGAAGGGGTCGACCGCCAAGTTCCACTCCGGCGACGCCTACGGAATCCCGTTCGGCGCGGACTACTTCGACGCGGTCCTGTCCGAGCGTGTCTTCCAGCATCTGACCGCCCCCGCCCGCGCGGCCAACGAGATCGCCCGCGTGCTGCGCCCGGGCGGGCGGACCGTCGTGGTCGACGTCGACTGGGACACCGCCATCGTGCATCCCGGCGACCGGCGCGTGGTGCGCGAGGTGATCGAGACCCTGATCTCGGCCACCACCAACCCGCTGTCCGGCCGCAGGCTGCCCGGCCTGCTCACCCAGGCCGGCCTGGTGATCGACGAGGTCGGTTCGCACGCCCTGGTGCAGACCCGCGCCGCGGGCCCCGGCTCGCTGGTCGATCGCATCTCCGCCATGGCGGTGGCCCGCGGCTCGATCACCGAGGCCGAGCGCAACCAGTTGCTCGCCGACCTGGAGCGCGGCGCCCGCACCGGCGACATCCACCTCTCGGTGACCATGTTCGCCGTCCTCGCCCACAAGCCCGCCTGACCCGCCCAGAACGAACAGCGGCCCTCGGATCCACCGTGGATCCGAGGGCCGCGTCGTCATGAGGACCCGCGTGCCGAGCGCCTGCTCCGCGCTACTTGCCGAGCGCCTTCTCGGTGGCCGCCAGCAGCACGCAGGTGGCCAGCCCGTCCATCGCCACCTCCAGTTCGGCGAGCTTCGGGAAGCTCGGCGCGATGCGAATGTTCTTGTCCTCCGGATCATTCCGATACGGGAAGGCCGACCCCGCGGCGGTCAGCGCGATGCCCGCCTTCTTCGCCAGCGCGATCACCCGGCTCGCGGTGCCCTCCGGCACATCGAGGCTGATGAAGTACCCACCCTTGGGCTCGGTCCACGACGCCACCTTCGACGCGCCGAGGCGGTCTTCCAGGATCCGGCGGACCAGCGCGAACTTCGGCTCCAGGATCTCCCTGTGCTTCTGCATGTGCGCCCGCACGCCTTCGGCGTCGCCGAAGAACCGCAGGTGACGCAGCTGATTGATCTTGTCCGGCCCGATGCTCTTCTTCCCGGCGTGGCCGAGGTACCAATCCAGGTTCGCCTTCGACGCGCCGAGGAAGCTCACGCCCGCGCCCGCGAAGGTGATCTTCGAAGTCGACGCGAACACGATCGGCCGGTTCGGGTTACCCGCCTCGGCCGCCATGCCCAGCACGTCGAGCACCGGTTCGGCGGTGTCGGTCAACGGGTGCACCGCGTAGGCGTTGTCCCAGAACAGCCGAAAGTCCGGGGCGGCGGCGGGCAGCGAGACCAGCTCCCGCACAACCCTTTCGGAGAACACGACGCCGGTCGGGTTCGAGTAGTTCGGCACCGCCCACAGGCCCTTGACCGCCGGATCGGCGAGCAACTCGGCGATCTGCGCGGTGTCCGGGCCGTCGTGCAGCATCGGGACGGCGATCATCTCGATGCCGAGCGATTCGGTGATCGCGAAGTGCCGGTCGTAGCCGGGGGCCGGGCAGAGGAACTTGATCACCGGCTCGTCGGCCCAGCGCCGCTCGGAATCATCGGTGCCGTGGAGCATCGCGTACACGATCGTGTCGTGCATCAACTCCAGGCTGGCGTTGTTGCCCGCGATCAGGTTGTCCACCGGAATCCCCAGCAGCTCGCCGAAGATGGCGCGCAGTTCGGGAAGGCCGTGCAGCCCACCGTAGTTGCGGCAGTCGGTGCCGGTGCCGTCGCGGAAATCGCCGTCACCGGGCAGCGTCAGCAGCTCGTTGGACAGGTCCAGCTGCTCGGGCGCGGGCTTGCCTCTGGTCAGATCCAGCGTGAGCTTCTCGGTCTCGAGCTTCGCGTAATTCGCGGACTGGATCTCGTGTTCGGACACGAGCTCGTCATGGCTCATCAAACCGATCTGCGTTTGCCGGGGCATCCTGGGCAGCCTTTCAAGCAGCGAGGGGAAATGTGTGACATCCGCCGCGGCCGTGCGGCCGACGCCGGAGACGGTGTTCACGTTACCCGCAGCCGCCTCACCGTGGGGGTCCTTGCACGAGGGCAGCGCCGCGCCCGCGGCCGCCCCACCGCCCGATGATCGTCGGCCTGCGGTTATCGCCCTCGTGCCGCGGAAAAGGTCGCGATCGGGAGGCAGCCCGCGAGCGATCGATCTCGGGAAGTGGCACCGAGCCGGGCCGATCGGGCGAAATTTAAGGGGACCCCGCGCACCCGGCAGAGCCCGTTGACCCTTGCTGCCTTCCGGCCCTGGGGGAGTTCACAGGATGCGCGCCGCGCGGGATCCGTCGCCCACTATAGCCGGTCCCCGCACTCCCCGCTCCCACCCCCTACCCGCACTCCCGCCGGACCCCGGTTTGGCATCCACCCGCCACCACCCGCTATGCTGCTCCACGGAGGATTCGCCTAGTGGCCTATGGCGCTCGCCTGGAACGCGGGTTGGGTTAACGCCCTCAGGGGTTCAAATCCCCTATCCTCCGCCACAGATGGCCGGGTCGGTCGAGGTTTCCTCTTCCGACCCGGCCTTCTGCCTTTCTCCGACCCGGCCTTCTGCCTTTCCGAGGGCAGCTTCCGCCCGGCACCCCGACGAGGTGTCCACCCTCGCCGCCCTCCTGATAGGCCCGGACGGCGCCTTCATCATCACCGGCAGCGACTTCCTGATGGAAGGCGGCGCAGCGGCGCACCGCCTGCCGGTTCTACGGCGACCTCGCCTCGAGCTGACCTCGGAACAGTTCGCGTCACGGCACGCGCGCCGGAGGTCGCGCTCTCGCGTGCGGCGCGGGAAAGACGATTCGCTGGTCGGCGAGACTTCTGTGTTTGCCGCCTCGCGGCAATATGTCACGCAGGTAGAAAGCGACCTCGAGTAGCGGATCGATGCGATCGGCAGGAGCCTGAGCGGCAGGTATCGGAGCCTCGAACGCCGGCGGCACGAACGGAGGAGAACCCCGATCGCATCGACCGACTGCCGCTGAGACGGGCGATTCCAGGACAGGCCGGTCCGCGACGATCTCGATACTCCGGGGACGATGAACCGCACGCCGCATTTCCGCGCATACCCGAAGGAACCAGCCCACCGCGACGAGGTAGACGGCAACGACCACCAGCACTGCGGCGATTCCGGCGCTCCGGAGCATCACGGCCGCATCGGGGCGGCGGGCACGATCGACGGCCGGCGGTGTCCGCGCGGCCATACCTCGTACGGATCGCAGACGATCACCCGCGCGTGCTCGGTCAAGGCGCGACTAGCAGCCCACACGTGGTCCACGCTCGGCGCGATCACCACCACGGCCCGGTGCCGATGCAGTTGCTCGAGCACACCCACTGTCGGCATGTACGTCTCGGCATCGATCTCCACGATCGTGGCGAGCGTGTGCCCGGCGGCTTCGGCGGCCGCGCGGAGGGTGGTTCGGTCGTTCCCGTGACGATCGCCGGACACATCGCGGTCCAGAACTCCGATCGCTGTCGCCATAGCGCAATCCCCTGACGTCGGTGGAATGGGTGACACCCGACGCCGAGGTCCTACTCGTGAAGCCACCCACCCGGCGTCGGGGCCTGCGTCGAGCAAATCCCGAAACGGGAAGTCCTGGAATGCCTTCGCGGTCTACCCTGGTCGAATTCGTGGTCTACTCCGGTCTACTTCTGGTATGCGGGTGCGGCGGCAGGGGGCAAGAGCTGGGTATGCGGGTCACATGGACCGGTGCGCATGCGACGGCACTCCGAGAAGCGTTGGGGCTCACTCGAGCTCGTTTCAGCGAGAAGGCGGGAATAGCCCTTTCCACGGTGAGGAAGTGGCGGGCGCTCGGCGACGACATCACGCTGTCGGACAAATGCGTGGAAATCATGGTGACGATGCTCGATCGAGCGACCCCGGAACAGCGGACGCGGTTCGCCGAGGCTACGAACGCCCTGTCGCACGCGCACGCCGATACGGTGGAGGCGCAGTGGCTGCCCGGTGTGTGGACAACTACGACCTGCGGGGTCGCCGCCAGCTTGACCAGGGAGGACCTGATGTTCGATCGCCGTCGGCTCAATCGCGCGCTACTAGGCGTCGTGGTCGGTGTGCAGCTGCTCGAGCCGTTGGAGCGCTGGCTCGCCGAGACCAGCATGTCGACTGCGCCCGGCCGGTCGCGGCTGGGTGTCGGCACACCGGAGATTACCGCGCTGGAGAACGCCGCGCGCATCTTTCGCGCATGGGACGACCAGTACGGTGGCGGGCTGCGGCGCAAGGCTGTCATCGGACAAATCGCGGAAGTCAACGATCTTCTCGGCGTACAACATCCCGCCGAGGTCCGCGCACGACTGGCCGGCGTCATGGCCCAGCTCGCCGAGACCGCGGCGATGATGTCCTGGGATTCCGGCGAGCAGTATCGTGCACAGCATTACTACGCGCTGGCAGTTCGCGCTGCACGCGAGGCCGAGGACCGAGCGTTCTGCGCGGTCGTACTGGCCGGGATGGCACGGCAGCTACTTTCACTGCACCGGGCCACTGACGCGCTCGAGATCATTCGCCTGGCACAGGACTACGGAGCCGGGTATCTCACCCCGCGCTGCGAGGCGATGCTCTACAGCCGTGAGGCGTGGGCCTACGCGAAACTGGACAGAACTACCGCGTTCCGTCGCACCTGCGACAAGGCGCACTCGGCGCTCGCCGAGGCCGACCGAATGCCCGATCCGCACTGGATCACCTATTTCGACGCCTCCGAGCTGACGGGCACGATCGGCGGCAGGCTACTCGAGCTGGCGCGGCGCGAACCGAGGTTCGCCGGTGAGGCTGCCGAGAATATCGCGCAGGCGGTGGCACTCCGAGATCCCGCACGACGGCGTTCGGCCGCGCTGGATCAACTCAACATGGCCGAAGCCCGCATGATCGAAGGCGAAGTCGAAGAGGCCTGTCGAGTCGGGCACGCCGCGCTCGCAGTGGTCGAGCAGACCGCATCGGACCGCGTCGCGAAGAAGCTGGTCCGGGTGTACAACCGCACGGAAGAGTTTGTGAAGGTGCGCGCGGTAGCCGATCTGCGGGAGCGGATGCGGCCGCTGGTCGCCGCGAGAGCGTGAGGAGCACAGCCGCGATGGTGCGGATCGGCGTGACCGGACACATGAACATCACCGAGGAGACGGCGAAGAAGGTCTACGCCGCCGTGCGAGAACTGCTCGCCGCGCATGACGCGGCGGATCTGGTCGGGGTCTCGTGCATCGCCCGCGGCGCGGACTCGGTGTTCGCGCGCGCCGTACTCGATGCCGGAGCTCGACTCGAGGTGGTCCTGCCTTCGCGGGATTACCGGGCCGCGAAGGTGAAGCCTGACCATGCCGAGGTCTTCGACGAACTCGTCGGGCGCGCAACAGAAGTACGGGTGATGGACTTCGACACCGCGAGCCGGGACGCCTACGAAGCCGCCAACGAAGCCGTGCTGGGCAGCGTGGATCGGCTGGTGGCGGTCTGGGACGGCGACGCCGGGCAGGCTGGTGGGACGGCGTCGGTGGTCGAGCTGGCGCGGGAGCGTGGGGTGCCGGTCGATGTGGTGTGGCCGGAGGGTTCTGCGCGCGAGTGACTGGCTCACTCGCCGAGCGCTTTCCCTACGTGAGACGACGGCGACCTTGCCTCTTTCTGCCTACGATCACTGAAAGCATTGGTGCTCAATGCTTCTCGCCGCGAGAAATCCGGCCGAATCCCATACGTAGGCGATAGCTCGTCGCTATTCTCTCTCCCCGTGGTTCGTCGCGGACAACAGAGCAAGAGGGCACTTCGTCAGGCCGAGCGCGCCCTGTCCGAACAACTCGGTTCCACCTGTGGGCTATACGAACCACCGGACCGGACCGACTGCCGGGCAAAGCAGTGGGAGTCGGCGGTGGACGACACCAACTCCGTGAGCCTGCAGTTCAACCTGTGGCACCGTGATGGGCGGCTGGTGGATTTCGTCATCAATGTCCGGGTTCTCGCTCCGGGCGGGTGGACGGATGTCGAACGGTTCGACTGCTGCCACGGGCACTGTCACCTGCACGCGGACAACGACGAGACCGCCCCACGGAGCCTCTACCGGCTCGATGACGTGGACGACGTGGCGCGCGCTTTTCGGAAAGTCGAACCGATGGCCGACAAGCGGGCGCGTATTATTCGGGACAAAGGAGCGTGAGATGAACCAATCGCAACTGGACGAGTTCCGCCGCGAGGTCAACCACAATCTCGCATGTGGCGCGCTTTCCGATTACGACCTCCCGGTGACCGGTTCCGACGGCGGCTGCCCTGTGGTGGTGGCTCTCGAGGAAGAGGCCCTGTCGACCGTCCTCGGACGGTTGCGAGCTGTGGGCGGGTTCGCGAACCTCTTCGTTCGCGGCGACGGCCGGGTCCGGATGGCCTCCGTGATTCAGGAAGCGTCGGCACTGGTCGATTCGCCGGACGACATGTCCTCCTCCACCGACGCACGTCCCGGCCCGTCCGCCACGATCGGGATGTTCTTGGATTGGGTCGAGCAGTGTCCGAGCGGTGTCAAGATCTCCGCTGCTCTCGGGCATCCCGCAAGGGCGCGCGATGCCAAGCTTGTCGAGCTGACCGGCGTTTAGCCGATACGGACGGCGACGGCCAACCCGCGGCCGGATCCGACCGGGCAACACCGCGATATTCCGTTGCACCGCCCATCCCCGACGGCCTACATTTTCGATACGCAATCGGGGAGAGCGGGCCGGAGTCCGGTCGGTTACCACTTCTCATGGGGATGTCGCGGGTTCGAGTCCTGCCGGGAGCACATGAGCTCCCGTAGCTCAGTTGGCAGAGCACCACGTCGGTCGGCGCGCACATGTCCGCTCGTCCCGATTGCCACCTGACGTGGACCCGAACAGGTCCACGCGAACGACGACGCAGGGCGGGCCGGAGCCGGTCGGTTATCTGGCGCTGTGGGTTCGATTCCCGCCGGAAGGCCTGGCCTTCCGACTCGCCGGCCGGCGCACCATGCCCGCCCTGCCCGTCACGAGTTGTCCAGGGGAGGGACGACATGGACATTCTTTCCGGCATCGGTCTCCGCGGCACCGCGCAGAACAAGCAGGCCGACTCGCGGCAGGTGCGCGACAACGCCGGTGGCTACGTCTTCGAGGTGACGCCGGAGGTCAGGCTGCGCCGGTTCCTCACCCTGGGCACCGAGGGCGGCACGTACTACGCGAACGCGAACGAGCTGACCGAGGACAACGCGGCCGTGGTGCTGTACTTCGCGCGGGAGCGCTGCGCGGATCTGGTCGCGGAGATCGTCGCGATCTCCACCGCCGGGCGGGCGCCGAAGCAGAATCCCGCGCTGCTCGCGCTGGCCGCGGCGACGGCGCTGGGTGACGAGCAGGGGCGGCGGCTCGCGCTGGACGCGCTGCCCGCGGTCGCGCGCACGGGCACCCATCTGTTCCTGTTCGCTCGCTACGTCGAGCAGTTCCGTGGCTGGGGACGCGGGCTGCGGCGCGCGGTCGCGGGCTGGTACACCACGAAGTCGGTCGACGACCTTGCGTATCAGGTGGTCAAGTACCGGCAGCGGGAGGGCTGGACGCATCGCGACCTGCTGCGGCTGGCGCATCCGGTGACCGGGGAGGACGACCGCAAGCGGCTGTTCGACTGGATCTGCGGACGCGAGACCGGGCTCGACGGGCTGCGGCTGATCGAGGGATTCCAGCGGGCGAGCACCGCCGCACCCGAGGCGATCCCGGAGCTGGTGCGCGCTTACGGGCTGTCGTGGGAGATGTTGCCCGATGCCGCGCTGTCGACGCCCGCTGTCTGGGAAGCGTTGCTGGACAACGGGTTGCCGCAGACCGCGCTGTTGCGACAGCTGCCCCGGCTGACGCGGCTCGGGCTGCTCGCGCCGCTCGGGAAGCGCACGGCGGCGATCGCCGCTCGGATCGGTGATCCGGTCCGGTTGCGCAAGTCGCGGGTGCACCCGATCCAGGTGCTGGTCGCGCTGCGCACCTACGCGAGTGGGCACGCCGCCCGCGGGTCCGGCGAGTGGACACCGTCCGCGCCGATTCTCGATGCCCTCGACGCCGCCTTCTACGCGGCGTTCGAGACGGTGGAGCCGACGGGCCTGCGGCATCTGCTCGCTCTCGACGTCTCGGGGTCGATGACGCAGCGGGTGTCCGGGCTGCCGATCTCGGCGCGCGAGGCGACGGCGGCGCTGGCGCTGATCACCGCGTCCACCGAGTCCGCGCACACGATGCTCGGGTTCACCGGTGGCGGGGGCGATCGGTGGAAGCCGGATCACCGGGCGCTGTCGCCGTTGCCGATCAGTCCCCGGATGCGGCTCGACGACGCGATCCGGGCGGTGTCGAACCTTCCGTTCGGCGCGACCGACTGCGCACTGCCGATGCTGTGGGCGCTGCACCACCGGGTC
Organism: Nocardia shimofusensis NBRC 100134; assembly: GCF_001613125.1. Lineage (GTDB taxonomy): Bacteria > Actinomycetota > Actinomycetes > Mycobacteriales > Mycobacteriaceae > Nocardia > Nocardia shimofusensis. The sequence continues at coordinate 17,163 of NZ_BDBT01000008.1, forward strand.
GAGGTCGACGTGTTCTCGGTCTACACCGACAACGAGACATGGGCCGGGTCGGTGCATCCGCACCAGGCGCTGCGCCGGTACCGGGAGCGGGTCAACCCGCACGCGAAGCTCGTCGTGGTCGGCATGACCGCCACGAACTTCACGATCGCCGACCCCGGCGACGCCGGGATGCTCGACGTCGCCGGGTTCGATTCGGCGGTGCCGACGCTGCTGGCGGACTTCGCCCGGGGCGCATGAGGTTCCGGCGGTCGCCGCGGCTACCCGGCGACCGCCGTGAACCGGACGGATAGCGATCGGGTATCGATGGATATCGAACCATGTTGCCGCGGTTCGATTTTCGCTGCGCGCGACGTTGCGGCGCCGCATCGACTCCCCTCCGGAGCCGAAGAAATGGGCGCACCGGCGAGACGGCCGACACAGATCGGTGCGATGATGCGCGGGTGACTCAGTGGCTACCCGTGCTCGGTTCGCTGATCGTCGCCGGTGCGGCGCTCGTCGGATTCCTGGTGAACAACGCGACGAACCGGCGGGCGATCGACGCGGCCGACGAGCGGCATCAGCAGACGCTCGAGGAAGCCAGGAAGGCAGCCGAGGTCGCGCTCGACGCGGGTGAGCGACGTGAGCACGACCGGTGGCGGCACGAAGCGGTCGTCGCCGCGGTGTCCTCGGTACTGGAGACCTCGAATTCGGTCCGCCAGCAACTGTGGTCGTGCCATCGCTGGGAAGTCGACGACGACTTCGAGCTCGAGCGAGCCGGTCACGACATCCACGAGGCGCTGTGGGGGTGCAACGGCACCGTCAACCGGCTGCGCCTGCTCGCCACGCCGAAGATCCCGAACCAGTGCGAAGACTTGGTGAGCACACTCGGCGCGGCCCGCAACATCACCCTGCAATATCTCAAGCTGCAGCTCGACGACGAGGCCACCAGCGAAGAATTCACCGAGATCAACTCGCTGTGGGAGAAGGCGATTCGCAAGGCGATCGAGCAGGAGCGGGCGCTGGTCAACGCCACCCGCACCGAACTGGGCATCGAGCCGCTGAAGGATGTGGTCAAGCCGGAGCGCGAGCAGGTGCTCGACAACGCCTGAGCGCGGCTGTCGCCGCGCGGGTCGGCCGGCGCACCCGGGCGGCATTGGGATCACGGTCCCGCAAGAATCGGTCACCGAAGCGCAGTGACGGTCCGGCGCAGCGCATCTCGCAGGTATCCCGCGTAGACCTCGACGTCGCCGACGACCACCGGGTCGGCGTGCAGGGAGATCGTCACCGTCTCGCCGAGTCCGTGCACGCCGTGGGTGAGGCGCATGACCGAGCCGACGGCGGGGAAACCGGCGCTGAATCGAGCCGGACCGCCGAAGACGAGGTCGGCGGGACCGCGGTTCACGCTGGAGACGACGGTGTTGCCCGCGATGGCGGCCGGGACCGTGTCCAGCGGCCAGCCGTCGGCGTCGCGGCGCAGGAACAGGGCGGGGGTGACGGCGGTGACCTGGTCCTGAGCCGTCAGCAGCGGGTGGCGGGCGCGTTCGCTTCGGGCGCGTAAGGAGGTGGCGATCCTGTCGGCGCGCGCGGGCAGATCGGGTTCGTCGAGGCACAGGCCGATCGAGAGATTGCGATAGTTGTTGCGGGCGGGGCCCTTTCCTCTGCCCGGCAGCGCCATCGGCACCTGTGCGCCGAGGTCGGTGACGGGCGCGCCCTCGGCGGCAAGGTATTCCGGCAGGGCGATGGACACGGCGGTGAGGACGACGACGGTGAGGGTGTGGCCCGGAACGCGCAGGTCGTCACTGTCGAAGACCAGCATGTCGACCGTGTGAGCGGACACCGGGGGCGCGCTGCCGTCGTTCACGGCGGTGGGGGCGAAGCCGGGACCGGGTGGTGGCACCAGGCCCGCTTCGGTCAGCGCGGCCAGTCGTTCCCGCGCACGATGGGACCGGAAGCCGTGATAGAAGGTTCGTGCCACGGCCACCGGCAGCAGCAGTGCGCCCGCTGCCGCGGCGAGACGGTCCGACCAGGCGGGCGGGCGCGGGCCCGCAGCCGCGACCGGACCGGAGGACGAACCTCGGCCCACAGGCGTGGGCAGTCCACCGCCGGGTTCGGCTCCCCCGCCGAACAGTTCCCTCGCGGCTGCCGTGGCGCGCCGCCCGTCGACCAGGGCGTGCGACATCTGCAGCACGGCGACGGTGGTGGTCTCCTCGGCAGAACGGCGCATCGGCGCCCCGGCGATCCCGCGGAAGACGTGCAGCCGCCACGGGCGACGAGTCGCGTCCACTCCAGTACCGAGCAACTCCCCCACTGCCGTCCGCAATCCCGCCCAATCCGTGACGCCCGCGTGTTCGACGAACTGGTCGGGCAGGATCTCGCACGGCACCCATGACGGATAGGCCAGGTCACCCGGCACCTCGCGCAACCGCACACCGAGGTCGGGGACGGTGGCGGCGCGGGCCAGGATCGCGGAGCGCAGTTCGGCGGTCGGGCGGCCGAGATCGGCGAAAGCGTAGAGCAGGAACAGATCGTTGCGGCTGCGCCTCGACAACCAGAACATCGTCGCATCCTGCGCGGCCATCCGATCCACAGCACGACCTTATCGGCGCATCGCACCGGCTCGGGCGCCCGATCCGGCAGCAGTCCCTCCGCGGGACCCGCGCATGCCTCTCTGCCGTGCCGAAACCCCTGGTCGAGAGCCGATCGGCAGAGGCGAAAGGACGCGAAGGCCCCGAGTCCGAACGATGACTCGGGGCCGGCTGCTGCAGTTCCAGCGGGCTCGACTCAGCCGCGCCGGAACTCCCCCGCGGAAACCCCGTTCACGAAGGCATCCCATTCGCCCGGCGTGAAAGCCAGCACCGGGCCGATTCCGTTGTCCTTGGTGTCGCGGACCGCTACGTTGCCGTCGCCGAGAAATGCCACTTCCACGCAGTTCCCGTCGGGACCACTGTATGAGCTCTTACGCCACACAGCGCCCGTCACATCAACTTCCACGGCACTAGCTCCTTTGCTGCGTCGAAAACGAGATATCTGATTCCCGGATCGTGCTGACTAGCACCGGAATGCGGTGACCAACTTCCGATTCCCGCGGTGCGCCTGGTGGTAGCGCGCAACTCTCCCGTGCGTTGTCATCGCCATCGGGGTCGAGGTGAGAACACCTGCGAGGGCGACCCCCGCGGTTCAGACAGTAGCAGCTTGACCGGGAGTTTGCCCGGCTCTTGCCAATTGGGCTCTACAAGTTTGCCAAGCTTGCAAAGAACACTGTTTGCCGAAGCATTGCCGATGGTAAGCGCGCCGAGGAATGGCGCCGAGTGCCGGCCTCCGGGCTCCGTGATTGTCTCGTGATGACACTCGTCGGCGTTCCACATGGACCGCCCGGGGTGCCATTCCGCCGGCACACCGTGGATCATGAGGGTTATGGTCGAACGTCCACGCGACGAGGCAGGTCGCGCACGAAATCCACGCCCGCGGGATCGCCTCGGCAGGCCCCTTCCGATCGGAAGCGTCGGCGTGCCGCGAATTCCGGATGATCTGAATCTGCCACCCCAGCAAACCCTCACCTTCGCTCAGCAACTTTTTGACGACGGTCTTGCTTTCAATGCCCACGAAGTACTGGAAGCCGCATGGAAGAACGGGCCGTTCGCTGAGAAGATGCTGTGGCAGGGTCTCGCGCAATACGCGGTGGGTATCACGCACCTCCAGCGCGGCAATCCGAAGGGCGCGCGGACCCTGCTCACCCGGGCGATCGGCAGGCTCGAGGCCCATCTGCGAGGAGATAGCTCGCCTACCGGCGAATTCCCTTACGGCATCGACGGGTCCGGCATCATCGCCCACGCCCATCGGCTGCTCGACGCGCTCGATCGCGGCGCACCGATCATCGAGGCGGACCTGGCGACACGGCTCGTGCCGGACTCCGCCGCACCGAATACGACATCGGCGGCCGGAGACGAGGGCGGACCGGAGGAGCCGGGCGGAGCGGAGGAGCCGGGCGGAGCGGAGGAGCCGGGCGAGCAGACGCACCTACGATGACTGTCGTGCCGCCACCCGAATCCGCAGGCGCGGGCCGCTACGCGCCGAGCCCGTCCGGTGATCTGCACCTGGGCAATCTGCGCACCGCCCTGCTCGCCTGGCTGTTCGCGCGTTCGACCGGCCGGCGGTTCCTGTTGCGGGTGGAGGATCTGGACCGGGTCCGGCGCGGCGCGCAGGAACGCCAGCTCGCCGATCTGGCGGCCATCGGCCTGGATTGGGACGGGCCGGTGGTGTGCCAGTCGCAGCGGCTCGGCCTCTACGCAGCCGCGATCGAGCGACTGACCGAGGCCGGCCGCACCTACGAGTGCTTCTGCACGCGCCGCGAGATCCAGCAGGCCGCGAGCGCGCCGCACGGTCCGATGGGCGCCTACCCCGGCCTCTGCCGCGATCTCACCGACGCCCAGCGGGCCGCCCGCCGCGCCGAGGGCCGCTCGCCCGCGCTCCGGTTGCGGGCCGAGGTCACGGAATTCGTGATCGACGACGAACTGCACGGCCGCTACACAGGCAGAGTGGACGACGTGGTGCTGCGCCGCGTCGACGGCGTGCCCGCGTACAACCTGGCCGTGGTGGTCGATGACGCCGATCAGGGCATCGATCAGGTGGTGCGCGGCGACGACCTGTTGCCGTCCACACCGCGTCAGGCGTATCTGGCGAGCCTGCTGGGGCTTCCGGCGCCGCGCTACGCGCATGTTCCGCTGGTGCTCAACGAGCACGGGCAACGGCTGGCCAAGCGCGACGGTTCGGTCACTTTGGAGGATCAGCGGCGCGCGGGCGCCGGCGCGGATGAGGTCGCGGCGCGACTGATCGCTTCGCTCGGGTTTCCTCCGGGCAGCGCGGCAGATACCCTGGCGCGCTTCGATCCGGCTATTCTTCCCAGAGAACCCTCGATCTTCGCCGACGATGGGTTGTTACGGCCCAGCGGTAGTCCGTAACGTACGAAATGACCGATCTTCGGTTCACCCGATCGACGACTAGGACGTAGAGATGACGAGCGGTGGGTACGACCCCAATCAGAATCCCCAGGGCGGACAGCCTTACGGTCAGCAGCCCTACGGCCAGCAGCCCTACGGCCAGGATCCGTACGGTCAGCAGCAGCCCCAGTACGGGCAGCAGCCCCAGTACGGGCAGCAGCCCCAGTACGGGCAGCAACCGCAATACGGGCAGCAGCCCTACGGACAGCCCGACTACGGTCAGCAGCAGTACGGCCAGCAGCCCTACGGCGAGCACTACGGTGGCGTCACCCCCGGTGAACTGCTGCCGCGCCTGGGTGCTCGAATCATCGACACCCTCATCGTGGGCATCCCGGTCTCCATCGTGATGAACCTGATCCTGGGCTTCGACGGCGGCATCGGCGCCTCGCTGATCAGCAACCTCGTCACCACCGCCGCGATCCTCGGCTACTTCGTCGGTATGGAGGTCACCCAGGGCGGTGCCACCCTCGGCAAGAAGATGCTGGGACTGCGCGTGGTCGCCCCCGGCGGCGCCCCCTCGATCGATCCGGTCACCTCGCTCAAGCGCAACTTGTTCTACGCGGTCAGCCTGGTGCCATGCATCGGCGGGCTGATCACCCTCGGCCTGTCGATCTACATCGCGATCACCATCGAGCAGGACCCGAACAAGCAGGGCTGGCACGACAAGTTCGCCGGCGGCACGCAGGTCGTCAAGGGCTGACCGGTCCGGCCTTCCGACAGCGAAGGGGCGCTCCCGAGTGTGGGAGCGCCCCTTTCGTCGTCCGCGGCTAGAACGTCCCCGCGAAGGCGCCCGCGAACGTGAGAATCCAGTAGAGCAGGTTGATCACCACGCCCGCCGCGCCGACCCAGATACCGGCCTGCGCCATGCCCTTGCCGGACTCGTCGCCCGAGGTCTTCATCTGGTTCATCGCGACGATGCCCAGCACCAAGCCGACCGCGGGGAGGATGATGGTGCAGCAGGAGACCAGACCGAGGATCGAGACGATCATCGAGGCCAGCGCCATCCCGTTGAGTCCGCCCGACGGCGGCTGCCCGTAGGGCTGGTAGCCGCCCGCCCCCGGGTAGCCCGGCTGCGGATAGCCGGGCTGACCGTAGCCGGGCTGCTGCGGATAGCCGGGCTGCTGGGCGTACCCCGGCTGCGACTGCTGGGGATAACTCGGCTGCGACTGCTGCGGATAGCCCGGCTGCCGGCCATACCCCGGCTGCGACTGCTGGGGATGCGCCGGACCGGATTCGCCCGACTTGTACAGCGACGGTCCCGACGGCGGGTACTGCCCCGGCGACGGCGGGGGCGTGGACTGTCCGTACGCCGGTGGTTGCTGCGGGTACTGCGGCACAGAACCCTGGGCGCCGGACTCGGGCGAAACGCCTTCTCCGCCGTACTGTTTCCACCATTCGTCGGAATCGCCGGGATTCGTCATGGATACAGGGTATTCCACACCTGCGAGGATGGTCTGTGTGAGTCATTCAGAGCAGTCCTTGAAGCCCGAGGGGTCTGGACACCCCGCGCCCGTTCACGCGGCGTACGCCCAGGTGGCGCGGGGGTACTACCCACAGATCGTCGCCCTGTTCACCGCGACGCTGATCATCTCCAACATCTGCGCGACCAAGGGCGTCGAGTTCTTCGGCGACCGATCGGTCACGTTCGGCCCGCTCCAGATCCTGCCGATCGTCACCGACGGCGCGTTCTTCCTGTTCCCGCTCGCCTACATCCTCGGCGACGTGCTCAGCGAGGTCTACGGCTTCCGCGCCACCCGCCGCGCCATCTACTGCGGGTTCGCCGCGTTGGTGCTGACCGTGCTGTGCTTCGCCGTGGTACTGAATCTGCCCGCCGCGAGCTTCTACGAGAATCAGGAGGCATTGCGCAGCGTCATCGCCCCGGTGCCGCGTCTGGTGCTCGCCGGTCTGGCCGGGTATTTCGTGGGCCAGCTGCTCAATTCCGCGGTGCTGGTGCTGATCAAGGAACGCACGAAGGAGCGCCATCTGTGGGCGCGGCTGATCGGGTCGACCGTGGTCGGCGAGTTCGCCGACACCCTGATCTTCTGCTCGATCGCGGCGGGGGCCATCGGGATCGAGACCACCGCGCAGTTCGTGAACTTCGTGATCGTCGGCTTCCTGTGGAAGACGTTGTGCGAGATCGTGGTCATGCCGATCACCTATCGGGTGATCGCGGTATTGAAGAAGCGGGAACCGAACTACGCGCCGATTACCGCGGATCCCTTGCACAGCTGAGTCGGTGACACAGTCGAATCCCGTGCTCGGCCGAAGGGCGTGCCCGGCCGAGCGCCCGGTCCGGCGGGGTGGGTCAGCGCCCGCCCCGCCACCTGGCCATCGCCTCTTCCTTGAAGTCGTCGAAGTATCCGCCGTCGATGCTGTCCCTGATCCGGTCGACCATCCGGATGGTGAAGCGCTCGTTGTGGATCGTGCACAACGTCGAGGCCAGCATCTCCTTGGCCTTGAACAGGTGATGGATGTACGCGCGGGTGTAGTGCGCGCAGGTGTAGCAGTCGCAGTCGTCGTCGATGGGGGTGAAGTCGCGGCGGAAGCGGCTGGTGTTGATGTTGAATCGGCCGTCCTCGCGGTAGATCGCCGCATTGCGGGCCACCCGTGAGGGATTCACGCAGTCGAAGGTGTCCGCGCCGTTCTCGATGGCGGCGAACAGATCCTCGGGTTCACTGATGCCGAGCATGTGGCGCGGCTTGTGCTCGGGCAGTTCCGCGGAACACCAGCCGACGATGGCGCCGAGATTGTGCTTTTCGAGCGCGCCGCCGATGCCGTAGCCGTCGAACTCGGTGCCCGCCGTGCCGCGGATCGACTCCAGGTCACGACAGGCCTTGCGGCGCAGGTCCTCGTACTGCGCGCCCTGGACGACCGCGAACAGCGCCTGGTAGGGGCGGTGGCCGCGGGCCACGGTGAGTCGCTCGTGCTCGTCGATGCAGCGCTGCGCCCACTCGTGCGTGCGTTGCAGCGATTTCTCCTGGTAGCCACGGGTATTGAGCAGCGTGGTCAGCTCGTCGAAGGCGAACATGATGTCGGCGCCGAGCTGGTGCTGGATGCCCATCGACACCTCGGGAGTGAAGCGGTGCTTCGAGCCGTCCAGGTGGCTGCGGAAGGTCACGCCGTCGTCGTCGACGGTGGCCAGCCGCTCTTTGCCCTCGGCGATCACCTCGTCGTTCGCGACGCCGACGGCCTCCATCGCCAGCACCTTCTTGAACCCCACTCCCAGCGACATCACCTGGAAGCCGCCGCTGTCGGTGAAGGTCGGACCCGGCCAGTTCATGAACCGACCGAGCCCGCCCGCCTCGTCGACGATGTCGGAGCCGGGCTGCAGATACAGGTGGTAGGCGTTGGCCAGCAGTGCCTGCGCACCGTGCTCGCGCATCGTCTCGGGCAGCACCGCTTTCACCGTCGCCTTGGTGCCGACCGGCACGAAGGCGGGCGTGGCGATCTCACCGTGCGGGGTGCTGATCACCCCGGTGCGTCCGGATCGTTCCCCGTCCAGACGAGTCTTGACGGTGAAGGAGAACGTTTCGCGTGCTCGAGCGGCTTCCACGGCGACCATCCTCTCCTACACCGCGCCCGGCGCTGCCACCGCGTCACGGTCTCCGGCGGGCCGACTCGGACCGCCGGGCGCAGTCCCGGACCAACGGCATGCGCGGCAGGCGGAGCCTGCGGCCGCGCCCCCGCATCCGCGCACTCCGGCGACGACAGCCCCGGGCCGCGAGCAGCGGCGGCCGCACGCGTGGGCGGCAGCGATCAGGCGTCCGCGGCCGCTGCCGCGAACTGGGCGTTGTAGAGGCGGTAGTAGGCGCCGCGCTCCTCCAGCAGTCGCTGGTGGTCGCCGTGTTCGACGATGCGGCCCGCCTCCATGACGACGATGAGGTCGGCGTCGCGGATGGTCGAGAGCCGGTGCGCGATCACGAAACTGGTGCGGTCGCGGCGCAGCGCGGCGGTGGCGTGCTGCACCAGCAGTTCGGTGCGGGTGTCGACCGAACTGGTGGCCTCGTCCAGGATCAGGATGGACGGCTTGGCCAGGAAAGCGCGGGCGATGGTGATCAGCTGTTTCTCGCCCGCGCTGACGCCGCCGCCCTCTTCGTCGATCATGGTGTCGTAGCCGTCGGGCAGCGCGTGCACGAAGCGATCGACGTAGGCGGCGCGAGCGGCGTCGAGGATCTCGGACTCGGTGGCCTCCGGATTGCCGTAGGCGATGTTCTCGCGGATGGTTCCGCGGAACAGCCAGGTGTCCTGCAGCACCATGCCGATGCGCGAGCGCAGGTTGTCGCGGGTCATCTCGGTGATGTCCACGCCGTCGATGGTGATGGTGCCCGCGTCGAGCTCGTAGAAGCGCATGAGCAGGTTCACCAGCGTCGTCTTGCCCGCGCCGGTCGGGCCGACGATGGCGACCACGTGCCCGGGCTCGGCGACCAGCGAGAGCCGCTCGATCACCGGCCTGCCGGGTTCGTAGCCGAAGGACACCGCCTCGAACTCCACCCGGCCGCGGTCGACCGGGCGCACGGCTGCCATCTCCGGGTCGGGCGACTGTTCCTCGGCGTCGAGGATCTCGAAGATCCGCTCGGCCGAGGCGACGCCGGATTGCAGCAGGTTGATCATGGAGCCGATCTGGGTGAGCGGCTGGCTGAACTGGCGCGAGTACTGGATGAACGCCTGCACCTCGCCGAGCGAGAGCTGACCTGTGGCGACCCGAAGACCGCCGACCAGCGCGATCAGCACGAAGTTCACATTCCCCAGGAACATGATCGAGGGCATGATCAGCCCGGAGATGAACTGTGCCCGGAAACTGGATTCATAGAGTTTGTCGTTGCGCTTGTCGAACTCGATGCCGACCTCGCGGTTGCGGCCGAACGCGGTGATCACCTCGTGGCCGGTGTAGGCCTCCTCGACCTGGGCGTTGACCAGGCCGGTGTATTTCCACTGGTCGACGAAGTGCGGCTTGGAACGCTTGGCGATCATGGCGGTGACGATCACCGCGCCCGGCACGGTGAGCAGGGCGATCAGCGCCAGCAGCGGCGAGATCCAGAACATCATGATCAGGATGCCGATCACGGTGAACACCGAGGTCAGCAGCTGGCTCATGGTCTGCTGCAGGCTCTGGGAGACATTGTCGACGTCGTTGGTCACCCGGCTGAGCACATCGCCGCGCGGCTGGGAGTCGAAGTAGCGCAACGGCAGCCGGTGGATCTTGTCCTCGATGTCGGCGCGCAGCCGTTTCACCGTGCGGTTGATGACGATATTGAGCAGGTAGGCCTGCCCCCAGCTGAACAGCGCGGCGGTCACGTACAGCGCGAGCACGATCAGCAGCACCCGGCCGACCGCGTCGAAGTCCACGCCGACGCCGGGGACCACGTTCATCGCCGAGAGCATGTCGGCGAGGGTGTCGTCACCCGCCGCGCGCAACCGCTCGACCGCCTCGTCCTTGGACAACCCGCTCATGCCGGCGAGGTTGTTGCCGACCACGCCGTCGAAGACGATATTGGTGGCCTTGCCCAGCAGATACGGGCCGAGGGTGTTGAGCACCACCGAGGTGATCACCATGGCGGTGATGCACCAGACATAGAAGCGTTCCGGCGCGAGCCTGGCCAGCAGGCGCTTCAGCGACGGGGAGAACGATTTGGGTTTGGTGCCCGGTGCACCCGGCTGCGGTCCACCCGGTCTCATCGGGCCTCCTCCTGCGCGCCGAGCTGCGACGCCACGATCTCCTGGTATTCGGGGCAGTCGCGCAGCAACTGTTCGTGGGTGCCGATGCCCGCCATGCGCCCGTCCTCGAGCACCACGATCTGGTCGGCGTCGCGAATGGTGGACACCCGCTGCGCGACGATGATCACCGCGGCATCGCGGGTCACCGGCCGCAGCGCCGCGCGCAACCGGGCGTCGGTGGCGATGTCCAGCGCGGAGAACGAATCGTCGAACACATAGATCCTGGGCCTGCGCACCAGCGCCCGCGCGATGGCCAGGCGCTGGCGCTGACCGCCCGAGACCGTGGTGCCGCCCTGGGCCACCGGAGTCTCGAGGCCTTCGGCCATCTCCCGCACGAAGTCGGCGGCCTGGGCGACCTCGAGCGCCTCCCACAGCTGCTCGTCGGTGGCCGCGGGATCGCCGTAGCGAAGGTTGCTCGCGACCGTCCCGGAGAACAGGTAGGCCTTCTGCGGGACCAGGCCGATCTGCTCGCGCAGGATCTCCAGATCGAGTTCGCGCACGTCGGTGCCGCCGATGCGGACCACGCCGGCGGTGACGTCGATCAGCCGCGGCACCAGCCCGACCAGGGTGGTCTTACCCGCTCCGGTGGAACCGACGATCGCCGTAGTGGTGCCCGGCTCGACGCTGAAACCGATGCCACTGAGCACCGGCTTCTCCGCGCCGGGATAGGCGAACTCGGCGCCCGCGAACTCCACCCTGCCCGGATCACCGGCGAACGGCTGCGGGAATTCCGGTTCGCGCACCGAGGATTCGGTGTCGAGCACGGTACCGATGCGGTCGGCCGAGACCGCCGCGCGCGGGGCCATCACCGCCATGAAGGACGCCATCATCACCGCCATCAGGATCTGCATGATGTAGGACAGCATCGCGGTGAGCGAGCCGATCTCCAGCTCGCCCTGGTCGATCAGATGACCGCCGAACCAGATGACGCCGACGGTGGTGAGGTTGCTGATCAGCAGCACGGCCGGGAACATCAGCGCCATCAGCCTGCCTACCCGCAGCGAGGCTTCGGTGAGATCGCTGTTGGCCAGGCTGAAACGCCAGATCTCCTGGCGTTCGCGCACGAAGGCGCGCACCACCCGGATGCCGGTGATCTGCTCACGCAGCACCCGGTTGACCGCGTCGATGCGTTCCTGCACCGCGCGGAAGCCGGGCACCAGCTTCACCACCACGAGTCCCATCGCCAGCGCCAGCGCGGGCACCGCGATCACCAGCAGCCAGGACAGCTTCATGTCCTCGCGAACCGCCATGACGATGCCGCCGACGCACATGATCGGGGCCATCACCAGCACCGTCACCGACATCACGACCAGCAGCTGCACCTGCTGCACGTCGTTGGTGTTGCGGGTGATCAGCGAGGGCGCGCCGAACAGGCCGACCTCGCGGGCGGAGAAGGTACCGACCCGATGCACCAGCGCGGCGCGCAGATCGCGACCCGCGCTCATGGCCGCCTGCGCGCCGAGGAACACCGAGGAGGCCGAGGCCACGATCTGCACCACCGTCACCGCCAGCATCCACAGGCCGGTGTCCCAGATGTAGCCGATATCGCCCTTGGTCACGCCGTTGTCGATGAGATCGGCGTTCAGGCTGGGCAGGTAGAGCATGGCGATGACCGAAACCAGCTGGAGCGCGACGACCCCCGCCAGCTGTGCGCGGTACGGGGACAGAAACGTCCTGAGCAGTCTGATCAACATGATGGGAGGGAGGCTACCGCCAAAACGACGCGCCCGCCCCTACGTTTCGCCCAGAGCTCACCTGTGCGTTTCGCGCGGAGCTCACTGCGCGTTTCGCGCGGAGATCGCCTCCTGTCGCGCAGAAACACCGTCCGGCTCAGCGCCTGGCCCAGGCTCCCGGGTCGGCGGTGAGCGCGCCGACGAATTCCGGCAGCCGGTCGGTGACCACCTGCTCGATCGAGACGTCTTCGAGGACCGCGCGGATGTTCACCCGCAGCGCGATCCACACCCGCTGCAACGGCGCGGCCGCGCCCTCGTAGCGCACGTCCTCCGGGCGTTCGCCGCGCACCGAGGCCAACGGACCCTCGACCGCACGGATGACATCGGCGATGGAGATCTCGGCGGCGGGCCGGGCCAGGCGGTACCCGCCGTCGGGGCCGCGCCTGCTGGTCACCAGTTCGGCGCGGCGCAGTTCGGCCAGCACCGTCTCGAGCACCTTGGTCGGAATATGCTGGGCCGAGGCGATGGTCTCGGCCTTGACCTTGGCCATCGGCGCGGCCGAAACCCGTGCGATCTCGACCAGGGTGCGCACCGCGTAGTCGACCTTCGCGGTGATGTGCACGACGGACTCCCTGGTGTATCGGCGTATTCGCCTGCGGACGGGCCGGCGACAGGTCGAATCTACGCGGTGGCGGGAACGCTCAGCACAGAGGTCGCCGCGTCGAGCAACGTGGTCTCGAGTAGTTCGGCGCGGACTCCCGGGACGTATTCCTGCGATGTCAGCGCGGCGCTGAGCACCGAGATGGCGGCGGCGGCGCGCACCCGTGCCTCGTCGGTCGCGTCCGGCCCGGCCAGCCAGTCGGTGAGTACCTTGCCGGATTCCAGGACGTCGGGATAGCGCTCCGACAGCGCGTTGTACACCGCGACCGCGTCACGCACGCACATCGTGCCCGCGTCGCGGTGCCGGACCATGCCGCGCAGATAGTCGCCCAACACCCGCCGCACGTTCTCGGCATCGTGCGCCAACCCGTCGATGTCGGCGATCACCGCGCGGATGTTCTCCACGACCGGGTCGATGATCGCGAGCAATAGATCGAGCTTGGAGGGATAGTGATAGTAGAGGGATGCCTTTGTGATCCCTACCGCATCGGCGACCTCGCGCAAGCTCGTCTGTTCGAAACCTTTGCTACCGAACAACTCCACCGCGGCGTCACGAATCGCCATTTTGGTGCCGCCACCTGCGATGATGCTTTCGGCTGCGTCTGGTTGGGCCATCCGATGATCCTCTCACCCCGGCCCTTCGCTGTTGGCCGGGTCACGAAAACTGAGGTTGTTCCTCCGCTTAGTCGATAGGTAGTCTACCTACCGCACGGTAGGCAGGAGCGGTTGTGGAGGCGGGGCAGACGGATGCCCCGCGAGTGCTGTCTACAGAAGCCATGAACGAGCACGTCCCAGTCGTCACTAGGAGAAACCACTCGTGTCCGTCTATCTGTACCGATTCGGGAAGTTCGCTTTCCGCCGCAAATGGATAGTGCTGCCCATCTGGCTCGTCCTGCTCGGAGTTCTCGGCGCGCTCGGCGCGCAGCTGAGCAAACCGATGAGCAACGACTTCAGCATGCCCTCGCTGCCCTCCGAGCGCGCCACCGAAATCCTCGACAAGCACTTCCCGGGGGCCTCCTCGGCCTTCCAGCTCGACGCGGTCACCGGCACCTACGTCATCGCCGCCCCCGAGGGCCAGAAGCTGACCGACCCGGCCAACCGGGCCGCGGTCGACGCCTTCGTCGCGAGCCTCGGGCAGTTCGACCTCGTCGATCACGCCAAGCCGGTGACCAACCCGATCCTGGCCGCCGAGGCGATGGGCTGCCTGACCGCACCCGACCCCGCCACCTGCACTGGGGCGCCGCTGAACGTGCTGAACGCCGAGGCGCCGAACTCGGTGGCGGTGATCGCGGTGCCGTTCACCATCGCCTCCTTCGCCGATGTCACCCCCGAGAACCGCGAGGCCGCCTACGACGTGGCCGACGCCGCGCGTGCGGCCGGGCTGACCGTGGAACTCAGCGGCAGCATCGCGCAGGAGGAGAACCAGCCCAGCGGTCAGGCCGAGATGATCGGCATGGCCGTGGCACTGGTCGTCATGATCGTCGGCTTCGGCGCGATCGTGGCCGCCTTCGTCCCGATCATCACCGCCATCGCCGGACTCGGCGCGGCCATCTCGGTGGTCACCCTCGGCACCTCCTTCATGGAGATCCCCAGCTTCACCACCTTCCTGGCCTCGATGATCGGCATCGCGCTGTCCATCGACTACGCGCTGTTCATCGTCTCGCGCTACAAACACGAACTGACCGTTCAGGATTCGCCCGAGGAAGCCGCGGGCATCGCCCTGGGCACCGCGGGCTCGGCGGTCGTGTTCGCCGGTCTGACCGTGATCATCGCGCTGGCCGGGCTGAGCATCGTCGGCGTGCAGTTCCTGACCTTCATGGGTCTGGGCGGCGCCATCGCCGCCGCGTTCGCCGTGATCACCGCCATCACCCTGATGCCCGCGCTGCTCGGCGCGTTCGGCCGCTTCCTGTTCACCCCGAAGCTGCCGTTCATCGCCGAGCACGACCCCGAGGACGACTCGACGGTCACCAACGGCATGCGGTTCGGGCGCCTTCTCGGCAAGGCCCCGTGGGTCGCGGTCGTGCTCAGCGTGATCGTCCTCGGCGCCCTGGCCGCCCCCGCCGCGAACCTGAACCTCGGTCTGCCCGGCGAGGACGCCATGCCGACGGACTCCACCGTCCGCAAGGCCTACGAGCTGCGCACCGAAGGCTTCGGCGAAGGCAGCAACGGTGTGCTCAACGTGGTCGTCGACCTGGAGAACGTGCCGGGCGACCGGCGCGAGGAAGCCGTGAACGCGCTGCGCGACCGGCTGGCCGGTTACCCGGACATGGACTACGTGACCACGCCGATGATCAGCGAGAACGGCGCGGGCGCCATGCTCGACGCCGTGCCGAAGGCGGGTCCGAACAACCAGGCCACCAAGGATCTGGTCGCTTCCGCTCGCGACGCCGAGGCCGAACTGAACGCGCAGTACGGCATGGAGTACGGCATCACCGGCCCCACCGCCATCTACGCCGACATCGACCACGTACTGCTCAGCAAGATCGTCCCCTACCTGGCCATCGTGGCGAGCGCGGCGTTCGTGCTGCTGATCCTGGTGTTCCGTTCCATCCTGGTGCCGCTGACCGCCGCCATGGGCTTCCTGCTCTCGATGGCGGCCACCTTCGGCGCGACGGTGCTGATCTTCCAGGAGGGCGCCTTCGGCCTGATCTCCGATCCGCACCCGATCGTCAGCTTCCTGCCGATCATGTTGATCGGCTTGGTGTTCGGCCTGGCGATGGACTATCAGGTGTTCCTGGTGACCCGCATGCGCGAGGAGTTCGTGCACGGCAAGTCGCCGACCGAGGCCGTCGTCTCCGGCTACCACCACGGCGCCCGCGTGGTGACCGCGGCGGCGATCATCATGATCTCGGTGTTCGCCTCGTTCATGCTCGAACCCGACGTCACCGTGAAGTCCTTCGGCTTCGCGCTCGCCGCGGGCGTGCTGTTCGACGCCTTCGTGGTGCGCATGGTGCTGATCCCGGCCCTGCTGGTGATCATGGGCAAGTGGTCGTGGTGGATGCCGGCGTGGCTGGACCGCATCCTGCCCGAGATCGATGTGGAGGGCGCCAAGCTGCGCGACCTGCAGCAGCCCGCAGGCGCGACGAACAAGGAACCGGTCGGCGTCTGATCCGATCCGACCGGCAACGGCCCCGCACCTCGAGGTGCGGGGCCGTTGTCGGTTCTGCGAACTGTGGCCGCTTCCCGGAACTACGGGCTGGGCTCCCCGATCTCGGGTAGCTCGGGCACCTCGCAATCATCGATCTTCGGATTGACGCCCATGTAATTGAGCGGCCCGGCGATGACCGTGACCGCGAGGGTTCCGAACCCCGCGCAATCGCTCGGCCCGCTACCTTCGAAGTAATCCCGCTGCGCTGCCGCGACCACACCTACGAACAACCAGATCAGGACAATCGCACTGCCAATTCTCATGTGACCGACGCCCATCCCTCCGACTCGGGCGATCCGGCAACGCCCCCGCCTCGATCACAACTATCCCCGAGCGCCCCCCGCCGTGCCGCCACACCGCGCAAAATCACTACGGACTCGGTTGCGGCACATCCACATCGCAGTCCGCGATCTTCGGGTTCACGCCCATGTAGTTGAGCGGCCCGGCGATCACGGTGACCGCGATGGTGCCGAACCCGGCGCAGTCGACCGGCCCGCTGCTGTCGAAGTAGTCCCGCTGCACCGCGGCCACCACGCCGATCACCAGCCAGATCAGAACAATCGCACTTCCAATTCTCATGTCACTCTCGCGCATCGTTCTTGCGGACGGTTCGGCGGCGCACCCGGCGCCCCGTCCCCTTCCCGCTGCCAACGACAGCGGGATACCCGATCACGCCCGATTCACGCGGGAAGTTCGATTCGCGAGGATCACGGATCGGCTCGCGGCAGTCCACACCGGCACAGCGGCCCGGAAACGGCTACGACCGCGCGGACGCGGCACGCTCGAGCATGCCCGCGCGCTCGACCAACAGCGCCGCCGCGCCGACAGGCGGAGAGCCGCGCCGCCACACCGCGCGGAACTTGCGGGTGAGCTTGTCCGCCTCGGCCGTGCGGACCTCCACCAGGGTGCCCGCGGCCAGGTGGGTCGCGGCGATCAGCCGGCTGAGCACCGCGGGCGCCATGCCCGACTCCACCGCAGCCACGATGGCCGCCGCCGAGCCGAGTTCGGCGGCGGGTCCGGCGGGCGGCGCCTGCGCGGCGAGCAGGTCCCACACAGTGTCCCGGGTGCCCGAGCCCGGCTCACGCCACAGCAGCGCGGTCCTCGCCAGCTCGCGCAGAGTCACCGGGCGGGCCCGGCCCGCCCACGGGTGCCCCGGGGCCACGACCACGATCAGTTCGTCCACGCCGAGCACCCGGCTGCTCAGCCCGGTGGGCGGATGCGGGCCTTCGACGAAGCCGAGGTCGGCCGCTCCCTCGCGGACCAGCGTCGCGACCTGTGCCGAGTTCTCCACCTCGAGGGACACCACCACCTCCGGCCGATCTGCCCGCAGGGCCGCCAGCCAGTACGGAACACGATGGTCGGCAATGGTTTTCGAGGCGGCGATACGGAGTTTGGCCGCGCCGACCGCGCGTAGGCCCTCCACCTCCGCCATCAGCTCCCCCGCGGCGATCAGCAACCGCCTGGCCTGTCCGACCACGGCGTGGCCGGCCTCGGTGAGCACCGACCCGGTCGGGCCGCGATCCACCAGAGTCAATCGCAGCCGCCGCTCCAAAGCGCTGACCCGCATACTCGCCGCGGGCTGAGTGATGCCGTGCCTGCGCGCCGCCGCGCCGAGACTGCCCAATTCGGCCACCGACACCAGCAGGTCGAGGACCTCCAGGTCGGGTGTTCCGGGCGGCAGGGTCATGGTCCGATTATCCGGCCGTGGACAGCGAGCACGACGACGCCCGGCCGCACCCGGCGCCCGCACTCGCCGGGCCTGCCACCGATACCGGTAACGCCATCCCCGACAGCCCACGACGGTCCGCCCGCAGCGCGCCGGCCAGCGCGTCGAAGGCCGACGCCACGGGCGAGCTCGGGTCGGCGATCACCATCGGTATGCCCTCGTCGCCTGCCGCGCCCACCGCCGGATCGAAGGGAATCCGCCCCAGTATCGGGCAGGCAGCGCCGAGCAGGTCGGTGAGCGCGCGGCTCACCACCGCGGCCCCGCCCGCGCCGAAGAGCTCCTGTCTGCCGCCGTCGGGCGCCTCGTACCAAGCCATGTTCTCCACGATGCCCGCCACCCGCTGCCCGGTCCGGGCGGCCATCGCGCCCGCACGCTCGGCGATCCGCGCCGCCGCCCGCTGCGGCGTCGTCACCACCAGCAGCTCCGCCTCGGGGAGCAGCTGAGCCAGCGACAGCGCGATATCGCCGGTGCCCGGCGGCATATCGATCAGCAGCACGTCCGGCTCCCCCCAGGCCACGTCGGCGACCAGCTGACGCAGCGCCCCGTGCAGCAGCGGGCCGCGCCAGGCGAGCGGGGCATTGTCCTCGGCGAACATGCCCGCCGACATCACCGCGACGCCGAAAGCGTCGGGCGGCACCATCTTCGCGTCGACGAGCGCGGGGGCGGTGGTGATCCCGAGCAGCGCGGGCACGGAATGCCCGTGCACATCGGCGTCGAGCACGCCGACCCGAAGCCCGCGCCGAGCCAGGGTGACCGCGAGATTCACCGTGACACTGGACTTTCCGACGCCGCCTTTGCCCGAGACCACGCAGTACACGCGCGCGGCGGTCATCGCACACCCCCGCCGACCAGACTCGCGCGCAGCATGTCCGCGCGCTCGACGACCTTGACCCGCTCGCGGCCTTCCGGCTCGCCCAGCGAACGCTCGTGCGCGTCCAGGCGGTACCAACCGTCCCAGGTGGTGAAGGCGATCCCACGGGCGGTGAGGAAATCGACGACGGCGGCGGGATCGGGTTCGGCGGGTGGCGCCAGGTGCGGCCGGTCGGCGACCAGGCAGGCCACCGTCTCGTTGGCGTCGCCCTTGGTGTGGCCGATCAGGCCGACCGGGCCGCGCTTGATCCAACCGGTCACGTAGACACCGGGCAGGAACCGGCCCACACCCGCCGATTCCGCGAGCACGCGGCCCCCCTCGTTCGGAATCGTGCCCGTACGTTCGTCGAACGGGAGGTCGGGCGCGGCCTGCGAGAGGTAGCCGACGGCGCGGTAGACGGCTTGGATGTCCCAGTCTTTGAATACGCCGGTGCCTTTGACGTTGCCGGTGCCGTCGAGTTGGGTGCGTTCGGTGCGTAAACCGACGACTTTGCCGTTGTCGTCGCCGACGATTTCGGCGGGGGACTCGAAGAAGTGCAGGAACAGTTTGTGGGGGCGGGTGCCTTGGTCGCGGATGGCCCACTGTTCGAGGGTGTTGGCGACCATGTCGACCTGTTTGGAGTGGCGGCGGGCGGCTTCGGAGCCTTCGTCGTAGTCGATGTCCTCGGGGTCGACGATGACTTCGATGGTGGGGGAATGGTCGAGTTCACGCAGTTCCAAGGGCGTGAATTTCGCCTGGGCGGGGCCGCGTCGGCCGAATACGTGGACTTCGAGGGCTTTGTTGGCTTTGAGCCCTTCGTAGACGTTGGGCGGGATCTCGGTGGGCAGTAGTTCGTCGCCGGTTTTGGCGAGTACGCGGGCGACGTCGAGGGCGACGTTGCCGACGCCGAGGACGGCGACTTTCTGCGCGTGCAGGGGCCAGGTGCGGGGGACGTCGGGGTGGCCGTCGTACCAGGAGACGAAGTCGGCGGCGCCGTAGGAACCGTCGAGCTCGATGCCGGGGATGTTCAGGGCGCGGTCGGCGTTGGCGCCGGTGGAGAAGATCACCGCGTCGTAGAAGCGGCGCAGGTCGGAGAGGGTGATGTCGGTGCCGTAGTCGATGTTGCCCAGGAGCCGGACCTGGTCTTTGTCGAGCACTTTGTGCAGGGCGGTGATGATGCCCTTGATGCGGGGGTGGTCGGGTGCGACGCCGTAGCGGATCAGGCCGAACGGCGCGGGCATGCGTTCGTAGAGGTCGATGCTGACCTCGGCTTCGGACTTCATCAACGCGTCGGCGGCGTAGATCCCGGCGGGTCCGGCGCCCACGATCGCGATGCGGAGCGGGCGCTCGGCGGAGCCGATATCTCGAAAGCTCATGTCCCCACACTCATTTCTCGTACGTCGCGACGAACGCGATGTCGACCCCGAGGTCGCCGACTCCGGCCGCGCTGCCCGGCGACCCGAGCGGCGCCGCCCGGCCGGGCAGGACTTCGGTGAAGAACGCGGTGTTGGCGGTCACGAAGCCCTCCTGGCCGGCCGGGATGTCCTCGGCGAGGTAGATCGCCTCGACCGGGCAGACCGGTTCGCAGGCGCCGCAGTCCACGCATTCGGTCGGATGGATATAAGCCATCCGGTCGCCGGTATAGATGCAGTCGACCGGGCATTCCTCGACGCACGCGCGGTCCATCACGTCCACGCAGGATTCTCCGATGACGAAGGTCATGACGCGGTCTCCTTCTCTACCGATTCGCCGAGCGCGGCGAGGATTTCATAACGGAGCCGGGCGAATTCGGGCTCGAAACGCGCGCCCGGCGCGCGCGGGTCCTCGATGTCGATCACCCGCTGAATGCGGGCGGGGCGGGCGGTGAGCAGCACGATCCGGTCGGCCAGCAGCAGCGCCTCGTCCACGTCGTGGGTCACGAAGAGCACCGTGGTGCGCCGCTGCTGCCACACCGACACCAGCAGTCGCTGCATATCGGCCCTGGTCTGGGCGTCGAGCGCACCGAAAGGCTCATCCATCAGCAGCACCCGCGGATGCGCGGCGAGAGTGCGGGCGAGCTGCACCCGCTGGCGCATGCCACCGGACAACGCCCCGGGCAGGTGGTCGCCGAAACCGCCGAGCCCCACCAGGTCCAGCAGTTCGAGCGCTTCGGCACGACGGTCCCGACGAGACACGCCGCGCAGTTTCAGGGCGAACTCGACATTGCGGCGCGCGCTGCGCCACGGCAGCAACGCGTCCTCCTGGAACACCATGGCGCACTGCTGGGCCACGGTGTCGGCTCCATCGACGCGGACCGTTCCCGCTACCGGCGTCAGCAACCCGGCCAGCGCACGCAGCACCGTGGACTTGCCGCAGCCGGAGGGACCGAGCAGCACCACGATCTGTCCCGCGGCGACATCGAGATCGACTTCGGCGGCGAGGCTGTTCCCGTAGGCGATGCGCAGACCCTCCAGCCGCACCGCGGCGCCGGCGCTCATCGCCCGGCCCTCGGCAGCCACCGGTTGACCCGGCGACCTGCCATTTCCACCAGCCAGGCCGTGCACCAGCCCAGCGCACCGATGGTGAGCATCCCGACGATCACGCTCGGATAGTCGAGCAGGCCATAGGACTGCCAGGTGAAGTACCCGATGCCGAACTGCCCGGAGATCATCTCCGCGCTGATCACACAGATCCAGGCCACTCCCATCGCCACCGAGAGCCCGGAGAAGATGCCCGGCAGCGCACCGGGAAGCGCGATCTGGAACAGGATCTCGCGGCGGCGGGCGCCGAGGGTGTGCGCGGCTTCCTCCCACACTCGGGGCAGCGCGTGCATGGCGTGGATGGTGGAGACCGCGACGGGAAAGAACGCGGCGAAGAAGGTGATGAACACGATGCCCTGCTCGCCGGTCGGGAACAGCAGAATCGCCAGCGGTACCAGCGCGATGGCCGGGATGGGCCGGAACACCTCGAGCACCGGCCGCAGCAGCGCGCTCACCGTCGCCGAGCGCCCGATCGCCATGCCGACCAGCACGCCGGACACGGTCGCCAGCCCGAAGCCGACGAGGATCCGCCGGGTGCTGGCGACGATGTCACGGTAGTAGCTCGCCGCGCCCAGCTGGGTTCCGAAGGCGTCGAATACTTCGGCGGGCGTGGGAATCTTGTCGAACCGCAGCCAGAACACCACCTGGTTCTCGGTCAGCAGATACCAGGCGAACAGCAGTGCCAGCAGCGGCAGCGCCGTCAGCGCGGCGACTCGGGCCCGGCGCGCGCCCGCACGCGTGCGTTCGGCTCTTCTGGCCGCTCGCGGCGGCACGATGACCTCGGCCGGCGCCGGGACAGGCGCGGTGAGGATGTCGGTGGATGTGGACATGGGGGACTCCTGTTTCCTGCCGTGCGGTCAGCGCGCTGTCAGCGCGCTGTCAGCGCGGCTCGGTAGTCGATGACCTCGGCGCCGGGATGTGCCTGGACATATCGCTGGGCGTCGGCGCGGATGGCGAACGGCAACAGCCGCTGGTCCGGGTCGGCGGCCGGATCGCTGACCCAGGTCGCGGTGGCGGCGAACAGCCGGATCCCGGTGCCGTGGTCGGGGACGTAGGCGGCGCGCACCGCCCCGGCATGACCGGCGATCTGCCGCAGCAGGCAGGTCGGGGTCTCGGCGACCGACGTGCCCGCGGCATCGGCGAACCAGACCTCCGAGGCGGTCGCCAGCCCGTCGACGACACCTCCGCACACCGGGTCGACGCCGCGCAGCGGTGCGGGGGCGGCGACCGAATCCCGGGCGGCGTCGTAGTCACCGCCGTATACCGCGCGAAGGTACTGGTCGTCGACGAACTCGCCGAGGTCCAGGTCCGACAGCGCGCCCAGGCTCTGCAGGAACGGCAGCAGCTCGGCCAGCGCGTCGACCAGCTGCGGCTTGATCGTCGGATCGAAGTTCACCAGGCCGGCGGGGCCGTTGTAGAGATAGACCACCTCGGCGGGCAGGCCGGTGAGCTCGGCGACCCGCTGCGCCGCCTGAAGCGGATTGCTGTTGAGATAGTCGGTGGTCTTGCGCTGAGCGGTCAGGAACGCCCGCACCACCTCCGGATGTTCGGTGGCGAATCGCTGACCGGCGACCACGGCATGGAAGGTCGGGATGCCCGCGCTGCCACCGTCGTAGAGCAGCCTGGCCTTGCCGTCGTAGACGAGCTTCTGCGGCCACGGAACGAATTGGGCGAGAGCGGCCGCCTGATCGCCCTCCAGCGCCGACGCACCGACAGCCGGGTCCTGGCCGAGCAATTTCACGTCGTCGAGGGTCATTCCCATCGTTGCCAGGCCGGTGGACACCATGCCGTGCGCGGCCGAGCCGATGCTGGTGGAGATGACTTCGCCGCGCAGGTCGCTCAGGGTGGCGGCCGGGGAATCCAGCGGCACCACCACCTGATTGAGCGAGCCGCGCATGTTGTAGCCGGTGACGGCGATCAGCGCGGATCGCACATCGGCGTGCTCGCGGGTCTTGGAGCCGTTGACCAGGATCGGGGCGTCGCCCATCGAGCCGATGTCGACCTGCCCGGCGAGCATCTGCGCGGTGAGCGGCGGTCCCGCGGCGAAGTCCTTCCATTCGACGCGGTAGGTGACGCCCTCGGCCTTGCCCAGTTCGGCGAGTTCGGCTTCGAAGGTGCCCATGTCGCGCAACAGGGTGCCCGCGGTGACGGTGTTGATGGTCTTGGACTGATAGCCGATATCGACGGTGACGATCTTGCCGTCGTCGCCCGCGCCACAGCCGGTCAGCAGGCCGGCGACAGCGCAGACGCCCGCGGTGAGAGCACAGGCCCGTACTCGGGCGAGGGTGAATATGGTCATGTCGGTCTCGGTTCTCTCAGCGCAGCAGCAGCGGGATGTTCACGGTGACGGCGCCGACCGGGCACCGCGCGGCGCACGGCCCGCAGTACCAGCATTCGTCGACGTGCATGTAGGCCTTGCCCGTCTCGGGGTGGATGGCGAGCGAATCGAGCGGGCACATGTCGACGCACAAGGTGCAGCCGTCGATGCATTTGGCTTCGTCGACCGTCACGGGGACGTCGACGCGGGAGTTGACCAGGGCCATCAGAGTTCCTTTCCGGAGTTGGCGATGCCGATGCGGGCGAAGGCGCGAACGTCGGCGTCCGGGTCCTCGAGTGCGGTGTGCAGCGCCGCGGTGATGTCACGGCGTTCGGCGATCCGTTCGGCCAAGGCGCGCACGGCGGCCTTGCGGACGTCGAGATTGGGGTCGGTGACCGCCGCGATCAGCGGCGCGGCGGCCAGGTCGGGATCGGCGGCGGCCAGCGCCAGCGCCGCCCCCTGCCGCACCTGCCAGGCCGGATCGGCCAGTGCGCCCTCGGCCACGCTCGCGGCGGTGGCATCGCATCCGGTGCCCGCCAGACCGGTCAGGGCGGCCGCGCGCACCAGCGGTTCGGGGTCGGCGGTCAGGTCGAGCAGGCTCACCGCGCCGCGCGGATCACCCACGGCGGCAATGCCTCTGGCGACCGCGATACGCACCTCGGGGTCGGGATCGGCGGCAGCGGCGGCGAGTTCGGTGAGGGCGTCCACCGAGGTGAAGCCGCCGACCACGGTCCGGCGCACGACCGGGTTCGGGTCGGCGAACCAGACGGCCAGCTCACCGGCCGTGACCAGTCGGTGCCGCCACAGCGCCTCGATCGCCGCCGATCGCACGGCCGGTTCCGCGGCGGTGGCATTGGCGCGCAACGCGGCGGCGAACTCGGCGCCGGGCACCAGTACCTCGAGCAGTTCGGTGAGCAGGCCGATCGCGGCGTGCCGGACATCGACGTCCGGGTCGCCCAGCGCGGCCGCGAACAACGGCGTGGCCTCGGCCCATTCCTCGGTGGTCTCGCTGAGCACCGACAGCGCCGTGCGGCGTACCTCGGGATCGGAGTCGGTGAGGAAAGGGCGCAGGTCGTCGAGGTCGGGGCATTCCTCGGCGAGGTCCATCAGGACCAGCAGCCGGGCGCTCATCGCCCACTCCACGCGCCGACGAGTTCCGGGGCGGCGGCGTCGGCGACACCGTCGGGGCGAACGAACCCCGGCACGGGCACGATGTAGGGCGCGACCGGCCTGGTGCGGAATTCCATCGCCCCCGAGGAGCCCCGGTACAGGTTCAGATGGCAGAACCAGTCGGCGTCGTCGCGGGCGGGCCAGTCGGCGCGCTGGTGGTAGAGGCCCCAGCGGCTTTCGGTGCGCCGGAGCGAGGCGCGCGCGGCCATCTCCGCGCAATCGCGGATGAAGCTCACCTCCGCGCACCGCATCAGCTCGTGCGGCGTGCTCGCGCCCATGGCCTCGATCTCCGGGCGCATCCGCTCGAATGCCTCCACACCGAGGGTGAGGTAGCTCTGGGCTTTGGGCGGTTGCAGGTAATCGTTGACGAAGCGGCGCAGCTTGTACTCGACCTGCGGCTGCGGCGGGCCGTCCGGATGGCGCAGCGGACGGTAGATCAGCTCGTGCGCGGCCGCGATCTGGTCCTCCGGCAGTTCGGGATGAGTGGCGCCGCGGGCGAATTCGCTCGCGTCCTCGCCCGCGATGTCGCCGTAGACGAACGCGCCGATCATGTAGTTGTGCGGAACCAGCGCCATGTCACCGGCCGCGTACAGGCCGGGCACGGTGGTGCGCGCGTGCTCGTCGACCCAGACGCCGGAAGCGGAATGCCCACTGCACAGCCCGATCTCGGAGATGTGCATCTCGATGTCGCGGGTGCGGTAGTCGGTGCCGCGACCGGCGTGGAAGGTGCCGCGGGTGGGCCGTTCGGTGGTGTGCAGGATGCCTTCGATCTGGCTGATCGTGGCATCGGGCAGGTGGCTCAGCTTGAGGTAGATCGGGCCGCGGGCGCTGTCGAGTTCGCTCTTGACCTCGGCCATCATCTGGCCCGACCAGTAGTCGCAGTCGACGAAGCGGTTGCCCTCGGCGTTGACCTGGTAGCCGCCGAACGGATTGGCCACATAGGCGCACGCGGGACCGTTGTAGTCCTTGATCAGCGGATTGATCTGGAAGCATTCGATGCCCGACAGCTCCGCCCCGGCGTGATAGGCCATCGCGTAGCCGTCGCCGGCGTTGGTCGGGTTCTCATAGGTGCCGTAGAGATAGCCCGAGGACGGCAGTCCGAGCCGCCCGCAGGCACCCGCCGCCAGGATCACCGCGCCCGCCGAGATGGTGACGAATTCGCCCGTGCGGGTGTCGAATCCGACCGCTCCGACGGCACGACCGTCCACCGTCAGCACCCGCACCGGCATCACCCGGTTGCTGATGGTGACCTTGGCGCGCACGTCGCGGGCGCGCAGCGTGCGGTAGAGGACCTTCTTCACATCGCGGCCCTCGGGCATCGGCAGCACATAGCTGCCGGAGCGGTGGACTTTGCGCACCGCGTACTCGCCGTGTTCGTCCTTCTCGAACTTCACGCCGTAGCTCTCGAGCCGTTGCACCATCTCGAATCCGCGGGTCGCGGTCTGATAGACGGTGCGCTGGTCGACGATGCCGTCGTTGGCGACGGTGATGTCGGCGACGTAGTCCTCCGGGCTGGCCTTGCCGGGAACCACGGCGTTGTTCACCCCGTCCATGCCCATGGCCAGCGCGCCGGAGTGCCGGACGTGGGCCTTCTCCAGCAGCAGCACGTTCGCGCCGTGCCGTGCCGCGGTGAGCGCGGCCATGGTGCCCGCGGTGCCGCCGCCGACGACGAGCACATCGCAGACCATTTCGCGGCGCTGCGTGACAGATGGAATCTGCATGGGGATCAACCTCTTTCGTAGGGATCGCGGGGGTCGTGCGGAGCGTGGGGGACGCCGGGAACACGCCGTGGCGTCACCGGAACCCGGTCCAGGCGGCCGGACAGCGAGAACCGGTCGCCGCGATAGCGGATGTACTCGAGATCCACGGGCCGCCCCGAGTCGGTATAGGTGAGCCGCTCGACGAACAGCAGGGGCGAGCCCGTGCGCACCTGCAGCAGTCCGGCGACGGTCGGGTCGGCGGCCACCGCTTCGATGGCCACGGCGGCCGACCCGAGCGGCAGGCCGAGTTCGGCTTCGAGCAGCCCGAAGACGTCGCAGCCGGCCAGATCCTTGCCGAGCAGGGGCTCGCCGACATCGGCGGTGAGGTAGCTGGCGTCCAGAGACAGCGGCGTGCCGTCGAGGAAACGCACCCGCTCCAACGCGACGACCGGAGTGCCGGGGGTGAGCTCGAGCCGTTCGGCCACCACCGGTGTCGCGGGCACGACCTCGGCGAGCAGCACCTGGTTGGTGACGCGTTCGGATCGGGTCTCGAAAGTCTCGGCCAGCCCGCGCAATCGGTCGAGTCCTTGCACCGCCTTGTCGGCGACCACGAAGGTGCCCGCGCCGGGAACCCGGTCGATCAGCCCTTCGTCGCGCAGCAGGGTGAACGCGTCACGCACGATATTGCGGCTGGTGCCGAAGTCCGCGGCGAGCTGGGCTTCGGCGGGCAACGGGCGATCTCCGTAGACGCCGCTACGGATACGGTCGCGCAGAATGTCGCGGATGCGCCGGGCCGGGGCGCTGCGCCGCCCGGTTCCCGGATCAGGCGGCCGGGGGCGGGCCGCCGAGGCAGGACTGGGTTTCATGCGGCTCAGCCTGAAAAGAAATGATTACGGCGAACGTTTCGCGCAATTACCGATCGGTTACGCCAGTTCCGCACCGCGCCGCAGCCCTGTGAGCAGCGCGAATGCTGCGACTTTCCCGAGTCCCACCACTATCGGAGTGGTTGCGGACCCGTGCGGCGTCCGCACGAAAGGGGCGGCGTAACCTCACGCCACACATAAGTCGGACTGATGAGCACCTCCCGGATCGGTGGCTACCGGCGACCTCCCGCGGGTCCGACGCTGAGCGAGTGAATCGCTTGTCTGCTCTCGCGCCCGGCGTGGCGCTGGCCGCCCTGATCGCCGGCCTGGCGACCCCGCTGGGCCGAGTCGTACCCACCGTCGGGGTGCCTGTCCTCGCGCTCAGCCTGGGTGCGCTGGCCGGAACGGCACTGCGCCGCACCGGCTCCATTCGCTTCGAAGCCGGCCTGGATCTTGTTCGCAGGCGCCTGCTCGCCGCGGCCATCGTGCTGATGGGCCTGTGCCTGCCGATGGGGGCGGTGCTCACCGTCGGACGGGACACCGCGTTCGTGCTGATCGGCACGCTCGTCATCGGCGGCCTCGCGGCACTGGTGGTGGGCCGTCTGCTGGCGGTCGACCCCGAGTCGGCCACCCTCGTCGCCGTCGGCACCACCATCTGCGGCGCCTCGGCGATCGCCGCCGCCACGGCCGTGCTGCGCCCACATCAGCAGCGCGTCGCCTATGCCCTGGGCACCATCTTCGTGTTCAACATCGTCGCCGTACTGCTCTTTCCGCCGATGGGCCGGCTGCTCGGCATGTCGGATCAGGCGTTCGGGTTGTGGGCGGGCACCGCCATCAACGACACCTCGTCCGTGCTCGCCGCCGGTGTGGCCTTCGGCGCCGTGGCCGCCCAATTCGCCGTCGTCGTGAAACTGGTGCGCAGCCTGGCCATCGTGCCCCTGTGCGTCGGACTGCACCTGGGCCGCCGCAGGCTCGGCGCCGAGGGCGGTTCGCTGCGCGGAGCCTTCCCGATGTTCGTCGTGCTGTTCC
The DNA here is from genome assembly GCF_001613125.1 of Nocardia shimofusensis NBRC 100134. Classification (GTDB taxonomy): domain Bacteria; phylum Actinomycetota; class Actinomycetes; order Mycobacteriales; family Mycobacteriaceae; genus Nocardia; species Nocardia shimofusensis. The sequence goes on from NZ_BDBT01000008.1 coordinate 45,509, forward strand.
TGCTCGCCTCGCTCGCGGCCGGGGTTGGGCTGGTCCCGGAGTCCGCGACCGGACCGCTGACCGCGCTGAGCGGCTGGCTGATCGCCGCGGTACTCGCCGCCATCGGCGCCTCGTTGAGCGTCGCCCGCCTCCGCAGCGCCGGGCCCCGCCCGTTGCTGCTCGGCGGTCTGCTGGGAGTGACGCTGGCGCTGTCGAGTCTGGGGCTGATGGCGGTCACCGGCTGGCTCTGAAAGCCGGGCGGCATGTGACACGAGACCGCAACGCCGTCCAGACAGCGCATCGGTGCTCGGGCCGGCCGAACAGGTCCAGTCTTCCGGTGCCGATGTCGGCCTGCTGCCGTCCTCGGCACATGTGGACGTGGTGACTCTGGACCGGATCATGGCTGTGGCCGACGTCGAATGCGCCGCCACGACTGCGGTTCCGACAACAGGATTGCGCGGGCGCTCGTGCTAAACCGCGACGATATTCAACAGCGGTGCGAGCCCCTTGAAATCGTCCGGATTGCGGGTGTACAACGGCAGGCTGTGCTGGACGGCGGTAGCCGCTATCTGGAGGTCTGCCACTCGGCCCCGTGGTTTGCGCCCGATCTGTTCGAGGAGAAAGGCCAACGATCCATATATGTCGGCCGTCTCGGCATCGAATACCAGTGGACTGAATGATCTGGAGACCCATTGGAATTGGAGCTGGCGCTGAGCTTGTTTGACCGGGTCTTTGGTGGCATGCAGTCCGGCGGCGAGTTCGGCGAGGCTTATCGCGCTGATGGCAGCTTCCGCCTCGTCAGGCATCGCTGCCCGCACTTCGAGGTAGTCGATCAGGATCGACGTGTCGAGCAATACATGCCTGGGAGCGGCGGGTTCACTCATCACCAGGAAGTTCCTGGTCGAGCATCGCATCCAGGTCGGCGCGCCACTCGTCGTAGTCGATACGCGGCAGGTGGGCGCTTGTGCGGGCGAGTTCGGCGATGGGTACGAAGGTTCGCCGTGTGAGCGGCTTGAGCTCGGCGACAGGCTTGCCGTTGCGGGTGATGGTGAAGCTCTCACCGGCCTCGACCGCGGCGAGGACCTTGCCGCTGTCGTTGCGAAGGTCGCGTTGCTGGATCGTCTTCATAGCCTCATGCTACCGAAAGTGCTACGCGGTGTACATATTGCTACTTGGTGGATGAGCGGCTAACACACGGAACCGATGAATGCGGCGCGCCGAAGCCGTCTGAACCGGTGAACCGCACGCCGCCGGCGCGAGGAGTTACACCCGTTCGTCCGATGCCCGGCGGCATCCGAACCGGAGGTCCCTGTGCCACGAGATCGCAACACCATGTGGGCGATGGTCCACGCCGAACGAGCCGCTCTCGCCGATGATCTGGCCGGCCTGGACGACAGCGGGTGGGCGCGGCGATCGCTGTGTGGCGAGTGGATCGTCGAGGAGGTGGTCGCGCACTTGACCGCGGCCGCGAGCCTCGGGCGGTGGCGCTGGCTGGCCAGCATGATCGGCGCTCGCTTCGACGCCGACCTGCACAACCGACGCCGTCTGGCCGAACACTCGGGCGCGAGTCCCGCCGAGAGCCTGGAGAACTTCCGCGCCATCATCCCCAGCACGACCGCCCCGAGCGGGCACACGGGTGCGTGGCTCGGCGAGGTCGTCGTCCATGCCCAGGACATTCGCCGCCCACTCGGTCTGACCTACCTTCCTTCGGTATCGACCGTGACCGAAGTCGCCCGCTTCTACGCGAGCAAGGATTTCGCCGTGAACAGCCGCACCGCCGTCCGGGGGCTGCGCCTCGAGGCGACCGATGGGCCCTTCACCGCCGGTGCGGGCCCCCTGGTCACCGGAACGACGCTCGCACTCACGATGGCGATGGCCGGTCGATCCGCCTATGTCGCTGATCTCGACGGACCGGGTGTCTCCGTCCTGCGCGGCCGACTCGCCACCGAAGCCGGCAACCCCACCCCCTGAGTGTGCGTCCGGGTACTCACCGGCCCGACGCGTCCGTGCAGTCCCCGGCCGAGGACACCCCTGGACCGATGAGTTTCGACCGCGTCGCGAGTCTGTACTGGTGACCGTCGTAGGACGCTGCCGCACCAGAGACCACGGAGGACACCATGACGATCACACCGAAGGACCCGACGACCGCGCTGCCCGGCCGCCCGCCCATCGTCGATCCGGACACCTGGCAGACCGCCCGGGACGAGCTTCTGGTCCGCGAGAAGGCCCACACCCGCGCGGGCGACGCTCTCTCCGCGGCCCGCCGACGGCTGCCGATGGTGGAATTCGACGGGACGGTCGAGGTCGTCGGACCCGAGGGCCCGGTCCCGTTCCTGGACCTGTTCGAGGGCCGCGACGAACTCGTGGTCTACAAGCACATGTGGCACGACGGCGCGCCGCATCAGGGCCAGTGCGAGGGCTGCACCACCATGGCCTGGCATCTGAAGGACGCCGTCTACCTCAACGCCCGCGGCGTCTCGCTCGCCATCCTGACCACCGGCCGATGGGATGAGGTGGCCTCCTATATCGACTTCATGGGCTACACCCAGCCGTGGTACTCGGTGCGCGGCGTGGACGAGCCGGTCGGCGGCAACATGGGTTTCCTCACCTGCTTCCTGCGCGACGGCGACCGCACGTTCCTCACCTACTCCACGACGGGCCGCGGCATCGAGCCGTTCAACGGCACCTTCGCCCTACTCGACAGGACGCCCTACGGCCGCGGCGAGGCGTGGGAGGACAACCCCGAGGGGTGGCCCGAAGGGAACAACGCATGCTGGTACTGGCGCTCGGACGCGGAGGGGAACGCCACCTGGGGCCCGACCAGCCGCCCCGTGCCGCAGTGGACCCGCCCCGGCGCGACCCCCGTGCAGACCCTCGGTCGGCACGGCCACCACCACTGACGCGCACACCGGCGCTGTCGACAGCGATGACGCACCGGCGGGCAGGTCGAGGCGCCCGAGGCGTCCGGAGCGAGGTGGTCATGGCAACCAGGCGCGCGCCGCGGTCACCAACGTGCGCACGCCGATCGGCAGCGTGGGGTCGATGACCGGCGCGTAATGCGGCGAGTGATTCGAGGGGATGTCGAGCAGGGCCGGGTCGCTCGTGTCGCCGGTGGTGAACAGCGACGGGTCCGCCCCGCCGAGCAACCAATAGGACAGCGGTGCACCGGAACTCGTGGCGAGAATGCCGACGTCCTCGCTCCCCGCGCCCGCGCCGGGGTCGAGGATGTTGTCCTCGCCGAGCCATGACGCGATGGCGTCGAGGCTCTTGTGCAGGGCCTGGCCGTCGTTGGTGACGACGGGAAAACGCTCGATCTCGGTGATGGCCGGCTGCGCAGGCGCGCCCGCAGCGGCCGCCTCGCCGCGCACGATGCGTTCGACGGCATCGAGTATCCGACGGCGCACAGCCGTGTCGTAGCTACGGATGTTGAGCTGGATCTCGGCAGATCCGGGGATCACGTTGGCCGCCTCCCCGGCATGGATGGAACCGACGGTGAGCACGGCGGTCGCGGTGGCCGGGATCTCCCGGGAGATGACGGTCTGCAGGCGCAACACCGTCGCGGCCGCCAGCACGATCGGATCGACCGAGGCCTCCGGCATCGATCCGTGCGCGCCCCGGCCCACCAGCCGCACGCGCAACGAATCCGAGCCCGCATACGACGGACCGGGGTGTCCGGCGACCTTGCCCGCAGGCAACGGCGCGACGTGCTGGCCGAGCACCACATCGGGCCTCGGGAACCGGTCGAAGAGGCCGTCGTCCACCATCGCCTGGGCGCCCGCGCCCAACTCCTCGGCGGGCTGGAACACCAGCAGCAGAGTCCCCGACCAGGCCGACCGGTCGGCGGCGAGGATCCCCGCCGCGCCGAGCAGGCACGTCGTGTGCAGATCGTGGCCGCACGCGTGGGCGACCGGCACCTCTTTCCCGGTGCCGTCGGCGGCGGTGACCGTGCTGGCGTACTCCAGCCCGGTGTCCTCACGGACCGGCAGCGCGTCCATGTCCGCTCGCAGCAGCGCGGTCGGGCCGGCGCCATTGGTCAGCACGCCGACCACCCCGGTTCTTCCGATTCCAGCGGTGACCTCGAACCCGTGGTCCCGCAGTCGCTCCGCCACCAGCGCTGCGGTCCGATGTTCCTGGAAGCCGAGTTCGGGATGACGGTGCAGATCCTTGTACAACTCGGCCAGCGACGGGTCGAGTGTGAGGGCGTCAGAGGCAGTCATCGGACCTGGATACCCGCGTTCTCCGCGACCGCACTGTCTGCACAGAAAAAAGCCCCTCACCTGGCGATTCAGGTGAGAGGCTTTGGCGGTGGCGGAGGGATTTGAACCCTCGGAGGGGGGTTACCCCTCACACGCTTTCGAGGCGTGCTCCTTAGGCCGCTCGGACACGCCACCGCCGAAAACAATACAGCTACCGTGGCCGGATCACTAAATCGGCTGGTCAGAGCATTGTCAGCGCTGGGCACGGAAGAAGGCGTCGAGCAGCGCGGCGCATTCCGGTTCCAGGACGCCGCCGCGGACCTCGGGGCGGTGGTTGAGGCGGCGGTCGCGGACCACGTCCCACAGCGAGCCGACCGCGCCGGTCTTGGGCTCCCAGGCGCCGAAGACCAAGCGGCCCACGCGGGCCAGAACCAGCGCGCCCGCGCACATGGTGCACGGTTCCAGGGTCACGGCGAGGGTGGCGTTCTCCAGCCGCCAGCCGTCGCCGTGCACTTCGGCGGCGCGGCGCAGGGCCAGCACCTCGGCGTGCGCGGTGGGGTCGCCGAGAGCCTCCCTGGCATTGGCGGCGCGGGCCAGCTCACGGCCGTCGGCATCGAACACGACCGCGCCGACCGGCACGTCGCGCGGGTCGGCGGCCCCGGCGGCCTCGATGGCGACGCGCATCATCGCCGTGTCGGCGGCCAACGGGTTGGCGCCCAGGGGATCGGCACCCGGTGCGCTCACAGCGCCACCGTCACCTCGGCAGTTTGTCCAGCACCGCGGACAGTTCGTCGGCGAAGCCGAGGCGCTGGGCGATCATGCCGAGTTGTTCGTCGGGGTAGAGATCGGTCTCGGCGAGGATGACCGACAGGACCGGCTCGGGCAGGCCGAGGTCGGCGAGCACGCCGAGGTCGCCCTCTTCCCACGGCTCGATGTCGTCGAGCTCGTCCGGGTCGATGTCGGGGACCTCGATGTTGAGGGCCTCGAGCACATCGGCGGCGATGTCGTAGTCGATCGCGGCGGTGGCGTCGGAGACCAGCAGCCGGGTGCCGCTGGGTCCGGGACGCAGCACCACGAAGAACTCGTCGTCGACGTCCAGCAACCCGAACACCGCGCCGGAGCTGCGCAAAGCCTTCAGTTCGGTCTCCGCGATCGACAGATCGGTCAGCGCCGCACTGCTCAGCGGACTACACCGCCACTTGCCTTCCTCGCGAACCACGGCCACTGCGAACCCCTCGACGTCGTCGTAATCTTCCGACGTCGCGCTGTTCGTGCCCGAGCGCTGTGCTGCCATGCGCGCAACGGTAGTCGGCTCGAGGTCAAATGTTGAACTCGTATGCCAATCTGTTCGGATGACTGGCGACGACAAAGCACCGGTGTGTGTGCTCGGGACGGGTTTGATCGGCGGTTCTGTCCTGCGCGCCGCCCACGGGGCCGGATATGAGGCTTTCGCCTACAACCGGTCGGAGGCGGGCGCGCGCGCCGCTCGCGCCGACGGTTTCGACGTCGTCGCCGATCTGCCCGCAGTGCTGCGCCGGGTCGCCGAGAACGACGCCCTGGTCGTACTCGCGGTGCCGATGCCCGCGGTCGACCACATGCTGTCCATGGTCGCCACCTATGCCCCGGGGTGCCTGCTGACCGATGTGGTCAGTGTGAAAACCCCGGTCGCCCATGCCGTCTCGAAGCACGGCCTGGCCGGGCGCTATGTCGGCGGGCATCCGATGGCGGGCACCGCGGAATCGGGCTGGGCGGCGACCGATCCCGAGCTGTTCCGTGACGCGGTGTGGGCGGTCGGGGTCGACGAGGGCACCGAGGCCGTCGCGTGGACGCGGGTGGTGCGATTGGCGCTGGCGTGCGGATCGGTGGTGGTTCCGGTCGTCGCCGCCGATCACGATCGGGCGGTCGCGCGGATCTCGCATCTGCCGCATGTGCTGGCCGAGGCGCTGGCGGCCGCAGGCGCGGCAGGAGGTCCGCTCGCGCTCGGACTGGCGGCGGGCTCGTTCCGGGACGGCACTCGGGTCGCGGGGACCGCGCCGGATCTGGTGCGGGCGATCTGCGAGCCGAACGCCGGCGCGCTGCTCGAGGTGCTGGAGGAGACGCTCACGGCGCTCGGCGCGGCCCGCGACAGTCTGCGCGCCGACGGATCGCTGACCGATCTGGTCGCCGCCGGGCACGACGGGCACACCGCCTACCGCACGGCCGCGCGCTGGGAGATCACCGATGTGCGACCGGGCGACCACGATTGGCTCGCCCGGCTGCGTGACGCCGGTGCGCGCGGCGGGGTGATCACCGCGCTGGACTGACCGCGCCCCCGGCGCGGTCCGCCGCCGGAGTCGCGGCCCTCAGATGCGTTCGGCCAGCCCTGGATAGTCGAGCAGGAACCCGTCCGGGTCGACGGTGACCGTGGCGCTCGATACCGGTGACAGCACGCCGATCCCGTCGGCGCCGCTGCTGTAGGTCAGCGCGGCCTCCTGCACCAGCAGATCGGGCAACCGCACGTACACGACCGGGACCACCACCTCGTCGACCGCGTGCTGCAGGCCGTAGCGGCGGATCGGCAGGGTGTTGAAGAACGGGCTGAGCACCACGTCCACATCGAGCGCGCCACCGAAGGTCGAGCGCACATGCGTGCCGCCGGCATCGACGAGCCAGTAGTTCTCCTCGTCACGCGCGATGGAGGCCTGGCGCTCGCCCGAGGCGGTCGTGGAACGCAGCGACAGCCGCTTGGTCCGGCCGTTCTCGTCGGTGACCAGATCGTAGGAGGCGCTGAACGCCGGATGGTCGGCGCATTCGCCACCGATCATCCGGCCCGCGGCGCGGATGCGGTTGCCGTTCAGCGTCACGCGTACCGACTCGATCCGTCTCGCGTCGTGCGAACGCCAGGTGAGAATCGCCGGCCACCGGGGTGCCACCGGTTCGCTGTCGGGGCCAGAGGCTGAGTTGGTCACTCATCTACCGTAAGCGACGATCGGCCGGGGGCCACGCCTCACATGACGCGAACCGCTACCGTGGTCGGCCCGTGACTCGAGTAACGTTGTCGTGCAGCACCGGGTGCGAACGTGTCGGCGCCCGTCGTGGGAGCGCAGAAAGGGTGACCGGTGACGGGCGGGCGAATGGTGGGGTTGTTCGCCGGGATCGGCGGGCTCGAACTCGGCCTGTCGGCGCACGGCTGGACCTCCGAGCTGCTGTGTGAGATCGAACCCGGCGCGCTGGCCGTGCTCGCCGCCCACTTCCCCGGCACCGAACTGCACACCGACGTCACCGCCCTGCGCGCCATCCCGGCGGGCACCGAGCTGGTCGCCGCGGGCTTCCCCTGCCAGGACCTGTCCCAGGCCGGTCGAACCGCGGGCATCACCGGTCAGCGGTCGGGCCTGGTCGACGAGGTGTTCCGGCTGGTGCGCCGCAAGCGCGGCCCGCGCTGGCTGTTGATCGAGAACGTGCCGTTCATGCTGCAACTCGGGCGCGGCGCGGCCATGCGCCACATCACCACCGCCCTCGACGACCTGGGCTACACCTGGGCCTACCGCGTGGTGGACGCGCGCGCGTTCGGCCTGCCGCAGCGGCGCAGGCGGGTGCTGATGCTGGCTTCCCGCACCGAGGACCCCCGCCCGGTGTTGTTCGGCGAAGACGCCGGCGAGGCGATCGTCGGCGACCCGGAAAGCGATCCGTGCGGCTTCTACTGGACCGAAGGAGTGCGCGGGCTGGGCTGGGCGGTCAATGCCGTGCCCACCTTGAAGGGCGGGTCGGCGCTGGGCATCGCCAGCCCGCCCGCCGTGCGACTGCCCGCCGGAGAGATCGTCACGCCGGGCATCGTGGACGGCGAACGGCTGCAGGGTTTCGACCCCGACTGGACCGCGCCCGCGCTGAACGCCCCCGGCATCCGGCCGGGACACCGCTGGAAGCTGGTCGGCAATGCGGTCAGCGTGCGGATGGCCGACTGGGTCGGGCAGCGGCTGGCCTGCCCGAGCGATCCCATCCCGCACGACGAGCCGCTGAGCCCGGGTAAACCGTGGCCGATCGCGGCATGGGGGCACGGGGGCCGGGCCTATCGGGTGCCCGTGTCGACGTGGCCGGTGCAGGAACCGTACGAGGATCTGAAGAACTTCCTCACCGATTCGCGGCTGCTCTCGGCCCGCGCGACCGCCGGTTTCCTGCGCCGGGCGAGCATGGGCAGCCTGCGTTTCCCCGAAGGCTTCCTCGACGACGTGTCCGGGCATCTCGACCGGATGGGCGGCTGGGCGGCATGACCGGCCCGCGCCCGCTCACCGACGCCGCGACCAGCGCGCGCATGTCGCGCCAGCGGCGCGCCGGGACCGAGCCGGAACTGGCGCTGCGCCGCGAACTGCACCGGCGCGGTCTGCGCTACTTCGTCGACCGCGCCCCGATCCGCGGGCAACGCCGCCGCGCCGACGTGGTCTTCCCGCGCCGCAAGGTCGCCGTCTACGTGGACGGCTGCTTCTGGCATCGCTGCCCGCAGCACGCCACCGATCCGAAGAACAACGCGCAGTGGTGGGCCGAGAAGCTGGCGGGCAATGTGGCCCGCGATCGCGCGACCGACGAAACCCTGCGCGCGGCGGGCTGGCAGGTGGTACGCATCTGGGAACACGAGGACGCCGCCACGGCCGCCGACAGGGTGCAGTCCGCGCTGGAGGTTCTCAGCGCCGCGAACGCACCCGCACCAACGCCCGCGGCGCGCTCTGCGCCAGGTAACCGGACGCGGCCACAGCCGCGATGACGACGAAGCCCGTCAGGGCCGACAGAAATTCGAACATCGAAAGTCCTCCTCGATAGGTTCACCGACCAGCCTGGCCGATGAACCTGACAGGAGGCTGTGCGCACCGTGCCGATGTTCTCGGAATCACATGTTCTCGCGGCCTCGGGAAACGACGCATCGAAAAATGACGCCTCGAGAAATGGCTTGGCATTCGGGACGGCGCCACGGAAGCTGTCCGGCATGACGCGCACCAATATTTCGTCGGAATCGGAATTCGAAGCCCTGGTCGGCTATTCGCGAGCCGTGCGGATCGGGAATGTGATCGCCGTGAGCGGCACCACCGCCGCTGCCCCGGGCGGCACCGCCGTCGGAGGCGAGGACATGGGCGCGCAGGCACGGGAAGCGCTGCGCCGCATAGCCCTCGCGCTGGAACAAGCGGGCGCGAGCCTGTCCGACGTGATCCGCACCCGGATCTTCGTCACCGACATCTCCCGCTACGCCGAGGTCGCCGCCGCGCACGCCGAGGTGTTCGGCACGATCCGCCCGGCCGCCTCGATGTACGAGGTGCGCGCTCTGATCACCCCGGCCCTGCTCGTGGAGATCGAGGCCGACGCCGTCGTGACCGCCTGAATCCGCTTGCCCGATAGGCTCACAGAGGTGACCAGCGACGCACCGGACCTCACCCCGCACGCCCTGCTAGACCAGGTTTCGACAGGCACCACCCGCGTACTCGAGACCGTGCGCAAGCTCACCGACGACGACCTGCGCGCCCCGTCCCTGCTGCCCGGCTGGACCAGGGGCCACGTGGTCGCTCACCTGGCGCGCAATGCCGACAGCCTGGTCAACCTGCTGATCTGGGCCCGCACCGGCGTCGAGATCGCCCAGTACCCCAGCGCGTACCTGCGCGATGCCGACATCGAGGCAGGTGCGCCGCGCCCCGCCGAACAGCTACTGCTCGATCTGCGCGCGGCAGTCGACCGCTTCTCCGCGCTCGCCACCACAGCCCCCGCGGAAAGCTGGTCCGCGACCGTGCGCACCCGTCAGGGCAAGCCCACCCACGCCTCGGCGATCGCCCGGATGCGCCTGCTCGAAGTCGAGATCCACCACGTCGACCTGGCCGCGTCCTACACCCCCGCCGACTGGCCGTCGGTCTTCGTCGCCGACGAACTCCCCCGCGTCGCCGTCGACATCGCCACCGGACTGCCCTCGGGCGCACCGGCATTCGCTCTGGAATCCACCGACAGCGACTTCCGGGCGACCCTCGGCGAGGGCGAGCCGGAACACACCGTCACCGGACCGTCCGCCCAGCTCCTCGCCTGGCTGATCGGCCGTTCCTCCGGAAACGAGCTCGCAGGCCCGTTGCCGGGCCTTCCCGCCTGGCGCTGATCCGCACTCCGTCGGCCCTGTCGATGCCTCTCGTGGCAGCGCCTCATCGAGAGCACGACAGGGCGCCGACGACGCATTCGCCTGTGCTCGCCGCCGAGCGACCCCGGTTCTCGACGACCTCTCGACCCGGGTTCCGCTCAGGTGAAGCGCGCGACCACGCCCGCCTCGGTCGCGAAGCCGATGAACAGCTCGTTCTCGTGCGGATCGCCGATGGTGACCCGCACGCCGTCGGTTGCGTAGGGCCGCACCAGCACACCGGCGGCCGCGGCCGCCTCACCGAACTCCGGACTGCGCGCGCCGAGCGGCAGCCAGACGAAATTGGTCTCGCTCGGCGGCACCTGATACCCGGCCGCCAGCAGCGCCGTCCGCATCCGCTCGCGCTCGGCGATCACCCCGTCGGTGCGCTCGAGCAACTCGTGCCGCGCCTCCAGCGAGGCGATCGCCGCCGCCTGCGCCACGCGGTTCACACTGAACGGGATGTGCACCTTCAGCAGCGCGGTGATCACCTCCGGAGCGCCCACCGCGTAGCCGACGCGCAGCCCGGCCAGCCCGTAGGCCTTCGAGAAGGTGCGCAGCACGACCACATTCGGGCGATGACGACCGATCTCGACGCCGTCGGGGTGACTCTGCGGGGTGAGCCGCATGTACTCGTAGTAGGCCTCGTCCAGCACCACCAGCACCCCGGCCGGCACGGCGTCGAGGAACCGCTCGAGCTCGGCGCGGCCGACAGCGGTGCCGGTCGGGTTGTTCGGGTTGCAGACGAAGATCAGCCGCGTCCGCTCGGTCACCGCCGCCGCCATCGCGTCCAGATCGTGGATGTAGGCGGGATCGTGCCCGTGGGCGCCGGTCAGCGGAACCTGTACGGCCGTCGCATTGCCCACCTGTGTGACGATCGGATACGCCTCGAACGAGCGCCACGCGAACAGCACCTCGTCCTGCGGCGACGAGCAGGTGATCTGCACCAGTTCCTGGCACAGCGCCACGCTGCCGCAGCCGATCGCCACGTTCGCCACATCGACGCCGAGGAACTCCGCCAGCGCCGCGCGCAGTTCGCTGGACTGGTTGTCCGGGTAGCGGTGCGAGAGTTCCGCCGCCGCCACGATCGCCTTCGCCGCCGCGGGCAGCGGCGGCAGCGTCGTCTCGTTGCTCGCCAGCTTCACCGCGCCCGGGTTGCTGCGCCCGGGGGTGTAGGCGGGGATCGAGGCGAGGTCGGGACGGATATGGGCGCTCACAACCCTCAGCCTAGCCAGCCCGCCGATCGCTGTTTCGGCCCGGTGGAACAGCCCGGTACACGCGGAAAGCAACAGCTCGGTTCCCCGGCCGATACCGGAAAAGTTGCGGTCGAACACCGCTCGAAAGCAATTTCTCGCCAATGTCCGTCAACCGCCCTACCCTGGATTCATGTCGGGCATGTTCAGCGACGTCGCTCAGCTCCGTGGCGACGCGGACGGTGAAGAGCGCTCCGGCGCGCAGACTCGGGTTCCCGTGACGGTGGTCGAACCGGAGGGTCATTCCCGGGGCGGCATCGTGCTGCTGCACGAGTCCAGAGAGTTCACCGGCGCGTTGCTGGAGTTCATGCGGTCGCTGTCGAGTGAGGGCTGGACCGTCGTGGCCCCGGACCTGTTCCACCGCACGGACACCACCACCGGCGAAGAGGTGTTCGGCCAGGATCTCTTCGACGACTTCGACGCCAGCTTCGACTGGCTGACCGCGCGCGGCGTCTTCCCCGACTGCATCGGCGTCCTCGGCTTCGACCACGCAGGCACCGCCGCGTTCCTGGTCGCGACCAACCGTCCCGTCGGCGCCGCCGTCACCGTCTCGGCCGCGGGCATCGCCGAACCCCTCACCGACGAAGCCGCCGCCCTCATCCAGGCGGCCCCCGACCTCCAGGCGCCCTGGCTCGGCCTCTACGGCGCCGACGACCCGGAAACCCCGCCCGACGACATCGAGAAGCTGCGCGACGCCGCCGCCCGCGCCGCCGTCGCCAGCCTCGTCATCACCTACCCCGGCCTCCGGCACCGCGCCGACTCCAGCGAGGCCACCGCACCCGACCCCGACGCCGAGGACGACGACTCCTTCGCCACCGATTCACAGACCAGGATCTTCGACTGGTTCGACAGCAATTTACGCTGACTACCAGGCGTTTTGTTAACCGGCGACCAGGTGCTGTAACCTTCTTGCTCGGCGGCCCGAAAGGGTCGGCGCCCTCGAAGAGGGGCTACCAGGAGGCGTGCCAGAGCGGCCGAATGGGACTCACTGCTAATGAGTTGTCCCTTCACGGGGACCGGAGGTTCAAATCCTCTCGCCTCCGCCAAGCCCGGTTCGCCGGGTGACAACTGAATACCCATGCGCCCGTAGCTCAACGGATAGAGCATCTGACTACGGATCAGAAGGTTAGGGGTTCGAATCCCTTCGGGCGCACAGAGAACATCCCCTTCACCATCCGGTGGAGGGGATGTTTCGTTCGGTGCGTTAAGGAGTGCAGCATGAGACGGACAGACCGGCCGAGTGTTCGGCAGTCCCGACGGCCACGGGCGGAGTTCGTCCCGACCGGCTATGGGCCGGTGCATCTGCGGCGCAGCGGCAACCCGGACGCACGCCCATTGCTGTTGGTCCACGGGTTCGCCGGCTCGCTGCACTGGTACGACCTGCTCGCCGAGATTCTGGCCGATCACTATCACCTCGTGTGCGTGGACTTGCGCGGTCACGGTCACACCGGGGGAGACACCCATCTCGACAGCCCTGATCAGGGCCGGATGCTTGCCGAGGCGCTCGACTTCCTGGAACTGACGGAGGTGACCGCCGTGGGGCATTCCTTCGGCGCCGACGTGGTGCTGGCCGCGGCGGCGAGCAGCGCGCGGATCACCGGCCTCGTGGTGATCGACCAGGCTCCCGACCTGGACGGCGCGCGCTATCCGTTCGGCAGCCAGCTCCTCGCGCACCGCCTGCTCGGACCGATCCTGCATCGGCTGGCGATCGCGCCGTTCATCGAGCTCGGTCTGCGCTATGGCGTGGGGCCCGGTTTCGACATCGAGACGGGCTTCCCCGAACGCGGCCAGGCCGTGCGGGACCACCGGGCGATGAGCCCGGTCATGGCGCGCACGGTGCTGGTCGAGCGCCGCGCCAGGCTGGCCGCCCGGCCACTCGATCAGCAGATCCGGGAGCTCGCCCTACCGACGCTGGTGATCCACGGCCGCAACGACCGGTTCTACGACTGGGAGACCACCAGCGCGCGGTACCGGCGAGCCGGTGCGCACGTCGAGATCATCGAGGACGCCGGGCATTCCCCCACTATCGAGCAGCCCGCACAGGTCGCGCGATCCATCCACAGCTTCATGCAAGGCGCACCGGCCTCCGAACCTCCGAGGTGACGCTCGGTGGAGGCCGAGGCGAAAACTGGCGGAGACGGAGGGATTTGAACCCCCGGTCGCTCTCGCGACGCTCGCTTTCAAGGCGAGTGCATTCGGCCGCTCTGCCACGTCTCCAGTGCAGCGATCTTAACGTGTCAGGCGGACGGGGCGGCGGTGGCGCCGTCGACCCGGGTGAACACCTGGTGGATGGTGTCGAGTTCGCCGGGGTCGAGAAGGTCGACGAAATGGCGGCGGACGGCTTCGACATGGCCGGGGGCGGCGGTGCGGAGGGTGCGCAGGCCGGTGTCGGTGAGCTGGGCGAGGACGCCGCGGCCGTCGCGCGGGCAGGAGGAGCGGCGGACCAGGCCGCGGGATTCCATGCCGCGGATCTGGTGGGTGAGGCGGCTGCGGGAGGACAGGACGCCGTCGGCGAGTTCGCTCATGCGCAGGGCGTGGCCGGGGGCTTCGGAGAGCAGGACGAGGATGCGGTACTCGCCGAAGGTGAGGTCGCAGTCGCGCAGGAGCTGGCGGTTGAGGGTGGCCATGAGGCGTTGATGACCGTCCATGTAGGCCCGCCAGGCGCGCTGTTCATCCGCGGACAGCCAACGAGGTTCAGCGGCGGCGGGTTTCGATGGTTCGAGCACCGCGAGATTCTAAAACGGGCATAAGTCGCACTATGCGGACAGGCCGGTCAGTACGGCGTGGTGAGCACGGAGCGGTCGAGGGCGGCGGCGCTGGACCGGCCGGACAGGCCGAGAGCGGAATCGAAGTCGGCGAGCAGCAGACGCAGGGCGTGACGGGCGCCGTCGCGGCCCGCGAGGGCGAGACCGTAGGCGTAGGGACGGCCGTACAGGACGGCTTTCGCGCCGAGCGCCAGCGCGATCAGGACATCCGAGCCCGTGCGAACGCCGGAATCGAACAGCACGTCGGCGCGGTCGCCGATGGTGGAGACGATGGCGGGCAGGGCGTCGAGGGCGGCGACGGAGCCGTCCAGCTGGCGGCCGCCGTGGTTGCTGACGATCACGCCGTCGGCGCCCGCGTCGACCACGGCGCGTGCGTCTTCGGGGTGCAGGATGCCTTTGACCGCGATGGGCAGATCGGTCCATTCGCGCAGGCGGGTGATGTCGGCGGGGCGCAGGGTGTGGTTGCCGAACAGACCGACCCAGGTGAGGATGGCGATCCGCATCGCGTCCTCGCTCTCCTCCGGCGGCATGGGGAGTTTGGCGCGGAAAACCGGGTCGGACAGGTAGTTCGCGATGCCCTTGCCCGCCAGGAACGGCAGATGGGCGAGTTCGAGGTCCTGGGGACGCCAGCCGAGGGAGGGGGTATCGACGGTGACGACGACGGCCTTGGCTCCGGCGCGCTCGGCGCGCTCGACGAAGGATCGAGCCAGGTCGTCGTCGGCGGGCCAGTAGAGCTGATACCACCATTCGCCCGCGGCGGCGCCGACGTCCTCGATGGTGCTCGAGGCGGCGGTCGAGAGCACCGAGCCGATGCCCAGTTCCTTGGTGACCTCGGCGACGACCACCTCGCCGCGCTCGTGCACGAGTTCGAGCACGCCGATCGGGGCGGTCAGCACGGGCGCGGCCAGGCGGGTACCGAGCACTTCGACCGAGAGGTCGCGGGCGCCGGGACCGGTGGTGCCGCGCAGCATGCGGGGCAGAATGCGGTGCTTGTCGAAGGCGGCGCGGTTGGCGGCGGCGGTGCGGCCGGAGGAGGCGCTGCCCGCCACATAGGCGTATTCGGCGGGGCCGAGGACTTCGCGGGCGCGCTGCTCGAGACCGTCGGCCGTCATCGGCAGTTCGGGCAGTTCACCGCCCAGTCCGCGCAGGTAGATCTCGTTCTGGAAGTCGATGAAACTGCTCACGGCTGGAACGCTAGCCCGACAGCGGCGATCGCGCAGCTCACACAGCGAGTTCCGGGTTCGAGGTCGGCGAGCCGGGCGCACAGAGCAGTATGGAGGGCATGCGTGCGATCGAACTGAACGGATTCGGCGGGCCGGAAGTGCTGGTGTGGGGGAAGGCGACCGACCCCTCGCCCGGACACGGTGAGGTGCTGATCGACGTGGTGGCCGCCGGGGTGAACCGCGCGGACCTGCTGCAACGGCAGGGCAAGTACCCGCCACCGGCCGGGGCGAGCGAGGTGCCCGGCCTGGAGTGCTCCGGCGTGATCGCCGAACTCGGTGCGGGCGTGCGGGACTGGCGGGTCGGTGACCGGGTGTGCGCGCTGTTGTCCGGCGGCGGGTACGCCGAGCGGGTCGCGGTGCCCGCCACTCAGCTGCTTCCGGTGCCCGACGACATGGATCTGGGCGCGGCGGCCGGATTGCCGGAGGTCGCGGCCACGGTGTGGTCGAACCTGGTGACGACCGCGGGCCTGCACGCCGGGCAGACCGTGCTGATCCACGGCGGTGGCGGCGGGATCGGCACGCACGCCATCCAGGTCGCGAAACAGCGCGGCGCGCATGTGGCGGTGACGGCCGGTTCGGCGGAAAAACTCGAGCGCTGCCGCGAACTCGGCGCGGAAGTGCTGATCAACTACCGCGACGAGGATTTCGTCGAGGTGGTGCGCGGGCACACCAACGGGCGGGGCGCGAACGTCATCCTGGACAACATGGGCGCGTCCTACCTCTCGCGCAATGTCGCCGCGCTGGCCCCGCACGGCCACCTGGTGATCATCGGCATGCAGGGCGGGGTGAAGGGCGAGCTGAACGTCGGTGCGCTGCTGGGCAAGTGGGGCAGCGTGCACGCCACCAATGTGCGCAACAGGCCCGCGACGGGGACCGGAAGCAAGGCCGAGATCATCGCCGACGTGCGCGCCAAGCTGTGGCCTCTGGTCGAGGACGGATCGGTGGTGCCGGTGATCCACGCCGAAGTCGACATCGCCGAGGCGGGCCGAGCGCACGAGCTGCTGGACTCCTCGCAGGTCGTCGGCAAGGTCGTGCTGCGGGTCCGCGAGGAGTGAGCGGCACGATCCCGGCAGGCGGTACTCCCACCCGCCTTCCGGGGGCCGCTATTCCAGCGAACTCAGTGCGCGGCCGAGCTGGTCGATCTCGAATTTGGTGGTGTAGGGCGCGAGCCCGACGGTGACCGCCCCACCCTCGTCGTTCACGCCCAGCGCGTCGAGCAGCCTGCTGCCGCCGTGCACGCCGCTGAGCGTGCCGATGCGCGCGTCGGCCAGCTTGGCGGCGACCTTCTCCGCCTGCATCCCGGCCACCGTGAAACTGACGGTCGGGATGCGGGTGGAGGCGCGACCGATGACGGTGAGGTCGTCGATCTTGTCGAGGGTGTCCATCAGGTGCTCGAACAGCGAGTCGTGGTAGTCCTGCAGCGAGGTGATGGAGATCTCCAGGCGCTCGCGGCGGGTGCCCTCGGCGCGTTCGTCGAGACCGGCCAGGTAGTCGATCGAGGTGGTCAGACCGGCGAGCAGGCCGTACTGGTGACCGCCCACCTCGAGTCGTTCGGCGCCCTTGGCGTAGGGGTTCAGCGACATCGAGGGGATGCGGTCCAGGAAGGCCGGATCGCGGAACACCAGCGCGCCGATCTGCGGACCGCCCCAGGCCGGGGCGCTGAGCGCGACCACGTCGGCATTGAGTTCGTCGATGTCGATCAGCGCGTAGGGCGCGGCGCCGAACGCGTCGGCGACCAGCAGCCCGCCCACCTCGTGCACCCGGTCGGCGGCCACCCGCACCGCGGGCGCGGAGCCCACGATCGGCGAGGCCGCGGTGAGTGCGACGAGCCGGGCGGTGGGTCCGATCAGCTCCTCGAATTGCCATGAGGGCATCTCACAGGTCTCGATCTCGACCTCCGCCCAGCGCACATGCGCTCCGTAGCGGTTGGCGATGCGCAGC
This sequence comes from Nocardia shimofusensis NBRC 100134, assembly GCF_001613125.1. GTDB lineage: Bacteria > Actinomycetota > Actinomycetes > Mycobacteriales > Mycobacteriaceae > Nocardia > Nocardia shimofusensis. The sequence continues at coordinate 62,981 of NZ_BDBT01000008.1, forward strand.
CACGGCGCGACATTCGCCTCGTCGTCCAAGCGCGACAGCACGATCCCGGTGCCCAGGCCCAGCCGCGAACTCAGAGATTCCGCGAGCCAGGCCAACAGCACCGCTCGATCCGGGCCGAGTACGACACCCGCCGGGTCGCCGCCGACCAGGTCGGCAACCGCCTCGCGGGCGGCATCCAGCACGGCCGCGCTTCGCCGCGCCGCTCCGTTGCGCCCGACATGGGAGAACGACGTCGTACGGAAACCCGTTGACACGGCACGAGATACCGAATCCGGGACAAGCATGCCGGCTTGCGGATCGAGATGAATCCAGCCGTCGCCCAGGGACGGTATAAGGCCCCGAACCCTCGCGACGTCGTAAGTCATATCGGCCACTCTAATCGGCGTCCACGCGGCTCGGTACGGACCCGGCGAACGCCCGGCGTCCGGTCCCGCACGCCGGCGGTTTAGCGCGTCCGGCGACAACGCGACATGATAGGGGTCATGACGCATTCGGACGAGACACCCGATTCCATCGTCGTGGTCGGCCCCGACGGGCAGCCGTTGGTGCTGCAAACCGGCGCGAGCGACCGCGCCGGTGCGGTGCCCGCCGACGGCGCGGTGGGCGACGTGACCGCCGAGGCCCCCGACGAGCGCGCCGACCAGGGCGAATCGCTGACCGACATGGTCGAGCAGCCCGCCAAGGTGATGCGCATCGGCACCATGATCAAGCAATTGCTCGAAGAGGTGCGCGCCGCTCCGCTCGACGACGCCAGCCGCAGCCGCCTCAAGGAGATCCACCGCTCCTCGGTGCGCGAACTCGAGCAGGGTCTCGCTCCGGAACTGCGCGCCGAGCTGGAGCGGCTGACCTTGCCGTTCAGCGAGGACGCGGTGCCGTCGGACGCCGAGCTGCGCATCGCGCAGGCCCAACTCGTCGGATGGCTCGAGGGCCTGTTCCACGGTATCCAGACCGCGCTGTTCGCCCAGCAGATGGCCGCCCGCGCCCAGCTGGAACAGATGCGTCAGGGTGCGCTACCGCCCGGGTTGCAGATGGTCGATCCGCGCGCGGGCCGCGGCGACCATGTCACCGGCGGTTCCGGCCAGTACTTGTGAACCCGGCGAGCGGCCAGGGTCATATGCGTCCTATGAGCTGGGACCATCCCGACCGCGGACGCCTGCTCGGAGGGTAGTGTCGAGCACCGTGCCCGCCGCTGCCGCTCGCCCCGACTCCGAAGTGAGTGCGGTGCCTCCTGAACAGAGCTCGGTACCTACCACCGAGCAGAACCCGGCGACCCCCGAGAACCCCGAGGCGAACGCAGCGGTGGCTTTCGTGTCCGACTCGCAGACCTTCCGGCGCGCTTTCCGGGATATGCGCGAGGGCTTCGGGCAGCGCGAGCTGTGGCTGTCCCTCGGCTGGCAGGACATCAAGCAGCGCTACCGCCGCTCGGTGCTCGGCCCGTTCTGGATCACCATCGCCACCGGCGTGCAGGCCGCCGCCATGGGCATCCTCTACGCGACGCTGCTCGGTCAGCCGTTGCGCGAGTACCTGCCCTACGTGACGGTCGGCCTGATCGTGTGGAACGTCATCTCCGCCAGCATCCTGGAGGGCTCGGATGTGTTCATCGCCAACGAGGGGCTGATCAAACAGCTGCCCTCGGCGCTGAGCGTGCACATCTACCGGCTGGTGTGGCGGCAGCTGCTGTTCTTCGCCCACAACCTGGTGATCTACCTGCTGCTGCTGGTCGGCTTCGGGGTGTGGGAAAACCTCAGTTGGGCGAGTCTGCTGGCGATACCGGCGATCTTGTTGATCTTCCTGAACTCGATGTGGGTGTCGATCCTGTTCGGCATCTTCAGCACCCGCTACCGCGACATCGCCCCGATCCTGGGCTCGATGACGCTGATGCTGTTCGTGCTGACCCCGGTCATGTGGACCACCAAGACCCTCGAAGACCAGATCGGCGGCGCGAGCGATCGGGCGCGGCTGGTCGAGATCATCCCGACCTTCCACTACCTCGAGATCGTGCGCGCTCCCCTGCTGGGCGAACCGCAGGAGCCGCGTCACTGGGTGATCGTCGGCACGATCACGGTGATCGGCTGGATCGGCGCGGTATTGGCCATGAAGCAGTACCGTGCCCGCGTGCCGTACTGGGTGTAGGAGCCGCACATGAGCAGTGTGAGTATCGATACCCACCACGCGTGGGTGGAGTTCCCGATCTTCGACGCGAAGTCGCGGTCGCTGAAGAAGGCGTTCCTCGGCAAGGCGGGCGGCGCGATCGGGCGCAACCAGTCCGACGTGGTCGTGGTCGAGGCGCTGCGCGACATCAACCTGAAACTGCGCGAGGGCGACCGGGTGGGCCTGGTCGGGCACAACGGCGCGGGCAAGTCGACGCTGCTGCGGCTGCTGTCGGGCATCTACGAACCCTCCCGCGGCAGCGCCCGCATCCGCGGCCGGGTGGCGCCGGTGTTCGATCTCGGCGTCGGCATGGACCCGGAGATCTCCGGCTACGAGAACATCATCATCCGCGGCCTGTTCCTCGGGCAGACCCGCAAGCAGATGCTGGCGAAGATCGATGAGATCGCCGATTTCACCGAACTCGGCGAATACCTGCACATGCCGCTTCGCACCTATTCCACCGGTATGCGCGTGCGCCTGGCGATGGGCGTGGTCACCTCCATCGACCCGGAGATCCTGCTGCTCGACGAGGGCATCGGCGCGGTCGACGCGGAATTCATGAAGAAGGCCAGGCTGCGGCTGCAGGAATTGGTGGCCCGGTCTGGCATCCTGGTGTTCGCGAGCCACTCCAACGAATTCCTTGCCCAGCTCTGCGATTCCGCGCTGTGGATCGACCACGGCCAGATCCGCGAGCGCGGCGGTATCGAGGACGTGGTGCGCGCCTACGAAGGCCCCGAGGCGGGAAATCACGTGGCGACCGTGCTGCGTGAGATGGAAGCCGAGCGGGCAGGCCGCGCGAAGGAATCCGCGGACAGCGAGAAAGAACTGGAGCAGAACACTGCATGAGCGGTCAGCGCCCGAAGGCGGAAGCTCGCGTAACCACGCAGCCGGAAGCTCGCCCCACCCCGGAGCCCGGCTCCGGCGACGCGCTCGGGAGCGAATCGCTCGGTGAAGGTGGTGCGGTACAAGCCGTTTCGCCGCCGGCGAGCCCGCCGAACGAGAGCGCTGCGGCAGCGGACACCTCCGCTGCCGACGCCTCGGCGGGCACAAGCGATGCGGTCGACGACAGCTCCGGCACCGGTGGATCGAAGAGCGGCGAGACCTCTCGCACCGCCACCACAGGCAGCGACACCGAGACCCCGACTGCGACGGAACCGGCGCGGCCTTCGTTCGACGGCTTCGAGGTCGCCCCTGCCGGGGGCGAAGCCTCGTCGTATCTGCCCGAAGCGGGCACCGGACCCGACGCGCGGATCGTCGCGATCGTGGTCACCCACAAGCGCCGGGAGCTGCTGGCCGAGTCGCTGAAGGTGCTGACCTCGCAGACGCGGCCGGTGGATCACCTGATCGTGGTGGACAACGCCAACGAGGCCGAGGTCGCCGATCTGGTCGAGCAGCAGCCGATCGAGACGACCTATCTGGGTTCGGCCCATAATCTGGGCGGTGCGGGCGGATTCGCGCTGGGCATGCTGCACGCGCTGACCCTCGGCGCGGACTGGGTGTGGCTGGCCGACGACGACGGCCGCCCGGACGGGCCGGAGGTGCTGGCGACCCTGCTGGACTGCGCGGGGCGGCACGGCCTGGTCGAGGTCTCCCCGGTGGTCTGCGACATCGACGAACCCGATCGGCTGGCCTTCCCGCTGCGGCGCGGCGTGGTGTGGCGGCGATTGCGCTCCGAGCTCGGTGACGACGATTTCCTGCCTGGCATCGCCTCGCTGTTCAACGGCGCGCTCATCTCCGCCAAGGCGGTCGACGTGATCGGCGTGCCGGACCTGCGGCTGTTCGTGCGCGGGGACGAGGTCGAGGTGCACCGACGGCTGGTCCGCTCCGGGCTGCCCTTCGGCACCTGCCTGCAGACCGCCTACCTGCATCCGAACGGCGCGGCCGAGTTCAAGCCGATTCTGGGCGGTCGGATGCACACCCAGTATCCGGACGATCCGGTGAAGCGGTACTTCACCTATCGCAACCGCGGCTACCTGATGTCGCAGCCCGGCATGCGCAAGTTGTTGCCGCAGGAGTGGATCCGGTTCTCCTGGTTCTTCCTGGTGACCCGCCGCGATCCGGCCGGACTGCGCGAGTGGTTCCATCTGCGCTCGCTCGGCCGCAACGAGCACTTCGGCAAGCCGGATTAGTATCCGTTCGCCCAGGTAGAAAATCCCTTGCCCGGTACTCGCGAATCGTGCGAGAGTATCCGGCGTCGGTATCGGAACGAGAGAGACGAGGAGGTGGAACACATGACGGATGCGCGGATTGTCGTGCGCCGGGTCATGGCCCGCGCGGCCGTGTCCCCGTTGTTCCCCTCCCCCGGGGTGTTCTTCCTCCCCGAGGGCCTCCCCCACTCCTAGCCGAGCCCGCGTCGGGTTCGGCCCGACGAAGGATGCTCTGGAAATGGTCGACCACGACCTGCTCGTTCCCTATGGCTGGACCGAGACCGTCGCCGCGCGGTACGCGGCATATCTGGACGAGGACTGCGTCCCCGCGCGCGTCCTGCGCATGGATCGCAGCGAATGCGATGTCATCACGCCCACCGGGCAGCGGCGAGCGCAGTGCCCGCGTGCGGACTCCCCGATCAGCGGGCTGTGCACCGGTGACTGGGTGAGCCTGCACGCCCGCGGCGAGGTGCGCGCGCTGCTGCCGCGACACACCGCGATCGTGCGCTCGTCGGCCTCCGGCCGATCCACCGGCCAAGTGCTCGCCGCCAATGTCGACACCGTGTTGATCTGCACGGCCGCCGACGGCGATGTGGATCTGGGCCGCGTCGAGCGGATGCTCGCCCTGGTGTGGGAGAGCGGCGCGCAACCGGTCGTCGTGCTCACCAAAGCCGATGCGGCGGACGATATCCCGCTGGACGAGGTACGGGCGGTCGCGCCCGGTGCCACGGTGCTGGCGGTGAGCGCGAGTGCCGGGTTCGGCCTCGACGTGCTCACCGCACTGCTGGACGGGACCGTCGCTCTGCTGGGCCCGTCCGGCGCGGGCAAGTCGACGCTGGCCAATGCCCTGCTCGGCCGGGAGGTGTTCGCCACCGACGAGGTTCGCGCGGTGGACAAGAAGGGCAGGCACACCACGGTGCACCGGGAACTGCGCCCGCTGCCAGGCGGCGGCACGCTCATCGACACTCCCGGCCTGCGTGGCGTGGGCTTGTGGGATGCGGCCGAGGGCATCGAGCGCACCTTCAGCGATGTCGAGGAGCTGGCGGCGCGCTGCCGGTTCACCGATTGCGCGCACGAATCCGAGCCGGGGTGCGCGGTCCGCGAGGCCGTCGAGTCCGGGGCGATCACCGAGCGCAGGCTGACCAGCTATCGCAAGCTGGCCAAGGAGAACGCGTGGATGGCGGCACGCACCGACAAACGGCTGCAGGCCGAGCGGGACCGCGCGTGGCGCGGCATCGTCAAACAGCAGCGGCGGAACTATCGCGAACGTGACAACCGCCGCTAGGGCATGAACCCCGGGGCCTCCGCGCGTCACACCGGCGCCCGGAGGCCCCGGGGCGTGTAGCGCCGGCCGACCACCGGGTGCCGCACCGCGAGTGCCATGAGGCGGCCGCGCGGTACCCGGCGCCTTTCCGAATGGGACTATGCAACTGGTTGCATATCGACGCGGACCCGCTTACGGTGAGAGACGACCGTCGCGGGCAACCCACCGCGACACGAGGCGCGTTCGGGCGGACAAGACCGCGCGGACGCTCGCGACGAAGGAGCATGTCCGATGACGGAAAACAAGCCGCTCGCGGGTAAGACGATGATCATGTCCGGCGGCAGCAGGGGCATCGGCCTCGAGATCGCCAAGCGTGCCGCGGCCGACGGCGCCAACATCACCCTGATCGCCAAGACCGACCAGCCGCATCCGAAACTGCCCGGCACCATCCACACCGCGGCCGCCGAGGTCGAGGCGGCCGGCGGTCAGGTTCTGCCGTTCGTCGGCGACATCCGCGTCGACGAGTCGGTGGCGGAAGCGGTGCGGCAGACCGTGGAGCGCTTCGGCGGCATCGATCTCGTGGTGAACAACGCCTCGGCGATCGACCTCTCCCCCACCGACGCCCTGTCGATGAAGAAATACGATCTCATGCAGGACATCAACTGCCGTGGCAGCTTCCTGCTGTCCAAGCTGAGCCTGCCGCACCTGCGCGAGTCCGCGCGCGCCGGCCGCAACCCGCACATCCTGACCCTGTCCCCGCCGCTCAACCTCGACCCGAAGTGGGCGGGCGCGGCCTTGGGCTACACCATCGCCAAGTACGGGATGTCGCTGACCACACTGGGTCTGGCGGAAGAACTGAAGAACGACGGCATCGGCGTGAACTCGTTGTGGCCGCGCACCACCATCGCCACCGCGGCCGTGCGCAACCTGCTCGGCGGCGAGGAGATGATCGCCACCTCCCGCACCCCCGACATCTACGCCGACGCCGCCTACCTGGTGCTCACCTCACCGGCGGAGAAGACCACCGGCAACTTCTTCATCGACGACGACGTGCTCGCCGCGCACGGCATCACCGATCTGGACAAGTACCGCGTGGTGCCCGGTGACGGGCCGTTGAGCACCGATCTGTTCCTCTGAGAACAGCGCGTCGGCCGACCGCCAGGTCTTTCGCCGATGCGGACAGCGTGGAACGACGAAGGCCGCACACTCCCGAGCGGGTGTGCGGCCTTTCGTTCGTCCGGGCGGAACTTCGTCCGAGCGGAACTCAGCTCGCCTTGATTCCGTAGAGCCGTTCCCAGTTGGCGCGGCTGGTGAGCTCGGGCATCGCGGCCCGGTACTGCGACTGCAGCGCGGGAAGTTCGCGGCGCAGGCGGCGCAGCACCCGGATGGTGCGCAACAGCAGCGCGCGGGCGCGGGCCTTGTCACGACGGCGGATACGGACGCCGGACTGGGAGGCGTCGGTCACCACCACGTGGTCGAACAGGGAGACGTGCCACCAGTAGGCGTCCTCGCGGGTGACGCCGATCAGCCCGTGCTGGGTGCGGCCGAACCACTGGTCGACGGCGCGCTTGATCAGCACCAACAACGCCCGGCTCGGCTCGCCGCCCGCGCGGCGGACGGTGATGTCGGCCGCGTTCACCGGCGGGGTGGCGGCCGGATGCTTGATCGTCTCCGGGTAGTCGGCGCGCTCGGCGCGGGCGGCGGCCAGCGCGGCGATGCCGCCGTCGCGCAGGGTCTTCGGGCCGTCGAGGAAGTCCTCGATGCCCTGCAGGGTGGTGTGCACCAGGCCGTACTGCATGGCCACCAGTTGCTCGGCGATATTGCGGAACAGCTGCTTGGTGATCTTCCTGCCGTCCAGGTCGGTGTGCATGGCGCCGACGATCAGCGAGTTGCGGGTGGAGAAGTACCTGGCCCAGTCGTCGTAGTCCTTCCAGTAGAAGTCCGCGTGCCAGACCGCCGCGTTCGGCAGGGTGACGGTGACGAACCCGTGTTCGCGGGCTCGCACGCCGTATTCGACGTCGTCCCACTGGAAGAAGATCGGGATGGGCAGGCCGATCTTCGCGACCACCTCGGCCGGGATCAGGCAGGTCCACCAGGCGTTGTAGCCGGCGTCGACGCGGCGCTCCTGGTTCTTCTTGAGCATGGAGGTGTTGCGCAGCGCCTTGGGCACCCGCTGACCGTGGCGCAGCTCGCCCAGATGCACTTCCTCCGCGCCGACATTGAGGTAGTCGGGGTTGAGCAGGAACAGCATCTGCGCGCCGACCAGAGTCGGCTCCACGGTCATGTTGGCGAAGGCGTTCAACCGCAGCACGGTCTCGGGCTCGCACAGGATGTCGTCGTCCATGAGGATGACATCGGCGTGCTCGTTGACCGCGGACACCTCGTAGAGACCGCGGGTGAAGCCGCCCGCGCCGCCGAGGTTGGGCTGGCGGATGTAGCGCAGCTTGTCGCCGAAGGCCGGTTCGACCTCTCGGTAGCGAGCGCGATCGGCGACCGGATCGGTGCCCTGATCGACGACGTAGACCGCGTCGATGGCGGCCAGCACGGTGGGATCGCCCGCCAGGGCGGCAACGGTCTCGGCGCAATCGGCGGCACGGTTGAACGTGCAGATGGCGATGGCGACAGGCCGGATCCGCTCGGGCGCCCCGGCGGTCCAGACCAGTTCCTCGATGCCCAGCTCACCGCCGTCGGCGTCGAACTCCAGCCACAGCGCGCCGCCGTCGACGAACTGGTCCAGCGGCGCGCTCAGCGTGGCGACGCCGCTGGCGGTGGTGGTCAGGCTGTCGATGATGCGGCGGTGCCCGGCGATGTCGGAGGCCACCAGGCGCACGCGGGCGCGGCGGCCGACCTCGAGCGCCATCGTGACGGTCACCTCGGTGACGGTGGTCCAGCGCTGCCAGTAGCTGGCCGCGAACCGGCCGAAGTAGGTGTTGGTGTGGACGGTGACGCCCTTGTCCAGGCGCAGCGACAGACGCTCGCGCGTCACCTTGCCGCCCTTGGCGACGGCGTAGAGCTCGTCGTTGATCTTGGCGGACGGCCCGGTGAAGATGCCGCGTTGCAGCACGAGCCGGTCGGGCGCCCGATGGTCGACGCGCAGCGCGGCCGGAGCGGCTGCGGCGGTTCGGCGGTCGTCAGATTCGGAAACGGCCTGAATAGCCGACTGGTCCATGAAGTCCTCGAAATTCAACTTGGTGCCGACGGGGACGAACCACACGCCCCGGATGCCGAGCGCGGCGTGGCGAGAATATCAACCGTCGAAGGAACATGTGTGTCAGCGACCGGTGTGCCCGGCGGGTCGGTCGCCGCTGTCGGTGAATACGAACTTGTCATACGCCCAGTAACGGAACACGACCGCGACGCCCTGTCCGACGAACAATCCGGCGATATTGTCCGCCAGCGGTGAGGACAGCCCCAGCACATAACGTGAGAAGGCCAGACAGCTCAGTTGCAGGGCGATCGCGGCCACATTGACCGCCGCGTAGAGCAGATATTGCCGGGCCGCGTTGCCCGGTTTCTTGTCCCGGTAGGTCCACCACTTGTTGCCGAAATAGGTGACCACCGTGGCCGCCGCGATGGCGATGATCTTGGCGGGCAGCGGGGAGTGATACATCACACCTTCGCCGCCCCAGAACACGAGCAGGTTGTAGACGCCCGCGTCGACGACGAAGCCGATGGCGCCCACGATCAGGAACGCACTGCCCTTACGCAGCGCGGCGGCGGCGTTGCGCGCACGCGACGACATCCGGTCTTTCCCCGATGCGGGTACAGAAGCGGCCGCCGATCGCTCGGCCGGTGGGACAACAGGGTCGGGGTAGGACACCTCGGCGACGGTACCCCAGCCGTGTACCCTCCCCGATGTCCCCTTCGCCCCCGAGATGAGGATTGTGACCCGGGTGGACTCCACCGACCTTCGCATCGCCGCAGTGGTCCCCTGCCACAACGAAGAGGCATCCGTCGCCAAGGTCGTCGCCGACCTGCGTGCCGCCGTGCCCGGCATCGTCGTCTACGTCTACGACAATCTCAGCACCGACCGGACCGCCGAGAAGGCGCGCGAGGCAGGCGCGATCGTGCGCTACGAGCACACCAAGGGCAAGGGCAATGTGGTTCGGCGCGCCTTCGCCGACATCGAGGCCGACGTCTACCTGATGATCGACGGCGACGACACCTACGAAGCGTCCGCCGCTCCGCAGATGATCGAGACGCTGCTGTCGGGCCCCTACGACCACGTGCTCGGCGTGCGCAGGCAGGACGAGGGCGCCTCCGCCTACCGGACCGGCCACGAGACCGGCAACAAGGTGCTCAACGGCGTCGTCGGCAAAGTCTTCGGCGAGAACGTCGAGGACATGCTCAGCGGGTTCCGCGTCTTCTCCCGCCGTTTCGTCAAGAGCTTCCCCGCCGTCTCGCGCGAGTTCGAGATCGAGACCGAACTGACCGTGCACTCGCTGCACCTGCGCGTGCCGCGGACCGCGGTGCCGGTGGGTTTCCGCGACCGTCCGGCAGGCAGCGAGTCCAAGCTGCGCACCTACCACGACGGCTTCAAGATCCTGTCGCTGATCATCGGTCTGGCCAGGCACGAACGCCCCGTCGCCTTCTACGGCCTGGCGGGCACCCTCGCCTGGCTGATCTCGATCGTCCTGACCGTGCCGATCGTCATCGAGTTCACCCGCATCGGCGAGGTGCCGCGCTTCCCCACGCTCTTCCTCGGCTTCACCCTGTTGCTGCTGGGCAGCCTGGCCTGGACCGCCGGCCTCATCCTCGACGGCATCCGACGTTCCCGCCACGAGGCCGCTCGCCTGATCTACCTGCGCTACTCGGCGGTCGGAACCGACGAAACACTCCGGTCCCAACGGCCCGTCCGAGTGCTGCGCGAGGACGAGGCCGCGCTTTGACCAGGTCCGCCGATCGCGACACCGCAGTTCCGCCCGAACCCGATTCGACCGCGTCCGTCGATTCCGCCGACGACGATTCCGAGACAGCATTGCCGGACACCCCGACTCGGCTGAACGAGACGGAGCGGGAGGGCGATGCCGCGCGGGACGCTCGCGCGCACAACGACGACACGGTGGCCCGGAAAACCAGCCGTGCGCGTGTGCTCGCCGGCCGCGCGCATCGGCGATTCGGTGGCGCGACCATCGCGTTCGTGGTGCTCGCGGGAATTTTCGGCGCGGTGTTCAGCGTCATCACCCCGCCGTTCTGGGGTCACGACGAAATCACCCAATTCGGGCGCGCCTATCAAGTCGCGCACGGCGGATTCCTGCCCACCGAGATCGACGACGATCGCGGTGTCGCCTACGGCCACGTCGTTCCCGCCGGTATCGACGACCTCATGGGTTACGCGATGGGCGACTATCGGGAGAACCCGGAAGAGCCAGGTGCGATGGTCGCCGATCCGATGGTCTACGAGCGCTTGCGCGCGGCCGAGGTCGGCGACGAACTGCGCCCCCTCTGGTTCACCAATACCGCCGCCTACTCTCCCGTCGCGTATGTGCCCGCCGCCGTGGGCATCCGAACCGGCGAAGCGCTCGGACTCGATGTCGGCGGCGTGGTACTGCTGACGCGGCTGGCCGGACTGCTCGGCTACCTGCTGGTCGTCGGCTTCGCGCTCTACGCCCTGCGCGCGCATCGCATCCAGTGGCTGGCGTTCACCGTCGCCGTGCTGCCGATCGCGATCTTCCAGGCGGGCACCGTCACCGCCGACACCATGACCAACGCCCTTGCGCTGCTGGTTTCCGCGCTCCTGGTCAAGGGCCTGTTCCTGGGCCGCGAGTACAGCAAGGCCGAGACGCTGTCCTACCTCGCCGCGACGCTGTTGCTGCCGCTGAGCAAGCCGACCTACATCCTGCTGGCCATGCTGATCGTGCTGGTCCCGGTGCGCCGCTTCGCCTTCTTCGGCAAGGTCGCCTACAGCGGGTTCGACTGGCGGCGGCTGGTGCCGTGGGCGTTCGCCGGCGTCGGCGGTGTGTCCTTCCTGGCCTGGACAGCTGTGGCCGCTCCCACCGGCGAGGGCATGGGGCTGATGCGCCCGCAGCACCAGTGGTACACGGTGCAGCCGGACGAGCAGCTCGGCGAGATCCTCGGCGACCCGATCGGTTTCCTCGAGGTGTTCCGCGACAGCCTGATCTACCGCGACCAACTCTGGTTCACCCAGTTCTTCGGCGAACTCGGCTTCGCCTACATCGAGGTGCCCGCCACGGCCGTGCTCGCCTGCCTGCTGGCGCTGGCGGTCGGCGTGGGCATCGGCGACCGGATGGACGCGACCTCGGCCACCCGGTGGCGCACGGCGCTGATCGCCCTGACCGTCGCGGCCGGCGTCGCGATGATCTATGTGACGCTCTACATGTCGTTCACGCCGGTCGGCTACTACATCATCGACGGCGTGCAGGGCCGCTACTTCGTCCCGCTGGCGCTGCTGGCCCTCGCGGCGTTGCTGCGCTGGATGCCGTTGCGGCTCACCGACGCACAGGGGCGTACCCCGGTCTTCGGGCCGAGCATCGTGGTGGTGTCGGCGACGACGATCGCGCTGGTGGCCACGGTCGTCAAGTACCACACCATCGTCTGGGGCTGACCGTTCGCCGGACCGCTCAGTCGTGCGGAGCGTCCAGCGTCTTCTCTCCCGCGGCCGCATAAGCCCGCTCGGTCGCGTCCTTGTGCGGCCGCCACCAGGATTCGTTCTCGCGATACCAGGCGATCGTGGCGGCGAGCCCGGCGCGGAAGTCGGCGTAGCGCGGCTGCCAGCCGAGTTCGGTGCGCAGCAGGGTGGAGTCGATGGCGTAGCGCTGATCGTGGCCGGGGCGGTCGGTGACGTGGTCGAAATCGTCGGGATCGCGACCGAATTCCTCGAGCAGCAGGCGCACCACGGTCTTGTTGTCGAGTTCGCCGTCCGCGCCGATCAGGTAGGTCCGGCCGATGCGGCCGCGGTCGAGGACGTCCCAGACCGCGCGATTGTGGTCGTGCACGTGGATCCAGTCCCTGATCTGGTGACCGGCGCCGTAGAGGCGGGGCCGCACGCCGTCGATCAGATTGGTGATCTGGCGCGGGATGAACTTCTCCACGTGCTGGTACGGGCCGTAGTTGTTGGAGCAGTTCGACAGTGTCGCCCGCACCCCGAACGAGCGGGTCCAGGCGCGCACCAGTAGGTCGCTGGCCGCCTTGGTCGCCGAGTACGGGCTCGACGGGTTGTAGGCGGTGGTCTCGGTGAACGCCGGTTCGTCCGGGGTCAGGTCGCCGTAGACCTCGTCGGTCGAGACGTGGTGATAGCGCACGTCGTAGCGGCGCACGGCCTGCAACAGCGAGTAGGTGCCGACGATATTGGTCTGCACGAACGGCCACGGCTCGGCCAGGGAGTTGTCGTTGTGCGATTCGGCGGCGAAGTGCACCACCGCGTCCACGCCACTGACCAGTTCGTCGACCAGGTCGAGGTCGGCGATGTCGCCGTGCACGAAGTCGATGCGGTCGGCGACCGCGTCGAGCGAAGCCCGGTTCCCCGCGTAGGTCAGGGCATCGAGGACCGTGACCGTCACGTCCGGTCGTTCGGCGACGGTCTGCTGGACGAAGTTGGCACCGATGAAACCGGCTCCTCCGGTGACGAGCAAGCGCACCCGGGCGATACTACGTCGCCCGGCCGGTCCACCGATACACCCGACGGCGACGGCCCGCGAGCCGACGGCACCGCCCCGGCCGGGATCGGCGACAGCACACGTGCGATAGAGATTTCCGATTTCTCACCACAAGTGCACCGCAAATATGCGCTGAAATTGCGGCAGCTGTCACAGCTGGTTCACCGACTCTTAGCCGATCTCGCTTTCGATCGACAAGTCCCTTCAGAAGCTTCCGGATCGAGGAAAATCGAATGCTCTTCAAGAAGTTCGCCGCCACGTCAGCTCTGCTGATCGCCGCTATGGGCGTCACCGCGGGCGCCGTCAACGCCGAGCCCACTCCCGCCGACAACGGCGCGATCAATTTCACGGCGCAGGCCGGCGAGACTCAGTCGATCATCACGATCGACTCCGGTTCGCTGGTCGTCGAGGACAACGCGCTGAAGATCAAGGCCGCCAACGGCGATACCGTCGCGGGCACTCCGCTGACCTTCCGCGTCGACGAGTTCGAATTCCCGATCGTCGCGGAAGTGGCCGATCGCACCGCCACGCTGACCCCGCAGCTGGATATGGAAAAGGCTGTTTACAAGCCGGTCGCCCTGCCCTTCGAGGACAAGGCGCCGTGGAAGTCCGAGTACGACCGCGAACTGGCCGCGTTCAACCGCATGAAGGACACCATCGGCATGGGCGCCGCCCTCGGCACCCTGGTCGGCGGCCTCGGCGGCGGCGCTCTGGGCTGCGTGCTCGGCGGCATCGCGGGCGCGACCGTGGCCTCGGCGACCATCGTCGGCCTGTTCGGCCCGTTCATCCCCGCCGCGGCGATCGGCTGCATCGGCGGCATCCTGGCCGTCGGCGCGATCGGCACCCTCGCCGGTCAGATCCTGGTGACCGCGCCCGTCGCGATCGGTGCTGCCATCCAGTACTTCGCCACCATCAACCAGCCGTTCACCCCGCCGGCCAAGTAATCGCACCGGCCCGGTGATCGCGCGAACCCCGCTCCGGCGTCCCGGAGCGGGGTTCATCGACTCGTCCGGCCGACCGAATCAGGCCGTCCGAGCCTGCTCACCGGCGGCCAGGCAGGTGCGCACGAATCGGGCAGCCCGCCCCAGCGCGGCCCGGCTCTCCGGCAGGCCGGGCCAGATAGTGGTGAAGGCGTGGACCTGGCCGCGCCACAGTTCCAGGGCGTGCGGGACGCCCGCGGCGGCCAGGCGCTGGACCATGAGTTCGGCGTCGTAGCGCAGGACCTCGTCCTCGGCGGCGATGAGCAGGACCGGGGGCAGCCCGCCGAGGATGCCGTTGACCGGGGAGAGCAGCGGGTCGAGAACGCCGTCGATCTCCGCGCCGAGGCGCACCACCGCCTCCAGGGCCGACAGCGGGATGTAGGGATCGAGCGCGACGTTCATGTATTCGCGCTTGGCCGCGTAGTCCAGGTCGAGCAGCGGGCTCAGGCCGATCAGGCCCGCGGGCGTGGGCAGGCCGAGTTCGATGGTGCGCAGGGCGGTGGCGAAGGTGAGGTAGCCGCCCGCCGAATCGCCCGCGAAGACGACCTGGGAGGAGTCGGCGCCGTGGCGCAGCAGCCAGCGGTAGGCGGTCAGGCAGTCGTCGATGGACTGGGTGATGCTGCGGCCGGGCAGCTGGCGGTATTCGACATTGACCACGGCCAGCCCGGTACGCCGCGCCAGGCTGGCGGCCACCGGCCGATGGGTCTCCAGGCCGCAGATGGCGAAGCCGCCGCCGTGCATGTACAGCATGGCGCCGTGGCGCAGGGCGCGGGCAGCTCCCGCCGGGCGGATGATCTCCATACGGAAACCGGGCATGGTGACCTGTTCGCGCTCGATGCCGCGCGGGTGCGGGCGCAGCCGGGCCAGACTTTCCACAGCCAGCGCACCGACGGGGATGGTGGTCCGATTGATCGGCGCGACGCGCAGGGCGGGCCGAACCACGCCCCGGCAGGTCGCCATGAGCAGCCGCGCGGGAGCGCTCGGCCCTTCCGGATTGAGCACTACCATCGCGCACCGCCTCGCCGCCGAGCCACCGTCACCCACCGGTCGGCAGTAGCCGGCCGGACCGCGTCCGCGACCAGGGCGAGCGTCGGCGTCGACATCTCACACATTGACATTTCAGAAGACCACACGAATGTGACCCACGCAACATTTATGGACCGACACGCCCGAATGCGAAACCCCCGTGACGCAATCGTGCGCTACCCGGAACCTCACCGAAGCCGAGCGAGGACGCAACTGGCAGACTTCAGGACATGCGCGGAATCATTTTGGCGGGCGGCACCGGTTCGCGGCTGCACCCCATTACGCGCGGGGTGAGCAAGCAACTCGTCCCGGTCTACGACAAGCCGATGGTCTACTACCCGCTGTCCACGCTGATGCTCGCCGGCATCACCGAGGTGCTGGTCATCACGACTCCCGAGGACGCGCCGGCCTTCCGCAGGCTGCTGGGCGACGGCAGCCAGTTCGGCATCTCGATCGATTACGTGGTGCAGCCGGAGCCGGACGGTCTCGCGCGCGCCTTCGTCCTCGGCGCCGACCACATCGGCAACGGATCGGTCGCCCTCGTGCTGGGCGACAACATCTTCCACGGCCCCGGCCTGGGCACCAGCCTGGACCGCTTCACCGACCTGGACGGCGGCGCCGTCTTCGCGTACCGGGTCTTCGACCCCACCGCCTACGGCGTCATCGAATTCGCCGAGGGGAAGGCGGTGTCGATCGAGGAGAAGCCGAAGAAACCCCGCTCCAACTACGCCATCCCCGGCCTGTACTTCTACGACAACGACGTGGTGGAGATCGCCCGCGGGTTACGTCCTTCCGATCGCGGGGAATACGAGATCACCGACATCAATCGGGCGTATCTGGAACAGGGACGGTTGCGGGTGGACGTGCTGGCCCGTGGCACCGCGTGGCTGGACACCGGCACCTTCGACTCGCTGCTCGACGCGGCGAACTACGTGCGAACCATCGAGCAGCGGCAGGGACTCAAGATCGGGGTCCCCGAAGAGGTGGCCTGGCGGCGCGGATACATCGACGACGAACAGCTGCGGGCCCTGGCCGAACCGCTGGTGCGCTCGGGCTACGGCAGCTACCTGCTCGATCTGCTCGAGCGCGGACGGGATTGGTGAGATGGACATCCGGGAAATGTCGGTGCCCGGCGCGTGGGTGATCACCCCGCGGGTACTGACCGACGAGCGCGGCGCGTTCGCCGAATCGTTCAAGGCCTCGGAGTTCGAGAAGGCGATCGGCCGCCCGATGGATCTTCGGCAGGTGAACGTGTCGGTATCGGCCGCGGGCGTGCTGCGCGGCATCCACTACACCGAGGATCCGCCCGGCCAGGCCAAATACGTGACCTGCGTGCGCGGCGCGTTCCTCGACGTGGTGGTGGACCTGCGCCCCGGCTCGCCCACCTACGGGCACTGGGACAGCGTGCTGATCGACGACGTGGACCGGCGCTCGGTGTTCCTCTCCGAGGGCCTCGGCCACGCCATCCTCTCGCTCGAGGACGAATCCACCGTCACGTATCTGTGCTCGCTCGAGTACACGCCCGAGGCCGACCACGACCTCGACGCCTTCGACCCCACGCTGGCCATCGACTGGCCGCGCGTGGGGCGCGACGGCACACCGCTGACCTACCTGCGCTCCCCCAAGGACACCGCCGCGCCGCGGCTGGTCTGATCGGCCGCGCCGCGGCTGGTCTGATCGGCCGCGGCGCAGCTGGTCTGATCGGCCGCGGCGCAGCTGGTCTGATCGGCCGCGGCGCGGCTGGTCTGATCCGGGCCGGGCGGGCTAGGCCAGCGCGGTGACGGCGTCGTCGAGCAATTCGCGGGCGTCCACCGCGGCCGAGGCGATATCCGCGAACGCCGCCCGGTAGCGGGCGAAATCGGCCTCCTTGTCGAGATACACCGGACCGGTGAACGTCTCGACGTAGACCACGGGCGGTTCGGGTGCGGTCGTGCCGTCGGCCGGGAATTCGAGGATGGCGAAGCGGCTGGTCTCCATGCCCGCGTGGTAGTCCGATCCGGCGGGGATCACGCGAAGCCGCACCGTCGGCAGGTCACAGATCCGGCGCAGGTGATCGAGTTGTTCGGCCGCGACCTCCGGGCCGCCGACGCGATGGCGCAGCACGGCTTCGGGGATCACCACGTCCAGCCGCAGCGGCGCGCCGGGTCGGGTGAGCAGCGATTGCCTGGTGCGGCGCAGTTCCACCCGACGCTCGATCTCGGTCGCGCCCGCCGCGGGCCGGGCGGTGCGCAGCAGGGCGCGGGTGTAGGCCTCGGTCTGCAGCAGTCCGGGGATCAGATCGGCCTCGTATCCGGCGAGCTGGCGAGCGGCCTCCTCGAGGCCGATGTAGATGTCGAACCCCTCGGCGACCACATCGGTGTAGGCGGTCCACCAGCCCCTGGCCTTGGTCTCCTTCGCCAGCGCCGCCAGCGGGGCGACCACGTCGGCGGGTGCGCCGTAGACCTTGCACATCGCTTCCACATCGAGACTGCGCAGCGAAGTCTGACCGGTTTCGATCCGCCAGATCTTGGCTTCGGACCATTCCAGTTGCCGCGCGGCGGTCCTGGTCGTCATTCTCGCGCGCGTGCGCAGATCCCGGAGATTCCGGCCCAGCCGTCTTCGCGGCATCGTCGATCCGGTGGTCATCTGCGACAGAACCATATGTTCCCCCTATGAGCCCCTTGTGATGCATCGGGCGGCTCCGCAATGGATACGGGGTCACCCGAACGGCATTGTTTCACAACAGATCCCGCGCAGCGCAACACCGGATATCCAGGGGCGCGGCGGGTTGTCCGGCACGCCACGGCAAGCTAAGAACTCGCTACTTCCGGGAATTGCCGCGCCGGAATCGCCAGAATTGCACCGCACGCACATCCTCGGAAAGCTGGTTGACCGGCTCGGCGACATCCGAGAGCGCTTGGAAGAGGTCGTCGGCGAGATCGCTGATGTGCTCGACTCTGGTCGCCAGCCGGGAAGCGTTGACCAGGAACTCGAGCGCCAAGCGCACGACGGCGGCGATGGTCAGGCCCAACGGGATCGCCACCAGCACGGCCAGGATGCCGAGCACGAAGGTGACCCTCCACATCAGCACCACCACCGCGATCGGCACCGCGACAGCGAGGATCAGGCCGAGCAGATAGGCCAGCGGCAACAGGGTTCGGGTCGCGGAGCGCTGGAACTGCACGTCCAGCAGCGCGCTGAAAGCCTCGCCGACCCAGCGCCGGAAGTCGCCGAGGCTGCCGAAGGGCCGGGCGGGCTCGTCGACCTGGGCGGCCTCGCCACCCTCACCACCCTCGCCACCGAGGCGCCGCAATGCCGAAGCCTTCCAGGTGATCCAACGGGATTCGGTCTCGAACTCGCCGGGGGCGGGCGGCACGCCGTCGCTCGGTTCCCCGTTCGCGCCGGAATCGCTCATGTTCGCATAGTGCCCCTCTTCGGTGGCCGAAACCACCGCAGAGCGCGGGAGTTCACCATCATCGGACAGACACACGGGGGTGCGGTTGTGAGAACACCGTGATCGAAGCGATACACTACCGCGCCGAATGAGACGTACTGCACACTCGAGAAATTTTTTCGCAAAGGCGTAACGCGCGGGCCCCTGCCCGTCGATACGCCCCATGAACACAGACCCAAGAGCTATCCGGGAATGGAGAACACAGTGCGCACCACGTTTCCGACTTCCGTCTCCGCGGCCGACATGGACGCCGCGGCGCAGGACTACATCCAGCGTGGATGGACGGTCGCAGAAACGGCCAACGGGCTGTGCCTGATCACCGACGACGAGGTCTCGGCGATCGAGATCAGCGGCGAGCTGGCGGGCGAGGTCCGGCGCTTCATGCGCGCGAACAACCTCAGCGGTCCGGTGATCGAGGTACCCGGCTCCGAGCGTCGGGAGATCCATCTGGTCACCGGTATGCGCAAGGCCGCGATGGCGCTGGACGCGCTGCGCGAGGCCGGCGCGATCGTCTACACCGACGGCGCGGGCGTACCGCTGCCGCCGAGCAAGCTGTCGGCCGGTTGCGCCCACTGGGGCGTCGCGCCGCACGAGGCCCGCTGGGTTCCGCCGGTGGTCGCCGTGGCCGCCGCGGTCCGTTCGGCCTCGAGCCGTCGCCGCACGCAGCTGACCAGCGTCGCCTGCTGAAGCCGCACTCCCACCCGCTGAAAGCCTCCCGCGCGCAGCGGCGGCCCGCACTACCCCGCTGCCCCCGACCGGCATCCATGTAACGGATGCCGGTTTTTCTCGTTGCCCCGCGCGCACTCGCTACCCAGAAATTCTTCGGCAAATGTCGCCGAGAGGGCTGTGCCGGCTGCCTTCCGCGACGAAGATTGCCGATATGAGCTCCGGTCGGAACCTGCTGCGCACCTGTCCACTCTGTGAGGCGGTCTGCGGCCTCGAGATCACCCTCGACGCCGACGACCGCGTGCTCTCGGTGCGCGGCGACAAGAGCGACCCCTTCAGCAAGGGTTTCCTCTGCCCCAAGGGCGCCAGCCTCGGCCGCCTCGACGACGATCCCGACCGCCTCACCGCGCCGGTGATCCGCGACCGTGCCACCGGGCAGCGGCGCACGGTGAGCTGGGACGAGGCCCTCGACTACATCGCCGAGCGCTTCCCGGCACTGGTCGCCGAGCACGGGGCGCAGGCCACCGCCATGTATGTCGGAAACCCGAACGCGCACACCGTCTCGGGCACGCTGTACCTGCCGATGCTGATCCGGTCCCTCGGCACCAAGAATCTGTTCTCGGCCAGCACCGCCGATCAGATGCCCAAGCAGGTCGCGTCGGGGCTGATGTTCGGCGACCCGCTGACCGTCGCGGTACCCGACCTCGATCGCACCGGCTATCTGCTGATGCTGGGGGCCAATCCGCTGGAGTCCAACGGCTCGCTGTGCACCGCACCGGATTTCCCCGGCCGGTTGTCGGCGCTGCGCAAGCGCGGCGGTCGACTGGTCGTGGTGGACCCGCGAGTCACCAGGACCGCGAAGCTGGCCGACGAGCATCTGTTCATCCGGCCCGGCTCCGACGCCTATCTGCTGTTCGGCCTGGTCCATACACTTTTCGCCGAGAACCTCACCGAGGTGCGGCTGCCGGTCGACGGCCTGGACGAGGTACGAGCGGCGGCGGCCGACTTCACTCCGCAGGTCGTGGCCGCCCGCACGGGCGTGCCCGCCGAGACCGTGGTGCGCATCGCCAGGGAACTCGCCGCCGCGCCTGCCGCCGCGGTGTACGCCAGGATCGGCACCTGCACCGCCGAATTCGGCACGCTCACCCAGTGGCTGGTGGACGTGCTCAATGTCCTCACCGGCAACCTGGACCGCCCGGGCGGCGCGATGTTCGCGAACGCCGCCGCGCTCGGCATCGTGCGCAGCAAGCCGTTCCGCACCGGTCGCTGGTCGAGCCGGGTGCGCGGGCTCCCCGAGGCGATGGGCGAACTCCCGGTGGCCACGCTCGCCGACGAGATCCGCACGCCCGGTGCGGGGCAGATCAGGGCGCTGGTGACGGTGGCGGGCAATCCGGTGCTGTCGGCTCCCGGCGGCGCGCGCTTGGACGAGGCGTTCGCCGGACTCGACTTCATGGTCAGCGTGGACCGCTACGTCAACGAGACCACCCGGCACGCCGACGTGATCCTGCCGCCGCCGCGCATCGTGGAGGCGCCGCACTACGACTTCGCGCTGTTGCAGTTCGCGGTACGCAATTACGCGCGATACTCACCGCCGTTGGTCACCCTGCAAGACGGCAGGCTCTCGGAGATCGAGATCCTGGTGCGGCTGGCCGCGGCGCTGTCCGGGCGGGAGCACCGCGACACCGGCGAGCAGAGCCGAGTGGCGGCCGTGGACGAGCTGGTCATCGCGGGAATGCTGCACAAAGCGGGCATACCGGAACGGCGCGAGGAGTTGATCGGCGAGAACAGCACCGAGCAGCGCATCGACCTCATGCTGCGGCTGGGCCCGTACGGGGAGTGGAACGGCGGCACGCTGAATCTGCGTACGCTGCTGGACAATCCGCACGGCGTCGATCTGGGACCGTTGACTTCGCGCCTGCCCGAGGCGCTGCGTACGGCTTCCGGGAAGGTGGATCTGGCCCCCGCGCAACTGATCGGCGACGTGGACCGGCTACGGGCCGCGACGGCCGTCGAGGCGCCGGAATTCGTGTTGATCGGCCGTCGGCATCTGCGCTCCAACAACAGCTGGCTGCACAATGTGCCGACGCTGGTGAGCGGCACGAACAAGTGCACGCTGCAGATCCATCCTGCCGATGTGGACCGGCTCGGGCTCGGCGAGCAGGCGATCGTCAGTTCCGCGGTGGGCACGGTGACGGTGCCGCTGGAGCCGACCGAGACGATCATGCCGGGCGTGGTGAGCCTGCCGCACGGCTGGGGACACGGCGACAGTCCGCAGGCGGTCGCGCAGGCCCACGCCGGCGTGAACGCCAATGCGCTGACCGATGATTCGGTGGTGGACATGCCGTCGGGGAATGCGGTTTTCAACGGCGTTCCGGTGACGGTGCGACCGGTCTGAGGCCGCGAATCCCGCACCGCGAGCATTTCGGCCCGCGGGAGAACAAGCCGTATGGTTCGCACTGTTGTTGCAGGTCAATGGGTTGCGTAACACAGGAATTCGCACGGTCGGTGCGACCATAATCCTTCGCCGCCGCGGATCGTCGCTTAGGATCGGACCCGCTTTCCGGTTTATTCGCAGTTTCAGCTTTTCGAGGTTCGGGCATGTGATCGACGCGGAGCAACAACGACGTTCGACGCGGAGCAGACGACGACGACCCCCGGACCCGCGACCACCTTCAGGGGGCAGCAATGACGGGCAGCGCCACGACGGGCAACCAGATCGGTAGCGACGGCGAACACGCCCTACAGGAGCGCTACGGCACCACCGCGCGGGCCGAGCGCTTCTACAACGACCAGGTACTGGACCGGCTCAACGAACAGATGATCGATTTCGTCGGCCGGATGGAGATGGCGTTCATCGCCACCGCCGACAAGAACGGCGAGTGCGACAACACCTTCCGCGCGGGGCCGCCCGGCTTCCTGCACGTCGTGGACGATCGCACCGTCGTCTACCCGGAGTACCGGGGCAACGGGGTGATGGCCAGTCTCGGCAACATCGCGGAGAACCCGCACGTCGGCATCCTCATGGTCGACTTCGTGCAGGATCTGATCGGCCTGCACATCAACGGCTCGGCGCGCATCGTGGAGGACGCCACCCTGCGGCGCAGCCTACCGGACCTGCCCGAGGCCACCGCGGGCAAGATCGCCGAGCGCTGGGTGGTGGTCGAGGTCGAAGAGGCCTACATCCACTGCCGCAAGCACATACCGCACATGGTTCCGGCCGAGCGCGAACAGCGCGAGTGGGGCACCGACAACACCCGCGCCAAGGGCGGCGACTACTTCGGCGCCAAGGCGCAGAAGCAGGCGGTCCTCGCGGGGTCCTAGCCGCTCACCGGCTCCGGCCGGAGCGGCTCAGCGCATTCTGAAGATCACCACACGCTGCACGAGGAAGTTGATCACCGTCGCGGTCCCCTGGGCGACCACGAACGCGGCGGTCACCGCCAGGAACTCCCTGCCGAGCAGGTGCACCATCAGCTGGTTGATGCCGACCTGCACCGCGAAGGTGGTCGCGTAGAGGGCGACCACCGCCAGGAACCGGGCCCGGCTCGGCGCGGCCTGGAAGGTCCACCGGCGATTGATCAGGTAGGCCGTCGTGGTGCCCGCGATGAAGCCGATCGCCTTGGCGACCGCCACCGGCAGGCCGACCAGCTCGAGCAGGATCAGATACAGGCCGAAGTCGACGATCGCCGACAGCCCGCCGGTCACCGTGAAGCGAATGATCTGCGTCTTCAGGTCGACCGTGCCTTCCGGGTCCCCGAGGGATTCGTCGACCACGGGCAACTCGACCGTGGGCGGTAACTGCTGTTCGGCGTGCACGGCGACGAGCCTAACGCCGCACGCGGGCGGGGGCGTGCCCTACCGGCGAGAACGTCGTGCCGTACCGGCGAGAACAAGGCCGTACCACCGACGCCGTACCGGCGAGTACAGCGAGAACGAACCCGCGTCCGCGCGGGCATGTAGCCTGTGAGCCGATGTCCACGAAAGCTCCGACCTCCACCCCGACGACCGGCGACGGCGAGTCCCCGAGCAGCATCGACGGCGGCGCCGAGCGCGCCGGGACGTTCACGCTGCCGACCCGGACCCGCTCCCTGTCCGGGTGGGGTCGCACCGCACCCACCTCCGCCGAAGTGCTCTCGACCAGCGATCCGGAAGTGATCGCCAAGGCCGTCGCGATGGTCGCCGAGGACAACGACGCCAAGCCCGCCCACCTGCGCCGCGGCATCGTCGCGCGCGGTCTCGGCCGGTCCTACGGCGACAACGCCCAGAACGCGGGCGGCCTGGTCGTCGACATGACCGCGCTGAACAAGATCCACCGCATCGACGCCGACACCCGGCTCGTCGACGTGGACGCGGGCGTGACGCTGGACCAGCTGATGCGCGCCGCGCTGCCGTTCGGCCTGTGGGTTCCGGTGCTGCCGGGCACCCGCCAGGTCACCGTCGGCGGCGCCATCGGCTCCGACATCCACGGTAAGAACCATCACAGCGCCGGCAGCTTCGGCAACCACGTGCGCTCGATGGACCTGCTGACCGCGGACGGCACCGTCCAGCACCTCACCCCGCGCAAGAACGCCAAGCTGTTCTGGGCGACCGTCGGCGGCTGTGGCCTGACCGGCATCATCCTGCGCGTCACCATCGAGATGACCCCGACCGAGACGGCGTACTTCATCGCCGACGGCGACGTCACCGCGAGCCTGGACGAGACCATCGCCTTCCACAGCGACGGCACCGAGGACAACTACACCTACAGCTCGGCGTGGTTCGACGCGATCAGCGCCCCACCCAAGCTGGGACGCGCGGTGATCTCCCGTGGCTCGCTGGCCACGCTCGACCAGCTGCCCAAGAAGCTGCGCAAGAACCCGCTCGGCTTCACCGGCAAGACCTTCCTGACCTTCCCCGACCTGTTCCCGAACGGCCTGCTCAACAAGCAGACCTTCACGCTGGCCACCGAGGTCTGGTACCGCAAGGGCGCCACCTACCGGCAGAAGCCGCAGAACCTCACCGCGTTCTATCACCCGCTGGACATGCTCGGCGAGTGGAATCGCGCCTACGGTTCGCAGGGCTTCCTGCAGTACCAGTTCGTGGTGCCGCCGGAGGCCGTCGAGGAGTTCAAGCGGATCCTCGTCGACATCCAGCGCAGCGGGCACTACTCGTTCCTGAACGTGTTCAAGTACTTCGGCGAGGGCAACCAGGCGCCGCTGAGCTTCCCGATGCCCGGCTGGAATGTCTGCCTGGACTTCCCGATCCGGCCGGGCCTCAACGAGTTCGTCACCGAATTGGACGCCCGCGTCCTGGAATTCGGCGGCAGGCTCTACACCGGCAAGGACTCGCGCACCACCGCCGAGACCTTCCACAAGATGTATCCCCGGATCGACGAGTGGATCAAGGTCCGCCGGAGCGTCGATCCCGCAGGCGTTTTCATGTCCGATATGGCCAGGAGGCTGGAACTCCAGTGATCAATGCCGTAGGCAACCCGCAAGCCATCCTGCTGCTCGGCGGCACGTCCGAGATCGGTCTCGCGATCTGCGCGGAGTACCTGAAGAAGGGCCCCGCCCGCGTCATCCTCGCGACGCTGCCCGGCGACCGGCTCACCGAGGGCGCGGTCGAGCAGATGACGGCGGCCGGTGCGAGCGAGGTCGAGGTGATCGATTTCGACGCCCTGGACACCGACAGCCATCCCAAGGTGATCGAGGCGGCCTGGGCGCGCGGCGACATCGACGTGGCGATCGTGGCGTTCGGCTTGCTCGGCGAGGCCGAGGAACTGTGGCGCGACCAGCGCAAGGCGGTCCAGATCGCCGGCGTGAACTACACCGCCGCGGTGTCGGTGGGCGTGCTGGTGGGCGAGAAGATGAAGGCGCAGGGCTATGGGCGCATCATCGCCATGTCCTCGGCGGCCGGTGAGCGGGTCAAGCGCTCCAACTTCGTCTACGGCTCCACCAAGGCCGGTCTGGACGGGTTCTATCTCGGCCTCGGCGAGGCATTGCGCCCGTTCGGCCCGCGCGTGCTCGTGGTGCGGCCCGGTCAGGTGCGCACCTCGACGACGCTGGCGCACTGGAAGTCGACCGGCACCAAGGAGGCGCCGTTCACCGTCGACAAGGAAGACGTTGCCGCCATGGCGGTTTCGGCGTCGGACAAGGGCAAGGAGCTCATCTGGGCGCCCGGCGTGTTCCGGTACGTGATGATGGTGCTGCGCCACATCCCGCGGCCGATCTTCCGCAAGCTGCCGCTCTGAGCGGAGTTTCGCGCCACGGCGTGAACAGGACTCGAGACGAGGGCCGCGCATCCACCGAGGTGCGCGGCCCTCGGTCGTTTCGGCGCGCAGGCGCGACAGCGCGGGCGCGTGCCTCCACTAGGCTGGCCCCGACGTGAAGGCGGATGGACGAAGCCGGAGGTTGGCGCGCCGATGACGACGAGCGACGGAGGACGGCTGCGGCCGCTGGTGCGTCAGGCGAGCGGTGCGGCAGGCGAGGCCCTGCTCGCCGTGCTGGTGGCGGTGGCGGTGGCCGCGATCGGGCTGATCGCCTTCTCCCTGGTGGAGTGGCCCGCTTTCAACGCCTCGAATGTGACGAGGGCGCTGACCACGGTCGGGCAGGTCGTGGCCGCGGCCATGCTGGTGGCGGCGATCGTGCTGGTGCGCGGGCGCAGGGCCGGGTGGGTCGCGAAATTGCTGTCCTGGGCGGGAATTTCCGCTTTCGTGACGGTGACGCTCGGCATGCCGCTGGCCGCGACCGAGCTCTATCTGTTCGGCGTCTCGGTCGACCAGGAGTTCCGCACCGAGTACCTGACCAGGCTCACCGACAGCCCCGCCCTGCGGGACATGACCTACGCCGACATCCCGCCGTTCTACCCGGCGGGCTGGTTCTGGATCGGCGGCCGGTTCGGCGACGCGCTCGGCCTGGCGGGCTGGGAGACGTTCAAGCCCTACGCCATCGTCTCGCTCGCGGCCGCCGCTGCGCTCGCCTTGGTGCTGTGGACCTGGCTGGTGCGCACCGACTGGGCCATCGCGGTCGCCGCCGCGACCACGGCCGTCACGCTGGCCTACGCCTCGCCGGAGGCCTACAGCGCCGTCATCGTGCTCCTGCTCGGCCCCACGCTGCTGCTCGCCTGGGGAGCGCTGCACCGGCCCGCACCCGAGATGCTGCCCGACGCGACCGCAGCCGATCAGACCACCAGCATCACCACTGCGGCGGGTACCACGACTGCCGCAGACACCACCACTGCCGGCACCATACGCACCGAGAAGGACACCGATACCGCCACCGCGGACGCGAACACCGCCGACACCACCGGTACCGCGGCCGGCACGGACAACGCGGATAGCGGCGCTGCCGAGACCAAGGCAGCGGGGATCGGCAGCGGCGACGGCACGGCGGGTGGCTGGGGCGCGGTGCTCGGCGCCGGCCTGCTGCTGGGCCTGGCCGCCACCTTCTACACCCTCTACCTGGGTGTCGCCGCCTTCGCGGTGACGTTGATGGGACTGCTGGCCGCCGGGCTCGCGGTGCGGGCGCGCAGGCAGGCGGCCCGGCCGGGACGCGGACGGACTCCGTCGGCCGCGGGTCCGGCGTGGCGGGCCGCCGTACCGCCGCTGGTGCGACTACTGGTCATCGCGGTGATCGCCGGGCTCGTGGCGGCGACCGTGTGGTTGCCGGTGCTTGTCGAGATGCTGACGACCACCACCCCGCGTTCGGGCACGGCGCTGCACTACCTGCCGCGCGCCGGGGCCGAGCTGCCGTTGCCCATGATGCGGTTCACGCTGCTGGGCGGCCTGTGCCTGATCGGCACGATCTGGCTGGTGGTGCGGGCTTCCTCGTCACGGCGGGCGCAGGCGCTCGGCATCGGCGTGCTGGCGATCTACCTGTGGTGCCTGCTGTCGATGCTGGCGACCGCCGCAGGCACCACGCTGCTGTCGTTCCGGCTGGAGGCGCCGCTGCTGGTACTGCTCGCCGCGGCGGGGACGTTCGGCTTCGCCGAAGGAGCACGCGCGGCCTACCAGGCGTTCAACGAGCCGGAGCGGTTCCCGCTCGCGGTGGCCGCGATCGCGCTGGTCGGCGCGCTGGCCTTCGCCCAGGACATTCCGCACGTGCTGACCGCGGAGATCAACACCGCCTACACCGACACCGACGGTGACGGCGAGCGCGCCGACAAGCGCCCGCCCGGCGCGGCTTCCTACTACCGCGAGGTGGACGAGACGCTGCGCGCGCAGACCGGCAAGCCGCGCGACGAGACCGTGGTCCTCACCGCCGACACCACCTTCCTCGCCTTCTATCCGTACTTCGGTTTCCAGGGCCTGACCTCGCACTACGCCAATCCGCTCGCCGATTTCCCGGCCCGCGCCGCGCTCATCGCCGAATGGAGCGAGCTGGCATCGCCCGCCGAACTGCTCGCCGCCCTCGAGCAGAGCCCGTGGCGCGCCCCCGATGCCTTCCTCTTCCGCCGCAGCGGTGACGATTACACCCTGCGCCTGGCCGAGGACGTCTACCCGAACGACCCGAACGTGCGCCGCTACACCGTCACCTTCCCCGGGGCCCTGTTCGACGATCCGGCCTTCACCGTCACCGACATCGGCCCGTTCACCTTGGTCACCGCGCGGCGCTGAGAAGGTGCGGGCACATCCTCGGCGCAGAACCGCATAGACATCACGGCAGTAGACGAGAACCCGGCGGTCAGCACGAGCACGACAGCGTCGAACGCGGCCAGGGGTGCGTTCGTGAGGTGGACCGCTGCGGGCCGGTGGCTAGCATGACTGATCGTGCGACCGGACCGAACTACTCGAGCGTTCTCCCGCTACCGCCTGATCGCCCTGGTCTCCGGGCTTCTCGGCTTCCTGCTGGCGTTGCTGACGCCGCTGCTGCCGGTGCGCCAGGAGGTGGCGACACTGGACTGGCCCCAGGCGGACGCGTCGAGTGTGACCGCGCCGCTGGTGTCGTATGTGCCGCTGCGCGTGGAGGCCTCGCTGCCGTGCTCCACCCTGACCTCCGGTGCGGGGACGCTGCTGTCGACGATTCCGGCGGCGTCCGGGGAGGCCACCGCCAAGGGGCTGGTCGTCTCGATCGCCGACGACACCGTCTCGGTGATCCAGCGGGACGTGCCGCTGTTGTCGGCGCCGGTCGCGGAGATCGCCACGTGTAGTGCGATCGAGATCGAGGCCACCGACGCGGCGACGACGGTCGAGTTCACCGGGGTCGAGCGCGAGGACGGAACGGCGTTCGCCAACACCGTGACTCGTGACATCCGACCCCAGATGGTCGGCGTGTTCACCGATCTCGACGCCGGGCGGCTCGACGGCGCACGGCTGCACGCCGATATCGACTCCCGGTTCAGTTCCTCGCCGAGCGTGCTCAAGCTGGCGGCGATGATCGCCGCGGCCGTGTTCACCGTCGTCGCGCTGATCGCGCTGCATATGCTCGACACCTCCGACGGGCGGCGTGCCAGGCGATTCCTGCCCGCGCACTGGTGGAAGTTCACCGTCGCCGACGGCGCGATCCTGGGCACGCTGCTGGTGTGGCACGTGATCGGCGCCAACACCTCCGACGACGGCTACATCCTGAACATGGCTCGCGCGTCGGAGCATTCGGGCTACATGGCCAACTACTACCGCTGGTTCGCCGTCCCCGAGGCTCCGTTCGGCTGGTCCTACGAACTGCTGGCCTGGATGGCGAAGGTTTCCACGGCGAGCATGTGGATGCGGTTGCCGACGCTGCTGGCGGGCATCGTCTGCTGGCTGGTGATCAGCCGGGAGGTGTTGCCCCGCCTGGGCGCGCGGGTGCGCCGCGACAAGATCGCGCTGTGGACGGCGGGGCTGGTGTTCCTGGCGTTCTGGCTGCCCTACGACAACGGCCTGCGCCCGGAGCCGCTGATCGCCGCGGGCGCGCTGCTGACCTGGTGCTCGATCGAACGCGCGGTCGCCACCGGGCGCCTGCTGCCCGCCGCGCTGGCCGTCCTCATCGCCGCGTTCTCGCTGGCCGCCGGGCCCACCGGCCTGATCTGCGTGGCCGCGCTGATCGCGGGGTCGGGACCGGTCCTTCGGATCATCGTCGAGCGCGGGCGCGGCACCGGGGTATTCGGGTACCTCGCGCTGCTGCTGCCCGGCCTGGCCGCGGGCACGCTCGTGCTGATCGTGGTGTTCGCCGACCAGACGCTGTCGACGGTCATGGAGGCGACGCGGGTCCGCACGCTGGTGGGCCCGAATGTCGCGTGGTTCGACGAGCGGACCCGCTGGGACTCGCTGCTCATGCTGGCTCCGGACGGCTCGCTGGCGCGGCGGTTCGGTGTGCTGCTGATGCTGCTGTGCCTGGTGGTCTGCATTCTGCAGGTGTTGCGCAAGGGCCGTATCCCCGGCACCTCGCGCGGACCGTCGGTGCGCATTCTGGGCATCGTGTTCGGCGCGCTGCTGCTGATGATGTTCACCCCGACCAAGTGGACCCACCACTTCGGCGTCTACGCGGGCCTGGCCGGATCGCTGGCCGCGCTGGCCGCGGTCGCGGTGGGCACGGTCGCGATCCGCTCGCCGCGCAACCGCGCGCTGTTCGCGGCGGCGGTGCTGTTCGTGCTGGCGATCACCTTCACCGGTTCCAACGGCTGGTGGTACGTGTCCAGCTACGGCGTCCCGTGGTGGGACAAAGCGCCGATGATCGCGGGCAAGGGCGTCTCGACGCTGTTCCTCGGACTGACCGGCGTCGCGCTGTTGTTCGCCCTCTGGCATCACTACCGGCTGCCCTACCGCACGCGTCCACGCAGCTCGGGCAACGGATTCGATCGCCTCGCGGCGGCGCCGATCACGATCGCCGCGGCGCTGATGGTGCTGTTCGAGGTGGCCTCGCTGGCCAAGGGCGCGGTCGGCCAGAGCCCGGCCTACTCCATCGCCAAGTCGAATATCGCCGCGCTGGCGGGCAATCCGTGCGCGCTGGCCGACGAGGTGCTGGTGGAGACCGACACCGCCGACTCGCTGCTCCAGCCCTACGACGTGGCCCCGGCCGACGGACTGGCCGCCGAGGCCGAGGGTTTCACCCCGGACGGCGTCGCGCGCGACCTCACCGCCGACGCCGAGGAAACCGCCACCGGCGGTGCCAATTCCGTCGACGGCGGCGCGGAGAACAAGACCACCGACACCACCGGCGCGGGCACCGGCGGCGGTGTCACCGAGCAGGCAGGCATCAACGGCAGTTCGGTCGCGCTGCCCTTCGGCCTGGATCCCGCACGCACTCCCGTACTCGGCTCGTACCAGCAGGACGACCAGCGTCAGGCGTCGCTCACCACGCACTGGTACCGCCTGGACCAGACCGCCGACAGCTTCCGTAACGACCCGGCCAACCAGGTGCTGATCATCACCGCCGCCGGTCGCATCCGTTCGATCGACGCCGACGGCGTGGTCACCTACGGCCAGGATCTGACGCTGGAGTACGGCGTCCGCGGCGCCGACGGCGAGGTCCGGGTGCTGGGTTCGGCGCTGCCGCTGGACATCGGGCCCGCCCCGTCGTGGCGCAATCTGCGGGTGCCGCTGGACCAGCTGCCCGCCGAGGTGAACGCGGTGCGCCTGGTGGCCGTGGACAACGACATCACCGAACGGCACTGGCTGGCGGTCACCCCGCCGCGGCTGCCGCAGTTGCAGACGCTGCAATCGGTGGTCGGTGAGACCGCGCCGGTGCTGCTGGACTGGCATGTCGGGCTGGCCTTCCCCTGCCAGCGGCCGTTCGACCATCACGCGGGCGTCGCCGAGGCGCCGCAGTGGCGCATCCTGCCCGACCGAGTGGGCTCGGATGCCTCGAACGCCTGGCAGGATCACATCGGCGGCGGCCCGCTCGGCTGGACCGAACTGCTGTCGAAGGCCGAGACGGTGCCCAGCTACCTCGAGCACGACTGGCGCAGGGACTGGGGCTCGCTGGAGCGGTTCACCCCCTACGACACGACCGCCGAGCCGGCGAATATCGGAGTGGTCACGGTCACCCGATCCGGACTCGCCTCCGACCCGCCGATTCGCGCGCGCTGACCGGGGCGGCCGCCGAATACCGGACAAGCGTCCGGTATTCGGCGGCGAAACCTGCTGCGCTACGCCGGGTTTCGATGAAATGACACCTTCGTAACCGAAGCAACGAAAACGAGACATCCAATGTTTCGGAACGTACTGTGGAGGGTATGACAGGAGCCTTCGATGACATGGATCTCCGCGATCTCGTCGACCTGCTCACCGACGAGGAGAAGCGCGAGCTACGTCCCTCGGTGCTGCGAGTGCTGGACCGTCTCCCGGCGCAGGAGGTGCTGCGCCGCGAATTAGGGCGGCGCTTACTCGAGGTCTGACACCTTCTCCAGAAGCAAGCTCTCCCCACGAACGACCAAGGGCCGTGGCCGCGGAAAATCCGCTGCCACGGCCCTCTCTGTTCGGCCGGTCGGTCTCTAGAACACCCGCATCTCCCCCGGCGACCACAGACCGTTCCTGGTCTCGGTCGAGGTGGTCAGCTCGGCGGGCACCGCATCGCGATCGTACTGGTCGTAGCGCTCCAGCGAACCCCAGTCCCTGGCCCAGTCGTCGCGCAGGTAGGTCGGCAGGGTGGTCGAGCGCGCCAGCATCTGCGAGAAGCCGAGCGGGCCGCCGAACTCCTGGGCCTGCCAGGTGTTGGTGGAACTGATGGCCAGCGGACGGTCCGGCAGCACCCGGTACCGTGGCACCTCCGCGACGCCGTTCTCGTGGTAGAACGGCCGCTGGCACGGGAACTGCAGGCCGACGGCCCAGTCCAGCAGGATCGGCTGCTCGGTGCCCAGGTAGCTGTGCAGCGACTCCAGCGCCGCGAGACGCGGCGGGGTGAACGCCAGCCACTGGTCGCCGATCAGGATCGGGTCGTTGGCCACGATGCGCACGGCGTCGGAGTCGGCGGCCAGCGCGTCCAGCGGCACCCGCAGATTGCGCCAGGACGGGAACGGGCCGATATCGCGCGGCAGGTAGTCACCCTGCTTGACCACGGTGCCGTCGGGCTGACGCTTGCCGTATTCGAGCTTCAGTTCCTGGCCGTAGCTCATCGCGCCGGTGTCGTCGAAGGACAGCACCCGGCCCGCCGCCGAGATGACGATCAGCGGGCGATCCGCCGAGCGCTCCGGCAGCTCGTACCAGCTCGACACCAGGTTGGCGGGCTTCTGCACGCCCGCCTGGTAGCTGCCCATCACGGGCGTGGTGGCCGGGTCGAGGCCGAAGGGCAGGGCCACGGTGCTGCCGTTGACGCCGCGCGCGCCTTGGCCGCCGCCGGTGCCCGCGCTCTCGCCCTCGGCGAAGTTGGCGCCGACCGACTGGCTCGAGGTGTTGCCGGTGCCCGGCTTGACCTCGACGGCGTCGGCGGACAAGTCGTCGGGCACGCCGTTGGGGTCGAAGCCCACCGGGTTCACCCCGGCCAGCGGATCGGACTCGGGCGGCAAGGCCGGGTCGGCGATCGGGGTGAGCCTGCCCTGGTTGGGGTCGGGCTCGACCAGCACGTCGTTGGCCAGGCCGCAGGAATCGCCGGTGAGCGCGTCGACGTTCGAGCGGGCCAGCGAGTAGGCCGGATACTGCGAGACCGCGCCCTTGGCCAGCGAGGCCACCTCGAGCAGCACCATCAGCGCAGCCACCACGGTCAACGGGATCGCGGCGAATCGGCGGATCCGCCTGCCGCGCACCGTCTTCGCCGAGGGCTGCGGCGCGGTGTAGTCCTCGCGCAGGGTGAACCAGGCGACCAGCGCCAGCGCCAGCCCGAACAGGATCAAGGCGAAGGTGTTGGACTGGTAGCCGCTCAGCGAGATCGGCTTGTCGAACCACGGCACACCGAAGCTGGAGACATACCAGTAGCCGTTGATGCCGGAGAACGAGATCGCCAGCACGAACAGCAGACCGGCCAGGAAGATGGCCCGGTTCTTGCGCGCTCGCAGCGCTGTGGCCGAGACCGCGACCGCCGTGACCGCCGCCAGCGAACCGGCGATGCCCGCGTACGCGCCGAAGTGGTGGGTCCACTTCGTCGGGTTGAACATCATGAAGAAGATCGTGCCGAACACGATGCCCATCAACCGCCAGGTCGGGGCGCTCGCGATGCCGGGTACCCGCCTGCGGCGCAGCAGCACCAGCATGGTGGTGAACAGGCACAGCAGCATCACCAGGAACGCGAAGCGCCGCGACAGCGAGCCGTCCACGGTCTCCACGAACAGGTAGTAGTAGCGCAGGTAGTCCTCGTACCAGGCCAGGTTCGGCCCGGTGGCCTGACGGACCCGGTTGGCCTCCATGATCCCGGCGAAGGTCTGGTCGCCGAAGACCACGACCAGCACCAGCAGCCCGGACGCCGCGATCGGGGCGAGCAGCGCCGTGGCGCCGTGCTCACGGTGACGGCGCACCACGATCCGCACCAGCGGGCGGATGCCCGCCAGCAGCGCGGCCACGCACATCAGGCCGGTCGGCGCGGCGGCCAGGGTGAACGCCGCGATCAGCACCGCGATGCCGGCGGGCAGCAGGCGACCGGTGGCGATGGCCCGTTCGATGGAGACCCAGGTCAGCAGTGCGCCCAGCGCCACGATCGGCTCCGAGCGCAGCCCGTTGTCGAAGGGCAGCCAGAACGCCAGGAACACCAGGCCGCCGGTCCACAGCGCCACCTTGCTGGTCCGCACGCCGCGCCCGAGGCGGGGCACCACCTCGCGGCTGATGACCATCCAGCACAGGATCGCGCAGAACAACGCGGGCAGGCGCACCCACGGGCTGGCCGTGGAGATCTCGGCGAACACCTGGATGACGTAGTAGTACCAGCCGAAGGGCGCCTCCGGCACGCCGAACCAGCGGAAGTAGTTGGCCATGTAGCCGGACTCGGGAGCCACCCGGACCATGCTCAGGATGTAGCCGTCGTCGGAGGTGTTCGCGCCGATGAAGTGCCACAGCACCAGAGTGCCGATCACCGCGCCGTCCGCGCCGGTGGGCTTGAACCACCCGCTCGGCAGGAACCGGCGATGCCCGCGGCCGTCGCTGGCGTCGAGGCGGGCCAGCGCTCCCAGCGCGAGCAGCGTGCACAGCACGGCGCCGATGATCGCGATCAGCTTGATCCAGGTGGGGCTGGAGGAGAACCGGGTGTCCACGGTCATGTCGAAGGACAGCCCGGCCGGGACCGCGCCCTCCAGGTCGGAGAACACGCCGACCACCTGCGGGCGGAAATCGCCGGCCATCCGGCCCTCGGCGGGCACCTGGACGATCTCGGTGCGTCCCGGCTCGCCGTCGACCGGCCGCTCGACATCCCAGAACATGCCGGGGAACGCGGCGCTGGTGCTCTGGTTGTCCGAGGCGATGTCGATCGAGGAGCACTCGCCCATCCGGGCGCGCTCGGCCGAGGCCACCACCGCGTTCCGGTTCACCACGTCCACCGACGTGTCCGAGACCCGGACGAACATGGCCTCCAGCGCCGCGCGGTCGCCCTGCGGCGGCGCGGTCGCCAGCAACATGCCGCCCTCCGGGGGCAGCGTGTTCACCGAGGAGCACGGAATGCTCGCGGTGAGTTCGATCGGCACCTGCGACATCAGTGGCGCCTGCACGTTCTGCAGCGAATCACCCTGCGGCCAGCTCAGCACGGCCGTGGTCTGGGTGACGGGCAGGAACGGCACCGCGACCGCCAGCACAGCGCCCAGCACACCGGCAACCACAGCGACAATTCGCGCGGTACGGAAATCGCGGGGGCGAACCTCGGGAGCTGCGGGCGGCTTCGTCAAGACAGCTGTGGCGACGTCGGGCACGGAACGCAATGCTAGCCGCTACCCGAATCAGCGGTACCCCCGCCGCGACCGGCCCGGCGCAACCGTCGGCCACGGGTTCGGCAACTCGACCGCGACCCTCCGGCGAAAACTCGACCCGACTTGCAGACCGGTGCCGGGCGGGATGGAAAGGTAGGGGTATGACCAAGGTGAATCTCGAGACGAATTTCGGACCCATCGTGCTGGAACTGGACGAGGCCAAGGCGCCCGCCACCGTCGCCAACTTCCTGGAGTACGTCAACTCGGGCCACTACAACGGCACCATCTTCCACCGCGTGATCCCCGGCTTCATGGTCCAGGGTGGCGGCTTCGAGCCCGGCATGCGCCAGAAGGGCACCAACGCCCCGATCAAGAACGAGGCCACCAACGGCCTGAAGAACGACAAGTACACCGTGGCGATGGCCCGCACCAACGACCCGCACTCGGCCACCGCCCAGTTCTTCATCAATGTCGCCGACAACGCCTTCCTCAACCACACCTCCCCCAGCCCGTCCGGCTGGGGCTACGCGGTCTTCGGCAAGGTCGTCGAGGGCTCCGAGGTCGTCGACAAGATCGTCGGCGTGCCGACCGGTTCTGCCGGCGGCCACCAGGACGTCCCGCGCGAGGACGTGGTGATCACTTCGGCCACCGTGGCCTGATCAGCGAATACATCCGTGAGGGGTGGGGCCGGACGCGTTGCGCGTCCGGCCCCACCGCTGCTCACGGCTGGATGAACCAGCCGGGGACCAGATCACACCTGACGGGCAGGCCGAGCCGATCGTAGGAACCGGCCAGCATGCCGAAGCCGGGAGCGGTGCCGGTCTGGACGACGACCTCGACACCCTCGTTGTAGGTGACGGTCACGGGGCCGACGAACGGCGGCGCGAGCTGGAAGTACGTCCCGCCGATGGTGCCCGTCTTCGCCGCGTTCGGGTCCTTGATCGTGATCGTGCCCGGCCCGGCGAATGTCGCGGCTCCGGGGCAGCCCGAGGCGGGGTTCGCCGGGACAGCGGTATTCGCACCGGCGATTCCCGGGGCGACCGTGGCCGCGCCTATACCGAGGAAGAATGCCGTACACAGCAGCCTGCGTGTCATGCCGATCCCTTCGTTCAGCTCACGACAAATGTTTGCCGCGAGTTCACTGTGTCGATCGTCTGAGACTGTTCATCCTGGCCGGAGGGCCATTTGTCGCACGTGCTGGTAGTGAATACTGCGTGAGAGTCGCGAGGATGTAAAGACCGTCGCGCGTCATGTCTCGAACAGGCCGCGAGACCGAACCCACCGCCCGCCACGGTGGCGAACGGCAGGACGGTGACGTGAGGCGCGGCCCCCTACAGCGGCAGCAGGTGGTGCTTGCGCGGGTTCCTGGCCACCGATTTGTCCCGCAGCAGGTGCAGGGCGCGGCGGATCTCCAGCCGAGTGGTGGACGGTTCGATGACGGCGTCGATGTAGCCGCGTTCGGCCGCCACCCACGGAGTCGCGACGGTCGCGTTGTAGAAGTCGATCATCTGCTGACGGACGGCGGCGCGCTGATCCTCCGGGGCGGCTTCGATCTGTTTGCCGCCGATGAGGCTGACCGCGCTCTCCGCGCCCATGACCGCGATGCGGGCGGTCGGCCAGGCCAGGTTGACGTCGGCGCCCAGTTGCTTGGAGCCCATGACGGCATAGCCGCCGCCGTAGGACTTGCGGATCACCACGGTCACCTTCGGCACGCTGGCCTCGACGTAGGAGAACAGGAACCGGCCGCCGCGCTTGATGACGCCGATCTTCTCCTGCTCCACGCCCGGCAGGAAGCCCGGCGTGTCGACCACGAACACCAGGGGCAGCTCGAAGGCGTCGCACAGGCGCACGAAATGGGCCGCCTTGTCCGAGGCGCGCGCGTCGAGCGCGCCCGCGGAGACCATCGGCTGGTTGGCGACCACGCCGACGCTGCGGCCGTCGACACGGGCGAAGCCGGTGATGATGTTGCGGCCCGCGGCCGCGCCGACCTCGTGGAAGTCGCCGTCGTCGAAGATGCGCAGCAGAATCTCGTGCATGTCGTAGCCGGCGTTGTCGGAGTCCGGCACGATCGAGTCGAGTTCACGGTCGCTGTCGGTGATCTCCGGTTCCAGGCCGGGATTCACGATCGGCGCGAGTTCCTGACAGCTGGTCGGCAGGAAGCCCAGATAATCGCGCACCCACTGGAACGCGGCCTTCTCGTCGGCGGCGACGTGATGGATATTGCCGTACTCGGCCTGGCTCCGCGCGCCGCCGAGCTCCTCGAGGCTCACATCCTCGCCGGTGACCTCGCGGATCACCTTCGGGCCGGTGACGAACATGTAGGCCTCTTCGGTCGCCACCACGACGTCGGTGTTGATCGGGGCATAGACGGCGCCGCCCGCGCACTTGCCGAGGATCATCGAGATCTGCGGTACCAGGCCCGAGAGCGGTTCCTGTCTGCGGCCCAGCTCGGCGTACCAGGCCAGAGACGTCACGGCCTCCTGCACACGCGCGCCGCCGGAGTCGTTGATGCCGACGACCGGACAGCCGACGCGCGCCGCGTATTCCATGATGTAGGCGACCTTGCGGCCGAACATCTCACCGACCGAACCGCCGTAGACGGTCTGATCGTGGGAGAACACCGCGACCGGCCGCCCGTCGACCAGGCCGTGCCCGGTGACCACGCCGTCGCCGTAGAGCGCCGTCGGATCGCCGGGCTTGCGCACCAGTGCGCCGATCTCCACGAAGGTGCCCGGATCGAGCAGCATGTTGATCCGGTCCCGGGCGCTGGGAATCCCCTTCTTCGCCCGCTTCGCGACCCCCGCCTCACCCGCCGGCTCCTGCGCCTGTTCCAGACGCTTGTGCAGGTCCGCGAGTTTCTCGGCCGTAGTGCTCACTGGTCCCCTTTCGCCTCCATCGCCACGAGCTTCGCGGCCAGGTCGGCACCGATCTTCCCGATCCGCGGTTCGTCGACGATCTGCAGATGATCTCCCGGAATATGCACGACCTGGAGATGGGGGAGGTATTCGTCCCAGCCGCCGTTGGGCTTGCGCTCGGCGAAGCGGGGCTCCAGTTCGATCATGCCGTCGTGGTAGCGATCGGCGAGGTAGAGCACCACATCGCCGTCGTAGCGCGAGGGCGTGGTGCGGGCCAGATGGCGGCTCTCCACCCAGGAGGTGCGCTGGTGCTCGAGCACGCCGCCGGGAATCTTCGCGCCGCTGATCTTGATCAGATCGCTGATCATCTGGAACTGCTCTTCGTCGGACGCGGCGGCGAGTTCCTCGAGCTGCTCACGATCGAGCTCGCCGTCGAAGCCGTAGGTCTTCTTCGCGAACGCCTGGTAGCGCTCGATGCGGCGCACCCGCTCCTCGGGGCTGTTGTCCTCGTTCTGCGTCGGGATGGCCAGGTCGATCAGCCCGACCACGCGTACGTCGGCGCCCTCGGCCCGCAACAACTGCGCGACCTGCAGCGCGAACACCGCGCCCAGCGACCAGCCGTAGAGCACGAACGGGCCGTCGCCCTGGATGCGGCGCAGCTCGGGAATGTACTGCTTGGCGCGCTGCTCGATATCTCCCTCGACGCGCTCGAAGCCGTACATCGGCGTGTCCGCGGGCAAGCGCTTGAGCAGCGGCTCGTAGACCAAGGTGTTGCCGCCGGAGGGGTGGAAGACGAACACCGGCACGGCGTTCGACCCCTCCGGGCGCGGACGCAGCGGGCGGATGAAGCCCTCCACGTCGTTGCTGTTGTCCTGCTGTTCCCGCACGATGTCGGCCAACTGCTCGATGGTCTCGCAGTCGAGCACGTCGTCGACGGTGATCTCGGCCTTGATCCGCTCCGACAGCCGCGCCGCCAGCTTCTCGGCGACCTCCTCCCCGAGGATCGGCAGGGTGTTGAACACACCACCGGCCGACTTGCCGGTGACGATCGCCCAGGTGGCGTAGGTGAGGCGTTCGGCGGCGTCGCGCGGGGGCACGTCGTCGGAGGAAACGTCGGCCAGCGCCTCACCGAAGGCGGCGGTCTCGGGATCGACCGGTGCCTCCTCGACGACCGGTTCGGCGATCGGCACATCGGCGGCGACCGGCTCGGCGGCGACACCGGCCGCCTTCGCCACGGCGTCAGGACTCTCGCCCGATTCGATCGCGGCGCGGGCTGTCTCGACGAAGTCGGCGTCGATGACCACTTCCTCGCCCGCGGCCTGCCGCTCGGCGATGGCGGCGACCTCGTCGCGGTGCTCGATCGCGTAGCGCAGCACCTTGCCGACCTCGTTGAGGTTGGCATCGCGCACCGCCTGCAGCTGCAGCTGCGGAATGTCGAACTCGTACTCGACGCGGTTCTTGATCCGCATCGCCATCAGCGAGTCCAGACCCAGCTCCATCAGCGGGATCTCCATCGGCAGGTCCTCGACCGCGTAACCCATGGACTCCGCCACGATCAGCGCCAGGCGGTCTTCGAGGGTCTGGGAGCCGTGGGGATCCCAGCGGTCGCCGTGGTTCGCCACGACCTCGGGCTCTGTGGACTGCCCGACGGCGGACTGCCCGACGGCGGTCTCGGCAGGCGCGGCGACCGGGGCCGGGGTCGGCACCGGGGCGCCGGATGTGACGACAGCGTCGAACAGCAGCCGGAACTGCCCGCCCTCGTTGGCGTGCACCTGCACCGAGGCTCCGCCGGGGTGCGGGGTCAACGTGGTGGTCAGCGTGCCCGCGGCCGGGACCGGTGCGTGCGTGAGGGACGCACCGAGGCTCACCTCGGACAGCACCTGCGCGGCGGCGGCCCGCACCAGGGCGGCGGGATCGGCGACCGCGCCCGCCTGCACCTGCCACACGTGCCTGCCGTCGGGCAGCGCGACGTGCGCGCCCGGCGCCCGGCTGTCGCCGCTGCCGCTCGACAGCCGGCTCTTGGGCCAGAACTCCTTGCGCACGAACCTGGTTCGCGGGATGTCGGCGTAGTCGCCTGCGGGCAGCAGCGAGGGCAGGTCGACGGCGTGACCGTGGACGTAGAGCTGGGCCAGCGCGGCGATCACACCGGCCGACTCGTCTTCCTTGCGCTTGAGCGTCGGGATCAGCTGCGCATCGTGCAGACCCGCGGCGAAGGTGGTGCCCAGCACCTGCATGAGCGCCACCGAGTTCGGCGCCAGCTCCAGGAAGGTGGTGTGGCCGCTGTCCACCGCGAGCTTCACCGCGTTGGTGAAGTACACGCTGTGGCGCATATTGGTGACCCAGTAGTCCTCGTCGTGCACGGGATCGTGGCCTGGGCGGAAGAACTGCTCCTTGCGCACGGTCGAGTACAGGCCGTGCCGCAGCTTCGTCGGCTCGATGCCCGCCAGTTCGGCGGCGAGTTCGCCGAGCAGCGGATCCATCTGTGAGGTGTGGCCCGCACCGCGGGTCGGCAGGACACGGGCGAACTTGCCCGACTCCTCGACCTTCGCGACGATGGCCATCACCTGTTCGGACGGACCGCCGATGACGGTGTTGGTCGGCGCGGCGTAGACGGCGACCTCGACATCGGGGTAGTCGGCGAGCATGGCCTCGACATCGGCCGCGCTCAGCTCGACCAGCGCCATATTGCGCACGTCGGCGTCGGTGATCATCGCCTCGCCCTCGCCCATCAGGCGTGACCGGGCGCAGATCACCCGCACGGCGTCCTCGAGGGTCAGGCCTCCGGCGATGTAGGCGCCTGCCACCTCGCCCATCGAGTGGCCGACCACCGCGTCCGGCTGGGCGCCGTGCGCGCGCAACAGCGCGGCCAGGCCGACCTGGATGGTGAAGATGCCGACCTGCGAGGTGCCCACGTCGTAGTCCTGGGCGTCGTCGAGAATCATCTCGCGCACCGAGTACCCGGCCTCGTCCACGACGAGTTCGTCGACCTCGTCGACGGCCCGGCGGAAGATCGCGTTCTCCTGGTAGAGCTGCTTGCCCATCTTGCGGTGCTGGGCGCCGAAGCCCGCGAGCACCCAGATCGGGGCCTGCGCGGCGGGGGCGTCGGCGGTGAACACGCCGGTGCCCGGCTTGCCCGCCGCGATGGCCCGCAGACCGGCGACGGCCTCGTCGTGGGTGGTGGCCAGCACCACGCCGCGCGAACGCCAGTGACTGCGCTTGGCCAGCGAACGGGCCACATCGGCCAGCGGCACGTCGCGGCCCGCTTCCGACTCCAGCCAGTCGGCGAGTTCGGCCGCGGCGCGGCGGCGACGTGAGGGCAGGTACCCGGAGACCGCGATGATCACCGGCAGCGGCTCGGCCCGCGTGGGCGACCATTCGGCGTCCTGCGCGGCCTCGGCGGTGATCTCGGTGGCCTCGGCGACGACCTCGGCGGCCTCGGTCTCCACCTCGGCGACGATCTCGCTCACCTCGGCGAGCACGTCGGTGCTCTCGACGTCCGGGAGTTCGGCGGCGGTCTCGGCAATCTCGGTGTTCTCGACAGCCTCGGTGTTCTCGGCGACCGGCTCGGCGACGGCGGCGCGTGCGCCCGCGGGCACGTACTCCTGGAGCACGAGGTGCGCGTTCGTGCCGCCGAAGCCGAAGCCGGAGATGCCGACCGTCGCGACGCCGCTGTAGCGCGGGTACTCGGTCGGGGTCTCGACGACCTTCAGCCGGGCCTGCTCGAACGGGATGTAGGGATTGGGGCCGGCGAAGTTGATATTCGGCGGGATGACGTTGTGCTGGAACGACATCAGCACCTTCGCCAGACTCGCCGCGCCCGCGCCGGACTCCAGGTGACCGAAGTTGGTCTTCGCCGAACCGAGCAACGCGGGCTTGTCGGCATCACGGCCGCGGCCGACCACCCGGCCGAGCGCGTCGGCCTCGATGGGGTCGCCGATCAGCGTGCCGGTGCCGTGCGCCTCGATGTAGTCGACGGTGGCGGGGTTGATGCCCGCGTCGCGGTAGGCGCGGCGCAGCACCTCGGCCTGGGCATCGGGGTTGGGCGCGAACAGGCCGTTGGAGCGGCCGTCGCTGTTGATCGCCGAGCCCTTGATCACCGCGAGCACCCGGTCGCCGTCGCATTCGGCGTCGGCCAGGCGCTTGAGCACCACCAGTCCCGCGCCCTCGGAACGGACCATGCCGTCGGCATCGGCGGAGAACGCCTTGATGTGGCCCTCCTTGGAGACCGCGCCGTTCTTGTCGAAACCGAGCGTGGCCACGGGCGCCAGGATCATGTTGACGCCGCCGGCCAATGCCAGGTCGGCGTCGCCGTCGCGCAGCGCGCGTACCGCCTGGTGCACCGCGACCAGCGTCGAGGAGCACGCGGTGTCGACGGTCACCGAGGGACCGCGGAAGTCGAAGAAGTAGGAGACGCGGTTGGCGATGATGCCGGTCGAAGCGCCGAGCAGGGCGTAGGCCTCCGCCGAGATCGGCAGGCTCGGGTCACGATCGCCCAGGCTCAGCGCCGCGATCAGCTGGAAGTCCTGGGTGGAGGAGCCGACGAACATGCCGACCGGCGCGCCCTTGAGCTCGCTGGCGGGGATGCGGGCGTGTTCGAGCGCCTCCCAGGTCAGCTCCATCATCAGCCGCTGCTGCGGGTCGACCCGCTCGACCTCGATCGGCGACATCGCGAAGAACTCCGCGTCGAAGCCCTTCACGACGTCCTGGTCCAGGTAGCCGCCGCGAGTGTTGCTCTCGGCGACCATCTGCGCGGTGCTCGGATCGGACAGGAACTCCGACCAGCGACCCTCGGGCAGCTCGCGGATCGCGTCGCCACCGTTGATGAGGAACTCCCAGGTCGACTCCGGGGTGTCGCCGGCGCCCGGCAGCCGGGTGGACAGGCCGACGACGGCGATGTCGTGCGCCTCGCCCGGGGTGTAGCCGCCGGTGTAGTAGGCGTCCTCGCCCGCGCTCTCGGGAGCCTCGGGCTCGCCGTGCACGATCACCTCGGCCAGCGAGCCGATGGTCGGATGCTGGTAGACGACCGTGGCGCTCAGCGTGACACCGGTGAGTTCCTCGATGTCGCCGCCGAGTGCGAGAGCGTCGCGCGAGGCCAAGCCGAATTCCTCCATCGGCCGGTCCACGGTGATGTTGTCCACCGGCTGCCCGGTGGCCTCGGCGACCCAGTTGCGCAGCCACTCACGCACCTCGGCCACCGACAACTCGGTGCGCACGG
Organism: Nocardia shimofusensis NBRC 100134; assembly: GCF_001613125.1. Taxonomy (GTDB): domain Bacteria; phylum Actinomycetota; class Actinomycetes; order Mycobacteriales; family Mycobacteriaceae; genus Nocardia; species Nocardia shimofusensis. The sequence continues at coordinate 106,045 of NZ_BDBT01000008.1, forward strand.
TCTCGCCGGCCGACACCGGCGCGACGGCTCCGGTGGTCGCGTCTCCGGTCGTCGCGGCGGGGGTCGTCTGCTCGGGCGTGCCCTCGTTGTCAGCCATCAGTTCCTCAAGCTACTCGTCTGCGTACCGGGCGCGCCGCGAATCGGCGCTCGGCGGGGACCGGAATCAGAGCGTCCCCGCCGAGCGCCGACGACCGGCGGTCGAAGCTCACCCTTGCGAATTACTCTTCCGGTGCATCGGGGAAAGCCTGCTGGGTGTAACCACCCCGCAGCGTTCCCTCGAGATAAGCGGTCTTGCAGGCGCGGCGCGCGATCTTGCCGCTGGAGGTCCGCGGGATCGAGCCCGCGGGCACGAGCAGCACGTCGCGCACGGTGACGCCGTGACGCTGGGAGATCGCCGCGCGCACCGCGTCGCCGATCGGGCCGGGATCGGCCTTGCCCGCGCCCGGACCACGCTCGGCCACGATGACCAGCTGTTCGGAGGCGTCGTCGGCGTCGAACTTCAGACCCGAGTGGCTGTCGGACTCGAAGACCTCGGCAGGCAGCTGGTTGGCGGGCACCGAGAACGCGGCGACGAAGCCGGGCCGCAGCGCGTTGCTCGCCTCCTGCGCGGAGTACTCGAGGTCCTGCGGGTAGTGGTTGCGGCCGTCGACGATGACCAAGTCCTTCACCCGGCCGGTGATGTAGAGCTCACCGTCGAAGTACACGCCGTAGTCACCGGTGCGCATCCAGTTCGCGTCCGCGGCGGTGCCCTCGGCGTGGCTGCCCTCGGCGACCCGCTCGGTGACCCGGTTGCGGAAGGTCTTCCTGGTCTCGTCCGGACGGTTCCAGTAGCCGATGCCCATGTTGTTGCCGTGCAGCCAGATCTCGCCGACCCGGCCGTCGGGCAGCTCGTGCCCGCCGCCGTCGCTCTCGACGGTCTCCGGGTCCACGATCACGGCCCACTGCGACAGCGCGACGTAGCCGCAGGAGACCTGCGCGATGGCGTTCTCCGCGCTCTGCTCCACCTTGACCATGCGGCCCGCGTTGAGCTCGGAGCGGTCCACGTAGGTCACCTTGGCCTCGTCCTCGGCCTTGGTGGCCGAGACGAACAGGGTGGCCTCGGCCATGCCGTAGCAGGGCTTGATGGCGGTCTTGGGCAGGCCGTAGGGGGCGAACGCCTCGTTGAACTTCTTCATCGAGGACGTGGTCACCGGCTCGCTGCCGTTGATCAGGCCGAGGACGTTGGACAGGTCGAGGGACTCGCCGTTGCGGGGCAGGCCGCGCGCGGCGGCGTGCTCGAAGGCGAAATTCGGCGCGGCCGCGAAGGTGCCCGCGCCGTCGGAGACCGCGGCGAGCTCTTTGATCCAGCGGTAGGGACGGCGCACGAACGCGCTCGGCGACATGATGGTGATGTACTTGCCGCCGACCGCGGGCAGGATCACCGTCAGCAGGCCCATGTCGTGGAACAGCGGCAGCCAGGTGACCCCGCGCGAGTTCCAGTCCAGGTTCAGCGCGTCGACCATCTGCAGCAGGTTGGTGGCGACCGCCCGGTGGGTGATCTCCACGCCCGCGGGCACCCGGGTCGAGCCCGAGGTGTACTGCAGGTAGGCGATGTCGTCGATCGAGATGTCCGGGCGCACCCAGCTCTCACCGACACTGTCGGGGATCGCGTCCACGGCGATGATGCGCGGGCGCTGGGCGGCGGGCAGCGAGCGGAAGAACTGGCGCACGCCCGCGGCGGAGGAACCCGCCGTCAGGATGGCCGAGGGCTCACAGTCGCCCAGCACGGCGTGCAGGCGATCGGTGTGGCCCGGCTCGTCCGGATCGAACAGCGGCACCGAGATGGCGCCGGCGTAGATGGCGGCGAAGAAGGAAACCACGTAGTCCAGGCCCTGGGGGGCGAGGATGGCGACCCGATCACCCCGCTTGGTCACCTGCTGGAGTCGGGCGGCCACCGCGCGCAGCCGGACACCGAACTGTTGCCAGGTCAGCTCGTGCACCTCGCCATCGCGTTCTCGCGAATAGTCGATATAGCGGTACGCGAGCGTGTTCGCGTCATTGCGGGTGTGCTTCTCGACGTGATCAACCAGGGTCTGACCCTCGGGAATACGGATGTTCCCGGTTTCGTCCAGGTAGTCGTCGAAAGTCTCGTCCATTCCTTCTTCTCCTCCGAGGCACACGCAGCATGACGGCGACACCGCCGCTGGTATCTGTGGGGCCCCGACTCGCTTTCGCCCGCGGGTGCTCTATGTCGCAGAGTCAACCTGCAGATTTCGTGCGGTCTGCGCGGTGACCGCCTTATCGGCTAGATGTCCTCAAACCAGGGTCATGTTACAGAGAAGACCCGCTCACTCATCCCTCAGCAGGGGGATAACCGGAGCGAATGCGTCCATCTGCGTGGGATAGATGCCGACATAGGACATCGACGTGAGCTTGCGCACCCGTTTGATCTGCTCGGCGATCTCCTCGAAACTGCCGATCGCCACGTAGGGCGAGTCCAGCAATTCCTCGACCGTGAGCTTCACATCCACTTCGAGATCGGGGGCCAGCCCCCGCTCCAGCGCGGACAATGCCATCTCGGCGGTCTTCTCCCGGTCGTCGGTGATGACGACGGCGGTGATCGCCCAGTTCAGCTCGATGTCGGCGAAACGGTCGCCTGCCGCTTCCTTGACCAGGTTCACCTTCTCGATCGCCTTCTCCAGGGTGATCCCCGAGAGCAGGCCCTTGCCGGTCTTGGTGGTCATCGGCACCACCGAGACGATGTCGGCGTGCTTGGCCGCCAGCCGCAGCATCTTCGGGCCGCCGCCGCCGGTACACAGCGGCGGGCGCGGGCCCTGCCGCGGGCGCGGGGTGCCCTTGACCCCGTCGACCTGGTAGTACTTGCCCGCGAAGGTGCACTCCTGGCCGCGCAGCAGCACGTCCAGGATGGTCAGGGTCTCGTCGAGCTTGGCCAGGCGCACGCCCGGTGTCTCGTAGGGCAGGCCCGCGGCGAGGAACTCGTCCTGCTTCCAGCCCGCGCCCACACCGACCTCGAGGCGGCCCTTGGACAGCACATCGATGGTGGCCAGATCCTTGGCCAGCACCACCGGGTGCCGAAAACCGTTGGCCAGCACCGAGGTACCGAGCCGGATCTTATCGGTGGCCTGGGTGAGAGCGCCCAGCGCGGCGATCGGGCCGATCTGGTCGCCGAGGTGGTCGGGCACCACGAAGGTGTCGTAGCCGTACTCCTCGGCCTGCTGCGCCAGTTGGACGAACTTGCGAGCGCCGCCCTCCTGCTTGTTCCCCTCGCCCGCGGCCGCGAAACGAAACGGGCGCAGCGGCGTGCCCAAGGCGGTCAGCTCACCGGCCGGTGCGGCGGCTTGTGTCATGGATACATGCTCCTGGCTGTGCGGAAAATGCGGCGCGACGGCCTTCCCGGGATCGGGGGCCGGTCGCGAATCACCAGCGCACTTTACAGCGTTCCGGTGATGTGTCGTGCGGTTGTCACCGCACCGGTTGGCCCGGCACAGAACCAGGGTGACCGGTGTTGTGTGAGCTCATGGTTGTGGTGCTCGGGACTGCGGTGATCAGGAGTGCGGTGGATAGGGCGCGCCCTGGATCAGGCCGCTCGCCCAGCCCACCGTCCACTGTGTGGCGGTCGTGCCGTTCTCGTCGACGGCGTAGGTGTTGTACAGCGCGTGCACCGGATTCCCGGCCGCGCGCACCAGGCTCAACACGCTGGGAATCCAGTTCACCGGGTTCAGCGCCTGCTTGGGTGAATCGCAGATCATGTCGCCCGGTGCGCAGATGGTGTAGGTGCGCTCGGCCAGTTCGCCGAAGCCCGAACGCGCGCCGGTCATCGTGATGCCGGGCACCTTCAAGCCGTTCAGCGCGACCTCGGCGCCCTCGCCGGGCGGCGGCGGACCGATCTCGACGGCCTGCCCCGGTCCGGACAGGCCGGTGCGCCTGCCGTCGGCGATCAACGCGACGCCGAGCACCTTGTCGGCGGGCACCGGGCCCTCGCCCGCGCCGATCCGCTCGGCCACGTCGCCGACGATGACCGCGCCCTGGGAGAAGCCGGCCAGCACGTAGGTGGTCAAGGGGCATTCCCGCGCCCGCTCGGTCAGCACCTCGACGGTGCGCTGGGTGCCCTCGGAGCGGCTGTTGTTGTAGGACTGCTGCCCGTCCGGCGGGATCGCCACCGGATTGGAGAACTGGGCCACGTACGGCACGGTGTAGACGTCCAGGCGCTGCGCCGGGAACTGTTGGCGCAGCGGTCCGGTGACATTGAGCATCAGCGACAGCGGGTTGGCCGTCGGATTGCGCGGGTCGTCGATGCTGCTGGACTCCCAGGTGCCCGGAACCGAGACGAGTTGCACGTCGGGGCAACTCGCCGGCTGACTGATGGGCGGGCCGGGCGGCTGCGGCCCCGGACCGGGTACCCGCAGCCTGCCCGCGAGCAGGAACCACAGCAACACGATCACCGCGATCAACAGCACGGCGATCAACAGCGCGAACAGACAACCCACCGGCCGGAACCGGCGGGCCGTCTGCCCGCGCCCGCGACGTGCGCTCACTGGCAGTAGGTCTGCTTGGCGGTGTCGATGTAGATCCGGCCTGCTTCCTCGACCGGCATCTTCGACGGATCGAAGGCCGCGTCCGAACCCGCCATCGCGTTGACGAAGGTGGTCAGGTCGCTCTCGGCCGCGCCCGCGGCCACACCCTGGCACACGTAGGTGGCGACACTGAGCGCGATGTCCGGGCTGGAGGGCTTGATGCCCTTCTCCTCGAGCGCGGCGAGGAACTGCTTGTCCTTGTCGCTGAGACCGGAGGTGTCGGCCTCGGGGATCTGCTCGTTCGGCACCGGCTGCGGCCGCTCGGGGGCGGCGGTCTCGGTCTGCTGCTCCGGCTGCTGCTCCGGCGCGGGCGCGGGCGATTCCGGAGCCGGGCTCGCGGGCTCGCCCTCCTGGGAGCTGGGAGCGGCGGCCGATGAGGTCGCCGTGGTGGTCAACGTCGGCGTGCTCGTTGCGGTCGAATCGTCATCGCCGCAGCCGGCGAGCAGACCGGTGGCCGCGATCGCCACGGCAACGCCGAAAACCTTTCCACGAATCCGGTGCATGTATGTGGTGTCCTCGATCTGTGCGCAAGGGGGTTCGGTCGGCCCCCAGGGTAACGGCATCGGCCGCCGCCGGTCAGACGGAGTGAATCTCCGCCTTGCCGTCGCGCACGGTGACGAACCCGGCCTGGAAGTTCTGCTGCACGCCTCCGGAGACCGGGAACTCGTCGCTGATCGGGAAGCCGAGCCTGCCGTTCTCGAAGCCCTCGGACTGCCAGGCGTCCATGATCGGGCCGTTGCGGACCGCCCAGGCGCCCGACAGCGGGCTCCAGTAGATGCTGCCGCCTTCGAACCGGCTGAACCGGCCCAGATCCTTCAGCGGGGCCTCCTCCGCCGCCGGGAAGCCGAGCCAACTGCTTTCGTATCCCATCTGCGCGTACTTGCCCAGGACCAGACCCTGCACCCGGAACACTCCGGTGTTCGGGCTGTAGTAGAACGGCCCGCCCTCGAAGGCCTGCACCGCGCCGGGCTTGTTCGGCGTCTGGACCTCCGGACCGATCGGGTAGCCCGCCGGGCCGCGCTCGTGACCCTGCTTGCCCCATTCTTCGAGAATCGCCCCGCGCACCACCTGCGCGCCGGTCTGCGGTGTCCAGTACAGCGCGCCGTGCTGGAAGGACTGCACCCGCCCGCGGCCGTCGCCCAGATCGCGTTCACCGCCGGTCGGCAGGCCGAGCACGCCGTCCGGACCACCCGCGGCCTGGTAGCCACCGCCGATCATGCCTGCGACCACGTGCGCACCGCTCTCGGGCGAGAAGAACACCCGCCCGCCCCGGAAGTCCTGGGCCACCCCGCCTTTCACCCGGTATTCGCCGGTGAGGCATTCGCCCAGCCAGCCGTTGCCCGCCACCACCGGCGCGATCGCGCCGCCGGGAGCGCACGCGGGCTTGTCCGGCTCCACGGCCAGCGCGGCCGCGGCCTGCGGCCAGGACTGCCGCATCTCGAAATCCCAGTACGGCCAGCTGTGCGTACCGGAGGCGCGGTAGTTCACCGTCGCCGGGATCTTCAGCTCGCCCAGCTTGGTCACGAAGTTCTGCGAGGTCAGCCTGGACAGGATCTCCAGGCCGGTGCCCCCGTAGTTGGTGCTCACGCCGGGGATGCCGGATGCCTGGTCGAACGGCCCCGTGGTGCCGCTGCCGCTGGAGATGTAGAGGCTGACGCCCGCGAGCTTGTCGGCCAGCAGGTACGGGTCGTGTGCGGCCCACTCGGGATTCGACGGCGGGCCCCACATGGCGTCGGAGTCGAAGCCGCCCGCGTCGCGCATGGCGAACTCGATGGCCTGCGGCATGCCGAGGGTCGTGGTGGTGAGAAAGCCCGAGTAGGACGCGGCGTAGCGGGCGAAACCGGGGTTGCGTCCGGCCAGGAACATCGCCGCCGTGCCGCCCATCGACAGCCCGGCCAGGCCGCGCGCGTCGGTGGCGCGCCACTGGCTCTCCAGCAGCGGCGGCAGCTCCTTGGTCAGAAAGGTCTCCCACTGGTAGTTGCGTCCGTTGTCCGGACGCAGCCAGTCGGCGTAGAAGCTGGACTGGCCGCCCACCGGGAGCACCACGGTCACGTTCTTGTCGGCGAAGAACTCCGCGGCGCCTGCATCCTTGGTCCAGCCGCTCTCGTCGTCGTCGGCGCGCAATCCGTCCAGCAGGAACAGAGCCGGAAACCTGGTGTCGGGCCGGGCATTCCAGTCGCGCGCGAGCAGCAGCTGCACCTGAACGGGGGCGCCCATGGCAGGTGAGGTGACCCACAGCGTGACCCGTCGATCGTTCAGCCAGACCGCCTGCTGGACAGTTGCTCCAGAAGCCGCCGCTGTCGGCTCAGCGACCGCTTTCACACTCATCGGGGTCGTCGTGATCGCCGTCGGCAGCAGAGTCATCGCGGCGACCAGGGCGAATCCACCGAAGATCGACCGGACACCGCCAGCGCGGCGCCGACTCGGCATACTCCAAGCAAATCCGGCCACCCGCTGTTTGTACCCCGGTCGAAGCGGGATTCCGGGTAAGGCACGCCGCGCGTGAGCAAGCGGTGACCGGAACGAACGAGGCCGTCGCTTCCGGATTCGGAAGCGACGGCCTCGTGGTCTTCGTGGCCGGTCCGTGGTGGACCGGGCCCGTCTCAGACGGTGGGTTCGGTGGTCACCAGGCGCCGGTGGCGTCCAGAATGCCCTGACGCGAGTTCCACAGCTGCGACTCCCAGTACTTCCAGGAGTGCGTGCCGGTGGCGGGGAAGTCGAAGTGCGCCGGGATGTTCAGCGACTTCAGACGGACCTGGAACGCGCGGGTGTTGACCAGCGAGAGGGCTTCCAGCGCCATCGCGTTGCCGGTGTTGAACACGCCGACCGCCGAGTTCGGGCGATCGTGCTGGCCCGGCAGGCCGCTGGAGGCCGAGATGTACATCGGCAGGCCACGCAGCTGCGGCGCGAACACGAACGGATCCATGCGCAGCCACTGCGGGCTCCACGGGGCGGCCATCGAGTCGACGTTGTAGCGGCCCGCGTCGAGCATCGCGATGCGGATCGCCTCACGCATGCCCGGCGCCGAGATGTTCAGGTAGCCGGAGTAGGACGCGGCGTACTTGAACTGATCGCGGTGGTAGGCGGCCAGTGCCAGCGCGGCGCTGCCGCCCATGGACAGACCGGCGACGGCGTTGTTGGTCTTGGAAACACCGTATCCGGCAAGGAAGTTCGGCAGTTCCTCGGTCAGGAAGGTTTCCCACTTGTAGGTGGTCTTCTGGCCGTTGGTGCTGGAGGGGGCGTACCAGTCGGTGTAGAAGCTGGACTCACCGCCGACCGGCATCACCAGGGTGATGTTGGCGTCCTTGAACTGGTCGACGGCGTTGGTCTCGAAGGACCAGGCGTTGCGGTCGTCACGCGCCCGCATGCCGTCGAGCAGGTACAGCGCGGCGCTGCCGCCACGCGAGGCCCACTGGACCTGAACCTTGATCGGACCCATGGAGGAGGGAACCATCAGCTCTTCGTATCCACCGGCCGGCGCGCGCAGCACCGGGGCGTGCACGGGAGCGGCGGTAGCGACCGTCGGGGCCGCCACTCCGGCGGCGAGCGGTAGCGCCAGCGTGGCGGCACCCACTGCCAGGATCCGATGACGCCAACCGCGAGGTGTGCCTCGCTTACCCGACGGGACTCTCTTCGGCGCGGCGGCCCTGCCGAATCGCATGAATGTCGCTCTCTTTCTGCTGTTGTGGTGTAGCCACGCCGAGCCGACGCGGCACCACCCGTGCTGCCAACGAGACGCACGTCACCACGCACCGGCCCCGACAGTCCGGCGCTTGGTGACGGCGCTACAACGATCTGGTCACACTTGTGCTCGCGGAAGAATATTCGACCGGAGATTTCCCGGCAAGACCGAGATATTTCCGTTGGCCGATATCCCACCACGCACGGCAGTGTGATCGTGCGGTGACCATACCGCGTTCGCGCCGCGATGTCGTCTCGGATGCCGGATTGCCGTCGGCCGATGCCAAGTCGCGCACCGGAATCCGCCGGGCGCGCGGCGGCGCACCCGGCGGTTCGTTATCGCTGCGCTAACCGATATGCGCCGACATATCCGGCAACATCCTGGTGGCCTCGTCACGCCAGTTGTTCCACGCGTGGATTCCGAATGGCGGGAACGAATACACCGCGTTGCCGCCGCCCAAGGTCGCCATCCGCACCTGGAACGAACGCGTATTCGCCAGCGCGAGCGCTTCGAGCATCATGCCGTTGAGGGTGCCGAAACTCGGCGGGTCCGAGGATGAGGGCAGGCCACTGGCCGCCGCGACCCAGATCCGAGTGCCGTTTCTCACCAAGTTGGGCGCGAACACGAACGGATCCATGCGCAGCCACTGCGGACCCCACGGCGGTGCCATGGCATCGACGTTGTAGCCGCCCGCGTCGAGCATCGCGAGACGGATGGCCTCGCGCATGCCCGGGGCGGAGATGTTGAGGTAGCCGGAGAACGAGCCGGCGAAGCTGAACTGATCCGGGTGATAGGCCGCCAGCGTCAGCGCGGCCGAGCCGCCCATGGACAGGCCGAACGCGCCGTTGCGGTACGGATTGAACCCCAGCCGGTCGCGCAGCGCCCAGCGCAGGTTGTTGGTCAGGAAGGACTCCCAGGTGTAGCGATAGCTCTTGCCCGGACCGCCGGTGAACCCGTTCAAGCCGCCCGAACCCGTACTCGATCCGCTGCCCGCCGGAATGCCGAAGAATTCACTCGGCGCGTTCCAATCGGCGTAGAAACTCGACATACCGCCGACCGGCATCACCACATTGATGTTCCAGGAGGCCAGCAGCGCCGGGATATCGGTCTCGATTTCCCAGCCGTTGAGTGTCTCCGGCGCGCGCATCCCGTCGAGCACATAGACGACGCGATTGGTGTTGCCGTTCGCGGCTCGCAGCACACGGGTTTTGATAGCGCCCATATCGGAATCGACCCAGAAATCGAACGCCCGGGGGTCGAATGCGGCCGAGGCCGCCGCTCCGCCGCCTGCCATCGAGACCCCGAAGGGCACCAGCAACGCGGTTGCCAGTCCGGCCGCCCAGCCTCGCCTCCACGAGCGCGATGTGGACCCACCGCGCGATCCGGACGCCCTCGGCGTCGCACGTTTCCAGCGGAGACCTCGCATACCATCGACCTTTCTCCGGGACGATCGGCAACTGTCTAGCTATCTGGCTGGTCGCCTCATCCGAGCCCAGGGACAGGTCCGAGAGCGGACCGGGCGAGACGACCTCGGCGCATTCTCTCCGAGTATCAATCGACAACGATCGCCTACATGTTGCTGGAAAGTGATACCGCTCACAAGCATGCGAGGCTGCCGCTACTGATTCGTTGCCGATTCGGTTACGGATCTCCCCCGGTCGGGGGCATGAAAAACCGCCCGCGACGTCAACGCCGCGGGCGGTTGTGGTCCCGCCGGCCGGGTTGCCGGGTGATCGCGCACCCGCCGCCCGGCCCTCGGGGCAATCGGTCAGCCGATGTGCGCCGACAGATCCGGGATCATCCGGTAGACCTCGGTCTCCCAGTAGCGCCAGTTGTGCACGCCGACCGCCGGGAAATCGTAGGTGACATTGTTCGCGCCCAGGGTCGCCATTCGCACCTGGAAAGCACGGGTATTGGCCAGTGCCAGCGCCTCCAGCCCCATCGCGTTGAGGGTGCCGAAGCTCAGGCCGTCCTGCGCGGCGGGCAGGCCGCTGCCCGCCGAGACCCACAGGCGGGTGTTGTTGGCCTTCAGCCTGGGCGCGAACACGAACGGGTCCATCCGCAGCCACTGCGGACCCCACGGCGGCGCCATCGAGTCGATGTTGTAGCCGCCCGCGTCGATCATCGCGACCCGCAGCGCCTCACGCATACCGGGGGCGGAGACGTTGAGGTAGCCGGAGTAGGACGCGGCGTAGCCGAACTGGTCCGGGTGGTAGGCGGCCAGCGTCAGCGCGGCCGAGCCGCCCATCGACAGACCGAACACGCCGTTGCGGTTCGGGTTGAACCCGAGACGGTCGCGCAGCGCCCAGCGCAGATTGTTGGTCAGGAAGGACTCCCACGTGTAGCGGGTGCTCTTGCCGGGACCGCCCGCCAGCATCTGCATCGCGCCCGAGCCCGACGAGGACGCCGAGGCCGAGCCGCTGGACCCGCCGCCGATGCCCAGGATGGTGCTCGGGGCATTCCAGTCGGCGTAGAAGCTGGACATGCCGCCGACCGGCATGACCACATTGATGTTCCACTTGGTCAGTTCGCGGGCGACTTCGGTGTCGATCTCCCAGCCGCTGAGGTCGTTGCGCGCGCGCATACCGTCGAGCGCGTAGACCACACGGTTGGTGTTTCCGTCCGCGGCGCGGAAGATCCTGGATTTGATCGGACCCATGTCCGAGTCCACCCAGAAATCGAATCCGGAGGGGTTGAACGCCGCCGAGGCGGTGGCTCCACCACCGGCCACCGTCACACCGAGCGGCATCAACACGGCAATCGACATCACCACCGCGCGCTTGAGCCATGCGCCGGCTCTTCGAGCTCGCATCTTCTTTTCGGCCTTTCCTTCGAGCGGCCGGACTCGACCGCGTCCAGCGGCGCCTGGGCCACCGGAATTGAACTAAGTCCAGAACACGCCCGCGGGCGTCGCGGACGAGCCTAACTCCCTACCCCGCCACGGACGTTACCAAACCGAGACAAAGAGGTATATCCCACTATCACACTGCAACCTCTGCGCCAAGAGTGCACGTTCGAGGCCCGTGTGACAACCCGTGATGTTTATCGGCTCGGCGAACTCAGCGCGGCGGCTGCGGGAACGGGTCGACCAGACCGCATCGCGCGATCTCGTACTTGGGCACCCGATCGATGCGGTACTTCGCGAAGTCCAGCGCGTTGCGCAGGTTGTGCCGGAATCGTTCGAAGGTGAGCGGATCGCGCGTGGAGACCAGCAGCGCGTGGGTGTCCTCGCAACTGAGCGCGGTCCTGGCCTGGGTCACCCACTTCTCGTCGAGGAACCACGGCATCCACGGCTTCTGGTCGACCATGCCCGCGTCGACGATGACCCAGTCCGGGTACAGGCTCTTGTCGTGGCCGATGCGTCCGTCCACGAGCCGGTCGCTGTGCGCGGCCAGCGGATAGGCCAGTCCCATCGGATCGATGACCCGTACGTCGAGCGGGACGTTCATGCTCGTCATACCCAGATTCAGGAAGTAGACCGTGTGTCCGGCCCCGTCCTCGGGGATGGGCTGCGGCGGCGGCGCGATGTACCAGAACATGAACGACGGCGAATTCAGCAGCAGGCCGCCGTTGGGGTTGCGCCTGATATCGGCGACCATCGCCCGCATACGCGGATAGTCGAGGTAGTCCTCGGCGCGGATCGGGTGGTCGTGGCCGGTGTTGAGCACGTAGTAGACGCGCTCGTCGACGATGCCCGACTCGTTGATCTTGGTGCCGGAGGTGATCGCGGTGGTGCCCGCGGCGAACAGTGCCCAGCCCACGGTCGCGATCCAGGCCAGCAGCACGAAGCCGAAGCTGCGCCGCGCGACGGCCGACCCGGAGCGCGGCAGCCGCAACGGCAGCACCGAGACCGGCAGCAGCAGCAGGAACACCTGCGCCAGCAGCATCCGACCGTGCATGAAGTCGCCACCCACGCGCAACGCGTAGACGGTCAGGATCAGGCCGCTGAGGATCACCAGGGTCACCACCGCCGCGGGCGAGCGCAGCCACCGCCGGACCTTCGCGAACCGGGCAGCGCCGGCGCCCTCGTCCTCGGCCAGGGGGGCGGGCGACCAGGCGGGCAGCCCGCCGCCGCGCATCGCGACCACCGCCGCGGCCAACAGGATCAGCAACGGCAGCCACAGCAGGTACGGGCCGACCAGATCCCACAGGTAGGTGAAGCCCTGCTCCCACTTGGCGCCGCCCGCGTCCTTGGCGACGGCGGTGTTCGGATAGGGCAGGCCGTAGTAACCCATCCGCCAGATCTGGTAGCCCAGCGGCACCACACCGGCGACCGCGACGATCCCGATCCGGGTGGTCACCGGGCCGAACCGCCATGTCGGCATCGGCGCGAAGAAAATCATCAGCAGCGCCAGGCCGCCGACCAGGGTCATCTCCGGGCGGATCAGCGGCGCGAGCCCGGCCAGGAAGACCAGCCAGGCCAGCCCGCCCGGCCGCACCCGGTCGGTCTGCGCCCAGCGCATCATCGACCACCACAGCACCGCCAGCCAGCAGATCACCAGGCCGGTCTCCAGGCCGGAGGTGACGTAGTCGCGGGCGGGCGGCAGCGCGATGTAGACGAGCACACCCGCGGGCAGCAGCAACGACGATCCCGCACCGCCCCACAATCGGGCCGAACCGAGCATGGCGAACACGACCGCGATCAGCGAAAGGGTCAGCGCCACACCGAGGACCACGTACTCCAGGCGAACCTGGGTGAGCCAACTGAAGAACCAGACGATGTAGGTCCAGGCGGTACTGGTGTTCGCCTCGACCCGCTCGTCCATGTTGAACACCGGGCCGTTGCCCGCGAGCAGGTTGCGCACCGTGCGCAACACGATCAGGCCGTCGTCGGCGATCCAGCGACGGTTCCACCCGCCGATCGCGAACAGCGCGACGGTGAGCGTTATCCCACCGACGAAGAGGGCCGAAGGCAGGCGTAGCGCCGACGAGACCGATCGCTCCTGCGCGGCAGGACGATCCGTCTCGTCTTCAGTTCGCTCCGCTGCATCGACCAACTTCTCGTCAGGTGAGATAGACAGCGACACCTACCGCTCCGATCCAGGCGATGGCGAGGAACTGCAGAATGCGGTCCCCCAAGGCGATCTCTTCCGGTTCCCCTGCCTCACCGCCGTCGACGTCGACCGCGTAACGCAGGATGGCGATGGTAAACGGCACCATGGAGATCGCGAACCAGGTGGTGTCGTTGGCACGATCCTGCTCGAAGGCCCACAGGCCGTAGAAGACGACGACCGCGGTGGCGGCGAGGGTCCAGATGAAGCGGAGGTAGGTCGGGGTGTAGTACTCGAGCGACTTGCGGATCTTGGCGCCGGTGCCCAGCGCGATCTGCAGTTCGGCGTAGCGCTTGCCCGCCGCCATGAACAGCGAACCGAACGCCATGATCAGCAGGAACCACTGCGAGAGCACGATATTCGCGGCCGCCCCGCCCGCCACCGCGCGCAGCAGGAAGCCCGAGGACACGATGCAGATGTCGAGCACCGCCTGGTGCTTGAGCCCGAAGCAGTAGGCCAGCTGGATGCCGATGTAGACCGCCATCACCACCGCGAGCTGCCAGGAGGCCAGGAAGGCCAGCAGCACCGACGCGGTCAGCAGCAGCACCGACAGGCCGAAGGCGAGATTGACCGGCACCACGCCCGCGGCGATCGGACGGAACCGCTTGGTCGGATGCGCCCGGTCGGCCTCGACGTCGAGCGCGTCGTTGACCAGGTAGATGCCCGAGGCCGCCATGCAGAACACGATGAAGGCGATGGCCACGTGCCCGAGCACGGTCAGGTCGCTGACCGTATCCGGCCCGGCCGCCAGCGGGGCGGCGAGCACGAGCACGTTCTTGACCCACTGGCGCGGCCGGACAGCCTTGATCAGTCCTCCGGCCAGCGACTTGGGCGGACCCTTGACGACGGCATCGGCCAGGTCGGCGCCGGTCGGCTCTTCACTCATCTCAACCAAGGCCTTTTCTCGAGCGGTCACTGTCTTCGATCTCGTCCGTGCTGTCTGCTGTGTCGCGCGGGGCGATAGGCGTGCGTTCGCACGCTACCGTCCCGCGGCCCGTCGCTCGCGCCGCTTCTCGACGGCGAGCAGCGCCGACGCCGACGCCGCGCCCAGCGCCGAACCGGCCAGCACGTCGGAGGGGTAGTGCACCCCCAGCACGACCCGGGAGAGCAGCATCGGGGGGATCAGCACCGCAGGCAAGGGTAGCCCGGTGAGTTTTCCGAGCAACACCGCCGCCGCCGCGGTCGAGGTGGCATGCGAGGAGGGGAAGCTCAGCTTGCTCGGCGTACCCACGTTGACCTGCACCGACGGATGATGGGGCCGCGGACGGCGGACCACCCGCTTGATCACGATGGACGCCGCGTGCGCGCCGACCGCGCCGACGGCGACACCGGCCCACTGCCGCCTGCGCGGCTTGTCGACCAGCCAGCCCGCCGCCGCGACGCCCACCCAGCCGAGCGCGTGCTCGCCGAAGTGCGACATGCCGCGCGCGGCCGAGACCACCGCCGGGTTCGCGCCGATGCTCGACTGCACGGCGTTGATGATCGCGACCTCCGGCGAACCGGGGGCCACCCCGGGCTGCTCGACGGCGGCGGCGGATTCCGCGAAGGCCTCCGCGCGGGCGTTCGGGGATTCGCTCACGCCGTCGTTTTCGTCCACAGCACTGCTCGGGTTCACCGGTTCTCGCCTTCGGTCTGCTCGATGCCGAAGACGTTCTCCCAGGCGGCGGTGCTGGTGAGCCGCGGATGGGCGGCCCGGTAGCGCTCGCGCAGCTCGGGGAAACGTTCGGCCAGTTCCTTGCGCAGCCGCATGGCCTCCTTGAACAGGGCCAGTGCCTGGCGCGGGTCGCGCTTACGGTAGACCACGCCGCGCCCGTCGGCGGTGGTCACTGTCACGCCGTCGACCTGCGAGAGCAGATACCAGCGCGCGTCCAGGGTCGGCACGTTCAGCTGCGGGGTGTCGTGGTGTTCGGGGCGGGCCGGGCGGAAGTTGTGCACCACGCCCTTGACCAGCCTGCCGATCTTGGCGATCGGGTTGGCCGGCTCGCCGACCGCGCCCACGTTCAGGTGCGAGGCCAGCGGCAGCTCGGTCGAAGAGGGCAGGATCACCGCGTCCGGGTACTGCTTGCGCAGCTCGTGCACTGCGCCCAGCGCCGAGGGCAGCAGCTGGAACAGCCGCTCGGGGCCCGCCAGGTAGTCGCGGATCGCCAGGTTCTGGATGGCGACCGTCGAGTACTCGAGGCACAGCAGGTGCTTGAGGGTGGCCTTGATCGTGCTGAGGATCAGGCCGCGGCCGTCGCCGGGCATGTGCAAGGAGGCGACCACCAGCCGGTTGCGCAGATGGAAGTACGCCTGCCAGTCGATGGCGTCGTCCTTGTCGCTCCACGCCATGTGCCACACCGCCGCGCCGGGCAGGGTGACGGTCGGGTAGCCCGCGGCCTTGGCGCGCAGACCGTATTCGGTGTCGTCCCACTTGAGGAACAGCGGCAGCGGCTGGCCGAGCTCCTCGGCCACCTGACGCGGGATCACACAGGTCCACCAGCCGTTGAAGTCGACGTCGATGCGCCGATGCAGCAGCTTGGAGTTGTCACGGTCGCGCAGCGGGTACTTGGCGAAGTCGTGGTCGTACTCGACGTTGGGCGCCGCGCTCCACATGAAGATCGAGCGGTCGACGACCTCGCCCATCACGTGCAGATGCGAACGTTCCTGCAGGTTGAGCATCTGGCCGCCGACCAGCACCGGTGACTTGGCGAAGCGGGAGAAGGCCAGCGCGCGCAGGATCGAGTCGGGCTCGATCTCGATGTCGTCGTCCATGTAGACGATGAACTGGGCGTCGGTGGTCTTCAGCGCCTCGTACATCACCCGGCTGTAGCCGCCGGAACCGCCGAGGTTGGGCTGGTCGTGGATGGCCAGCCGGTCGCCGAGCACCGCGGCGGCCTCGGCGAAGCCCGGCTCGTCGACGACCTTGCGGGTGCCCTGATCGGGGATGATGACCGCGGCCACCTTCTCCAGCACCAGCGGGTCCGAGCCGAGCGCGGTCAGCGTCTTGACCGCGTCGGTGGGCCGGTTGAAGGTGGGCATGCCGACGGCGATGCTGCCCTCGCCCGGCGCCTCGATCGGGGCGAACCAGCCGCCGGACAGCAGGGTGACCGCGGTGTCGGTGGTGATGTCGAACCAGATCCAGCCGCCGTCCTCGAACGGGGCCAGCTCGGTCTCGAACTCCACGGTGGTCGAATCCGCACCCGCCGCGACCGCGAACTCCTTGCCCTGCACGTGGATTCGCGAGCCGTCGGCCTTGGAGCGGTAGACGTCCACCCGGCCGTGCCCGGCCAGTTCCAGGCGCAGCACCACCGAGGTCAGGATCGTCCAGCGGCGCCAATAACTGGCCGGCAGCGCGTTGAAGTAGGTGCAGAACGAGACTTCCGATTCCGCGCCGATGGCCAGCGAGGTGCGGGTGGCCGCGTGCGCGCGCCGGGCGTTGGTCGCCGATTCCTCCAGGTAGAGGGTGCGCACATCCAGCGGTTCACCGGGGCGGGGCAGGATGATGCGCTGGAGCAGCGATTTCGCGCGGGTCTCGGTCGTCATGTCTTCCAATATCGGGTGGGAGGTCGCTGGTGGAGTCATCGTGACTTTCGTTGTATGCGCCCCGGGTTCTCGGCTCAGTTCTGCTCGTCGACCAGCGGGGCGCCGGTTTCCAGGTGCGGGCGCAGCACGTTGTCGAACATGCTCAGCGCCGAACCGATCGCCATGTGCATGTCCAGATACTGGTAGGTGCCCAGACGCCCGCCGAAAAGCACTTTGGCCTCGGCGGTCTCGCGAGCGGCACGCTCCCGGTAGGCCAGCAGCTTGGCACGGTCCTCAGGGGTGTTGATCGGGTAGTACGGCTCGTCGCCGGTCTGCGCGAAACGCGAGTACTCGCGCATCACGACCGTCTTGTCCGTGGGGTAGTCGCGCTCGGGATGGAAATGGCGCGGTTCGATGATGCGGGTATAGGGGACGTCGGCGTCGTTGTAGTTCATCACCGAGGTGCCCTGGAAGTCGCCGGTCTCGAGCACTTCGGTCTCGAAATCGATGGTGCGCCAGCCGAGTTCGCCCTCGGCGTAGTCGAAGTAGCGATCCAGCGGGCCGGTGTAGACGACCGCGGCGTCCGGGTTCGCGGCGCGCAACTCGTCACGTACCTCGAACCAGTCGGTGTTCAGCCGCACCTCGATGAGGTCGGAGGCGGCCATGTTCTCCAGCCACTTCGTGTACCCCTGCATGGGCAGGCCCTCGTAGGTGTCGTTGAAGTAGCGGTTGTCGAAGGTGTAGCGCACCGGCAGGCGGGTGATGTTGCCCGCGGGCAGTTCCTTCGGATCGGTCTGCCACTGCTTGGCGGTGTAGTCGCGCACGAACGCCTCGTAGAGCGGGCGGCCGATCAGCGAGATCGCCTTCTCCTCCAGGTTCTGCGCGTCCTTGGTCTCCACCTCGGCGGCCTGCTCGGCGATGAGCTTGCGTGCCTCGTCCGGGGTGAAGTAGCGGCCGAAGAACTGCGAGATCAGGCCGAGGCCCATCGGGAACTGGTAGGCCTGGCCCTTGTGCATCGCGAAGACGCGGTGCTGGTAGTTCGTGAATTCGGTGAACTGTGTGACGTAGTCCCAGACCCGCTTGTTGGAGGTGTGGAACAGGTGAGCGCCGTACTTGTGGACCTCGATCCCGGTCTCGGGTTCCGGCTCCGAATAGGCATTGCCGCCGAGGTGGTAGCGCCGGTCGAGCACCAGCACTCTCTTGCCGAGCACGGTGGCCGTGCGTTCGGCGACGGTCAGCCCGAAGAAGCCGGAGCCGACGACGATCAGGTCGAACTGTGCGTGGGATTTTGCGGAGCCGGGAGACGATGCGACGGTCACGGGAGCCCAGAGTATCGGAAGTCCGGCCGGGCGCAGGGTGCAGTCACACCCTGACGGCGGCCGCCCGGTCCCGCGCCGCTCTCCGCCCTGGTGAGAGCGTTCACACCGGCCCGCCGACCCCGCCTCACCGGCACGGCGGCTGCTGCCCGGGCGGCGCCGGACGACTGCCGTGCGCCGCGGAACCCGGCGTGAGGCCGCCGTTCGCCCGGCCCGCGAAGGCGACAGGCGTGCTGTATCTCTTCGGTGGCCGTGGGGCCTCGAGCCAGCGCGTGGTCGACCGGGCGAGGATGCGGCCTTACCGGCTCGGCGTAGCGGGGCCGGTGGCGAAGTCAGGACTGGGCACGAACCAGCGGGCGGTGGCCGGGGCGTTGACCGCCAGGACCAGGATCAGCGGCAGGACGCAGGCGAGGGCGCTCGGGAGCCAGGCGCCGTGCACGAGGGCGTCGATCACACCGGGCAGGCCGGTGGTGGCGACGGCGATGTCGACGGCGGCGCCGCCGGGCTCCGACCAGCGCACGCCGTAGTCGGACTCGTAGCCGGACAACGATGCGAGCAGGCCGAGCAGAGCGAAGGCGAGCCACGCGCCCGCGCCGAGCAGGACCGTCACGCGACCCTCCTCGGCTCTGCGGTACATCCGCAGCGCGCCGTAGGCGAACAGGCCGGTGAGCAGAGCCGCGCCGAGCACGGTGGCCACGGCGAGGGAGTTGTCGTAGACACCGGAGTCGGTGACGAACGAGCCACCCAGGACGAGCAGGCCGATCAGGTTCGCGGCGGCGGCGAGCGCGGCGAGCCAGACGGCCACGGTCGCGGCGACGCCGCCCGGTCCGGTGGAGCTGACCTCACCCTGGCTCATGGGTTCCTCCTGATACGCGACGACGGAACGAATCGGGCTCCGCACAAGTCGGGCGCGAACGGACCAAGTATGCGCAACGGCCGGGCCTCGTACGCCCGGGACCCGTGCCGGAAACAGCGACGCCCGCGCGGGATTCTCCCGCGCGGGCGTCGTGTTCACGGCAGGCTCTCGGCGTCGATCGCCTCCACCCGGCCCGGCGACGCGGGACCGGCGCGGGCTCGACCGGCCTCGCCACGGCTAGCGCATCACCGCCTCGGCGTAGGACTTCATGGCGTCCCGGACGTAGGCGGCCGTGCCCTCGCCGTGCTTGTCGTAGTTCGCGCCGAATCGGGGATCGGCGACGTACATCTCACCCAGGCCGATGAACGCGTCCGCGGTCACCTCCCTGTTCCCCCAGCCCAGCGCGATCCAGTCGCGGTGGCGGGCGGTGATGGCACGCACCTGCTCGCTGTCGACCGGCAGTCCCGCGGCGTGCGCCCGGCCGAAGTCGGCGGCGATGTCGAGGCAGTCCTGCCCGAATTGCCGCTTCTGCTCCTCGGTCAGCGACCGATACCAGGCGTCGCTGCTGGTGTAGGCCTTTTCGCCCCAGCGTTCGATCACCTCGTCCTTGTATCGCGTGTGGTCGAAGCCGTCGAAAACCTCTGCTGCCACGAGTTGCTCACCTCTTTCCGTCTTGTGCAACGTGGTTCGCACCGAGTCGATCAGCCGCACGATCCGCTCCTGTTCCTGTTTCAGCAGGTCCAGATGGGTGCGCAGCGCGGCGGCAGTGTCCTGTTCGCCTGCGAGGACCTCGGCGATGACGGGCAGGCCGAGGCCGAGTTCGCGCAGCAGCAGGATGCGTTGCAGCCGCAGAAGGGAGTCCTGGTCGTAGTATCGGTACCCGTTGGCGCCGATCCGGCTGGGCGGCAACAGCCCCAGCTGCCCGTAGTGGCGCAGCGTCCGGCTGGTGGTGCCCGCCGCTCTCGCCAGGTTCTGGATCGACCATTCCCCGGTGCGGGTGTCCGTCGCCATGACCGGTTCTCCTTCCCCCGATCTTCTCGGTGAAACCAGTCTGCAAATTGACGCTACGTCAAGGTCAAGCATCTTTTCCAGGACCGATCGGCCACACGATCGGCCCTGCTCGGCGACACGCTCAGGGTGCTGGAACCGCAGGCGGACCGGAGGGTGCGGGAATCTCGGAGGGGCGGACCGGATCGGCGAGCGGCCGGCGCGACGCCGGTGCGCCTGCCGGAATCACCGCCTCGACCGGCGGTATGGCGAACAGGCTCTCGCCCGGCGCCGAGTCCTCGGTCGGGCCACCTCCGGCCACGCCACCTTCCGCCACGCCACCTTCCGCCTCGCCCGGAGTGACCTCGGCCGGCGGGTCGAGGATGTCGGTGCCCGGGATCATCTCCAGCAGCGTGGTGAAGTCGACGACCTGCACGCCGAGGAGTTCGGTGGCGATGATGACCCCGTTCCCGAACAGCCGATAGGTGCCCGCCTGCTGCGGCAGTTCCGACTCCGGGCCGAGCGGGGAGCCGAGGGCGCTCGCGGGACCGCCGATGCGCTCGTATTCGATGTCGATCACCGTCGGCCCCTCGGAGGGCGCCGGGGCGTCGGGGTCGATGTCGCCGGGCCCCACCGGCGGGCGGACGATCGCGAGTTCGGCGGGGGTGGGGCCGACCTCGAAGGTCTGGATGTCGGCGGGACTGCCGCCGCCGGGCGCCGCGGAATACTCCGACCGCAGAATGTGCCCGTCGCGCAGGAGGACCTGACCGGCGGTGGAAGCCACGGCAGCGGCCGAGCGCGGATCTTCCCGTTCGGTGCCGGGATAGACCTGGCAATCGGTGCTGTCGCAGGTCTGCGCGTAGGGGTAGCGCGTCTCGGCCAGCGCGTAGGACCGGGCCGCGACGGCCTGGGCGCGCAGTGCTTCGTTCGCGCCCTTGTCGGCCCAGTTCGCCTGCATCTCCGCGGGCACGACGCCGAGCAGGTAGTCCTCGACGTCGACCCGGTTGACCGTGCGGAACGCGCCGTCTTCGGTGGCCACGCCGAGCGCGCCGCGGTAGGCGCCTCCCTCGCAGAGAGTCAGATGCTCGGCGGCCGGACGGGCGGGCTTCGGGTCGAGCGGGTAGAGCCACGGATCCGATGTCGCCGTCTGCCAGACGACGTCACCGTCGCACCCCACGGTGACCACGACGTTCGCGCCGCCGTCGGGCAACGGGGTCAGATGCGCGACCTGCCCTGGTTCCAGGACTCGTCCGGCCACCCGGGCGCCCGCCTCGGCATAGGCGTCCAGTGCCCTGTCGTCGAGACCGGTCAGTCGCACGGCGAGGGTGGTCGGGCCGATCGTGCCGATGGTCGCGCCGGGGTAGTAGTGCGCCAGGATCTGCTCGGCGGTCCTGCCCTCGGTGGCGCTGTCGAAGGCGCCCGCCTGGCTCATGCCGCGGCCGTGGCCGGGACCGGCCAGGGGTGAATAGTCTTGTGCGGCAGGCCGATCGGTGGCGGCGAGCGCGCCGCCGATCAGCAGTGCCGTCGCGCCGGTGAGCACCACCGGTCGCAGTCGGATCGCCGGGGGTCCGACCCGGTTCCGAAGTCGCGTTCGGCGCCGGGTCCGGCCTAGCGGTCCGCAGTCGTTCTGATGTCCGTCGCTACGCATCGTCACACTCCCACCTCGTCGGCATGTCTCCCGGACCAGCCGCACTCCGGGGGCTACATTCGAGCAATCACGGATCTAACCCTAAACCAGAGGTTTATATTTGTGGTGAATGTGAACCAGTGTGATGGCTGTTCTTTCCGGACACAACCCCGATCCAACGCCTGATCACTGTTCGATCCGATGGGAGAGACCTGTGCCGTACCCCAAGCCGAAACGTTCCTTCGTGCTACCGATGGTGACCACCATGGCGGTCGCCGCCCCACTGGCAGCGCTGGCGATGAGCGACTCGGCGGAGGTCCGCTCCGTCAACGAATCGGAGATGGCCGCGGTACCGGCTCAGCTGGCGAACGTGGTCCTGAACCAGGCCGCCGACATCACCCTCCCACTGCGCGAACTGACCGGACTCGACCTCCCCGACCTACGCTTGTCCGACCTCCGCGCACTACCACTACCCGCCGCTGAACTGCCGGTTCCCGAGGCGACTCCCCCCGCCCCGGCGGACCCGGAGACCATCGCCGCTCCAGGCGACCTGCCCGAGGGCATCACGCCCGACTCGCCCGCGCTGGCCCCCGGCGTGTTGCCGCAGGAGTTGCTCGATCAGCTCGGCGCACAGGTCAAGGAACTGTCCAGGGACACCCCGTTCAGCATGGTCGCGCTCACCGCGCCGGACCTGTCGGGCACCACCGCGATGATCCGCGCGCGCGGCGCCGACGGCAGCTGGGGCGAGTGGTATCCGGCCGCACAGCTCGACGCCGGCGTCGCCGGCACCGCTGCGGCGAGCGCCGCCGACGGCACCGAGCCGGTCTACGTCGGCGACACCACCGCGGTCCAGATTCTGATCAGTCGCAAACCTGTCGCAACGGATGCGCAAACATCAAGCAGTGCAGCGCAATCCGATATTGCCACGCCGATCGCGCACCCCGATTTCGATCCGGCGCAGGCGATCGACGATCTCACCGCGGTGCTCATCGATCCCGGCCGTGGCGCGCTCGACGACTCGCTGCACGAGGTCGCCGCCGCGCTGCCCAACGGCGGACCGAACGTGATCACCCGCGGCCAATGGGGCGCCGACGAATCCATCAACTGCCAGGACCCCACCTACGACGACGGCCTCGGCGGCGTCACCGTGCACCACACGGCCGGGCGCAACGACTACACCCGCGCCGAGTCGGCGGGCATCGTCCGCGCGATCTACACCTACCACTCGCAAACCCTCGGCTGGTGCGACATCGGCTACAACGCCCTGGTCGACAAGTACGGCCAGATCTTCGAGGGCAGGCGCGGCGGGCTCGACCGCCCGGTGCAGGGCGCCCACGCGGGCGGGTTCAACGAGAACACCTCCGGCGTGGCGCTGATGGGCAATCACGAATCGGTGCCGCCGACGGAGGCCGCGATCCAGTCGATCGGCTCGTTCATCGGCTGGCGCACCCGGGTCGCCGGGCTCGACCCCCTCGGCCATACCGTCATGTGGTCGGAGGGCACCGAGTTCACCCCGTACGCGCGAGGCGAGGAAGTGGAGCTGCCGATCGTGTTCGCGCACCGCGACGTCGGCTACACCACCTGCCCCGGCGACGCCGCCTACGGGATGATGGACCGCATCCGCGAGATCGCCGCGGGTACGCCCGGCTCCTCCGCGCCGAGGCGCGTCGGATCCGATCTCGCCGCGCTCGCCCAGCTCACCGCCCGGCTGCTGAGCATGGTCAACGACAATCTGATCGCCAAGCACTACGCCGCCACCGGCGGCCCGAACGGCCCCCTGGGCGAGGCCACCTCCGAACCGCTGCCCGCCGTGCACGGCCAGCAGTACGCGAAGTTCGTCAACGGCTACGTCTACACCGCCCCCGACGGCAACGCGGTGGAAGTGGCCGGCGCGATCCTCGACCGGTTCCTCGCCATGGGCGCGGACTCCGGCATCCTCGGCCTGCCGTTGTCGAGCCCCTACCCCGTGCCCGACGGCCTGCGCTCGGACTTCCAGCACGGCTCGCTCATCCTGAACCAGCTGACCGGCATCGTCACCACGGTCTGGAAGACCTACAACGACGACTACCAGGAGATGAGCCGTCACCCGGCCGCGGGTCATGAAGGCGCTCCCGCCCCGGCCGACGCAGTGCCTGCCCCGGCCGACACAGTCCCCGCCCCGGCCGACACAGCCCCCGCCCCGGCTACTCCCCCGGCGCCGGAACCGGGCCCCGGCCCGGCGCCCGCAGGCGTACCGTCCGAGGGCTCGCCCCAGGAATCAGCCCCCGACGGCGCTGTCCCAGTTCCCGGCCAGGACGGCGCCGTCCCCCCGGCAACCGGCCCCGAGGCCCCGGCCCCCGCCTAGCGCTGTCGTGTCGACCGGTCTCGGGACAGCTGACCACTTCCTGCCGGGCGCCGGGCACTCCCGCGACCGGCGATACCGCCACCGGCACTCCTGCGCCGGGCAGTACTACGAGCCCGCCGATCAGGACGCGTTGGCCGCCGCCAGCCGTGCCACCGTCGCGTGGTCGGGATGGCATTCGACCCGGTAGCGCTCCGGAAACAGCCCCGGCACCGGCCGCAA
The DNA here is from genome assembly GCF_001613125.1 of Nocardia shimofusensis NBRC 100134. Lineage (GTDB taxonomy): Bacteria > Actinomycetota > Actinomycetes > Mycobacteriales > Mycobacteriaceae > Nocardia > Nocardia shimofusensis. The sequence continues at coordinate 130,202 of NZ_BDBT01000008.1, forward strand.
GGCCAGTTCGCGCGCCAGATCCGCCCAGGCGACCTCGACGGCGGTGCCCGACTCCGCGGAGGTCAGCACCACGCGGTCGGCGTGCGGCAGCAAGGTCGGCACGGCATCGACCCACGGGGTCATGGTGGACTCGACGCCGTCCCGGTCGCGAAGGTGGAGGAGTTGCCCGGGCAACAGATCGGTGGTCTCGTTCTCGAGGTCGGCGCGCAACCCGGCGTACTGGTCGCTGTAGACCGAGGCGGACAGCGTCGATTCCGCCGACCGGATCCCGAGCCAGGCCGGATGCCCGGGCGGCACCTGGAACGGAACCAGCCGACCGTACTGGTCGGCGGTATAGGGCACCGGTGAGACCGGCCGGTCCGCCTCTTCGTAGAGTTCTCGCGCGAATTCGACCAGCTCGGCGGCGCGCTGCGGCGAGGTGACCGCACCCGCGAGGACACCGGCACTGCCCGCGACGAAAGCCATGACCTCGCAGCCATATCTGTCGCGCAGCGCGCCGATCCAACCGGGCACCAGCGGCAACGCGCCCGCGTAGAGGTCGCCGTCCTCGTCGGCCAGGTACAGAATCGGGTCGTCGGTCTGCCCGAACGCTTCGACGGTGGCTCGGGCGAGACCGGCCAGGTTGGCGCGGGCGGTGGCGAACACTGTCTCCGCGTCGACACCCCAGGTGGTCAGATCATGCGGTGTCACCGTGGTCATGGCCGCCGGGGCGTCGATGACGACCCGTTCCATCAGTCCCGCCACCACCGGCCGCCACAGCGTGTTCTCGGCGAGGCTCTGTCCCTCGACCCGAGTCGAGAGGATTCCGGCCTGCCGCAGCACCGGACGCAGTCGCGGCGCGAGAGCTTCCCACGACTCCATCGGGTCCGTCGCCACGGCGTCGACCAGACCGCGCACGTAGGGCTCGAGCACCTGGCGGGCGAGGGCCCCCGTCGCACCACGACAACGCCGGAACGGCGTGGTCAGCCCCATATGGAATACCTGACCGTCCGGGGTCCCGTAACGGATCACGAATTCCCGCTCGTCGAATTCCGCACCGGCGACGCCGGGCTGGGCCCGCACGATCGACAACGCGAGGTGCCCGAACTCCCGCTGCGCGCCCCCGTCACGCCCACGCCTGCCGAACCAGCTTCCGATTCCCATACCGCCCTCGCTCCCGCCCCACCGGCCGTTCGCGGCAGAACCGCGAGACGTTACCAGAGCTGTGCGGAAACTATTGCGGCACAAACCGATACGAGGTCGGGACTACTTCCACCACCGTTCGAGCACCCTGGCCACGCCGTTGTCGACGTTGGTGGCGGTGACCTCGTTCGCGGCGGCGATCGCCTCGGCGTGCGCGTTGGCCATCGCCACCCCGTGCCCGGCCAGTTCCAGCATCGGCACGTCGTTGGGCATGTCGCCGAAGGCGATCACCCGGTCCTGGTCGATGCCCAGCCGCTGTGCCACGGTGACGAGACCGGAGGCCTTGGTGATGCCCGGCGCGGACAGTTCGATCAGGCCGTGGTCGGTGGAGTAGGTGATGTCGGCCCGGTCGCCGACGTAGGGGGCCAGCGCCGCGCGCATCTGCCCGCTGTCGGCGCCGCGTAGCCGGATGAGCAGTTTGATGGCGGGCGCGGCGACCACCTCGTGCCGCGCGACCGCGGTGTCGTCGGGGTTGAGCCAGGCGTGTTCGTATTCCGGCGCGCTCACGAACTGCGGGGTCGCGGCGTCGTGCGCCGAGGCGCCGACCCGTTCGGCGGCCAGCCCGCAGCCGGGCAACACCCGTTCGGCGATCTCGGCGACCAGGGCGAGGGTCTCGACCCCGAGGGTGTAGGCGGCCATGATCCGGTCGGTGGCGCTGTCGTAGATCACCGCGCCGTTGGCGCAGACGCACAGCGGCGCGTGGTCGAGGCCTTCGACGATCGGATCGACCCAGCGCGGCGGCCTGCCGGTGGCCAGCACGAACGGCACACCGTCGGCGACGAGCGCGGTCACGACCGCCTTGGTACGGTCGCTGACCCGTTCGTCGTGGTCGATCAAGGTGCCGTCGACGTCGGTGGCGACCATCGTCGGCCGAGGCAGGTGCAAGCGCGTCACTTGTCCATACTGCCGGAAAAGCGTCTCGGACCGGTTGCGAAGTCGCCGGGCGGCAAACATGCCCGACCTGCGACAGTGCCGCACGCGCATCGGCCCTCGTCCCTATGATCAGGGTCCGATACCCGCACACCTGCCCGAACGAGTGAGCCAGCCCGGCGAAGGACCAGAACTGATGATCGGCTTCCTGCTGCGACGCGCCGCGAACTACGTGGTGTTGCTGCTGCTGGCCTCGTTCCTGACCTTCGCCGTCGCCGGCCTGACCTTCCGTCCACTGGACAGCCTCGAGCAGCGCAATCCGCGACCGCCACAGTCGGTGATCGACGCCAAGGCCGCTGAACTGCACCTGGACGAGCCGATCCCGCAGCGCTATCTGACCTGGGTGAGCGGCGCGGTCCGCGGTGATTTCGGGACCACGCTGGCCGGGCAGCCCGTGAGCGAGGAACTGGGCAGACGGGTGGGGGTGAGCCTGCGACTGCTGGTCATCGGCTCGGTGCTCGGCACGGTGCTGGGTGTGCTGATCGGCGCCGCCGGCGCGATACGCCAATACAGATTCAGCGACTACCTCACCACCATCGTCTCGCTGGTACTGCTGAGCACGCCGATCTTCCTGCTCGCCACGCTGCTGAAATATGGTGCGCTGGAGATCAATTCGATGACCGGTCAGCGCATCTTCCTCTATACCGGTGAGACTTCCGCGCATCGGATCGAGGGGCTGTGGCCGCAATTGCTGGACCGGCTCCAGCATCTGGTGCTGCCGACGCTGGCGCTGGCGCTCGGCGCGATGGCCGGCTACAGCAGGTATCAGCGCAACGCCATGCTCGATGTGCTGGGAAGCGATTTCATCCGCACCGCGCGAGCCAAGGGCCTGACCAGGCAGCGCGCGCTGTACAAGCACGGCCTGCGCACCGCCCTGATCCCGATGGCGACGTTGTTCGCCTACAGCCTGGGCGGCCTGATCACCGGAGCCACGTTCACCGAGAAGATCTTCGGCTGGCACGGTGTGGGGGAATGGCTGGTGGACTCGGTCAACGCCCAGGACATCTACGTGGTGGTGACGGTGACGGTATTCACCGGCGTGGTCGTGCTGGTGTCGGGACTGCTGTCGGACATCGTCTACGCCGTGCTGGATCCTCGGGTGCGGGTCGGATGAGCGGCCGTCGCGGCGAGCGCCGGATGCGGCGCCGGGATACGAGGGGCGGGCGGATGTGACCGAAGCCGAGATCATCGTTGCCGGAGCGCCACAGGCGGCTACCGGCAGACGCGCACTGGTGTGGCGGCGGTTCCTGCGCAACAAGCCCGCGGTGGTGGCGGTGGTGGTGCTGATCCTGCTGGTGCTCGCCAGTTTCGTGCTGCCGCACTTCCTGCCCTACGACTACCTGGACCAGGACCGCACCGCACTACGGCAGCCGCCGAGCCCGGATCACCCCTTCGGCACCGACCCGATCGGCCACGACGTGCTCGCCCAGACCCTGCGCGGCGCCCAGAAATCGCTGATCATCGGGTTCTGTGTGGCGGTGTTCAGCACCGTGCTCGCCGCGATCGCGGGGTCGGTGGCCGGGTTGCTCGGCGGGTGGACCGATCGGGCGATCATGTGGCTGGTCGACCTGCTGCTGGTGGTGCCCTCCACGATCATCATCATGCTGTTCGCCCCCAAGGTGAAGGGTGGCGGCGGGATCGCGATGCTGGTGGTGCTGCTGAGCGTGTTCGGCTGGATGATCAGCGCGCGCATCGTGCGCGGCTTGACGATGAGCCTGCGCGAACGCGAATTCGTGCGCGCGGCACGCTATATGGGCGCGCCGACCCGGACGGTGATCGCCACCCACATCGTGCCCAACATCGCCTCGATCCTCATCATCGACACCACTCTCTCGGTGGGCGCGGCGATCATGGCCGAAACCGGTTTGAGCTTCCTCGGTTTCGGCGTGCAGCCGCCGGATGTGTCACTGGGCACCCTGATCCGCGACGGCACCGCCTCGGCCCTGACCTATCCGTGGTTGTTCCTGTTCTCCGGCGGATTCCTGGTCACGGTGGTGCTGTGCGCGAATCTCGTCGGCGACGGGCTGCGGGACGCGTTCGACCCGAGCGCCAAGGGCGCGCGCAAACGAAAGCGGGCCGAGGCATGAGCGACGAGGCCCCCCACAACGGCGGCACAGGCAAACGCGACACAGGCAACGGCGGCACGGGCGGCCGCGACGATCGCGCCGACGGGACGGGCCGCGACCGGCCGGACGCACTGCTGGAGGTCAGGGACCTACGGGTGTCCTTCCCCGGCGAGGAGGGCCGCATCGACGCCGTCCGTGGGGTCGATCTGACCGTCGGCGAGGGCGAAGTGCTCGCCGTGGTCGGCGAATCCGGGTCGGGCAAGTCGGTGTCGGCGCTGGCGATGATCGGGTTGCTGCCCGACCAGGCCCGAGTGACCGGTTCCATCCGGTTGCGCGGGCGCGAACTGATCGGCCTGGGCGACCGCCCGATGTCGAAGCTGCGCGGCCGCTCGATCAGCATGGTGTTCCAGGACCCGCTGTCGGCGCTGACCCCGGTGTACCGGGTCGGCGATCAGGTGGCGGAGGCTCTGCTCGCGCACGGCCGGATGAACCGCAAGCAGGCCGCGGAGCGCGCGGTGGAGCTGCTCGATCTGGTCGGCATCCCGGACGCGGCGGTGCGCGCGAAGGCGTTCCCGCACGAGTTCTCCGGCGGCATGCGCCAGCGGGTGGTGATCGCCATGGCCATCGCCAACGATCCCGCGCTGATCCTGTGCGACGAGCCCACCACCGCACTCGACGTGACCGTGCAGAAGCAGATCCTCGACCTGCTGCGCACCGCCCGCGACATCACCGGCGCGGGCGTCGTCATGATCACCCACGACATGGGCATCGCCGCGACGCTGGCCGACCGGGTGGCGGTGATGTACGCCGGGCGGGTGGTGGAGACCGCGCCCGCCGCCGACCTGTTCGGCGAGCCGCGCATGCCCTACACCGTGGGCCTGCTCGGCTCCATCCCGAGGATGGACAGTCCCGCGCGCAGTCCGCTCATCCCCATCACCGGCGCGCCGCCCGCGATGCACGCCCTGCCGCCGGGGTGCGCGTTCGCCCCGCGCTGCCCGGTCGCGCTCGACGAATGCCGCACGACCGATCCGGTCCTGGCGGCGACGGGCGACAACGGCTCCGCCGCCTGCATCCGCACCCGCGAATTGACCGCCACCGACCTGTTCGCCGCGTATCGCCGCGAACTGGACCGCACGGGTGCCCATACCGAGGACGAGGCATCGCCCGCCCGGGTCCGCGAGACCGGCTCGACCACAGCCGGTTCCGCCACGAAGACTGGCACCGACGCCGAGGGGGATGCTCGCTCCGCAACGACCAGCTCCCCTGGCCGCGCGGCGACCTCCACCGCCGAGGACGCCCCGGGATCCGGCACCACCCCCGCCACGGCGGGCGAGGCCGGGTCGGACCGGGCGGTGGTCCTGCGGGTGACCGATCTGGCCAAGACCTACCCGCTCACCTCGGGAGTGATCCTGCGCAGGCGGACCGGCGAGGTGCGCGCGGTCGACGGGATCGACTTCGAGGTGTACGAGGGCCGCACGCTGGCGCTGGTCGGGGAGTCCGGGTCGGGCAAGTCGACCACGCTGACCCAGATCCTGGATCTGGCGCCGCCGGAGCGGGGCCGGATCGAGGTGCTCGGCCACGATGTCGCCACGCTCACCAAGGCGCAGCGGCGGCAGTTGCGGCGCAAGATGCAGATCGTCTTCCAGGATCCGACCGCGGCGCTGGACCCGCGATTGCCGATCTCGGATGTGCTGGCCCAGCCGCTGCGCATCGACGGGCGATCGCGCGCGGAGATCGCGCGGCGGGTGCCTGAACTGCTCGAGCTGGTGGGATTGCGTCCCGAGCACGCCGAACGCTATCCGGCCGATTTCTCCGGCGGGCAGAAGCAGCGCATCAGCATCGCCAGGGCGCTGGCACTGGACCCGGAGCTGTTGGTGCTCGACGAGCCGGTGTCCTCGCTGGACGTGTCCATCCAGGCGGGTGTGCTGAATCTGTTGCGGCAGTTGCAGGCCGATCGCGGGCTGTCGTACCTGTTCGTCTCGCACGATCTGTCGGTGGTGCGCAATCTCGCGCACGACATCGCGGTCATGCACCGGGGCAAGATCGTGGAATCCGGGCAGGCCGAGCAGGTGCTCGGCGACCCACGGCACCCGTACACGCGGGCGCTGATCGACGCGGTGCCGACACCGGCGCTGTCGCGGTAGGAGGTAGACCATGGGTGAGCGCGCATCGCGGCGGCTACTGACCGGGCTGGTGGCGGGCACGCTGTTCGCCGCGACCCTGGCGGGTTGTTCGGCGGACGACCGATCCGCCGAGGGCCTGTCGGACGCGATCGGCAGCACCAGCGACGTCAATCCGGTCGAGCGCGACCTGATCGCCGAGGGCGGCAATCTGCGGCTGTCGGTCGCCGCCTTCCCGGCGAACTGGAACACCCTGTCGATCGACGGCAACGAAGGCGATATCGCCTCCATCACCCATGCGATGATGCCGCGTTCGTTCGTCTCCGACGCGGCGGGCAGACTCACCGTCGACACCGACTTCTTCACCGATGTCGCGCTGACGAACACCGCCCCGCAGCAGGTCACCTACACGATCAACCCGAGCGCGACGTGGTCCGACGGCAGCCCGGTGACCTGGGCCGACATCGCCTCTCAGGCCGCCGCGCTGAGCGGTCGCGACCCCCGGTTCGAGATCGCCATGACCAACGGCTTCGACCGGGTCGCCCGGGTGGAGCCGGGCGTGGACGAGCGCCAGGCGGTGATCACCTTCGAACGGCCCTACGCCGAGTGGCGTGGCCAGTTCGCCGGCAACGCGATGCTGTACCCGAAGTCGGTGACCGCCGACCCCGAGGCGTTCAACGAGAGCCTGACCGACGAGATGGGCCCGACCGCGGGCCCGTTCCGCATCCGGTCCACCGACCGCGCCCAGGGCCGGATCGTGCTCGAACGCAACCCGCTGTGGTGGGGAAAGACGCCCAAACTCGACACGATCACCTTCAGCGTGCTCAGCAGCGTCGCGCGCGTATCCGCTCTGCAGAACGACGAATTGGACGTCTCACCGCTCAACACCGTCGACGAGGTGCTGCTCGTCCGCGACACCCCGGGTCTGCAGGTACGGCGCGCGCCGGGTAATCGCTGGCGGCACATCACCTTCAACGGCGCGCCCGGTTCGATCCTGGCCGATCCGGGCTTACGGGTCGCGATCGGCAAGGCGATCGACCGGCAGGCCATCGCCTCGGCCCTGCAGAACGGGCTGGTGGAGTCCCCGACGCCGCTGAACAACCATGTCTACCTGCAGGGCCAGGAGGGGTACCAGGACAACGCCCCTGCCTTCGATCCGGCGGCCGCCGAACGCGAGCTCGACGACCTCGGCTGGGTGCGTCAGGGCGCCGTGCGGGTCAAGGACGGGCGCGAACTGGTGATCCGCGACGTCATGTACGACGATCCGGCCTGGGTGCAGATCGCGCGGATCATCCAGGACGATCTGGCGCGGATCGGGGTGCGCCTGCAGATCGACACCCGTCCGGGAGCGGGCTTCTTCACCGATGTCATCCAGCCCGGCGATTTCGACGCCGCCCAGTTCATCTTCCAGGGCGACGCCTTCCCGCTCAGCAGCGTGCCGCAGACCTACGGGCTCTATCCGGACAATACGCAGAACAATTTCGGGCGGATCGGTTCCCCGGAGCTCAACGAGCTGATCGAGGCTACGCTGTCCGAACTCGATCCGCAGCGGGCGATCGAGCTGGCCAACGAGGTCGACCGGGCGGTGTTCGCCGAAGGCCATTCACTGCCGCTGTACCAGTGGGACGGCAGTTACGGCGCGCGCGCCGACCTGGCCAACTTCGGCTCGCCGGGTCTGGCGACCTACGACTACACCGCCATCGGCTTCGTCCGGTGAACCCGAATCCTTCGCGTACGGCGCGACATCCAGGGAGGCGACGATGAAGATACGGTCGGCCATGCGATTCGCGGGCCCGATGCTCGCGATCGGTCTGGTCCTCGCGGCCTGTGGCGGCGACACCGGCGAACTCCTCGGCGAGTCCGCCGTGGGATCGACCAGCGACATCAATCCGCGCGACCCGGGTGAGCTGCGCGACGGCGGCAATCTTCGGCTGGCGCTCACCGCTTTCCCCGCCACCTTCAACGCCCTGCATGTCGACGCCGACGGGGAGGTGTCCGATGTGCTGGCGGCGACGCTGCCCGGCACGGTGACCTCCGACGCGGCGGGCCAGATCTCGGTGGACCACAACTACTTCACCGACGTCCAGCTCACCGGCACCGAGCCCCAGCAGATCACCTACACCATCAACCCGGCGGCGGTCTGGTCCGACGGCACACCCATCACCTGGGAGGATCTCCGTTCCCAGGCGAACGCGTTGAGTGGACGCGACCCCGCCTACCGGGTGTCGGCCACCCAGGGCTACAGCCGGATCGCCTCGGTCGAGCGCGGCGTCGACGACCGGCAGGCGATCGTGACCATGTCCGACCACTACGCCGAATGGCAGGGCATCTTCAATCCGCTCTACCCGAAGGCCACCACCGAATCGCCGGAGACCTTCGAGAATCTGGACCGGCAGGCGCCGCGCGTGTCGGCCGGGCCGTTCGTGGTCACCGACATCGACCGCGCCCAGCAGCGCATCGTGCTGAGCCGCAATCCTTCCTGGTGGGGTGCGACGCCGAAGCTGGAGAACATCACCTTCAGCGTGCTCGACTACGCAGCGCGGCTGAACGCGCTGCAGAACAACGAACTGGACTCCGCGGACATCTCCGGCCTCGACGAGGCGACCGCCGCCGCGCAGTCGCCGGGACTGGTGGTGCGGCGCGCGCCTGCCCTTCGGTTCTCGCACATGACCTTCAACGGCGCGCCGGGCTCCATCCTCGCCGACGCCCGCCTGCGGGTGGCCGTCTCCAAGGCCATCGACCGTCAGGCCATCGCCTCGGCCATCCAGAACGGCCTCGTCACGGACCCGAAGCCGTTGAACAACCACCTCTACCTCGACGGACAGAAGGGCTACCAGGACAACGCGCAGGCGGTCGCCTTCGACCCGGCCGCCGCCGAACGCGAGTTCGACGCACTGGGCTGGGTGCGCGAGGGCGACGTACGGGTCAAGGACGGGCGCCCGCTCGAGATCCGCATCGTCATGTACCAGCAGCAGAGCTGGGTGCAGATGTCGCAGATCGCCCAGCAGAACCTGGCCCAGGTCGGCGTCCGGTTGAAGATCGAGACCTATCCGGGCAACGGCCTGTTCACCGACGTCATCGACCCGGGCAACTTCGACATCGCGAACTTCGTCTGGGAGAAGAGCATCTTCCCGCTCGGCGCGCTGCCGCAGATCTACGCCTACGACCCGGCCAACCCGTTGAGCAACAAGGGCAGGATCGGCTCGCCGGAACTCAACGAACTCATCGAGCGCATCATCTCCGAACTCGACCCGGACAAGGCGATCGAGATGGCCAACGAGGCCGACCGGATGATCTTCGAACTCGGTTTCTCGCTGCCGCTCATGCAGTCCGTCGGCCTCGTCGCCCAGCGCGCGGAACTCGCCAACTGGGGCGCGTTCGGCCTGCAGTCGGAGGACTGGACGAAAGTCGGCTTCCTGCAGTGATTTCCGGGACGGGCGCGCGGGCGCACCCGCTCGCCTATCCGCTCGGGGTAACCGTTGCCACGCTCGCCGTGTGCGCGGCGGTCCTGCCGTTCGGCACGGCCGATCAGCGCGCGGGGGCGGCGGCGGTGGCGCTGGTCGTGCTCGGCTACAGCGGGATTCGCCTGGCCAGGGCACTCGGCGCGCTGCCGCACGGGTTGCCCGACGAGGTGTGGACCTCGGGGTCGCCGGTGCGCCGTGTCCGTCAGCAGCACCGCCTGGTGAGCCGGTCGTGGCTGGAATTCGGCGCGCCGGGGCGGCCGGACCGACGGTGGCTGCCGGTGTACTTCACCCCGGAACTGGTGGGGCTCACCGCATCCGGGGCGCGAGTGGGCGCGCGACACATCGAGGTCGCGGGCGTGCGGATGTTCCCGGCCGGACGAGCGCGTGACACCGAACCCGCCGGTCGGCTGTTCGACAACCCGGTGCGCCCCGCCCCGGATGCCGAGCAGCGGGCACGCGCCGCGAACCGCCCGTCCCGGCGGCTGCTGCTGGACGCCCAACCCGCCGTCGCGGCACCGGTCGCCGCCCTGCTGTGGGTCTACCTCGACGGCGGTGGTTTCGGCGCTTTTCTCGGCGCGCTGTGCGTCGCGTCAGCGGCCGCCGTGTGGCTGACCGCCATCCGGGGCTCCGACCCGAGCTGACAGGCGTTCGTCCGCGCTGAGGGGTCCCGTCCGCCGGTACCGCGCACCTGCTGCCGTTGCGCGATTTGCTGGTATTACCACTTGACCAGTTGACCAGTGAGGCGCAGAGTGGGCGCATGGCATTGCAACCAGTCGTCAAGCGATCGGTGTCGGCGGAGGTCTTCGAGCAGATCGCCGACGAGGTACTCAGCGGTGAACGAGCCCCCGGTTCGGCGCTGCCCAGTGAACGGCAACTCGCCGAGGCGCTCGGCGTGTCCCGGCCCGCGGTGCGGGAGGCACTGCAGCGGCTGGCCGGGGCCGGGCTGGTCTCGGTCCGCCAGGGCGACACCACGACAGTGCTGGACTACCGGCGAGGCTCCGGCCTGGAGATCCTGCCGCGACTGCTGATCCGGCAGGGCACCGTCGACCCCACCGTGGCCCGCAGCATTCTCGAGGCCCGGCTGCACAACGCGCCCAAGGTCGCGGAATTGGCCGCGCTGCGCACCCGGTCCGCGGATCACGAGAGCCTGCGCCGCTCCCTCGAGAAGAGCCTCGCCGCGCTGGCGAGCGAGACCGAGCCGATCGCCCTGCAGGTGCACGCGCTCGAATTCTGGGAGCACCTGGTCGACGCGGCCGACTCGCTGGTGTTCCGCCTGATGAACAACATGCTGCGCGCCGCCTACGAGCCCGCGCTCGCCGCACTGGCCCCGCTCATGACGCTCGAGGTCGGCAACGCCGCCGGGTATCGCGCGGTGGCCGAGGCGGTACTGGCCGGCGATGCCGCCGCCGCCGCCGAACGCGCGCACACACTCCTCGCACCCGCGACCACCAGCCTGATCGCCGCTCTGGACAGCGCCATCTCCGCCTCCGAAGACCGCGCTTCCGAAACTCCCGTGTCCGCACAATCCGCGGCCGCGCAATCCGACGAACCGATCACGCACAGCGAGGTGTCCTCATGACCGGAACGACCGTCCGCAGGGGGATGACCCTGCGCGAGGCCCGAACCGAATTCGTCCATCACCCCTCCCCCTGGCTGATCGGGATCACGCTGGTCGTCGCGTCGGCCGCGCGCGTGACCGTCGGCGACTGGCAACCGACCGACGCACTGGTGCCGCTGCTGATCCTGGCGACCTTCCCCCTGGTCGAATGGGTGATCCATGTGCTGGTGCTGCACTGGCGGCCCAAGCGGATCGGGCCGGTCCGACTGGATTCCGAGCTCGCCCGCAAACACCGCGAGCACCACGTCGATCCGCGCGACATCCCGCTGATCTTCATCCCGACCCGCTCGCTGCTCGTCGTCATCGCCGCGCTGGCGGCGATCGCGGTGTTCGCCTTCCCACGGCTCGGCCTCGGCCTGACCTTCGTGCTCACCGTGGCGACGCTCGGGCTCTGCTACGAGTGGACACACTTCCTGATCCACACCGACTACAAGCCGCGCCACGCGCCCTACCGGGCGATCTGGCGCAATCACCGCCACCACCACTACAAGAACGAGCACTTCTGGTTCACGGTGACCAGTTCCGGTACCGCCGACCGGCTCTTCGGGACCTACCCCGATCCCGCGAAGGTGCCCACCTCCCCGACCGCGCGTCACCTGCACGGCGCCTGAGCCACCTCCCGCACAGCCCCGGCGGCGACACCGCCGACATTTGACAAAATACCCCAGGGGGGTATCGTCGGAACTGACCGGCGGTACCGCCCGAACCATCGCGCCCCACCGGTCGGCCCAGATCTCCGCCATCAATTGGCATCGACCGAAGGAGTGTGCGATGCGCCCGCAGAGCAGTCCGACAACCTCCGGGACCACGGCAGCCGGTGGCCTCGCATGAAGACCGCCACCAAGTTCGCCGGCTTCGCCGTGGGGATCGCCGCGGTCTTCGCAGCCGCGCTGGGGATCGGCGCGCTGGTCGGCCCCACCGGAACCACCACCGATCCCGCCGGCCACGACGTCCACACCCCGGACGACGGCGAGGCGAGCGGTGATTCCCGGCCGGGCGGCCTGCTCGTCACCGACGACGGCTACACCCTGCAACTGGAGAAGGCTCCGGCCGCCGGGGCGCCGCTGCGGCTGCGCATCCTCGACGAGAACGGCACTCCGCTCACCCGCTACACCACCAGCCACGACAAGGACCTGCATCTGATCGTGGTCCGCCGCGATCTGACCGCCTTCCAGCATGTGCACCCGGTCCTCGGCACGGACGGCGCCTGGAGCGTGCCGGTGGACCTGACCCGCGCGGGCGACTACCGGGTGTTCGCCGACTTCGTGCCCGAGGGCGGCGAGAACCTCACGCTGGGCGCGGACCTGCACGTGGCGGGCGACTACGACCCGCGGCCGCTGCCCGCCCCCGCGAAGACCGCCACCGCGAACGATTACACCGTGACCCTGGACGGCACGGTGACCGCGGGCGCCGAATCGACGGTCACCCTCTCGGTCGCGCGCGACGGACGCCCGGTCACCGACCTGGAGCCCTACCTCGGCGCGTACGGCCACCTGGTCGCGTTGCGCGGTGCCGACCTCGCCTACCTGCACGTCCACCCCGAAGGCCGTCCCGGTGACGGCACCACCCCCGCCGGACCCGGCATCACCTTCGCGATGACCGCGCCGAGCCCGGGCGACTACCGCCTGTTCCTGGACTTCCGGCACGAAGGCGTCGTGCGCACCGCCGAATTCACCGTGACGGTGCCCTACGAGACCCGAGAGCGTCCGGTGGGCGCCACCGGCACGACCGCACCGAGCACCCAGACACCGAGCACCGTGCCGGGCCGAGCCCCCGGCGACCAGCACGGCGACCACGGCCACTGAGTCGCACCCGTGCCACATCGAACGGAGCACCCCATGAGCACCGCCACACCCACGCTGTCGCAGCGGGCCCCTCAGCTGATCGAACTGCAGATCGGCGGGATGACCTGCGCCTCCTGCGCCAACCGCATCGAGAAGAAGCTCAACCGCCTCGACGGCGTGACGGCCACGGTCAACTACGCGACGGAGAAGGCCGCCGTCGAGATCACCGGCGATCTGACCCCCGAGGACCTCATCGCCACCGTCGAGGCCACCGGATACACCGCCGAGCTGCCCCCGCCGCCCGCCTCCGCCTCCGCCGCCCCGGCGCAGGCGCAGGCCGAACCCGCCGATCCCACCGACGCGCTCCGGCAGCGCCTGACCGTCTCGGCGCTGTTGAGCGTCCCGGTGATCGCGCTGGCGATGGTCCCGGCCTGGCAGTTCGACTACTGGCAGTGGCTGTCGCTGACGCTGGCCGCTCCGGTGGTGGTGTGGGGCGCGTGGCCGTTCCACCGAGCCGCCTGGGTCAACCTGCGCCACGGCGCGGCCACCATGGACACCCTGGTCTCGATCGGCACGCTGGCCGCCTTCGGCTGGTCGCTGTACGCGCTGTTCCTCGGCACGGCGGGCACGCCGGGCATGACGCACCCGTTCGATCTCACCATCGCCAGGGCCGACGGCAGCGGCAACATCTACCTCGAGGCCGCCGCCGGCGTGACCACCTTCCTGCTGGCCGGGCGCTACTTCGAGGCCAGGTCCAAGCGCACCGCGGGGGCGGCGCTGCGCGCGCTGCTCGAACTCGGCGCGAAAGAGGTCACGGTGCGGCGCGGGAAGACCGAACAACGGATTCCGATCGAGCAGCTCGCCGTAGGCGACGAATTCGTGGTGCGGCCGGGCGAGAAGATCGCCACCGACGGCGTGGTCGTGGAAGGCGCCTCGGCCGTGGACGCCTCGATGCTGACCGGTGAATCGGCGCCGGTCGAGGTCGGCGTCGGAGACGCGGTGACCGGGGCGACGGTCGATGTCGGCGGCCGCTTGGTGGTACGTGCCACCAGGATCGGCGCCGACACCCAGCTGGCTCAGATGGCCCGGCTGGTGGAGCAGGCGCAGACCGGCAAGACCCAGGCACAGCGGCTGGCCGACCGGATCTCCGGGGTGTTCGTGCCGGTGGTCATCGCGCTGGCGGTCGCCACGCTCGGCTTCTGGCTGGGCACCGGCGGTTCGGTGGCGGCGGCGTTCACCGCGGCGGTCGCGGTGCTGATCATCGCCTGCCCGTGCGCGCTCGGCCTGGCCACCCCGACGGCGCTGCTGGTCGGCACCGGCCGCGGCGCGCAGCTCGGCGTGCTGATCAAGGGGCCCGAGGTGCTGGAATCGACCCGGCGCGTGGACACCATCCTGCTCGACAAGACCGGCACCGTCACCACCGGCAAGATGGCCCTGCGCGAGGTGATCCCCGCCGAGGGCGAGGATGCCGACCGGGTGCTGGCGCTGGCGGGCGCGCTGGAGCATTCCTCCGAGCATCCCATCGCACGCGCGATCGCCGACGCCGCCCGCGAGAAGACCGGCGAACTCGAGCAGGTGCGCGATTTCGCGAATCTGGCGGGTCTGGGTGTGGAGGGCGTCGTGGACGGACGCCGGGTGCTGATCGGGCGGGCCAGGCTGCTCGCCGACCGCGACGTGGCGCTGACCGGAGAACTCGCCGACGCGCTCTCGGCCGCCGAGCACAGCGGCGGCACCGCGGTCGCGATCGCCTGGGACTCCCCCGCGGGCCGACTCGCACCGCGCGGCGTCCTGGTGGTCGCCGATGCGGTGAAACCGACCTCCGCGCAAGCGGTCTCGCAACTGATCGGGCTCGGTCTGACTCCCATCATGGTGACCGGTGACAACGCGTCCGTGGCGCGCACCATCGCCGACGAGGTCGGCATCGACGAGGTGATCGCCGGGGTGCTGCCGCAGGACAAGGCGGCGGTGGTGCGGCGGCTGCAGGACGAGGGCAAGGTCGTGGCGATGGTCGGTGACGGCGTCAACGACGCCGCCGCGCTCGCGCAGGCCGATCTGGGCCTGTCCATGGGTACCGGCACCGACGTGGCGATCGAGGCGGGCGATCTGACGCTGGTGCGCGGCGACCTACGCGCCGCCGTCGACGCCATCCGGCTGTCCCGGCGCACCCTGGGCACCATCAAGGCCAATCTGTTCTGGGCCTTCGCCTACAACGTCGCCGCCATCCCGCTGGCGATGGCCGGACTGCTCAACCCGATGCTGGCGGGCGCGGCGATGGCCTTCTCCTCGGTCTTCGTGGTCAGCAACAGCCTGCGCCTGCGCGGATTCTCCTCCTCGGGCGGCGCGCACTGAGCCCGGCGAAACCGAGCCCGGGGGCAGATTCAGTCGCGCAATGCCTGCTCGCGCAAGCTCTTCAGGGTGCGCGACAGGATGCGCGACACCTGCATCTGCGAGCAGCCGAGTTGCTTGGCGATCTGATCCTGCGACATCGATTGGAAGAAGCGCATCTCCAGCACCCGGCGCTCGCGATCGGGCAGCGCCGCGATGAGCGGTCGGACCGCGAGATAGTTCTCCACCGTGGTGTATTCGGGATCTTCCTCACCGAGCGTCTCGGCGAGCCCGGGCATCCCGGATTCCTCGCTGCTCGCCGAACCGTCGATCGAGGAGGTCTGGTAGGCATTGCGCGCGACCAGTGCCTGGGTCACCTCGGCGATGTCGACGTCGAGTTCTTCGGCGATCTCACGCGCCCTCGGCACCCGACCGAGCCGCTGGGTCAGCGTCTCGATCGCCGGGTTCAGGGTCGCCTGCAATTCCTTGAGTCTGCGCGGCACCCGCACCGACCAGGTGTGATCGCGGAAATGCCTGCGCACCTCGCCCATGATCGTCGGCACCGCGAAGGCCAGGAACGGCGCGCCCTGCGCCGGATCGAAGCGGTCCACCGCCGCGACCAGGCCGACCCTGGCGATCTGCAGAAGATCCTCGAAGTTCTCCCCGCGACCGCTGAACTTGCGAGCGATGTGCTCGGCCAGCGGCAGGCAACGCTCGATCAGATCCTCGCGCAGCTCACGATGGCGCGGATCGTCCTCGTCGAGGGCGGCCAGCTCGGCGAACTCGGGTTCCAGATCCTGGTAGCCCCTGACCTCCGGCTCCGCCGGATCGGCGGGGACGGCGTCAGGCATCGGCGCGTCCGCGCGACCAGCGGAAGTGCACGGTCGTGAGGTAACCGCCGGAGGCGTCGCGGGGGCCGGTGTCGATCGACACCGATTCGGTGAGGGTGGTGAGGATGTGCCAGCCGAATCCGGTGCGGTCCGGGCCGTCCTCGGTGACGGTGCGCGCGGTGACGGAGATGTCCATCGAGGCTTCGCCGTACGCGAGCGAACAGTCCAGATCGGTGCCCGGTACCGCGTCCTGCATGAGCGCGGTGGCCACCTCGTCGAGCGCCAGCCGGATGTCGGCGACCTCGTCGATGCCGAAATCGGCGATCAGTGCGATGGTCTCGGCCAGAGCGCGCAGCATGACCAGCTGGTCGTAGCGTGCGGGTACGCGCACACCGATGGTGGTGGTTCGTGTCGCCGCCGAGGGGAACACCTTCTCGCCCTTACCCATAGGAGTACTCCTGGATGCGCTGCTGTCGAGCCCGGACCGTCAGCGTACCGCTGCGGCGATTGCGGACATGACGCGGGCCACGGCACGCCGTCAGGAACTTCTCGCGTGGAGCGGATGACGGGATTCGAACCCGCGACCCTCACCTTGGCAAGGTGATGCGCTACCAGCTGCGCTACATCCGCGTGCCCGGCCGCTTCGACCGTGCGATCGAGAACTCTAGTCGTCCGGCCGCCCGGCACAAAATCGCCTGGTCACCGGGCCGCGCGCGGAGGCGTCAGTCGCCGGCCGCGGCTCGCTTGGCATGGCGTTCGGCGATCTCGGCGGCATCGAGCGCGTCGGCCTCCGCCAGCGTGGGCGCGCTGCCGCCGAGCCGGGCGGGCACCCAGTAGGCGCCCGGCTCGTGTGCGTAGTTCTCCTGCAATCCGGCCAGCAGGCGCTGCATGGTCGAATGCAGCAGCTCGGTCAGCTCCGCGGGCGGCAGGTTCGGCGCGATCGGCTCGCCCACCGCGATGGAGATCGGGGTGTTCGTGCGGCCCAGGCGTTTCGGGTGTCCCTTGGTCCAGACCCGCTGGGCGCCCCAGATCACGACGGGGATGATCGGCACGTCCGCTTCGATCGCCATCCGCGCGGCGCCGGACTTGAATTGCTTGATCTCGAAGCTGCGGCTGATCGTCGCCTCCGGGTAGACGCCGACCAGTTCACCGCGCTTCAGGTACTCGACGGCGGCCAGGTAGGAATCGGCGCCCGCGACACGGTCGACCGGAATGTGCTTGAGCGCGCGCATGATCGGGCCGGAGATCGCATTGTCGAATACCTCCTTCTTGGCCATGAACCGGACATAGCGCTTCACCCGGCGCGCGGGCAGGCCCGCGTAGGTGAAGTCGAGATAGCCGGTGTGGTTGATCGCGAGCACGGCGCCACCCCGGGCCGGGATGTGCTCGGCGCCGGTGACGGTGAACTTCAGGCCCTGGGCGAAGAAGACGGTCCGGGCCAAGCCGATGATCGTCCGGTAGACGGGTTCCACAATTCCGCTAGCGTAGTCGCAGCATCGCCCGACCGGAACGGCCGCCGCCGGAAACCCGCGTCGACGCGCCGCCGCACCGGCCCCATCCGCACCTGCCAGCGAAAGAGGATCGTCGAAGTGGAACGTGCCCGTCCGCACGCGAGTGAACACGACCGGACAGCAGCACGCGGAGCGGGCGCGCCGCGCCGCGGCGGACGCGCGCTGACCTGCGGTCTCGCCGCGGCAGCCCTGTTGCTCACCGGCTGCGACTCGGTATCGGGCATCCCGGTCGACGACGTGCCGTCCTCCTCCCCGGCCATCGAGGAGACCGTTTCGGCGGCGGGCACGGACGACGCCGAAACCTCGGGGACTTCGGGAACCATCGCGACCTCCGCGGTGCCCGCCCCCGCGCTCGCGCCGGTGCCCGACGACGCCCCCGAGGTCGGCGCGGTACCCGGCGTGCCCGAAGCCGTACCCGCGCTGCGCCGATGGGCCGCCGATCTGGAGAACGGCACCATCGCCGAACTCCAGGAGAAGTGCTGGACGCTGGCTCCCGGCAATGTGACGCAGATGTACCAGTACCCGCAGGGCGTGCTCGCCGCGCTCGCCGAGCCGGGCACCGCCACCGCCGACTCGGTGACCTGGGAGAGCGGCACGCTCACGGTGACCGTGGAGCGCGCGGCCCTGGCCGACGGCTACGCCTGCCCCCGGGTCGGCAGCGCGGGCGCGCCCGCGCAGTACAACGACGCCGATGCCAGGCACACCGTGCGCCGCTACCTCTCGCGCCTGGTCGGCGAACCGCTCGACCCGGCCGACACCGAGGACACGCACCCGCTGATCTGCGCCGCCTCACCCGCGGCCTGGGATCCCACCGGCAGCGGCGAGTCCGTGACCGCGCCACCGGCCGCGAATCCGCGCAAGCTGGAGGACGACTTCGGGGGCATCGCGGCGTTCACCGGCGAGCAGCTCACCTCGGCCTGGCTGTCGGCGGACTACATCACCGTCGACGCCCCGGTCACCGACGAGGACGGCACCACGCAGACCCACACCTTCACGCTGACCCAGCGCGAGACCGATTCGGGCAATTCGGCCGGCTACTGCATCGGCGACGTCACGACCTCGTAGGACCGAGGTCACCACCCGGGGCAGCCGCCTTCGGCACACATCCGCCAGCCACTACCCTGGGGTGCTGGCAACGGTCAGGAGGAACAGCTCGTGCAGATCACCAGCGTCGGACACGCCGGTTTCCACATCCGTACCGCGGCCGGGACGATCCTGTGCGATCCCTGGGTCAACCCGGCGTACTTCGGCTCGTGGGTCCCTTTCCCGGACAACAGCGGGCTGGACTGGGACGCCCTCGGCGACTGCGACTTCCTCTACGTCTCGCACCTGCACCGCGACCACTTCGACGCGAAGAACCTCGCCGAGCACGTCAGCAAGGACGCCACGGTGCTGCTGCCGGACTTCCCGGTGCCGGACCTGCGCCGTGAGCTCGAGAAGCTCGGCTTCCACAAGTTCTTCGAGACCGAGGACTCGGTCAAGCACACCGTCACCGGTCCCGGCGGCGAACTCGACATCATGATCATCGCGCTGCGCGCGCCCGCCGACGGGCCGATCGGCGACTCCGGGCTGGTCGTCTCCGACGGCGAGACCACCTGCTTCAACATGAACGACGCCCGGCCGGTCGACATGGACGTGCTGCACGAGGCCTTCGGCCACATCGACGTCAACCTGCTGCAGTACTCCGGGGCCATCTGGTACCCGATGGTCTACGACATCCCCTCGCGCACCAAAACGAACTTCGGCAAGCAGAAGCGCCAGCGCGGCATGGACCGCGCCCGCAGCTACATCGAGCAGGTCGGCGCCACCTGGGTGGTGCCCTCGGCCGGTCCGCCGGTGTTCCTGGACCCCGAGCTGCGCCACCTCAACGACGACCACGGCGACGAGGGCAATATCTTCCCCGACCAGATGGTCTTCCTCGAGCAGATGCGCATCCACGGCAACGAGGGCGGGATCCTGATGATCCCCGGCTCGGTCGCCGATGTGCGCGGCAAGGAACTCGAACTCACCCACCCGTTCGATCCGGACCGGATCTACGGCGACAAGGCCGCCTACATCGAGGACATGGCCCAGCGCTTCGCGCCGGTGCTGGAAGCCGAGAAGGCCACCTGGGCCACCGGCGAGGGCTCGCTGCTGGAACCGCTGAAGGCGCTGTTCGAGCCGATCATGGCGCAGAGCGATCTGATCTGCGACGGCATCGGTTACCCGGTCGGCCTGGTGCTCGGCGAGGAGACCGTGGTCCTCGACTTCCCCAAGCGGGTCGTGCGGGAGCCGATCGAGGGCGAGGGCCGTTACCGCTACGGCTTCCGCATCGCGCCCGAGTTGGTGCGCACCGTGCTGCGCGACAACGAGCCGGACTGGGTCAACACCATCTTCTTGTCCACCCGGTTCCAGGCCTGGCGCATCGGCGGCTACAACGAGTTCCTCTACACCTTCTTCAAGTGCCTCACCGACGAGCGCATCGCCTACGCCGACGGTTGGTTCTCCGAGGCCCACGACGACTCGGCCACCATCGAGCTGGACGGCTGGCAGGTGCAGCGCCGGTGCCCGCACCTCAAGGCCGACCTGTCGAAATTCGGTGTGGTGGAGGGCAATACCCTGACCTGCAACCTGCACGGCTGGCAGTGGGATCTGGAGTCCGGTCGCTGCAAGACCTCCAGGGGTCACGAACTGCGTTCCGGCAAGCTCTGATTCGCACCGGTCCGGTCGGGTCCGCGCCGATCGCCGGGAGTTCGAGGCCGGCGTCGCCTGCTCATTCCCGGGTCGTGCCCGGCCTTCGCGTCGCCAGGGCCAGCGCGATCAGCGTCAGGGCACAGCCGACGACGGCCCGGAGCGACACTCCGGGACCGCCCGGGACGAGCAGGTCCAGCAGCACCGAGGCGACGAGCTGGCCGGCCACCGAGGTGAGCCCGAGCAGCAGAACGCCGATCCAGCGCACCGTGACGGCGCCCAGCCCGATGAACGCGACCCCGATGGCGCCGCCGAGGTAGAGCCACGGCTCGGTCGGTAGCTCGCCGAACCCGCTCACGGTCAGCAGCACCACCGACTCCACCACGCACAGCGCCGCGAACCCGACCGCGAAATTGATCAATGTGGCCGGGGCCGGACCGCCCACCGCCCCGACCCGCCCGTTCACCGCCTGCTGCCAGGCCAGCCCGATCCCCGCCAGCGCGGGCAGCGCGATCAGCAGCACGTGCGGCGCCTCGCGCCAGGACTCCGGCAGCGCCAGACCGGCGGGCGTGGCGCCGGAGCGTCCGCCGGCGGCCAGGAACACCGCGCCGACGGCGATCACCGCCGCTCCAGCCCGCAACGGCGTCACCGGCGTGCGCCCGTTCGGCGCCAGCCCCAGCCGATCCACCACCAGACTGCTCACCAGTTGCCCGGCCACCACCGCCACCGTGAACGCGGTGACCCCGATCGCCGCCACCGTCAGCCCCTGGCTCGCCACGAAGAACGCCCCGCACAGTCCGCCGAGCAACTGCCACCCGCGGAGCCGTCCGTCCCCGAGGGCCGCCCGCACCTGCCCCAGCCCGCCCCGCAATCGCCCGCTCACCGCGAAGGCGACCACCAACAGCACCAGCCCGGTACCGAAACTGACGACCGCCGCGGCGATCCCGTCGTGCAACCGCGCCCCCAGCGCACCGTTGATCCGCGCCTGCACCGCCACACCCGCGCCGATGCCGAACCCGCACGCCACCCCCAACCTCATCCGCGCGGTCATGCCGGAAACCGTACCGGCGGCCCCGCGCCGATCAGCGAGCCACCTGCTCGGCCCGGCGGCGGGGAAGCCAGACGGGCGTGAGCGCCGCGATGACGAACATGGCCGAGCCGAGTATCGCGAGGGTGGCCGACATGGACAGCCAGGCGCCCGCCAGCGCCGCGACGCCGAAGACACCGAGCGCGACCACTTCGGCGAGCAGGCCGGACACCGAGGTCACCGTGGCACGGGCCGGTCCCTCGATCGCGTCCTGCAGCCGGGCATCGGCCACGATCTCGGCATTGAGGACCGCACCGTAACCGATCCCGATGGCGACGAACCCGGCGACGGTCAGCGGATACATCCACTCCGGCCTGCCCACCGCGGCCCCGGCGACCAGCGCGCCGCCGACGAACAGCACACCGCCCGCGGCGACCATCCAGGCCAGCGCCCGCGCCGAGAACGAGCTCGTCCGCCCGGCCAGCAGCGTGCCCGTCATCGACCCGGCCACGGTCACGCCGATCAGCACCGGTACCACCGTGGTCGAGACGCCCGCCGACTGCGCCAGCAGCGCGAAGTACTCGTCGTAGGCGGTGATGCCGAACAGCAGCGCCCCGAGCAGCACGCCACGCCGCACGCCGCGCACCCGCCACGTCTCCGCGACGCCGGCCCGGAGCATCGCCAGATAGCGCGTCACCGTCGACTCGGCGCCGAGGTCGAGTTCGGCGGCCGCGGCCGGCCTGCCCACGGCGTACGCGGGAGCGTGTCCGACGGGGACCACATCCGCGGTTCCCTCCTCCGGCGCGGCCACCGCCTTGGGCGCGTTCGGCAACAGCAGACAGATCGCGGTGTGCACCACCGCCATCGACACGCTCACCCACCCGACCAGCGCGTAGCCGCCCAGGGCGTACAGCGGCGCGGCCGCGAGGATCGCCACCATCACGGTGGTCTCGGCGGCGGCGCGGGCGTAGCCCATCAGGCGGGCGTAGGCGCCGGTCCGCGCACGGGCGGCGAGTTCGTCGTACATCAGCGCCTCGAAGGTGCCCGACTCCAATGCGCCGGACACACCCCACAGCACGAAACCGAGCGCGAATCCGAGGTAGGACGGTGTGACGGTCCAGAGGGTGAAGGCGCCCGCGACCAACCCGCCGCTGAGCACGAGCAGTCCGCGTCGCGAGACCGTGTCCGCCCATGCGCCGGAGGGCACCTCGAGCACGAACGAAGTCACCGACCAGAGTGCGAGCAAAGAGGAGATCTGCGCGGTGTTCAGGCCGTGGTCGGCGAACAGCAACGCATAGAGGGCGTAGAGCGGGACGCATTCCCGTGAGCCCTTGAACAGCACCGCGCGCACGGCCAGGTTCGACTGGGAACCAGGGCGGCGCTCACGCGGTGTACCGGAGCTGGAATTGTGTCAATAACCACTGAAGCGAATGGTCATGGCTCCCAGCCTTGCCCCTGACATCGTCGGTCGTCAAGCGCTTTTCCCGGAGCCCACGTCGAGCGGGGTCAGTTCAGCGGCACCCAGCCGTTGGAGGCCACCGCGTCCTCGCGATCCATGGCGCCGCCGATGCGGCCCTGCCCGTGATTGAGGTCGTTGATCAACTCCGAGACCGGATGCGAATCGCTGTAGTGGTAGCCCTGC
This sequence comes from Nocardia shimofusensis NBRC 100134, assembly GCF_001613125.1. GTDB lineage: Bacteria > Actinomycetota > Actinomycetes > Mycobacteriales > Mycobacteriaceae > Nocardia > Nocardia shimofusensis. The sequence goes on from NZ_BDBT01000008.1 coordinate 153,371, forward strand.
GCCAGCGCGAAACCGAGTTCGGTCAGCACCGCCGCCTGGTACTCGGTCTCCACGCCTTCGGCGATCACCTGCAGGTCCAGCGCGGAACTCAGTGCGGCGATCACCCCGAGCAGCGGCGGGGCCGGGGAATCCGAGCGGATGGCGGCGACGAAGGACTGGTCGACCTTGAGGATGTCGCTGGGCAGGGTGGCCAACCGGCTCAGCGAGGAGTAGCCGGTGCCGAAGTCGTCGATGGCGATGCGCACGCCGCGGTCGCGCAGGGCGTGCAGGTTGGCGATGGCGGTCTGGGATTCGGCGGCCAGCTCGCTCTCGGTCACCTCGAGCACCAGCTGATCGGCGGGCCACCCGGTGGAGGAGAGGATCTCCCACACCCGGTCGGCGTAGCCGGATTCGGCCAGTTCCAGGCCGCTGACATTGACGTTGAGGGTCAGGTCCAGCTGGGCGAAGGTCTCCTGCAGCCGGGCCGCGTCGGCGCAGGCGCGACGCAGCACCAGCTCGTCGAGGTCGGAGATCAGGTCGTATTCCTCGGCGACCCGGATCAGGCCCTCGGTGGTGACGTCCGGCTGCGCGCTGGACGACCAGCGCAGCAACGCCTCGACGCCGACCGCTTTGCCACCGCCCTCGGTCAGACTGACGATCGGCTGGTAGTGCACGTCCAGTGCGCCCCGGTCGATCGCCTCGCGCAGCTCCACCGCCAGCGGCAGCTGCCGCGAGGACTCCAGCACGGTGCGGTTGCGGCCCGCCTGCTTGGCCCGGTACAGGCCGACGTCGGCGCGACTGACCAGCAGCGAGCCGGACTCCCCCGGCTGCCAGGAGGTCACCCCCGCCGAGCAACCCGTGGTGACCGCGGCGCGCAACTGCTCGGTGAGCAGGATGGCCGCCTGTTCGGTCACGTTCGGCAGCAGCAGCGCGAAGGCATCACCGCCGTAGCGGGCCAGGCGCTGATCGGGGGCCAGCAGCTTGGACCAGGTGTCGGCGACCCGCTGCAACACGGCGTCGCCGGCACGATGGCCGAGGTGATCGTTGATCTTCTGGAAGCGGTCGAGATCGACCAGCACCAGCGAGAGGTTCTGCCCGGTGCGGGTGGCCTGGGCGATCGCGGTGTTGAGCGCTCGATCGAAGCCGCGCCGGTTGAGCAAGCCGGTGAGCACGTCGATATCGGCTTCCGAGGCCATCCTGGTGAGGATGCCGACGACCACGCCGACCCCGAAGGTCACCCCGGCCGGGATGATGCCCGACCACCAGGGCAGATCGCGGGTCGGCAGCGCCCACAGACACAGCACCACGGCGAAGGCGATGTGCGCGTTCGCCTGGATCCACCGGAAGAACAGCGCGGCATCACAGGCCACGAAGACATAGAACGCGGCCAGACTGATGGCGCCCACGGTGTTGGGAAAGGCGTATACCGCGATGGTGATCAGGATGGTCGCGATGACGACGTACCCGTGATGGATCACGTGCGGTAACCGCGGACCCCACGCGAGCAGCGTCAAGCCCAGCAGCAGCGCGATCGCCGCCGCGGTACCGACCAGCGGCCGATTACCCTCGTCACCCGGGGCGACCGCGGTGATCACCAGGCCGAGCACGCCACCCATGACGTAGAACGCCCCGGTGGTTCTCGCCATGACCATTGCCGTCGCCAGCGCCGATGCCGCCCGCACCCGGGTTCGGGTATCGCCGCGCGCCCCGATTCCTCGCACGCCCCACAGCCTAGACACTGCACAGCACACTGGTCGCCACATCCCGCAATTCCGACACCGGCGACCTGTCGGTTATCCGCTCGCTCAGCTCGCGGGCCGCAGCACGTCGGTGCCGACGAAGGGCACCAACGCGGCCGGGACCCGCACCGAACCGTCGGCCTGCTGGTGGTTCTCCAGAATCGCCACGATCCACCTCGTGGTCGCCAGCGTGCCGTTCAGGGTCGCCGCGATCTGCGGTTTCCCGTTCTCGTCGCGGTAGCGCACCGCGAGCCTGCGGGCCTGGAAGGTGGTGCAGTTGGAGGTGGAGGTCAGCTCACGGTAGGTCCGCTGGCTGGGCACCCAGGCCTCGCAGTCGTACTTGCGCGCCGCGGAACTGCCCAGGTCTCCGGCCGCCACGTCGATGATGCGATAAGGCACCTCGACAGCGGCGAGCATCTCGCGCTCCCACTCCAGCAGCCGCTTGTGCTCGGCTGCGGCCTGGTCGGGAGTGGTGTAGACGAACATCTCGACCTTGTCGAACTGGTGCACCCGGATGATGCCCCTGGTGTCCTTGCCGTAGCTGCCCGCCTCCCGGCGGAAGCACGACGACCAGCCCGCGTAGCGCTTGGGGCCCTTGCTCAGGTCGAGGATCTCCTCGGAGTGGTAGCCGGCCAGCGGCACCTCCGAGGTGCCCACCAGGTACAGATCGTCGTCGGCCAGGTGATAGACCTCGGCGGAGTGCTGCCCCAGGAAGCCGGTGCCCGCCATGATCTCGGGGCGCACCAGCACCGGCGGGATCATCATGGTGAAGCCGTTGGCGACGGCCTTCTGCGCGGCCAGCTGCAGCAGGCCCAGTTGCAGCATCGCGCCGTAGCCGGTGAGGAAGTAGAAGCGCGAACCGGAGACCTTCGCGCCGCGCTCCATGTCGAACAGGCCCAGCGATTCGCCGATCTCCAGGTGGTCCTTGGGCTCGAAGCCGAATTCCGGGATCTCACCGACGGTTTCGAGAAGGACGAAATCGTCCTCGCCGCCCGGGGGAACATCGGGCAGCACCACGTTGGAGATCGCGCGGTGCGCGGCCTCCAGATCCGCGTCGGCGGCGGACTGGGCCGCCTCGGCCTCCTTGACCTTGGCCGACAGCTCTCCGGCGTGCGCCAGCAGGGCCGGCCGGTCCTCCTTGGCGGCCTTGCCGATCTGCTTGCTCATCGCCTTCTGCTCGGCGCGCAGGTTGTCGGCGGAGGCGACCGCCGCACGCCTGGCCGCGTCCGCCTCGAGCAGCGCGTCGACCAGAGCGGGGTCTTCGCCACGCGCGCGCTGCGAGGCGCGCACCACATCGGGGGCCTCCCGCAGGAGTCGGAGGTCGATCATGGGCAATCAGCCTAGTCGCAGCGATGTCGGCCGGTCACACCGATTACCACCAGCGACCCCGCCGGGCTCGTGGCACCGCGCGAAGGGTGCTGCCATGATGGAGCGCGATGTCCACCGATGATGAGCCACAGACGCCTGCGCCCGCGGACACCGCCTCCGGCGACGCGGCTTCCGCGGGCACCGCCGAGCAGGCCGGGACGCGCGGGCCGAGCCTGTCGGCGCCCAAGCTGCGCTGGGGTCTGCTGGCGACCGCCGCGGGCGCGGTGGTGGCCGCCCTGGTGACCATGGCAGTGAGCGGTTTCGAGAACGAGTCCGGCCTGGAGGTGCACAATCCGGCGGCGCCCGCGCACACCGTGCTGGACAAGGAGTTCGGCACCGCCTCCACCGGCGACTGCCTGAGCTGGAACAAAGCCGATCGCAGCGACCTGGTGAAGGTCGCCTGCGACAACCGGCACCTGTTCGAAGTGGCCGCCGACATCGACATGTCCCGGTACCCGGGCGTGGAATTCGGTCCCGGCTCACGGTTCCCGGATTCGTTGCGGCTGACCGAGCTGAAGGAAGAGCACTGCGTGCCCGCGGTGCAGCGCTACATGAACGGCAAGTTCGATCCGCGCGGGCGCTACGTGGTCGGCCTGATGTACCCGAGCGCGGACGGCTGGTCGGCCGGTGACCGCACACTGCGGTGCGGCCTGCAGTTCTCGGCCAGCACCGGTACCCCGTTGCCGACCACCGGCAGCGCCGCCGAGCAGGACCAGTCCAAGGTCTTCGAGCCGGGCACCTGCCTCGGCATCAACCAGAATCTGCCGACCGACCCGATCGACTGCGCGCAGGAGCACGCGGTGGAGATCGTCTCCTCGGTCGACCTGGCCGCGCGCTTCACCGGCGGCCCGCCCGCGAAGGCCGACCAGGACAAGTACGTCGAGGAGCAGTGCACCGAGGCGGTCAACGCGTATCTCGGTTCGCCGGAGGCCATCCGCAACAAGACGCTGACGCTGTTCTTCGACTACGTGGACGCCGCGAGCTGGCTCGCGGGCAGCCGCAAGCTGGACTGCATGATCGGCAAGGGCACCGACCGGGAGGGCTTCGCTCCGATCATCGGCTCGGCCAGGGGCGACATCCTGATCAACGGGCAAGCGCCTGTGCCGCCACCGAATTCGGGTCGCTCGACGCCCGCGCCGTTGCCGGGAGCGGCGCCGCTGCCGCCGCAGCCTCGGTGAACCCGCCGAGGGTAGACGGGACACGCGATGACGGGACACGCGATGACAGGCAACCGGCCATGACGATCGCCATGTCCGAGGACCGGTTCGAGGAGCTCGTCTCCGATGCCCTCGACCTCATCCCACCCGATTTGACCAGCGCCATAGACAATGTCGTCATCCTGGTCGAGGCGCGCGACCCCGACGAGCCCAGCCTGCTCGGTCTCTACCGCGGCATCGCCCTGACCGAGCGCGACAGTCATTACGGCGGGTCGCTTCCCGACACGGTGACCATCTACCGCGAGGCGATCCTGGACATCTGCTCCGACGAGGAGCAGGTGGTCGAGGAGGTCGCGATCACCGTGATCCACGAGATCGCACACTATTTCGGCATTGACGAGGACCGGCTTCATCAGCTGGGATGGGGATAGGTCTCGGCGCAGTCGCCGCACCCGCCTGCATCGGGGTGATCGGAGGGCGAGAAGGGCGACTGGCAAGATCTGACGAAGGAGGGGATTCGATGGAACCGATCGCGGCGCTGTCGCGTCCAATCACTCGTAGGGGGAATTCTCGTGGTTCCGCCCAACTGTCTGCATCAGCCCAACTGTCTGCATCAGACGGACCGCCACTAGAAGGAGTCGAGTAATGGTCGGCCACGTTTCCATCTCACCTGAGCTCGTCCTCGCCGCCGCCGCCGAGCTCGACCTGCTCGCCGAGCGGCTGGCAGGGGCGGCCGCATTCGCCGGTCCCGCGACCCACGTGCTGCCCTCCGGCGCCGAAGAGGTCTCGCTGCTGGCGGCGAACCACTTCAACCGAGCCGCGGCCACCCACGACCATTCCATCGCCCAGGCCATCCTCGAGCTCCACCACGCGGCCGCAGTGCTGCGGCTGCAGCTCGGCACGCACGTCGCCGAGGACGTGGCCAAGGCCGGTGTGATGCAGGCCGTCGCCGGAACCATCGGGGCCTGACGGCTCGCGCGATCATCGACACAGGGGAGACACAAGCATGACCGCAGGTATCACCGGGGTGTTCTGGCTGCCCCGTATGGCCGAAGCGAACTCCATCGCGCTCAACGCGGGCGCGCACGCGGTACCGATCTCGGCGGCCGCGACCGCGTGGGGCGGGCTCACCACGGCATGGGCGGACGCGACCGCCACCGCCGCCAGGGTGATCGCCGAACTGGGCGTCGGTATGCAGGGCGTGAACGGCATCGCCGCGCTCTCCAGGCTGGTCCCCTTCACCACATGGGCCTACGAGCAGAGTGTCATGGCCGCGACCATGGGGACCAAGGCGGCCGCGAACGCCACCGCCTACACCGTGGCCTCGCTGGCGATGCCGAGCCTGCCCGAGATCGTCGCGGTGAACACCGCGGTCGTCGCCTCGGCCAACCCGCCCGGCGCGGTGTCGGGCGCGTTCGAGGCGGCCGAACTGGCCAAGAGCGCCATGGATTTGCGCGCCGCGCTGGTGATGGAGACCTACGAGGCCGCCACCACCGCCACGGTGACGACGCCGGGTGAGTTCTCCACGCCGCCGCCCATCGCCGACGGTGCGGGCACCACCGATGTCGGGACGGCCGCGGAGAGCTCCTTCCAGAGCGATCCGCTGAGCACCGCGGTCGCGGGCGCCGTGTCGGCCCTCAACAACCCCGGTGTGGTCGGCGCGGTCAACCAGGTCGCCAGTGTGGCGGGCACCGTCGCGAGCGGTGGCGCGAGCACCGTGGGCAACCTCGGCGCCGGCATGATCGCGGCCGCGCAGACCACCGCTCCGGCGATGGCCGCCACCCCGGCCGGCGTGACGGGGGCCGGCCTGGCCGCCGCCGGTGCGGGCCTCACGACGGCGACCCACTCGGCCACGGTCGGGCTCGGCTCCTCGAGCGCTCTGCAGAGCGGATCGCTGCAACTGCCGCAGGGCTGGGGTTCCGGCGCGCCGGCCGCCGCACCCGCCGCCGCACCGGTCACCGATGTCGTCACCCGCGTCGATTCCGCCGCCGCCCGACCGGTGTCCGGCTCGGGCAGCCCGCTGCTCGGCCGCACCGCGCAGTCGGATGGAGATGACGAGACACAACACAAGGCGGCCGACTACCTGCACGACGACCACTTCGGCGACCACCGCTTCGCCGCCGACGGTGTGATCGGAGCGGCGCCGGCGGGGTCGGCCGAGTGAGCGTACTGGGGGCCACCGGTGGTCCGTCGACGCTGGGGAGCGTCTCGGTCGGCCTCGACGAGATGCAGTTCCTGCTGGAGCGACTGCAGTTCGACGAATTGCCGGTCGTGCTGCAGGCTGTCGGCCGCTACGACAACGAGACCGATCACGATGCGGCCATGCAGGTCGCCGAGCGCACGCTGATCGATCGGGGTTTCCTGACGGACGGCGTGGTCCACCGGGAACTCGAGGACCGGCTACGCACCCTGTATCGCCCGCACTGGGTGCTGGCACTGCGGCTGGTGATGAATGGTCAGATCAACCGGCTGGCGCTGGCCAAGGGCGACGACCGCACGGTCGTCGCGCTACGCGGGCCGTTCTCCTACGTGCTCGACGAGGTGGACGAGGACCTGCCCGGCCCGCTGATCGCCGCTCTCGGCCGAGCCGAACCACTCGACATCGAAAGCATGAACGCCGAAACCGAATTGCTCGCACCCGTTTTCGGTGACACCGGTGATGCGGCGGCCACCGCGAACCGGCTGGCGAAGATCTGCACGCCCGCGCGCGATGCTCAGGCCTTGGCCTCGGCACTGGTCGAGATTCATTCGCACACCCAGATTTCCGCGGTGGTATACGGCGACGGCACTCGCGAGATCGCCGACAGTCACATCGCGGTCTTCGATACACGGGGCGGGCGGATCGTCCTCACGGCGGCGGTCGCCGACGACGGCACGAAGTGGACGTCGATCAGCAGCGGCTCGACGGCGCGATTGCGTACCGCGATCAAGGATCTGATCAGCTCACTGCCCGAGCGGGAGGAGTTCCCGCCGCAGGTGGCACCGAAATCACTCTGATTCGGGTCTTTTCGGTCGGTACTTCGGCTCAGCCCATGGTCGGCTGAGCCGAAGTCACTTTCGCGTAGTCGAACGGCGGGACGAACTGGCCCCACCGCACGCACTCCCAGCTGCCATCGGCACGCGGCACCAACTCGATGGTCTCGGTGTTGTCGAGTCGATTGGTGGTCGCGAACGGTGGCGCGATGCCTGCCAGAGTGCGCGCTACCAGGCGCATGGCGGCGCCGTGGTTCACCAGCAATACGTCGCCGGTGTGCGTTAAGGGGTCCAGATACCGGTCGCGCAGATCCTCGATCACCGGCAGGAACCGGGACAGTACGTCGGCGCCGGATTCGCCGCCGGGTACCGCGATGTCGAGATCGCCCTGATGCCAGGAGCCGTAGATCCGCTGGAACGTGCGGTGGGCGTGGTCGTCGGCAAGACCTTCCAGATCGCCGGCCTGCACCTCGTGCACATCCTCGAGCGCGGTCGCGGGCACGCCGGTGACCTCCTCGATGTAGCTCGCGGTCTGGCGTGCGCGCAGCGCCACCGAGCTGAGCAACACGGTGGGCGCGGCGGTCAGACGGGAGCCGAACGTCTTCGCCTGTGCCGCACCGCGTTCGGTCAGCGGCAGGCCGGGGACCCTGGTGTCGAGCAGCCGGGCCACATTGCCCTCGGTCTCACCGTGCCTCACCAGGATCAGTTTGCCCACGGTGCCGGGCGTCGTCATAGATCCGCCACTCCCTTTCGCAACTGCGTCAACCATTGTGCCGCTTCCTCGTCCGACGGCGGCTGCGTGCCTGCCTGCGACACCGCGGGCCAGGAGCCGAGGAACCTGATCCGGGACGTGCGGTGCAGCGCCTTGAGCGCCTCGGCGACCGCTGGATCGTCGAGGTGGCCGACACAGTCGAGATAGAACCGGTACGCGCCCATACCCGTTCGGGTCGGACGGGATTCGATGCGGGTCAGATCGATACCCCGGGTGGCGAATTCGGCGAAGGCCCGCATGAGCGAACCGGGCACGTTCGGCAGTTCCAGGACGATGGAGGTGCGATCCGATCCGGTCGGCGCGGGCGCGACGCAGGGGCGGCGGACCAGCACGAACCGGGTCACGGCCTGGTCGTGATCGGCCACGCCGGAGGCCAGCGAGATCAGGCCGAGCCGTTGGCCTGCCAGCGTCGTGGACACCGCGGCGTCGGCGTGACCGGCGACGACGTCCTCCGCGGCCGCCGCATTGGACGCCGAGGTGTGGATCCGCACCCCCGGCAGCGTTCGCCCGACCCATTCGCGCACCTGCCCCAGCGCGACCGGGAAGACCGCGAGGGTTCGCACCTCGGAGACGGCCGTGCCCGGCGCGGCCAGGATCTCGAAGGTCACTTCCATCTCGGTCTCGGCCACGATCTGCAGGCGCGGGCCGACCGCCAGCGAATCCAGCGTGGTCGAGATCGAGCCCTCGATCGAACTCTCGATCGGCACCACGGCGCCCTCGACCTCGCCCCGGCGCACCATCTCCAGCGCGGCGGGCGGCGACGGGGCCGGGACACGCTCGACCGGCCCGGCGAGGACATTCGCGGACTCGAGTTCGGCCAGAGCCATCTCGGTGAAAGTTCCGGACGGTCCGAAGTAGGCGATGTGCGGCACGCCTTCGACTGTATTTGTTTTCCGGTGATCGTGTCTGCGCGGTGTTTGCTTCGCGCGTCCGGAGTGGCCTCGACCTCTGCCCCGGCCGCAAGCGCGAACCGCCTCAGGGTTCGAGGACCGCCAGCGATCTCCGGACCGGTTCCCGGCGGTCGGTCTCGACCGCCAGCAACACGGTGCGCACCGCTTCCACGGCGGGTGGCTTCAGCGCGGTCAGGAAGGCGATGTCGGGCTGGGCGAGGGCAGCGCGAATGTCCTCCCCGCACAACGCCGCGGCGGTGGCCGCGAGAACAGCCAGGGCGCGAGCGCCATCGGCGGTGCGAGCGATGTAGCCGGTGTCCGCGTGGGCGATGGCAGCCAGGAAACCGGCCACTTCGGCGTCGGTGGCGTCGGCGTCGAGCACGGGTTCCGCCGGGTCCGGAGTGGGTGAGCGCACCAGCCCGGCGACGAGGCTGCGGCGCGCGGGGGTGCTGAGGGTGACCAGGACCGGTTCGTGCGCGGGGCCGTCCGGAAGGGGGAGTGCGTCTGCCACCGGATCACGGTATCTCGCCACGCTCATGTCTCCTCGGGCCGGTGAATCCACCGCCGCGAGCCCGCGAATCGATCGGACTCGACTCGCCGACAGGGTTGCGGATCACCTCCCCCTCACTTAGCTTAGGTTTACCTAAATAGCGGCGCCGAACGCCGCCGCACCTTCCGGAGGTCCGCATGCCGACGAAATCGAGTACCTCGCCGAACGCCGCCGAGCGGGTGCGCAGCGCCTGTGCCCACGCCGAGACCTCGGTCCTCGCGCTCCCCGGCATCGAGCCCACTCCTACCTCGGTCCACCATCTGCGCCGGTGCGGCGACGTGGTGATCGCGGTGCCGACCGGCTCGGCGGCGGCGCTGACGGCGAAGTCCGGTCCGGCGGGCGCGCCCGCCGTGCTCGAACTCACCGACAACGCGCCGCTGCCACTGCGCGAACCGGTGCGCGCGCTGGTCTGGTTGCGCGGCGTGGTTCGCACGGTGCCGGAGAACGCCGAGCGGGCGCTGGCCGGCGAGGTGGCCGCGGAGTTCCCGCACCCACAACTGCTCGACGTGGGCCACGGCGCGACGCTGCTGCGCCTGGTGATCGGCACCGCCGTGCTCGCCGACGCGACCGGCGCCGAATCGGTGCCCGCGGCTCAGGTGCGCTCGGCCCGGCCCGACCCGTTCTGTCAGATGGAGGCGGCCTGGTTGCAGCACCTCGACGCCGACCACCCCGAGCTCCTCGAACAACTCGCCCGCCGGCTACCGCCCCGCCTCCGGACCGGCGAGGTGCGCCCGCTGGCCGTCGACCGCTACGGCCTCACTCTGCGGGTCGAGGGCCACGACGGAGACCACGACGTCCGCCTGTCCTTCACCGCCCCGGCCGAGGACGTCGAATCGCTGAGCCGGGCCATCCGCACCCTCGCCGGCTGCCCGTTCCTGAACGGCCTGCGCCACAGCTGACCAGCGCACGCCCGGTCGGTGTTCGGCCGACCGGCCCGCACACCGCGCCGCCGGCTCCGCCTAGATTCGACGACATGTCAGCCGACTCGGACGCGCGCCGCCACCGGACCGACCCGTCAGCGCCCGAACTCTCCGTACCAGCGCCCACCGCGGGCGAGACATCAGCGCCCGAGCACTCGGGACCGGCGACAGTACCCACTCCTCCCGGAAGCGACTCACCAGCACCCGGACTTTCAGGACCTGCATCCCCGCGGAGCGAGACAGCAACGCCCGAACTCGCCGAACCGGCACTCACCGGCGGGGGATCGTCAGCACCCACCACCGGCGAATCGGCGCCGTCCGCACCGGCCGGACCCGAGCGGGTCGGCCGACGGTTGCGGGGGGTGTTCACCGCCCCGGAGCAGCCGGCTCCCGAGCTGACCGCACGCGAGCGCCTGGGGATCCGGATCGAGATCGTGGTGGTGCTGGCCGTCACCTTCGGGCTGCAGGGTGTGAGCGCGGCGCTGTCGCTGATCAACAGCGCGCTGTCGCCGGAGGGTGTGAGCGGACGGACGGTCGCGCTCAATGCCTCGCGCTCCGATCACTCGTTCATCGATCTGCTGTATCAGCTGGTCGGGGTGGCAAGGTTGGCCGGGTGGGCGGCGCTGGGCCTGTATCTGTTGTGGCGCAGCGGGATCGGGCCCCGGGTGATCGGATTCGCCGTGCCGAGAACGCGCGCGGATCTGCCGCCCGCTGTGGCGCTGGCCGCACTCATCGGCGTGCCGGGCCTCGGGCTGTACCTGATCGCGCACGCGCTGGGTTTCAGCGTGACCATCGTGCCCAGCGCCATCGACGACCACTGGTGGCGACTGCCGGTGCTGATCCTGTCGGCGTGCGCGAATTCGGTGGCCGAGGAGGTGCTGGTCGTCGGCTACCTGCTGACCCGGCTGCGCGCGCTCGGCTGGTCGCCGAATTCGTCGCTGCTGGCCTCGGCGTTGCTGCGCGGCAGCTACCACCTCTACCAAGGCGTCGGCGGCGGGCTCGGCAATGTGGTGATGGGCCTGATCTTCGGACGGTACTGGCAGCGCACGAACAAGCTCTGGCCGCTGGTGATCGCACACGCGGTCATCGATGCCGTGGCCTATCTCGGCTACGTCGCGCTGCGCGGGCGGGTGGACTGGCTGCCCTGAGACGCGGGGCGCGCTGCTGCGGGGCGGTTGCTGCGGCTTCCCGCCTATCCGGCACCCGCGCGACACCGGCGACGACATGCCGATTCCGGTAACGCGTGAACCCGGTTACGGCGATCCGGTGTAGACCCCTTTTCCACCCCCGAACAGTAGAGTCGACATCGATGAACGGCGACGACCCCCGCATTGCGCGGACACGCCGGGTGCCGCCGCAGGCAGGTCCCGGAGTGCCCGCTACCCCGCCACACCGCCGGGATCCGCACGGGCGCGACCCGTACGGCCCCGGCCCCGCCGATCACCGCGATTCGGCCCCGCCGTACGGTGGCGCGCCACAGCAGGGGCGGCCACAGCAGCACGGCGGCCCGCAGCGCGGCGCGCACGATCCGCGCCAGGGTGATCCACGCGGTGTCGACCCGCGTCACCAGGGCGCGCGCGGGCAAGCCGACCGGGGCCGTCCAGGGCAGGCCGGTCCCCCGCAGCGTCACGTCGAACCCACCAAGGTGCTGCGACGCGATCAGCACGCCGCCGACGGGCCGATGGCCTACTCGCAGGCGCGAGAGGAGTCGCCCACGCTGGACCGCGGTCCCCGGTACGCGCCGACGCAGCGGCCGGAACCTTTCGCGGACCAGCGCCCTGTCCAGCAGGCACGCGGACCGCGCCGGACCGTGCCGCCGCCACCCCCTTCGGCTCCGCCGCAGCGCAACGATCCGGCGCCGCGCCCGGCCCGCCGCGCACGCAAGCGTCATCCGTTCCGCTGGTTCCTGGTCTTACTGCTGGTCCTGCTGATCGGTTCGGTCGCGGGCGTGATCCATCTCGACGGCAAGCTCACCAGGATCGACGCGCTGGGCGGTTATCCGGATCGAGTCGGCGATACGCCGGGCACGAACTGGCTGCTGGTGGGCTCGGACGGACGTTCCGGGCTGACCGCCGAGCAGGAACAAGAACTCGCCACCGGAGGCGAGGTCGGGCCCGAACGCACCGACACGATCATGCTGGTGCACATCCCGAAATCCGGCGCCACCACGCTGATCAGCCTGCCGCGCGACTCCTACGTCAGCATTCCCGGTCACGGCCGCGACAAACTGAACGCCTCCTTCGCGCTGGGCGGACCGCAACTGCTGGTGCAGACCGTCGAAGTCGCCACCGGCTTGCGCATCGACAACTACGCCCAGATCGGTTTCGCCGGTTTCGCCGATGTGGTCGACGCGCTCGACGGTATCGACGTCTGCCTGCCGCAGGCGATCGACGATCCGCTGGCGGGTATCAACCTGCCCGCGGGCTGCCAGCACCTGGACGGCCCGGAAGCCCTCGGCTTCGTCCGCACCCGCGCCACCGCGCTCGCCGACGTCGACCGCATGAACAACCAACGGCTGTTCATGTCGGCGCTGTTGCAGAAGGCGACCAGCACGGCGACGCTGGCCAATCCGTTCCGGTTGTGGCCGCTGGCCTCGGGCGCGGCGAAGTCCCTGACGGTAGACGAGGGCGACCACCTGTGGGATCTGGGCAGGCTCGGCTGGGCGATGCGCGGGGAGACCATCGCGACCACCGTGCCGATCGGCGGATTCGACGACGTGTCCGGCAGCGGGAACGTGCTGCTGTGGGACAAGGACAAGGCGGTACCGTTCTTCGAGGCCCTGGCCGACGACAAGCCGATTCCCGAGGAGCTGCTGACGCGGTAGCGTTCAGCTATGACCGACAGCACACTCACCGAGGTGTTCCCGGTGTCGCTGCGCGAACAGCTGCGGCGCGGGTTCGCCATCGCCCAGCAGTATCTCGCGACCGCGGTCTATTTCGATTCGCGGCGATTACCGCAGCTGGCCGCGCAATGCTATCGACGCCACGCCCGGCACCGGGAGAACGCGCTGCGCGTCGTGCGATACCTGCTCGACCGCGATCTCGAGGTACGGGTGAGCGGCGTCGACGAGCCGCGCTCGGAATTCGAATCCCCGCGCGCGGCGGTGGAGATCCTGCTCGACGCCGAGCGTGTCTTCACCGATGCCTCCACGATGCTGGTCGACACCGCCCGGTCCCAGCGGGACTACCTCGGCGAACAGTTCGCCGCGTGGTTCCTCGCCGAGCAGGTGGACAACGTCGCCGCCATGACCACGCTGCTGGACGTCTTCGACCGCGACAACGGCACGCTGTTCGACGTCGAGGAGTTCGTCGAGCGTGATATGCCCGCCCCGAAAAACGCCGATCCGGCGGCTCCGAAAATCGCAGGTCAGTGAATCCCCGATCCGATGAGACCGTCCTCGGACGATTTCGAAATCATCGGCCGAGCCGCCGACACGAGTTTAGGAAACACTAACCTCAATAAGGGTGCACTTGCATGACAACCTCTCTGACCAGCACTAATGTCTGGAATATGTCCAGTCATTCGGAGAGCCCGCACAGCAAATTCCACAGCCTGCTGCACGATCAGATCCGTCACGAATTCAATGCCGAACACCAGTACATCGCCATCGCGGTCTGGTTCGACAACGCTGACCTTCCGCAGCTGGCGAAACGCTTCTACCGGCAATCGGTGGAAGAGCGCAATCATGCGCTGATGATCGTGCGCTACTTCCTCGACCGCGACATCAGTGTCGACATGGCCGGCATCGATTCGGCGAAATCGCACTTCGAGACCGCGCGCGAGCCGATCGCGCTCGCGCTCGCCCAGGAGCGCACCGTCACCGAGCAGATCGTCCGGCTCGCGAGCACGGCCCGCGAGGAGGGCGACTACCTCGGCGAGCAGTTCATGCAGTGGTTCCTCAAGGAACAGGTCGAAGAGGTCGCCGCCATGACCACGCTGCTCAACATCGCCGATCGCGCCGGGTCGAATCTGTTCGATCTGGAAGATTTCGTGGCCAGGGAGATGAGCGGCGTTCCCGACGCGTCGGGCGCACCCTCGGTAGCCGGCGGCTCGGTGGCCTGAGGCCATCGCTCGGAGACCGCCGCTCCATCGGCGGCCATCGAGGCGACTCCCGGCAGGACCCGGACAACGAACAGGCCCGGCTCGTGGTGGCGAGCCGGGCCTGTCGCGTTCGACGAATCGAATGTCACTCAGCGCTCAGGGAGCTGAGCAGACCGGTGAGCAGACCGAGAATGGCTTCCATGGTGGATCCCTACTTTCCTCATCATTCCGGTCCAGAGGTTTCCTGTCCCGGCGCCTCCTTGCGGCGACGAGACGAACCTAACCCAGGGCCGATGAGAAAACGGTCGTTTTCACAAAAATTCTCGCACCGATTTCAGCGCAGCGTGACCTGACGGGACCGCAGTCCGTCCCTGGACCTGCGCTCGTCGGCGGTCAGCTCGGTCCCCGCGGCCAGCGCCTCGGCCAGGCGGGCGCCGAATTCCCCTGCGGGCGCTTCCCATTCGCTCGGATGCCGCTCGGGATCGAGGTCGAAGACCGGCACCAGCAGGCCGTGCGTGCGGAACGAACCGGCGAAGCGCGAACCCTCACCCAGATGCAGCCCGCCTGCCGCGTGCAGCCGCGCCAGCGCCGCCATCAGCTCGTCTTCGCCCTCCGGACGCACCCAGCGCACATGCGCCTTCTCGCCCGCGTCCACCCACCAGGCGGCGCCGATCGAGTCCGCGCCCAGCGCCAGCCGCGCCGAAGGCATGATCGCCTGCTTGGCCTGCTCGATGGTGGCGGCCACCTGGGGGTCCGGGGTCACGCCCTCGGGCACCCACCAGTCGAAGTCCTGATGGACGGTGAGTTCGAGGCTCGCCGCCGGATCGAGCACATCGGTCAGCTTCGGACCGCCCGCGACGCTCTCCACCGAGGTCAGCGAATCGCCCGGCTCCGCCGACTGCGTCCACAGAATCGACGCGGCGAGATCGGACCCAGGATCGGCGCCGGAGAACTGCACCTGCGCACCGACATAGCCCACCGGCGGCTCACCGGCGCGCACCAGGGCGGCGACCGCGCCCGGCAGCACCGTGCCGAGCACGACCTCGCGCTCGGCGGCCACCGAGGCGACCAACGGCAGCGTGCCGGTCGCCGACGGCACGAATTCGCGCAGGGCGACCAGGTCGCATTCGGCGGCCAGGCCCTCGAACGGCCGGGTCACGCTCCGGGCCGCCTGCTCCAGCGCCGCCTTGCGCTCGGCGAGACGCTGCGCCCGGTTCCCTCCGGGCTTCGGACTGTTGCGCTTGCTCTTTCCCACGAGCGCACAAACTACACGGCAGCCGCCGTGACGCGGACAACGCGCCCGGCATGCCGATCAGGCGTCGGTCAGCAGCGTCTTGGTGCGGCCGGGATGGTTCGTCGCCACCCAGCTGACCCCCAAGTCGGCGCACAGTTCGACGTCGGCGGCCTCGTCCACGGTCCAGCAGTAGGTGGCCCGCCCGGCCGCCGCCGCCCGGTCCACGAGTTCGGGGTGCTCGCGCAACGTCTTGACCGAGGGGCCGACAGCCGTGGCGCCGACCGTGGTGGCCGCGCCGCCGCCGAGATAGCGCGAGGACTCGCCCAGCAGCACCGTCGGCAGCAGCGGGGCGGCCCGGCGGATACGCCAGACCGCGGTCGCCGCGAACGACATGACGACCGCCCGGGAGTGATCGGCCGAGGCCGGGGTCGCGATCCCGTAGCGCTGGAGCTCGGCCAGCAGCTTGTTCTCCACCAGCGCGCCGTAGCGGACCGGGTGCTTGGTCTCGATGAACAGCTTGGTGGGCCTGCTGCGCCAGTCCAGCACGAGTTCGATGAGTTCGCCGAGAGTGAGCACCGAGGCGGGTTCGCCGTCGGCGCCGAAGTCGAGATCCTTCAGCTCGGCCAGAGTCAGCTCGCTGACCAGGCCCGTGCCCGAGGAGGTGCGGTCGACGGTGCGGTCGTGCACGCAGACCAGATGTCCGTCCCTGGTGAGCCGGACATCGCATTCCACACCGTCGGCGCCCTCGGTCAGCGCGAGCTCGTACGCCGCGAGGGTGTGTTCGGGCCGCGCCGCCGACGCACCCCGGTGCGCGACGACGAACGGCGCGCGATTACCCCGGCTCACTTGGCCACGACCTCCTCCTGTAGCCGGCCCTGCTCCCGCGACCGATCCTGCTCACCGTTGTCGATCCGTAGATCCTCGGTCATCGCGCGATCGTCCGCATCCCGGGGTTCGGAACCGGCCTGCACCGGTTCGATGACCGGCACCGCCGGGTCGATGGTGACCACCCATCGATGGGCCATCCTGGCACGACCGCGCAGATCCCGGCCGTCGAAGTGTCGCACCACGACCAACGTCAGCACCGCGATCCCGGCGGCGACCGCGTCGGTGAACGCCGTGAAAGCCACACCGTCGGCCTCCACCTGCAGCGAATCGGCCGTGCGCCACAGCAGCGCGGCCGCCACCAGCAGGCCGTCGGCCACCCAGGCGAACCACCAGATCCGCACCGCACGCAACAGCCGCGGATCGTCGTGGGCGCCCGCGGCCTCGGTGAGATAGACCCCCGGCCAGAGCAGATTGACCACCGGCACCAGGCAACCGAAGGCGATGGCGATCGGCGAGCGCGGGTCGGCGGCGCCCGAGCGGGCGAAGGCCCGTCTGCGCAGGCGTATCAGCCAGCCGACCAGCGCCACCGCGGCGGTCACCGCGGACACCGCCGCGCCGACCGAACAGATCCAGACGAAGGCGTCGGAGACGGCGAGGACCGTGGGATCGATCAACCGGGTGCGATTACGCAGCAGGATGAGATAGCGCGCGATCTCGGCGAGCGCGGCCGCGCCGAACAGCCACGCGGTGATCAGCAGCAGTTGTTCGACCTTCGGCGCGTAGCGCTCCAGGCGGTGGTGGATCTCCGGCGCGGCGGGCGCGGGTACATCGCGCAGACCCCAGCGCGGGATCTCGCGATAGCGCGGCGTCGGACCGAGCGATCGGGGCAGGCCGGAGCGATTCTGCTGACGCGAGGACCGGTGGTCCGGCTTGCGCGCGACCCAGCGGTAATTGCGGCGCTGCGCGGGCGCGTCGATGGGCGCGGGCGAGAGCAGCACGCCGCGACAACGCGGGCACCAATGCATCGGGGCCCTCTGGACCGCCCATCGCGCACCGCAGCGCGCACACGGCTGAACTACCGAACTCACCGCACCACCGAACTCACTCCCACTGGACTCACCGCGCATTCCCGCCCTTCGCCATCAGTAGACCTCGTCAGTAGATCGCTGCCAGTAGACCGCTGCCAGTACATCGCCGTCAGTAGATCTTCGCCTGTCCTTCCCCCTCGGTGACCAGCGGGCGACCGATCTGTTGCCAGGCCACCATGCCGCCCTCGACCTGTACGGCTTCGAACCCGACATGGGCGAGGTACATGGCGACCTCGATCGATCGGCCACCCTGACGGCAGATCACATAGATCTCGCTGTCGTAGTCCAGTTCGTCGATCCGCGCTGGTACGTCCACCATCGGGATGTTGACCCCTCCCGGCGCGTGGCCCAGCTGCCATTCGTCGTCCTCGCGCACATCGAGCAGGATGGCGCGCCGTCCCCCCGAGAGATCCGAGAGATCCGAGGGACCGGGCATGTCGAATTCGCCGGGCAGCTCGGCCACCTGGGCCGACGGAATTTCCGAGCTCCTCACAGTTCGATCCTGCCATGTGTCCCACCGTGCGGGGCGGTACCGGGGGCGACCGGGACCAGCGGTATCCGCGCAAACCTTTTTCCGAACTCGGAGTTTGTTTTCCCGACATCCGGCCGGTCTGCGCCCTGTTCCCTGTGGCCTGTGCATATCTTCGTCGAAGTTATCCACATAATCCACAACCTGATCCACAGGCGGCGACTATCGCCGTACCGGGATTCACAGGGGCGAACTATAAGCAAACCCGCGATGAACGACCGTGCCCGGAAGCCGGGGACCACGACCGCCCGGCACGGACGCCGCGAGCGATCGATCCGGGACTCCCCTCCTAGAACATCCCGGAGCGACCGCCCGCCGACGCCTCGGAATCCGCTGCGGCACAGGCACCTCCCCGCCGGCCGCGTGACCGTGAGCCCGGCGCCGCCGCTGCGTCCCCCGGCGCCGGTCGGAGCCTGTACGGAGTCCGACAACTACTTGGACGCGACGACCGCCGGATCGGTTCCATCCGAGCCACGACGTAACGAAAAGGCGAAATCTCGCAACATCGCCGTAGGTCTCGCTAGCCTGGGGCGCATGACTCAGACCAGGGGGCTTCGCGATGGATTCGACGCCGACGGACTCAACACCGCGCTCGCCGAGGCGGTCTGCCTCAATGCCGATGTCGACCCTGCCGGTGCCCGATTGGTGCTCGACCTCGGAGTTCCGATCCTCCCGGAGAACGGCGACGCCCCGCGCGAGCGGCCGCTGCGCCTGACTTTCAGCGGCGTCACCCGCATCGCCGCGTCGCTGCGCGTGCACGCCTGGGGAGACGCGCCGCCGGACGTTCTTCCGCTGACCATCGACGGCCTGGCCAGGGCGATTCGCAGTTTCGGCGGCGGCCGCCTGCACGGCTGGGAGTACATCGACGTCGACGACAGCGGCTGGGCACTCTGGCGTGAACTGCTCAGCTTCGACACCGTGGTCGAGGACAGGGTGAGTGCCCACGTCCTGGAGTTCTCCCAGGAAGAGGGCACCAATCCGCGCGAACTCGACGTGCGGGTGTGGTTCGACGACCTCACCATTCACGACCGGTCCGGCACCGAGATTCCGCTGGCCGACTTCATCGCCAACGGCGCGCGGTGGTGGCAGGCTCACGACAAGGGCGATCCGCGCACGCTGGAGTTCGAAATCATTCCGCCGCTGTGACCGGGAGCCGGTGAAATCGACCACATCCCGGCCTGATCCGTATGACATCGCTGCCCGCACCGGTGTCATTGACATCGCCCATGCCGGGAACCAAGATCAGCTCGTCCCGGCCGGGTAACGCCTGTTCCGGCGACACCGGCACCGGTTCGGGCAACCGCACCCGGCCGGAACGCCCGCGGCCGAACCCACACGACCGGATTCGGGAGAAGGGCGAGCGCGCGCGCCGGCTCGTCGCTCCGCCGATCCCCGGCGGAACACGGGGGCGTGCGGGCGAGTTGGTACCGAGCGGGTGTACGAATGATGGCTGAGGCGCTCACAACCCGGGCGCCACAGCCCGACATCGAGGAAGGGACATCGTGGCTGAGTACACGCTGCCAGATCTGGACTACGACTACAGCGCTCTGGAGCCCCACATCTCCGGGCAGATCAACGAGATTCACCACTCCAAGCACCACGCGGCCTACGTCGCCGGTGTGAACACCGCGCTGGAGAAGCTGGAAGCCGCCCGCGAGGCCGGCGACCACGGCGCCATCTTCCTGCACGAGAAGAACCTGGCCTTCCACCTCGGCGGCCACGTCAACCACTCGATCTGGTGGAAGAACCTGTCCCCCAACGGTGGCGACAAGCCGGTCGGCGAGCTCGCCGCGGCCATCGACGACCAGTTCGGTTCGTTCGACAAGTTCCGCGCCCAGTTCACCGCCGCCGCCAACGGCCTGCAGGGCTCGGGCTGGGCGGTGCTCGGCTACGACACCCTCGGCCAGAAGCTGCTGACCTTCCAGCTCTACGACCAGCAGGCCAACGTGCCGCTGGGCATCATCCCGCTGCTGCAGGTCGACATGTGGGAGCACGCCTTCTACCTGCAGTACAAGAACGTCAAGGCCGACTACGTGACGGCCTTCTGGAATGTCGTCAACTGGGCCGATGTGCAGGATCGCTTCGCGCGCGCCGTCGGCCAGGGCAAGGGCCTGGTCTTCTGATCGGCTAGCCCCCCGCCCGGCGGCAGCCGGACCACAGGCCGCGGTCTTCTCACGACGAGAAGGCCGCGGCCTTCGTCGTTCCCGACGGGAGCTGGCACTCACTGGTACTTGTGTGCCAAATGACACATCAGTCATTCTCGACGGATCCAGACATTTCGCGGATGGGCACCGCCGCCCCCGGTAGCCGGAGTTCGGGAGGCACAGACATGACGATCGGCGACTCCATCGGTATCACCCCGTTCCACGCCCGCGGCAGCCTGCGCGGCTTCATCATCTCCGGGCGCTGGCCCGACACCACCAAGGAATGGGCGCAGGTACTCGTGCTCGCGGTGCGGGTGGCCTCGCTGCCCGGCTTGCTGCCGACCACCACGGTCTTCGGTGTGCGTGAGGAACTGCCCGACGATCCCCGTCCCGGCACGGTGGGCATGGTGCTGGCCGAGGGTCCGGTGCTCGGCGAGCAGGCGCTGCAACCGGGCCGATTCGCCGCGCACATTCCGCCCGCGCTGCTGATGCTGCATCCGCCCGCGGAGACCCGTCCCTCGCTGCCGGAGTGCACCGGCGCGGCCTCGGGCTGCGTGCTGTTGCCCGGGGTTCCGCACCTGGGGCTCGAGCATCGCGCGGCCTGGGCCGAGGCGGAATCCGACGGCACGGTCACCTCGCTGATCAGCCGGATCGGACTGGATCCGATCAGCGATCCGGACACCGCGGTACTGGCCATGCTGCTGGCCGCCTGAATCTTCGCCCTCGACGGGTTCGCGAGGGAACTGCCGGTTAGCCTGTGACGGTCGAAAGGAATCCGGCAGACATGTCCACTATCCCGCTGCCGGCGGCGAAGGCATGGGATCTGGCCGCCGAAGGCTATGCCACGTTCTCCCGTCGGCAGATGTCGTCCTACTCGGCACGAGCGCTCGAGCTCGTGGGCGTGGACGCCCGATCCCGGGTGCTCGACGTGGCCGCGGGGCCGGGGACGCTGACCCTGCTGGCGGCGCCGCAGGTCGCCGAGGTGCAGGCCATCGACTTCTCCCCGGAGATGGTGCGGCTGCTGCGCGAGCAGGCCGAGAAGGCCGGCCTCGGCAATGTCGAGGCACGCCTGGGCGACGGCCAGCGCCTGCCCTACGCCGACGCGTCGTTCGACGCCGCGTTCTCGATGTTCGGCCTGATGCTCTTTCCCGACCGTCGCCGTGGATTCGCGGAGATGTTCCGGGTGCTGCGGCCCGGCGGCGTCGCGGTCGTGTCGAGCTGGGCGCCGGTCGCGGAGTCGTCGCTGATGCGGACGGTGTACGCGGCGCTGCGCGCGACCGGATCGATCACCGAGGAGCCCGCGCCGATCTATTCGAGCCTGGAGAACCCCGAGGTGTTCGCAGGCGAGATGCGGGATGCGGGCTTCGCCGGGGTCTCCATCCAGCGCCACACCAGCATGGTGACGTTCCCGAGCCCCGGCTCGTTCCTCGAGCACATGCTGCGGGGCAGCGCGCCGCTGACAGTGATGCGCTACGAGGTCGGCGAGGCGGAGTGGCGGCGGCGCGAGGAGATCATGCGCGCCTACCTCGAGGAGAACTACCGGCCGAACGCCCCGCTGACGACGACCGCGCTGCTGGGCATCGGTCACCGCCCCGAGAACTGACCGAGCGACCCTCGGGACTGCGGCGCCCCAGGGCCCGGCGACATTCCGGCGCGGAAACGGCGAAGGCCGCCGCCGAATCGAGTTCGGCGACGGCCGTCGCGGGTGCGGCTCGGTGCGGGATGATCAGCGCGGCGCCATGCGCAGCGCGCCGTCCATCCGGATGGTCTCGCCGTTGAGGTAGTCGTGCTCGACGATGTACTGCGACAGCTGCGCGTACTCGTCGGGGCGGCCCAGACGCGAGGGGAAGGGCACGCCGGCTTCGAGGCCCTTGCGGTACTCCTCGGTGACGCCTGCCAGCATCGGGGTGTCGATGATGCCGGGGGCGATGGTGTTCACGCGGATGCCGAACTGCGCCAGGTCGCGCGCGGCCGGAACGGTCATACCGTGCACGCCGCCCTTGGACGCCGAGTACGCGATCTGGCCGATCTGGCCCTCGAAGGCCGCGACGGAGGCGGTGTTGATGACGACGCCGCGCTGACCGTACTCGTCGACCGGCTCGGTCTTGGCGATGGCGTCGGCGGCCAGGCGCATGACGTTGAAGCTGCCGAGCAGGTTGACCGTGATCACGGTGCGGAACAGTTCGAGGTCGTGCGGGCCGTTCTTGGACAGGATGCGACCCGCCCAGCCGACACCGGCGCAGTTGACCACGATACGCAGCGGTACACCGGACTCGACGACCTGCGCGACGGCGGCGGAAACCTCGTCGTTGCTGGTGACGTCGGCCGGGATGAGGGTGACGCCTGCGGGCACATTGTCACCGGCGCGCTCGATCGACGCGGGCACATCCAGGCCGAAAACGGTGGCGCCCAGCTCGGCGAAACGCTTGGCGGTGGCGGCGCCCAGGCCGCTTGCGCCGCCGGTGATGATGGCGGCGGAACCCGAAATCTCCACGATGGTCCTCTCGTTCGTGACAGCCAGTTGGCCCTTCGTCATTGGCACCCTAACCCGTGCCACTCGAGCCCCCACCCACGGCTCCCTCGAACACGGCGGGGAAAATCGAGGCATGCAGCGAAAGGCAGGCAGCGCGCGCCAGCTCCCCCGGGGACGCCACGGGCTCCCCCGGGAGCAGGTGATCGCCTCCCAGCGGGACCGGATCCTGGACGCGATGGCCGACGCCATGGCCGCGCAGGGATACGTCAATACCTCGGTGGCGGCGGTGCTCAAGCGAGCGGGCGTGTCTCGCGAGACCTTCTACGAACAGTTCCGCTCGAAGGAGGATTGTTTCGAGGCCGCCTACGCCCGCGCGGTGGAGCGGCTGGTCGCGCGGATCGCCGCGGCGGCGGACAAACGCGCGGACGCACCGGTCGACCAGCCCGACCTGGAGCGGATGGACCGGCTGGTCACCGCCTATCTCGAGGGTCTGGTGGAGGATCCCGCCTACGCCCGGCTGTACCTGGTCGAGGTGTACGCGGTCGGCTCCGAGGCGCTGACCACCAGAGCGCAGTTGCAGGCCTCGTTCGTGACGCTGATCGCGGAGGTGCTCGACGCCCGCACCGACGCGCAGCGCTTCGCGTGCATCGCCTTCGCCGCCGCGGTGGGCGCGATGGCGACCGCCCGCATCGCCGACGACGACATCGAGGGTTTGCGGCGACTCCGCGAGCCCCTGCTGGATATGGTGCGCCGCGGCGGCGCGCTCTACGGCGGCCCGCCGCAGGACTGAGCGGTCAGCGCGCGGCGGGCAGCGTGTCCGTCTCGTCGCCGGCCGGCGCGAACACGTCCATCGCGCTCACGTCCGCCGCGGGCGCCTCGTCCGCGGACGCCCGGGCGCGGCGGCTGCGCAACAGCGGTCCGGTCGAGACGGCCGCGACGAGCGCAACGACCGCCGCGACGACACCCGCCGCCACCAGCGGTGCGACTGTCAGCGCGGACAGCAGGACAGCCGTGCCGATGATCGTGAACAGCACGCCCGAGACCAGGCCGATGAGCCGTTCGGGCAGATGCTTGCCCACCAGGATGCCGACCGCGATGGCCAGGCCGTCGGCGGCGACCATGCCGATGGTCGAACCGAGCCAGACTCCGAACCAGTGGTTGTCGGTGGCCAGCGCGGCGGTGGCGAACATGGTGCGGTCGCCCAGCTCGGCGAGCAGGACGGCGGAGAGCACGACCAGGAACGGTGCGGTGGTGCCGCGGGGGGCGGCGGGCGCTGCGTCCTCGTCCGCGGACAGGTGCTCGCGCAACGTCCAGAGTCCGACCGCGAGGAAGGTCAGCGCCGCGACGAAGGCGATCGCGGTGGTCGGCAAGGACGCGCCGAGGAAGTAGCCGACCGCGACCGAGATGACGTGCACACCGGCGGTGGCGGTGGCGATCGCGCCCAGAACGACCCACCACCGATAGCGCAGCGCGAAGGTCAGCGCCATCAGCTGGGACTTGTCCCCGAGTTCGGCCAGAAACACTATGCCGATGCTCAGCACGATGGTGGCGGTCATGGTCGGTGTTCACTCCCCTGCTCGGGCTCGTCGGCTGCCCGGACTTCGAGATTACCTCGAGCAAACCTCCCCGGCTACGGCCTCTATCTCGAAAGACCAATGCGCACAATAAGTTTGGATGCCCAGTTGGTAAAGTTCGGTTACCCTTACGCAACTGTCGGCAATCCCGGCGAGCAAGGGGACGCGCAGACGAAAGCGGCCCCCTCCCGCGAAAGCGGAAGGGGGCCGGTGGTTTTGCGCCGTGGCTACAGTGTGCGCGTCAGCCGTTCGGTGAGGATCTGCGCGAAACGCGCGGGGTCCTTCAACTCGCCGCCCTCGGCCAGCACCGCCGTGCCGTACAGCAGTTCGGCGGTCTCTGTGAGCTCGGGCACCTTGCCCTCGTCGGCGTCGGGCTTGCGCTGGTCGTAGGCCTCGCGCAGGCCGGTCACCAGTGGGTGAGCCGGATTCAATTCCAGGATCCGCTTGCTCACCGGCAGCTCCTGACCGGAGGCACGGTACATACGCTCGAGCATGGGCGTGAAGTCGAAGACGTCGCCGACCAGGCAGGCGGGCGAGGTGGTGAGCCGGTTGGTCAGGCGCACCTCCTTGATGTTGTCCTCGAGGGTGTTGCCCAGCCAGGTCAGCAGGTCGGCGAATTCCTTGTCCTGCTGTTCGCGCAGCGCCTCGGAGGCCTTCTTCTCGTCCTCGGACTCCAGGTCGACCTCGCCCTTGGCGATGGACTGGAAACGCTTGCCGTCGAACTCCGGCACCGAGCCGACCCACATCTCGTCGACCGGATCGGTCAGGATCAGCACCTCGCGGCCCTTGGCCTGGAACGCCTCCATGTGCGGGGAGCGCTCGATCTGATCCCGCGACTCGCCGGTCATGTAGTAGATGACGTCCTGGCCCTCGGGCATCCGCTCCACATACTGCGCCAGCGTGGTCGCCTCGGACTCCGAGTGCGTCGAGGCGAACGAGCTGACCTGCAGGATGGTCTCGCGATTGTCGAAATCCGAGAGCAGGCCCTCCTTGAGGACGCGGCCGAACTCGCGCCAGAAGGTCTGGTACTTGCTCTGGTCCTCGGCGCCCTGCAGATCCTTGACCGTGGAGAGCACCTTCTTGACCAGGCGCTTGCGGATCATCTGGATCTGACGGTCCTGCTGCAGGATCTCGCGCGAGACATTGAGCGAGAGGTCCTGGGCGTCGACCACACCCTTGACGAAGCGCAGGTACTCCGGCATCAGCTCTTCGCAGTTGTCCATGATGAACACCCGCTTGACGTAGAGCTGCACACCGCGCTTGTGCTCGCGGGTGAACAGGTCGAACGGCGCCTGCGAGGGCAGGAACAGCAGCGCCTGGTATTCGAAGGTGCCCTCGGCCTTGAGCGGGATGATCTCGAGCGGCTCGTCCCAGGCGTGGCTGACGTGCTTGTAGAACTCCTTGTACTCCTCCTCGGAGACCTCCGAGCGCGGGCGCGTCCACAGCGCCTTCTGCGAGTTGAGCGTCTGCTCCTCGACGAGGGTCTTCTCCTGCTTCTCCTCGCCCTCCCCCTCGGTAACCACTCGCTCCACGCTCATCCGGATCGGCCACGCGATGAAGTCGGAGTACTTCTTGACGATCTCGCGGAGCTTCCACTCCTGCGTGTAGTCGAAGAGATGGTCGTCCTCGTCGGCCGGCTTGAGGTGCAGCGTCACGGCGGTGCCCTGCGGGGCCTCGTCGAGATCGGAGATGGCGTAGGTGGAACTGCCCGAACTCGCCTCCCAGCGGGTGGCGGTGGTCTCGCCCGCCTTGCGGGTGGTCAGCACGACCTTGTCGGCGACCATGAAGGTCGAGTAGAAGCCGATGCCGAACTGACCGATCAATTCCTCGGCGGAGGCCTCGGACTTGGCCTCGGCCAGCTGCTTGCGCAGCTGCGCGGTACCGGACTTGGCCAGCGTGCCGATCAGGTCCACGACCTCCGCGCGCGACATGCCGATGCCGTTGTCCCGGACGGTGAGGACTCGCTCGTTCTTGTCGACTTCCAGCTCGATGTGCAGATCGGAGGTGTCGACCTGCAAATCCTTGTCCTGGAAGGACGCCAGCCTCAGCTTGTCCAGTGCATCGGACGCGTTCGAGATCAGCTCGCGAAGGAACGTGTCCTTGTTGGAGTAGACGGAATGGATCATCAGCTCGAGCAGCTGATGGGTTTCTGCCTGGAACTCGAGTTGTTCGACGTGCTCTGTCACGACGACAGGGTACCGCCGCCGCCGAGCGGAATCACCGCGGGCGCGTGCGTGAAATCGGCCAGCGAGGGCACCTGCGCCACCGCGCTGTGCGGGTTGGGCACCCGCGGCGCCATCCACTCCCGCAGCGTCATGGTGGCGCGCACATCGTCCTCGTTGTATTCCAGCAGGCGGGTGCGCTGACCGAGGTCGACAGCCCCGTCGTAGCCGACCGCGAGCCGGTACCAGCTCATCGACGCCTCCCCGCTCGCCTCCGGGTCACGCCAGGAGAACCCGGCCACCGGGGCGACCTTCTTCAGGCCCTTGCCGTTGGGGCAGATGAACTGCTCGGTGACGGCCTGGAACATGTCCACCCACTCCGGCCCGTCGACGAAGGCGCGCACCTGTTCGGTGGTCGGCACCCCCGCCATGCCCTCGAACCGCTGGGCCGACTCGTAGAGCCACTTGTCCTCGGCGGTGCGTGAATAGCAGTAGGCGGCGAAGGTCTTTCCCGCGGCGTGCGCCCGGGCGCGCACCGTCATCAGCCAGGTCCAGAACTCGCCGAAGGAGCGACCCTCGTCCCTGGTGGGCAACGGATCCCAGGTCACGAACGGGCGGTACTGCCCGTCGAGCAGCGTGCCCCACAGGTAGGCGCCGTACTCCTGGTAACTCTCCAGGTCGACGTCGACCTCGACGTCGGCGCGGCGCACCTGCACCCGGTCGAAGCGACGGACCAGCGGCGCGCCGGCCAGCCAGGCGCGGGCGGTGACCACGGCCTCGTCGAAGGGGCCGTGCTGCCAGTCCTGCGGGTCCTCACCGGTCCACGCGGCGAGTTCCTCGATGGTGGCGACCCCGTGCCCGCGCAGCACCTCCGCGCGCGAGCCGGGCGCGACCAGGCTGACGTCGCGGCGTTCGATGAGCCATTGCTCGCAGCTGGGGCCGTCGATTCCCCGTGTCCACCAGGGGCATTGCCTGCACTCGGGCACCTTGGCGGGCGCGGTGGGCGACTGGCCGCGCACCACCGCGATGCGATCGGCGTAGCGGCGGTCGTAGTCGGCCAGCGTCGCGGCGATGTCGTGCACCAGGATTCGGTCGGACTGCAGGCCGATCACACCACCGAGCAGGCTCGGGCTGGCCAGGCCGTGGCGCTGCAACATCCGGTAGAGATGGGCCAGGCGCTGCTGGTCGCGCGGCTGCTGGCGCAGCTTGCGGGACTTGTCCGGCTGCGGGTCCCAGCGCACCGGGTCCGAGGTCAGCGGATGGAAGTCGGCCGGACCCGGCCTGCGCGGATCGGTGACCTTGTGGTTGACCACGATGATCGGGATGTAGCCGCCGCGCTCGGTGTCGCGCATCAGGATCTCCGAGCCGCCACGCCTGCCGGTGTCGGGTTCCTGCGGCAGCAGGCCGCCCCAGATCCATTGCGCCCCGGCCGTCAACGCGCCCACGGTGGCCTCGGCGCGCGCGCCCGCCCGCAGGGCCGGATCGATGATCACCCACCGCGACGGGGCCGCCGCGACAAGGGTGTCGCGCACCGAGGCGCGGTGCGCGGCGGCGGCCTCACGACGTTGGCGCACCCCGGAATCCTCGATCACACCGGTGAGTTCGCCACCGTGCGCGGCGTCCATGCGCAGCCGGTGACGGCAGCCGATCAGAGCGCGCGCGTCGAGATATCCGGTGACCGCCTCGGTGAAACCGGCGGGCGTTTCGGGCGCGTCGATCCCGGCCGGCCGCACCGCGGCCGAGCCCTCGTCCTCGCGACCGTGCCGGTCGCCGCTGCCCGAATTCACGTAAGCAGTATGGTCCAGACCCCCGACACCCCCGCGCACCGCATGAATCCCCCGGCGCCATGTGATCGGCGCCGGGTATCCACACCACGCCATCCGGTCCCCGGCGAACACGCGCCTGCCCGGCACTATCGCAGCACCGCGGGCCGACCGGATAAGGTGGGCGCGAACCGCGTGGTACAGGGGCAGACGACGCACTACGGCGACGCGCTCGATGGCAGAACGGCATGACGGAGGGCCTTTTCCGATGGGGTTGTTCACGAAACGCGCACGGCGCCCGAGCCGCAGGGCCGAGGCCAAGGCCCTCAAGCACAAGGCCGGGTTGGAGGCCAAGCTGGCCGCCAAGAACGATCGCAAGTCCCGTCGCGCCGAGCAGCGCTCGCAGCGCAAGGTCGCCAAGCAGCAGGTCGCCACCCTCAAGGCCGAGGAGAAGGCCGCGCTGAAGGTCGCCGCCAAGGCCGAGCGCGACCCGTTCAGCGCCGGACAGGTCAAGAAGTACATCGGCGTGGCCAGGGTGCTGATCCCGGTGCTCGCACCACTGGCCTACCGGGGCGCCACCTTCGTGCGCGGTCAGCTCGACACCCGCCGCGCGCAGCAGCTGGGCATCGGCATCGACCAGCTCGGCGAATACACCGGGCACGGCGCGAAGCTGCAGGCCAGGATCGCCAACACCGAGGCGGCGCTGGACCGTGTGCAGGACCCCGGCGGCGATTTCGTCGCGACCGCCAAGGACCGGCTGGCCGGCCTCGGCACCGCCGTGCGCACGGCCGAGCAGATGCCCCCGGCGCGCAGGCGCGGGGTGCACGCCTCGATCTCCCACGAACTGTCCGGCATCGAGGCCGAGGTGCTCGCGCGCCTCGGGGTGCGCTGA
The DNA here is from genome assembly GCF_001613125.1 of Nocardia shimofusensis NBRC 100134. Lineage (GTDB taxonomy): Bacteria > Actinomycetota > Actinomycetes > Mycobacteriales > Mycobacteriaceae > Nocardia > Nocardia shimofusensis. The sequence goes on from NZ_BDBT01000008.1 coordinate 182,447, forward strand.
TCACCATGCCGAAACATCTCGCGCGCGCACTGATCACCGCGCTGCTCGCCCTGGGCATGGCGCTGACGGCGGGCGGATTCGCGGCCGCGCATTCCGGGGCGGTCGGCAGCGTCCCGGAGGACGGCGCGCGGATCGACACCGGGCCGGAGCGGGTGGTCGTGACGTTCAACGAGGAACTGCAGCCCGGCTTCCCCTCGCTGACCCTGGTGGGACCGGACGGCAACCTCTGGTCCAAGGGCGAGCCGACGATCGAGGGCAAGTCCGTCAGCGTCGCCGCGGGCGAGCTCGGCCCGGCCGGTGAATACACGATCGCCTTCCGGGTCACCTCCGCCGACGGGCACGTGGTGAGCGGGACGCGCACCTTCACCCTCACCACCCCGGGCGAGGGCGTCCCCGGTCAGCGCGCCGACGGCAAGAGCGCCGACGCCGCCGACGAGGACTCCGGGTTCCCGCTGTGGCTGCTGATCGTCGGCGTCGTGGTGCTGCTCGGCGTGGGACTCGCCGTGGTGCTCTTCGGCTTCCGGGGCCGAGACCACCGCGCGTGAGTCCGCGCCCGGGCATGCGGCGCGCCCTGAGCGCGCGCGCCGCTGCGGTGAGCACGCCGACCACCGGCCGGGACTCGACCGCCCTGCTGGCGATCGTGCCCGCCGGACTACTCGGCGTCGGCTCGGCCTGGGTGCTCGCCAGGCCCGATGTCGCGCTGGTCGCCGGCATGGTCCGGGTACTGGCCGACTGTGTGGGCGCGACGGTGCTCGGCCTGGCCGCGCTGCCCCGGCTGCACGACCGGTTGCGCACGCCGTGGCTGCCGCTCGCGGTGCTCGGCGGGATCTGGTGGGTCGCCGAGGCGGCCGTGCTGGTGTCCGCGGCCGCCGAGGTGGTCGGGGTGCCGGTGTCCGATCTGAGCGCCGAGCAGTTCACCACCTACCTGAGCGAGGTCAGCGGCGGCCGGATCGGGCTCGCGGTACTGATCGGCATCGCCGTGCTCACCGGGTATTCGGCACTGGCCTTCCGGCGTGACACCGATCTGTCCGCCGATCTGGTGCTGGTGTTCGCGGCCGTCGCGCTGGCGTTGCGGCCCATCACCGGGCACATGTCCCAGCAGCCACTGGGCTCGGTGCTGGCGGCGGTGCACGCGCTCGCGGCGGCCGCCTGGCTCGGGCTGCTGGTGGCCTTGGCGCTGGTGGTGCGGGGCCGCGGCGAATGGGCCGCGGCCCTGCCGCGCTATTCCGCCATCGCCCTGCCGCTGGTCGGGGTGGTCGCGGTCACCGGAGTGCTGAACGGGCTGATCCGGCTCGGCGGGCCGGCCGCGCTGTTCGGCACCGGCTACGGACGGATCCTGGCCGCCAAGGCGACGATGTTGCTCGGACTGCTGGCACTGGGCTGGTGGTGGCGGCGGGACTGGGTGCGCCGCGCGAGCGGGCACCGGATGAGCGCGGCGGAATCGCTGCGCCGGGCGGTACTCGACGTGGCGTTGATGGCCGTCGCGTTCGGTCTCGCCGCGGCGCTCGCCGTCACCGCGTGATCCCCGCCGGCCCGGCATCTGCGATCCGCGCCGATACAGTGACGCCATGACCGTTGTGAAGATCGCCGGCACCTGCGCGGCCTCGGCCGAATCGGCATTCGCGTACGTCGACGACTACCGGAATCTGCCGAGCTTTCTGCACGGCGTGCACGCCTTCGTGCCGGTCGGCACGCAGACCGAAGGCGTGGGCACGGTCTTCGACGCCACCGTCAAGCTGGGCCCGGCCACCCTGCACTCCCGGGTCGAGGTGGTGCGCTGGGAGGAGAACCACGCGCTGGCGGTCGAATCGGTCAAAGGCTTCGAGATCGAGTCGACGTTCCTGTTCCTGCCCAGAGGCGTGGACCGCTGCGAGGTCGACGCCATCGTGGACTACCGGGTGCCCGGCGGGCTGGCGGGCAAGGCGCTCGGCCGCACCATCGAGCCGTTCGTGAAGATCGCGGTCAAGCACACCACCGACAACCTGTTGCGCCAGATCGCCGAGTTCCACCTGCGGCGTTCGGCCTGATTGCGGCGTCGGCCCGATCGCGGCGTTCGGCCCGGCGGGCTCGATGCCGGGACGTGGGATGCTGAATCCATGAGCGAACGCACCACTCCGACCCTCGTGCAGCGGATCGGCTACATCTGCGGCAAGACTTTGCCCGCATCGATGTCGGACTGGGTGCTCGACGATGTGACCGGCCCGGGCGCGACCAGGCGCTACCTGACCCGCTTCCTCGTCCCGGTCCTGCCGGTGCTGTGCCTGTTCCTGCTGCTGCCCGGCCCGGCGTGGATGGGCCTGTCGATGATGGCGCTGCTGTACCTGCCGCTGATCTACTTCACCATCGCGCTGATGTACGTCTATCGCAGACATCGGCTGATCAAGCACGGACTCGATCCGGCGCTGGCCGACGCCGAAGCCAGGGCGCGCGGGAGCGCCGAACGCCTGGACTACGAGCGCAGGCACGGCCGCGCCTGAGCACCGACGGCACCCGACAGGTACCCGGCGAGCCCACGAGGCGATAATCGAACCATGTCCGAGCCTGTCGACGTCCCCATTTCCGACGACCAGATCAAGCTCGGCCAGTTCCTCAAACTGGCCGATCTGATCGAATCCGGCGCGGAGGCCAAGACCGTGATCGCCGCCGGACTGGTCCGGGTCAACGACGAGGTCGAACTGCGGCGCGGACGCCAACTGCAGTCGGGCGACGTGGTCACCATGGCAGGCCGCCAGGTCCGGGTGTCCGGCGCCTGACGACCCCGGATCCCGGACGCCGGGTCACTCGGCGCGGACCACCACGCCGTCGTGATCGCTGTAGAGCATTTCGCCCGGAACGAAGGTGACGCCGCCGAATTCCACCGGCACATCGCGGTCGCCGCTGCCGGTCTGGGTGCTCTTGCGCGGGTTGGTGCCCAGCGCCTTCACCCCGATGTCGAGGGTGCGCAGGATCGCCGAGTCGCGGACCGCGCCGTTCACGACGACACCTGCCCAGCCGTTGTCCACACCGCGCCCGGCGATGATGTCGCCGACCAGGGCGGTGTGCACGCTCGCGCCGCCGTCGACGACGAGCACCTTGCCCTCGCCCGGCTCACCGAGGGTCTGCTTCACCAGCAGGTTGTCCTGGAAGCAGCGGATCGTGGTGATGCGGCCGGAAAAGACGGCCCGACCGCCGAACTGGATGAACTGCGTATCGCAGCTGCGGATCTCGGGGCCGATCTCATCGGCCAGATCCGCCGTCGCGATCTCGGTTGTCGACTCGGTATTCGCTGGTTCGGACATGAGTCGATTCTCCCCCGCCCGTGCACACCGGTTCGCACGACCCCCGTCCGGCCGCTGCGCGGACCCCGAGTGAACCGGCGTGGCACCCCCGCCATTCGCCCCCCGATGCGTCCACACTGTTTCGGTGACTTCCTCGCCAGAGCGTCCGTCCCCCGACCCGGCTCCCGAGGCACCGGCGGCATCCGTGCCGCACCGCGCTCACGGAGCACTGCGTGAGCTGCCTCATCGGGTGGGTCTGGCGCTCGGCCTCTTCGCGGTGGCCTGTCTGCTGTGGAGCCTGTCGCCGACGCTGCGGTATCTGACCGGGCCACCGCGCCGCTATATCGACGACTACTACTTCGATGCGCCCGACACCAATGTCATGTGGGCCTTGATCGTCGGTCTGCTGGCGGGCGCCGTCGCCGCGCGAAAGCGGATCGCCTGGTGGTTGCTGACCGCCTATCTCCTGTTGTTCGCGGTGTCCAACGCGATCGAATTCGCCGGCGACCGCAATGTGAACGCACTGGCAGCCATGCTCGTGCAATTGGCGGTCGTCGGCGTGCTGATCGCGGCATGGCCGCAGTTCTACACGCGGGTCCGGCGGGGCGCGGGCCTGCGGGCGCTGGGGGTGCTGGCCGGCGGCCTCGCCGTGGGCTGCCTGCTCGGTTGGGGGCTGATCGAACTCTTCCCCGGCACGTTGCCCCCGGGCTGGCAACGGCCCGGCTGGGCGGTCTATCGGGTGACCGCGGCGATCCTGGTGGAGAACGAGCATTTCGACGGGCGCCCAAGGGCTTTCGTCAACCTGCTGCTCGGCGTGTTCGGCGCGGTGGCACTGCTGGCGGCGGCGATCACACTGCTGCGGTCCCAGCGCGCGACCAACGCCATGACCGGCCTGGACGAATCGGCCATCCGCGGCCTGCTGGAGCGTTCGGACGTGGCAGATTCGCTGGGCTACTTCGCCACCCGCCGGGACAAGGCGGTGGTCTTCGCGCCCAGCGGCAAGGCGGCGCTGACCTACCGCGTCGAACTGGGTGTGTGCCTGGTCGGCGGCGACCCGATCGGCGTGCACGAGGCCTGGCCGCACGCCATCGATGCCTGGCTGCGGCTGGCCGATCACTACGGCTGGGCGCCCGCGGTGATGGGCGCGAGCGAGGCGGGCGCGACCGCCTACCGCAGGGCCGGGCTCTCCGCGCTGCGCCTCGGCGACGAGGCGGTGCTGCGGACCAAGGACTTCTCGCTGGCCGGGCCGGAGCTGCGCCAGGTGCGCCAGGCCGCCAACCGGCTGCGCAAACACGGTGTGCGGGTACGTATCCGGCGGCACCGCGAGATACCGGCCACCGAGTTCCCGCACATCGCCGCGCGCGCGGACGCCTGGCGCGACACCGAGACCGAACGGGGTTTCTCGATGGCGCTGGGCAGGCTGGGCGACCCGCTCGACGGCGACTGTCTGCTGGTGGAGGCGGTGAACGGTCAGGATCGGGTGCTCGGCATGCTCTCGCTGGTGCCGTGGGGCCGCACCGGGGTCTCGCTGGAACTGATGCGGCGCGACCCGAGGAGCCCCAACGGCGTGATGGAGCTGATGATCTCGCAACTGGCGCTGAACTCCGAGCAGTACGGCATCACCGAGATCTCGCTGAACTTCGCGGTCTTCCGTTCGGTGTTCGACGAGGGCGCGCGGATCGGCGCGGGACCGGTGCTGCGGCTGTGGCGCGGTGTGCTGCTGTTCTTCTCGCGCTGGTGGCAGCTCGAGGCGCTGTATCGCTCCAATATGAAGTACCAGCCGCACTGGGTGCCCCGGTTCTTCTTGTTCGAAGAGCGCAGGCACCTGCCCAGGGTGGCGGTGGCCGGTGCTCTGGCCGAAGGCTTCCTGCCCCGCTGGGGCGACGCGCAGGACGCGAGCGCGCACACCGGCGACCGCAGCGCCGTGCCCGCGGGAATGACCGGGCTACACGCCGACGGCAGCCCGCCGGACTGGCCGAAAGCCGATGTGCTGGAGGCTGGTCCGCGCAGGCCGGATCAGGTCCGGGTGCGCCTGGACAAGCTGGACCGGATGACCGCCGCGGGCGTGGAGGCCTACCCGGTCGCCTATCCTCCGACGCACACCGTCGCCGCCGCGCGGCACTCGCCGCGCGGCACCACGGTGCGGGTGTGCGGGCGGATGCTGCGCCTGCGCGATTACGGCGGCGTGATCTTCGTGCAGCTGCGCGACTGGTCCGCCGACATCCAGTTGGTGCTCGACCGCGAGCGCACCGGCGCGCAACGGATGGCCGCCTTCGGCGAGTACTGCGATCTGGGCGACCTCATCGAGGTCAGCGGCCGGATCGGGCGCAGCCGCAGCGGCGAGCTGTCGTTGCTGGTCGCGGATTGGCGGATGCTCGGCAAATGCCTGCACCCGTTGCCGGACAAGTGGAAGGGCCTGGCCGATCCGGAAGCGCGGGTGCGCAGGCGTTACGTCGACATGGCGATCAACCCCGAGGCCCGCGACCTGCTGGCCAAACGCAGCGCGGTGGTGCGCTCGTTGCGCGACTCGCTCAACGCCTGGGGCTACCTGGAGGTGGAGACCCCGATCCTGCAGCAGGTGCACGGCGGGGCGAACGCCACCCCGTTCACCACCCATATCAACGCCTACGATCTGGACCTCTACCTGCGCATCGCGCCCGAGCTCTATCTGAAGCGGCTGTGTGTGGGCGGGATGGAGAAGGTGTTCGAACTCGGCCGCACCTTCCGCAACGAGGGTGTGGACTTCAGCCACAACCCGGAATTCACCATCCTCGAGGCCTACGAGGCGCACAGCGACTACCTGCGCATGATGGACACCTGCAGGCAGCTCATCCAGAACGCGGCGCTGGCCGCGCACGGATCGATGGTCGTTATGCGGCCGGGCACCGACGGCTCGCCGATTCCGGTCGACATCTCCGGCGAGTGGCCGGTGCAGACCGTGCACGCCGCGGTCTCGGCGGCGGCGGGCGCACGGGTGACCCCGAGGACCGGCGAGGACGAACTGCGCGCGCTGTGCGACCAGCTCGACATCGCCTGCCAACCGGGCTGGGACGCCGGTCAGATCGTGCTCGAGCTGTATGAGCATCTGGTGGAGAGCCGCACCGAGGGACCGACCTTCTACATCGATTTCCCGACCTCGGTGTCCCCTCTGACCCGTGCGCATCGCAGCACCCCCGGCGTCGCCGAACGCTGGGATCTGGTCGCCTGGGGCGTGGAACTGGGCACCGCCTACAGCGAACTCACCGACCCGGTGGAACAGCGGCGCAGGCTCACCGCGCAGTCCGTGCTCGCCGCCAACGGCGACCCCGAGGCGATGGAACTCGACGAGGACTTCCTGCAAGCCCTCGAACACGCCATGCCGCCGACCGGTGGCCTCGGCGTAGGCGTGGACCGCATCGTCATGATGATCACCGGCCACAGCATTCGCGAGACCCTGCCCTTCCCGTTGGTCAGGCCGCGCTGAGGTGATGCCGAGCGAAGCGCTGAGGTGATGCCGAGCGAAACACCGGGAACACGCGGGCTGCGGGTTAACAGCGCCGTGGTCCCCGCGATAACCTGTCGGGTCCGGCCGGGAGGAGCCGGGGAAACTACACACGGAATGGGGGGTTATGTACGTCGACGTGCTGACCACCACGGGCTTGCTGGACCACACGGTTTGGGCGAACCCGGACGCACTGCTCGCCTCGGACAGCTACGCACAGGCTGTCGAGCACCTGGCCAAGAAGCGCAACCGCAGCCGAGGCTCCGGTGGCGGCGGCTTCATCATCGGCGGCATCTGCTGCCTGCTGTTCGTCATCGCCCTGGTGATCGGCATCTATCTGCTGACCAAGAAGAAAAAGAAGGACGACCAGGCCGGTAACGGGCAACCGCCCTACGGCGGTTCCGCACAGCCGCCGTACGGCCCGCCCGGTGGTCAGCCGCCCTACGGTGCACCGGGTGGTCAGCCGCCCTACGGTCAGCCACCGCACGCAGGTCCCGGTCAGCCATACGGTCAGTCCACCGGCGACCAGCCCTTCGGGGGACAGCCCTACGGTCAACCCCCGTATCCGGGCCAGCCGCCGTACGGCCCGCCCGGTGGTCAGCCGCCCTACGGTCAGCCACCGCACGGTGGGCCGGGGCCCGACAGCGGGCCGTCGCTGTACAAGTAGGTTTGCCCTGTCGCGCCGGACCTGTCCGGCACCGGCTCGACAGGCTCCGGCATTCGACCCCGTCGGCGCGCAGGTTCTCCGGCGGCGAACGCCCGCCGCGCCCCTGCCGCACGCCCGGTCCGTCCGGTGCGGCACAGTGAACGGGTGCAGTTGATCCTTGTCCGCCATGCCCAGCCACTGCGGCTGACCGCGACGTCCGGTCCCGCCGATCCGGATCTCGCGGAGATCGGACGCGAACAGGCCGCCCGGGTGCCCGCCGCGCTCGCCCACCACCACCGGGTCACCCGGGTGCTGAGCAGCCCGCAGGCGCGGGCCCGCCAGACGGCCGTCCCGACCGCCGAGAAGCTCGGCCTGCCGGTCGACATCGTCGACGATCTGGCCGAATACGACCGCGATCTGCCCGCCTACATCCCCGTCGAGGACGCCAAGATCGAGTTCCGCGACGCCTACGAGCGGATCAAGGCCGGGCACCTGCCCGAGCAGATCGACGAGGCCGCGTTCGTCACCCGGGTGCTGCGCGCCGTCGACGAGATCGCCGCGAGCGCCGAACCCGACGACACCGTGGTGGCGTTCGCACACGGCGGCGTGGTGAACGTGCTGCTGCAGAACGTGCTCGGCCTGCCGCGCCCGCTGACCTTCCCGATCGACTACTGCTCGATCACCCGCGTGCTGTTCTCCCGCACCGGCCGCCGCAGCGCGGCCACGGTGAACGAGAACGGTCACGTCTGGGACCTGCTGCCGCGCAACCAGGGCCGCTGACCGGCGCTCACAGCGAATCCGGAGTTCGGTCGCAGGACCGCCGGTCGCCGCACCGCACGACCGCGACCACCGCGGCAACCGTCCGGGCTCACCGGACCGCCCCGAACAGCACGGCCCGCACAACCCGATCCCGCTACCTGCTGTTCCGCGGCATCCTCGGCTGCCGTCCGCCGGTTCCGCGGGCTGACGCACGAACGGCCCGTCCCCCGATCGGGGAACGGGCCGTCGGTCACGTATCGGTGCCGGGAACCTCTCGCGCTCAGGCCATTCCGGCGATCCAGTTGTGCATCCAGCTGATCGCGGTCTGTCCGCCGCCGACGGAGTAGCTGCCGTAGGCGGTATGGGTCTGCGACTTGTAGAAGCGCTCGATGTCGTCGACGCGCTTCTGATTCGCCGACTCCGAGAGCTGCGACTGCAGTACCGACATCCCGCCGTGCGCCATCAGATCGTTGATGATCGCGCCCGCCTCCAGCTGGTAGCGCCAGACGTTGGCCGGGTTGGCATCCGAACTCTGGGCGAGGAAGCCCGCGAAGCGGGTGACGAAATCGTCGGTGGCGGTGGCGCAGTAGAGATCGTCGACCGCGCAGATCGTGCGCACCCGGTCGGCGACCCAACCGAAGCCGCCGGGCCGAGGGCCGCCCGCGCCCGCGCCGGGAGCGAGCGGGCCGACCTGAACGTCGGTGGGCGAGCGTCGCGGATCCGAGATCAGGCCGACGCCGGCGATCTTGTCGGCGGGCACCGCGCCGAGGCCGGTGCCGATCTCGGCCGCGAGATCGCCCGCGGCGTCGGCGCCCTGGCTGTAGCCGACCACAGCCATCCTGGTATCGCCGCAGCGCAATGCCATCCGGCTGAGCAGGCCGCGGGCGTTGGATACGGCTTCCTTCTTGGAATTGCCGTACGCCTCGCCTTCCCAGGGGAAGGCCGTCGCCGCGTAGGTCACGTAATCGACCTCGACTGAGCGAGGTAGCCCACGGGTGACGCCGGACAGCATGCCCGGCTGGGGCTGCTTGTCGTGACCGGTTTCCCAGGTTCCCGGAATCGCCACGACATACAAGCTCGGGCACGGCGCGGCCACCGCCGTCGCCGCGCTACCCACCATCAGACCGGAGGCAATCGCCGCCGAGGCACCCAGCCCGGCGACCATCTTCTTCCACCGCATACCGCTCCAGTTTCGACCTGTGCCCCACGCGGGAGCAGCCCCGACAAAGTTCGCGCTGATCATGCTGGACCCTGCGGATTTCGCGTCAGTGAACACGCGGTTTCTTCCGGCTACCCACCCCGGGATCGCAGTCCGATCGTCATCACCTTAGGGCTCGCGCGGCGCGCCCGCCATTCGGACCGGCGATTCCCGGCGAATTACCCTTTCCACGCGCCGGCGACGTGCTGAAACAAGCTGTGCCACTGTGACGAAAAAGCGCCCGTGGACGAGTTGTCCACGGGCGCCTGGAGTTTCGCGCGGGCAGTGTGCCGCGCGGTGGTCAGCTCAGCGCTGGGCCACCATGGTGGGGGTGATCGGCGCGGGCAGCGCGGTCTCGCCCTCCAGGTACTGGTCGACCGCCGACGCCGCGGCGCGACCCTCGGCGATGGCCCACACGATCAGCGACTGGCCGCGGCCCATGTCACCGGCGACGAACACGCCGGGCACATTGGTGGCCCAGCCCTTGTCACGCTGCACATTGCCACGCTGGTCGTAGCCGACGCCGAGATCGGTGAGCAGGCCGCCCTTCTCGGGGCCGACGAAGCCCATCGCCAGCAGCACCAGATCGGCTTCGAGGGTGAAGTCGGTGCCCGCGACCTTCTCGAAGCGGCCGTTGACCATCTTCACCTCGTGCGCCTCGAGGCCGGTGACCTTGCCGTCCTTGCCGACGAAGCGCTCGGTGTTGACCGAGAACACCCGCTCGCCGCCCTCCTCGTGCGCCGAGGACACCCGGTACATCAGCGGGTAGGTCGGCCACGGGGTCGAGGCGGCGCGCTCCTCCGGCGGACGCGGCATGATCTCGAACTGGTGCACCGAGACCGCGCCGTGCCGGTGTGAGGTGCCCAGGCAGTCCGCGCCGGTGTCGCCGCCGCCGATGATGACGACCTTCTTGCCCTTGGCATGGATGGGCGGCAGACCCTCGTCGTCGGTGACCGGGTCGCCGTGCTGCACCCGGTTGGACCAGGGCAGGAACTCCATCGCCTGATGGATGCCGTCCAGCTCGCGACCCGGGATCGGCAGATCACGGGCCTGGGTGGCGCCGCCGGCCAGCACGACCGCGTCGAACTGCTCGCGCAGTTCCTCGGCGGTGATGTCCACGCCGACGTTCACGCCGGTGCGGAAGATGGTGCCCTCGGCCTCCATCTGCGCCAGACGGCGGTCGATGAAGCGCTTCTCCATCTTGAATTCCGGGATGCCGTAGCGCAGCAGGCCGCCGATGCGGTCGGCGCGCTCGAACACCGTCACGGTGTGACCGGCGCGAGTCAGCTGCTGCGCGGCGGCCAGACCGGCCGGACCGGAGCCCACGACGGCGACCTTCTTGCCGGTCAGACGGGTCGGGTAGACCGGGGTCACCCAGCCCTCGTCGAAGGCGTTCTCGATGATCTCGACCTCGACCTGCTTGATCGTGACCGGATCCTGGTTGATGCCGAGCACACAGGAGGCCTCGCACGGCGCCGGGCACAGCCGCCCGGTGAACTCCGGGAAGTTGTTGGTCGCGTGCAGCCGGTCGATGCCCTCGCGCCAGCGGTCCTTGTACACCAGGTCGTTCCACTCGGGAATCAGGTTCCCCAGCGGACAACCGTTGTGGCAGAACGGGATACCGCAGTCCATGCAACGGCTGGCCTGGGTCTGCAGGGTCTCGTGCGAGAACTTGTCCTCGTAGACCTCTTTCCAGTCCAGCAGCCGCAGCGGAACCGGGCGCCGGGCGGGCAGTTCCCGCTTGGTGTGCTTCAGAAATCCCTGTGGGTCAGCCACGAGCGGCCTCCATGATCGCCTCGTCGACATCCTTCCCAGCCTTTTCGGCCTCGGAGATGGCGAGCAGAACCTTCTTGTATTCGCGCGGCATGACCTTCACGAAGTGATTCACCTGCTGGGACCAATCGCCGAGAATGCGATCGGCGACCGCCGAACCGGTCTTGTCGCGGTGTTCGGTGATGATGTCGCGCAGCCAGGTGAAGTCGTCGCCGGACAGCTGCTCGAGCGCCTCGCGCTGCTCCGGGCTGACCTGGGTGACGAACGTGGCATCGGGGTCGTAGACGAAGGCGACGCCGCCGGACATACCGGCGCCGAAGTTGCGCCCGGTCGCGCCGAGGATCACCACGCGGCCACCGGTCATGTACTCGCAGCCGTGGTCGCCCACGCCCTCGACGACCGCGGTCGCGCCCGAGTTGCGCACCGCGAACCGCTCGCCGACCACGCCGTTGATGAACGCCTTGCCGCTGGTCGCGCCGAACAGGATCACGTTGCCCGCGATGATGTTGTTCTCGGCGACGAAGTCCTCGGGGGCGTTCGGCGCCGGGCGGACCACCAGGTGACCGCCCGAGAGGCCCTTGCCGACATAGTCGTTCGCGTCGCCCTGCACCCGCAGCGTGATGCCCGCGGGGACGAAGGCGCCGAAGCTGTTGCCCGCCGAACCGGTGAAGGTGATGTCGATGGTGTCGTCGGGCAGGCCCGCGCCACCGTAGAGCTTGGTCACCTCGTGGCCGAGCATGGTGCCGACCGTCCGGTTGACGTTGGTGATCTTGGTTTCGATCTTGACCGGCTTGCCGAGCTCCAGGGCGTCGCGCGCCTCGGTGATCAGCTGCTGGTCCAGCGCCCTGTCCAAGCCGTGGTCCTGGGTCTTGGTGCAGCGACGATCCTGGAACATGAACGCCGTCTCGATGTCGTCGAGGATCGGCGAGAGATCCAGCTTGCTGGCCTTCCAGTGCTGCTTGGCCTTGGTGGTGTCGAGCAGGTCGACCCGGCCGATGGCCTCGTCCAGCGTGCGGAAGCCCAGCTGCGCCAGCAGTTCGCGCACCTCTTCGGCGATGAACTGGAAGAAGTTCACCACGAACTCCGGCTTGCCGGTGAAGCGCTCGCGCAGCACCGGGTTCTGGGTGGCGACGCCGACCGGGCAGGTGTCCAGGTGGCACACGCGCATCATGATGCAGCCCGAGACCACCAGCGGAGCGGTGGCGAAGCCGTACTCCTCGGCGCCGAGCAGCGCGGCGATCATGACATCGCGGCCGGTCTTCATCTGGCCGTCGACCTGCACCACGATGCGGTCGCGCAGGCCGTTGAGCAGCAGCGTCTGCTGGGTCTCGGCCAGGCCGAGCTCCCAGGGGCCGCCCGCGTGCTTGAGCGAGGTGAGCGGCGAGGCGCCGGTGCCGCCGTCGTGGCCGGAGATCAGCACCACGTCCGCGTGCGCCTTGGAGACGCCCGCGGCGACGGTGCCGACACCGGGCTCGGCCACGAGTTTCACGTGAATCCGAGCCTGCGGGTTCGCGTTCTTCAGGTCGTGGATCAGCTGCGCCAGATCCTCGATCGAGTAGATGTCGTGGTGCGGCGGCGGCGAGATCAGGCCGACGCCCGGCGTCGAGTGCCGTACCTCGGCGACCCACGGGTACACCTTGTGCGCGGGCAGCTGACCGCCCTCGCCCGGCTTGGCGCCCTGGGCCATCTTGATCTGGATGTCGGTGCAGTTGGTCAGGTAGTGCGCGGTCACACCGAAGCGGCCGGAGGCCACCTGCTTGATCGCGCTGCGCCGCCAGTCGCCGTTGTCCTCGACTTCGAAGCGCGCCGGATGCTCGCCGCCCTCACCGGAGTTCGAGCGGCCGCCGATGCGGTTCATCGCGATCGCCAGCGTCTCGTGCGCCTCCGAGGAGATCGAGCCGTAGCTCATCGCGCCGGTGGAGAAGCGCTTGACGATCTCGGAGACGGGCTCGACCTCGTCGATGGAGATCGGCGCGCGCGCACCGGTCTTGAACTTGAACAGACCGCGCAGCGAGGCCAGCCGCTCGGACTGGTCGTCGACCAGCTTGGTGTACTCCTTGAAGATCGAGTACTGACCCGAGCGGGTCGCGTGCTGCAGCTTGAACACCGTGTCCGGGTTGAACAGGTGGTACTCGCCCTCGCGGCGCCACTGGTACTCACCGCCGACCTCGAGCTCGCGATGCGCGCGCTCGTTGCGGTTCTCCAGGAACGCGACCCGGTGCCGGGCGGCGACATCGTCGGCGATCTCGTCGAGACCGATGCCGTCCAGCGGCGAGCGCAGACCGGTGAAGTACTCGTCGACCAGGTCCTGCGACAAACCGATGACCTGGAACAGTTGCGCGCCGTTGTAGGAGGCCATGGTGGAGATGCCCATCTTGGACATCACCTTCAGCACGCCCTTGCCTGCGCCCTTGATGTAGTTCGCGACGGCCTTCTCGTAGTCCGTGGCGACGCTGCCGGTGCCCAGCTCGAGCGCGCCGCGCTCGATCATGTCCTCGATGGTCTCGAAGGCCATGTAGGGGTTGATCGCGCCGGCGCCGAAGCCGACCAGCATGGCCATGTGGTGCACCTCGCGGGCGTCACCGGCCTCCACGATCAGGCCGACCTTGGTGCGGGTGCGCTCGCGCACCAGGTGGTGGTGCACCGAGGAGGTCAGCAGCAGCGACGGGATGGGAGCCAGCTTCTCGTTCGACTCGCGGTCGGAGAGCACGATGAGCTTGGCGCCGCCCTCGATCGCGGCCGAGACCTGGGTGTTGATGGCCTCCAGGGCCCGGCGCAGGCCCTCGCCGCCGTCCTTCACCTGGTACAGACCGCGCACGACCACCGAACGCAGCTCCGGCTGGGAGCCGTCGTCGTTGATGTGGACCAGCTTGGCCAGCTCGTCGTTGTCCAGGATCGGCTGCTCGATGGCGATCTGCTTGCACGACTCCGGGCCGGGGTGCAGCAGGTCGGCCTCGGTGCCGAGGTTGCGCTTGAGGCTGGTGACGACCTCTTCCCGGATGGCGTCCAGCGGCGGGTTGGTGACCTGCGCGAACAGCTGGGAGAAGTAGTCGAACAGCAGCCGCGGGCGCGCCGACAGCACCGCGATCGGGGTGTCGGTGCCCATCGAGCCGAGCGCCTCGCCGCCGGTCTTGGCCATCGGCGAGATCAGCAGGCTCAGTTCCTCGTTGGTGTAGCCGAAGATCTGCTGCCGGATCAGCACGCGATCGTGCGACATGTGCACGTGCGGGCGGTCGGGCAGGTCGGCCAGCCGGGTCACGCCCTCGTCCAGCCACTGCTGGTAGGGGTGCTCGGCGGCGAGCTGGGTCTTGATCTCGTTGTCGTCGACGATGCGACCCTGCGAGGTGTCGACCAGGAACATGCGGCCCGGCTGCAGGCGGGCCTTGCGGACCACCTTGGACGGGTCGATGTCGAGCACGCCGACCTCGGAGGCCATCACGACCAGGCCGTCCTCGGTCACCCAGACGCGACTGGGGCGCAGGCCGTTGCGGTCGAGCACGGCGCCGACCACGGTGCCGTCGGTGAAGCAGACCGAGGCCGGACCGTCCCACGGCTCCATCAGCATGGAGTGGTACTCGTAGAAGGCGCGCAGCTGCGGGTCCATGCTGTCGTGGCGTTCCCATGCCTCGGGAATCATCATCAGCACGGCGTGCGGCAGCGGGCGACCGCCCAGGTGCAGCAGCTCGAGGACCTCGTCGAAGCGCGCGGTGTCGCTGGCCTTCGGGGTACAGACGGGGAAGATCTTCGACAGCCGGTTGTTGCCCGCGGAATCGATGCCGAACACGTCGCTGTTCAGCAGCGCCTCACGCGCGCGCATCCAGTTCTCGTTGCCGGTGACGGTGTTGATCTCACCGTTGTGCGCGACGCGGCGGAACGGATGGGCCAGCGGCCAGGACGGGAAGGTGTTGGTGGAGAACCGGGAGTGCACGATGCCCAGCGCCGACTCGACGCGGTCGTCCTGCAGATCCAGGTAGAACGCGCGCAGCTGCGGAGTGGTGAACATGCCCTTGTAGACGAAGGTCTGCCCGGACAGGCTCGGGAAGTAGACCGTCTCGCGACCGGTCGCGCCCTCGCCGGCACCCTGGTTGCCGAGCTCGTGCTCGATGCGCTTGCGGATGACATAGGAGCGCCGCTCCAAGTCCATGCCGGAGAGCTGCTCGGCCGAGTTCTTCGGGGAGGCGATGAAGATCTGCCGGAAGGTCGGCATGGCGTCGCGCGCCAGCGCACCGAGGGAGCTCTCGTCGATCGGCACCTCGCGCCAGCCGAGAACCTCGAGGCCCTCTTCCTTGACGATCTTCTCCACGCCGTAGGACGCGCGGGCGGCCTCGCGCCGCGCCTGCGGCAGGAAGGCGATGCCGGAGGCATAGGAGCCCTCGGGCGGCAGCTCGAATCCGGCCACGGCACGGAAGAAGCGGTCCGGAATCTGGATCAGGATGCCCGCGCCGTCGCCGGAGTTCGGCTCGGCGCCCGCGGCACCGCGGTGTTCCAGGTTCAACAGGGCCGTGATGGCCTTGTCGACGATGTCGCGGCTACGACGGCCGTGCATGTCGACGACGAATGCGACACCACAGGCGTCGTGTTCGTTCGCCGGGTCGTAGAGACCGATGGGGCCAGGTGACCTGTGGCCAGGAAGTTGCGTCATGCCTCTGCCTTCAAGAAAGTGGCCTTCGGAGAAAGACCTCGAGGAAAACGGTCTTTCGTTGAACGCCTCCGTCAAGACTGCGCCCGTACGATCCGGAAACCAGCCGCGCTGATGGTCTTCCGGCGTGCAGTCACGTCTCCAGTTGTCCACCCGCTGGTTAATACAAGTGGGTGCTCGGCGGTAACGGAACGCTTACACGTTCCTTACCTCCGCGCGGGTGCTCGCCCACTACTGTGGGCACCGGCTTCGAGAGCCCGAGCAGGCGAGGTGCCGAGCGTTTATGGCGTTCGGCGTAAGAGCAAACGATAAGTCAGGTCCGGGGCCCAACAAACTTAGGTAATGCTAATAACCTGGTCTAGCTGGGCTTCTTCAAATCGGTCCTCCACGTGTGCGCGTTGTCCAGTGTAAAGCAGGCCATCGGCCCCGATCGATCCCCCGGCACCGGGTGCCAGGGGCGCGAAGAAGAGGGTTCGAGGGGGCTCCTACGGCGGCCGCCGAACCTCGGAATCGGCCGCCACCTGCATCGAAGATGATTTCCCAGCCGCCTCCAGCGGCAAACCAACCTCTGCGCGGCTAACTCCCCGGCCGTCCGGTGAGACATTTCCGACACCGGGTGCGACAGGCCGTTAACCTGATCCGACCGTCCGGATTCTTTTTCTCGTCGTGTGCCACAGCACACTTTCGGCAACCTTGCCGCTACCGCAGGGTTTCCGGCCTCGGATGCCCCTGTCCCGTCAAAACCGTTGCGGCCCTGCGCCACACCCTTCGACCGACGTTTTCGCGGTGCCGTACCACTTCTCGCGGACCCCTCTCACCTCGGCGAACAGCCTGGCCGCCGGGGTCTCGCCCGGCGTCGCCGATCCCGCGATGTGAGCCTGCCCACATCCGCCCTCGCATGCTCGGTGTGTCGGGCCACGGCCTGCCACTCTGGCTCTCCGAATATCCGCTCGAATGCCAAGCGCCGCCGCCCTCGCCGACCCGTCGATTCCGGAGGAAGTGCACCCATGTCCGTCACCGGAATGTTCATCCGGCTCGGTGGCGCGCAGCCGAGTGCGATCGGCGAAGCGTACGAGCGCGCCGGCTATGCCCTCACCGGGGTGGCGGTCACGGTGTCCGCGCTGGTGGCCGGTGGTGTCGCCGCCGCCGCGAGCGCGTCGATCCGGCCGGTCGCGGGGGTGGCGGTCGTCGCCGCCGGGGTCGCCGGGGTCGCCGCGGTGGCCGCGGTGGCCGGGGTGATCGCCAGGGCGCTGGTGTCCTCGCCGGGTACCGCGCCGCGCAGGCTCTGGTTCCTCGGGCGGGTGCTGCTCGCCCTCGCCCTCGGGGTGCTCCTGGGCGAAGCCGCCACCGTCGTGGCCCACGCTGCCGCCGTGGACCGCGTTCTCGACGAGAAGGCGCATGCCGCAGCGGAATCCGCGCCCGACGTGATCGCCGCACGAGCCGCCCTCGAGCGCGCCGTCGCCGACCGGGCGGCGCTGGAACACACGATCACCGAAGCCGCGGCCGAGGCCGATCGAGCGCTGGTGACCGCACGCTGCGAGTTCAACCCGACCGAACAGTGCCCGTCCACCAGGATCACCGGCGTCCCCGGCGACGGTCCCGAGCACCGGACCGCACAAGCCGTGCTCGACGATGCCCGCGGCCGGCTCGCCGCCGCCCGCGACCTGGCTCCCGGCCTGGATCAGCGCGTCCGGGCAGCCGAACAGAACCTGACCACGGCGTACGAAACGGCCGAGCGGACCGGTGATCGCGGGCCCGGCGCGCGTTGGGCGGCCATGCACGAGCACACCACCGCCTCGGCCGCCGCCCTGTTGCCCCGCCTGGCCGCACTGCTCGCCGGTCTGCTCGTCGCGCTGCTGCCGTTGCTGGTTCGCCGGTGGCTGGGGGTGACCTCGCTGGACCGCCACGCCGCCGCCCGCGCGGCCGTGGACGCCGCCGAACGCGACGCCGAAGCCGCGATCGCCGTGCAGCGGGCCCGGCTGCGCGCCGCCGCCGAGGAACTGCGCGCCGAACAGGAACTGGCGGCGGTCCGGCTGAGCACCGCGATCCACGCCGCCGCTCCCCTGCCGGAACTCGGCGAGGCTCGATCACCGATACCAGGAACCCGATCGCCCGCTGCCGGAGCTGGATCGGCGGCCGCGGGCACCGGATCGTCACCTTCCGGATGGGCCGGGGCGTCGTCGGTGAGGTCCGCGGCAACCGCCGCGGCACCCCCGGCAGGGCCGGAATCCGGCCCCGGCGAAGGCACCCCGGTCGTCGAGCCGTTCGGTGACGGCAAGCGCCGTACCCGGGTGATCGCCGCGCTCGGCGGGCTGGAAATCGGTATCACGGAGTTCGCCCGGCCGGTACACGCCGCACCGGAACACGGCCGAGCAGATCTGCCCGTCCTGGGGAACCTGCCGTTCACAGGATGGATCGGGCCGCTGGTGCCCACGTTCGTCCTCGACGCCGTGGAGACCGCGACCCGGCCGCTGCGGGCCGCTCGCCAGGCCGTCGAGGACGTCGAGGAACTCACCTTCACTCTGCGGCACAGCCGCACGATCACCGTGGCCGTCCGGGAGACGGTTCCTGGGGCGGGGGTCTGGTCCGACCGCGCGGTGACCGCGACGGTTGTGGACGTGGAGCCGATGATTCACGGGGAACCGACGGTCGAGGCGGATTCTCGCGCCCCCTCCCCCGGAACACGTTTCCATTAGACTCCGAACCGTGCTGCCAGCCGTTGATCCGGCCGGCGTCACCGGGGCGGGGGACGAACCGGCGCCGGGGTCGCCCGGACCCGTCCCCATCCGCCCGCTGACCTTCCGTGAACTGCTGGATCTGCCGTTCGCGTTGATCCAGGCCGACCTCGCCACTCTGGCGATTCTCGGCGGCGGTGCCGTCGTGATCGCCGAACTCACCGTCGCGCTGCTCACCGTGAGCGTCGCCGAGCTCACCGGCGGCTCCGACGATGCCATCGGGTGGACGGCGGTGCTGACCACGCTGGCCTGTGCCTGGATGGTGCGCGTCGTGTTGCGCGGCACCGTCGTCCCGATCGCACTGGCGTCCGTCTTCGGGCGGCGGATGCGCCCGCGCGCGGCCCTGGCCGCCCTGGGCTCGCACGCCGCCGCTGTCCTCACCGCGCACGTGGTGTTCACGCTGGTGGGGGTCGGGGTACTCGCGCTGGGCATCCTGCTGATCACGGTTCCGTTCGTCGTGGTCTGGCTCGGTTATCTGCGCGGCGGGCGTTTCCCGCTGCCCGCGGTGCTCTACGCCGAGCCGGTGTCCTATCGCGAGGGGGTCGCCCGCACCAAGGTGCTCACCTCGGGAGCGCAGTGGCGGCTGACCGGATTGTGGCTGCTGCAACGCGGTTTGTTCGCGGTGTTGACGGTGCCGCTGTTCGGCCTGGCGATGTACGTCTCCGATGTCTCCGGTACCCGCATGTGGCCGGTGATCGTGCTGCTCACCTCGATGTCGCTGGTGCTGGCGGCCTTCGCCGAGATCGTCGAATCCTGCTCGCGGGTGGTCCATTACATCGACGCGCGATGCCGCAGGGAGGGCATGGACATCCGGGTGCCCGACGCGGGCCGGGAAGGGCGGCGAGCATGACCGAGCACGATCGCCGAGCCCCCGACCCGCCGCTGCTAGGAGCCGCGGCCGAGCATCGCGCCGCCGCCGAGGAGGCCGCCGCTCGCCGCGACTTCGACCGCGCGCTGCGGGAACGGTTCCGCGCGGTGCTGCGCGGGATGGAACAGCGCGGCGTGCTCGAGACCCGCCGCTCGCGCACCGCCGACGAGACCGCCGTCGACGCCTCCGCTGTGCTCCCGCTCGAGGTGTCCACCGAACTACAACCCGCCGCGCACAGTTTCGACGAGGTCGTCTACGGCGGGCGCGGCGCCACCGAGGACGAGTACCGCAGGCTCGAATACGCCGACACGTTCTCCGCGGCCGCGCCGCCGCCACGGCCCGAACCGGAAGTGCGCGAGGTCGTCGAGGCCGCGCCACGCACCCGCCGCAGGGTGCCGCCACTGCCCGCGCTGCTGCGCAATCCCAGGTTCTGGGCCGGGCTGGCGGCCGTGCTCGTGCTGGGTCTGCTGCTCTACGCCGCGCTGCATTCCTGCGCCGCGCCCACCGCGCCGCCGCCGCAGCCGCCGCCGCCGGATCTGCCGCCCCCTGACGACCCCGACCTGCCCTCGATCGAGGGCGAGGACTCGATCTTCTCCCGGCTGCCCGCGCCGCTGGCCTACGGCGGACTGCAGTTGCTGATCGCGTTCGCGCTGCTGATCTGGTGGCGCGCCAGGCGGCGCGGCGCGCTGGTGCGCGAGCCGCGCCCGGTGGAGGTCGCGGCCAACGAGCTACTGGCCGGGCAGGCCGCGCTGTACCGGCGCGGCGGCGACCACGACTACATCGCGGCGAAACTGCGCGCGGCCACGCTGCGCCGGATCAGGCCCGAACTCGGCGCGGCGGCCGACGCGGATCACGACGGGCTGGTGCGCGCGGTCGCCGCCCGCACCGGCCTCGATCCCGGCCTGGTGTACGCGGCCATGTTCGCCCCGGTGCCCGACGCGTCCGCGCTGCGCGTGGTCGCCGCTCAGCTGGCTTCGATCGAGACGGAGGTCCGATGACCACGGACATGACGAAATCCCCGGACGCCCCCGCGAGCTCCGCCCCGACGGGCGGCGTCCCGGCCGAGACAGCACCGACCGCGGAGCAGGCGCTCGCCGCGCTGGCCGCGCTGCGCGCCGAGGTCGGCAAGGCCGTGGTGGGCAACGACAATGCGGTGCTGTATCTGGTGCTCGCGCTGCTGTGCCGCGGCCACGTGCTGCTCGAGGGGGTGCCCGGTGTGGCCAAGACGCTGCTGGTGCGCGCACTGGCCAGGTCGCTGGATCTCGAGCACGCCCGCGTGCAGTTCACTCCCGACCTGATGCCGGGCGATGTGACCGGGTCGCAGATCTACGACCCGCATTCGGCCGAGTTCACCTTCCGCCACGGCCCGGTGTTCACCAATCTGCTGCTGGCCGACGAGATCAACCGCACCCCGCCGAAGACCCAGTCCGCGCTGCTGGAGTCGATGGAGGAGCGGCAGGTCTCGGTGGACGGTCAGCCACGGCCGCTGCCGGACCCGTTCGTGGTGATCGCCACCCAGAACCCGATCGAGCAAGAGGGCACCTATCCGCTGCCGGAGGCGCAGCTGGACCGCTTCCTGTTCAAGGTCGACATCCAGCTGCCCGGCCGCGACGACGAGTTCCGCGTCCTGCAGCGTCACGCCGCCGGCTTCGACCCGCGCGATCTGGCCGCCGCCGGTCTGCGCCCGGTCGCCGGGCCCGCGCACATCGCCGCGGCCCGCGCGGCCGTCGGCACGGTGGCGGTCAGCCCCGAGGTGCTCGCCTACATCGTGGATCTGTGCCGGGCGACTCGCAGCGCGCCCGCCGTCCGGCACGGCGCGTCCACCCGCGGCGCGACCGCGCTGATGGCCGCCGCCCGAGCCTTCGCCTGGCTGAACGGGCGCGCCTTCACCACCCCCGACGATGTGAAGTTCGTGGCGACGACGGTGCTGCGGCACCGCCTCCAGTTGCGTCCCGAGGCGGAGCTGGACGGCGTCACCGCCGAGGCCGTGCTGGCCGGGCTGCTGCACTCGGTCCCGGTTCCGGTGTAGTCGTGGTCGTCAGCGGTCGACTGGTCGCGGTGGCAGCGCTGCTGGCGCTCGGCGTCGCGCTCGTGCTGCCCTCCTGGATCGGCGTCGTGGCGGCCACCGCGGTGCTGGTGATGCTGGTGTGCGCGGATCTGGCCGCCCTCGCGCGACCCGAGGACCTCGCGCTGTCCAGGCAGGCGCTGACCACGGTGCGGCTCGGCCGCGACGCCGACGTCGAACTGACCGTGGTCAACACCGGCACGCGCACCGCGCGCGGCATGCTGTGGGACGACTGGCCCGACAGCGCGGGTGCCCGGCACCGGATCCGCCGCTTCGATCTGGCGCCGAACACCAAGCTGCGATCGCGGACCACGCTGACCCCGCGCCACCGCGGCGATCGCGTCGCCGGTCCGGTCACGATTCGGCTGTTCGGCCCGCTCGGCTTGGCGGGCAGACAGTTCCGCCGCACGGTCGAGGCCGGACTGCGCACGCTGCCCGCCTTCCGCAGCGAGTACCTGCTGCGTTCGAAGGTCAGGCGGCTGCAGCATCTGGAAGGCCGCAATGTCGCCAACACCCGCGGTCAGGGCAGCGAATTCGACTCCTTTCGTGAATACGTCGCCGGGGACGACGTGCGCTCCATCGACTGGCGCGCCACCGCCCGCGCCACCGATGTACTGGTGCGCACCTGGCGCCCGGAACGCAATCGGCACGTGCTGATGGTGCTCGACACCGGTCGGGTCGCCGCGGGCCGCGTCGGCGACGGCACCCGCCTGGACGCCGCGATCGAGGCCGCGCTGCTGCTGGGCGGACTGGCCGCCGCGGCCGGCGACACCGTCGATCTGCTGGCCTACGACCGCACGGTGCGCGCCGAAGTGCGCGGCGCGGCAGGCAATCGTCTGCAGCCCCAACTCATGCACGCCTTGGCCGGCGTGGTGCCCGTCATGACCGACACCGACAGCGCGGGCTTGGTCCGTGCCACCCTGGAACGCGCCAGGCGGCGGTGCCTGGTCGTGTTGTTCACCGGCCTGGACGCCGCTGTCGTGGAGGAGAATTTGCTCCCGGCGCTCCCGGTGCTGGCCCACCGTCACCGGGTGCTGGTGGTGTCGGTGGTCGATCCGGAGATCGCCGCGGCCGCCGCCGCGCGCGACAGTCTCGACGACATCTATCTCGCCGCCGCCGCCGAATCCGCGCTCGCCGAACGATCGCTGGTGCAGGAGTCGTTGCGGCGCAAGGGTATCGAGGTGGTTTCCGCGGCGCCCGATCGACTGCCGAGTCTGCTGGCCGACGAATACCTGGAGCTCAAACAGTCCGGCTCGCTATGAGACGCGCTGTCGATCGATCGGGGCGACCCGGACGGTCAGACCGTCCGGAGCAGTCCCGGCCCGCCCGGGGCCAGTGCGCGCCGCTGACGTTCGGCGAGGATCGCGCCGAGGATCTGCACCGGCGGGTAACCCTGTGGCCGGGGCACCGCCAACCGGGCACAGACCGCCTCGGCCAACCGGTGGCCGAGACTGTCCTGTGCCTGCGGGGTGAGAGTCGGCAGCCGGGTGAGGTACTGACGCACCGCGAGCCCGAGATCTTCGGAGATGCCGGACAGATCCAGACGCGCCGCCCAGTCGGACAGCCAGGGCGGGGTACGGGCCAGCGCGGGCGCGGGCAACGGCGCCTCGGCGTGCACGACCACGGTGCCCGCGAGCACATCGCCGACCCGGCGGGCCGAAGGCGAGCACAGCGAGGTGAGCACCGCGATCACACCGAAGCCGCCGAACATCCAGAAATCGACGATCGCGCCCGCCAGCCCACGGGTGACCGCGTGCCGGAAGTCGATCGGCCCGCCGTCCGCGCGCAGCACCCGCAGGCCGAGCGCGGCCTTGCCGAGCGTCCGCCCGCGCGTCAGGGTCTCGCAGGCGACCGGGTAACCGACCAGGACGGCGACGATCGTGACAATGGTCGCGGTGTCCAGCCAGGCGGAGTCCGCGCCGCTGTCGACCAGCAGGACGGCGATGGCCAGGAACAACCCGAAGGCGCACGTCACCTGGACCACCACATCGATGAGGAACGCGGCAGCCCTGGTGGGGATGCGGGCGATCGGCAGCTCGAGGGCGACCGCTTCGCCGGTGGTGAATTCAGCCATCTCGTCAGCATTCTCTCGACCGGCGGTAGTGGAAGGCAACCGACATGGACGTAGACGCATACAGTTACGCACACCGGCGGGCCTGGTTTCGACTCGACCAGCTCGCGCGCAAGCGCAAACTCACCGGGGCCGAGGCCGATGAACTGGTCGTGCTCTACCGGCGGACCTCCCAGCAGCTGGCGCGTCTGCAGACACACAGCCCGGACCCGCAGCTGGTCGCGGGCTTGAGCGCGATCCTGACCAGGGCACGAGTCCGCGTGGCAGGCACCAGGTCCGACACCTGGGTCCAGATCGGCAGGTTCTTCACCCACACCTTCCCGGCAGCGGTGTATCGCGCCTGGCCGTGGTGGGTGGGGGTGGCGGCGACGTTCCTCACGGTCGCCGCTGGGCTGGGCACTTGGATCGAGGGCTCCGGCCGGGCCAAGGAGTTCTTCGGCCTCCCGGACGACCACGAGGCGCTGACCGCGCCGGGCGGCGCCTTCGAGACCTACTACACCGAGCATCCGAACGACGCCTTCGCCGCCCAGGTGTGGACCAACAACTCGTGGGTCGCCGCGATCGCCCTGTTCACCGGCGTGCTGATCCTGCCCGCGGTGTACCTGCTGTTCATGAACGCGCTGAACGTCGGCGTCAGCGCGGGCCTGATGGCCGACGCGGGCAGGCTGGACGCCTTCTTCGGATTCATCCTCCCGCACGGCACGCTGGAGCTGACCGCGGTGTTCGTGGCAGGCGGCGCCGGATTGCAGCTGGGCTGGACGCTGATCGATCCGGGCAGGCTCGGCCGGCTGGAAGCGGTGGCGCGGCAGGGCCGGGCGACCGCGGCGATCGCGATGGGCCTGGTACTCGTGCTGTTCGTCTCCGGCCTGCTGGAGGGCTTCGTGACCCCGAGCGGCCTGCCCGCGCCGGTGCGGGTGGCGATCGGCTTCCTCGCCGAGGCGTTGTTCCTCGCCTACGTCTTCGTGCTGGGCCGCCGCGCGGCGGGGACTTCGTCCGGCGCGAGCGGGAGTGATCCGATCGATGCGCGGGCCGTCGTGCCGGGCTTTACGCGGGCGGCGATCGAAGCGGACGCCGGCATCACGGGCGCGAACGCCGCGCGGTGGGGCCTGTCGGGTGCGGCTGTCCCGGGTTCGGGTGTCGGCGAGATGAACGAGCAGACAACAGTGAGCACACCGGGCTCGCGATGAGGCGGGATAATAAACAGCAATCGCGTCCTGCGAATTACCTTGCGACATCCCCCATTTGAGTTCCGCTGGCCGCAGCGAGTCCAGCTCAGCTGCGGCCAGCGTTGCCGTTGACTCTACACAATCGTTACCCCCACGCAACCCCTTCCGGGCATTGTCAACCGGTTTGATCACGGTCCAGTTAACCCTCGCCAACGCCCCGCCGGCCCACATTCAGCTAATCCGCAGCGCCCGCCACGGCGGCGCGTTCGCGGTCCCGGAAACAGGGTTGAATGCTCATGCACCTGCACCGGCAGGCGCCTCGCCATAGACCTCTCAATGGAGTCTTGAAGAAATAGCGGTACACCCACCAAGAATTCGGTATGCCCACCAGATGGACTGCCTGCCAGGACTTTTGCGGACAATCGCGGGATTGCTGGAAGTTTCGAGTTCGAAAAAAGACTTGCAGTTTGTTTAGGCCGCAATATCCAGTACTCGCATACTGTTCGGACGGTTCGGGCATCACTTCCGACGGTATGCCCGGAAGGTAACCAGCGGCCCCCTCCGTGGATACGAACGCACCGCCTCAGCAGCATGTGCGCAACTGGATATCCAAACTGTGATCTTCGCTACATGCAGGTGATTACCTGGGGTTTTCGCGACCGCACGGCCGTGCCCGGCCGGTGTTCTCCGAACCGGCCGGGCACGGCGACAGGTCGTCATACCGCAGCGACGATCACGCTTCGGCCAAGCCGAACCTCGCGTGCACCAGACGCAACGGCCGGGGCGCGTACCAGGCCGCGCGCCCGAGCAGGCGCATGGTGACCGGAACCAACACACCGCGCACCAGGGTGGCGTCGATCAGAATCGCCAGGCCCGCCCCCAATCCGAAGAACTGGATGAACCGCACGTCGCTGGTGACGAAGGCGAGGAAGCTGATGGAGATCAGCGCCGCCGCGGTGGTGACCAGCCTGCCGGTGCGCGCGACGCCCTCGACCACGGCCGTCTCGGTGCTCGCTCCGCCGTCGTGCAACTCCTTGATCCGGCTGACCACGAACACCTCGTAATCCATCGACAGGCCGAAGGTGATGCAGAACAGCAGCAACAGCATCGACACGTCCAGCGGCGCCGGGGTGAACCCGAGCGGACCCGACAGGAAGCCTTCCTGGAAGACCAGCACCATCAGTCCCAGCGTGGCCGCCAGGCTCAGCGCGTTGGACGCCAGCGCCCGCAGCGGTTGGATCACGCTGCCGGTGAACAGGAACAGCAGCACGAAGGTGGTCAGCACGATCCAGGCGAGCGCGGCGGGCAACCGGGAACCGATGGAGGCCAGACTGTCTCGCAGTTCGGCGGCCTCACCGCCGACCAAGGCGGTGGTCCCGGCGGGCGCCGGCACGGCGCGCACCCGGTCGACCAGGTCACGTGCCTCGGCGGAGTCGCGGTCCAGATCGGTGCGCACGTCAAGACGTTGGGCGTCGGCGCGCGCGAAGCGCAGGTCCGCCGGGGAGGTCGCGACCAGCGCGCCGCCTGCGAATGTGCCTGCGGCGGAATCGACCTGGCCCACCCGGTCCACCCGCGAGAGCGCGGCGGCGTAGTCGGCCAATGGCGGCCCGGCGACCGGGGACGCGATCACGACCGTCAGCGCACCCGACTCGCCGCCGCCGAACTCCGAGCGCATCGCGTCCCCGACCTGCCTGACCTCGGTGGCGGTGGGCAGCACCCGATCGTCGGGCGTACCGAAGCGCACCCCGAGCAGCGGCGCGGCGGCCAGCAGCAGGACCAGCACGACCGGCACGCCGGTCAGCAGCGGCCTGCGCATCGCTGTGCGCGCCACACCTGCCCAGAACGGCGCCGCGTCACCGCGCAGGCCACGCACGCCGGGGACGCGCAGCGCGTCGGAACGGTCGCCGAGCACGGTCAGCAGTGCGGGCAGGGTGAACACCGCGGCGGCCGCCGAGATCGCCACCACCCCGATGCCCGCGTAGGCGAAGGAGCGCAGAAAGTACTGCGGGAAGATCACCAACGACGACAGCGCCGCCACCACGGTCGCGGCGCTGAACGCGATGGTGCGCCCCGAGGTCGACACCGCGAGGACCACCGCCTCCCCGGTATCCGCTCCGTCGGCCCGGCGTTCCCGGAAGCGGCTGACCATCAGCAGCCCGTAGTCCACGGCCAACCCCAAGCCCAATGCCGTGGTCAGGTTGACCGCGTAGATCGAGACATCGGTGAGCGAGCCGAGCACCGACAGTTCGGCGAATGTGCCCAGGATCGCGATGCCGCCGGTGAGCAGGACGAGCAGGGCCGCGATCACATTGCCGAAGGCCAGCACGAGCAACGCCAGGATGATCGGCACCGCGATCCCCTCGGCCAGGCCGAGATCCTTGCCGATCTGTGCACTGATGGCGTGGAAGGTCGGATCGAAGCCGCCTACCTGGACTCGGGCTACCGGCCCGTCGGCGCGATAGTCGGCGATGATCTGCCCGGCGTGCTCGGAAGCTTCCGCATCCGGGTTGCCCGCCAGGATCACCGCGGCGGCCCCGTCGGTGGATTTCATCGCGGGAGCACCGGTCTCCCAGTAGGACACGATGTCGGTGAGCCGGGCGTCGGCCCGGAGTTCCCGGGTGAGGTTCCGGCCGAACTCGGCCACCGCGGAGCTGTCCACATCGCCGTTGCCCGCACGGACCAGGAACACGTAGTCGGTGCCCGCGCCGTAGTGCTCGGTGAGCGCGTCGGCCGCGAGACTGGCTTCCGCGCCCGGGTCCTCTTGGCCGCCCGAATCCATCTTCGAGAAGGCGGTGACACCGAGCGCCGCGCCCGCGACCAGCGCGAGAACGCTGGCGACGAGGATCCAGCGGGCCCGCCGGACGATGAATCTGCCCAGGTTGTCGAACATCTCGACCCTTTCGATCACACATGTTTACGGGTGACAACTTTGCAGGTGTTAACTTGCCACCGCATGTGCACAGGTGTCAACATCGAAAGAGTGACCACTTCCGCGAAAGCACGTCGCTACCACCATGGAGATCTACGGAACGCCCTGGTCACGGCCGCTGCGGAGCTGGCGGAGACCGGCGGTCCGGAAGCGGTCACGGTGCGCGCGGCGGCTCGGCGTGTCGGCGTCACCCCGACCGCCGCGTACCGGCACTTCACCAATCACGAGGAGCTGCTCGACGCCGCGCAGGAGCAGGCGCAGCAGACCTTGTTCGCGGCCATGGGCGAGGTGCTCGCCGGGCTGCCCCCCGGTGCCGACGCGGTGGCCCGGCTCTCGGCGATCGGGCACGGATACATCACCTTCGCCCAGCGCGAGCCCGGCCTGTTCCGCACCGCCTTCTGCAGCAAGCCCGAACCGACCGGCCCCGGCGAATGGAACGCGCCCGCCTTCCAGTTGCTCTCGACGGTGCTCGACGAACTGGTCGAGATCGGCTTCACCGATCCGGCACACCGGCCCGACGCCGAATACGCCGCCTGGGCCGCGGTGCACGGGATGGCCTCGCTCATCGTCGACCGCGCGGTCGGCCATCTGAACTCCGACGAACGCGCGGCCGCCATCGCCCGCACCCTGGACCTGGTGCGCTTCGGCCTGGCGACCGGACCGAACGCCGCGACACTGCTGGCCGCGGCGACGCCGGTCGGACGAACGCGAAACGGGTGACCCCGCACTCGCGGAATCACCCGTCACACTGTCGGCGAACTCACATGAGCGCGCCGCCGTCGACGCGGATCTCGGTGCCGGTCATGTAGCGACCGTCGTCGGAGGCGACCATCGCGACCACGCCCGCGATATCCTCCGGCGAGCCGAGCTTGCCGCCGTCGAGCCAGCCGATCTGGCGGGCGTAGAGACTGAAATCGGCTCCGTCGGGCTGATCCATGATCGATTTCGTGGTGATCCCGCTGGTGATGCCCGCGGGCACGATGTTCACCGCGCGCAGACCGTCCTTGGCGTACTCCAGCGCGATGGCGTGGGTGAAAGCGTTCACGCCGCCCTTGGACGCCGCGTAGGCCGCGAGGTAGGGCGCGGCACTGAAGGCCGAGGTGGAGGACAGGTTCACCACCACTCCGTGCCCGGATTCCACCAGCGCGGGCAGCGCGGCCTGCGTCACCAGGAAGGTGCCGGTGAGGTTGACGGTGATGACCTGGTTCCATGCCTCCAGCGGCATCTCGTGGGTGCGCGCCGGTTTCAGGATGCCCGCGGCGTTGACCAGCACATCGAGCCCGCCGAGGAATTCGCGCGCGCTTGCGAGGGCGGCCGCGACCGAGTCCGGGGCGGTGATGTCGATCTGCACCGACCGCAGCCGGTCGGCGTCCTCGCCGGCCTTCTCGGCGGTGAGGTCGAGCCCGGCGGAGTCGATGTCGGCGGCGACCAGCTGCGCCCCCTCCGCCAGCAGCCGCAGGGCGATGCCCTGTCCGATGCCCGAGCCCGCACCGGTGACCAGGACGCGACGACCGTCGTATCTACGCATGGAGAGAAACTAGAACAGGTTATCGTCCAGATCAACAGTGCGGCGCCTCGCGGACCCGCTCTCCAGGGCCGCGAGGTCGTAGTCGACGACCACCGGCGCGTGATCGCTGATCCGCCGGTCCGCCGCCGGATCCCGATCGGTTCCCGCGCAGACCGAGGCGCGCGCGAGTGCCGGCGTCGCGAGGTGGTAGTCGATGCGCCAGCCGACATCGTCGGTGAACGACCGCCCGAGCCAGGACCACCACGAATACGGTCCGTCGATACCCGGATGATGGTGACGCACCACGTCGACGAGGGTGCGCGGCGAAAGGATCGAGTCGAACCACGCCCGTTCCTCGGGGAGGTAGCCCTCGACCTGATTACTACGGCGCCAGTTCCGCACGTCGTGCCGGGTGTGCGCGATATTGAGGTCGCCCATCAGCAACAGTTCTCGGCCCTGCGCACGAGCGGCGCGCCTGGCCCTGGTGAGCTGACGCGCGTACGCCTCGAGGAACCGCATCTTGCGGTGATAGCGGGCGCCACCGTCCGGCGCCTCCCGCATCCGGCCCGGCTTCTGCAGATGAGCGGGTAACCCGCCCTTCGGCAGATACAGCGACGCCACGGTGATCGGCGCGTCCGCGAGCTCGACCTCGACATAGCGGCCCTGATCGGCGAATTCCCGCAACCCCCGCGCCAAGGGGACAGGGTCGAGGTCCACCGTGTCGAGATCCACCGTGTCGAGGTGATCGCCGCCCGGCTGCCGAAGCAGCACCGTGCCGCTCCACGAACGCACCGCCCGCGGCGGGTGGCGGGTCAGGATCGCGACGCCGTTGCGTCCCGGCACGGTTCCCTGCTCATAGGTGAGGTGGTGATCACCGAACACTCCGGCCGGAATCGCCGCCGCGGGCGCACGGACTTCCTGCAACGCGACCACATCGGGCGCTCGAGCACGCAGCCACTCCTCGAACCCGCGGCGCTGCGCCGCACGAATCCCGTTGATATTGAAGGTCGCGATGCGCACGATCGGCGAGTCTAGATTCGATATGTCCGGATTCCTGAGCCGGTGCTCGATCGAGCCCGGGTCGGTACAGCCGGGTCGGATCAGCCGGGCGGAACACAGATGAGGCCGGGAACTCGATGCGAGTTCCCGGCCTCATCTGTCACAGTTCACCGAACTGCTCTCTGTGGGCGAAGGGGGACTTGAACCCCCACGTCCTTTCGGACACTGGCACCTGAAGCCAGCGCGTCTGCCATTCCGCCACTCGCCCGAGCGACTCGAAGACAGTAACACGCCGATCTGGGAGACATGAAATCGGCAGCTCAGGGTTGGTTGTACGGTCCTGTGTACAGCCCGGAGAACGACCCGGGAACCCTGTGGTGTTCCCGTGAGTTACCGATGTAGCGAATCAGCGGTGCCGGTTCGCGGATATCATGCAGGGGACGTGGCCGTTCGACGACACGCCCGCCGCGTGTGTCGTTGTTATCAAGCTGGGAATGACCAAAGGAAGACGCTCACCGAAGGGAGGCCGGCATGGGCATCGTTTCACGGTTCGAGCGTCGTCTGCAGGGCGCCGTCGGTGACGTGTTCGCCCGGGTCTTCGGGGGCAGCGTCGTGCCCCAGGAAGTCGAGGCTGCGCTGCAGCGCGAAGCCGCCGACAATGTGCAGGACGTGGGTGGCGGTCACCTGTTGGCTCCCAACAGCTATGTGATCACCATCAACTCCGCAGACCACCAGCAACTGGACGCCGATCACGACCTCACGACCCGCGCGTTCGCCAAACATCTCCAGGACTACATCCGTGATCAAGGGTGGCAGACCTACGGCGAAGTACACGTAGCGTTCGAGGCATCACCTACGCTGCACACCGGACAGTTCAGGGCGAGCGGCCGCGTCGATCCGGACGTCGGTCGCCGGGGCTCCCCGGCCCCGAGCCCAGAACCCACGCCACAACGACCTGCACACCCGCACCCAGGAGCTGGCCCCATGACGCAGAACTCTGGCTACGACCCGAGCCGTGAGCCCGCGGAGTCCGATCCACGTAATCGCGGGTACGCTCCGCCGCCCGCGGGCCGTCCCGCCGCCGGCCCGAACGGCGCATACCCCGACGAGTACGGCCGCGGTGGCGCGCCGTACGGCGGCGGGGGCGGCGATTACCGCGCACCGGAGTCCGGTCAGGGGTACGGCGACTACCAGAACGGCTACGACTACCAGCAGGGTGCCGACTACCAGCAGGGCGCCGACTACCAGCAGGGCGGCGCGCCCGGGTACGCCCCGCAGGGCGGCGGTTACGGTCGGCCCGGCTACGGCGATCAGGGCTACGAGCAGCCCGGCTACGGCGGCGATCAGGGCTATGCCCAGGGCGGCGCCGACCAGGGCGGTTACGGACAGGGCGGCGGCCAGCAGGCCTACGCCGATCCCGGCTACGGACAGCCGGGCGCGGGCCAGCAGGGCTACGCCGACCAGGGCGGCTACGGACAGGGCGCGGGCTACGGCGCCCAGCAGGGCGGCTACGGCGACCAGGGCTACGCCGAACCCGGCTACGGCCAGGGCGCGCCCGGCTACGGCCAGCCGGGCTACGCCGAACCCGGCTACCGTGATCCCGGTTACGCCGAGCCCGGCTACGGCGCCGACGAACCGGCTGCCGGATACGGCCAGGCGGCCCCGGCTCCCGCTCCGGCCGCGGGCGGCGGCTACCCGCAACAGCCGGGCTACGGCCAGCAGGCCGGTTACGCCGCTCCCGCCTACGGCGGCGCTCCGGCCGCCGGCTCCGGCTACTCGGCCACCCTCCAGCTCGACGACGGCAGCGGCCGTACCTACCAGCTGCGCGAGGGCTCGAACATCATCGGCCGTGGTCAGGACGCGCATTTCCGGCTGCCCGACACCGGCGTCTCGCGCCGCCACATCGAGGTCCGCTGGGACGGCCAGACGGCCATGCTCTCCGACCTCGGCTCGACCAACGGCACGTTGGTCAACGGCTCACCGGTGCAGGACTGGCAACTCGCCGACGGCGACGTGATCCGGGCCGGACATTCGGAGATCCTGATCCGGATCGTGTGATCCCGTAAGCTCGCGATCATCGAGAATCGGCCGACAGCCCTATGATGCTGCCTACGCGCGGCTCCGCACGGAGTCTCGCGGCAGGCAGTTGTGTGGGGGTCGGCCGATCCGCACCGATGGCACCGGAATACCCATGGTCGAAGCAGGAGGTGGAACGCCGTGCAGGGATTGATCCTGCAACTGACCCGCGCGGGGTTCCTGCTGCTGCTGTGGCTGTTCGTCTGGGCGGTGCTGCGGACTCTGCGCAGCGACATCTACGCGGCATCCGGCATTCGGATCCAGCCCAGGGCCGCGCGCGGTTCCGCGGTGCTGCCATCCTTGCGTCGAGGCCAGAAGGGCGCCAAATATCTTGTGGTGACTCAAGGTTCACTCGCCGGCACCCGCATCTCCCTGAGCACCCAGCCGGTGCTGATCGGGCGTGCGGACGACTCGACGCTGGTACTCACCGATGACTACGCCTCCACCAGGCACGCACGACTCTCGCCGCGGGGTGACGACTGGTACGTCGAGGATCTCGGCTCGACCAACGGCACCTATCTGGATCGCGCGAAAGTCACCACCGCCGTCCGTGTTCCGCTCGGTACTCCGGTCCGGGTCGGTAAGACAGTGATCGAGCTCCGACCGTGACACTTGTTCTCCGCTACGCAGCGCGCAGCGACCGCGGTCTCGTCCGAGGCAACAACGAGGATTCCGTCTACGCCGGGGCGCGACTGCTCGCTCTCGCCGACGGCATGGGCGGACACGCGGCGGGCGAAGTCGCCTCACAGCTGATGATCGCCGCGCTCGCCCACCTCGATGACGACGAACCCGGCGACGATCTGCTCGGCAAGCTCGATCGCGCGGTGCGCGAGGGCAATGCCGCCATCGCCGATCAGGTCGAGGAGGAACCCGAACTCGACGGCATGGGCACCACGCTCACCGCCATCCTGTTCGCGGGCAAGAAGCTCGGCCTCGCCCACATCGGCGACTCCCGCGCGTATCTGCTGCGCGGCGACGAACTGAACCAGATCACCAGGGACGACACCTTCGTCCAGTCGCTGGTCGACGAGGGCCGGATCACCGCCGAGCAGGCGCACACCCATCCGCAGCGGTCGCTGATCATGCGCGCGCTCACCGGCAACGAGATCGAGCCCACGCTGATCATGCGCGAAGCCCGCGCCGGTGACCGCTACCTGCTGTGCTCGGACGGGCTGTCGGATGTGGTGAGCGACGAGACCATCGCCAACACCATGCGCGAGGGCACCACCGACGAGTGCGCCGACCGGCTCATCGAACTCGCGCTGCGCAGCGGCGGACCCGACAACGTCACCGTCGTGGTCGCCGATGTGATCGACCTGGACTACGGCCAGAGCCATCCGATCGTCGCGGGCGCCGCCTCCGGCCAGGACGAGGACACCCCGCCGCCGAACACCGCCGCGGGCCGGGCCGCGGCCATGCGCCCGCCGCGCGCCACTCCGCCACGCCGCGCCGCCACCCCGGCCGAACCGCCGCCGCCCGCCAAGTCGCACAAGCTGCGCTGGGCGCTGCTCGCGGTCGGCCTGATCGTGGCGGTCGTCGCCGGTCTTCTGGTGGGCTACAAGATGATCCGCAACAACTACTACGTCGGTGCGGACGACGGCCAGGTGGTGATCCTGCGCGGGCTGCCCGGCTCGATCCTCGGATATTCGATCCACGAGGTCCATACCGTGGGCTGCGTGAACGCCGAGGGCGAACTGACGACGCTGGCCCCCGGCGAACCGCTGCCCGCCGGATGCCACAAGCTGCGCGTCGACGACCTCGCCCAGACCGGCCGGGACAAGGTCGAGGCCGGCCTGCCGCCCGGTGCGCTGGACAAGGCGCAGGAGCAGATCAGGGTGCTCGCCGAGCAGGAACTGCTGCCGCCGTGCCGCACCGAACCCGCCACGCCCGCGCCTGCCACGCCCGCACCTGCCACGCCCGCACCCGCAACTCCCGCACCCGGAACTCCGGCACCCGGTCAGCCACAGCCGAACGCGCCCACCGGCGAGCCCGCACCCGGTGGCCAACCGGTGCCCGGCGCACC
Organism: Nocardia shimofusensis NBRC 100134; assembly: GCF_001613125.1. Lineage (GTDB taxonomy): Bacteria > Actinomycetota > Actinomycetes > Mycobacteriales > Mycobacteriaceae > Nocardia > Nocardia shimofusensis. The sequence continues at coordinate 216,639 of NZ_BDBT01000008.1, forward strand.
GGCGCCCGCGCCCGGTGAGCCGGCGCCCGCTCCGACCGGTGAGCCGGCGCCCGCTCCGACCGGTGAGCCCGCACCGCCCGCACCCGAGCCCGCACCGCAGCCGGCGCCCGAGACCGGCGTTCCGACGGCCGCGGCGACTCCGGCGCCGAGCCCCCAGACCGCGGGGGAGAACTGCCGGGTGACGGACTGATGTCCGCACCGGCACCGCCGTCCGCCGGGGCCTTTCCGAGTCCACCGGGTGGTTTCGCGCCGGCGCCGCCACCATCGACCCGGCGCAATGTCGAATTGCTGCTGCTCGGATTCGCGGCTGTCCTGGTGACCGCCGCGCTGTTCCTCGTCGAAGCCAGCCAGGAGCAGTCGATCACCTGGGATATCGCCAAGTACGGCGCGGCTTTCCTGGCCTTGTACGCGGTCGCGCACCTGGCGGTGCGCCGGTTCGCGCCGTTCGCCGATCCGCTGTTGCTGCCGATCGTGGCCGTGCTCAACGGTCTCGGGCTGGTGCTGATCCATCGTCTCGACCTGGGCGCGGCGCAGGACGCGGTGTTCAACTCGGTGCCGATCCCCTCCCCCGACGCCAACCAGCAGATCCTGTGGACGGCACTGGGCATGGTGGTGTTCGTCGCGGTGCTCATGGTGTTGCGCGACTACCGCACGCTGGCCCGCTACAGCTACACCCTGGGCCTGATCGGCCTTGTCGCCCTGATGATCCCGGCGCTGCTGCCCGCGAGTATGTCCGAGATCAACGGCGCCAAGATCTGGATCAGGCTGCCCGGCTTCAGCGTGCAGCCCGGCGAGTTCGCCAAACTGCTGCTGATCATCTTCTTCGCCTCGGTGCTGGTCTCCAAGCGCGACCTGTTCACCGTGGCGGGCAAGCACTGGCTGGGCATGGACTTCCCCCGCGCCCGCGACCTCGGCCCGATCCTGGCGGTCTGGGTGATCTGCATCGGCGTGCTGGTACTGGAGAAGGACCTGGGCACCTCGCTGCTGATCTTCAGCACCGTGCTGGTGATGCTGTACATCGCCACCGAGCGGGTGGGCTGGCTGATCATCGGATTCAGCCTGCTGCTGGCCGGTTTCGTCTTCGCCTACCAGATCTTCGGGCATGTGAAGGTCCGCATCGACACCTGGCTGGACCCGTTCGCCGACTACAGCAACACCGGCTACCAGATCTCCCAGTCGCTGTTCGGACTGGCCACCGGCGGGCTGGCAGGCACCGGACTCGGCAGCGGACGCCCGAACCAGGTGCCCTTCTCCAAGACCGACTTCATCGTCACCACCATCGGCGAGGAGATGGGGCTGATCGGCCTGACCGCCGTGCTGATCCTGTTCCTGGTGCTGATCGTGCGCGGACTGCGCACCGCGCTCGCGGTGCGCGACAGCTTCGGCAAGCTGCTCGCCGCGGGCCTGGCCTTCACCCTGGCCATCCAGATCTTCGTGGTCGTCGGCGGTGTCACCAAGCTGATCCCGCTGACCGGCCTGACCACACCGTTCATGTCCTACGGCGGCTCCTCGCTGCTGTCGAACTACGCGCTGCTCGCGCTGCTGATCAAAGTGTCCGACGCGGCCCGCGCCCCGGCTCCGGTACGTAAGCGTGAGCCGGCGGCGCCGATCGCCGAGGCGCAGACCGAGATGCTCCGCCGTCCGGACCAGAGGCACCCAGAATGAACACACCACTACGACGGGTAGCGGTCGCGGTGATGGTGATGGTCGTCGCGTTGCTGATGAACGCCACCTACGTGCAGGTCATCAAGGCCGACGACTACCGCAACGACCCCCGCAACTCCCGGGTGCTGCTCGACGAGTACTCCCGCCAGCGTGGGCAGATCGCCGCGGGCGGCACGGTGCTGGCCTCCTCGATCGAGACCGGCGACCGGTACAAGTACCTGCGCGTCTACCCGACCGATCCGCAGGCCTACGCGCCGGTCACCGGGTACTACACGATGCAGAACGGCAGCGGCGGGCTGGAACGCACCGAGGATCCGCTGCTCAACGGCTCCGACAGCCAGCTGTTCGGCCGCAGACTCATCGACCTGGTCTCCGGCCGGGATCCGCGCGGCGGCAATGTGCTGACCACCCTCGACCCGGTGATGCAGCAGGTCGCCTACGAGCAGCTCACGGCGAAGGGCTACACCGGCTCGGTGGTGGCCGTCGAGCCGAGCACCGGCAAGATCCTGACCATGGTCTCCACCCCCAGCTACGACCCGAACATGGTGGCCGGCCACGACGCGGCGCAGACCACCGCGGCGCTCGAGGAGCTCCAGTCCGATCCGGACAAGCCGATGCTCAATCGCGCGGTGTCGCAGACCTATCCGCCCGGCTCGACGTTCAAGGTCGTGGTCACCGCGGCCGCGCTGGCCAACGGCGTCGCCACCCCGGACACCCAGCTCACCGCCGCGCCGTCGATCACCCTGCCCGGCACGACCACCTCGCTGGAGAACTACAACGGCAATCCGTGCGGCGGCGACCCGACCACGACGCTGACCAACGCGTTCCGGCTGTCGTGCAACACCGCCTTCGTGGAGCTGGGCATCGATGTCGGCGCGTCCGCGCTCGAGGACACCGCGGCGGCGTTCGGCGTCGGCGAGCACCCCGGCACCCCGCTGGACTGGTACGAGAGCACGCTGGGCCCCATCCCCGACGACGCCGCGCTCGGGCAGAGCAGCATCGGGCAGCGCGACGTGGCACTCACCCCGCTCGACAACGCGGTCATCGCGGCCACCATCGCCAACGGCGGGGTCCGCATGCAGCCGTACCTGGTGGACTCCACACAGGGCCCGGATCTGAGCGAGCTGTCGGAGACCAAGCCGGTCTCGGTCGGGCAGGCGGTCAGCGCGGGCGTGGCCTCCCAGGTGACCGCCATGATGATCGAGTCGGAGAAGAACACCACGGGCGGCGGGCGGTCCGGCTACACGATCGCGTCCAAGACCGGCACCGCCGAGCACGGTTCCGATCCGCGGAACACCCCGCCGCACGCCTGGTACATCGCTTTCGCGCCGGCGCAGAACCCGAAGATCGCCATCGCGGTCATCGTGGAGGACGGCGGCGACCGCGCGCTCGCGGCGACCGGCGGCTCGGTGGCGGCGCCCATCGCCAGGGCCGTGCTCGACGCCGGTCTGCAAGGGGGCTAGGAATTGAACGTGCGAGGAGAGGTTCGGGGGCCCCGATGCTGAACAACGGTGCGCTGATCGCCGACCGCTACCGACTGCAACGCCTGATCGCCACCGGTGGCATGGGCCAGGTCTGGGAAGCGCTGGACACGAGGTTGAACCGCCGGGTGGCGGTCAAGGTCCTCAAGGCCGAATTCTCCGCCGACCCGACCTTCCGGCAGCGGTTCCGGACCGAGGCCCAGACCACGGCCCAGCTGAACCATTCCGGCATCGCCGGAATCTACGACTACGGCGAGACCTACGACCCGAGCGCGGGTGAGACCTCGTACCTGGTGATGGAGCTGGTGCAGGGCGAACCGCTCAACGCGGTGCTCAACCGGCTGGGCAAGCTCTCGGTCAACCAGGGCCTGGACATGCTCGAGCAGACCGGCCGGGCGCTCGAAGCCGCGCACGCCGCCGGTGTCGTGCACCGAGACGTCAAGCCGGGCAACATCCTGGTGACGCCGACCGGCCAGGTGAAGATCACCGACTTCGGCATCGCCAAGGCGGTCGACGCCAGCCCGGTCACCAAAACCGGCATGGTGATGGGCACCGCGCAGTACATCGCGCCCGAACAGGCCGTCGGCGAGGACGCGACCTCGGCCAGCGATGTGTATTCCCTCGGCGTGGTCGGCTACGAGGCGCTGGCGGGCAAGCGCCCGTTCACCGGCGACGGCGCCATCACGGTGGCGATGAAGCACGTGCGCGAGACCCCGCCGCCACTGCCGTCGGACGTACCGCCGAACGTGCGCGAACTCATCGAGATCACCATCGGCAAGGACCCGCAGCGGCGCTACGCCAGCGGCGGCGAATTCGCCGACGCCGTGGCCGCGGTGCGCGCCGGACATCGTCCGCCGCCGCCCAAGGGCGTCGCGGGGTCGGGGCCGATCGAGGATGCCACCCAACTGTTGCCGCCCGGGCCGACGGTCGCCATTCCCGTGACGCACGACGACGGTCCGACAGTGCGCTACAGCCGACCGGCCGCGGCCGCCGTCGGCGCGGGCATGGGTCAGGCCGACGCACCCGCGACCATGATGAGCAATCACAACGGCGGCGGATACAGCGGGACGGGGCCGAACGCCGCGCCCGGTCATTACGGTCCGGACCCGCAGGGCGGCGACAAGCCGTGGACGACCACCCAGAAGGTAATGGCCGGCCTCAGCGCGGCCGCGCTCGTGCTGGCGGGCGCGGTGCTGTGGCTGCTCTTCGGCGGCGACACCAACCCGGATCCGAAGACCCCGCCGGTCACCACGACCACGGTGGCGCCGACGCAACCGACAACGACCACCGCCGACCCGACCACCACCCAGTACGTGCCGCCCGCTCCGCCGCAGACCAGCGAGCCGGAGCCGACGACGACCACGCCGGAGCCGACCACCACGACCGTCCCGCCCACCACGACCACGGTGGCGCCGACGACCGAAACGCCGACCACCACTCAGGAGCCGACCCGGACCCGGCGCACGACCACTACTCGCACCTTGTTCCCGACTTTCGACCTACCATTCCCGGAGGATTCCGATTCCGGTGCCGGAGGTCCGACGGCCACTCCCAGCGCGCCCACCACACCTGAGCAAGGACAACAATGACGACCCCGAAGAATCTCTCGTCGCGCTATGAACTGGGCGAGATCATCGGATTCGGCGGGATGTCGGAAGTACACAGGGCCAGGGATCTGCGGCTGAGCCGCGATGTCGCGATCAAGGTGCTGCGCGCCGACCTGGCCCGCGACCCCACGTTCTACCTGCGTTTCAAGCGTGAGGCGCAGAACGCCGCGGCGCTGAACCACCCGGCCATCGTCGCCGTCTACGACACCGGCGAAGCCGAGATCGACGGCGGCCCGCTGCCCTACATCGTCATGGAGTACGTCGAAGGCGACACCCTGCGCGACATCGTGCGTGGCAAGGGCCCGCTCGCGCCGAGACGAGCCATGGAGGTCGTCGCCGACGTCTGCGCCGCGCTGGACTTCAGCCACAAACACGGCATCGTGCATCGCGACATGAAGCCGGCCAACATCATGATCAACCGGTCCGGCGCGGTGAAGGTGATGGACTTCGGCATCGCGCGCGCGATCGCCGACGCCGCCAACCCGATGACCCAGACCGCGGCCGTCATCGGCACCGCCCAGTACCTGTCCCCCGAGCAGGCGCGCGGTGAGACCGTGGACGCCCGCTCGGATGTGTACTCGGTCGGCTGCGTGCTCTTCGAGATCCTCACCGGAGAACCGCCGTTCAGCGGCGACTCCCCCGTCGCCGTGGCCTATCAGCACGTCAAGGAGGATCCGCGGCTGCCCTCGCACGTCCACCACGGGGTGCCGCGTGAACTGGACTCGATCGTGCTCAAGGCGATGAGCAAGAACCCGGCCAACCGGTATCAGACCGCCGCGGAGATGCGCGCGGATCTGATCCGGGTGCTGGGCGGGCAGAAGCCCAGCGCGCCGATGGTGATGACCGACGAGGACCGCACCACCTTCCTCGATGACGAGGAGCCCGCGCCGCGCGGCTACCGCACGCATCCGCGCGAGGAGAACGCCGACCCTGCCACCGCCGAGCAGGAGGCCGCCGACCCCGGCCGCGGACGGCGGACCGCCTACCTGGCCTTCGGCGCCGCGGCGGTGCTGGCCGTGGCGTTCGCCCTGTTCTGGGTGTTCCTCGGTCCGGGCAGCAAGCCCGATCAGGTGGCCGTGCCCGACCTGTCGAACAAGACGTCCCAGCAGGCGCAGGACACCCTGCAACGGCTCGGTTTCTCGGTGGCGATCCAGCAGAAACCCGACAGCAAGGTCGCCGCGGGCAATGTCATCGCGACTCAGCCGCTGGGCGGTTCTCGCATCGACGAGGGCAGCACCGTGACCGTGCAGGTGTCCTCCGGACCCGCGCAGGTGCAGGTGCCCCGCCTCGACGGATTGACAGTGGAGCAGGCCCAGCAGGAACTCAACGCCGTCGGCCTGCGGATGGACCCGAACGTGGTACGCAAGGAGTCCAGCGTCCAGGACATCGACTCGGTGATCGGCACCGAGCCCGCGGCCGGCTCGCGTGTCGACATCGATCAGGCGATCGTGGTGTGGGTCGGCAAGGGGCCGGAGAAGGTCCGGGTGCCCAGTGTGGTCGGCCAGGACATCAGCGTGGCAGAACCGAACCTCGTCGACAGCGCGGGCTTCAAGATCACCATCGAGGAGGTCGATTCGGCGCGCCCGAAGGGCGAGGTGATCGGCACCAACCCGGCGGGCGGCACCAGCGCCGATCGTGGCTCGACGGTGACCGTGCAGGTCTCCACCGGTGACAACATCACCATGCCGAGCCTGGTCGGGCTGACCCCCTCCCAGGCGGTGGACCGCTTGCGCCAGGCGGGCTGGACCGGTACCTCCGCGCAGATCAGCCAGTCCACCGTCGGCACTTTCGACACCGGCAGCGTCGGCCGCATCGTCAGCCAGCAGCCGCAGGCCGGTTCATCGGTGTCGAAGACCGGCACCATCACCATCACCACCGGTGTCCTCGGCCCACCCTGATCCCCCGGCTCTCTCCTCGCTCGGCCCGGCCACCCGATCGTTACCCGAATGACGGGCGCGATCGGGTGGCCGCGGCGTGAGAATGGGCAGGTCTTCGTCGGACGACCGATCGTCCGGACCAAATATCCCGCAGGGAAGAGGAGAAGAACCCATGACCACAGCCAGGGACATCATGAAGCCCGGCGCACAGTGGATCTCCAAGCAGGACACCGTCGAACACGCGGCCCAGCTGATGGCCGAGCTCGACGTCGGCTCGCTCGTCGTCGCCGACGAGAACGAACGGATGTGCGGCATCGTCACCGACCGCGACATCGTGCTGAAGTGCGTGGCCCGCGGCGGCTCGCCCGCCGACACGCGCGCCGCCGAGCTCTGTCAGGCGACCCCGCGCTGGGTGTCGGCCGACGCCGATGTCGAGGACGTGCTCGACGCGATGGAGAATCATCGGGTCAAGCGGATGCCCGTGATCGACAACAAGCGGCTGGTCGGCATGATCAGCGAGGCCGATCTGGCCAGGCATCTCGACGACAACCAGCTCGGCGAATTCGTCACCGCCGTCTACGGCAGGCCGTAACCGCCCCGATCACCGCGTCCCGAGAGCCGGTCAGCCCAGGTCGAGGTGGCGGTTCATCGACATCGCCGCCTCGGCCAGCTCGGGGATCTCGACCACCTCGACGTCGTTGTCCCGCAGTTTCTCCACACCCACGCAATCGCGGACGAAGGTCGCGGGCTCACGCCAGGCGATGACCACCCGGCCGATGCCCGCGGCCAGGATGCGGTCGGTGCACGGCAGCCGGGTCGCGGTCGCGCGCTGCGAGCACGGTTCCAGCGTGCTGTAGATCGTGGCCCCGGCCAGGCGCGGATCGGCCGGGTCGAGCTTGGCGAGCGCCGACTCCTCGGCGTGCGCCTTCTCGTCGGTCTCGCGGGAATACCCGGTGGCGATCTCCACACCGTCGGCGACGATCACCGCACCCACCGAGAAGGCCGTCGGGCTGGGCGGGCACGCCTCGGCCAGCTCGATCGCGCGGCGCAGGAAACGCCGGTCCCGGTCGGCGATGGATTCCCCGCGCAACAGATACCGCAGCACAGCCATATCGCCGACACGGGTGAGGTCGGCCAGTACCGCCCGTCGCCGGGGAAATGTCGCCGGATCCACAAAGCGCGGCGCGTTCGCCGCGCCCACGAGCAAGGGAGCGACGGCCAGGCGCAGTTCGTCGGCGAGCTCACCGGCCAGGAACGCGGTGTGGATCCTGGTCCCGCCCTCCACCATCAACCTCTCGATCCCCCGCGCGCCCAGGTCGTCGAGCAGCGCGCCGAGATCCACCTGCCGGCCGAGCACGATCACCTCGGCCAGCCCGGACAGCGAATCACCGATCGCCGCGGCGCCCGCCTCGGTGGTGTAGACGAGTTTCACCCCGCCGTCGTGCCATACCCGCAGCCGCGGATCCAGCCGGCCGCCGGCGGTGACGGTGACCTTCGCCGGGAATTCCGGCTTGCCCGCCGCGATCCGCGCCCGCCTGCGGGACTCGTCGGCGACGAGCAGGCGCGGGTTGTCCGAACGCAGGGTCTGGGCGCCGACCATGATCGCGTCGGATTCGGCGCGAATCTGATCGACACGGTCGAAATCCGCCGCATCGGAGAGCAGCAGGCGGTGCGGACCGTCGTCGTCGAGATAGCCGTCCAGGCTCATCGCCGCCGAAAGCAGCACGTACGGCCTGGCGGGCGCGCTCACCGCAGCACCAGCGACGCGACCTCCGCCTCCAGTTTCTCCACCAGCCCCTCGGCCGGGCGCTCACCGCACACGCCCAGCCAGTTCGCCAGCATCCGGTGCCCACCCTGGGTGAGCACCGACTCGGGATGGAACTGAACGCCGTGGATCGGCAGTTCTCGATGGCGCATCGCCATCACCACGCCCGATTCGGTGCGCCCGAGCACCTCGATCTCGGCGGGCAGAGTCTCTTCGAGCACGGTCAGCGAGTGGTATCGGGTGGCGGTGAACGGGTCGGGCAGCCCGGCGAGCACGCCCGCACCGATGTGGAAGACCGAACTGGTCTTGCCGTGCAGCAGTTCGGGGGCACGGGTGACGGTGGCGCCGAACGCCTCGCCGATGGCCTGGTGGCCCAAGCACACGCCGAGCAGTGGCGTACCGGTCTTCGCGCAAGCGCGCACGAGGTCGATGCTGGCGCCCGCGCGGTCCGGGGTGCCGGGGCCGGGGCTGATGAGAATGCCGTCGACATCGGCGGTGACGGCTTCGGCATCCGCCAGCCGGGGATCGTCGTTGCGCCAGACGATGGCCTCGGCTCCCAGCTGGCCCAGGTACTGCACCAGGTTGAACACGAAGCTGTCGTAGTTGTCGACGACCAGAACACGCATGGCTTCGACATTAGTGCAGGTTCGCCGGGCTGCCCCATCGATTACCTGTTGGGATAGCCTTGACAGCGACCGCCCTCCGGTCCACCGTACGCCGATACCGAGGATGTCATGCCGAAGTCGAAGGTCCGCAAGAAGGCCGATTACTCGATCAACCCCGCCAGCCGTACTCCGGTCAAGGTCAAAGCGGGTCCATCGCCGGTCTGGTACGTCGCGATCATGCTCGGCTTCATGCTCGCCGGGCTGCTCTGGCTGCTGGTGTACTACCTGGCCGCCGAGCAGATCAGCTGGATGAGCGACCTCAACGCGTGGAACTTCCTGATCGGCTTCGGCCTCATGGTGGTCGGTCTCATCATGACCATGCGATGGCGCTGACCTGCGCCCATCCGTACCGGGCCGGTTAATTACACCTGTGTCATTCATGCACACCCTGTGGATGAGCCTGTGGACAACTCGAGGATGGATGGGGGACAGCTCCACGTGAACCCGGAATCGACCGACCCGGAATCGCCGTCTCGCCTCACCTGGTCCACCCCCACCCCGGCACTGGTCGCCGTCGGGATCGGCGGCGTGGTGCTGGCGGTCGCCGCTCTCTTCGCCGGTGACGCGCCGAGCAAGCTGATCGTCGGCGTGGCCGCGGCCGCCCTGCTCGGACTCACCGTGCTCGGCGTACGGCAACGCCCCCGCCTGGAAGTGCGCCCGGGCGCCGAACCGCGCCTGATCGTGCGTAACCTGCTCGGCCCGACCGAGTATCGCCCCGACGAGTTGATCCGGGCCCGAGTCGTGAGCTATCGCAGGCTCGGCCGCCGCACCCCCATGCTGGAGATCGACGTCCGCCACGGTGACGGCGAGCGATTGCTGATCTTCGGCCGTTGGGATCTCGGGACCAACCCGGAGAATGTATTCGAGGCGCTGGTCGTGCACCGCCTCGCCTTCCTGCGCGATTGACCGTCCGGACCGGCTCCACGCAACGTTTCACGTGAAGCAATCACCGCCGAGGCATCACCACTGAGTCATCACCGCCGAGGCATCACCACTGAGTCATCACCGCCGAGGCATCACCGCGATGGGTCAGCTGAGCAGCGCTGCCGCCACCAGGATGACGACGATCGACACCACGGCCACCCCGGCGATCGACGCCCAGCCGACCTGCCGCGCGGTCTCGGCGTCACGCACCCGCAGCCACTCCGGCAGGAACAGCACACCGAGCGTGGCCAGCGTGCCCGCCACCAGGCCACCGAGATGCACCCAGAGCGAAATCCCCGGCAGGCTCAGGCTGAGGAACACATTGATGCCGATGATGACCAGGATCTGCGTGGGATTCATCCGCAACCGGAACATCACCACCGCGATCATGCCGAACATGCCGTACACCGCACCGGACGCGCCCGCCCCGATCGAGTTCGGCGCCTCCAACAGCATGCCCGCGGCGGCGCCGCCGATCAGCGAGACGAGATAGAGCGACAGCAGGCGCCAGCGACCCAGGACCGGTTCGATCTGAATGCCGATCACATAGAGCGCGAACATATTGAGCGCCAGATGTAGCGGCCCCCAGTGCAGGAAGCCCGCCCCGAGCAACCGGATCCACTCCCCGTCTGCGACCAGGGACGGTATCAACGCCAACCGCAGGAACAGCGAGGAGCGGTAGTTCTCCATCAGGCTGCCCGACTGCAGCACGGTGATGGCGTAGAACACCAGGTTCACCGCGATCAGGCCGTAGGTGACATAGGGCGTCGAGGTCTGCGCGACCGGCGCGCCCGCCACCGTGCGCACCGGACGCACCTGCGACTGTCCTTCCCGCACGCAATCCACGCAGTGCTGTCCGACGGCCGCGGGCCGCAGGCACTCCGGGCATGCCGGTCGTCCACAGCGCGTGCACGACAGACCTGTCGCGCGATCGGGGTGTCGGACGCAGGTGGGCGCGTACGGGCGAGCGTTCATCACCCTGGCCATGCTAATCAGATTCGGACACCGGCCCGCGGCGAGCGATCCTTCCACCACCAGTCACCAGGGGTTTCTGCATCATGTGCCGCGTTGTGCGAGAGTGGTCCGATGACCTCGAGGCCCTCGCTCCTCTCCCCGAACTCCCGTAACCGGCTCATCGCCGCGGCCCTGCTCGGCGCGGCGGGCGGCGCGGCCTGGATCGTGCGCAGCAAGCGACCGATGACGCCGGAGCCGGCCCCCGAGCCCCCGCGCATCGGCCACACCCGCGACATCGCCTCGCCCGAGGGCGCGACGTCGGCTCCGCAGACCGGGGCCGACGCGCACTGAGGCGGGGCCGGCGCGCGTCCCCGCCTCGCGGGCTCAGCGGCTGACGGTCCGCTTGTACTGCCGCAAGGACAGCGGCACGAACACCACCAGGATCACGACCACCCAGATCAGCGTGGTCGCCACCGGATGCTGCATCGACCAGGCGTCGGACTGCGGTGTGAGCCCGCCGGTGTTGCCGAACAGTTCACGGGTCGCCGCCACCACTGCCGAGACCGGGTTCCACTCGGCGAACGTCTTCAGCACCGAGGGGAGATCCTCGATCGGGACGAAGGTGTTGGCCAGGAAGGTCAGCGGGAACATCACCATGAAGCTGGCGTTGTTGAACACCTCCGGTGAACGGACCAGCAGGCCCACCACGGCCATGATCCAGGACAGCGCGTAGGCGAACAGCAACAGCAGCAGGTAGGCCAGCACCGCGTCCAGGAACGATCCGCGGATGCGCCAGCCGACCAGCAGTCCGGTCACCGACATGACCGTCAGGCTGACGATGTTGATCACCACGTCGCTGACGGTCCGGCCGATCAGCACCGCCACCGGCGCCATCGGCAGCGAACGGAACCGGTCGATGATGCCCTTCTGCATGTCCTCGGCCAGGCTCGCACCGGTGAAGGACGCGCCGAACACGACGGTCTGGGCGAAGATGCCCGCGATCAAGAACTCGCGGTAGCCGCCCTCGAGGCCGGGCACCTGGATCGCGGTGCCGAACACGTAGGCGAACAGCAGCACGAACATGATCGGCGAGAGCGTCGAGAAGATCAGGACGTCCGGTACACGCTTGATCTTGATGACATTGCGCTTGGTGACCGTGATGCTGTCGGTGACGACCATGGCGATCCGGCTGGTCATGCCCGGTTCCGCCGCGGGGTCGAACGTCGTCGGTGCCGAGGTCATCGAGAGATCCTTTCCGTCGCGTCGCTCGCACCCGGACCGGACGGGCGTTCTTCGGCCTCGTGGCCGGTGAGGGTGAGGAACACGTCGTCGAGCGAGGGTCTGCGCAATCCGACGTCGTGGATCTGTACGCCCGCGCCGCCGAGCAGGCCGATGGCGTCCACCAGCGCCTGCGAGCCGTTGCTGACCGGAACGATGATGCGCCGCAACCCCGGCTCGAGGTGAATGTCCCCGTCTGCCAGCGGTTTCAGCACGCGCTCGGCCGTGGGCAACACGGCGGCGGATTCCACGGTGAGTTCGATCCGGTCGCCGCCGACCATGGTCTTGAGCTCGTCCGCGGTGCCGCGCGCGATGACCTTGCCGTGGTCGATCACCGCGATGGCGTCGGCCAGCCGATCGGCTTCCTCCATGTATTGCGTGGTGAGCAGCAGCGTGGTGCCGCCGGCGACCAGTTCCTCGATCACGTCCCACAGGTCCAGCCGCGCCCGCGGATCCAGGCCGGTGGTCGGCTCGTCGAGGAACAACACCGGCGGGTTGGCCACCAGCGCGCCTGCCAGGTCGAGCCTGCGTCGCATACCGCCGGAGTAGCCGCGCACCGGGCGGTCGGCGGCGTCGGTGAGCCGGAAACGCTCCAGCAGTTCGCGCGCGCGTTCCTTGCTGCGCTTGACGCCCAGGTGGTAGAGCCGCCCCACCATCTCCAGATTTTCGAACCCGGTGAGATATTCGTCCACCGCCGAGTACTGCCCGGAGGCGCCGATCCGGGAGCGCAGCGCCTGTGGATTGCGCAGCACGTCGATACCCGCGACGGTGGCGCTGCCCGCGTCGGGGATGAGCAGCGTGGTGAGCACGCGGACGGTGGTGGTCTTGCCCGCCCCGTTGGGCCCGAGTAGGGCGGTCACGGTGCCCTCCGGCACCGTCAGGTCCAGGCCGTCGAGGGCGACCAACCGGCCGTAACGCTTGACCAGCCCCTCGGCAACTATTGCGTCGGGCATTATTCTCCTGACGTAGACGATTGCTCGCTCTGAGGTTCTCGGCGTCCGTTGCGCGCTGGTGCCAGTATCTGCCCGTCACCCGCCGGACGCAGCCCATTTTTCGCGCGTGCCGCGCGCCCGCTCGGTTCCGTCGTCACACCGGCCTCCCCCGCGTCCCGATCGCCATCGCGCCATCTTGGCACCGGGGTACGACATGTTCGCCCGTGGCGATCGGTAGCGCGTATTCACGCGACCTCGCGGCGATCGTCGAGATCACGAAATCGAACGTAACCGGCCGAATGCCACGGCGTTCCGGTTCGGCTGCACACCGATGCGGGCAGACCCGAAAGCCGGCGTCGAACCTCCGTCGGACACGTCGAGAATGTCTGCGAAATCGCAGCCGTGCCGCGCACACAATCGGCCGGTTATCGCGTAGGATCGTTGGCGTCGGCCCCTCCCCCCCGGGCCGACCATACGCGGGCCTCGGCTAACTCCCCCCCTTCGCCGAGGCCCGCTCCATGTCCGCGGCAGGTCGAGCGGTCATCCTCGATCCCCGGTCCCGACCGCTCGCCAGGCGGTTGCCAGTCGCAGATCCCGCGCCCGCCCCGCGACGCCGAGCAACGGGCGATCCCGCTCCCAGCGCGCCCGCGTCTGCTCCTCGACCCGGGCCCAGAGCGGCTCGATCTCCCCGAACAGCCGTTCGGCATCGTCGAATATCCCGGCGAGGGCGACGTGCACACCGGACGAGGACGGCCGACACCCGCCCAGCCCGCGCAGCGCCGCGACGATCCCGAGCAGACGTTGCAGCACCGGCCGTGGCCAGTCCGCCTGTCTGCCGACCCGCACCAGCCACCCCAGTGCCGCGGCGGTCACGTGAATGTCCTCGATCGTGCGGAACGGCTTGAGCAGGTCGGTGTAGCCGTCGCCCGGCAGCGGCCACGCCCGCGCATCGTCGAAAGTGACCACGGCGTGCGGGATCTCGGGTGCGAAAGCGAGTGCGGGCCGATCGGCCACCGTCACCGCGGGTTCGGTGACATCCACGAGCGCAGCCGCCAGCCGATTGCGTCCGTCCGGCCCCGTGCCTCGGCTCGCGACCACCACCAACCGGTCCGCCAGACCCGCCAGCGTCGTGAACGTCTTGGTCCCCCGGACCGTCCACACGCCGTCCCGCTCGCTCAGCACGGTCCGGATCGCCGCCGGATGTCCGCCGCCCTCCTCCGTCGCCGCCAGCGAATACGCCCGATCCCGCGGCAGGTCCGGCAGCAGCGCCACGATCGCCGCCTGATACCCGGCCAGGAACGCATAACCCAGCCGGTCCGCCACGAAGCCACCTGCCACCGCCGCATCCACCGAGTCCGGGAAGCGTTCCGATACCGCGCGACACCGCTGCCACGCCTCGTTCATCGACGCCGTCGGCGCGCCCGGCTCCTCGGTCAGCAGATGGTCGAACACTGTGCTCATACCTGCACGCTAGCCCGGCCGATCACCTGCCGGTCGCGGACGCGGAATCGCCCGAGGACATCACGAAACGAAAAATGCTCCCGCCCTGTGGATTTCGGGTCGGGAGCATTTACGGAGTGGAGCCTAGGGGAATCGAACCCCTAACCCCTGCCTTGCAAAGGCAGTGCTCTGCCAATTGAGCTAAGGCCCCGAGTCACCGGAATTCCGGTGCCGCAGCGAGGTCAGCGGGCGGTGACCTCGTGCCAGTGGTCGGCTTCCTCGCGCTTGCGGAGTTTGGTGATCCCGATCAGAACGGCGAGAACGACGCCGACCGTGAGAACAATCTTCATGATGTCCACCCTACTGTGCGGTTCGGGGAGTAGGAGTGGGCCTAGGAGGACTTGAACCTCCGACCTCTTCGTTATCAGCGAAGCGCTCTAACCGCCTGAGCTATAGGCCCGTATCCGGTCTCGCACCGTATCGGGCGAACCGAGGACAAAGGTTACCCGACATAGCGAGAACAACCAAAACGGCTGGTCAGACAGATATCCATCGCACAGTTCGCCGGGCGGGAAGAGCGACGGCCGGCATCGTCTCCGCGGAGATGATGCCGGCCGTCACACGGTGGCTGTGGCCGTGGCTCGGCCTGCCGTGGACTAGTCCGGGTCGGCCAGGGTCACCTGGATGCCGCCGACCAGATCGCAGCACTGGTTGTAGATGAATGTGCCGACCGTGCCGAGCGCGGTGAACAGCACGACATTGATCAGGCCGATGACACCGGCGTAGCCGAACACCGTGCCCGCGTCGATGAGCCCGGAGGTGCCGCCGTCCTGCGACACCATCTCGGTGAAGGTGTTGTTCAGCCGCTCCCACACGCCCATGCCCTCGAGCACGATGTAGAGCAGACCGACCGCGAGCATCCACACGAAGAACAGCGCCACGCTGATCACCAGCGAGATCTTCAGCGTCGACCAGGGGTCGATGCGGCGGATCTGCACGGTGGCGCGCAACGGATCGCCCGCGGACACGGCCGCGGCCATCGCCACCGGCACCGCGGTCGGCAGCGGCGACTGCGGGGACACACCGGGGGCGGTCTTCTCCGCGGGCGGCAGCGGGTGCCGGATCTCGGACAGATCGGGCATGTCCTTGATCAGTTCCGGGCGAGCGATGCTCCGGGTCGGTCCGTCGATGCCGACGGACTTCACCATCGCCGCCTCCTTGCGCGCCGCCTTGGCCGCGAGGTCCGCGGTGGTGCGTGCGTTGGAGGCGCCGCCGAGACCGCCGCCGCCGAGCCCCCCGCCGAGACCGCCGCCGCCGCCCGGCCGACCGGTCACCGGCGACTGGCCGGGCCGGTACAGGTTCGACTGCGGCTCCCGCTGCGGCAGCTGCGACCAGCCCTCCTGGAACTGATTCTGACCACCCGGATTCTGAGCGCCCTGCCCCTGAGCGGGAGCGCCCTGCTGCGGGCCACCCTGCCCCTGGCCTGGACCGCCCTGCGCGGGCGCACCGGACGCTTGGGCGTTCTGCGGCTGCCCGTTCTGAGACTGCCCGTTCTGCGGCTTGCCCCCGGCGGGCCCGGAGTCCTTGCCCGCCTCGGGGCCACCCTTGGGCTCGGCGGAACCCCCACCGAGCCGGGCGGTCTCCTGATCGAAACCAGGCTTGCTCTCAGGCGCGGCTTTGTTGCCCTGCTGAGCACCGCCTTGCTGAGCACCGAAACCGCCCTGCTGCTGGGGCTTTTCGTGCGGCTGGCCGCCCGGGGTGTTCCCGCCCTGAGGTCCGGACTCGGCCGAGCCGGGCCGGGGAGCCGGCCGCGGCGGAATCGGGGACGGTGCGATCCGCTCGGTCACACCGTTGTTCTGGTGCCCGTCATTCGGCTGATTCGGAGTGGTCAATGGGAATCCTTAGATCCGTTCGTTGCCGCCGCTGTGGAGGGTTTCTCGCTGTGGTCTTTACTGCTGAGAGGAACCGGCGTCATCGCCACCGTCGACCACATCGGGCTCGTCGGCGTTACGCGCGATCGCAAGCAAGGTATCGCCCTCGCCGAGGTTCATCAATCGCACGCCCTTGGTCTGCCGACCCGCCTTGCGGACCTGGTTCGCCGCCGTCCTGATGACGCCACCGCCGGAAGTGATGGCATACAGCTCGTCGTCGTTGTCGACGATGAGCGCGCCCACCAGCGTGCCACGCCTGACGTCGAACTGGATAGTCAACACACCTTTACCGCCGCGTCCCTGTGCGGTGTATTCCTCGATGGCGGTCCGCTTGGCATAGCCACCGGACGTGGCGACCAGCAGATATGTGCCCTCCCGGACCACGTTGAGCGAGAGCAGCTCGTCCTCGGCGTTGAAACGCATGCCCTGCACACCGGAGGTCGCCCGGCCCATCGGCCGCAGCGCCTCGTCGGTGGCCGAGAAGCGGATCGACTGGCCCTGCGCGGAAACCAGCAGCAGGTCCTCCTCGGCCGAGCAGAGCACCGCCCCCACGAGCTCGTCGTTGTCGCGCAGGTTCACCGCGACGATGCCGCCGCTGCGGTTGGAGTCGAAGTCCGACAGCCGCGACTTCTTGACCAAGCCGTTGCGGGTGGCCAGGACCAGGTAGGGCGCGTCGTCGTAGGTCTTGATCTGGATGATCTGGGCGATCTTCTCGTCCGGCTGGAAGGCCAGCAGGTTCGCCACGTGCTGACCGCGCGCGGTGCGGTTGGCCTCGGGCAGTTCGTAGGCCTTGGCCCGGTATACCCGGCCCTTGTTGGTGAAGAACAGCAGCCAGTCGTGGGTCGAGGTGACGAAGAAGTGCTTGACGATGTCGTCCTGCTTGAGACCCGCGCCCTGCACGCCCTTGCCGCCGCGCTTCTGCGAGCGGTAGAGGTCGGTCTTGGTGCGCTTGGCGTAGCCGGTCTCGGTGATCGTGACGACCACGTCCTCGCGGGCGATCAGGTCCTCGTCGGCGACATCGCCGTCGGCGGAGACGATCTGGGTGCGCCGCTCGTCGCCGTACTTCTCGACGATCTCGGCCAGCTCGTCGCGCACGATCGCGCGCTGACGCTCCGGCTTGTCGAGAATGTCCTTGTAGTCGGCGATCTCGGCTTCGATCTTGGCCAGATCCTCGATGATCTTCTGCCGCTCCAGCGCCGAGAGGCGACGCAGCTGCATGTCCAGGATCGCGGTCGCCTGGATCTCGTCGATCTCGAGCAGCTGCATCAGGCCGGTGCGCGCGGTGTCGGTGTTGGCCGAACGGCGGATCAGCGCGATGACCTCGTCGAGCGCGTCGAGCGCCTTGACCAGGCCGCGCAGGATGTGGGCGCGTTCCTCGGCCTTGCGCAGCAGGTACTTGGTGCGCCGGATGATGACTTCGAGCTGATGGTTGACGTAGTACCGGATCATCTGGTCCAACCGCAGCGTGCGGGGCACGCCGCCGACGATGGACAGCATGTTCGCGCCGAAGCTGGTCTGCAGCTGAGTGTGCTTGTACAGGTTGTTCAGCACGACCTTGGCGACCGCGTCGCGCTTGACCGTCACCACGATGCGCAGGCCCACGCGGTCGGAGGACTCGTCGTGGATGTCGGCGATGCCGGCGATGCGGCCGTCCTTGACCTGCTCGGCGATCGCATTGACGAAGTTGTCGGTGTTGACCTGGTAGGGCAGCTCGGTGATGACGATCGTGGTGCGGCCGCGACTGTCCTCTTCGATCTCCACCACGCCACGCATCTTGATCGAGCCGCGCCCGGTCGTGTACGCGTCGTGGATGCCCTGGGTGCCGACGATCAGGCCGGAGGTCGGGAAGTCCGGGCCCTTGATGCGCTCCATGCACGCGGCGAGGGTGCTCTCCTCGTCGGCGTCGTGGTTGTCCAGCGCCCAGTAGATCGCCGAGGCCAGCTCGGTGAGGTTGTGCGGCGGGATGTTGGTGGCCATACCGACGGCGATGCCGTTGCTGCCGTTCATCAGCAAGGCGGGCACGCGGGCGGGCAGGACCACCGGCTCCTGCGTCTTGCCGTCGTAGTTGGGGATGAAATCGACCGTCTCGTGGTCGATTTCGCGCAGCAGCTCCATCGCCAGCGGTGTCAGGCGGCACTCGGTGTAGCGCATGGCGGCTGCGCCGTCGTTGCCCCGGCTGCCGAAGTTGCCCTGGCCGTCGACCAGCGGGTACCGCATCGCCCACGGCTGGGCCATGCGCACCAGGGTGTCGTAGATGGCCGAGTCGCCGTGCGGGTGGTAATTGCCCATGGTGTCCGACACCGGGCGCGCGGACTTCACGTAACTGCGATCGGGCCGGTAGCCGTTGTCGTGCATGGCGTAGAGGATGCGGCGATGCACCGGCTTGAGGCCGTCGCGCACTTCGGGCAGCGCGCGGCCCACGATCACGCTCATCGCGTAATCGATGTAGCTGTTCTGCATCTCCAGCTGGATGTCGACCGGTTCGACGCGGTCGCCCGCACCGTCCGGAGGCAGCGTGATGTCGGTCATGAAATCTCCTTAACGGGCTGACATGCGAAACGTCCGCGGGCGCCGCACTGCGGGTGCGGCGCCGCGGGATCACACGTCGAGGAAGCGGACGTCCTTGGCGTTACGGGTGATGAAGCTGCGGCGGGCCTCCACGTCCTCGCCCATCAGCACGCTGAACAGCTCGTCGGCCGCGGCCGCGTCGTCCAGCGTCACTTGACGAAGCACCCGGACACTCGGGTCCATGGTGGTTTCCCACAGCTCCTTCGGATTCATCTCACCCAGACCCTTGTAACGCTGGATGCCGTCGTCCTTGTTGATCTTCTTGCCCGCGGCCAGGCCGCGCTCGAGCAGGCCGTCGCGCTCGCGGTCGGAGTAGGCGAACTCCGGTTCGCTGCGCTGCCACTTCAGCTTGTACAGCGGCGGCTGCGCCAGGTAGACGTGACCGTGCTCGACCAGCGGGCGCATGAAGCGGAACAGCAGGGTCAGCAGCAACGTCGAGATGTGCTGACCGTCCACATCGGCGTCGGCCATCAGCACGATCTTGTGATAGCGCAGCTTGGCGATGTCGAACTCGTCGTGGATGCCGGTGCCGAACGCGGTGATGATCGACTGGACCTCGTTGTTCTTGAGGACCCTGTCGATCCGCGCCTTCTCGACATTGATGATCTTGCCGCGCAACGGCAGGATCGCCTGGTACATCGAGTCACGCCCGGACTTGGCCGAGCCACCCGCGGAGTCGCCCTCGACGATGTAGATCTCGGACTTGCTCGGGTCCTTGGAACGGCAGTCGGCCAGCTTGCCCGGCAGACCGCCCAGATCGGTGGCCGACTTGCGGCGCACCAGCTCGCGAGCCTTGCGGGCGGCCATCCGGGCCTGGGCCGAGGACACCGCCTTTTGCACGATGGTCTTCGCGTCCGCCGGGTTGGCCTCGAACCAGTGCGTGAGGTGCTCGTTGCAGGTGCGCTGCACGAACGACTTCACCTCGGTGTTGCCGAGCTTGGTCTTGGTCTGGCCCTCGAACTGCGGCTCGGCGATCTTCACGCTGACGATGGCGGCCAGGCCCTCGCGAATGTCGTCGCCGGTGAGGTTGCCTTCCTTCTCCTTGAGGAGCTTCTTGTCGCGGGCGTACTTGTTCACCACGGTGGTCAGCGCCGCGCGGAACCCCTCTTCATGGGTGCCGCCCTCGTGAGTGTTGATGGTGTTGGCGAACGTGTGCACGGACTCGGAGTAACCCGAGTTCCACTGCATGGCGACCTCGAGCTCGTGGCCGGTGCCCTTGCCGGTGAAGCCCACCACCGAGTTGTGGATGGATTGCTTGGTGCGGTTGATGTGGCGGACGAAGTCCTCCAGACCACCCGGGTAGTGGTAGGTCCTGGCCTTGACCTTGTGCTCGACCGGCTTCTCGGCAGACTCCCCCGGCTTGGGCGCCTCGGCGGTCTCGCTGACCACCTCGTCGGTGATGTCGGTGTCGGAGACCCGCTCGTCGGTCAGGGTGATGGTCAGGCCCTTGTTCAGGAACGCCATCTCCTGCAGGCGGCGCGCGACCGTCTCGAAGTTGAAGGTGGTGGTCTCGAAGATCTCCGGATCGGCCCAGAACCGGACGGTGGTGCCCGTGCGGCCGGTCGGCTCGCCCTGGACCAGCTTGCCCGGTTTCGAGTCCTTGTAGGTCTGGGACCAGTGGTACCCGTCGACGTCGATCTCCACCTCGACGCGGGAGGACAGCGCGTTGACCACCGAGATGCCGACACCGTGCAGACCGCCGGACACCGCGTAGGAGTCGGAGTCGAACTTACCGCCCGCGTGCAGCTGGGTCATGACGACCTCGACGGTCGGGATGCCTTGCGCGTGCATCTCCACCGGGATGCCGCGGCCGTCGTCGACGACCTCGACTCCGCCGTCGGCGAGCAGGGTGACACCGACCGAGGTCGCGTACCCTGCCATCGCCTCGTCGACGGAGTTGTCGACGACCTCCCAGATCAGATGGTGCAGACCGCGCTCACCGGTGGAGCCGATGTACATGCCCGGGCGCTTGCGTACCGCCTCGAGACCTTCGAGGACGGTGATGGAGGAGGCACCGTAGCCTTGGCCCGATTTCGTACTCGAGCCCGATTCGTTGGAGTGCTTGGCAGCCACTGGTCGGTAGCTCTCCTTACTTGCTGACCTCGACGCGATGAGCGCACAGCACGCCGATGTCCCGGATCCGACTGGTCGAGATACGGGCCCACCGAGGGGGCTGAGCAGAGCGCGCCGAAGGATCGCCGCTAGTTACTCCTCCATCCTACTGGTAGGCCCGAATCAGAATGCACCTACGACACCCCTGACGGGTCCGTGAGTGCGAGAAAAGGACCAGCGACGAGTCCGGTCCGCCTCTCGGACGTCTCCGGGACGCTGAGCCGTTCTCCGGACCACCGGCGGCGAAGGTTCGCCATCGATGCTCCTACCCCAGGCCGTCGGCGTCCCCGAAACCGGCGGACGCTTCGCCGGCCCGGGCGGCTGGAACTTCGCCGGCGCGGGCGGCTGGAACTTCGCCGGCGCGGGCGGCGATGAAGGCTGCGAAGTGGTCTGCCACGTGCCCTGGATGCGAGATCGGCGACCAATGGCGCGCGTCGAAGACTGTCGTGGTGAGGTCACGGACCCAGCGCGGGGCCTCGCTGTTGACCACCGGTCGGACCGCGCGGTCCCCGGAGGCGACCAGCAGTTGGACCGGGATCTCGATCGGGCGCGGGCGCGGATCGCGCATCCGGGGCCGGATATTGGCACGGTAGAGCTTGAGGTTGTTGAGCATGTCGGGCAGGAGCGTCGGCGCGAGCAACACGCGATCCGCGTCCAGCCCGTCGAAGAAGGCCAGGAACTTCGGCCAGCGCCGGGACAGCAGTCGCAGCACCGGTTCCGACATACCCGGAATCTGGAACGCGACCGTGTAGGCCGAGGCGATCCCCTGTTCCAGGATGCCTCGCCACCGCCCGAGCGAGAGCGGGCCACGAAGATACTCGCCGAGGAAATCGAGGTTCGGCCCGGACAGCGCGGTGAAGGAGGCGATCCGCTCCGGAGCCCGCGGATCCGCGGCGACCTCCCAGCCGAGTACCGATCCCCAGTCGTGTCCGAGGACGTGTACACGCTGCCCGGGTGCGACCGCATCGAGTACTGCGAATACGTCGGCGGCGAGTTCCTCGAGCCGATAGTCCACGACCGCTTCGGGTGCGCTGCTGTCGCCCGCTCCTCGATTGTCGAAGGCGATGACACGGAAACTCGGCGCGAGCCGCGTCGCCACCTCGTTCCACAACACATGGGTATCCGGCCAGCCGTGGATCAGCAGGACCGGCACGCCCTCGGGATTGCCGCATTCGAATACGGCGAGGTCGACACCGTCGCGGTGCACGCGATCTCGCGGGGTGAAGACGCTGTCGACAGCTTTGGCGGTCATCGGCTCCGGGCTCCCTGGGGTCGGGGTTCCACGTGAAACCGCGTCACACGTGGCAGTCCCGGTTACTGTAACAACTAGTACTAGTAATCTGCAGCCCTTCGTCCCCGGCGTGCGCCGATCACCCGTAGGTGTCGCGTGGGCCCCGGCCCTTGATGTGCCGATCGCCCTTGCGCCAGCTCGGCGCGGCCGGACCGGTGATCTTGAGCTGGCGAACGACGCCGGGCCCCACCGCGGCGGCGATCTTCGCCAGGATCTGCGGTTGCAGCATGCGCAGCTGCGTCGCCCACGCGGTCGATTCGGCGGTGATGCCGAGGACGCCGTCCTGCAGGGAGACCGGGGTGGCGTGCGAGGCGATGTCCTCACCGACCACTCCGGACCAACGCCCGAACACCGTGCCCTCGGCGACCTTTCCGTCCCACCCGCGGCTCTTGGCGATGCGGGTGGCCAGCTGGGAGAACAGCTGGGGATCGCGGTCGTCGGGCCGAGCGCCGGACCAGCCGCCGCGCCTGCCGCCACGGGCGCGCAGTTTGCGGACCGGAGACGCACGCCCTTGGCCCACCGACTTACCGTTGGCCCGAGCGGCCGCCCTGGCTTCTTCGAGCGCGCGACGAGCCAGATCGATACCGCGTAGCGGTTCCTGTCCGGGCTCTTCGCTCATCGGTTTCCTCTCCCAGCGGCCTGCTCGGGCACAG
Source organism: Nocardia shimofusensis NBRC 100134 (assembly GCF_001613125.1). Taxonomy (GTDB): domain Bacteria; phylum Actinomycetota; class Actinomycetes; order Mycobacteriales; family Mycobacteriaceae; genus Nocardia; species Nocardia shimofusensis. The sequence continues at coordinate 239,782 of NZ_BDBT01000008.1, forward strand.
GCTCTTTCCGCGCTTCGTCCCCAGTTCTACCGCAATCCCCCGACGCCCCGAGCGTGTCATGGCGGCCGTGTCGGTAACGCCACACCGGCCCGACCTGCGTAATCCACACTGTTCGAAAAGTTGTCCACAGGCCCTGTGGACAACCTGTCGACAACTGCCCCGAAAACCGGCCTCGAGCAAACTTTACGCTGCTCGGAGGCGGTCGTGCGGCACGGTCACGACCCGGTCACCGGACCGACATACCCCCAGGAAAAGGGCTCGACCGGGCATAACAGACAGGTTGTGGGCAACCGGGCGGAGACCTCGCCGGCCCATTCCCAGCAATCGATGCGCCAGGCTGTGGATAACTATGACGATTCTGTGTACATCTCCGATTTCACCTGGTCATCCGGCGGGCCCGGCACGATGTGGGAGGTGCGTGCCGAGGCAGCGCCCCGGGTCTCCACCCGGATCGGGGTGGCCTCGAGTTCGGCAGGCACATCTTCGGGAACCGCGGCGGTGATCAACACCTGCTCGGCCCCCGCCGCAACGGCCGCCAGCGCCGTCCGCCTGCGCCGGTCCAGTTCGGCGAACACATCGTCGAGCAGCAGCACCGGTTCGGCCGAGGTGTCCCGCAGCAATGCGAAAGAGGCCAGTCGCAGCGCCAGCGCGAACGACCAGGATTCGCCGTGGCTGGCGAACCCCTTGGCGGGCGCGTCACCGAGCATCAGTTCGAGGTCGTCGCGGTGCGGGCCGACCAGGCAGATCCCCCGCTCGAGTTCCTTGCGCCGGGCCGCGCCCAGTTCGCGCAGCACGATCTCGACCAGCTCGGTCTCGTCGGCACCCCCCGGTGTCCGCGCCGGGTCCTGGAATTCCGCGGGCAGGTACGAGCTGCGATAGGCGATGGACGCCGGACGCGATTCCGGCGCCAGCGAGCGATAGGCCTCGGCGAGATAGGGATACAGGTCGTGTACCAGGCGCAAGCGCTGGGCCAGCAGCACCCCCGCGTGCTGCGCCAGGTGCCCGTCCCATACATCCAGGGTGCTCAGATCGGCCGAGGACCGGTGCCTGCCCGCGGTTTTCAACAGCGCCGAACGCTGCCGCAGCACCCGGTCGTAGTCCGAGCGCACTCCCGCCAGCCTGGGCAGCCGGGCTGTGCACAACTCGTCGAGGAACCGCCGCCGCTCCCCTGGATCGCCGCGGACCAGCGACAGATCCTCCGGCGCGAACAGCACGGTGTGCAGAATTCCCAGGATGTCGCGGGTCCGGCGCACCGGCGAGCGATTGATCTGGGCACGGTTGGCCGAACCCTGTTTCAGTTCGACATCGATGCGCAGCTCGCGGCCGGCATTGACGACGGTGGCTCCCACCTCGGCCCGCTGTGCGCCCGTACGGATCAGCGGGGCGTCCGAGGCCACCCGGTGCGAACCGAGAGTGGCGAGATATCCGACTGCCTCGAGCAGGTTCGTCTTCCCGTTGCCGTTCGCCCCCAGGAACACCGTGCGGCCTGTGGACAACTCCAGCTCGACGTGTTCCCAGGACCGGAAGTCGCGCAGCGACAATGCCCGAACGAACATCGGCTACCGCACCCGCGACGATGGGTGCGGCGACACCCGATCACTCACGAGCGCGATCAGCCCGGCAGCCGCACGGGCATCAACAGGTAGGTGTAGGAGCCGGTCAGCGCCGCGAACGACCCCGATTCGAGGGTCTGCGGCTCTTCCTCGCTCGCGGGCAGCAGCACCGCGGGCCTGCTCGGCGTGGTGAAGCCGAAGCTCACCCGGTCCGAATGCAGCGCGGACAGGCCGTCGACCAGGTAGCCGGGATTGAACGCGATGGTCAGCGGCTCGCCGCGGAAGTCGGCGGGCAGCCATTCCTCCGCCCGGCCCGCGTCATCCCCACCCGCCGACAGCAACAGACCCTCTGTGGAGAACTCCAGACGTACCTGCGCACCGCGCTCGGCGACCAGCGCGACACGCTTGATCGCCTCGGTCAGCGCCGCGACCTCCAAGGTCGCCACCGAGGTGTGCTCCTTGGGGAGCAATTGGCGGAACTTGGGGAATTCCGCGTCGAGCAGCCGAGTGGTGGTGCGACGGCCCGCGTTGACGATGCCGAGCAGACCGTCCGCGCCCGCGCCGGAGCCCAGCGAGAGCTGGACCGGTGCGTCGGAGGCGCCGAGCGTCTTGGCGGCTTCGGACAGCGTGCGCGCCGGGATCAGCACCGCGGTCTCGATGTCGGCGCGTGCGGGCTGCCATTCGATGTGACGCACCGCGAGCCGGAACCGGTCGGTGGCCGCGAGCACGACCTGCGAGCCCTCGATCTCGACCCGGATACCTGTGAGCATCGGCAGCGTGTCGTCACGCCCGGCGGCGACGGCTACCTGACCCACGGCCTCGGCGAAGACATCCACACTCAGTTCACCGGTCTGCTGGGGAACTTCGGGAAGCTGTGGATAATCCTCGACGGGCATGGTCGGCAGCGAGAACTTCGCACTGCCACAACTGATCAGCACGCGCGTGCCGTCGACGGAGACATCGACCGGCTTGTTCGACAGCGCCTTGGTGATATCGGCGAGCAGCCGGCCCGAGACGAGGACTTCGCCCGGCCCGGCGACCTCGGCGGCCACCCGCATCTGTGCGGAGACCTCGTAGTCGAATCCGGAGACGGTCAGCCCGTCTTCGTTGGCGACCAGCAGCACCCCGCCGAGCACCGGGACAGGCGGCCGAGACGGCAGGCTGCGCGCGACCCACGCGACGGACTCGGCGAAGTCCTCTCGGGCAACTCGAAACTTCATGCTCGAAAGCTCCATCGCCCGATGTGTCCTCTCCCGGTTGTCGTGTGGATGGTTCGCGACCTGATGTGGCCGACAGACCTAGAACCGTACCCGCGTACGGCGGTTGAACCTAGTCCGGGCTGTTGTCCACGCGTGCCGTGTCCGCTCGTTCGCCGAGCCGCCACGTCGCCTCCCCTGCCCTGCGGACGCGACCTCCTCGGGTACCGAGCGCTCCGACGGACTTTTCCACACACCCTGTTTTCAAGAGAGATCTTCTAGAAGAAGAACTGAAGTAGTAATAGGGCCTGTGGAATCTGTGGATTCGGCACATCCACGCAGGTCACAGCGCGTGGTGGGGTGTGGATGGATGTCGAGTGACCGGTGGATGAACTGTGAGTGGCTGTGGAGAGTCCAGATCTATCCCACATCTATCCACTGCTCATCCTCGAGTTGTTCCACCGTTTCGGGGCACTTGTGCACACTGTGCACCGACTCGAGGACAACCGGTGGATTCCTCGAGGATTCCACAGGGATTCCTCGAGGAATCCACAACCGTGCACAGCCATGTGGGCAGGTCAGTCCCTGTGCACGGATTCGGCTGTGGAAACTGTGGACAACTGCCTGTGCACGGAGACAGCCGAGGGCCTGTGCACCAACTCGAGGACAACCTGTGGATTCCTCGAGGATTCCACAGGGATTCCTCGAGGAATCCACAGGGCAAAAAAATGCACCGCCCCTGGTCAGGAGCGGTGCGAGGGCTGTGGATGGATTCAGCGCGAGCGTTGCTTGATCCGGGCTGTGAGTTCCTGGACCTGGTCGTAGACCCGACGGCGCTCGGTCATCTCCTTGCGGACCTTCTTCTCCGCGTACATCACCGTCGTGTGATCGCGCCCGAACGCCTGCCCGATCTTCGGCAGCGACAGGTCGGTCAGCTCCCGGCACAGATACATCGCGATCTGACGGGCCTGAGCGAGCGGACGCGCCTTGCCCGGACCGGTCAGCTCGTCGAGGGTGGTGTTGAAGTACTCCGCGGTGACCGCCATGATCGTGGCCGCGTTGATCTCGAGCGCCGCGGTATCGGGCATCAAGTCGCGCAGCACCACCTCGGCCAGCGAGATGTCCAGCGGCTGGCCGTTGAGCGAGGCGAAGGCCGTCACACGGATCAGCGCGCCCTCGAGTTCGCGGATATTGCGCTCGACCCGGCTGGCGATGAGTTCGAGCACGTCATGGGGAACGTCGAGACGATCCATCCGCGCCTTCTTGCGCAGGATCGCGATGCGGGTCTCGAGCTCCGGCGGCTGCACATCGGTGATCAGGCCCCACTCGAACCGAGTCCGCAGCCGCTCCTCGAGGGTGGCCAGTTGCTTGGGCGGGCGGTCGGAGGAGACGACGATCTGCTTGTTGGCGTTGTGCAGGGTGTTGAAGGTGTGGAAGAACTCCTCCTGGATGCCTTCCTTGCCCTCGATGAACTGGATGTCGTCGACCAGCAGGATGTCGGTCTCGCGGTAGCGCCGCTTGAAGGCCACCTTGCGGTCGTCGCGCAGGCTGTTGATGAAGTCGTTGGTGAACTCTTCGGTCGAGACGTACTTGACCCGCATTCCCGGGAACAGCCGCTGGGCGTAGTGGCCAGCGGCGTGCAGGAGATGGGTCTTGCCGAGACCGGAGGCGCCCCAGACGAACAGCGGGTTGTAGGCGCGCGCGGGCGCCTCCGCGATCGCCACGGCCGCCGCGTGGGCGAAGCGGTTCGAGGCGCCGATGACGAAGGTCTCGAAGGTGTACTTGGCGTTCAGGCTGGCGCCGGAACTCGACGGCGCGGGAGTCGGCTCCTGGTTCTTGGCGAAGTAGGTGGGCCAGGAGTCGCGGATGCTCACGACCGGTTCGTCGTCGCGTTCGGTGGGCCTGCCCTCGGCGACGGGCTCGCGGACATCGTGCTCGGCGCTCGGCATGCGACCGGGCTCGGGGGAGAACAACGACTCCTGTCCGGGCGGAGTGCTGTCACGGCGCGGCGGGGCAGGCACGTCGGGCAGATCGGGCAGTCGCCGGGGAGCGTCTTCCGTCGATTCGGCATAGGCGGGGTCGTCGAATCCGCCCGGGGGGATGCGGAAGGACGTGGTGGGGAAGTCCGAGGCCGGATATTCGGGTTCGGGCGTGTACGCGGTGGACGGCGCGTAGTCCGATCCCGGATAACTGTCCGGAAGTGGATAGTCGTTCGGGAACGGCCCGGGACCGGGATATCCGGAGTCGCCGCCCGGCTCGGCGGAGCGGCGGTAGTGCGTGGGCGGCTCGTCGGGGCGCTGGGGTTCCTGGCCGTAACCGCCCGCGGGGCGGGTCGGCCGAGGCTGTTCGGGGCGGCTGGTCATCCTGGCGTGGCGCGCGCCCGCGGCCGGACCATCGCCGGTCGGGGTGACGGGGGCGGCGATCCGCACGCCGAGTCCCTCGACCTGAGGTCCGAGCATGCGGCCGAGGGAACGCAGGATGGGTTCGCGCAGGTCGCGTTCGATGGCTTCCTGGGCCAGCGACGACGGCACCGAGAGCAGGGCGAAACCCTGCGCGACGGTGATCGGCTTGACGAGCTTGAGCCAGGCCTGCTGTGCTCTGGTGACCGCGGGGATGCTCCCGTCGGCGGATCCGGCAGTCAGTTCGGCGATCACCTCGGGCCAGACGGTGGCCAGCACGTTCTGCTCGTCGTCCATGCAGTTTCCTCCCCGGAAGTAGGTCGATTGGAGCAGACCGCCGGGGCGCGTGAGCGGTAGCGGGAGATTGGGCTATCCTGTGATCCCGCCTACGTTCCCGGCTACCTTCCCGGCCGGTTCGCCGGCCGCCGGGTCCAACGTCGCCCGGTGGGACGAATATGCCACTCCAGGGGTCTTTCCACACAATTATCCACAGATGTGGAAAACCCTGGGGAAATGTGGAATGTCCGTGCAACAGCCCAGCACAGGGCGTGGACCTGCGGTTCTGTGGCAACAATGTAGCAACCCGTGGGATATGACTCCGCGATCGGCTCGCCAGGTGTGCAGATGTTCACGTTCGAACCCCCTCGCACCGGCCGTCGTATCCGCGATGTGCCAGGTCGCGGCCGGTGCCGCGGTCCGGGGGGCGGGTTTGACCCGATCTGAGCGGGTCAGTACTCTCTTACAGTCACCCCTTGGTGCGGTGGCGGTCTCGTGCTGACCGCGTCTGGTCGAGTGCAGCGGACCGCGTCCGGTCGCTAACGACCACGGTGCGCCAGGGACGTATCACCGAACAACTTCGGGTGTCGAACGACGCCCACCTACTCGAGGAGTGTTGACCGTGGCCAAGGGCAAGCGGACGTTCCAGCCGAACAACCGTCGTCGGGCGCGCGTTCACGGCTTCCGTCTCCGGATGCGTACCCGTGCGGGTCGCGCCATCGTCTCGGCGCGTCGCCGTAAGGGCCGCGAATCTCTTACTGCCTGATTCTCGCCCTCGGACGCTCGGGTGTTGCCTGAGCCGTATCGGTTGCATCATCGTGCCGACTTCTCCCGGACGGTGCGCCGCGGCCAGCGAATCGGGAGGCGAGATCTCGTCGTCCACGCATTCGTGCACAGCTACGACTGGGCACGGGCGGACGACGGGCTCGCGGACGCGACAATCTCTCGCGACCCGGTAGCGGCCGGGTCGCTTGTTCGCGTCGGTGGGCCGAGGTTCGGATTGATCGTCAGCAAGGCGGTGGGCTCCGCGGTGGTTCGACACCGGGTGGCCCGCCGCCTGCGTCATATGTGCGCCACGATCGTCGACGAACTCCCGGCCGATACCGACGTCGTCATCCGCGCGCTGCCCGGCGCGGCCACCGCCGACCAGGCGGAGCTGGCGCGGCAAGTGCGCAGCGGACTACGCAAGCTCGGACTCACCCCCGGTGCGGCCGCGGCGCCCGCCGGACGTCCCCGGGTCCCGGCCGGCGCGCGGTCGCGAGCGGACCACCGCTCGTGAGATCCGCCGCTGCCGCCCTCACCCGGCTGCCCGCCCGGGCGTTGATCTTTCTGATCGAGCTGTATCGGACCTACGTCTCCCCCACCCGGATGCCGGTGTGCCGGTTCACCCCCACCTGCAGCGAGTACGCGGTCACCGCTCTGCGCACCCGCGGCTTCGTGGTGGGCCTCGGACTGGCAGCCGTGCGACTGCTCAAGTGCGCACCCTGGCACCCTGGTGGGTGGGATCCCGTTCCGGAGCGCCGCGCGCGCGGTCGGAACGCGGCTGCCGCCGACGCGCCGTCGGCGCCACATGCTTGTAAAGGTTCGCCGCACGCGGTGACGAACGACGGGAGTACATAGAGCCGTGCTCGACTTCATCTATTGGCCGGTGTCCTGGATCTTGTGGTTCTGGCACCGTGTGTTCGCCGCTGTCCCCCTCCCCGGATTCGGGAAGGACAGCGGCCTGGTCTGGTCGCTGTCCGTGGTGTTCCTCGTGTTCACCCTGCGCATCGTGCTCTACAAGCCGTTCGTCAAGCAGGTACGCACGACCAAGCAGATGCAGGAGCTGCAACCCCAGATCAAGGAGTTGCAGAAGAAGTACAAGAACGATCGCCAGAAGATGGCGACCGAGATGCAGAAGCTTCAGAAGGAACACGGCTTCAACCCGCTGATGGGCTGCCTGCCCGTGCTGGCCCAGGTGCCGGTGTTCCTCGGTCTCTTCCACGTGCTCCGCTCGTTCAACCGCACCGGTCACGGCATCGGCCAGCTCGGTCTGAGCCCCGAACAGAACGCCATGCTGAGCAACTACGCGTTCTCGCCGGAGGATGTGCAGTCCTTCCTCAGTGCCCGCATCTTCGGCGCGCCGATCTCGGCGTTCATCACCGCGCCGCAGGCAGAGTTCCTCGCTTTCGAGGACTGGGGCGGTATCCCCAGCCGTATGAGCATCGCTCTGGTAGCCATTCCGCTGATGGTGATCGCCGGTCTGGCGACCCACTTCAACGCTCGTGCGTCAGTGCAGCGTCAGACGCCGGAGGCCGCGGCCAACCCGCAGGCTGCCTTGATGAACAAGCTGGCGTTGTGGGTGTTCCCGCTCGGCGTGCTCGTCGGCGGTCCGTTCCTGCCGATCGCCATCCTGCTCTACTGGGTGTCCAACAACATCTGGACCTACGGGCAGCAGCATCTCGTCTTCGGGCGCATGGCCAAGGAAGAAGAGGCCAAGAAGCAGGCCAAGCTGGAGCAGCGCGCGCAGAACGCGCCGAAGCCGGGAGCCAAGCCGGTCAACATCAAGAAGAAGCCGGCCACCGCTGTTACCGCCGACGAGTCCGGGGAATCGGGTACTACCTCCGCCGAGGAAGACGCACGCACCAATGGCACGGCATCGGCGAACGGTACGAAACCGCGACCTGCCAAGGCAGGCGGAGCGCGTAAGCCGAGCGGGCACAAGCGCAACCCCAACCGGGGCAGGCCCAACCAGAAGCGCCGCCGCAGCTGACCGTCACAGCCACCCGTGAGATTGAGGAAAACGACATGACTGTTGAAACCGACGGAGTGAACGCCGACACCGACGAGCTCGTCAGCGATGCCGAGGAAGCGCTGATCGAAGAGGGCGAACTCGCCGGTGACTATCTCGAGCAGCTGCTCGACGTGCTCGACTTCGACGGCGATATCGATCTGGATGTGGAGGGCGACCGCGCGGTCGTCAGCATCGACGGCGGCCGGGATCTGTCGAAACTCGTGGGGCGCAACGGTGAGGTGCTCGACGCGCTGCAGGAACTGACTCGGCTGGCCGTTCAGCAGGCCACCGGTGTGCGCAGCCGCCTGATGCTGGATGTCGCCGGCTGGCGCGCCAAGCGTCGCTCCGAGTTGAGCGCCCTGGGCACCGAGGCGGCCGAGCGGGTGGCGGCTTCGGGTGAGCCGGAAGCCCTCGCGCCGATGACTCCGTTCGAGCGCAAGATCGTGCACGACGCGGTCGCCGCCGTCGACGGTGTCAGCAGCGAGAGTGAGGGCGTCGAGCCCCACCGGCACGTCGTGGTGGTGCCTGCCTGAGGTGGTGACCGACGGCGGGTTTCCCACAGCGGGACCGCTGGTGATTGGATAGGCCTCTGGTCTTCGGACCGGGGGCCTTCTCCATCTCACGCACTCCCCGGCGGCTTGCCCTCCCGGCCTTCGTCGGACCCGAGCACGGAAGGACGTTTCACGTGGAACCAGATCTCGGTGGAAGCGCAGCGCGGTCCGAGACGGATGCGCCGCCCGCGGCGGCGCAGGTCTTCGGCGACCGGCTCGACATCGCGCGCCGCTACTACGACGCGCTCGCGACCGACGGCGTGCAGCGAGGACTGATCGGGCCCCGAGAGGTTCCGCGGCTGTGGGAAAGACACATTCTCAACTGCGCCGTGGTCGCCGAACTCATCCCGGAAGGGGCGAGCGTGGTGGATGTCGGCAGCGGCGCGGGACTTCCCGGCATCCCGCTCGCCATCGCCCGCCCGGATCTGCGCATCACCCTGGTCGAGCCGCTGCTGCGCCGGACAGTGTTCCTCAGCGAGTTCATCGAAGCGGCGGATCTCGGTATCACGGTCGTGCGTGGCCGGGCCGAACATTCGGGGGTCACCAAGGAAGCCGGCGGCGCCGACGTCGTCACGTCCCGTGCCGTGGCGCCCCTCGCCAAGCTCGCCCATTGGTCGTTGCCGCTGCTGCGCGACCACGGGCGGATGCTCGCGCTCAAAGGAGCCAGCGCCGCCGAAGAGCTCGAACGCGATCGCGAGGAACTCGTTCGCCTCGGCGCCGGGAAGTTCGAGGTGCTCGAGTGCGGCGTCGGCGTCGTCGACCCGCCGACCGTCGTCCTGAGTGCGGAACTCCTCCCCCGGGGCGAACGTCCCTCGCGCCATCGCGAGAAGAACGCCCGTCGACGGGAGCACGGAGACAAGCACCGCGACACGGTCGTCGACAAAGTGCGCCGCCGCGCGGGCAAGTCCACGCGAAACGATGACTAGTCGACGCCGTCGTCACAGCAACTGCCCCGATGCCCCGTGGTCCTGGACTCACGGGGCGTCTTCGTGTCGAGTGCTGCTGGATGTCATTCGCTGTGGCGCGGAGTGGATCGCGGTCTTACCGGACCATCGCCTCGACAATTCGTCCGCTGTGTCTACCGGCCGACTCAGCTCATGTTTGATGTGAAACGTACTCGACCTCCCGGATCTGCCGCGGTTTCTGTCATGTAGGTCGACCCTCGTGTTTCATGTGAAACATCGTGAGTCGGCAACCGGGCAAGGGCTTAGAGCATGACTGTCGTGGAGGAGGAAGTCGCGCCCGACGGCTCCATCTGGTGCAGCGCGCCGTCGACGGTCATCGGTGTGGCGGTGTGGCGGTGTGGCGGTGTGGCGGTGTGGCGCCGTAACGCGGCTCCTTCGCGCTACAGGTTCGAATTGACCGGGACCGCGCCGCGTTCGAGACGAAAGCCGCGACTGTAGGCCGAAGGTCGCCTCCGGGACGCAAGCGCGACGTGCGTTGAAGCGAGCGCTCGGTGCGAAAGAGTACCGAGAACCCGACGCGCCGCGTTTCACGTGAAACGAATCGCCGATGTTTCTCGGGTCCGATGCGTTGCACCGCGATTCAACTTTCCTCACGCGCTCGGTGCTGGCAAAGTATGTGGCGTCGGGCGTGAGCAGAGGTGCCACGGAGTGATTCGGGTGTGCGGGCGTTTTCCGCCCGGCTGATCGGGTGCCATCACCCGGTTCGCGCATCGAATCCGATCCGACACACGGCGGTTTGAGGCACAGCGACGACACCCGGTCTGTCGCGCGCGGTCTGTAGTTCTCGGGTTAGGAGCTGTCTATGTCGAGCGGTCCGGCGAATGTTTCACGGGAAACAACGTCGCGTGTGCCGGGGATGCTGGACTCCAGCAACGTCGATGCGGACGCATTCGGTAGCACGCCCTTCGGGCACATCTCTCCCAGCGAGACCCCGATCGCGGCCGAGGCCCAGCGAGCCAGCCGGATGCTACATCCAGGAAAGGTGGACGTGCCGAAACCTCGCGAACAACGAATCATCACCATCGCCAACCAGAAGGGCGGCGTCGGTAAGACCACCACCGCGGTGAATCTCGCCGCGGCGCTCGCTCATCAGGGCATGAAGGTGCTCGTGATCGATCTCGATCCGCAGGGCAATGCGAGCACCGCGCTGGGCATCCCCCACCATTCCGGTGTGCCCTCCAGCTATGAACTGCTCATCGGTGAGGTCAGCGTCAAGGACGCGATCCAGGTGAGTCCGCACAGCGAGCGTCTGCTGTGTATCCCGGCCACGATCGATCTGGCCGGCGCGGAGATCGAATTGGTGTCGATGGTCGCCCGCGAGGGTCGCTTGAAAGCCGCCATCCAAGAAGCGAATATCGCCGGATACGACATCGACTACGTGATGATCGACTGCCCGCCGTCACTGGGCCTGCTGACCGTCAACGCGATGGTCGCGGCCAAGGAAGTCCTCATTCCCATCCAATGCGAGTACTACGCGCTGGAGGGAGTGGGGCAGCTGATCCGCAATATCAGTCTCGTGCAAGCACATCTGAATCCCCAATTGCACGTCTCCACGGTGATCCTCACGATGTACGACGGACGGACCAAGCTGGCCGACCAGGTCGCCGAAGAGGTGCGCGGCCACTTCGGCGATGTGGTGCTGCGCTCGGTGATTCCGCGCAGCGTCAAGGTCTCCGAGGCGCCGGGTTACGGAATGACGGTGCTCGATTATGATCCAGGCTCCCGGGGCGCGATGAGTTATCTCGATGCCGGACGTGAGATCGCGCAGCGGGCGATGGCGCGTCAGCTGGCGAGCGGCGCGGAGTGATCCGCGTCGGTACGACACGGTGTGATGGCGGACTAGCGAAGGGATCGGTGAGCCGATGAGTCAGGCGAAGAAGGGTGGACTGGGGCGTGGTCTTGCCGCGTTGATTCCCACGGGTCCGGAGACGGTCCCCAACGGGCTCGGAACCATTCCCGCCGGCACCGGGACCATTCCGAACGGTCCCGCTCCGGTCCGGCCCGCCCCCGCCCGCCCCGCGTCCAACGGCACCGCTACCAAGGCGCTCGGCGTCACCCCCAACGGACTCGGCGTCGCGGCGGCCAACGTCATCATCGGCCTCGATCCCGCCGAGGCGCAGGCGTCGTCAGCGCTGCCCGAGAACGTCGACAGAAACGCCGACGGGGATCTCGTCCTATCCGGCGGCGCGGTCTACCGGGAGATCCCGCCGGACCAGATCGAACCGAACCCCAAGCAGCCGCGCCAGGTCTTCGAGGACGAGGCCCTGGCCGAGTTGGTCCATTCCATTCGCGAATTCGGGCTGATGCAGCCGATCGTGGTCCGACGGCTGGAGCCGGGCGTCGACCGCTTCCAGCTCGTCATGGGCGAGCGACGGTGGCGCGCCTGCCAGGAGGCCGGGCTCGAGACGATTCCCTCGATCGTCCGGGAGACCGCCGACGATTCGATGCTGCGCGACGCGCTGTTGGAGAACATTCATCGCGTGCAGCTCAATCCGCTCGAAGAGGCGGCGGCCTACCAGCAGCTGCTCGAAGAGTTCGGGGTCACGCACGAGGAACTGGCGACCCGGATCGGCCGATCCCGTCCGGTGGTCACCAATATGATCCGGCTGCTGAAGCTGCCGATCCCGGTGCAGCGCCGGGTCGCGGCGAACGTCCTGTCGGCCGGCCACGCGCGGGCGCTGCTCGGGCTGGAAGGCGGCGCCGAAGCGCAGGAGGCGCTGGCCACCCGGATCGTCGCCGAGGGCATGTCGGTGCGCGCTACCGAGGAAGCCGTCACCTTGGCCAATCGTGAATCCGACGCGGCGACCGCTCCCCCGGCGCCCAAACGCAAGCCGATCCTCATGCCGGGGCTGCAAGATGTCGCCGAGCAGTTGTCGAATTCTTTCGACACCCGCGTCACGGTCAGTCTCGGCAAGCGCAAGGGCAAGATCGTGGTCGAGTTCGGCTCGGTGGAAGATCTCGAACGGATCGTGGCTCTCATGCAGCAACAGCAGGAACTCCAGCTGTGACGAGAGTGACGAAATCAGGCCCGAAAAGCCGATGACCTCGCCCTCAGCGCAGAAACGTCACTGTGACGGCGTGCTGAGGATGGGCTTTGACCGACAACAGCACAGAGACGTGGAATGAGGCAGGTTCTAAGATGATCTGTGATGCGGCGTGAGCGTGGATGAATCCGACAGCTGGAGGCTGAACAGAGCGGTGTCGACCAGCGTCACAGCACTGACCCTCGATGGGTTGGACAAACTTCCCGCACACGCCAGGCGATGTGTGTTCTGGGAGATCGATCCCGCCGTCGCCGCGGACTCCCACAGTTTCAGCGACCCGGTCTTCGAGAAGGAGGCCTGGCTCTCGACGGTCATGCTGGAGTGGGGTTCCTGCGGTCAGGTCGCGCACCTCGCGGGCAAACCGGCGGGCTGTGCGCTGTACTCGCCGCCGACCACCGTGCCGCGCGCCGGACTGTTCCCCACCTCCCCGGTGAGTCCGGACGCCATCCTGCTGACGACCCTGTGCACCGAACCGGCCTACCGCGACGACGACATCGCCCACCGCCTGCTGCAGGCGGTGGTGGCCGATCTGGTGCGCCGCGGTGTGCGCGCGCTGGAGGCCTTCGGGCTGCGCTCCGCCCCAACCTCCGAACCGCTGTCGGACCGGCTGGCCGGCTCGATGCGGTTGATGGAGCGCATCGGCTCTCCGGTGCGCGAGAAGCCGTCCTCCCCCGCGGGGTGTTCCCCGGAGACTTGCATGATCGATGCCGACCTCCTGGAGAGCTTCGGTTTCGAAGTCGTCGCCGCCCACCACCGCTTCCCTCGGCTGCGCCTGGAGCTCGATTCCGATCACGGTTGGAAGGAAGACGTCGAGCGCGCCCTCGACCAGCTGCTGGCGGCCGCTTCGATGGCCGTGCCGACCCGCGCAGGCGCCCACTAGCAGCAGACCCGCAGATACCGCAGAAACGAGAAGTCCCCGCCGAAGAACGGATTCGGCGGGGACTTCTCGTCGGAGTCGAGGGAGTGAGTGAGGCTCAGCTGCGGTCGGCGGCGGCCAGTTCCTCGGCCAGCAACTCCGCGAAGGTGTAGGTGCCGGTGGGCTGATCGTCCTGGCCCAGCAGGTACAGCCGCTTGACCGAGATCAGGATGGCTTCGGCGATCACATCGCGCATCCGCGGGTTGGTGAGCACGGAGGCGTCGTATTCGTTGGTCAGGTAACCGATGTCGACCTGCACGGTCGGCATCTTCGTCAGGCGCAGCAGATCCCAGGTGCGCGAATGAGTGCGGCAGTCCTGCAGCGAGGTCCGCGCGACCACTTCCCGCTGGATGAAGCCGGCCAGCACCTGCCCGATCATGGAGACCGAGCCGTGTGAATTGCCGAAGTGAAAGCTGGCCACGCCGTTCGCGGCCGGGCTCATATTGGACGCGCAGCGCAGCGAGATCATCAGATCGGCGTCGAAAGTGTTGGAGGTCTCCGCGCGTTCGGCATCGGTGGGATTGGCGCCCCACGGCCGCGACAGGAAGGTCTCCATGCCGGTGGCGGCCATCCGCCCTTCCAGCCTGCTGGCCAGATCCCAGAGGATCTCCGACTCGTAGACGTCGCCGAATTCCGAGGCCACCGCATGACCTTTGTCGGGGCCGCCGAGACCTGGATCGATGACGATGCGCTTGCCGGTCAGCTGCGGCCCGGCCCGGTGCACGACTTCTTCCTCGGCGATGCGATGCGGATTACCGCCGGTGACGCGGGCGCCGAGCAGATCCAGCGAGCGCAGCGTGTCCGGTCCGCAGATGCCGTCGGCCGACAGGCCGATCTCGCGCTGGAACGCGGTGAGCGCCTCGTGGGTCTGCGGGCCGAAATAGCCGTCGACCCGGTGTACGTAGAAGCCGAGGTCCTGCAGCCGACGCTGCAGGCTGGCCACGTCGTCGCCATAGAGCGGTGCGGACAGCTGATAGATCAGCGTGCGCGCGCCCAGCCGGTAGGAGGCCTCCTTGAGAGCCCGGTAGGTCGCCGGGCCGACCACGCCGTCGACCAGCAGTCCGCGATGCTGCTGGAACGCGCGGACAGCGGAGTCGAGGTGGTGATCGAAGGAGGCCGCGGTGTCCTTCCAGTACTCCGGCGAGTCCGAAGTCTGCGAGACGCCCGGCGTCGACGAGTTCCCGGAGTGCGCGTGCAGAAAGCCGAGACTTGCCAGGGTGTTCCGGACCTCTGCTACGGCGGGTCCGGTATCCCCGTGACGAAGTCGGTGCATGCGTAAGAGCCCTTTCCTTCCGTCCACCGGGATACCCACCCGTGTGATGGCGCACACCACCTTCACACGATGCGGAACATGGTCGATTGTCTCAGACCTGGCTCCGATTTCGGCAATTACCCGGGTGCAGGCATCCTACGGCGCGTCGGCAGTGCCCGCGTCGAATGTCACCGGTTCACGGCGTCAGAGGACGTCGCCCAGTTCGCGCAGCAGGGCGGCTTTGCCCTTGGCTCCGACGATCTGCTTGACCGGCTTACCGCCGCGGAACAGCATCATAGTGGGCAGCGACAGGACTTGATAATCGCGCGCGGTGCTCGGGTTGGCGTCCACGTCGAGCTTGGCGACGGTCAGCTTGTCGGCGTGCGTACCCGCGATTTCCTCGAGCACGGGCGCGACCATCTTGCAGGGGCCGCACCAGGTGGCCCAGAAGTCGACCAGCACCGGCTTCTCGCTCAGCAACACCTCATCGGCGAAGGTCGCGTCGGTGACGGTGACCGTCTTGCCGTTCTCGGCCATGGAAACTCCTTGTATCTATCTCTGGGCGAACGCGATCGGGCGAGCGAGATCAGTTGGCGTGCAGCGCGACCGGCTCACCGGCGGCGGCATGCTCGGTCCCGGTCACGCCATGGTGGGCCAGCCAGCGCTCGGCGTCGATCGCGGCGCGGCAGCCGGTCCCCGCGGCGGTGATGGCCTGGCGGTAGGTGTGGTCGACCAGGTCGCCTGCGGCGAAGACGCCGGGCACCGCGGTGGCGGTCGTGGGGTGCTGGACCAGCACGTAGCCCTCGTCGTCGAGTTCGATCTGGCCGCGCACGAGTTCGCTGCGCGGGTCGTGACCGATCGCGACGAACAGGCCGGTGGCGGCCAGTTCGGAGGTCTCGCCGGTGCGAGTGTCGCGCAGCACCAGAGAGGTCACCGCGGTGTCGCCCTTGACCTCGGCGATCTCGGCGTTGAGCACGAACTCGATCTTCTCGTTCGCCCTGGCGCGGTCGAGCATGATGCGCGAGGCACGGAACTCCTCGCGGCGGTGCACGACGGTGACCTTGGAGGCGAACTTGGTGAGGAAGGTGGCCTCCTCCATCGCGGAGTCGCCACCGCCGACCACGACGATGTCCTGACCACGGAAGAAGAAGCCGTCACAGGTGGCGCAGGCGCTGACGCCGCGGCCGAGCAGCCTCTCCTCGCCGGGCACGCCCAGGTAGCGGGCGGCCGATCCCATCGCCAGGATGACGGCCTTGGCCAGATAGGTCTGCTCGCCGACGGTGACCTTCTTCACCGGGTCGGTGAGATCGAGGGCGTCGACGTCCTCGGTGCGGATGTCCGCGCCGAATCGCTTGGCCTGCTCGCGCATCTCCTCCATGAGATCGGGGCCCATGATGCCGTCGCGGAAGCCGGGGAAGTTCTCGACCTCGGTGGTGGTCATCAGCGCACCGCCGAATTGGGTGCCCTCGAACAGCAACGGCTGCAGGTCGGCACGTGCCGCGTAGATGGCAGCGGTGTAGCCGGCCGGGCCGGAGCCGACGATGATCAGGTCGTGAACTGACGTGCTCATGAGACCCTTCCGAAAGATCTGGCGGGGGAACGTGATGGTCAACAACAGCCTAAACGCTGTTGTTCCCCGCCAAGCGGTCCAGTCGCCCCGGTCACGCCGGGCTTGCCCGGTGTTCGGAGAACTCAGCCGATATCGGTGACCTCGAGCACCTGGGGGTCGTCGGCGCCGCATCCCGGCCCCACCACCAGCGCGGTGATCTTCGGTGTCCGTGGCCCGGCCACCAGGATCAACACCGCTTCCGAACCCCGATAGGTGAAGTTCATCGCGCCCAGCACGGGCCGGTCCACCCCGGCGGCCCGGACGCAGCTCTGCAGTGTGGCGGTATCGCCGAGCGGCCCGCTGACCTCGTGGCGGCCCAGCGCGGCCAAGGCCGCGGTGGCGTCGAGTTCCTGGCCGGGGTCCGCGGTCGGCGTCGGCTGCGCTGTCGGGGGTGATCCGGTTCCGGTGTCGAGTATCCGAAGCCCGATCCCCGCGCCCGCCAGGACGGCGACCGCTGCCGCCGCGGCCGCCGCCCACCGGACGGTGGGAGATCTGCGTGGGCGCAGCGTGGTCGGCGCGCCGGCGACCGGATGCGCCCGTACACGGGAGATGGGGCGTGCCACGCCGTTTCCGAGCGGGTGCGGCCTCGACACGTCGGGGAGCCGTTCGGTCGGCCCGTCCGCCGCCGCTTCGCCGGAACCGCCGACACCGTCGAGGAACGCGGCCAGCCGATCGGCGACATCGCCGGGCATCCGGTGCACGATCCGATCGTCGGTGCCGAGCGCGCGCACCCGTGCGGTCACCTCGTCGAGGTCACGCAGATAGCCCGCGGCGTCCGCGTCGGCACGGACGACCGGCCACAGCCGTGCGGCGAGGTCGGGGTCGATGTTGTCGGCGTGCAGATCGGCGAGCAGCTCCGCTGAGAAGGGAGGCTGCGGTACAGACCGGGTCGCCATCGCACCTCCGTCTTTCCCACTCGACAACTGTGTCTCTTCCCCGCGGGCATGGCTACTGCCTCGGGCATGGTCACTCGCCTCGGGCATGGTCACCGTCCGGCATCGTCACTGTCCGCCACCGTCGCTGTTGTCCGGGTGCGGCCTCGGTGAGGTCGCGTTGTGATCATCGCCAATCGGCTCTTCACTGTTAATGACGCGCCACGATTACTTCCGGTTCCCCGGATCGCGTAAAAATTCCAGCCGCTCCTGCAAACGCTGCCTGGCGCGGGCGCATCGGCTCTTGATGGTGCCCACCGGCACACCGAGCAGAGCGGCCGCGTCGGCCACGCTGTAGCCCTCCAGATCGACGGCGACCAGGGCGGTGCGCTGGTCGGGCGGCAGCGAGAACAGCGCGCGATCGACCACGATGGACAACTCCAGCTCAGCGTAATCGTCGCGCACGACTGTCGGTTCCGGCAGGGATTCGGGCGCGATCGCGATCGCGCGGCGAGTCTTGTTACGCCGGATCCGGTCCAGGCAGGCATTGACCACGATGGCGTGCAGCCAGCTGCGCACCTCCGCCTCGGCGCGGAACGACGCCGCCGTGCGATGCGCCGACAGCAGCGCGTCCTGGAGCGAGTCGGCGGCGTCCTCGCGGTTGTAGGAGGTGCGCAGCGCGGTCTGCCAGAGATGGTCGTTGTGCCTGCGCAGCAGTTCGGCGAAGGCATGTCCGCGCCCGGCCACGTGTTCGTGCAGGAGCTGGACATCGGAGAGTTCGTCGACGGCGAACGAGCGCCCGCCTGCCGGATGCGGCCGCGAACGTTCCCCCACGGAATTCTCGTTCACTTCGGACGACAAAACCAACCCCTTGGACAGTGCTCACCCGGTTCCGGTCATCGGCGACCGATTTCGGAGATGATCTCCGCGGCATCCGGGCCGATCACACGAGAACCCGGGATACTCCCCCGCCGAGAGCGCCAGCCGATCATATCGGCAGTGCCGAATGAGCAGCAAGCAGAGGACATTCCGTGGCCGGGCGCGAACCAGGTCAGGGGGCGGCGTCGAACCGCAGGTCGGCGATCGAGGACTGGAACTGGCTGCCTTCGTTGCCAAGGCCCGTGATCCACACCAGGACATAGCGCGCCGACTGGTCGGCACTGACCGGGATCTCGGTGAGGCCGTCGGCCAGCACGCCGGAACCGATCAACTGGGTCTGATCCAGGGTGGGCGAACTCGTCGGCGCCGTACGGATTTCCACCGACGTGCCGGGCGTGGGCGAGACGATCGAGACGTTGCTCAGCTTCGCCGGGCTCGGCAGCGTCGCGATCAGGCCGACGCCCTTCTTGAGAGCCGGAAACTGCTGGAAGTACTGATCGGTGCGCCACACGGTGGCCGGATCGTTGTCCAGCACCGCGGCCACCGAGTTCACGCCGTCCGGGGTGCCCTGCGGAGAAAACACGTCGACTTCGGTGACCGGAACCGGGACGCCGCCCGCGACCGGATTGTTCGGCACGGCGCCGGGGGATCGCGGTGCGGGCGCGGGCGCGCTCTCGGTGGTCAGGCCGATATTGCGCTGTTCGTCCAGCGGCTCGTCGGTGGCGCCGGGCGCGAAGATGTTCACCATCCACCAGATCACCACGCCGACCACCAGCGCGGCCAGCACGCCGAGACCGACCATCACCCACAGCATCCGCTGCGAGCGCTCCCGCTCTTGGGCGAGCAGTTCCGGATCGGCCAGTGAATCGTCGCTCAGCGGCTGCTGGCGCTGGCCCAGGCGCAGCACCGGGATGAAATCGGTCTTCTGGTCGACCACCGAAGCCTGTTCGAGGACGTGCTGAACGGTGGCGGCGGTGCGCACGCCCTTGTTCGACTCCAGCGAGCGCACCGCGACCGCGGAGATCTCGAACGGTACTTCGGGGCGGATCTGGCGCGGTTCGATCGGGGTGCCGTCCGGGCCGAAATCGGCCAGGTGCAGCCCGCCCACGGTCGCCGCGTTGCCGCTGACCCCGCCCTGGCGCAGCGGCCAGCGGGCGGTGAT
The DNA here is from genome assembly GCF_001613125.1 of Nocardia shimofusensis NBRC 100134. GTDB lineage: Bacteria > Actinomycetota > Actinomycetes > Mycobacteriales > Mycobacteriaceae > Nocardia > Nocardia shimofusensis. Next base: position 259,229 of record NZ_BDBT01000008.1, read on the forward strand.
GAGCGCGTAGAGCATCGCGCCGAGACCACGCACGTCGGACTGGGCGTCGGAGTCGGCCAGCGTGCCGGGGAAGGCGAGTACCGCGTCACCGGAGGCGCTGATGCGCACCCGGTCGGGGTGGTCGATGGACAGCGAACCGCCGCCGCGATGGGCCAGTTCGGCCGCTGAGGCCAGCGCGCGGATGGCGCGGGCCGCACCGATCGGCGAGGGCACCGTCTCGGCCATCTCGCGCAGCGACCGGCCGGGCGTCCATTCGGCCACCACGATGCCGCCGGAGCTACCGCGCACCACGTCGAGCACCCGGGCCAGGCCGGGGGAATTGATCCGGCCCAGGCGCAGCGTGCGCGACAGGATCGCCTGCGGGCCGTCGTGACCGGAGTTCTCGGCGGCCCGCTGATCGGCGTCGACGAAGGTCAGCGCGACTTCGCGATCCAGCTTGATGTCCAGCGCCTGCCAGAACTTCAGCCCGCGCGCGCCGCCGTGAGAGGCCAGCAGACGGTAACGCCCCCCGGCCACCGAGGCGCCCGGCATCAGCTTCGGACCGCGCTGCACCCGCTTGGTGGTCTCGTCTTCGACCGGAGGCGGAAGCTGACGAGGCGGGATCGGGATCATGCCGGTGTCGTACATCGGGTCGCGCGGCGGCGCCTGATGCCGGTCCTCGCGCGGTCCCGATGCGGACTGGTTCTGCTGGGCGGGTTCCGGGCCCGACGGCTCCCCCGCGGCAGGAGATTTGTCGGTGGACAAACCTGCCGTCGGCGGCGTAGAAGAACCGGCGGCCGGGACGCCGCCCACCGCCGCGTCGTCGCTCACCCTCGCTCCTCCTTCGCCCAGCTTGATGGTCTCGTCATCGAACGCCGAAAGATCGGGCTCGCCGCTTGTCCCCTTCTGCCGAACAGGGTACGGGAACGGGACTCGGACGGTCGGGTCAACAGGTTCCGGCCGGATCACGGGAAGCACCATCGTCTGCGCGTCCATGACCGGGTCGAAGCCGGTGTAGATGTAGCGCTCCGGCCTGCGCATCACCTGGGTGGCGTGTTCCTCGTCGACCGGGCCGTCCAGACCGAGGTCGGGCGCGGGCGGCGTGATGCCCAGGCGGCGGGAGACGGCGACGGTGATCGCGACCACTTCGGGGATGCCTGCCAGGCGCATCAAGCCGAAGGCCACCGCGAACAACACGATGCCGTCGATGGCCACCCGGATCAGCGAACCGGGCCCGCCCATCGATTCGGAGAGCCGGTCCAGCCCGAGCACGATGTCGACGATCCACATGACCGCGCCCGCGGCCACCGAGGACAGCAGCACCCGGGTGATGGTCCGCCCGACATTGGCCATCCGCAGATCGCCCAGGCTGCGATGCAGCAGGTAACCGCCGATCACCGCGCCGACGCCGAAACTCACGCCGTTGACCACGCCGAGCACCAGCACCACCTGGTCCGGCGAGCTCGCGATGGTCGGGGCCAACGCCGAGAGACTGATCTTGACGCCGGTGATGCCGAGGATGATCCAGGTCGGTGTCCACGCCTGTTCCCTGGCGTAGAACACCCGCAGGTGGATCAGCACCATCGCGTAGGGGATCAGCGAGAACGCCGACCAGGCCAGGGCCTGACCGAGACGTTCGGCGTCGCCCGCGAAGCGCGCGTAGCCGAACAGCGCCTCACCGACCTGCGTGCCCGCCAGAGTGAAGAAGGTGACCACCGGCAGCAGCGCGATCATCGTCAACCGGGTGGCCACCGACAGGTCGTCGACCACCGCGGGGGTGTCGTCGGCGGCGGCATTGCGACTCAGCCGCGGCATGATCGCGGTCAGCAGGGTCACACCGAGCACGCCGTAGGGCAACTGCAGCAGCAGCCAGGTGTAGGAGTAGATCGCCGGGCCCGCTTCGTCGGACTTGGAGGCGATGTTGTTGGCGAAGACCAGTCCGACCTGGCTGATCAGCACGTAGAGAATGATGGCCGCGCCCATCGTGCCGAACTGCTTGAGGCGATCGTCGAGGCCCCACAGCGGACGCAGATCGATGCCCTCGCGCCGGATCGCGGGCAGCAGCACCATCGCCTGGGTGACCACGCCGAGAGTGACACCGACACCGAGGACCAGCAGTTTCGGATCGCTCATCCGTACCGGGTCGAGACTGATCTCGCCGGGTGTGAGCGCGTAGGTGGCCAGCACCGCCAGGACGACCACATTGTTGAGCACCGGCGCCCAGGCGCCCGGCTTGAAGTTCTGCCTGGTGTTGAGCACCGCGGTGAACAGCGCCGACATGCCGTAGAACAGGATCGCGGGGACCAGCAGGAAGGTCAGCGCCGTGGTGAGCGCGGTGTTCACCTTGCCGTCGGAGTCGACGAACACCCGGGTGGCCAGGATCGGGGTGGCGACCAGCGTCAGCGTCGTCGCGATGGCGAGAACGGTGAACGCCGCGGTCACCAGCCTGCGGACGAACGCCCGGCCGCCGTCGAAGTCTTCCTGTTCGGCGCGCACCAGCGTCGGCACCACGATCGCGGTCAGCACCGCGCCGAGCACCAGTTCGGCGATCATGTTCGGGATAAGGCTCGCCGAGGTGAACGCACTGGCGATCTCCGGGCCGAGGACGGCCGCGAGCATCAGCACCTTGGCGAAGCCGGTGATCCGGCTGACCAGGGTGGCCACCGCGATCGACCCGGAATCGCGCAGCAGTCGCGCCGCAGCGCTCTTCTTCGTCTCCTCCGGGGTCTGGTCGGCTTCGTTCTCCCACTCGCTGCTCGGACGGTTGTCCCTCGGCTTCGGTGGCGGGACGAACCGGCTCGGCGCGGAACGTTCCGGACCGCCGCCCGCCGTCACCGGCTCGGCCGCCCGCGCGGATGCGGGCACGACCGGCCGCGCACCGTAGGCCGGGGTGGGCACGGGGCGCGCGCTTCCGTGCGGCTG
>NZ_BDBT01000009.1 GCF_001613125.1 Nocardia shimofusensis NBRC 100134
CTCTCGATGATCTGCGGTGGTTTCGGACATCACATCTCTTCTCTCGCGTCGGCACGGCCGGGTCCGAGATTAGTCAACTGTGATCCACGCCGCGTCAGGATGTGCCCGTTCGGATGGCGAGCCCCGCCGCATCACCGCCGGCTCCCTCAGTAGCCTCGTATCCCGTGACCGATCCGCTGCAGCCCCTCGTCGACCTGCCGGGCGTGCTCGATGCCGCCGACCGCGCCCGCGACGCGCTGGCGGCTGTCCACCGGCACCGCTCCAACCGGCGCGGCTGGCAGACCACCGCCGCCGAGGCCGCTGTCCGCGCCGCCCGATCCTCCGCCGCGATCGACGGCGGCGGCACCGACATCCCTGCCGACGGCCGGGTCGAGGATCCGATCCTGGCCGGCTCGTTGCGGGTCGGCCAAGCCCTCGACGGCGACGCGCTGCGCAATCTGACCGCCACCTGGCAGCGCGCCCCCCTGCAGGCGTTGGCCCGGTTGCACCTGCTGGCCGCCGCCGACCTGGTCTCCGACGAACTGTCGCTGGGCAGGCCGCGCCCCGAACCGGGGGTCGCGCAACGCCTCGACCTGCTCGTGCAGACCCTGCACGCCACCCGCGCCCCCGCGCCGGTGATCGCCGCCGTCGTACACGGCGAACTACTGTCGCTGCGGCCCTTCGGCAGCGCGGACGGCATCGTCGCGCGCGCCGCGTCGAGACTCGTGACGGTGGCCAGCGGGCTGGATCCGCACAGTCTCGGGGTGCCGGAGGTCTTCTGGCTGCGTCGTAGGCAGGCCTACCTGGACGCCGCGGCCGCGTTCGGCACCGGCGACCCGAACAGCGTCGGCGGCTGGGTCATCCTGTGCTGTGGTGCGCTCGAAGACGGCGCGCGGGAGGCGACGTCGATCGCCGACGCCGCCGCGAGCTGAACGCTTTCCGGAAGACGGACGCTGCTACCGAAGAACCGACGCTGCTACGAAGAAGCTGGAACACATCGAAACGGGCGGTGCGATCGCCCTGCGACGATTCCACCGCCCGCTAGCACGGAGCACCCGGTTACCAAGCGTGCTCATCTGGGTTGTGTTCCATGGCCTCGGCGATCATTCGGACTCCGCCGGTTCATCCCCGCAACCTGTGCGAGGCTCTCGCCGTCGGCAGTCGAACTACGCAGGCCCACAACGCTGCTGCCCTTGTAGCGGCGTGCTCCGCGTGGGTGCCTGGCCTCCGTGCTGGGAAAGTCGGGCGGGGGGCCGAACCTTCTCTTCCGGTTCGGTCGTGGCCATCCGGCCTTCCGTAGCTACCTTTCTACCACTGTGGGACAGCTCACTCAAGGGGTTGAATATCCAGGTGGAAACCGTGTCTCGCGTGTCGCCCGCATGTCTCGAACTCGCGTCGAAGGCTGTCAGCGACGTTTCCGCAACAGTCGGTAGCCGACGGCTCCGGCCAGCACCGCGCTCAGCCCGACGGCGGCCGTCGCCGCCACCGTGGTGGACGAGGGAGCCTGGAAGCGCGCCCACAGCGACACCGGGTTCGAGAAGGTCAGGATGGTCCATCCCCGGGTGACGGCTTCCCTGCGCAACGCGCGATCCGGATTGACCACGGTGGGACGGCCGACCGCGCCGAGCATCGGCAGGTCGGTGATCGAATCGGAATAGGCGTAGCAGCGCGAGAGGTCGTAACCCTCTGCGGCGGCGAGCTTTTCGATGGCGCTCACCTTGCCTTCGGCGTAGCAGTAGAACTCCACCTCGCCGGTGTACTTGCCGTCGGCGACCACCATCCGGGTGGCGGCGGTGTGCTGCGCGCCGAGTGCCCGCGCGATCGGGGCGACGATCTCTTCGCCGGAAGCCGAGACGATCACGACATCGTGCCCGCGGATCCGATGATCGGCGATCAGATCGGCGGCCTCGGCGTAGATCACCGGATCGACCAGATCGTGAAGTGTCTCGGCCACAATGGCTTTCACCTGCTCGACGTCCCAGCCGGCGCACATCTTGGTCAGATGCTCGCGCATCCGCTCCATCTGGTCGTGGTCGGCGCCGGAGAGCAGGAACAGGAAATGCGCGTAGCTGCTCTCCAGCACCGCGCGGCGATTGAGCAGGCCCTGGGCGAAGAACGGTCTGCTGAACACATACGTGCTCGACTTGGCGATCACCGTCTTGTCGAGATCGAAGAACGCCGCGACGCGTGCTGCGCCGTCCGGGGGGTGCGTGGTGGTGGGCGCCGCCCTCGGGGCCGCGACCACGGGTTCGTCGTCCTCGGCCGTCACCTGTTCAGGATAGGCACGACGACGGCGCCGCGGGTTCCGGCCGGCCGTTGAGGATGCCGCGATGTTTGCTCGCAAGACGCCGGAGGCGCGAACGATCACGAAAGTTCTTCCACGCCGCACTTGCGTCGGCGGCGGGCGATGGGTGTAGTATTGCTGGCACCTGGACATGTTCCAGGCGTGTTCAGCCCGACCCCCCGGGGCTGAACCCCGACGGCCCCAGCCTCCTCCCCCCCCGGCTGGGGCCGTCCTCTATTTCCGGATGGGCGCACTTTCGTTCCCGCGACGTCCTCCACAACCGGTGAGTTATCCACATTCGGCATTCGTGTTCTGTCGGCGATCGGTTGATTCCGCGACGCTGACGGACATGCCCCACGATCCGCTCGAATCCCCGCTCACCCGGCCCGCGCTCGTGTTGATCCGTGACGATCGACTCCGCGAGGAGGTGCGCCGGGTCGCCGCCGCGGCCCAGCGCGCACTGGTGGAAACGGACCCTCCGGTGGGCCGGCACAGCTGGTCGAGCGCACCGTTGGTGATCCTCGACACAGCATGCGCTCGAGAGTGCGTGAGTGCGGTTTATCAACGCCGGGTGGGGGTAATCCTGGTGACCGATGGTGAGCCGGGGCTGTCGGATTGGCAGAGCGCGACGGCTGTCGGAGCGGAGCGGGTGATCGCACTTCCCGGTGCCGCGGTGGGGCTTGTCGAGAAGTTTGCTGAGCACGGCGAACCGAGGGCGGGCGATGGTGTCCTGGTCGCCGTGGCGGGCGCTTGCGGAGGCGCGGGCGCCTCGGTGCTGGCGGCGGCGACCGCGTTGCGAGCGGCGAGCGGACCGTCCGCCCGTCGGATTCTCCTGGTGGACGGCGCCCCCTTCGGAGGCGGTCTGGACCTGCTGCTCGGCATCGAGAGCACGCCCGGATTGCGCTGGCCGGATCTCGTCGTCGAAGACGGCCGTGTCGCGGCGGGCGCACTGCACGACGCGCTGCCGAGCGCGGCGCCTGGACTGGCGGTGCTGTCCTGCGGGCGCGGCGGTGCCGGTCGATTGCCCGGCCGCATCGGGGCTGCCGCGATCCACGCTGTACTCGAAGCATGCCGTGCCGCAGGCGATCTCGTCATCTGCGATCTGTCCGGCGAGCGCGGAGCGGCCGCCGACCAGGTGCTCGATTCGGCCGATCTGGTGGTGCTCGTCGTACCGGCGCGACTGCGCGCGGTGGCCGCCGCCGAATCCGCAGCCGCCCACATATCGGCTCGAAATCCCCATCAGGGCTTGATCGTTCGCGGTCCCGCGCCCGGTGGGCTGCGCGGAGAGGAGATCGCCGACGTGCTCGACCTACCGCTGCTCGCCGCGGTGCGCGCGCAGGCCGAGCTGCCTGCCCGGCTCGAACGCGGCGGGCTGCGGATGTCGCGGCGCGGTCCGCTCGCCATCGCCGCCGCGGCGGTGCTCGACGTTCTCGACGCACCGGAGCGGGTTCGATGAGCACCCTGGTCACCGCCGAACTGCTGGATCGGGTGCGCCATCGGATCGCCGGTCACAGTGGTGATCCCGACCCGGCGCGTCTGGCCGCCGCGGTCCGGGCCGAAGCGGGCGGTGTCCTCGGCGACACCGATCTGCTGCGAGCCCTGCGCCTGCTGCAGACCGAACTCACCGGCGCGGGACTGCTCGAACCGCTGCTGAACGATCCCCGCGTCGCCGATGTGCTGGTCACCGCGCCCGATGCGGTCTGGATCGACCGTGGACACGGCCTGGAGAAGACGGCGGTCACCTTTCCCGACGAAGCGGCGGTACGCAGGCTTGCGCAGCGGCTCGCGCTGTCCGCGGGCAGGCGATTGGACGACGCCCAGCCTTGGGTCGACGGCAGGCTCAGCGGTACCGGATCGGCCCTCGGCGCTTCGTTCGGCGTGCGCCTGCATGCCGTGCTCGCCCCGATCTCGCACGGCGGAACGTGTCTTTCGTTGCGGGTGCTGCGTCCCGCGACCCAGGGGCTGGACGCGCTCGCGGCCTCGGGAGCGGTACCCGCGTCCGCGAAGCCCCTGCTGGAAGCCATCATTCGTGCCCGCTTGGCGTTTCTCGTGGTCGGTGGCACCGGAGCGGGGAAGACGACGCTGCTTTCGAGCTTGCTGGCAACGGTGGATCCAGCGGAGCGCATCGTCTGCGTGGAGGACGCCGCGGAGCTCGCGCCACCGCATCCGCACGTCGTGCGGCTGGTCGCCCGCACCGCGAATGTCGAGGGCGTCGGCGAGGTGACAGTCCGCGACCTGGTGCGGCAGGCATTGCGGATGCGACCGGACCGGATCGTCGTCGGAGAGGTGCGCGGCGCCGAAGTCGTCGATCTGCTCACCGCGCTGAACACCGGGCACGATGGTGGCGCGGGGACCGTGCACGCCAACTCGCCCCGCGAGGTGCCCGCGCGACTGGAAGCGCTCGCCGCGCTCGGCGGCATGGACCGCGCCGCGCTGCACAGCCAGCTCGCGGCAGCGGTCCACGTGGTGCTGCATGTGCGACGCGCCTCGGATGGCTCGCGGGGGTTGTGCGAGATCGGTGTGGTCGAACGCGCTGAGGACGACCGGGTGCGCATTGCCGCAGCCTGGCGGGCGGACGGCGAATCGTGCCCGGCCGCAGCGCGATTGACGACCCTGCTCACCGAGCGGCTCGGCGGGTGACCCCCGGCACCGGTCTGCCTCGCCCGGCGCCCGGCGATCGGCCGAACCGCGGCACGATCGAAGGCCGGGCTCGCCGAACGGCTCGGCGCATGCTCCCGGTGCCGGTCTGCCCGGCCCGGCTGACCGAGCGGTTCGGCGCGTGACCCCGCCGCCGGCCTGCGCGGTCCTGCTCACGGAACGGCTCGGCGGATGATCCCCGCACTGGTCTGTCTGGCCTCGGCGCTGTTGGTGACGTCGGCGCCCGCCGCCCGCCGCCGCTTCAGCGCGTTGTTCATCGCACGCCCGAGCGTGTCGTCGGGACGGACGGTCCGCATCGTGGGCGTCGTCGGGGCGGGAGCCGTGGTGGTGGGAACCGGTGTCGGGCCGTTCATCGCGGCCGCGCTGGCGGCCGCCACCGCGACCGTCCGCACCCGCCGGGGCAGACGCGATCGTGAGCGGGGCACCGAATCCCTCCGGCTGCTCGACGCCTTGGAAGCCGTGGTGGGCGAATTGCGAGTCGGTGCACATCCCAGCGCCGCCGCCGAGGTGGCCGCGCGCGAATCCGGTGGCGGTGCGGCAGCCAGGGCCTTCGCCGTCAGCGCGGCCCGAAGCAGGCTCGGCGGCTCGGGCACCGACGGTCTGCGCGACGACGAGTCGGTGATCAGTATGGAACTGAACCGCATCGCCGATGCCTGGCAGGTCGCCGAACGGCACGGCTTGGCGCTTGCCGAACTGCTCACCGCCGCGCGTGCCGATCTCGCCGGTCGGGTGCGCTTCCGCAACCGCAGCGCCGCCGCGATGGCCGGCGCACGGGCGACCGCGACAGTGCTGTCCGGCCTTCCGCTGCTCGGCTTGGCCCTGGGGCAGCTGATGGGTGCGCAACCGCTGCGCGTACTGCTCACCACCGCCGTGGGCGACGTGCTGTTGCCACTGGGCGCGGCATTCGTCTGCGCCGGCCTGCTCTGGACCGATGCGATCACCCGGAAAGTACTGGTGTGAGCAATGCCGGGGATTTCCGCCGCCATCCTGCTCGCCGTCGCCCTCCTTTCCTGGCCCGCCCGCCCCGCGCCGAACCATCGCTTGCGCACCCCGTCCGCCGCGACGGACCCGACGCCGTCCGCGCCGAGATCACCCGCTCCCGACCCGCTGTCGATCGCCGCCGTCTTCGATCTCCTTGCCGCCTGCCTGCGCGCCGGACTCCCGATGGCCGCCGCGGCCAGCGCCGTAGCACCCAGCGCTCCCACCGAACTGGGCACCGCGCTCCTGCGCGCCGCCGGCCTGCTCGCCCTCGGTGCCGATGCCACGACCGCTTGGGAGCGCGCTGCCCAGGACGCCGCCGGACGTCCCGGCGCCGCCGAGATCGAGTCACTGGCCAGAATGGCGCGTCGCTCGGCTCGTTCGGGAGCATCCCTGGCCGAAGCCGTCGGCGAGCTCGCAGCGCAGCACCGTGGCGCCGTCGAGGACGCGGCTGCCGCCCGCGCCGAGCGCGCCGGTGTGCTGATCAGCGGCCCCCTCGGCCTGTGTTTCCTGCCCGCCTTTCTCTGCCTGGGCATCATCCCGGTCGTCGTCGGACTCGCCGGTCGCGTACTGGACGGTGGGTTGCTGTGAATCCGTCGCTGAGCCATGCGGAGAAGAGCCTCGGGGAAAATTTACGACCGCGAAACCGAACGTCTCCATGTGGAAATGCCTGTCCCATAACCTGCTCGCCCAGGCACTGTCGTTGCGTCTCTCGGGCGGAACTGTCAGCTCACGCAGGAGAATTCATGAAGTCGCACCGTTCCACCCGCCGCCGGGGCCGTCGTCTGGTCGCCGCCTCGCTGGTCGCCGCCCTCGCCCTCGGACTCGCCGCATGCGGTGGCAGCGACACGGAGAGCACGGACGGCCACGGCAAGATCAGCGTCCAGTACTCCTGGATCAAGAACGAGGAGTTCGCCGGCGAGTTCTACGCCTACGACAAGGGCTACTACACCGAGGCCGGGTTCTCGGCGGTCAACGGGATCTCCGGCCCGGACACCGGCGTGGCCAAGCTGCTGAGCGGAACCGTCCAGGTGGCGCTCAGCGACGCGGCCTCCGTCGGCGCGGCCATCGCCAACGAGGACGCTCCATTGAAGATCATCGGCGCGACCTTCCAGAAGAACCCCTTCACCATCCTGTCCCTCACCGACGGCGCGAATATCGCCACGCCGCAGGACCTCAGAGGCAAGAAGATCGGTGTCCAGGACTCCAACGCCAGCGTCTTCGAGGCGATTCTCAATGCCAACGGCATCGCCGAGAGCGAGGTGGAGGTCGTCCCGGTGGATTTCGACCCCACCCCGCTGATGGAGGGCAAGGTCGACGGTTTCATGGCCTACCTGACCAACGAGGCGCTCACCGTCGAACTGGCCGGTCGCAAGGTCACCAACCTGCCCTACGCCGACAACGGACTGCCCTACGTCGCGGAGACTTTCACCGTCACCGATCACTATCTCGCCGAGAACCGGGATCTTCTGGAGGACTTCCTGATCGCCGAGATCAAAGGCTGGTCCGATGTCTTCGCCAATCCCTTGGACGAGACCGTGGCGTTGGTGACCGAGTACTACAACAAGGCAGCCTCCGACAACACAGACGGCCTGGAATCCACCTTCGGCGCATTGGATCCGGTGAAGACCAAGCGGGGGCTCGAGGCCCAGAGCCTGCTCATCTCCACCGCGGAGACCGAGGCCAACGGCCTTTTCACGATCAGCGCGGAGCTGAAAAAGCAGACCGTCGCGTCCCTGGCCGCCGCGGGCTGGGAGGTCACCGCCGAGGAACTGTTCGACACCAGCATCATCGAGAAGATCTACGCGGAGAATCCCGAGCTCGAGACCTACCTGCCGTAGATCCAGGAGGTCTTGATGTCTTTCGACAACACCATCGCTGCCGACACGGCGCCCTCGGTGTCCGGCACCGGCATCCGGATCGCCGGTCTCACCAAGACTTTCGCGGTCGGCCGTGGCCGTTCCGTCACGGCGCTGGAGAACGCGGATCTGCACACCGAGCAGGGCTCGTTCCTGGCGCTGCTCGGTCCCTCCGGCTGCGGGAAGTCCACCATCCTGCGCATTCTCGCCGACCTGGAGAATCCCACCTCGGGCACCGTCATCGTCGACGGCAAGACGCCGGAGACGTTGCGCCGCAACAGCGAACTCGGTATCGCCTTTCAAGATCACGCACTGCTGCCGTGGCGCAGCGTGCGCAAGAACATCCGGTTGCCCTTCGAGGTGGCCGGGCGGGAGGTCGACAAGAATTACGTCGACGAGTTGATCGCCCTGGTCGGGCTGCGCGGATTCGAGGACAGCCGTCCCGCGCAGCTCTCCGGTGGTATGCGTCAGCGGGTCTCCATCGCCAGGGCGCTGGCGCTGAAACCCTCGGTGCTGCTGCTCGACGAGCCGTTCGGGGCGCTCGACGACATGACCCGCCAGAACCTCAATCTGGAACTGTTGCGGATCTGGACCGAGAAGCCGGCGACCACGCTGCTGGTCACCCACGGCATCTCCGAGGCGATCTTCCTCTCCGACCAGGTCGCGGTGATGTCGCCCCGGCCCGGCCGGATCAAGGCGATCATCGAGGTCGACCTGCCCCGGCCGCGAAGCCCGGAGATGATGCGCACGCCGGAGTTCCACGCGTTGGTGGACAAGGCGTCGGAGATCCTGTTCGGGGCCGACGGACGCGCGGGCGCGGAGTCGTGACCGGGCCCCGCTCCGAGCTGCGGACCCGTGGTATCCACGGCAGGCTCGCTGTTCTTCTCGGCACCGCCGCGCTCGTGATCGGCTGGTGGTTGTTCTCGGTGCTGGCTTTCCGGCCCGACCCGGGCACCACCTACGATCCGGTGCCCTCACCGTGGGCGGTGGTCCGGCAGATCGCCGCCGACGGATTCACCGCGTACTGGGACTTCTTCTCCGTCACCATCCACGAGGCCGTAGTCGGCTTCTTGTGGGGCAACGGCCTGGCGCTGTTGCTCGCGGCCACGGTGCTGCTGGTGCCGCGGATCGAGAGGGTCGTCACACAGGTCGCCGTGGTGACCTACTGCCTGCCGTTGGTCGCGGTCGGAGGCATCTCCATCGTCGCGCTCGGCGGCGCGGAATCGCCGGGTGACCCCTCCAAGACCGCGATCTTCCTCGCTGCGCTGTCGGTGTTCTTCACCACCGTGGTCGGCGCCCTGCTCGGCTTCGGAGCCGCCGACCAGGCCAGTCTCGACGTAGTCCGGGTCTTCGGCGGCGGCCGGTTCCGGCAGCTGTACAAGGTCCGGCTGATCGCGGCCGTGCCCGCGATTCTCAACGCGCTCCAGATCGCCGTCCCGGCCTCGCTGCTCGGCGCCGTCCTCGGCGAGTACATGGGAGCGACGGACCGGAGCGTCGGCATCACCCTCATCCGTTTGCAGGGTCAGCTGGACTCGGTGCGGGTCTGGGCGGTGTTCCTGCTCTGCGCGCTGGTCGCGCTGGTCGGATATGCCGCGTTCGGACTGCTCGCTCGATTGGCCACCCCGTGGGTGGCGGGACGGAGGAGCACATGAGCCGCGCGATGGTACGGGCGATCGGACGAGCGCTGCTCGATGCCGTGCTGACGGTGGTGATCGTGATCGCGTTGTGGCAGGCCGTGGTCAGCTTCGCCGGGGTCTCGCCGTACGTGGCCAAGGGCCCGGTCGAGGTGTTCGAGTTCCTGTTCGTCGACGAATCGGGAGCGAAGGCGGGCGGTCTCGCCGCCGACAACCGTGCTGCTCTGCGACCGCTCACCGTGCAGACTCTCCAGGACGCCGGCCTCGGTTTCGCGGTCGGCATGACGATCGCGGTGGCACTCGCCGTGGTCTTCTCGCTGTCGCGGGCCGTCGAGGCCGGGGTGATGCCGCTGGCGTTGCTGCTGCGCAGCGTTCCGCTGGTCTCCATCTCACCGGTCATCATCCTGATCACCGGCCGCGGCACCACGGCCTCGGTCGCCGCGATCGGCAGCATCGTCGTGCTGTTTCCCGCGCTGGCATCCGTTCTGTACGGCCTGGGACGCGCGAGCCCCGACAGCCTCGACCTGATCCGGGTCTACGGCGGCGGCAGTGCGACGGCGCTGCGCATGGTGGCCCTACCGGGCGCCCTCCCGTCGATTTTCGCGGCGGCCCGGGTCTCGGTGCCGGGAGCGGTGACCGGAGCGCTGCTGGCCGAATGGCTGTCCACCGGCAAGGGCATCGGCGGCTCCATCCAGAAGTTCAGCGCCGCCGCGAAATTCGACGAGCTGTGGGCCTCGGTAGCGGTCATCACCGCGATCACACTCGTGCTCTACAACGTCGTGCAGCTGGTGGAGAACGCGGTGCTGGCGCGCATGGGAATGGGCAAGCAGGCCGCCTCGGCATAGTTCTCCACAGCCACCGGGTTGTCCACATTCGGCGATCGGACGCTGTCGGTCGCGGGTCCTGTCCGCGACGCTGGCCTACATGCAATCCGATCCCGTCCCCCTCGCGGCTCCGTTCACGCCGGTGCCCGATCACGCTGCCGCACTCCGTGCAGCGGCGCGCCCTGACGCCGCGCGTGCCCGGCCGGCGACGGCATCGCAGCCTCGAGTCCGTACGGCGGTCTGTAGCGAAGATCACGAGCACGCGGTGCCTATCCTGCGGGGCCGATCACCAAGACCCGAGCCGCAGGGTCGCTCCCCGGACTTCGGTCCCGCGGGTCCCGAGTACGTGGGCGCGGGCCCGCGGGCTCGGCCTACCGGTACCTCGGTCCTGCGGGTCCCGAGCGTGTGGGCCCGAGCTCGCGGGCCCGGCCTTCCGGTAACTCGGTCCCGCTCGCTGGTGGCGATCGGGTGGGGCCCGAGTACGTGGGCGCGAGCTCACGGGTCCGATCAGCAGGACTTCGGCCGCACGGGTCCCGAGTACGCGGCGCGAGCTCGCGGATCCGATCACCAGGACCTCGGCCACGCGGGTTCCCGAGTCGCGGGCCCCGCTCGCCGTGTGCCATCACCGCCCATCCCGCGCTATCCCCGCGCCTGGTGTGGTGACCCGCTCTCAACTCCTCGCGGCGCCCGCCGCGCGCAGACGGCAATAGAGAAAGGACAACCCGTGCAGATCACCAACACAACCGGTCGGACAGCCCGGAGGTTCGGCACCCTGCTCATGGTCCGCCGTAGCCACGCTGCCGATTCGAAGCCCATTCGTCCGAGCGCTGTCAATGGCCCGGACACGATGGGCGGCTCGGACACGGTGAGGGACATGGACGGCTCCGCTCCGTCTGCCCACGATCTCGTCACCGGTGGGGTCTCCGAGCAGCAGGTGAGTTCTGCCGCTGCAGACTCGACGGGGGGCGAGACCGCCGCCGAAAGCGCAGACGGCATGGGGGACGAAGGTCCCGCGGTTCCTCCGGGCGAGACGAAAAGCCCGAACGCGATCGCGGACGCATCGCCGGGGAGCCTCGACGCGGGGTCGAATCCGAGCCTGCGCGCGGCGACGGCAGGCGCAGGCTCGGCCGCGCAGATCGAAGGACGCGACACGCAGGAGCCGGGTACGCCGCGGGCGGGTGTCGAACCGCTGATCCACGTGCCGATGTTCTGGCGACCGTCGCGGTCGGTCGATGCCGTGAGCACCGACCGATCCGGAACGGTCCCGGAATCTGTGGCTCGCACCACGGCCGCACCGGATGCCCATTCGTCGGAGACCGGCCCCGGCGTTCCCGTCGGACATTCACAGACACACGTATCCGGCCCGCGGAATCCACAGCCGTCGACCGGTCCGCGCCGGGCGCTGGTGCCGATCGTGTCGGCGGACGTGCCGCTGAGGTCGGAGGAGGCACTGTTGCCGGCAGCGTCGGACACGGCACTGCCCGCGGTGGTCTCCGGTCTGCGAGCGGTGAATTCGGGGAAGACGCCCATGCGCTGCGCCTCTCCTCGGTGCGGCTTCGCCTGTCGCGCAGGCGATGGGTACACAGCCGCGCCGGGTGGGCCGGTCGCGCGCCCGGAGTCCGGGACTTCCGGATCGCGAGCGCTCGTCCGGTCGGCATACGCCGCGGCTCCGCCCAGGTCAGGACGTGCGCGCTGCCTGTGGGCGCGACGGCTCAGGGTGCTGCGTATGGGATTGCGGCGGCGACTGCCACGCGCGGTACTCACGGAATGGGCGGACCGCCGCTTCGTCGCGGCCGTCGCCGCGGTGATTGCCTGTTCCATCCGGCCACTCGCTTTCTCCATCCGGTCCGGCGCCATGGGGCGGCGCAGCATCCGTTCCGCGGTCCGGATGACCTGGGTGCTTCTCGGAAGGATCGGCAGAGGACTGCGGATCCGCCTGGTGCGGGCAGTGCGGGCGGACGACGGCATGTCCACGGCCGAATACGCCATCGGCACGATCGCCGCGGCCGCGTTCGGTGCGGTCCTCTACGGGGTGGTGACCGGGGACTCCATCGTGGACGCCCTCACCGGGATCATCGACAAAGCGCTCAGTACCAGCGTCTGAACGGGCGTGCGGTGATGTCGACTTTGCCGGTGGGCCGGTCGGAACCGCGCACCACCCTGACCCGCCTGTTCGCCGACGACGGCGCGGTGACCGTGGAGGCTGCCATCGCCGTCAGCGCGATCATGATCGCCGTGGTGCTCTGCCTCGGGACGTTGCTCGCGGCGTCGACCCAGGTTCGTTGTGTCGATGCCGCCCGCGAGGCTGCCAGGCTGGAGGCCCGGGGAGACTCGGCGGCCGCGCGGTCCGCCGCCGACCGGGTCGCGCCGCCGGGGGCCGATGTCTCGGTGCGGCGCGAGGGCGGTTTCATCGTGGCCGTGGTCACGGCGGGCACGCCCCTGCTGCCGCTCCGCCTGCGAGCCGAGGCGGTCGCGGTGCCCGAACCGGGGACGCAGGCGCACGGTGGGTAGGGGTGGCGACAACGGGGCGGCCACGGTGTTCGCGTGCATCGCCTTGGTCGGACTGATCGCGATCACCTCGATGTTCGTGCACGTGGGCGCGGTGGTGGTGGCGCGGCATCGGGTGCAGGCCGGCGCGGATCTCGCCGCGCTCGCGGCAGCGGGCGCATTGGACAGCGGGACGGAGCAGGCATGCGCTCGAGCGGTCGCGATCGTGCGCCGGATGAGTGGTTCGGTCACCTCGTGTGAGATGGCGGGATGGGAGGTGACGGTCTCGGTGGAACGGAATGTATCGATCGGCGTCCTCGGCGCCCGGACGGTACGCGCGAGTGCGCGCGCAGGACCTGCGCATTAGTAAGACCGACCGGTTCGTGAATGTTCCACAGTGGGATGCTGCAAGGTTGAATTACCGAATACCCGGCCCATTGATAATTACGATGCGGTATCTATATGAACCCGATTGCACTAATACAATTCGCCCCAGCCGCTCTCCAGGCATGCATGGACCGCAATGTCGTAGTTAACATGAAACTATTCCGTTTTATTCTGGGGCCGAAGGTGTCCGCCGAGTGACGGCGATGGCCTGTCAACCTTCCCGCCGTGATCCAGTCCACAATCAGCTATGTGACCGTGCCTCGGCGGCCTATCCGGTCACCGGCGGACGTTCTGCTCTCGACCTGCGCCTATGGCGGGGAGGGCCTACTGGTCCAGTTCGGTGAGTACCGCGCGCAACAGGCGGGTCGCCGCGCCCTTGTCGAGGGGGCTGTTGCCGTTGCCGCACTTGGGTGACTGGACGCAGGACGGGCATCCGGTGGCGCAGACGCAGGACTCGATGGCGTCCAGCGTGGCCGCGAGCCAGGGGCGTAGCCGGGCGAAGCCACGCTCGGCGAAGCCCGCGCCGCCGGGTTGCCCGTCGTAGACGAAGACCGTGGGCAGGCCGGTATCGGGATGTTCGGCTGTGGACACGCCGCCGATGTCCCACCGATCACAGGTCGCCACCAGCGGGAGCAGGCCGATGGCGGCGTGCTCGGCAGCGTGCAGCGCGCCGGGCAGCTCGCGGGCGGTGATGCCGGCGGTGTCCAGGAGTTCGTGGGTGACGGTGTAGAGGACGGCCTTGGTCGGCAGGGTCCGCGCAGGCAGATCGAGCTCCACCATGTCCAGCACCTCGCCGGTGGGCAGGGTGCGCAGGTAGCCGATCACCTGTCCGGTCACGCTGACCTGCGCCAACGCACTGGTGACGGCGCCGTGCACGTGCTCGTCGACGATGCCGTCGATGGTCAAGGACGTGAGCGAGCGGGCGGTGGTGCTCCAGCCGGGCTCGTCCTCGTGGACGAAGGCCACGCCATCGTCCAGGTCGAGTTCGTCCACCACGTAGGTCTCGCCTTGGTGCAGGTGGACCGCGCCTTCGTGCAGCGTGGACGGTGCGCGGGAAGCGTCGGCGGTGCCGATCAACCGCCCGGTTTCGCCGTCGACGATCATCACCGGCGCACCGACCCCGCCGCGCACGTCCACGTCGTCGTGGGGGTAGGTGTGCGCGGTGATGTACCAGCGGCCCGAACCTGCCCGCTTGCCTGGCCGATGCCGGATCAGACCTTGTTCGGCCAATGCGGTGAGTACTGCGCGAGCGTCGAAGGCGTCGGCTTCGGCCTCGGTGATGGGCAGTTCGGCGGCCGCGCACAGCAGTTGCGGGCCCAGCACATAGGGGTTGGCCGGGTCGGTGATGGTCGCTTCGACAGGCTTGCCGAGCAGCGCCTCGGGGTGATGGACGAGGTAGGTGTCCAGCGGATCGTCGGTGGCGACCAGTACCACCAGCGAGCCCTGGGTACGCCGGCCCGCCCGGCCGGCCTGCTGTAGGAACGAGGCCACCGTGCCGGGAAAACCGGCGATGACCACGGCATCCAGACCGGCGATGTCCACGCCCAGTTCCAGGGCGTTCGTCGTGGCGGCCCCCAGCAGGGTGCCGTCGGACAGCGCGGTCTCGAGCGCGCGGCGGTCCTCGGCGAGATAGCCCGCGCGATAGGCCGCGACGCGGGCGGGCAGTGCCGGATCCCGCTCGGACAGCAACCTGCGAGTCTCCCGCGAGACCAGTTCGGCGCCGCGGCGTGACCGGACGAAGGTCAGCGTGCGTGCGCCCTCGGCCACCAGATCGGCCATGAGGCGAGCGGCCTCCACGGTGGCCGGCCGCCGGATCGGCGCGCCGTTCTCCCCGCCGGTGGCGTTCACCAGGGGAGGTTCCCAGAGGGCGACGGTGCGGGCGCCGCAGGGCGATCCGTCCTCGGTGACCGCCGCGCACGGGGCTCCGACCAGGCGGGATGCCGCCTCGGCCGGATCGGCGGTGGTCGCCGAGCAGAGCACGAACACCGGGTCGGCCCCGTAACAGGCGGCGACGCGGCGCAACCTGCGCAGCACCAACGCCACGTGTGACCCGAAGACTCCCCGGTAGGCGTGGCATTCGTCGACCACGATGTAGCGGAGTCTGCGAAACACCCTGGCCCAGCGCTGATGAGACCGCAGCATGCCGATGTGCAGCATGTCCGGGTTGGTGAATATCCAGCGAGCGTTGTCGCGGACCCACTGCCGGACCTCCGCCGGGGTGTCACCGTCGTAGGTGGCGGGGCGGACATCGCGCAGCGCCCCTTCGTGGGTCAGTTCGGAAACCGCGCGCAACTGGTCGGCGCCCAGCGCCTTGGTCGGCGCCAGATAGAGGGCCGTGGCTTTGGGATCTTCGCGCAGAGCGGTGAGCACCGGCAGTTGGTACCCGAGTGATTTGCCGGAGGCGGTGCCGGTGCTGACCACCACGTGCTGCCCCTTTGCGGCCAGATCTGCGGTTTCGGTCTGGTGCGTCCACGGAGCGGGGATGCCTGCGGCCCGGAATGCGGCGACGACCTCGGGATGGGCCCACGCCGGCCATGCCGTCGTGCGGGCCTGCCGGGCGGGCTGGTCGTCCACGTGGGTCAACCGCGGGTCGCCGGGAGAATTCTGGACACGGTTCAGCAACGATCGCCCGTAGCCGAGGGAGATGTCGGCGCCGGTTTCGCGGTCCGCTGTCACGAGACGAGCACGGCTGAGTGCCTGCCGAGCGTCGAAAGGCCTTCTACTGGTCGACCGACCTGTATTTCCGATACGGAATAGCGACCTGCGTCACAGCCTGATAGCCGAGCTACTGCCCGGTTATCCCAAGGCAAACCAACCGTAAGTCTGGATTCGGGGATTGCGTCCCTTATCCGCGCATTCGCAAGATCAAGTTTTTTGCAAATTGTCGGTAACTCGACTGTTGAATTGCTCTGAGACATGGTTCACTGGTTCCTGGTCGCAAGCTTCTGTGTTCGAGGGACGGATCGAAAGTCCAAACCATCAGCAGGATCGATGTTGCGAGCGGTGTGCTTGGCGCTTTCCCTGCGGTGCTTTCCCCGTAGAGGACAGCCGGTGCTTTCCCCGTAGGGGACGGCCAAGAGTACAACGGTCGGAACGGGCCCGGTGGACGAACCCAGTTGTCCGCCGTTCCGGTAAGAAAAGAGAAGGAACATAATGGCACAGGGAACTGTGAAGTGGTTCAACGCGGAGAAGGGGTTCGGCTTCATCGCGCCCGAGGACGGCTCCGCTGACGTCTTCGTCCACTACTCCGAGATTCAGGGTTCGGGCTTCCGCACCCTCGAGGAGAACCAGAAGGTCGAGTTCGAGGTCGGCCAGGGCACCAAGGGCCCCCAGGCCACCGGAGTGCGCGCGCTCAGCTGAGCCGCATCCATATCCAGCTTCGTCCCTCATCACCGGTATCGGGATGAGGGACGAGCTGTATCCGGGGTAAGGCGCCGCTTCGGGGGTGGGGCGCTACCATCTCCCCATCACGTACGCTCAGTGGTTCGGGTCGCACGCGCCCGACCGCTTCCGTCGTCAAGGTATAAACGTCACTGGTAGCGAT
Organism: Nocardia shimofusensis NBRC 100134; assembly: GCF_001613125.1. GTDB lineage: Bacteria > Actinomycetota > Actinomycetes > Mycobacteriales > Mycobacteriaceae > Nocardia > Nocardia shimofusensis. The sequence continues at coordinate 16,635 of NZ_BDBT01000009.1, forward strand.
GTTCGTAGTCGTCGCTTGCCCCACAGCCGTGCACGACGCGAGGGCGCGTGGCGCGGGTTCTGAGAAGGAAAGGTGTTTTCGCCGGTGGCAACACGAGACCGCAGTGCAGCCGACCAGGGTCGTCCCCTGCGTCGTCTCGTGATCGTCGAATCCCCGACCAAGGCGCGCAAGATCGCCCCCTATCTGGGCCGCAACTACACGGTGGAAGCGTCGGTCGGTCATATCCGCGACCTGCCGCGCGGCGCCGCCGACGTGCCCGCCAAATACAAAGGCCAGTCCTGGGCCCGCCTCGGCGTCGACGTCGACAACGACTTCGAGCCCATCTATGTGGTGAGCCCGGACAAGAAGGCCAAGGTCGCCGAGCTCAAGAGCCTGCTCGCCGACGCCGACGAGCTCTATCTCGCCACCGACCCCGACCGCGAGGGCGAGGCGATCGCCTGGCACCTGCTCGAGACGCTCAAGCCGAAGGTGCCGGTGCGCCGGATGGTCTTCCACGAGATCACCGAGCCCGCCATCCTCGCGGCCGCCGCCGATACCAGGGAACTGGACCCGGATCTGGTCGACGCGCAGGAGACCCGCCGCATCCTGGACCGCCTCTACGGCTACGAGGTGAGTCCGGTGCTGTGGAAGAAGGTCATGCCGAAGCTGTCGGCGGGCCGGGTGCAGTCGGTGGCGACCAGGGTCATCGTGCAGCGTGAGCGCGAACGGATGGCGTTCCGTTCGGCCGAGTACTGGGACATCGCCGCCAAGCTCGACGCGGGCACCGGCGAGCAGACCGATTCGGCCAATCCACGCACTTTCGGCGCGCGGTTGGTGACGGTCGACGGCAACAGGGTCGCCAGCGGACGTGACTTCGGTTCGGATGGTCGGCTCAAGGGTGCCGACCGTGTGTCTGCCGACACCCTCGCGCCGCCGAGCCCACAATCCGCCAACGGCGTCATCGTCCTGGACGAGACCCGCGCCCGCAGGCTCGCCGAAGCGCTCGACGGCGTGGATCTCGCGGTCACTTCCGCGGAGTCCAAGCCCTACAGCCGCAAGCCCTACCCGCCGTTCATGACCTCGACCCTGCAGCAGGAGGCCGGCCGCAAGCTGCGCTTCACCTCCGACCGCACCATGCGGGTGGCGCAACGGTTGTACGAGAACGGCTACATCACCTACATGCGTACCGACTCCACGACACTGTCGGAGTCGGCGATCGCGGCCGCGCGCGCCCAGGCCACTCAGCTCTACGGCGCCGAGTACGTGCATCCGACGCCGCGCCAGTACGCCCGCAAGGTCAAGAACGCGCAGGAGGCGCACGAGGCGATCCGCCCGGCGGGCGACACCTTCGCCACCCCGGGCCAGTTGCACTCGCGGCTGGACAACGACGAGTTCCGCCTCTACGAACTGATCTGGCAGCGCACCGTCGCCTCGCAGATGGCCGACGCGCGCGGCACCACCCTGACACTGCGCATCACCGGCGTCGCGGGCACCGGCGAGGAATGCGTGTTCTCCGCCTCGGGCCGCACCATCACCTTCGCCGGTTTCCTCAAGGCGTATGTGGAGAGCGTGGACGAGGAGGCCGGCGGTCAGTCCGACGACGCCGAGTCGCGCCTGCCCGCGCTGCAGGAGGGGCAGAACGTCACCGCCGTCGAGCTGAATCCCGATGGGCACAGTACGAATCCGCCCGCCCGCTACACCGAGGCCTCGCTCATCAAGGCGCTCGAAGAACTGGGCATCGGCCGCCCGTCGACGTATTCCTCGATCATCAAGACCATCCTCGACCGGGGCTATGTCTACAAGCGCGGCAGCGCGCTGGTGCCGTCCTGGGTCGCCTTCGCCGTGATCGGGCTGCTGGAAGCGTATTTCGGCCGACTGGTGGACTTCGACTTCACCGCCGGGATGGAAGACGACCTCGACGCCATCGCCGGCGGCCGGGAGCGACGCGGAAACTGGTTGTCCAGCTTCTATTTCGGTGGCGACAGCGGAGCCGAGGGCTCGGTCGCCCGATCGGGCGGCCTGAAGAAGATGGTCGGCGGGCAGCTCGACGACATCGATGCCAGGGCGGTGAACTCGATCAAGCTGTTCACCGACGACGAGGGCCGCGATGTGGTCGTGCGCGTCGGCCGTTTCGGTCCGTACCTGGAGCGCCTGGTCGCCGATCCCGATGATCCCGACGGCGATCCGATCTCCCAGCGGGCGAATCTGCCCGACGATCTGCCGCCGGACGAACTGACCGCCGAGGTCGCCGAGAAGCTGTTCGCGACCCCGCAGGAGGGGCGCAGGCTGGGCGTGGACCCGGAGACCGGCCACGAAATCGTCGCCAAGGAAGGACGTTTCGGCCCCTACGTCACCGAGATCCTGCCCGAGCCGGAACCCGAGCCCGAGGGCACGAAGAAGACTGCCGCGGCGAAGAAGGCGGCCGCGCCGAAACCGCGCACCGGTTCGCTGTTCAAGTCGATGGACCTGAGCACCGTCACCCTCGAGGACGCGCTGAAACTGCTCTCGCTGCCGCGCGTGGTCGGCGTCGATCCCGTCAGCGGCGAAGAGATCACCGCGCAGAACGGCCGTTACGGCCCGTATCTGAAGAAGGGCACCGACTCTCGTTCGCTGGCGTCCGAGGACCAGATCTTCTCTGTCACCTTGGACGAGGCGCTGAAGATCTATGCCGAGCCCAAGCGGCGCGGTGGTCAGTCCGCCTCGACCGCGCCGCTGCGTGAGCTGGGCGCCGATCCGGTGTCGGGCAAGCCGATGGTGATCAAGGACGGCCGGTTCGGCCCGTATGTCACCGACGGTGAGACCAACGCCAGCCTGCGCAAGGGCGACGAGGTCGAGTCGATCACCGATGAGCGGGCAGCGGAGTTGCTCGCCGACCGGCGGGCCCGTGGCCCGGTCAAGAAGACCGCGAAGAAGACCACCGCGAAGAAGACCACCGCGAAGAAGACCGCAGCCAAGAAGACCACCGCCAAGAAGACCCCGGCGAAGACCACGGCCGCCAAGAAGACCGCGGCCAAGAAGACGACGGCGGCCAAGGCGAGCGCCACCAAGGCCGCCGCCGAGAAGACCGCCGCGAAGAAGTCGCCGGCGAAGAAGGCCTCGGCGAATTCGAGCGCGGAGACCTCCTGAACCCGGACCTCACCCCGCCGGACGGGTCGGACCCGGCGGTTAGGGTGTAGTCGTGGCGGGAGTCTTCGATCGATTGGTCGGGCAGCACGCCGTCGAGTCCGAATTGACGGCTGCGGCGGTGGCGGCCCGCGCGGGTGTCGTCGAGGGTGCGATGACGCACTCCTGGCTGTTCACCGGCCCGCCCGGTTCCGGCCGCTCCATCGCCGCGCTCTGCTTCGCCGCCGCCCTGCAATGCGCCGCCCCGGGGACGCCGGGCTGCGGTCGCTGTCACGCCTGCACCACCACCATGGCAGGCACGCACGGCGATGTGCGGCGGGTGGTGCCCGAAGGGCTGAGCATCAGCACCAAGGAGATGCGCGAGATCGTGCAGATCGCCGCGCGCAGGCCGAGTACCGGCCGGTGGCAGGTGGTCGTGGTCGAGGACGCCGACCGGCTCACCGAAGGGGCGGGCAACGCCCTGTTGAAGGTTGTGGAGGAACCGCCCGCCCGCACCGTGTTCCTGCTCTGCGCGCCCTCGCTCGACCCGGAGGACATCTCCGTCACGCTGCGCTCACGGTGCAGGCACATGCAGTTGGTGACCCCCTCGGTCGCCGATATCGCCACCGTGCTGCGCGACAACGACGGACTCGACGCCGAAACCGCCGAGTGGGCCGCCTCGATCAGCGGCGGACACGTCGGCCGCGCCCGCCGCCTGGCCACCGACGCCCACGCCCGCGACCGCAGACAACGCGCCCTGGCCCTGGCCACCGCCGCCGCCCGTCCCGCCGCGGCCTATGCCGCCGCCGACGCGCTGGTGAAATCCGCCGACGACGAGGCCAAGGAGATGAGCGCCGAACGCGACGAACGCGAACGCGACGAACTGGCCACCGCCCTCGGCGCGGGCGGCACCGGCAAGGGCTCGGCAGGGGCCACCCGAGGCTCCGCAGGCATCCTCAAAGACCTCGAACGCCGCCAGAAATCCCGCCTCACCCGCACCGGCCGCGACGCCCTCGACCTCGCCCTCACCGACATCGCCGGTCTGTTCCGCGACGCCCTCGCCGTCCGCTTCGCGGGCCACGACCTCTCGTCGGTCACCCTCACCCACCCCGACATGACCGACGAGATCCGCGATCTCGCCGACCGCGTCCCTCCCGAAGGCCTGCTGCGCAGCATCGACGCCGTCCTGGAGTGCCGCGAAGCCATCGACCGCAACGTCAAACCCCGTTTCGCCGTCGCCGCCATGGTCGCCACCTTCATCGCCGCCCGCACCAGCTGACCACCCGTTTTCGCGATCCGAAGCCCGAGACGATAGACTCCGGTGGCCGAAAGGCACGCCGCCTTAGCTCAGTCGGTAGAGCGCTTCACTCGTAATGAAAAGGTCGGGGGTTCGATTCCCCCAGGCGGCTCCACGTTCTTCCCTCGGTTTCGGGCCGGTGACTACGGTTCTTGACGACAGTCACCCTCCGTCCCGAAACAATCCGTCCATACCGGCCACCGCGTCTTGCAGCGCTGCCCGCAGAACACGCAGGATCGTGCGCGCAGAGTGCCGGTAACTCGGATACTGCCCGCAGCGCTGGGCCGGAGTCAGTGCCCAGCAGCGGGCCTTGCCCTTCTCAGCTCGTTTCGCGTCCTTCCGAGGAAGTGTTGCCATTGGAAATCGGGGCATTCCGAACTTACGGCCCCTGACTATTGTTGGCTCGTCGCGAGTCAGCGTAGGAAAGGCGGCGAAATGCCCCGAATGGCATCGAAAATCATTGTGGCGGTCGGTGTTACGTTGTCGATGGGCTTTTCCCCCGCAATGGCCTCGGCCGCGCCGGTGACGGCGGATCCCGCTGTGGACGTGAACCTCGATACTGTCATCGGTTCCGCCGCGCTGGACCTCACCCGGGTCCTGCTGAAGTGCCTGACGACTGGTACCTCGGTCCTTCCTGGTGATCCGATGGGCCTCCCGGTGGCCTGCGTGTAGCGGACTGCTGGACATATCGGATGTCATCGGGCGCTGCACCCACGGGTGTCACTCGTGCGAAGACGGTGATCATTGCGGCGACGCCGATGGCTGCCGCGGTGATCAGAGCGGTGGCCGGCCACCCGAACCACGCGACTGCCGTGGCACCGAACGCGGTTCCGAGGCTGCCGCCGACGAAGTAGACCAGCATGTAGGCACTGTTGAAGCGGGCGGGTGCGCAGGGATCGAGCGCCAGGACGGTGCTCTGGTTGGCTACCTGGGCAGCGAACAACCCCGCGTCGAAGACCGCCAGGCAGACCAGTGTCACGAACGTGTTCGCGAGGCCGAAGCCCGCGACGGCCGCGGCCGGTCCCGCCAGGACGAGGCCGACGAGGATCACTCGGCGAGCACCATCGCGGTCGGTCCGCGCGCCCGCGATCTGCGTGGCCAGGATGCCAGAGAGGCCCGCCAGTGCGTACAGGCCGATCCGTTCGGCCGAGTAGGAGTACGGGGGCTCGGAGAGAGCCACGGCGATGCCGGCCCACACCGCGCAGAACGCGAAATACCACAGGAAACCACGGAGAGCGGCCACGCGCAGGATCGCGTGGTGGACGAACAAGCCGGGCAGGGAACGCAGGGTGGAAAGGTAGCCGCGCTCGGTGTTGCCGGGTGCTGTGGGGAGCGCCACCAGGCAACACACGGCGACGAGGCCGCAGGCAGCAGCGAACACGAGCAGCATCCCGCGCCAGCCGAGCTCGTCTGCGAGCCACCCGCCCAGAGTCCGACCGGCAAGGATGCCGACCGAGATGCCGGCGGTCACCATCCCCAGGACCGTTGCCCGCCGCTGTGGTGGAGCCAGACGGCCCGCGACCGAGCTCAGAGCGGCTCCGACCGCCGAACATGCTCCGACCAGGCCGACTACCGGACCCAGCAAGGTGACGGTGCCAACGGCGGCGCTGGCCGCAAGCGCACACGCAAGGATGCCGAACTGAGCGGCGAGGACGCGCCCAGGGGCGAAGCGGTCGACCAGTGGCACAAGAAGACCGAGGCCGACCATGTAGCCGATGGGCCCGCAAGCGAGCGTGATCCCGACGGCAGTGATCTGCGTACCCAATGTGTCCGCAACGTCCGCGATCGCGGGCTGCATCGGGTAGATGGTCGACGTGCCGAGGGCAGCCGCGACCGACATGAACAGGATGACGGGCCCGCGGAGCCGGGCAGTGGCAGGAGCCTCGGTATCGGTATCAATTCGCACTCGATCGACCGTAAGTACGCACGAACCGTGTTACCGGCGGGAATGCGACGTGACCGTCCTGGTGCGCGCAACGCCGGCCCGGGTGTCGGCACCGGCTTCCACGGCCGCGTTTGAGACGAGGCGGGCCGGGTAGTTCCGGTCGGCCCCGTGCCAGGCGTGGCGCGGTCGGAATCGAGGAGGCCGGAGACATGCTGTTCAGCACGCTCGGAGATCTGCTCCATCGCTCGGGAAAGCCCGCCGACGAGGATTACCCGGGGGAGGTGGCTGTCACGGTGCCGGTGCCGCCGGAAGAGGTGTTCGACGTCCTCTCGGATGGTTGGTGTTACGGATTGTGGGTGGTGGGGGCTTCGCATATCCGCGATGTCGAAGACGGATGGCCCGCCGTCGGTTCCCGGATCCATCACGGCGTGGGGCCGTGGCCCCTGACGCTGCACGATTACACCGAGGTGGTCGGCATGGACAAGCCGAGGCTGCTCGAATTGCGGGCTCGGTCGTGGCCGCTCGGGGTGGCGCGGGTCCGGCTCGACCTGCGGCCGGACGGGAACGGCGGCACCGAGATCCGGATGGCCGAATGCGCAAGCGAAGGCCCCGGCCGGGTGTTGCCGGGCCGGGTGCAGTATCTGATGCTGGCGCCACGCAACCGGGAATCGTTGCAGCGCTTGGCCGATATCGTGGTGAGTCGGAGTTCCGGCAGCCGGGACCGTGCTGGTACAACAGGCGATCCCGGAGGACGAGGCGGCGATGCACCGCACGAGCCGGGCTGAGCGCTCAGCTCCCGTGCTGCGCCGACAGCTTTCCGGCCTCGGCGAGCAGTAGGCGCAGCGCGTGTCGGATGGTCTGTTCGAGTACGTCTCCGGGCTCGCCGTCGAACTTCCGGTGTGCGGCCTCGCACGACCCTTCGGTCGCGACGGCGAACCACACCGATCCGGGCTCGTGGCCGTCCTGCGGGTCGGGGCCGCCCGCGCCGGTGACAGCGACGCTCAGCGTGGCGTCCATCATCTTCCTGACCCCGCCGGCCATCGCCTCGGCCGCCGTCCGGCAGACGACCGGCCCGAGTGGCACGTCGAGAACCTGATGTTTGACGTAACGCGAGTAGGCCACCACACCGCCGCGGAACCACTCGCCCGCGTTCGGCGCCGCTCCGAGTGCGGCGGCGAGATTGCCCGCGGTCAGCGATTCGGCGACGGCGATCGTCAGGTCTGCGCGCGTTGCGATGTCGGCGAGTTCTTCGGCGAGCGAATCGGCCCCGGCCATGCGTCTGTCCTTCCGGTTCTCGGTGTCGCGGTCGGCCGAACCCCGCTGTCCGAGGGGCGTGCCGACGGGCCGGGTGATACCCGGACCGGCGCGGTTCAATCCGGGTCGCGCGGCCGGGCTTCACCCGGATCGGGTGATCCCGGCCCGCCGCACCCGGCCATACCGTGGACGCAGTCGCCGACCCGCGATGTTCCATCGACATCACCGAGGTGCGCCATGTCGTTCTGGGAAGTGCTGTGGCTGATCGTGGTGAGCTTCGCGTTCATCGCCTACCTGCTGCTGCTGTTCCACATCATCGCCGACCTCTTCCGGGACAGCGAGACCTCCGGCTGGGCGAAGGCGGTGTGGATCGTGTTCCTCTTCGTGCTTCCGCTGCTCACCTCGCTGGTGTACGTGATCGTTCGCGGCAAGGGGATGCAGGAACGCGCGATGGCGCAGGCGCAAACGTGGCAGTCCGAACAGCAGGCCTACATCCGGGAGACGGCGGGCACCAGCCCGGCCGCTCAGATCGCCGATGCCAAGCGCCTGCTGGCCGAAGGCTCGATCTCCGAGCAGGAGTTCGAAGTGTTGAAGGCCAAGGCGCTCGCGTGAGTGGGTGGACCGGACGGAAGTCCGAGGCCAGGCACGCGGCGCCGGAGCAGGCGGAAAAGCCCTCGCTGCTCGCCCGGGTGTCGCTGAACCAGTGGCTGGCGCTCGCGCTGGCCGTGCTCACGCTGGTGTTCATCTTCGCCAACCGCACCGAGGTCGAGATCGAATTCCTGCTGATCACCGTGCGGTCGCCGATGTGGCTGATCTTGCTGGTGGTGTTCGCGATCGGATGGCTCATCGGGCTGCTCACCACCCACCGCCGCACCCGCTGAGGGTCGCCGCCGAGCGTCACCCGGGCGATCTGGTGCTCCGTTTGCGGCGCCGATGGCTGGTGTCGCACAGCGGATAGATCTTCGACCGGTGGCACAGGCAGACGGCCACCAGGAACCGGTCGCAGCGGATCGTTCGCCCGTCGGCGGTGACCAGGTCCAGCGGCCCTTCGACCAGGGCTGGGCCGTCGGCGGTGAAGGTCATCCGCGTGCGGTCATCGTCGGATGCGGTCACCGCGGATCACCACCAAGTCCTCGGTATCGGTCGTGGGGTCGATGCGACGGGTCGCCGACAGCCAGGCCGCGCGTGCTCGCAGGACCGGTCCGAACGGGACGGTCGCGCGGGCGACCACCGCGGTCTTCAAGCCGTGCTCGCGGAGCGCGTCGATGGTCCGATCGGGGTCCGACAGGGCCGAGTGCACGATGAGGGCGGTGCCGCGTGGCGCGAGCGCCGAGGGCACCAGCGCGCAGAACCGATCCAGTAATGCGCGACCGTCCGCGCCGGCGTCCCAGGCGCGGGCGGCGCCGACCGGGGTGTCGTGCGGGGCGGGGACGTAGGGCGGATTGGCGACTACCAGGTCGTAGGGGCGACGGCCGAAGACCGAGGCGAAATCCCCGCAGTGGACCTCGGCGGAGACGCCGCGCAGGTGCAGGTTCACCCAGGCCGCGGCGGTTGCGCGGCGCGAGATGTCGACGGCGGTGACCGTCGCCGCGCCGATCCGCGCGGCGGCGATCGCGAGCGCGCCGGTACCGGTGAAGACGTCGAGAGCGTGTGCGCCGCGCGGAATGCCCGCTTCGGCCAGGGCGTGCGCCAGCAGCCAGGTGTCGGCTTGCGGCGGATAGACCCCCGGGGGACGCAGCAGAGTTCGCCGGGGGATGCGCAGGGGGTTGTGCATGTGCAGCGGGTTATGCATCGATCGCTCCTTCACGCAGCGAACTGCGACCGGCTCGCCAGGCCTCGAGCACGTGATCGGCGAAGCGGTCCTCGAGGAAATTCGTGACCTGGATCCCGAAGGTCACCGAGGCACGCAGGTCGGGCTCCCTGGCGAGCAGGTCGCCGATGACGCCGGTGCGCATGACTTGTTCGTGAACCGCATCGGCTTCCACGTGTTCGGCGAAGAACCGCACGCACGCCGGGGCGGCCTCGAACCGGCGCAGGGCCTCGACCATCCGCTTGGAGCCGGGTGGCGAGGTGATCTCGACGCTCGCGAAATGCCCGACCAGCGCGCCGCGATGCACGCGGTGCAGGCCGAACAACGACATCATGTTGACCAGGGCCAGCATCGGCGCGCCGACATCGTCCAGGTAGTGCAGATACCCCGGATCCAGCCCAGCCCCCGCCAGCAGATCGGCATACAGCTGCGCGTGCACGCGGTCGCCATGGCCGCCGCCGAACTCGTCGAACTCGACCGCCACCAGCGAGGCCTTGGCCTGGCCGCGCAACCGCGGGATGACCCAGGCATAGGGATCGGCTTCCTTGTGGTGATAGATCGAGCGGTGCACGAAGTACTCGCGCACCTGCCACCACTGGCCGTGCTCGAGCAGGAATGCGCTGGTCCCGGACGGCTCATCGGGGACGACGAGCAGCTGCTCCAGCTCGTGGTCCAGATCGTCGCCGCCGGGGACCGCCGCGCGCAGGGCCGCCAGGAACACCCGTTCCATCTCCGCGCGCAGGCCCAGCAGGCCCGGATCCCATTCCCATCCGGGATCGACGTCGGGGAAACCCTGGTAGTGCAGCTCATAGCAGGTATGCAGGGCCAGCTGCAGGTCGTCGCCGAAGGGGTCGGCCGTCTCCATCCGCGGCACCGCCGCCCCGGGGGATCGACCGAGCAGACCGATAACGGCATCCGAGAGCGGGCCCCGCGCGGCCGGGAGCGTCGGCGGCGAGGCAACGGCGATGGTCATCGGGAATCCCCCTGCCGAAGAATGTGATCATGCAAACTGGTCGGGCAATACCCGGCGACAGCGTGGCGAAACGGGCGAAAACGGTGGTCACGGCAGTAGCGGGCGCATCCACCCGGCCCGGCCCGGTGGCGGGGGCTTGCGAGTCCGCTCAGAGGATCGGTCGCCCGCCGGTGACGGCGATACGCGCACCGGAGATGTAACTGCCGTCGTCGGAGGCCAGCAGCACGTAGGTCTGGGCCAGTTCCGCGGGCTGACCGGCCCGGCCGAGCGGCACGTCGTCACCGAAGCCGGAGACCTTCTCCGGGGGCATGGTGGAGGGAATGAGCGGTGTCCAGATCGGGCCGGGCGCGACGCTGTTGACACGAATTCCGCGCTCACCGAGCAATTGCGCGAGGCTGGCCGAGAAGTTCGCGATGGCCGCCTTGGTGGCGGCATAAGGCGCCAGCGTCGGGGAAGGCATATCGGAGTTCACCGAGGAGCTGCCGATGATGGACCCGCCCGCGGGCATGTGCGGCAGCGCCGCCTTCACCAGGGAGAAGTAGGCGCCGACATTCACCTTGAAGGTGTAGTCGAATTCCTCGTCGCTGATCTCTTCGATCGTCTCGTGGGTCATCTGATAGGCCGCATTGCTGACCAGGACGTCGATCTTCCCGAATTCCTGGACCGCGCGGTCGACGACAGCGCGGCCGTGCGCGGGATCGGCGAGATCACCCGGAACCAGGACTGCGCGCCGACCCGCCTGCTCGACCAGCGTGGCGACCTCCTTCGCGTCCTCGTCCTCGTCGAGGTAGGAAATCAGCACGTCCGCGCCCTCGCGCGCGAAAGCGATCGCCACGGCGCGGCCGATACCGCTGTCGGCGCCGGTGATCACCGTGGACTTGCCGGTCATTTTCCCCGACCCTCGGTAACTGTGCTCTCCGCAATCGGGCACCGGCGACATCCGCGACTGCACACCGGGCACTTTCTGCTGTTGTTCGGGAAAACCCATGGTGTCCTCCTCTGCGACGTTGCACCGGTCCTACCCCGCATACGGGCGCTCAACCGGAATGGCCGCGGCGGCCGGCGCACAGCCGGGAGTGACCGGAGCCACCACGAATCGCGCAGCGGATCTGTTGGCGCCGTGGATATTCGGGTATCGCCGTGACAGGACACAAGCGTGCCGGGTTTCGACACCGAGGAGATGATCTGATGAACGCCTCCACCATGACCACCCGAAATGCGAACTCCCGAATCGCCAGGCACGAAGAGGTGGCCGAATGCTTCGGCACGTGGCGCTCGGGCTACGCCGTCATGGCGCTGTGGATCACCCTCGTCGTCGCCGCGAGCCTGGTCCTGGCCGTCGTGTAGGCCCGAGCGATTGTGACGAGGATTTTCCGCCCGCACGGTTTGCCCTGTTCGAAACGGTCAAGACCGGAGATACGGCGGAACAGTTCGAAGGAGATGCGCTATGTCAGATCTCGGAGCGACCAACGACCCCAACCGTGCCTCCGTCCCCCCTGGCAACGAGGGTTTCCCGGACCATGCCCGTACCTCGCGCAGCCACGCGGGCGAGGGCATCGAAGACAGCTACAACCTTCCCGGCATCATCATGTTCGCGCTGGGCATCGTCGCGCTCGGACTGACCTTGACCGCGGCCGCCTACGGATTCGGCGGGTGGGTGATCATCGGCGCGGTGGTGTGCGCGGTCGGCCTGCTCGGCGGCTCGGCCTGGATCCTGCTCGAACATCGCCGGGTCAAGGCGAAGGAAGGGCTTTCCCTGACCGATCAGGCCGGGCACTGATCGCCGGTCCGCCGGGTCGATCGCAGGTCGGTGGGACCGGGCCGCTCACCGCCGCATGGCGGTGAGCAGGCCGGCGCGGACGGTGGAGTCCGGCCCCTCCGCCGGGCCGGTCGTGCCGCCGAGGGCGAACTTCTTCTCCGAAGCGGTCTCGGGTGCGTCGTCGGAGGTGGCGATCAGCAGTCTGTCCGGCAGGGCCAGCTTGTGGATGGTGCGCAGGGCAAGCAGGTACTGCCGCAGAAGTGATCCCGTGGTGTACGGCAGGTTGTAGCGCGCGCACAATTCCCGTACCTCGATCGCGATCTCCGGGTAGCGGTTGCAGGGCAGATCGGGGAACAGGTGGTGCTCGATCTGGTGACTGAGGTGTCCGCTGAGGAATGCCAGCACCGGACCCGCACGGAAATTCGCGGAGCCGAGCAACTGGCGCAGATACCATTGCCCCTTGGTCTCGTGTTCGAGCACCGACGGCGCGAATTTCTCGGCTCCGTCGGGGAAATGGCCGCAGAAGATCACGACATAGGCCCACACGTTGCGAACGAGGTTCGCGCAGATGTCGGCTGTCAGTGTGCGCCGCCACCGACGACCACTCAGGGCGGGAAACAGCAGGTAGTCCTTGCCCATCTGACGCGCGACCTTGACCGCGAGCGCGCGGGTTTCCGCTGCCTTGCCGGTGGCGGTGCCGACGCGTTCGTGCTCGGAGTACAGGTCGTGCAGCGCGATTCCCCATTCGAAGAACAGCGCGAGCACGATATTGCGCAGCGGCTGGAACAGATGCTCGAGCCGCCACGGCTCGTCGCGGGTCACCCGCAGCACACCGAAGCCGACGTCGTCGTCCATGCCCACCACATTGGTGAAGACGTGATGGCGATAGTTGTGCGAATAGCGCCATTGCGCGGAGGCGCCGACCATGTCCCATTCCCAGGTGCCGGAATGGATTTCGGGATCGTTCATCCAGTCCCACTGGCCGTGCCCGACGTTGTGGCCGATCTCCATGTTCTCCACGCTCTTGGCCAGCGCGAGCATCGCCGTACCCGCTGCCCAGCCCGAACGCTTGCGGGTGAGGCCGATGGTCAACCGGGCCGCGACTTCGAGGCAGCGCTGGAACGCGATCGTGCGATGGATGTAGCGCGCGTCCCGGCTGCCCCGGCTCGCGGTCACTTCGGCGCGAATGCGGTCGAGTTCCGCGCCGAAGGCTTCGATGTCCTCGTCGCTCAGATGGGCGTATGCCGCGACCCGGGTGATTGCCATGCTCCGACCTCGTTTTCTGCCTCGTTTCGCCGACGCCGATCCAACGAACCGCCGTGTGCGAATACCATGCGAGCGCGACACGGCAGGCGGTATCTATAAGCCCTGTACTCCCAGCGTAGAGGCCGCGGCCGCCGATTATCTACAGCGTAGAGTTGAACTGTAGGCCAACATGTGAACGGTACCGCGGAGACGAGCCGAGCGGCCGTTCGCGCGGCGGTGAGAGGAGTGCCGGTCATGACGCGGCACGAAGACTCCGTGATTCTCGATCGTGACCCCGACCCAGACGGAAAGCCCGCGCAGGACAGGGAACAGGTGGCGGTGCGGGCGGCTGTCGGTGTCGCGGATCGCGCGGCGCACCAGCGGTGGGATACCGACGGCGGGGACGCCGGTCGCTGATCGGTCAGCGGTGCTCGCCCGCCGGGCCCCCGAGGCCGGCGAGCAGGATGTCCAGCCCTCGTTCCAGCTCGGCCGCCCCGTCGTAGGCGGCCAGCGCCGCAGCGAGGCCGCGCAGCAGCGGGAATTCGCCGATCGGCAGACGGTACAGGCCCAGGCGCAGCACCTCGTCGGTCTCGTCCGGCCGCTCGACGACCTCCTGCAGTTCGTTGAGCACATGGCCGTAGAGAAAGCCGAAGACGGCGCGGTAGATGTGCAGCGCGTCGACTCCGGAGAATCCCGCGCGGGTCAGCAGCGCGAGAATGTCTTCCACCGGCCGCACCACCGCGTGCGGTCGCAGGCCGAGGGGGGTGGCCAACGGCCGCGTCACCAGCAGCGGGACCGCGTTGGGGTGCTCGAGCGCCAGCCGCCGGAAATCGCGGGCGACCGTCCTGAGCTGCTCTGCCCAGTCCGGATCCGACGGATCGACTCGCAGGCGCGCGAGGATGATCTCGGCGACGCCGTCGAGCACCGCCGCCTTGTTCGGCAGGTGCCGGTAGATCACCATCGGGTCGCGCCGGACCGCCTCGGCCAGCCGTCGCATGGACAGTCCGTCGATGCCGTCCCGGTCGATGATCGCCAATGCCGCGGCCAGCACGGCATCCCTGGTCACCGGGGCTTCGCCCCGCCGATCCTCGCCCGTTCGCCGGCGGCTTCGCTCGGCGGGCATCTTCACCACGGTGACTCCTGACCTCGTTGCGACGTAGGTCTACAACGTTGACATACCGACCCCGGTGACGTCTACTGAAAGAACAAGGAAGGTAGTGACACCGTGACCGGAACCAGCCCCGTCCCCAGCCATGTCGAGACACGCGAGGGATCGGCCGTCTCTTCCGTCGCGCAGCCGTTCGGCAGCCCCACCCGCACCCCCAGGGTGCTGCTGAGCAGCCCCGAGGACTCGCTCGGCCTGGTCGACGGCGCCTGGTGGCCGCGAACCGACAATCTCACCTCCGAACTCCACGACCTGGTGAGCGCGGTGACTCCGCAGCTGGGGCCCATTGCCCGGATCTCCTTCGACTGGAACGTCTTCAGCGCGAATCAGCGCCGTATCGATCGCGAGGACGGCATCGAGGTCACCGGCCCCGACGCCGATCAGTCCGCCGATGTCATCCGTCTGTCCGGTCGGCAGGGTGCGCAGCTGGACCTGTTCGTCATCGCGGCCGACACCCCGCCCGAGCTGGCCGACCAACGCATGCGGGAGTTGCTCGGGACCGCCCCGGACATCCCGTGGACCGCCGCGGACTGACCCGTCCTCACGGTGATCACCGGCTGATTGCGCCGCATCGAACCGGGTAGTGCCTCTCTGCGTCGATCGGCCGGGCATCGCGCCCGGCCGCCCAATGTGTCCAGGGAACTGGTAGAGAGGTGTGACGATGTCGAAGATGCCGCCGGGAGTGCCCTCCTCGGAACCGGCCCAGCCGACCGAACCGACCGACCCCAGGGAGCCCGTGGCGCCGAAACCCGATCAGCGTGCGCCTGCGCCGGTGACCCCCACCGGGAAGACCGTCGAGCAGCCGGCGGGGGCGCGAGCCCAGCAGGGCGCGTTCCTCACCACGGCGCAGGGCGCGCGGATCGCCGATACGGATCATTCCCTCAAGGCAGGCCCGCGCGGGCCGGTGCTGCTGCAGGACCATCACCTGCGCGAGAAGATCACCCATTTCGATCACGAGCGGATTCCGGAGCGGGTCGTGCACGCCCGTGGCGCCGCGGCGCACGGCGTGTTCGTCGCCAACGGCGCGGCCGAGACCATCTCGTGCGCGTCGGTTTTCCAGAAGGGCAAGCAGACACCGGTTTTCGTACGGTTCTCCACCGTGCTCGGCTCGCGTGGTTCGGCCGACACCGTCCGCGACACCCGCGGCTTCGCCACCAAGTTCTACACCGACGACGGCGTGTGGGATCTGGTCGGCAACAACATTCCGGTGTTCTTCATCCAGGACGCCATCAAGTTCCCCGATGTCGTCCACGCCGCGAAACCTCATCCGGATCGCGAGATTCCGCAGGCCCAGAGCGCCCACGACACCTTCTGGGATTTCGTCTCGCTGCACACCGAGGCCACCGCGCACACGCTGTGGAACATGTCCGATCGCGGCATTCCGCGGTCCTTCCGGATGATGGAAGGCTTCGGCGTCCACACCTTCCGATTCGTGAATGCCGACGGCGGAACCGTTCTGGTGAAACTGCATTGGAAGCCCAAGCTGGGTGTGCACTCGCTGCTGTGGGAAGAGGCGCAGATCGCCGCGGGCGTGGACCCGGACTTCCATCGCCGGGATCTGGCCGACGCCATCGAAGCGGGCGCCTACCCGGAATGGGATCTCGGGGTGCAGGTGTTCCCCGACAACGAAGACCAGATGTTCGAAGGGATCGATCTGCTCGACCCCACCAAGTTCGTCCCGGAGGAACTCGCACCCGTCCAGGTCATCGGCACGATGACGCTGAACGCGAATCCCACCAATTTTTTCGCCGAGACCGAGCAGGTCGCCTTCCATCCCGGTCATGTGGTGCGCGGTATCGATTTCACCAACGACCCGCTCCTGCAGGGACGGCTGTTCTCCTACCTCGACACCCAGATCTCGCGCCTCGGCGGCCCGAATTTCGCGCAATTGCCGATCAATCGGCCGCATACGGAGATCAACGACATGCTCCGCGACGGCATGCATCAGACCGCCGTGCACGCGGGCGTGGCGCCCTACCACCCGAACAGTCTCGACGGCGGCTGCCCGTTCACCGCGCGGCCGGGCGAGGAACTGATCGAATTCCCCGCGCCGGTCGAGGGTGTCAAGGTCAGGGAGGCGCCCGCGAGTTTCGACGACCATTTCAGCGGCGCGCGCCTGTTCTACGCCAGCCTCACCGAGATCGAAAAACAGCACGTCGCCGAGGCTTACAGCTTCGAACTCGGGAAGTGCTACGAGAAGGCGATCAAACAGCGCACGGTGGATGTGCTGCGCAATATCGACGAACAACTCGCGCAGACCGTCGCCGGAAATCTCGGGCTCACCGTGGCGGGCGACGCGGCGGCCGGAGGCGAGGCCACGACCTCCGAGGCGCTGGCGCAGGTTCGCGGCAGCTGGCCCGCCGAGGGGCGGATCATCGGCATCGTCGCCGACGACGACACCGACGCCAAGGATCTGACGGCGACGATCGAGAAGATCTTCGACAGTTCGATGACTCCGCTGGTCATCGCCGCGCACGGTGGCGAACTCGGCTCCGGGAAGCACACGGTCCCGATCTCACGCACCCTCGACACCGCGCGCTCCATCGAATTCGATGCCGTTCTCCTCGCCGCGACGTTGCCGGACCCGAAACTCACGGTCCTGCTGCAGGAAGCGCACCGTCACCTCAAGGTCGTCGTCTACACCCCGGCGGGCGAGGCGGCGCTGCGCACGGCCGGAATCGCGGACGGCTTCGACGGTATCGAGGCCGCGTCCGGCATCGAATCGGCGTTCGCGCTCATCGCCGAGGCGCTGCCCGAACACCGGGTGTGGTCGCGGGCCGCTCAGCTGACCTCCTGACCTGTCCGTCGACGGGGCCGACGAGAACGTCGTCGGCCCCGTTGCCGTGCCCGTAGGGACGCAGGAGTGCCGAGCGAACAGTCAGGTGCAGCAGTTGGGGTCGAGGACCAGGCGCAGGGCGTCGAGGGCCTCGCGCCGGGCGCGGTGGAAGACGTTCATGCCACGACGCTCCGAAGCCACCATGCCGGCTTTCCGCAGCTGTCCGAGGTGATGGCTGACGGTGGATTCGGCCAGGCCGACGCCGGTGGCGAGATCGCAGGTGCAGACCTCCCCGTCGTCGGTGGTGAGCAGGATCGACATGAGCTTGATCCGGACCGGGTCGGCCAGGGCCTTGAGCCGCAAGGCGATCTCCAGTGCTGCCTCGTCGGCCATCGGCGCCGCGGAGACCGGGGCGCAGCAGACGGGAGCGGAGAGGTCGAGGACGGGCAGCGCCTTGGGCATGATCCGATCCTATCCACCTTGTTGACATATGTCGAAAAGGTGGAAGGCTGAACGCGTACCCATTCGACATATGTCACACACCCTGGAGGACGTCATGTCACGCACACAACTCGCACTCAACGTCGACGACCTGCAGACCGCGGTCACGTTCTACTCGAAGCTCTTCGGCACCGAGCCCGCGAAACTGAAGCCGGGTTACGCCAATTTCGCGATCGCGGACCCGCCGCTGAAGCTGGTCCTGCTCGAGAATCCCGGCAAGGGCGGCACCATCAATCATCTGGGGGTCGAGGTGGAGTCCTCGGCGAAGGTGCACGAGGAGATCGCTCGCCTCACCGAGGAAGGGCTGTTCACCGAGGAGGAGATCGGCACCACGTGTTGCTTCGCCACCCAGGACAAGGTGTGGGTGACCGGGCCCGCGGGGGAGAAGTGGGAGGTCTACACGGTGCTCGCCGATTCGGAGACCTTCGGTTCGAGTCCGCAGCATCTCGACGATCCCGCGACCGCCGAGGGCGGCGTCTGCTGCGGCACCGCGCAGGCTTCCGCCGACAAGCCGGAGCCCGCCGCCTCCTCCTGCTGCTGACCCTTCGGACGCCGCAGTGATCCGGCTCTCACGGCGGCGTCCGATTGGGAACCGCGAGGCCGGGTAGGCATCTGTTGTCAGGGTCCTAACTATCTAGGAGGACAGATGCCAGAACACACCAGCGGTATCAGCGAAGGCGTGGAAGGCGTCGTCGAGGACGTCAAAGGCAAGGCCAAGGAAGCCGCGGGGGCGGTGACCGGCAAGCATGATCTCGCCGAGGAAGGCCGCGCCCAGCAGGACAAGGCCGAGTCGCAGCGTAAGGCGGCGGAGAAAGAGGCCGCGGCCGAGAAGGCGCGCGCCAAGGCCGACGTCGACGAGGCACGTCAGGCTTCGCACCAGGACTGACCCGGCCACCGGCTGGATTCGAGCGGGCCGCCGACAGACCCTGTCGGCGGCCCGCCGTCCTTGCCCCGAGCCGGGCCGAGCCCGACACCAGGGTTGATCGAGGAGGATTCATGGTTTCCCGAGACGTGATCGCCCAACTTCATCAAGACATCACCACCGCCGAGGACGCGGGTGACCGGGTCAACGCCGACCGCCTGCGCCAGGAACTGGCCCGCGCCGAGCGGGCCCGCGAAGACGAACCGACGACGGACCCGAACGAGGCGAGGAAAGAGGCCGCACAAGATCGCCGCCCCGCCCACGACCTCGGCCCCGGTAGCGCCGAAGTCGACCAGAGCAGCATCGGCGAAGTGCCCGGCGTGGTGCAGGAGCCGCCGGACTGATCAGTCCCGCAGCGGCACCCGATCCGGCTGCGCGACAGCACCTGGGGATCACCCCGCGTAGTCCAGGTATTCGATCCCATCTCGAGGCCGTTCCGGTCGGCTGGAGATGACACTCTCAGGCGATGCCCGCCACGAGAACCGTGGCGGGCATTCGGCTGTCCGGTTCAGAGGCGGTATTCGCGGAGCAGGCCCTTGCTGATGATCGTCTTCTGGATCTCGCTGGTGCCTTCGCCGATGAGCAGGAACGGAGCCTCGCGCATGAGGCGTTCGATCTCGGCTTCCTTGGAGTAACCGAAGCCGCCGTGGATACGGAAGGCTTCCTGGGTGACCTCGGCGCAGTATTCGCTGGCGATGAGCTTGGCCATGCCCGCGACGACGTCGTTGCGTTCGCCGGAATCCTTGGCGCGGGCGGCGTTCACCATCATCAGATGCGCCGCTTCGACCTTCGTCGCCATTTCGGCGAGTTTGAAGGCGATGGCCTGGTGCTCGGCGATCGGCTTGCCGAAGGTGGAGCGCTGCTGGGCGTAGCCGATGGCCAGTTCGAAGGCGCGCACGGCGATGCCGCAGGCGCGGGCGGCGACATTGACGCGGCCGACTTCGATGCCGTCCATCATGTGCGAGAAGCCCTTGCCGGGTTCGCCGCCGAGGATGGCGTCGGCGCCGACGCGGAAGCCGTCGAAGAGCGCCTCGGTGGTGTCGACGCCCTTGTAGCCCATCTTGTCGATCTTGCCGGGGATGGTGAGGCCGGGCAGCACCTCGCCGGTGCCCTCGGGCTTGTCGATCAGGAAGGTGGTGAGGTTCTTGTGCGGTTTGTCCTCGTTGTGCGACCCGGCGCCGAGATCGGTTTTCACGAGCACGGCGGTGAGGTTGGAGGTGGCGCCGTTGGTGAGCCACATCTTGGCGCCGTCGATGGTGTAGCCCTCGTCGGTGCGGGTGGCGCGGGTCTTGATGGCGGCCACGTCGGAACCGAGATCGGGTTCGGACATGGAGAACGAGCCGCGGATCTCGCCGGTGGCCATCTTCGGCAGGTAGTGCGCCTTCTGGGTCTCGGTGCCGTGCCGGGAGATCATGTGCGCGACGATGAAATGGGTGTTGATCACGCCGGACACGCTCATCCAGCCGCGGGCGATCTCCTCGACCACGAGCGCGTAGGTGAGCAGGGATTCGCCGAGGCCGCCGTATTCCTCGCCGATCGTGATGCCGAACAGGCCGATCTCCTTCATCCGTTCGACGATGTCGGTGGGATAGGTGTCGGAGTGTTCGAGTTCCTGCGCGTTCGGGATGATCTCGCGGTCGACGAACGCGCGCACGGTGGCCAGGATGTCGGTCTGGACCTCGGTGAGCCCGGCGGTGCGGGCCAGGCGGGTCACGAGCCGACCTTCTCGAAGATGGCGGCCAGGCCCTGACCGCCGCCGATGCACATGGTGACCAGGCCGTAGCGGGCGTCGCGGCGCTGCATCTCCCTGGTCATGGTGGCGATCATGCGGGTGCCGGTGGCGCCGACCGGATGGCCCAGCGAGATGCCGGAGCCGTGCACGTTGAGACGCTCGAAATCGCTGTCGCCGAAGCCCCATTCGCGGGTGCAGGCGAGCACCTGGGCGGCGAAGGCCTCGTTGAGTTCGATCAGATCGATGTCGGCGAGTTTCAGACCGGCCCGGTCGAGGGCAGCCTGGGTGGCCGGGACCGGGCCGATGCCCATGATCTTGGGCGCCACGCCCGCCACGCCCCAGGACACCAGCCGCGCGATCGGTCGCAAGCCGAGTTCGGCCGCGCGTTCGGGATGGGTGACCACGCACAGCGCGGCGGCGTCGTTCTGGCCGCTGGAATTGCCCGCGGTGACAGTGGCTTCCGGATCCTCGGCGGCCAGCACCGGCTTCAACGTCGCCAGCTTCGCCGAGGTGGAGTCGGCGCGCGGATGCTCGTCGGTGTCGACGACGATCTCCCCGCGCCGGGACTTCACCGTGACCGGCACGATCTCCTCGGCGAACACCCCGGAAGTCTGGGCGGCGACCGCACGCTGATGCGAGGTGACGGCCAACTCGTCCTGTTCGGTGCGACCGATGTTGTACTCACGGCGCAGGTTCTCGGCGGTCTCGAGCATGCCGCCCGCCACCGGGTAATCCCGGCCGCCCGCGGTGATCCGGCCGCGGACCAGCCCGTCGTGCAGGCTCACGGACGGGCCTTTGACACCGAACCGCATGTCGGTGGCGTAGAAGACGACATTGCTCATGCTCTCCACGCCGCCGGCCACGATCACGTCGTTGACGCCGGTGGCGATCTGCATGCCCGCCTGCAAGACGGCCTGCAGGCCCGACCCACAGCGGCGGTCGACCTGCATACCGGGCACGGTCACCGGCAGCCCGGCATCGAGCGCCACCACGCGGCCGATGGCGGGGGCCTCGCTGTTGGGGTAGCAGTTGCCGAGGATGACGTCCTCGACCGCGCCCGGGGCGAGGCCGGTGCGCTGGAGCAGGCCGCGCAGCACGGTCTCGCCCAGGTCGGCGGCCGACAGACTCGACAGGGAGCCGCCGAAACGGCCGATCGGACTGCGAACCGGTTCGCAGATCACCACGTCACGCATCACATGAACCTCCCGCCGGTGACTTCCAGAACGGCACCGGTCATATAGGAGGACAGATCGGAGGCCAGGAAGAGCACCACGTCGGCGACCTCATCCGGTTCGCCCGCACGGCCCAGCGGGATCTCGGCCATCTTCTGGTCCCACACCTTCTGGGGCATGGCCTCGGTCATGGCGGTGCGGATCAGGCCGGGCTGCACGGCGTTGACGCGCACGTTCTTGAACGCGACCTCCTTGGCCGCGGCCTTGGTGAGACCGACGATGCCCGCCTTGGCGGCCGAGTAGTTGGTCTGGCCGGGCAGGCCGATCTTGCCCGAGAGCGAGGAGATGTTGACGATGGCGCCGCGCCCGTGTTCGCGCATCCGGTCGGCGGCCGCGCGGGTGCCGTTCCAGGTGCCCTTGAGGTGGACGGCGATGACGGCGTCGAAATCGTCCTCGGTCATCTTGCGCATGGTGGCGTCGCGGGTCAGGCCCGCGTTGTTGACGAACACCCCGAGCGGGCCGAAGCGCTCGGCGGTCTCGATCAGCGCCTGGATCTGCCCGGCGTCGCGGACATCGCAGTGCGCGTAGGCGGCCACCGATTCGCCGCCGAGTTCGGCGACGGCCGCCGCGCCTGCTTCGTCGTTGATGTCACCGATGGCGACCTTGGCGCCCTCGGCGACGAAGCGGCGCGCGATGTGCAGCCCGATTCCCTGGGCCGCTCCGGTGACCACGGCCACCCGACCCTCCAGCAAGCCCATATCAGCTCCGATCCGTTCGTGTCTGCGGGCCGGTGTGTGCACGGCCCCTGTCGGTCGTCCTGCGCGCGGAATGCGCACCGGGCGGACGTTGTGACTTCGCGTGACTCTGTGCCGATGCCATGGCGCGACGTCGCCGGGATGCCAGTACCCTGGCCCGGCACGACGCCTCGGCCCGACCCCGGCGAGGGAGAGTCACTGCACCACTCCCTCTTCGCGCAGGCTCTCGATCTCTTCCGGCGTGCTGCCGAGTTCGATCAACACCGCGTCGGTCTGTTCGCCGAGCGCGGGCACCGGGTCCATGCGCATCTCCACGTCGGAGAACGTCATCGGCGGCAGCACCGCGCGGATCGGCCCGGCTTCGGTGCCGACCTCGCGCCAGCGGTCGCGCGCGGACAGTTGCGGGTGCGCGATCAGGCCCCTCATGTCGTTGAGCTGCGCGGCGGGGATACCGAACTTCGCCAGCAGCTCGTCGAGCTCCCGGGTGGCGAAGCGGCGGGTCTGCTCGGCGACGGCGGCGTCGACCTCCGCGCGGTGGCGGACCCGCTCGATATTGGTGACGAAGCGCGGGTCGTCGGCGAGCTCGGGGACGCCGAACACGTCGGTGACCAGGGCGCGCCAACCGCGATCGTTCTGTACGCCGATGAGGATCCGGCCGTCGGCGGTCGGGTAGGCGTCGTAGGGGGCGATCGAGGCGTGCGACAGGCCCATGCGCTGGACCTGTGTGTCCTGGTACATCTGCATGTACATGGAGTGGCCGAGCCATTCGACGGTGGCGTCGAACATGGCGATCTCGATGGTGGCGCCTTTCCCGGTGCGCTCGCGGCGGAACAGCGCGGCCTGGATGGACGACAGCGCGTAGAGGCCCGAGGCGATATCGGCCGAGGGCACACCGGTTTTGGTCGCGGTCTCGGGGGTGCCGGTGATCGAGCACAGACCGGTCTCGGCCTGGATGAGCATGTCGTAGGCCTTGCGGTCGCGGTACGGGCCGTCGGTGCCGTAGCCGCTCATGTTGACCACGATCAGTCCGGGCTGCTCGCGGCGCAGCTCGTCGGCGCCGAAGCCCAGCCGCGCGGCGGCGCCGGGCGCGAGGTTCTGGATGAACACGTCGGCGCGGGAGATCAACTCGCGCAGCAGCTTGCGGCCGCGGTCGTCCTTGAGGTCGAGGGCGATGGATTCCTTGCCGCGGTTGAGCCAGACGAAATGCGAGGCCAGGCCGTGCACGGCGGCGTCGTAGTTGCGGGCGAAATCGCCTTCGCCGACCCGTTCCACCTTGATGACCCTGGCGCCGAAATCGGCCAGGTGGCGGCTGGCCATCGGCGCGGCGACGGCCTGTTCGAGGCTGACGACGGTCACCCCCGCGAGTGGCAGTTCGCCCGAATCCGTTGCCGCGCCGGGGTGGCCGGTATCAGCGCTGCCCACCGGTCGCCTCCCGTTTGGCCTGCTTCACCAGCTGACCGCCGATGATGAGCCGCTGGATCTCGCTGGTGCCCTCGTAGAGACGCAGCAGGCGAACGTCGCGGTAGATGCGCTCGACGGCGACATCGCGCATGTAGCCGGTGCCGCCGTGGATCTGCACCGCCAGATCGGCGACCCGGCCGACCATCTCGGTGCAGTACAGCTTGGCCGCCGACGGACCGACGCGGCGGTCCTCGCCGGAGACATAGCGGGCGGCGACGTCGCGAACGAGGGCGCGACCGGCCAGCACGCCGGTGTACTGGTCGGCGATCATGGCCTGGACCAGCTGGAAATCGCCGATCGCGGAGCCGCCCTGGGTGGCGGTGGCGGCGTAGGCGACGGATTCGTCGAGAGCGCGCTGGGCGGCGCCGACGGCCAGCGCGGCGATGTGCACGCGCCCGCGGGTCAGCGACACCATGGCGGCCCGGTAGCCGACGTCCTCGCTGCCGCCGACCAGCGCCGAATTCGGCACGCGCACAGCGGAGAAGCGCACGTCGGAGGTCCAGGCGCCCTCCTGGCCCATCTTGCGGTCCTTGACGCCCACCTCGAGGCCGGGGGTGTCGGCGGGGACCAGGAACACCGCGATGCCCGGCCCGTCGGAGTCGGCCGCGCGGGTGCGGGCGAACACGACGAACAGGTCCGCGGAGGGGGCGTTGGTGATGAAGCGTTTCTCGCCGTCGATCACCCAATCAGTGCCCCCTCTGCGATCGCCGTCGCGAACAGCTTTGGTCCGCAGCCCGGCCGGGTTGGAGCCCGCGCCCGGTTCGGTGAGGGCGAAGGAGGCCACCACCTCGCCGGAGGCGATGCGCTCGAGCCAGGTCTGCTTCTGCTCCTCGGTGCCGTAGGTGACCAGCACCTGGCCGGCGATGCCGTTGTTGGTGCCGAACATCGAGCGGAACGCGAGGGTGGTGTAGCCGAACTCCATCGCCAGCTCGACATCCTGGGCGAGGTTCAAGCCCAGACCACCCCACTTCTGCGGGATCGCGTAGCCGAACAGCCCCATATCGGCGGCGGCGCGGCGGATGTCGTCGGGGATGCGGTCGGTGTCGGCGATCTCCTGTTCGCGCGGCACCACCACCTCGCGGACGAAGGTCCGGGTCTGGGCCAGGATGTCGGCGAAGTCCTGGTCGGACACCTGCGACACCAGGGCGGCCTGGTCGGCGGCCATCGAATGCTCCTCTGCTGGAATGGGGTTCGCCGTCAGCGCGGGTTGCGGATCAGCTTCTTGTTGGCGAATTCGGCGATGCCGTAGTGCGAGAGCTCGCGGCCCACACCGGAGCGCTTCACCCCGCCGAACGGCAGATCGGGAGCCGAGCGGCTGGTGCCGTTGATCCACACCATGCCGGTCTCCAGCCGGTCGGCGACCTCGGCCGCCAGCTGTGCGTCGGCGCCGAACACCGCCGCGGCCAGGCCGTAGGGCGAGTCGTTGGCCAGTTCCACCGCCGCGTCCACCGAGGGCACCCGATAGACCACCGCGACCGGGCCGAACAGCTCCTCCCGGTAGACGCGCATGTCCGGGGTGACGTCGGTGAGCACCGTCGCCTCGTAATACGCGCCCGGTCCCTCGACGGGCCGCCCGCCGGTGGCCACGGTCGCCCCCTGCGCGACCGCTTCGTCCACCTGGCGGGCGAGATCGTCGCGCGCGCGCCGCGAGGACAGCGGGCCGAACGTCGTCGCGGGGTCCGTGGGGTCGCCGGGCCGCTGATCCCGCATGGCGGAGACGAACGCGTCGAGGAACTCGTCGTAGATCTCGTCGAGCACGATGAAGCGCTTGGAGGCCGTGCAGGCCTGACCGGCGTTGCCCATCCGGTTGCCCACCGCGGCGGCCACCGTCTGCTCCAGATCGGCGGCGTCGAGCACCAGGAACGGATCCGAGCCGCCCAGTTCGAGCACGTACTTCTTCAGGTGTCTGCCCGCGACCTCCGCGACCGCCGCGCCGGCGCGTTCGGACCCGGTCAGCGACACGCCCTGCACCCGGGGATCGGCGATGATCCGGGCGACCTGCTCGTTGCTCGCGAACAGATTGCGGTACACCGACTCCGGCGCGCCCGCCTCGGCGAACACCTCCGCGATGGCCAAGGCCGACTGCGGGCAGATCTGGGCGTGCTTGAGCAGGATCGTGTTGCCCAGCACCAGGTTCGGCGCGGCGAAGCGGGCCACCTGGTAGTAGGGGTAGTTCCACGGCATGACGCCCAGCAGCGGGCCGATCGGCTCGGTGCGCACCACGGCGGTGCCGGTCCCGGAGAAGGTCAGCGGCTCGTCGGCCAGGAAGGTTTCGGCATTGTCGGCGTAGTACTCGTAGATCGCGGCGCTGAGCGCGACCTCGCCGCGGGCTTGGGTGATCGGCTTGCCCATCTCCAGGGTGAGCAGGGCGGCCAGTTTCTCGGACTTGTCGCGGTAGAGCCGGGCGACCCGGCGCAGCAGTGCCGCGCGCTCGGGGCTGGGGACGCGCCGCCAATCGTCGTAGGCGGTCTTCGACGCGGCGAGGGCGTCGTCGATCTCGGCGTCGGCAGCCTCGGGGAAACGGGCGAGTACCTCACCGGTTGCCGGATCGGTGGTGGCGTAGTCGCTCATAGCTGTGCCCTCTTCTCGATGGCGGACTGCTCGGTGGCGGACTGCTCGGCGGCCCACTCCTGGGTGGCCGCCTTCTGGGTGGCCGATTTCTCGGGAGCCGGGTGCCCGACGATCGTGACCCTGTCGCTCATGGGGACGGCACTCCCAGATGGCCGCCGTCGATCAGCGCGTCGATCTCCTCGTCGGGCGCGCCGAGCAGATCGCGCACGACGGCCGCGCCGTCGGCGCCGAGCGCGGGCGCGGGGCCGGTCGACAGATGCCTGCCGTCGAACGTCGCCGGCAGGCCCGCCGCCAGGTAGGTGCCGATGCGCGGCTGGTCAAGGGGGCTGAACAGCGGATTGTCGGCGAGTTCGCCACCCGCGACGATCTCGGCGAAACCGCGGTAGCGGTCGAACAGCACCGAGGTGCCCGACAGCGCGGCCTCGACCTCGGCGGCGGTGTGCTCGGCGAACCAGGTGGCGAACACCGCGTCGAGCAGTTCGCGGTAGCGGTAGCGGTCGCCGTCGGTGGAGAAGTCCACGCCCAGCGAGGATTCCAGCGCCGCGACCACCTCGGTGCGGCCGGTGACCCGCACCAGATCGCGCATGTGCCGGGGTGTCAGCGCGACGACCATGAAACGCGCGCCGTCGCTGGTGCGGAAGTCCTTGCCGTAGGTGCCGTAGACGGCGTTGCCGGTGGCCTCGCGCTCCACGCCGTTGATCTGCACCTCGGTGAGGTAGCTCAGGTGACCGGCGAGGGCGAGCGCGACGTCCGACAGCGGCAGGTCGACGGCCGAACCCTGCCCGGTCGCCTCACGCTTGCGCACCGCCGCCGCGACGGCCAGCGCCGCGTACAGGCCGCAGGCCACATCCCAGGCGGGCAGCACGTGATTGGCCGGGCCGTCGTGGGTGGGAGAGCCGGTGATGAGCGGGAAGCCGGTGGCGGCATTGACGGTGTAGTCCACCGCCGCGCTGCCGTCGCGCTTGCCGAGGATCTGCACGGTGATGACATCCGGGCGCAGCGCGCTCAGCGTCTCGTGGCTCAGCCAGCCTCGGCCGCCGGCATTGGTGACCAGGATGCCGCCGCCCTCGCCCGGCGCGGTGATCAGCCGCTGCACCAGTTCCCGGCCCTCGGGACTGCGTAGATCGCAAGTGACCGACCGCTTTCCGCGATTGAGCCCGGCCCAGTAGATGCTCTCGCCCGCCTGGGTGACCGGCCAGCGGTTCTTGTCGCCCGCGCCGCCGATGGGGTCGACGCGGATGACTTCCGCGCCGAGCTGGGAGAGGGTCAGCCCACACAGGGGCGAGGCGACGAAGCTCGACACCTCGACCACCCGCAGCCCGGCCAAGGGGCGCGGGGCGCTCATGCTGTGTTGGTCGGGCATGGGCGGGGGGCCTGCGTGGTGATGCTGCGCTGCCGCCTCCGGCCCCTGACCGCTCATGCTGTGTTGGCCGGGCATGGGCGGGGGGCCTGCGTGGTGATGCTGCGCTGCCGCCTCCGGCCCCTGACCGCTCATGCCAGCAACCCCGTGAAGCGCCAATCCAATACCGGTCGCGGGGAAGCGGATTCGGAGCCCGGGCGGGGATGCGCGTGGACGATCGCGCGCAGCCGCACGGCGTGCCCGTCGCCGCAGGGTTCGGCCGACTCGATGTGCAGTTCGCTGGTGAGGGTGTCGCCCTCGCGGACCGGACCGGTGTGATCGCAGGACTGCCAGCCCAGCACGGTCACCAGTGCGGGCAGCGCGCGGGTGGCCTGGGCGAAGGCGAGGCCGATGGTGTGGCCGCCGTAGACCAGGCGACCTGCCTCGCCGCTGCGCTCGTCGTGGTGCACGGCGGCGATGTTGAGAGTGAGCCGCGCCAGTTCGGGTGCGCTGGTGACCACGTCGCCGCTGCTGTGGAAGACCGCGCCGACGAGGTCGGGGGAGAAGTGCGGGCCGGGCACACGAGCGCGGTAGGCGTCGAGATCCCAGCCTTCGACGGCTCGCGGATCACCGCTCATCGGCTCGCTCTCGGGGGCGCCGCTCGCGCCGGCCGCGGGGGCGCTGCCGATGGCCGAGAGGTCGTCGGCGCGGCGCACGCGATCCTCGGCGGCGGACGGGCTCAGCGGGAGCATGGCGCACCGGTGGAAATCCAGGACGACGCGGTCGTGCTGGTCGGTGGAGGTGATGCGCAGCGCGGCCAGACCGGTGGGGGCGCGGCCGGGCTTGGCGGAGTTCTCGCGCAGGCCGACCACCCGGGTGCGGGTGTAGAGGGTGTCGCCCAGGACGGGGAAGCGGTGGAAGCGCAGGCCGCGGTAGAAGAGGTTGGCCTTGACGTGGTGGGTGGCCAGGGTCGACTGGCCGATGGCGATGTCCCAGACGAGGCCGGGATGGGCCAGGGGAGCCGGCGAGCCGATGACTGCTTCGCCGAGGTGCGCGTCGAGGGGCAGACGCAGCCGATCGCCGAGGATCGCCTGATGAGAGGCGGCGAGCCCGCTGGTCAAGGTGACCGCGGGGGCGGTGTCGAACGTGGCGCCGGGCTCGAGTTCGTCGAAATACGGTCCGCCGACGAACGTCTCGCGTCGGTTCACAGCGTGGTCCACCTCGATCCCGGTCGCCGGCGATGCCGGAACGGCGCCGGCGATCCGGCACTGCCCGGAATATTTGCAGCGGGACAACGGTCATGTCAAGACCAATGTGCGGCTATGCTACCGATATGGCCGGTATTTGGCCGTACAAATCAGGCTGTGTGCATCAGTCCAGGGACATCAGTCCGGGTACATCAGACCGGGTACATCGGACCGGGTACTGCAGCCGTACACGTACATCGGAATTCAGGCGGAGATGTCCAAGCTCAACGACGAAGAGTCCTACCTGGTCGAGACCGTGCGGACGTTCATCGACCGCGAGGTGCGCCCGCACGTGCGCGAGATGGAGCACGCCGACACCTATCCCGAGAAGTGGATCGAGCAGATGAAGCGGATCGGGATCTACGGTCTGGCGATCCCGGAGGAGTACGGCGGTTCACCGGTCTCGATGCCCTGCTACGCGCGGATCACCGAGGAGCTGGCTCGCGGCTGGATGAGCCTGGCCGGGGCCATGGGCGGGCACACCGTGGTCGCCAAGTTGCTCACGATGTTCGGCACCGAGGAGCAGAAGCGCCACTACCTGCCGACCATGGCGACCGGCGAGATGCGCGCGACCATGGCGCTGACCGAGCCCTCCGGCGGCTCCGATCTCCAGGCGCTGACCACCCACGCTCGCGCCGACGGCGACGACCTGGTGATCAACGGTGCCAAGATGTGGATCAGCAACGCCCGCCGCTCCGGGCTGATCGCGTTGCTGTGCAAGACCGATCCGGACGCCTCGCCGCGGCACGCGGGTATCTCCGTGGTGCTGTGCGAGCACGGTCCCGGCCTCGAGGTCTCGCGGGATCTGCCCAAGCTCGGATACAAGGGCGTCGAGTCCTGTGAGCTGGCGTTCACCGACTATCGCGTGCCCGCGACCGCCGTTCTCGGCGGCGTGCCGGGCAAGGGTTTCGCGCAGATGATGAAGGGCCTGGAGGTGGGTCGCATCCAGGTCGCCTGCCGGGCGCTCGGCGTCGCCGCGGCCGCGCTCGCCGACTCCCTCGAATACGCGCAGCAGCGCGAGAGTTTCGGCAAGCCGATCTGGAAACACCAGTCGATCGGCAACTACCTGGCCGATATGGCGACCAAGCTGACCGCCGCCCGGCTGCTGGCCTGGCACGCCGCCGAGAAGTACGACGCGGGTGAGCGTTGCGACATGGAAGCGGGCATGGCCAAGCTGTACGCCTCGGAGATCGCGATGGAGGGCGCTTTGTCGGCCGTGCGCATCCACGGCGGCTACGGTTACTCGACCGAGTACGACGTGGAACGCTATTTCCGCGACGCGCCGCTGATGATCGTGGGGGAAGGTACCAACGAGATCCAGCGCAATGTCATCGCGGCTCAGCTCGTCGCGCGAGGCGGGTTGTAGCCGCGCGAGGCGGGTGTGACAGCCGGGCATGCCGGAAACAGCCGGAACGGAACGGGAGAGCACGGAGCACGATGGCCGCACGGGATACGGAACCGGCGCACCAGCTGGTGTCGCGGGAGTTGCGCGCGGGCATCGCCGCGGGGAGCTACCGCGGCGGGGTGAAGCTGCCCACCGAAGCCGAACTCGCCCAGCGTTATCGGGTGAGCAGGCAGACCGTGCGCCGCGCCTTCCAGGACCTCGTCGCCGACGGCACCGTCTACCGGGTGCCGGGCCGGGGCACCTTCGTGACCGAGCCCGACGGCCGCTACCTGCGCCACCACGGCTCCATCGAGGACCTGATGAACCTGTCCTCGGATACCACGATGGAGGTGCTCAGCCCGCTGCAGCGCCGCGTCGACATCGACGCCGCCAGCAGGCTGCGCCTGGACACCGATGTGGTGTACACGGTGGTGTTCCGGCGCATCCACGAGGGCGTGCCGTTCGTGCTGACCACCGTGCACCTGCCCGAGCACATCGCCCGGCCGCTGATCGACGCCCCGGAACTCGGCGCGGGCGCCTCGAGCGCGCACACCGTCATCGGACTGCTGGAACCGCGCCTGGACAGCCCGATCGTGGAAGCCGCGCAATCGATCACGGTCGCGCCCGCCACCGCCGAGATCGCGGGCGGGCTCGGTTGTGATGCCGGGCATGCGATGCTGCGGGTCGACCGGCTGTACTCGGACGCGGCCGGTCAGGTGATCGACCTGTCCATCAGCTATTTCCTGCCCGAGCACTACACCTACCGCGTCACGCTCCGCCGCAGCACGCTGTGAGCCGACCCGCTGCCGACCGGCGCCCGCCCTTCCAGGTGTTGTCGGATCGACGTCGCTGCACCGCACCGACCGGGAGGGCTATCTGGCTGAAATTCGGACGTCCATCACGAACGGACTCGCGGCCGCCGGTATCGACACTCCGGGGCGGGGGGACCGCCGGAGTGGATGACGTGGTCCGGCGACAGAAGGAACGGGTCAGCGTATTCCGGCGGTGATGAGCGGGGCGATGACGCGGCGGGCCAGATCGCGGGCGACCTCGTCGTCGCCGAGGTCGTAGCCGGGGGCGGGCAGCAACAGGTAGCCCATGGTGAGCCGGATGATCGCGTCGGCCTGCAGGTCGGGGTTGCCGGGCGGCAGGGTCCCTTCCTCCTGACCCGCACGGATGCGGGCGGAGATGAAGCGATGGCCGATGTCGATCGGCGACGGGGCGCCCGCGGACAGGATCGCCAGCAGTTCGGCATTGCGCTCGGGGTCGTGGCTGTCGGCGAGCAGCCGGTCGCGCAGCCGCAGGCAGGCGAGGAAGGCTTCGGCGATGCGGTCGGCCGGGTCGATGACGGTGAGGAAGGTCGTGGTGATCTCGGCCAGGAAGGTGCGCAGGGTGTGCGCCACCGCCGCCTCGAACAAGGCGTCCTTGCCGCCGTAGCGGCGGAACAGGGTGGCGCGGCTGACGCCGGTGCGCGCGGCGATGTCGTCCATGGTTGCCGCGTGGGTGCCGCGCTCGGTGAGCACCCGCAGCGTCGCCTCGTAGACATTCGAGACGTCGGGACCTGCCGCGGAGTGTGCCACGACCTTGGCGACCGCTCGGCCGAACAGACTGGTCAGCGGTGCGGAGGGGCGAGGCATTCGACCATTGTCGCACCTGAGACTTACGTGCTACTAATAGTCTCATGAGCGAGGGAGTGACCGACCGGGCGAAGCCTGTGACGACCGACGTGGAGCCCGCACCTCTCGGCCCGGATTCGGTGGCCTGGTCGGTGTTCGGTGATCTGACATTCGTGCTCGGCGCCTCGCGCCGGCTGCTCATCGACGTCGGCCACCCGATCGTGGCCGCGGGCGTGAGCGAGTTCTCGGTGTTCGAGTCCGACCCGTACGGCCGTGCCGACCGGACCTTGAACATGATCATGGGCGTGGTCTACGGCCAAGAGGAAGCGCTGGCCACCGCCAGGCGGCTGCGCGATCTGCACAAGCACTTCAAGGGGCAGTACCCCGACGGCTCCCGGTGGAGCGCGCTGAACCCGGAGGCCTTCCACTGGGTGCACGCCAGTCTCGTGCACGGCGTCTACACCCAGCAGAAGCTGCTCGGGCGCGGCTGGAAGCCCGGCGAGGTCGAGCAGTTCTACCAGGAGATGCGCCAGGTCGGCCGGATGTACGGCGTGCGCGAGCAGGACATGCCCGTGGACTGGGACAGCTTCTGCGTGTGGTTCGACGAGATGGCCGCCACCGAGCTGGCACGCTCCGAGGTCAGCGACCGAGTGCTCGCCGTGGTCGCCGGGCCCAAGCCGCCGCCGATGATCCCGGTGCTCAGGATCCCGGTCGTGTGGAACCACACGGTGCGCCCGGTCGCGGGCGCGACCCTGACCCTGATCACCGCCGGACTGTTGCCCCCGCACCTGCGCGAACTGTTCGGCGTGCCGTGGTCGCGCAGCCGCGAGATCGCGTTCGACACGCTCGCGGCGATCTCCCGAACCGTGCTTCCCCGGCTGCCGCGGTTCGTGCGACTGGTCCCGCCAGCCCGGCGCGCGCTACGGCAGGCGCGGTGACGCGGGCGCGGCGCCGCCCGGCCGCCGGGCGGGCCGGATCGCCGGTTCAGCGGCGAAGGCCGGATCGGCGCCGGGGTCCGGTCGTCGACAGCGGCGGCCCGATCGAGGTGACCGAGGTCCGCGGCGCGGACGGCACTGTGCTCCATACCGAGATCCACGGTCATCCGGACGCGCCGACGATCGTGCTCACCCACGGTGTCCTGTGCGATCTGGCCTTCTGGCGCAAGCAGATCGCCGACCTCAGCGACGAGTTCCGGGTGGTCGCCTTCGACCATCGCGGGCACGGTCTCAGCGACCAGCCCGCGCGGGGCAGCTACACCCTGGACCACCTGGCCGACGATCTGCACGCGGTGCTCACGGCCACCGTCCCGGCAGGCGAACAGGCGGTGCTGGCCGGTCACTCACTGGGCGGTATCGCTGTGATGGCCTGGGGCGCGAGGTATCCCGATGATGTCGCGCGGCGGGTGCGCTCGGTCGCGCTGGTGAACACCACGCCCGGCGAGATCCTCGACAACGTGCATTTCCTGCGCGGCCCGCGACGGTTGCTCGGCGCCCGCAGGCGGCTGGCCATGACGGTGGCGCCGCTGGCGGGAATTCCCCTGCCGCGCAGGATGCCGGTGCGCAGGCGGCTGCTGTCGCACGTCGCGCTGGGATCGACGACCGTGGCGAGCGCGGGTCGCGAGCTGGATCGGATGATCGGCGCGACCTCACCGCGCGGACGCGGCGGGTACGGCGGCATGCTGGTCAACATGGTGACCAGCATCGACCCGAGCTCGCTCGACGTCCCAGCGCTGGTGATCGCCGGGCGCAGGGACAAGATCGCGCCGCCCGCGCGCTCGGAGATCATCGCCGCGCGCCTGCCGCAGCTGATCGATTTGCGGGAGTACGACACCGGGCACTGCGGACCGCTGGAGTGCGCGGACGAGGTCACCGCGTCGTTGCGCGCGCTGGGCCGGGGCGAGCTGGGACAGGCCGGGAAAGCGACGGCCTGACCGAAAACGGTCATCGCGATCGGCGCGGTGGGCGACCCGCCCGATGCGCGACCGGGATTTCCGGTGTGTGGGGGGGTAGTGAACGAGGAGAACGATGATCCGAGGACGAGACAACGATGTCACGGTCCGCCGGACCCGGGGGTGGCGCGCTGTCACCACCCGTGCGGGTTCGGCCCTGGCGGCGGTGGCCCTGCTGGTCACCGGCTCGGCGGTCGGCACCGCCGCGCCCCCACCGGGTTTCGACGAATTCACCGGGGTCTGGCCGACCGCGGTCGACCAGGCGAACTGCCGCCCCGGCGACCGGGTGGAGACCGGGCTACAGGGCGAGGTGCCGCTCGACGACCGCAGATCCCGGCGAAGCACGGCCGGCTACAACTGCAATATCGACCTGGTCGGGCAGTATCAGGGCCTGGGCGCCGGGCCGGTGAGTCCGACCTACGAGAACTGCGCCTATATCGCCTCGACCTTCCCGGGCAACCTGTTCGGCCCCGACGCGGGCGTGCACGTGGTCGATGTCAGCGATCCGGCCGACCCGGTCCGCACCGCGGTGCTCACCGAACCGGCCATGGTCGGCGGCACCTGGGAGTCGATGAAGGTGCACCGCGGACGCGGCCTGCTCGTGGCCACCGGTGTCGGCCTGATCCTCGGCGCGGGCTACATCTCGATCTACGACATCTCCCAGGACTGTGCGCATCCCCGGCTGTTGAACACCACGACCGGGTCCATGCTGAACATGCCGATCCCGATCACCACCCACGAGGGCGATTTCTCCCCGGACGGCAACACCTACTGGGCCTCGGGCATCGCGCCGGGCTATGTCAGCGCCGTCGACATCAGCGATCCCACGCAGCCGATGGTGGTGTGGGGCGGGCTCACCGGCGTCGAGGCGCACGGCATGGGCTTCACCCCCGACGGCAACACCATGTACCTGGCGAACCTGGGCGGCCTGACGATCATCGATGTCTCGGCCGTGCAGAATCGGGTGCCGCGCACCGTGATCGGGCATCCGCTGCCGCACATCGGCCAGAAGTTCTGGACCGACGGCTTCATCAACCAGCACAGCATCTACGCCACC
Source organism: Nocardia shimofusensis NBRC 100134 (assembly GCF_001613125.1). GTDB lineage: Bacteria > Actinomycetota > Actinomycetes > Mycobacteriales > Mycobacteriaceae > Nocardia > Nocardia shimofusensis. Next base: position 51,585 of record NZ_BDBT01000009.1, read on the forward strand.
TACGACGGCGAGCCGCACCTGTTCACCGTCGACGAGGGCGGTTCGGGCGGTGTGAAGCTGTTCGACATCGCCGACCGGGCGAACCCGAAGTGGCGCACCAGCGCGAAGCTGCAGATCAACCTGCCCGAGCACGCCGACCGCTGGGCCTCCAGTTCGGCGGGCAACGGCGCGTTCGCCTACGACGCGCACTACTGCCGCCTGGACCGTCCCGACGACCCGCGCCTGATGGCCTGTAGCTGGATCCAGTCCGGGATCAGGGTGTTCGATGTGAGCGACCCCGACCACTTCCGGGAAGTCGCGTACTACAACCCGCCCGCGCAGACGGGAAAGCACCTGCAATTGCCGAACTCGTTGCACGCCGTGCTCGGGTCCATCATCGGGCCGCCGATCATCGGCACCATCGCGCTGGCGCGCGCGGTGATCCAGGGACAGACCTCGCTCAACGGCGTCGTCAACGATCAGAGCAGGCTGCTCGGCGGCGACCTGTCCGCCGACTGGTGCCTCTCGCCGCCGGAGTTCCACGGCGACAAGCTGTACGTGGCGTGCATGGACAACGGGTTCATGGCGCTGCAGCTCGATCCGTCGGTGTTCCGGTCCTGATGAGCGCGGCGGACGGAGCGGAGGAGCGGCGGTCGTGGCGGGTACGGGCCGTCGCGCTCGCGGCCGGGGTGCTGTGTGTCGCGGCCGGGGTGCTGATCGGCTGGTTCGCCCGCGGCGACGGCGGGACGGAGGCGGCGGGCGGTGAGCGGGTGGTGCTCGCCGACGCCGATATCGCCTTCGCCCAACAGATGTCGGCGCATCACCAGCAGGCGCTGACCATGGTCGAGATGCTCGGCCCGGACGCCGCGACCGAGGTGCGGGCCGCCGCCGAGCAGATCCGGGTGTCGCAGTGGCGGGAGGTCGGCACGCTGACCGGCTGGCTGGAACTGGTCGGCGCGCCCATGCAGCCGACGGTCGAGCGGGGCACGCACGACGGACACGGTGGGCACGACGGACACGGCGGTGACGATCATGCCGGGTCGGCCTCGGGGATGGCCGGGATGGCGTCCGACGAGGAGTTGACCCGCCTGTACCACGCGGCCGGCCTCGAGCGGGAAGTGTTGTTCCTGCAGTTGATGATCCGGCACCACCAGGGCGGCGTGGAGATGGCGGCGGCGGGGGCGGACGCCACCGCCTCGGCCGCCGTGCGGGCCAGGGCGCTGTCGATGCTCAACGGTCAGCAGCAGGAGATCTCGACGCTGTCGGTGCTGTTGAGTCGGCGCGGTGCGGAGGTCCTGGCATACCCGTGAGCCGTCGTTTCGAACACCTGTTGAATCACTGATTGAAACGTGTTCTACTCGGTGGGTGAGCCGAGCCGAGTCCGACACCCGGGAACGACTGCTGGCGGCAGCCGAGCGGCTGTTGCTGGAATCGGGATACGAGAAGGTCTCCATCCGGGCGGTGTGCACCGCGGCCGAGGTCAATCCGGCCGCGGTGCATTACCACTTCGGTTCGAAGGACGCCCTGGTCGTCGCCCTGCTGCAGAGCAGGCTCGCACCGCTGTGGGAGTCGTCGATGGACGGCCTCGCGCAGCGGTCCGCCACGGTGGCAGAGTGCGTCGCGGCGGTGATCGAGCCGCTGGTGACCTTGGCCGACGACCCGGCCGGGCGGCTGTACCTGCGGTTGCTCGCCCGGTTGGTGCAATCCCGTCGCGACATGGGCTGGACGGCCCGCTGGTTCGCTCTCGCCCCCTTCGTCGAGTTGCTGCGCGGGCAGTGCCCGTGGGTGAGCGAACGGGAAGCGCGTGCGCGCTGGCTGCTCGCCTTCGATCTGATCCTCGGCCGGTTCGGCGCCCCGCTGGCCGACGACCACATCCTGTCCCCGCACGCGGTCACGACGCTGCGCGAGTTCGTCACCGCGGGCTTGTGCACGCCCGCGGACCAACGAACGACGCTTCTGGAGAAACGATGAACAAGGTATTCACCCCCGCCCAGCTCGGGCCGATCACCCTGCGCAACAGGGTGATCAAGGCCGCCACCTTCGAAGGCCGCACCCCGGACGCGCTGGTCACCGACGACCTCATCGAGTACCACCGCGCCCCCTCACGCGGCGGCGTCGGTATGTCCACGGTCGCCTACTGCGCGGTCGCCCCGGAAGGCCGCACCGACCGCCACCAGATCTACATGCGCCCGGAAGCCGTGCCCGGCCTGCGGAAACTGACCGCCGCGATTCACGCCGAGGGCGCTGCCGCGAGCGCGCAGATCGGCCACGCCGGTCCGGTGGCGAATTCCGCGTCCAACCGCCTGCCCGCGCTCGCCCCCAGCGGGTTCTTCAACCCGCTCGGCATGGCGCGGGCACACAAGCCCGACGCCGCCGAATTGGCCAGGGTGGTGCGCGATTTCGCCGCCGCCGCGCGCACCGCCGAGGAATCCGGTTTCGACGCCGTCGAGTTGCACTTCGGCCACAACTACCTGGTCAGCGCGTTTTTCAGCCCGCTGCTCAACCGTCGCCGCGACTCCTACGGCGGCAGCCTGGCCAATCGCGCCCGGCTTGCCCGCGAGGTCGCGCAGGCCGTGCGCGAGGCGGTCGGCGGCAGGATCGCGGTGCTGGCCAAACTGAGCATGGACGACGGCGCGCCCGGCGGGCTGCACATCGAGGAGAGCCTGCAGATCGGCCGCTGGCTGGAGGAGGACGGCACCCTCGACGCGCTGGAGCTGACCATCGGCAGCTCGCTGCTCAACCCGATGTACCTGTTCCACGGCGACGCCCCGCGCAAGGAGTTCGCCAAGGCGTTCCCGCCGCCGATGAGCTGGGGCATGCGTCTGGGTGGTCGCTTCTTCCTGCGCGAATTCCCCTATCGCGAGGCGTACATGCTGGACCTGGCGCGACAGTTCCGCTACGAACTGAAGATGCCGCTCGTCCTGCTCGGCGGGATCACCAATGCCGAGACCATGCAGCTGGCGATGGACGAGGGCTTCGAGTTCGTCGCCATGGCCCGTGCTCTGCTGCGCCAGCCCGATCTGCTGCTGCGTATCCGAGAAGACGAGAAGACCAGGTCGCTGTGCACGCACTGCAACAAGTGCATGCCCTCCATCTACGACCGCACCGTCTGTGTGCTGGCCCGCCCCGACGAGCTCGCCGCACACTGACGGATTCGCCGCGACACCGGCGAAATCGCCTGCGACACCCGCGAACTCGCTACGTACCGATGAAATCGCCGCGCACCGGCGGTCCCCCGAACCGACGAAGGATCAATCGATGACCGACAAGACCGTGCTGATCACCGGCGCGGGCGGCGGCCTCGGCGGCGCGACCGCCGAACTGTTCGCCGGCCGGGGCTGGCAGGTGCTCGCCGCCGACCTGCGTCCGCCGCGGCCCGCGCCGAATCTGATCCCCCTCGCACTCGACGTGACCGACTCGGCCTCGGTCGCCGCGGCGTCGAAGGCCGCCGAGGAGCACGCGCCCGGCGGGATCGACGCCGTGGTGACCTTCGCCGGAATGATGTTCACCGGCCCGCTGGTCGAGGTCGCCGAGGAGGATATGCGGCGGATCTTCGAGGTCAATGTGCTCGGCACCTACCGGGTGGTCAAAGCCGCGTTCCCACTGATCCTGCGCGCCCGCGGACGGGTGATCACGATCAGCTCCGAGACCGGCTGGCAGAAGGCGCTCATGCTCAACGGCCCCTACGCCATGACCAAGCACGCGATCGAGGCCTACTCCGACGCGCTGCGGCGTGAGCTGATGTTCCTCGACATCCCGGTCAGCACGGTGCAACCCGGCCCGTTCCGTACCACGATGGTCGAGGGCATCCGCGCCACCTTCGACAAGGCGAAACAGAACTCGACCTATTTCGCCGAACTCATCGGCAAGGTGGGGGCGATGGCCGAGAAGGAGAACGCGAGCGCCAACGACCCGCAGATCCTCGCCGAGGTGGTGTGGCGGGCGGCCACCACCGCGCGCCCGCGTAGGCGCTATTCGGTGAAGGCCGATCTCAGCCGGTCACTGATGCACCGGCTGCCGGACGGCCTGCTCGACCCGCTGTTGAAGAAGCTGCTCGCACCCCGCTGAGTCGGCCGACCCGGGTCAGACCGCGTCGGCCCGGGTCTGGTGGGCGCCCGAGGCGATCCGGATCAGTTCGGCGTTGAACCGGTCGGCGGCCTCGACATTGGCCAGATGCCCGGTCGGCCAGATCTGGTAGTCGGCCAGCGAGCCGGTGGAGTGCAGCGCGTCCACGATCGGGCGGTTCATCCGCTCCGGCAGGAGCTTGTCGTGCAGGCCGGAGATGACGGTGGTCGGCACCGTGATGTGCTTGGCCGCATCGCCGAGGTGCATCATCGCCAGCGCGGCCGCGTGCAGGCCGCGGGTCAGTGGGCGGCACGACCGGACGATGTTCATCGCGAAGGCGACCTCGTCGGCGGTGGCGTGCTTGCCCACCACCCGGCCGCGCATCGCGTTGTGGAGCAGCGGGTTCACCAGCGGACCGCCCGGCATCGGCACCGGGGCCGACAGCAGGGTCTCGCCGACGACGAGCGGCAGCCGCAGATCGCGGCCGAGCAGGGTGATCGGCCTCTTGCCCACCACCAGGGGCTTGTTCAGCAGCGGAATGAGATCGGTTTCGCCGCGGATGTTCTGGGCGGCGGTGTTGGCGAGCACGACCGAGGCGGCGCGCTCGGCGACCTGCTCGGGGTAGCGTGCGGCCCAGGCCTGCACGGTGAGGCCGCCCATGCTGTGCCCGACGAGCACGGCGCGGCGGCCGCGCGGCAGGGTGGCGTCGAGGACGGTGTGGAGATCGTCGGCGAGGGTCTGCTCGCTGGGCGCGATCCGGCCCAGGCTGGATTCGCCGTGTCCGCGCTGATCGTAGGCGACCACGCGGAACCGATCGGCCAGCGCGTCGATCTGCGGGTTCCAGTACTCGATGCAGCAGCTCCAGCCGTGGATGAGCACGATGACGTCGCCGTCGGCCGGACCGTAGCTGCGCACCCGCAGACGCGCGCCGTCGACAGTGGTGACGCGGGTCTTCTCCGAGGGTGTGCTCGGCTTGTTCAGCGCGGGCGTCGAGTACTTCCGGGACCGCAGGGCGGCCCGGTAGGCAGCGGTCAGCGGCTCGGCGTCACGCACCCCCGCCAGAGTCTTCATCGACGTCACCAGCATCGCACACTCCTTTGTGTCTACGGTCACGGTACCGCGCGAGCAGGGGTGCTTGCTAGTGCAAGCGCTCGGTCCCGGAAAACCTGACCTCCGATACTGGGGTACCCGATAATCGGTCCTTCGAAATTTCCGATCAGCCCACAATTTGTCCGGTGGTTCGATGGCGTTCCCCAATGGTTCATCGTGGCGCGGTTCCGCGGTGCTACCGGCCGTCCGACGACTGTTACCGAGTCGTGAGCGCCGCGGTGTCGCGGTTTCGGGACACGCGCGGTCGGTGGCGCCCGGCCCGGACGCCCGGCTACCGTGGGGGAGGTGGAGCCCCCCCTCGAATCTCTTGCCTTCCAGTCACCGGAACCGCAGCCGTGGGGTTCCGCGGGTCGGTCGGCGCCGGAGGGCCGGGGCGGCTGGAAATCGCTGAGTCTGCCGTTGCTGACCGGCGCCGCGGGCGTGGGCGCGCTGGTGCTGCTGCACGTGCGCGACCCGCATGTCGAGAACTCCTACGGCATCTGCCCGACCTGGGGACTGTTCGGGGTCTACTGCCCGGGCTGTGGCGGAATGCGCGCGGTGCACAACCTCACCGACGGTCGCGTGCTCGATTCGTTGCACAGCAACCTGCTCGCGCTGCCGCTGATCGTGCTGTTCTTCTGGTTCGTCGTGGACTGGGCGATCCGGGCCCGGCGCGGCCAGGGGCCTCGGCTGCCCGCCATCGACCGCACCGTCACAGTGTCGATCTTCGTGTTCATCGCCGCGTACGCGGTACTGCGCAACACCCCGTGGGGGACCTGGCTCACCCCCGTGTAGAGCACCTCGCACACACCTCGACCAGAGGAAGGATCGCTCGCCCATGAAGGATTCCGTCGAATCCCGGTCCGAGGACCCCGCCGCCGAACCCGCCGCGATCAACGGCCACGAGTTCGCCGACGGCGCGGCCGACTCGCTCCGGGAGCGGGTGCGGGCGAAGCTGCTGCGACAACTGCGCGAGGACGGGCCGCCCGACACCGAACACGACGATCCGCGCCGCATCTCGGTGGAAGCCGATCTGGACGCCCTCGACAGTGTGGCCGACGGCGACCCGCTGATCGAGGAGCTCGCCGAGCGCTACCTGGTGTTCTGAAGCCGCATCCCCCGAAAGCCGCGCGCTAGCGGAACGCGCGGGTGCCCGTCCCGCCGTGCGGCGGGAGTTCGGGCAAGGCGAATTCGCTCAGCCACGCGTCCCACAGCGGGCGCAGCGGCAGGCGGCTGTAATGCCCGGCCAGATCGGTGAACTCCACGGTGGTGACCGAGGAATGCCGATAGCGGCGGGTCCACTCCCTGAGCAGATCGAAGAACGCGACATCGCCCAGCTCGGTGCGCAGGGCGTGCAGGGTCAGCGCGCCGCGCTTGTAGATCCGGTCGTCGAACATGAGCGCCGGGCCGGGGTCGCCGAGCAGGATGTTCTGCGGCTCGCGCGACAGATTGTGCCGGGCGGCGCGGGCCAGCCGGTCCGCGCTCGGCCCGCCGGAGGCCTCCGACCACAGCCATTCGGCGTAACAGGCGAAGCCCTCGTGCAGCCAGATGTCGCGCCACTGCCGGATGGTGAGGCTGTTGCCGAACCACTGGTGCGCGAGCTCGTGGGCGACCAGTCGTTCCGAACCCCGTCTGCCGTCGCAGTGATTGGCGCCGAAGACCGAGATGCCCTGCGCCTCGATGGGGATCTCGAGCTCGTCGTCGGTGACCACGACGGTGTAGGCGGCGAAGGGATAGGGACCGAACGCCTCGATGAAGACCTCCATCATGCGCTGCTGGCGGCCGAAGTCGTGGTCGAAGGCGCTGCGCAGGCGGGGCGGGAGCACCGCCTGCATGGGCACCGGGGACTGGGCGGTGCCGATCCGGTGCTTGCGGTAGGGCCCGATCTGGATGGTCGCCAGATAGCTCGACATCGGCTCGGCCTGCTCGTAGACCCACGTCGTCTGGCTGGCCTTGATCTGTTTGCGCACCAGCTCGCCGTTGGCCAGCGCGAAGTAGGGGCTGTCGGTGGTGATCGAGATGCGGTAGCTGGCCTTGGAACTGGGGTGGTCGTCGCAGGGGAACCAGGACGCCGCGCCGTTGGGTTGGCTGGCGATCAGCGCGCCCTCGGTGAGTTCCTCCCAGCCGACCTCGCCCCACGGGCCGCGCACCGGCCTGGGCGTGCCCGCGTAGAGCACCGTCACCGAGAGCACTCCGCCGGCGGGCACCCGCTGTTGCGGAGTGAAGACCAGCTTGCCGTCGCGGTGGGTGTAGCGAGCGGCCTTGGCGCCGTTGACGAACACCTTCGACACGCTCAGCGACTGCGCCAGGTCCAGCGCGTAGCGCGGCCGCACCGAGGTGGTCACCGCGGTGATCTCGGCGCGCCCGCTGAGCCGGTTGCTCGCGACCTTGTAGATCAGCTCCAGCTCGTAGCGCGAGACCCGATAGCCGCGGTTGCCGTTCTGCGGGAGATAGTCGTCGATCGGGTCGTCGTAGAACTTCTCACCGGTCGAGTACTTCTCGTCGGTCGACTTGCCACCCATCAGCGTCCCGGCTCCGGCGCGGAGGCCTCCGGGTGCGAGCGGGCCCACGGCGCGATCGGATTGCCCCACCAGCTGGTGGACGCGGGCACGGTGTCACCGCGCATGACCAGCGAGGCCGGGCCGACGGTGGCGCCGGCGCCGATGGTCGCGGCGGGCAGGGCGACGCAGTGCGGGCCGAGGGTGGCGCCCGGTTCCAGGACGACGGTGTCCATGGCCATGATGCGGTCGTGGAACAGATGGGTCTGCACCACGCAGCCGCGTTCCACGGTCGCGCCGTCACCGAGAGTCACCAGGTCAGCCTCCGGAAGCCAATAGGACTCGCACCATACCCCGCGCCCGATCGTCGCGCCGAGTCCGCGAAGCCACAGATTGAGCACCGCGGTACCGGTCGCGGCGCGGGCGAACCAGGGCGCGGCGACGGTCTCGACGAAGGTGTCCGAGACCTCGTTGCGCCACACGAACGAACTCCACAACGGATGTTCTTCGGCTCGGATCCGGCCCACCAGAAGCCATTTCGCCGCCACCGCGATGGCACAGGCCACCGCGCCCGCGACCAGCAAGGTCACCCCGCTCAGCAGCGCGGCGACCGGATGACCGAAGGTCCCGGCCAGCCAGGCCAGCGCGAACAACACGCCCAAGCCGATGGCGAAGGTCACCACGACCGGGATCAACCGGCAGGTCTCCACGATCGCGCGCGCCACCTTCAGCCGCGGCGACGGGTCGAAAGTGCGCCGGGTGTCGGCGGATTCGGCGGCGCGGCGCAACCGCACCGGCGGACTGCCCACCCACGACGAACCTGCCTTGGCCTTGGAGGGCGCGGCCGAGAGCACCGCGACCAGACCGTTCTTCGGCACCCGGCGACCGGGCGCGGTCATCCCGGAATTGCCGAGGAAGGCGCGCTTTCCGACCTTGGCCTCGCCGATGCGCAGCCAGCCGCCGCCGAGTTCGTAGCCGGCAATCATGGTGTCGTCGGCCAGGAACGCGCCGTCGGCGACGGTGGTGAACTTCGGCAGCAACAGCACCGTGGAGGCCTCCACGTGCTTGCCGACCTTCGCGCCGAGCAGCCGCAGCCAGATCGGGGTGAGCAGGCCCGCGTAGAGCGGGAAGAGGAACGTCCGCGCGCCGTCGAGCAGCCGTTCGGTGGCCCAGACCTGCCATCCGATGCGGCTGCGCACCGGATGGTAGCCCTCGGTCAGGCCGAGGGAGAACAGCCGCACCAGCACGATCGTCACCCCCGCGTACCCGGCCAGCGTGATCAGCACCGCGGGCGGCAGCGCCCCGTACGCGCCGAGCAGCGCGTCCTCGAGAGTGGTGGTGTCGCGCACGCACCAGGCCAGCCAGCCCGCACCCGCGACCAGCGCCAGTACGGGCAGCGACGCCAGCCCCATCGAGGTCAGCGCGAAGACGACGATCCAGTGCCTGGCGCGGGCCGGGGTCTCCTCCGGCCAGCGATGGCGGGCCTTGCCGACCTTCGCCGCGGGTGAGCCCGCCCATTCCTGCCCGCCCTTGATCTTGCCCGCCACCGCCGAGCCCGGCGCGATCTCGGCGCCCTTGCCGATCCTGGCGCCGGGCATCACGATCGAGCGGGAGCCGACGACCGCGCCCGCGCCGATCTCGATCGGGCCGATGTGCACGATGTCGCCGTCGATCCAGTACCCGGACAGGTCGACCTCGGGTTCCACGCAGGCGCCGTCGCCGAGTTCGAGCATGCCGGTCACCGGCGGCAGGGTGTGCAGATCCACGCCCCTGCCGACCCGGGCGCCGAGCGCCCGCGCGAACGGCACCATGAACGGCGCGCCGGACAGGCTCTCCGCCCCGCTGGCCTCCGACAACCGCACCGCCGCCCACAGCCGCAGGTGCGTCGAGCCGCCGCGCGGATAGCGGCCGGGCCGCACGCCGCGCAGGAGCAGTCGCGCGCCGAGCACGCACAGCGTCATCCGGCCGATCGGAGTGATGAACACCAGGAACGCCAGCAGCGCCCACCACCACGACAGCCGGGGCAGCCAGGGCAGCGAATGCGACCAGGCCGCGACATTGCCGACGATGGCCAGCCAGGTGAACCATTGCAGGCCGGTCAGCGTGGTCAGCGGCACGGTCGCCAGCAGCTGGACGAGCTGGGCGCGGCGCGGTGTCGGTTCGACCGTGCGCGTCTCGACCGCCGCCGCGGGGGCGGACTGCTCCAGAAAGGTCACCAGCGCGCCGAACCTGGGATGGTCGTAGAGGTCGGCGACGGCGACGGTGGGGTAGCGCTCGCGCAGCGCGGTGACCAGTTGCGCGGCCGCCAGGGAACCGCCCCCGAGGTCGAAGAAGTCGGCGTCGGGATCGGCGACCTCGGCACCGAGGATCGCGTCCCATTGCGCGGCGACCCAACGGGCCGTCTCGGAGAGCCCGCCGTCGTGGTCGCGTTCGCGTCGCGGCAACGGCCAGGGCAGGGCGTCGCGGTCGACCTTGCCGGAGGTGCGGGTCGGCATGTCCTCGACCAGCGCCAGTCGCGGTACCAGCGGCGCGGGCAGCTGTCCGGCCAGGATCTCGCGGGCCGCGTGCAGGTCGTAGTCCTGGTCCGGGCCGGTGAGGTAGCCGATGAGGATCTTGTTGCCCGCCTTGGTGGTTCGGATCGCGGCGGCGGCGGCGGTGACGCCGGGCAGATGCTGCAGCGCGTTGTCGATCTCGCCGAGTTCGATGCGACGACCGCCCAGCTTGATCTGGTCGTCGGCGCGCCCGAGGAAGACCAGGCCCGCGGCCTCGTTGCGCACCATATCGCCGCTGCGGTAGGCGCGGTCCCAGCCGAGTCGCGGTGCGGGGGCGTACTTCTCGGCGTCCTTGGCCGGATCGAGGTAACGGGCCAGGCCGACGCCGCCGATGACGAGTTCGCCGGATTCGCCCTCCCCGACCGGGGCGCCCTCGGCGTCGACCACCGCGAGATCCCAGCCGTCCAGCGGCAGGCCGATGCGGACCGGGCCCTCGCCGGTCAGCGGCGCCGCGCAGGCCACTACGGTCGCCTCGGTGGGGCCGTAGGTGTTCCACACCTCGCGGCAGGTGTCGCCCTCACCCACGACCCGCTCGGCGAGTTCCGGTGGCACGGCCTCGCCGCCGAAGATCAGCAACCGCACGGCTTCCAGCGCTTCCGGCGGCCAGGTCGCGGCCAGCGTCGGCACCGTCGAGACCACGCTGATCTCGCGGCGCACCAGCCACGGACCCAGATCCGCGCCGGTGCGCACCAGCGTGCGGGGCGCGGGCACCAGGCACGCACCGTGCCGCCAGGCCAGCCACATCTCCTCGCAGGAGGCGTCGAAGGCCACCGACAGGCCCGCCAGCACGCGGTCGCCCGGGCCGATCGGCGCGTCCGGCAGGAACAGTCGCGCCTCGGCGTCGACGAACGCCGCGGCGCTGCGATGGGTGACGGCCACGCCCTTGGGGGTGCCGGTGGAACCGGAGGTGAAGATGATCCAGGCGTCGTCGTCGAGGGATGGGGGCGCCGGTTCCGGCACGCCGGAACCGACGGCAGGGCGGTCGGCGGGCCGGGAGTCGCCGGCCGCCGCGGCGCCGTCCCGCCGGGTGTCGATGTGCGTGGTGTCGAACTGCCGGATCTCGGAACCGGTGACCAGGACCCGGACGCCGGCCTCGCCGAAGACGAGCGTCGCGCGCTCCTCGGGGTCGTCGGCGTCGACCGGGACGTAGGCCGCGCCCGCGGAGAGGGCGGCGAGAATCGTGACGTAGAGGTGGCGGCTGCCCGAGGGCATCCTGATGCCGACGCGGTCGCCGCGACGGACCCCGGCTTCGGCGAGTTCCTTTGCCCTGGAAACGATTTCGCTGTGCAGTTCGGCATAGGAGAGAACGGTGTCGCCGTCGTCGATCGCGGGTGCGTCCGGGTGCGCGGCGATGGTGGCGTCGAGGATGTCGACCAGCGTGCGCGGAGCGGGTGCGCACGCTGCGCGCGAGAGCGGGTCGGGCCGTGACCCCGGCTCCTGCGGCGCCGCTTCCGTCGCCGCATCGACCTGTGGGTGGAGCATCACGTCCTGCCTGCCTCTCCTGAAAACGGTTCGCGTTGTCGTGATCCTTGCGTGCTCTTGTTGTTCCACAGCAGGGTTACCGAATGGCAAACAGCATGATGGCCCTCTGCCACGGTACCCGTGACGTCTTCGGGAAACAGCCTGCGACCTGGTGTTTTGACACGCAGATCACAGATCCGCGAGTCTCGGAGAGGGCAGGAGTGCGGACCGGTGGGACGGACCGGCAGGCAGCTGGGGGCTCAGCCCTCCAGTTCGGAGGGCCGGTGGTAGCGGCCGTTGTAGTACAGCAGCGGAGAGGCGGCGGGGCGCTCGCCGGTCTCGTCGTGCACGCGGGTGACCAGGCCGATGAAGATCGTGTGATCGCCGATCGCGATGCGCTGATGCACCGCCGCGCGCACCCAGATGGGGGTGCCGTGCAGGACCGGCTCGCCGCTGTCGAGCGTCGTCCACAGCGAGGTGTCGGAGAAGCGCTCGGTGGCGGCGCGGGAGAAGCGCTGGGCGATGTGGCGCTGGTGCTCGCCGAGAAAGTGGATCACCACCGACTCGGCGGCCAGCAGGGCCGTCAGGCTCGACGAGGTGTGCGCGATGTTGAACGACACCAGCGGCGGCTCCAGCGACAGCGACGCGAACGAGGTCGCGGTGAAGCCCACCGGTCCGTTCGCCGAATCGAGGGTGACGACCGTGACGCCGGCCGGGTAGTGCCGCATCGACGCCCGGTACTGGTCGGCGGTGATGCCGCTGACATCGTCGGGGACTGTCAGGCCCGTCTCGGGCGGGGGTACTTCACTCACATCACGAAAGCTACGCCGGTTGCCGTGGTCCCGGACGAACCCCGTGTGCTCCGGCCGTCGCCTGTGGCGTCGGTATCGTCGCGCCGACCTCGGCGGACGCGTCCGGCGCTGCCGTGCGTCGAGGATTCGATCCACGCGGAAGGAAAACCACCCGCAGCGGCGTGGGGTGCGGGAGTCCGTGGCTGCGGGAGTCCGCGTTTGTACGCCGTCAGGCAGCCGATACGCTGGGCGGATGACTGATTGGCAGGCTTTCACCGTCGAGATCGACGGTCATGTCGCCCGGGTGACCTTGACCGGCCCCGGCAAGGGCAACGCGATGGGACCGGACTTCTGGCGCGAACTCCCCGAGATCTTCGGCCGGCTCGATGCCGACCCGCAGGTGCGCGCGGTGGTCCTCACCGGCAGCGGCAAGCACTTCTCCTTCGGGCTGGACCTGCCCGCGATGTCGGGCACCTTCGGCCAGTTGCTGGCCGACCGGGCGCTGGCCGCGCCGCGCACCGACTTCCTCAAAGAGATCCGCAGGATGCAGGGCTCGATCAACTCGGTCGCCGACTGCTCCAAGCCGGTCGTCGCCGCGGTATCGGGCTGGTGCATCGGCGGCGGCGTCGACCTGATCTCGGCCGCCGACATCCGGCTCGCCAGTGCCGACGCAAAGTTCAGCATCCGTGAGGCGAAGGTCGCCATCGTCGCCGACGTGGGCTCGCTGCAGCGGCTGCCCGGCATCATCGGCGAGGGCCACCTGCGCGAGCTGACCTACACCGGCAAGGACATCGACGCCGCGCGCGCGGAGAAGATCGGCCTGGTCAACGATGTGTACCCGGACTCCGAAGCGCTGCTCGAGGCCGCGCACGCGCTGGCGAACGAGATCGCCGCCAACCCGCCGCTGGTGGTCCAGGGCGCCAAGGACGTGCTCGAACAGCGGCGGGTGAACGAGATCGCCGAGGGCCTGCGCTACGTCTCGGCGTGGAACGCGGCGTTCCTGCCCTCGGAGGACCTGACCGAGGCCATCCAGGCCGTGTTCGAGAAGCGGGCCCCGGAGTTCAAGGGCCGCTAGGGTTTTCGCGCGCCGGGCGGCCGGCGTGCAGTGCCGTGCCGAGCCGAGCCGAGCCGAGCCCGCCGGGGTTTCTCCGGCGGGCTCGGCACGTGTTCGAGGTGTGGTGGGGGACGCTCGGAAGGGGACCGCGGGGTGGTTCCGGGGCCGCCCGAGGGTGGGGGTGGTGAGTACCGCCAGGGTGTGCCCGAACGCCACCTCGGGGTGGCTGTGCAGGGCCTGTCCGCTCCCTAACGTTGTTCTCAGCAAGCCGAGATCGACAACTCACCGAGAACACCACCCAGGAGCACGACATGCGCATCAAATCCTTCATCGCCGCCGCCGCGCTGGCCACCGCGACCGTCGCCGGGGTGTCGACGGCCGCGACCGCCACCGCCGCCGCGCCGATCGAGACCACCTACCAGGCCGCCTACTACGGCGGCACCTACATCGGCACCTACGCCACCCTGGAAGCCTGCCGCGCCGACGGCGTCTCGCCGAGCACCGGCGGCTACTACTGGGAGTGCATCGAGAACTGGGACGGCTGGGACCTCTACATCTACTACTGATCCCCAGCTCTACCGAAAGACCCTCTCGGCCACCGAGCACGGTTCCCCCACCACCGTGCTCGGACAAAGGGAAAGGGACGTCCGGCACCGTGCCGGACGTCCCTTTCGCCGTTCAGGCCGAGCGCCGCTCGCGAGGAGGGAGCTCGGTTCGCGCCAAAGGGGGCTCAGTGGCCGCCCTTCTCCTCCAGGCGCTGGAAGGAAGCCGTGACCTCGGCCTCGGCCTCGGCGCGACCGACCCACTCCGAGCCCTTCACGTACTTGCCCGGCTCGAGATCCTTGTAGCGCTCGAAGAAGTGCTTGATCGCGGCCAGCTCGAACTCCGGGACGTCGGCGAGGTCCTGGATGTGGTCCCAGCGGGGGTCGCCCGCGGGCACGCACAGCACCTTGGCGTCGCCGCCCGCCTCGTCCTCCATCTTGTACATCGCGACCGGACGGGCCTCGACGATCACGCCGGGGAACACCGAGTCCGGCAGCAGGACCAGCGCGTCCAGCGGATCGCCGTCCTCGCCGAGGGTGTTCTCGATGAAGCCGTAGTCGGCGGGATAGGCCATCGACGTGTAGAGGAAACGGTCGAGACGGACCCGGCCGGTCTCGTGATCGACCTCGTACTTGTTGCGGGAACCCTTAGGGATCTCGATGGTGACGTCGAACTCCACGCCATCTCCTTCTGTGCTGCATCTAGGGGCGCGAGCAGGCGCGCTGCCGACTCGCCCGACTGTCGGGGAGAACGGTAGCCGAACACCGATAGTGTGAGTGGTGCGGATACGGGTGCGCCGGGCGGGTGCGCGGTGGGTGGAGTCAGGGAGACGACGGGCACGTGGTTGGGAACGACAAGAGGATCGGGGACTTGGCCACCCGCAGGCGCAGACGCCTGTGGATCACGGTGGTCACGACCTTCGCCGTGATCGCGCTGCTGGCGGGGACGGTACTGCTGGTGGTCCGGCCGTGGACACCGGAATTCCGGCACGGCGGACTGACCATCGCCGAATCGCCCGCGCCGGTGAAGGCCTTTCCCCGGCTGCAGCCCGCCGACGACAACGGCGCGCCGAGTCCGGCCGGTGTGGCGGCCGCGCTGGCGCAGCCGATCACCGATCCCGACCTCGGTGATTTCTCCGGCGTGGTCACCGACGCCGAGACCGGGACGACGCTGTGGAGCTCGGACGCCGACGAGCCGCGCATCCCGTCCTCCACGAACAAGATCCTGACCACCGCGGCCGCGCTGCTCGCGCTGCCCGCCGACCAGCGGGTGATCACCAAGGTCGTCGCGGGCGCGGCGCCGAACGAACTGGTGCTCGTCGGCGGCGGCGACCCGACGCTCACCGCGCAGCCCGACGGCAAGGGGTATTACCCGAATTCGGCCCGGCTGTCGGATCTGGTCGGGCAGATCCAGTCCTCCGGCCGCGCGGTCGACACCATCGTGGTGGATACCTCGCTCTACGCCGGTCCGACGATGGCCCAGGGCTGGGAGGACATCGACGTCCCGCAAGGATCGATCGCGCCGATCGAATCGGTGATGATCGACGGCGGTCGCGCCGAGGCGCTGGTCGAGTACTCCCCACGCACCGTCACGCCTGCGCTGGACGCGGGTCGCACGCTGGCCGCCGCCCTGGGCCTGGACCCGAATCGGGTGCGGACCGGAACCGCCGACCCCGCGGCCGCGGAGGTGGCTTCGGTGCGCTCGGCGCCGCTGGGCGATCGCCTGCACGCGATGATGCTGCACTCGGACAATGTCCTCGCCGAGACCATCGGCCGTGAGATCGCGCTGGCCACCGGTCACGAACCGTCCTTCGCCGGCGCGGCGACCGCGGTGCGCGCCACCCTCGAGGGCGCGGGCTTCGATCTGACCGGAGTGGTGCTGCACGACTCGAGCGGCCTGTCGACCGACGACCGGCTGCCCGCCCGGCTGCTCGACGACATTCTCGCCGCCGCCGCCCGGGCCGGGGGCGAGGTTCCCGAGAGCGCCGAGGACAGTGACAAGAGCGGCAAGGCCGGTGCGACCGGCGCGGCCGGCAGCGGCGCGGACGAGGGAGCCGCCGACTACGCCGCGCTCTCCCCGCTGCTGGACGCCCTTCCGGTCGCGGGCGCCACCGGCTCGCTGAGCTCGCGCTATGTGCAGCAGAACCGGGAGGGCGCGGGCTGGGTGCGGGCCAAGACCGGAACTCTCACGGTTGCCAGCACGTTGGCCGGGTATGTGCTCGACAGAGATGGACGGGTGCTGACCTTCGCGTTGATGTCGAACGATCGGCCGCCGGAGCTGAGCCGACCGGCGCTGGACGCCATCGCGCGCACATTACGCAACTGTGGATGCTCGTGACGGGTGGTTGACCATGTTCGAAGGCGCTGACGGGGCAGACGAGACGACGGCGGGCGCGGCAGACTCCGGGCCGACGGTGCCCGGCACACGCGGACCCGGCCTGTCCGCGCCGGTCGACTGGCGGCTGGCCGCGCGCACCGGCGCCGCCTTGGTCCCGGCCGGGCCCAGCACGACCAGAGCGGCCGCCGAACAGGTGGTCGCCGAACTCGCCGCGGCTTCGGTGCGCGCCGAACAGCCGGTGCGCGAGGTGAGCGGACTGCTCGACGACCAGCCGATTCCCGAGGCCAGGATCGTGGACCGGCCCGGCTGGATCAGCGCTGCCGCCGACTCGATGGCGGTGCTCACCGGTCCGGCCGCGACGCCGACCGGCTTGCAGGCCAAGCTCACGGGCAAGCCCGCGGGCGTGCAGGCGGGCGCGATGCTGGCGTTCCTGTCCACCGCCATCCTCGGCCAGTACGACCCGTTCACCGGGCCGGACGGCACGCTGCTGCTGGTCGCGCCGAACATCGTCGCGGTGGAACGCACCCTGCGCGTCTCGCCGAGCGACTTCCGGTTGTGGGTCTGCCTGCACGAGGTCACCCACCGGGTGCAGTTCTCCTCCGCGCCCTGGCTGGCCGACTACATGCGCGACACCGTCGATGTGTTCGGCGACATCGGCGACGACACCGTGACCCAGATGCTCTCACGGCTGCTCGACGAGGTGCGCGACCGCAGGCGCGGCCTGGTCTCCGAGGATCCGGCCTCACGCGGTGTCATCGGCCTGCTGCGCGCGAGCCAGGCGCCGCCGCAACGCGAGGCGCTCGACCGCCTGCTGATGCTCGGCACGCTGCTGGAAGGGCACGCCGACCACGTGATGGACGCGGTCGGCCCCGCGGTGGTCCCGACCGTCACCCAGATCCGCGCTGCCTTCGACCTGCGCAGGCAGCGCCCGGCCAATCCGGTCCAGCGGCTGTTGCGGGCGCTGCTGGGCATGGATGCCAAGATCGCCCAATACGTGCGGGGCAAGGCGTTCGTCGACCACGTGGTGGGCCGGGTCGGGATCGTCGAGTTCAACGCGGTGTGGACCGACGCGACGACACTGCCGCGCACCGACGAGATCGAGGATCCGGAGCGGTGGATCGCCCGAGTGCTCGGATGACCCGACCCGATGCTCGACGCCGCGGATCCCCGTGTGCTCGGCCGTCTTGTCCGGATGCCTCGCCCCGCACGGCAGCTCGGACGAGTAGCGCGGCGTGAGCGGCGCGTCGTTCCGGTTGCCCGAGACCCCGGCGGCACTGGTCCTACGCCGTGCCGTGCGGTCCTGGCTGGCCGAGTTCCTGCCCGCCGACGCGCCCGCGGTGGCGGTCGCCCTGTCCGGTGGCCCTGATTCGCTGGCGCTGACCGCCGCGACGGTCGTGGAGGCGGCCGCGAGAGATCTCCCGGTGGACGCGCTCGTCGTGGACCACGGATTGCAGGCGGGCTCCGATCGGGTAGCCGCGGAGGCCGCGGCCACCGCCCGCACCCTGGGCGTCCGCGAGGCCCGGGTACGCACGGTCCGCGTCGGCACCGAGGGCGGCCCGGAAGCCGCCGCCCGCACCGCCCGCTACACCGCCCTCGAATCCGCCCGCGACGGCTGCCCGGTCCTGCTCGGGCACACCCTCGACGACCAGGCCGAGACCGTGCTGCTCGGGCTGGCCCGCGGTTCCGGCGCCCGTTCGATCCAGGGCATGGCCGCCTGCACGCCGCCGTGGGGCAGGCCGCTGCTCGGTGTGCGCCGCGCCGACACCCGCCGCCTGTGCGCGGACCTCGGGCTCGTCCCGTACGACGACCCGCACAATGCGAGCGCGGAGTACACCCGGGTGCGGATACGCGCCGAGGTCCTGCCGCTGCTCGAGGAGGTGCTCGGCGGCGGGGTGGCCGAGGCGCTGGCCCGCACCGGCGCCCAGCTGCGCGAGGATTCCGCGGTCCTCGACGCGCTCGCCGCCGAGTTGCTGGCGCGGGCGAGCGACGATACGGGCGCGCTCTCGGTCGAGATCCTCGCCACGGCGCCCGCCGCCCTGCGCCGGCGGGCGCTGCGGACCTGGCTGCTCGCCGGTGGCGCGAATGCCCTGACCGGCAAGCACCTCCACGCCGTCGACGCGCTGATCGCCGACTGGCGCGGCCAGGGCGGCGTGGCCGTGGGCGGAGGCACCCCCCAGGCGAGGTTGGTTGCCGCGCGCGAACATGGCAGGCTGACACTGCGCAGGCACGACCGATCGCCCGCGCGGTGAACGTGCCGCGAACACAGGGAAGGGAAACCATTACACGTGTACGGGGACGACATCGCATCGGTGCTGATCACCGAGGAACAGATCGCCGCCAAGACCGGTGAGCTGGCCGAGCTGATCGCCAAGCGCTACCCGGAGGGCTCCTCCGCGGACGACCTGCTGCTGGTCGGCGTGCTCAAAGGCGCCATCTTCTTCATGACCGACCTGGCCAAGGCGCTGTCGATTCCGACCCAGATGGAATTCATGGCCGTCTCGTCCTACGGGTCCTCCACCTCGTCCTCCGGCGTGGTGCGGATCATGAAGGACCTGGACAAGGACATCGCGGGCCGCAATGTGCTGATCGTCGAGGACATCATCGACTCCGGTCTGACGCTGTCGTGGCTGATGCGCAACCTGTCCACCCGCAACCCCGCGTCGCTGGAAGTGGTCACCCTGCTGCGCAAGCCCGACGCGCTACGCACCCAGGTGGAGGTCGCCCACGTCGGCTTCGACATTCCCAACGAGTTCGTCGTCGGCTACGGCTTGGACTACGCCGAGCGCTACCGCGACCTGCCCTACATCGGCACCCTGAACCCCAGGGTCTACGGCGGGGCCTGAGCCTCATACCCGGACGGTGAGAGCGCCGGTGTCCAGCGTCGGCGTCATCACCCGTTCCAGCGCGGCCAGATCGCGTTCGATCGCGCGGAAGAGCAGATAGCTGGCCACGAACATCACGATGCTGCCGATGCACAGCATCCGCACCACCACGATGATCTGCCCGATGTCGGCGACCGGCAGCAAGGTCACGCCCGCGACCGCCAGCAACGGAATCGACGCCGCGACCAGCAGATATCCCACGCAGCGTCGCTGCAATCCGCGCAGCAGCGCCACATCCGCTTCGCCGGGCGCGTCGTATCCGAGCAGCATCGGGTACACGCAGCGCACGATGTAGAAGCCGACCAGGAAGAACGGGTACGCCAGCGCGATCGCCCCGCACACCGCGTGCGAGGCCAGGAAATGCGCGAAGGCGTGCGGCGCGAGTTCCTCCCCGGCCAGCGACACCCCCACCGGGTAGCTCGCGGCGCTGATCATCCAGAAGGCGAACGCGACCAGCACGCTGCGATCACCCAGCAGGATCGCCGCCTTGCGCGCCCGCGCCAGCTCGCGGGGCGAGTACTCCACACCCCGGCTCAGCCCGTGCGGGACCGTGACGACCCGGCGTGACCAGTACGTCAGCAGGATCGTGGCCAGCCCGAAGAACAGCACGTTGGTGATCAGCGTCGACACGGCGAACAGTTCCTGGGTCCGCTGCGACAGCCGTCCGGTGACCAGCGACTGGTTGTGGTCGATGTTGTAGAGCGATGCCAGCAGATTCGGCACCGCCACCGCGGCGGCCACCAACGGCACCCGCCACGCCCGCAACCGCCGCCGCCAGCTGTCCCGGGGCGGGTCGACCAGGTCCCTGGCCCGCTGATCCAGGCACAGATCCAGTTGCCGGGCGAGCACCCCCGCGTTCGCCCAGCGACGTCGCGGATCGGGTTCGAGACAGGTCGACAGCACCCGGCGCAGCGCGGGCGGGCAGTCGGCGGGCACCCGCCGGGAGGCATCGGCCGCGACCGTCCGGCTCGTCTGCGCGCGGTCGGAATCGGAACCGTCCGCACGACAGGGCGATTCGCCGGTGAGTAGTTCCCACAGCAATCCGCCGAGCGCGTGGATGTCGTCCTCGGCGCCCGGCGGTGTGTCGTGTGCGGGCGTCGAGTGCCGTGCGCTCGTGGGCGGCCGGATCTCGTCCCGGACCCCGGTGGGTCCGGGGGCGACGCTCGGAGTCCGCACCGCGACGTCGGCGAGCGCGGGCTTCGGCTGCGGTGCGTCTGCGGACGACCGGTGAGGGGCCGGCAGGGCGAAATCGGCCAGCTTCGGCACACCCTCGGCGGTGAACACGATATTCGCCGGTTTGATGGCGCGATGCGCGGTGCCGTGCCGGGCGGCGTAGTCGAGGGCGGTGGCCAGGCCCCGGCCGATCCATGCGACGGTCTCCGGCCAGCTGAGCTCGGCGAGCGCGCGACGGACAGGCGAATTCGCCGGGGGGATCTCGCCTTTCGACTCCATCGCGGCATCGACCGCCGCGAGCAACAATTCGCCGCTCGCCGGTTCACGGCATCGCCTGCGCAGTGCGAGCAGTTCTTCGGCGGTGCCGCCGGGCAGGTACTGCATCCACACCAGTGCGGCGGTGTCCGCGACGGGCAGCCGCTGATCGAAGACGCGCACGATGTGTGGATGGTCGAACCGAGCCATCGTGCGCGGCGCCCCACCGGCCCGGTCGGTCAGCCGCAGCGCGACCAGGCGTTGCATGGAGATCTGCCTGGCCAGAAAGACCCGACCGGAGGCGCCGGCGCCCAGTTCGGTGCGCAGTTCGAAATCGTCGATCCGATCGCCGGGGCGCACGTGGGCGATGTCCTCGGCCCTGAGTTCCGATGCCGCCTCCGTCGTCCCGGGTGCCGCCGGACTCGAACTCTTCGGCCCGGCATCCGCTACTGCGGTATCCACCGGATCGGCTGTGCCCGAGACCGCTCGCTCCCGAGTGTCCGGAGGCGTCGTCCACCCGGTCGCCTCGCCGGATGCGAGGGACCGACCGGGAGACGTGCGGGTTGTCGCGTAGAGGCCGGTCGCCTCGCCGGGAACCGCGTGCGCGGTGGGGTCCTCGTGCGGAGCCGGGGAGGCGGGGTGGGGCGGGTGCTCGTGGAGCAGGTCGAGCAGCGCGGAGGGGCCGGACAGTTCGGGGAAATCGCGGCGGTAGTCGTCGATGTCCTTGGCGAGTCCGGGACGAGCGGCGCGCTCGCGTAGGTCGGCGCGGATGAGGGCGATCAGGACCGCTCGGCGGACGCGGGACGCGGGGGGGACGAAATCGGCCGGGCGGGGTGGCTCGCCCCCCTGGCGAAGGTACTCGCGCCACTGCTCGTGGAATCGGACGAGGGCGTCGGCGACCGGATCGGTCACGAGGGCGGGTCCGCGGGGCCGGAGCGATCCGTGTCGCGGTGCAGCGAATCGGGCGCGACCACCCGCTCGAGGGCGTGCAGGTCGGCCTCCAGTGCACGGAACAGCAGATACGACCCCACGAAGGCGACGATGGCGCCGACGGACAGCACCCGTACCGCGACGATCACCTGCGGGATGTCGGCGGGCGGCAGGAAGGTCACCCCGGCCACGGCCAGCAGTGGCACCGAGGCGGCCACCGCCAGGTAGCCGTTGCAACGCCGGTCCAGCGCCCGCAGCCGGACCGCGTCCCCCGCGCTGATCTCCCCGTGCCGCAGGAAGATCGGATAGATACAGCGCACGATGTAGAAGGTCGCCAGGAAGAACGGATACGAGGCCGCGATCGCGCCGCACACCACCAGCGAGGCCAGGAAGTGGACGACCGCGTTCGCGGTGATGCCGCCGGTCGACAACTGCAGTGCCAGCGGGAAGGTGAGCCCGGCCAGCACCCACAGCGCGAACGGGATCACCACCGCGCGCTCGCCGAGCAACAACGCGTCGTTGCGTGCTCTCCGTAGCGTTTCCGCGTCGTAGCGTTTGCCCTTGCGCAGACCTCGCGGCACCGCGAGCACCGACCGCGACAGGTAGGCCACCACGATGAATCCGAGCGGGAAGAAGACGCTGTTCACGAGGCCGGTGATGATGAGGAAAGTGCGCTCGGCATCCTCGTCCATCCGGGAGACGATCAGGGTCTGGTTGTGCTGGATGTTGTACAGCGAGGCGAGCAGATTCGGCACCCCGATGGCGATCACCAGCACCGGGATGATCCACGGCCGCAGCCGCAGCCGCCAGCTGCCGGGCTTGGGGTCGACCAGATCCCTGGCCCGCTGATCCAGGCACAGATCGAGCTGTTTGGCGAGTACTTCGCCGCTCGCCCAACGGTTCTCGCGGTCGGATTCCAGGCAGGTCAGCAGCACCCGGCGCAACGCGGCGGGGCAGTCCGGCGGAACCCGTTCCAGTGCGGCCGGGTCCACGCCCATCCTGCGGCGCTCCAGCATCGCCTCGAGCGTCGTGTCGTCGCTGCGTTCGCCGACGCCCGCGGTGGAGTCGTCGAAGGGTTTGGCGCCGGTCAGCAGCTCCCACAGCACCACGCCGAGGGAGAAGATATCCGCGCGGGTATCCAGATCGGCCGCCGAACGAGCCCGGCCGGGATGGCAGGCCTCGAGCTGCTCGGGCGACATGTAGGACAGCGAGCCGCCGAAGTAGGCGACCGGGCTGGTGCCGGACACATTGCGGCTGAAACTGATGTTGAAATCGGCCAGTTTCGGCACTGCCTCGGCGGTGAGCAGCACATTCGCCGGCTTCACGTCCCTGTGCAGCACCTCGTGCGTGGAGGCGTACTCCAGCGCCTCGGCGAGCCTGCGGCCCAGCCAGGCGACCGTCTCCGGCCAGCTCAGCGCCGCGATCTCGGTGCGCACGCTGGAATCGGTGGGCCGGATCTCGCCCTTCTCCTCCATCGCGGCGTCCACCGCGGCCAGCAGCAGCTTGCCGTCGCGTTCGGCGGGCTGGGTGGCGCGCACCCAGCGCAGCACGCTCAGCAGCGTGCCGCCCGGTAGGAACTGCATGTACAGCAGCCGCAACCGCCGCGTGGCGGCCCCCGATCCGCGCTGGGCGTCCATCAGCCGCTGATCGAAGACGCGCACGATGTAGTCGTGGTCGAGTTGGGCCAGCGTCTGCGCCTCGGTGCCGTGATCGGCGGAGATCTTCACCGCGACCAGCCGTTGCATCGACCGCTGCCTGGCCAGGAACACCCGCGCGAACGCGCCGCGGCCCAGCCCGGTGAGCAGATCGAAATCGCCGACCCGCTGGCCGACGTGGATGCGGTCGAGCGGGTCGAGATCCTTGTCCGGGCCGCGCCCGGTCGTCGTCGCCGGTGCGGTCGCCGGGTCGGCGGCAACGGTGGGATCGGCGTCATCCGGGGAGTAGGCGCCGGTGGCTTCGGTATCGAGCGATGCCAGGGCGTCGACGTCGGTGTAGAGGGTGAACGCGGTGGCTTCGAACACGGTGGTCTCGAACGCGGTGCCCTCGAACACGGCGGTGCCCTCGAACGCGGCGGTGCCCTCGAAACCGGCGGTGCCCTCGAGTTCACCGGCGGCGAATGCGGCACGGCCTTCGAGCTCGGTGGTTTCGAGCTCGGTGGTTTCGAGCGCTGTGTTCGCTACGTGTTCGGTGGTTTCGAGCGCTGTGTTCGCTACGTGTTCGGTGGTTTCGAGCGCTGTGTTCGCCTCGCGCTCGGTGGCTTCGAGCGCAGCGGTTGCCTCGGTATCGGGTGGGCGGGTCGACGGTCTGCTCTGTGGCTCCGTCACCTCGGACGTCGCCGCTGCCTGTGTCGCGTCGAGTGCGTCCGCCGTCGGGCCGGTCGCCGCGGGGGTGGTCGACGACGCGCGGGTGGTCGTCGCGGGGGTGGTCGTCGCGGGGGTGGTCACGGCATGCGCGTCCGGCGGGGTGGAGTCGGTGGCCCCGTTTCCGGTCAGATAGGTGGTGTCGTCGGTGGGCGCGTCCTCGTCGGGTCCTGCGCGCCGGGTGCTCTGGTCCAGGTCGTCGGCATTGAGCAGCTCGCGCAGGACTTCGGCCTGAGCGGGGTATTCGCGCAGGCATGCGCGCGGGTCGACGTGCTCGCCGCTGTGCCTGCGGACGACGAATTCCTCATAGACGAGCCCGGCCGGGAGCCGGTCGCGATCGAGTTCGGGGAATTCGGCGCAGTACTCGGCCAGCCGTTTGCGCCGAGTGGCCGGGTCGGTGTCGGACGATCCGGCCCGCGGTCGTCCCAGCCAGCGGTAGCGCAGATCGACGCGGATCAGTTCGACCAGCGCCTCGGTGCGCAGGGTCCGCGCATCGGGGAGGAAGTCGGTGATTCGTGGCAGCGGGGCGGCACTCTGCGCCTCGGGCAGGTGGACAGCGGCTGCCCAGGCGGCGGTGAAGGCGCTCACCGCCGCGGCTTCACTCTCGAGCGCCCGGCCGTTTCCGCGCAGACCGGGGCTCGTCGGAACACTTCTCTCGGACTCGGCACTCATTCTCGGACCTCGAGGCTGAGCGGGTGGCGCGTACCCCCCGCGCTGGTCGGCAACGAGCTGTGCCGGATTGCGACCACCCGACGGATGCGTCCCCGCGTGGTACTTCGAATGATACGTGCCCGAAGTCGGTGGTCCGGCAGTTCAGCCAGGATTCGGCGGTTCAGCCAGGATCCGGCAGTCCGGCACCGAACCGGCATCCGGCCAGGATCCGGCCGTCCCGGCACGGGGGCGACGCGGCCCCTTGCCGTGGACAGCGACCGCATCCGTGCGGGTCGTCAGCTCGCGACCGGCTGAGGCTGGTGCTGAAGCGTGGCGAAACCGCCCTCGGTCGCGCGGCCGGCGAACTCGAGAATGGTCGGACGGGTGTCGTCGGCGCGCCAGGCGACTGCCAGTTCGCAGGGCGCGATACCGCTGAGCGGGCGCGCGGTCAGACCCGGCCACCGGTACATCGGCACATTGTTCTCGGCCAGCAGGCACACGCCCAGGCCCAGGCTGACGGCTTCGAGCTTGTCCTCGGGGGTGGCCGCCTCGGCTCCGACCTTGGGCGCCCGGCCGCCGCGCGCGTCGTTGCCCAGCCAGAAGTCGCGGATCGCGCCGGCTTCGGCGGGTAGCGCGATGAACGGCTCGTCGAGCAGATCGGCGAAATCGATGACCTCGTGGCCGGCCAGCGGATGGTTCTCCGGCAGCAGCACCCAGCGCGGCTCGGTGCGCAGCACCTGCCAGCGGTAGCGGTTGGAGTCGGGCAGTGGGAGCCAGACCAGCGCGAGATCAGCCTGTCTGCCCGCCAGCCCGCTGGAAGCGTCGTTCCAGGACGCGGCGTGCAGCGCCAGCCGGTACCCGCTCGCGCTCTCCAGATCGTTGAGCAGTCCGCGGCCCATCGCGGACTGGATACCCACGCGCAACACTTCGCCCGCTTCCTGCAGCGAGATGTTGGTGACCTCCCACAACTCCAGGATCTTGCGCGCACCGTCGAGCAGTTCCTTGCCCGCGACGGTCAGCGCCACGCTGCGCTGATTGCGATCGAACAGCACGACGTCGAGCTGACGTTCCAGCTGACGGATCTGCCGGGACAGGGTGGGTTGAGCGATGTGCAGCCGCTGAGCGGCGTTGGTGAAATGCAGTTCCTCAGCGACGGCGACGAAATACCGCAGGTCGCGCAAGTGCGGGTCCATAGCCCTTTGCTATCAGAATCGGTCTTGAATTTCCAGCCTTATCAAGCCGAGAAGTCTGGATAGTGCGAGTGAAACCGTCCAACGGTTTGTTACTCGACAGCATAGAGGCTTCTGTGGTGATTCGCACCATGCTCTTCGGCGAATTGTGGGCAGCCTCGCTGCCGCTGGGAATCGCGGATCAATTTGGACGCTCGACCAGCGTGAATGACGCCCTCCGGTCCCGGTCGGACGCCTCGGGGTCGATGCGATCGGCGGTTCCGGTAATCGAACAGAGAATGAATCCGGACGGAAAGATGTGAGACGGGAATATTATGAGTGATCTTCATCACATTATGTGTATCGAGCACGCGTAATGGGTCCCGAGACGACGAAAGCGCTGTGATCCACGACCGAGTCGTGAACCACAGCGCTTCGCGCGGAGAGGGTGGGCGAGGCTGGTCCGCCCCGAGCCGGCTCGCCGCCTAGGATTCGCTGTTGCGCTTCAGTTCGAGCAGTGCGGGGACGTTGAAGCGACGCAGGCCGCGCGCGCCGGCCAATCGCATCGCGCCGACGGCGGTCAGCAGGTTCGGCAGCTTGACCGGGTACCAGAACAGCTCACGCTCCTGGGTGGGCATGATCGGCTTGGTGATCGCCTTCTGCCTGCAGTACTTGCGCACACCGGCGGCGCCGCCCCAGCGCGCGCCCACACCGGACAGGCCCCAGCCGCCCATCGGCAGCGCGAAACTGAACAGGTTGGCGAACACGTCGTTGATGTTCACCGCGCCCGCGTTCAGCTGGCGCGCGATGCGCTCGCCGCGATCCTTGTCGCCGGTCCAGACCGAGGCCGACAGGCCGTAGATCGAATCGTTGGCCAGCCGGATGGCCTCGGCTTCGTCGGCCACCTTGATCACCGGCAGCGTCGGGCCGAAGGTCTCCTCGGTGATGCAGGTCATGCCGTGATCGACGTCGACGAGCACGGTGGGCTCGAAGAAGGTGCCCTGGCCGGTGCGCTTGCCGCCGGTGAGCACCTTGGCGCCCGCCGCCACCGCCTCGTCCACGTGGCGCTGCACGATCCGCACCTGGTTCTCGTTGGCGAGCGCGCCCAGATCGTGCTCGACCGCGCGACCGTCGAGGCCCTGACGCAGCGCGGCGACCTTCTCGGTCAGCTTGGCGACGAACTGGTCGTAGACCGGCTCCTCGACGTAGACCCGCTCGATCGAGATGCAGACCTGGCCGGCGTTGAACATGCCACCGAAGGCGATGCCGTTGGCGGCGCGCTCGAGATCGGCGTCGGCCAGCACGATCGCCGGATCCTTGCCGCCGAGTTCCAGGCTGTAGGGGATCATCCGCTCGACACAGGCGGCGGCGATCTTGCGACCGGTCGCGGTGGAGCCGGTGAACTGCACGTAGTCGACGTTGTCGATCACCGCGGCGCCGGTCGCGCCCGCGCCGGTGACCACCGCGAAGACCGGAGGCGCGCCGATCTCCTCCCAGCCCCTGGCCAGTTCCAGCGCCGAGAGCGGGGTGACCTCGGAGGGCTTGAGAACCACGGTCGCGCCCGCGGCCAGCGCCGGGAACACGTCCATGATCGGCATCGCCAGCGGGAAGTTCCACGGCGTGATCACGCCGACGACCGGGTAGGGCCGGTAGGCGACGGTCAGCTTCTTGACCCGGGCCAGCGGGCTGTGCGGCGAGGGATGCTCGTCGGCGAGGAACTTGGCCGCCCGCCGGGCGTAGAAGCCGATCAGGTCGGCGCCGAAGGACGGGTCGATCAGCGCGTCGCCGCGCGCCTTGGCGGTCTCGGACTGCAGCACGTCGGCCAGGTGCTCGGTGTTGTCGATGATCCAGTCCTGGAACGCCAGCAGCCACTTCTTGCGGCCGTCGGGGCCGAGCGATTCCCAGCCGGGCTGATGCCTGCGCAGTTCGGCCACGGTGGCGGCGATCTCGTCGGCGCTCCGTACCGGTACCGAGCCGACGATCTCCCCGGTGCCGGGGTTGCGCACCTCGATCACGTCCGGTGCCGCCGCCTTGTCCGCGACGGCCTTCGTTTCGGCGGCCTTCTTCCCGGGGGCGTTCTCGGAGGCGCTGCCGTTCGTGGCCTGCTCCGTCGAGGCCTGCTCCGTCGAAGCCTGCTCTGTCGCGGCCTGCTCCGTCGCGCTCTGCTCGGTCACGCTCTGCTCGGTCACGGCCTGCTCGGTCGCGGACTCGGTGTTGGTCACTGCTGTTTCTCCCACTGACGTCGTGCTGTGGACATCGCCGTGTGCCGACCGCTGTGAGTCAGCTCACTGAACTATGATCGTGACACAATACAGGGGGAGTTTCTTGGCCCATTTTGTCAATAAGATCGGGTCGATTTGTGGCGATGAAACAAAAACCGGACGCAGACCGGCTGGAGACCCGGACGCTGGTGGGCAGCACCAGCCCGGTGGTCCTGGCCTGGCTGGCCGACTACGTCTCGGACACCATGCGCTCGGACACCCTGGAGGGTGTCGTGGCCAGGCTCGACAGCGTCATCGTGGCCAAGGTGCCCGAACTCGCCGACCGGGACATGAGCCGCGATCTGGCCGCCAGCACCCGCGCGCACGCCCGGACCCTGCTGAGCAATCTGACCAGCGACACCTTCGAGTTCAGCCTGCCCGCCGAGGCACACGCCTTCGCCCGCACCATCGCCCGGCGCGGCTTCGACATGCGGGTGCTGCTGCGCACCTATCACGCCGGGATGGAGGCCGTGCTCGAGTACATGAACGAGGCGGTCGAACAGCGCGAGGTGCCGCGTGAGATCGAACGCGCGGTCATGCTGCGGATGTTCGACCGCACCACCAAATGGATCAGCATGTCGGTGGAACTGCTCACCGACACCTATGTCGAGGAACGCGAACGGGTGCTGCGCGCGGCGCTCAACCGGCGCACCGAGACCGTGCGGGCGCTGCTGGCCGGGGAGGAACTCGACGCCGACCAAGCCGCGGTGCGGCTGGGGTACCGCCTCACCGGACATCATCTGGCCTTCGTGCTGTGGACCGACCAGGGCGAGCCCGGTGGCGACGCGGAGGTGACCGATCTGCTCGACCGGGTCGCCGCCCGGATGGCCGCGGATCTGGGCAGCGCCCGGCTGCTCACGGTGTCTTCGGGAGCGAGCGGGATGTGGGCATGGGCCGGACTCGACGACCAGGCCCACGCCGCCGAACTCGCGCTCCCCGGCCGGATCGAACAGTTGCTGGCAGGCTCGGTCGACGAACCCGTGCGGGTCGCCTTCGGGGTGCCGGGCGCGCGGGTCGCCGGGTTCAGGTCCGGGCACCGCGAGGCGATGGCGGCCCGTCAGGTCGCCGAGCGCGGCGACGCCGGGCGCCGCGTCACGGCCTATCGGGACGTGGAGATCGCCTACCTGGCCGGCGTCGACGCCGAGGCCATGCGGGGACTGATCGAGCGGGAACTGCGCGCGCTGGCGGGCGCCGAGGAGAACGCCGTCCGCCTGCGCCGCACCCTGTACGCCTATCTCGCCCAGCACCGCAGCCCCGAGGCGACCGCGAAAGCGCTCGGCGTGCACAAGAACACGGTGCGCTACCGGTTGCAGCGCATCGAGGAACTGCTCGGACATCCGATCGAGCAGCGCGGCCTGGCGCTGGAGGTCGCGCTCACCTGCCTGGCCGCCTACGACGAGGCGGCGGGCCTGTCGCCCGATCCGCCTCAGTCCGCGGCCGCCTCCCTGACCCGCACCCGGCGCGCGGGCGGTTCGACACCGTCGGCGACCGGGTGATGCGGGAGTTCGGCGAGCAGCGTGGTCGTCGCGGCCGCGATGGTCGCCACGGCCTTGTCCACGGCGGCCTTGGTGGTGGTGGACAGGCCGGACACACCACCGACCTTGCGCACGTACTGCAGTGCGGAAGCATAGATTTCCTGCTCGGTAGCGGCTGGTTCCAAACCGCGCAGGCGGGTGATGTCACTACACATGCGTGCACATTAGCCCCCCGAAAGCCGATGTGGCACCGCGAGAATCTGCTGGGCGCGAAATCGGTCGCGATGACGGCGAAGAAATCCCCCGCTGGACGATAACGGCGCTCCCGCACCGGTCCATGGTGAACAATCGTGGGCATGCCTGCCCGCGGTATACCCACATTGACGACCTTCCCGTACGAAGAGCTCGACAAGCGGGAGGAGGACCACTGGTCCGGCGCCGCCATCTCCGACGACGAATTGCGCGCGCTGGCGCTCGGTGGCTACTACTCGACCCGCTGGGATGCGTTCCACGACGCGCTGTTGCTCGGCCCGGAACGCGAGCACCCGCTCGGGGATCGCCGCGAACTCGCGATCGACACGCTGACCGGCGCGTGGGGCATCACCGACGGCACCGAGGCGCAGGCCTCCATGGAGCAGCTGCTCGACGGCATGCACGCCCCGCTGTACGCCCTGGTGAATCCGCTGGTGAAGGCCTCGATCAATGCCAGTGAACGGGACCGCTTCGGCGAGCGCGCCGACCGGCACCGGGCGTTCCTGCGCCAGATCGCCTCGTTCCGCGGGATGGAGAACCCGGAGTCGTTGGTGCGTGACTACGACATCTGGGCCCAGGCCATCAAGATCGGCTTCACCGATCATCTCGCCCGCCCGCTGCCCGCCGACATCCACGCCTGGGATCTGGCCAGGGTGGTCGCGGTCGCGCGGATGGCCTTCACCGCCGGATACATCGAGGCCGACGTGGCCTGGGGCTATCTCATGCGAGCGCTACCGCTGGCCCAGCGCAAATACCGTAACTGGCGGCAGTTCGGCGACGCCTATCTCACCGGCTGGACCTACTGGCAGGCGTGCGAGGACCTGGCCGAACTCAAGAACGGCGGTGTCGACCGGCGGCTGGAACTGCTGCGGTTGTGGATCCGCCCGACCAGCCCGTGGCGTCGCATCGAACTCAACGGCCCGAAGCCCGAGGGCGGTCCCGACCTGCTCGAGGAGATCGACCGGGATGGCGAACCCGGGGAGCCCGGCGCGGCCGGGGACACCGGAGCATCCGGCGACCCCGGCCCGGCCGGGGGCTGAGTCAGCCCGCGTCCGGCAGCGAGCGCAGGATGCCGCGCCCGTAACGCTGGAACTGCACGTCGTCGACCATGCCGAGGGAGTGCCGCTCGACCAGCAGCTCCCACTCCGCGTACAGCTGGGCGACACCCGGGTCGGACGGGCCTGCCGCGCCGTCGACGGCCTCGCGGCGCACCGCGAAGGTCACCGCGCACGCGACGCGTTCCATGTCGGCCCGGTCCGCGCCGGTGAAGCGCAGCGTGAGGTGGCCGTCGTGGATGTCGAGGCCGGTCTCGCCGCGTGCCGCGCCGATTTCCCCGGGCGCCCCGGCGGGCGTCTCGGTCGCGTGTGCGTACAGCACCGCGGCGACCGGGAATTCGTAGGCGAAGCCGTTCTCCGGGTCGAGAGAGACGAACAGCACCCGGCAGGTGGTGGCGGCCAGCAGACCGGGACCGGCGGCGGGACGGGCGGTGGCCACGGCCGTCTCCAGGACGTATTCGTCGGGCCGGACGAAATGGTGCAGCGCGGCGATCCCGGCCTCCGCGTCCGCTCGCGGGGTCATCCGCGACACCGCGCGGTCGACGTCGCCGCGGGTGGGCCCGTCCTCGGTCCACACCGGTGCGGGCGGATCCAGCTCCGGGGCGGCGATGTCGACCCGCCGCGCGTTCAGGATCTGGTCGTTGATGCGCTCGACGATGCGGCCTGCCGCGGGGACGTCGTGCTCGGCGATGAGCACCGGCAGCGGGGTGCGGTCGGCCGGTACGCCGGTGAGTACCGGGGCCGGATGGCGCAGATAGATCTCGATCACGACGGCGTCGTCGGCACGCCTGCTCAGGCGGACCTTCAACAATTCGTCGACCGGGACATCCAGGACGCGCTCACCTTCGGCGTCGCCCTCGCCGCCCGGCCGGAGAACGATCAGACGTCCGTGCCCGTGCCGCACGATAGCGGTGGGTGTTCGTAGCTCGACTATGTCCATACCCCCTGCGCTCCGTTTTTGTGTCGTCGCTCACGATAGGCCGAACATGACATGCTTGTGTCCACTCGAGGTAAACCGGAGCGAGGAATCGGGAACCTGAGCTGTTCTCCGGTCGTTTACCTGTCGAACCGCACCGATTGCCGAACGGCGCGATGTATCGAGTAGACCGTACGCGGTAACCTGGCATGTCCGCATCCGATTCCCCCAGCGGACGGAACCCGGGTGCGTAATGCCACACGCTGTGCTCGATGTATCGCTGCTCGATGGATCACTCGGCAAGTACCCGGAGAAACCGGAAAGGACTGGCCGCCCGGCCTACGCTCTATGAACCGCAAGACAGTGTTTCGCACCCTGGCGATAGTCTCCGGCATCTTGCTGGTGATCTATGCGTTCAGCTACTTCGGAGACGACACGCGCGGCTGGCAGGGCGTCGACACGTCGGTGGCGTTGAGTCAGCTCCAGGACAAGGCCAACGTCGAGAACGTCCAGATCGACGATCGCGAGCAGCAGCTGCGCATCGATCTGAAGAACGGCAACGACGCCACCAAGGGTTCCGACAAGATCATCGCCAAGTACCCGGGCGGCAGCGAGACGTCGGCGAAGATCTTCGACGCCGTGCAGGAGTCCGGCGCGCCCTACAACACGGTGGTCAAGCAGGACAGCTGGCTGGCCCAGATCCTGTTGTTCGTGCTGCCGATGGTGATCCTGCTCGGCCTGTTCATCTTCGTGATGGCGCGCATGCAGGGCGGCGGTCGCGGCGGCATGATGGGCTTCGGCAAGTCCAAGGCCAAGCAACTGTCCAAGGACATGCCCAAGACCACCTTCGCCGATGTGGCGGGCGCCGACGAGGCCGTCGAGGAGCTCTACGAGATCAAGGACTTCCTCCAGAATCCGGTTCGGTACCAGGCGCTCGGCGCGAAGATCCCCAAGGGCGTGCTGCTCTACGGCCCGCCCGGCACCGGTAAGACCCTGCTGGCGCGCGCGGTCGCGGGCGAGGCGGGCGTGCCGTTCTTCACCATCTCCGGTTCGGACTTCGTCGAGATGTTCGTCGGCGTCGGCGCCTCCCGGGTACGCGACCTGTTCGAGCAGGCCAAGCAGAACAGCCCCTGCATCATCTTCGTCGACGAGATCGACGCCGTCGGCCGCCAGCGCGGCGCGGGCCTGGGCGGTGGCCACGACGAGCGTGAGCAGACCCTCAACCAGCTGCTCGTCGAGATGGACGGCTTCGGCGACCGCACCGGCATCATCCTGATCGCGGCGACCAACCGCCCCGACATCCTCGACCCCGCGCTGCTGCGCCCCGGCCGGTTCGACCGGCAGATCCCGGTCGGCAACCCCGACCTGGCCGGTCGCCGCGCGATCCTACGGGTGCACTCGCAGGGCAAGCCGATCTCCCCGGAGGCCGACCTCGAGGGCCTGGCCAAGCGCACCGTCGGCATGTCCGGCGCCGACCTGGCCAATGTCATCAACGAGGCCGCGCTGCTCACCGCGCGCGAGAACGGCTCGGTCATCACCGGCGAGGCGCTCGAGGAATCGGTCGACCGCGTCATCGGCGGACCGCGCCGCAAGAGCCGCATCATCAGCGAGCACGAGAAGAAGATCACCGCCTACCACGAGGGCGGTCACACCCTGGCCGCCTGGGCGATGCCCGACATCGAGCCGGTCTACAAGGTCACCATCCTCGCGCGCGGCCGCACCGGTGGTCACGCCATGACCGTGCCCGAGGACGACAAGGGCCTGATGACCCGCTCGGAGATGATCGCCCGCCTGGTCATGGCGATGGGCGGCCGCGCTGCCGAGGAATTGGTGTTCCACGAGCCGACCACCGGCGCCTCCTCCGACATCGATCAGGCCACCAAGATCGCCCGCGCGATGGTCACCGAATACGGCATGAGCGCGCGTCTCGGCGCGGTCCGCTACGGCCAGGAGCAGGGCGACCCGTTCCTCGGCCGGTCGATGGGCGTGGCCTCGGACTACTCGCACGAGGTCGCCCGCGAGATCGACGAGGAGGTGCGCAACCTCATCGAGGCCGCGCACACCGAGGCCTGGTCGATCCTCAACGAGTACCGCGACGTGCTCGACGATCTGGCCGTCGCGCTGCTGGAACGCGAGACGCTGCACCGCAAGGATCTCGAGCAGATCTTCACCGGGGTGACCAAGCGCCCGCGCATCACCGCGTTCAACGACTTCGGCGAGCGAGTTCCCTCGGACAAGCCGCCGGTGAAGACCCCGGGCGAACTCGCCGCCGAGCGCGGCGAGCCTTGGCCCCCGGAGCAGCCCGTGGACCAGGCGGCGGTGCAGGTCGCGGCCAAGCAGCTGCAACCGGTGCCGGCCAACGGGCACGCGGCGGGGCATCCGCAGGGCGGTCCGTCCGCCCAGGGCGGCTACCACGCGCAGCCGCAGTACGCCCATCCGCAGCCGGGCGGCTACACCCCGCCCACCGAGAGCTACCCGCGGCCGGGCGCGCCGACCCAGGGTTCGCGACCGGACTACGGCGCTCCCGCCGACTGGTCGGCTCCCGGCTGGCCGCCGCGGGAAGAGCCGACGCAGCAGGCAGGCGCCCCCGGCTACGGCGGATGGAACAGATCCCAGCCGCAGTCCCCGCCGGAAGCGCAGCAGCCGCCGCAGGGGTTCCAGCCGTGGGGTGAGCCGCCGCAAGGCGCGACAGCAGGCCAGGAAGGTCAGGCCTACGACGAGCCGTCGCGTCCCGGGCCGGGACACGACGACGACCGCCGTGACTGGGACGGACCGAACGGTCGGCCCTGATCGGGTGACGATTAGGCTCGACCCACGCCGGTGGGCGAAGGACCACCGGCGCGGATTTGGAGGTGTCCTCGATTGTCGGCCAACCATGACACGGCGTTCGACGCCGTGACCGGCGCGGAATTCGACGGCGCGAACGGCGCGGCGCCCGAGCCGGTGTTGCGCGCGCAAGAGACCGGTCGCCCCTTCGACCAGGACCGGGCGGAAGCGGCGGTCCGCGAACTGCTGCTCGCCGTCGGCGAGGACCCGGATCGCCCCGGCCTGATCGACACCCCGGCCCGGGTCGCTCGCGCCTACCGCGAGATGTTCGCCGGGTTGTACGTGGAGCCCGACCGGGTGCTGGACACCACCTTCGACGAGGGTCACCAGGAACTGGTGCTGGTGCGCGACATCCCGATGTACTCGACCTGCGAGCACCACCTGGTGTCCTTCCACGGTGTCGCGCACGTCGGCTACATCCCCGGCCCGGCCGGGCGGGTGACCGGGCTGTCCAAGCTGGCCAGGGTGGTCGATCTCTACGCCAAGCGCCCGCAGGTGCAGGAACGGCTGACCAGTCAGATCGCCGACGCCGTCATGCGCAAGCTGGAACCGCGCGGCGCGATCGTCGTGGTGGAGGCCGAGCATCTGTGCATGGCGATGCGCGGCATCCGCAAGCCCGGCGCGAGCACCACCACCTCGGCGGTGCGCGGCCTGCTGCAGACCAATGCCGCCTCGCGTTCCGAGGCGCTCGATCTGATTCTGCGGAAGTGAACCAGGCCGCAGGGAAGGCGGAACCGGTGTCCGTCCCGACCGTCACCGCGCGCGGCGACCGCCGCTGCGTGGTGATGGGCGTGGTGAACGTGACCGGTGACTCCTTCTCCGACGGCGGGCGGTACCTGGACCCCGACCGCGCCATCGCGCACGGCATCGAGCTCTACGCGGCGGGTGCCGACATCATCGACGTCGGCGGCGAGTCGACCCGGCCGGGCGCCGATCGCGTCGATCCGGTCACCGAGGCCGCGCGGGTGACCCCGGTGATCCGCGGCCTGGTCGCCGCAGGCGTGCCGACGAGTGTGGACACCATGCGCGCCGCGGTCGCCGAGGCCGCGCTGGCCGCGGGAGTCGGGGTGATCAACGACGTCTCCGGTGGTCGCGCCGACCCCGACATGGTGAAAGTCGTCGCCGACGCGCGGGTTCCGTGGATCCTCATGCACTGGCGCGCGGCGGCCGACTATCGGCACGCGGGCCCCGCCGAGCACTACGACGACGTGGTGGCCGAGGTGCGCGCCGAACTCGGCGCCCAGGTCGAGCTCGCGGTGGGCGCGGGGGTCGATCCCGGCAGGCTGATCCTCGACCCGGGTCTGGGCTTCGCCAAGAACGCCGAGCACAACTGGGCGTTGCTGGCCGCGCTTCCTGAGTTCGTCGCGGCCGGCCTGCCGGTGCTGATCGGCGCGTCACGGAAGCGCTTCCTGGGTACCCTGCTCGCCGACGCCGACGGTCCGCGCCCGCCCGACGGCCGCGAAATCGCCACCGCGACGGTCTCCGCCCTTGCCGCCCAGAACGGGGCCTGGGGTGTGCGGGTGCACGACGTGCGCTCCTCGCTGGACGCGATCGCCGTCGTCGACGCCTGGCAGCGGGCGAGAACCGCGACCCCGTCCGAGCGGCCGGGAGGAGCCACCCGATGACCCAGCCGAGCGCACCGGCCGGTGCCGCCGGACCGAGACCGGCCGGACCGGACCGAGAACCGGACCGGATCGAACTGCGCGGCCTGCGCGTGTTCGGCAGGCACGGCGTCTTCGAGCACGAGCGCCGCGACGGCCAGGAATTCGTCATCGATCTGACCGTGTGGGTGGATTTCACCGTCGCCGCCGCCTCCGACGACCTCGCCGCCACCGTCGACTACGGCGCGCTCGCCGAGCGGGCGGTGCGCATCGTGGCCGGTCCGCCGCGCAATCTGATCGAGACGGTGGTCTCCGAGATCGCCGACGACGTGATGACCGATCCGCGCATCCTGCGCGCCGACGTGGTGGTGCACAAGCCGTCCGCGCCGATCCCGCACACCTTCACCGATGTCCGGGTGGTCACCTCCCGCACCAGGCAGGAGGCCGGGTGAGCCGGGCGGTGCTGTCGATCGGCTCGAACCTCGGCGACCGGCTCGCGCACCTGCGCGGCGTGGTCGACGAGTTCGCCGACTGCCTGGTCGCGGTCTCGCCGGTGTACTCGACCGCGCCGTGGGGCGGGGTCGAGCAGGACGACTTCCTGAATGCGGTGCTGGTGGTCGACGACGACGCGCGCGAGCCCGCCGATTGGCTGGCCGCCGGGCAGCGCCTCGAGCAGGCGGCGCATCGGGTCCGGGAGATCCGTTGGGGTGCACGTACTCTCGATGTCGACGTGGTGTGGTGCGCCCGCGGCGGGGAGCCGGTGATCAGTGCCGATCCGGTACTGACTCTGCCGCACCCGCGTGCCCACGAACGCGCCTTCGTGCTGATCCCGTGGCTGGCTGTGGAGCCGGAGGCGGTCCTGGCCGTGTCCGGCGTCGAGCGGCCGGTGCGGGACTGGCTTGCCGATCTGGAGACCGCCGACCGTGCGGGCGTGCGACGCACCGAGTTGTCGTTGAGTGCCCGCGGCCTCGCGGGGGAGGGATCGTCGGAGTGCAACTGAAGCCGACCAAGGCATGGGACCTGGTGGCCACGGTCGTGATCGCGGCCCTGCTGGCCTGGGTGGCGACGCGGTTCGCCTATGGCAGCTTTCCGCCGATCTCGGTGTTCGCCGGCGCCTCGCTCTATCCGGTGGCCGCGATCGAGGTGGCGCTGGCGTTCGTGATCCGGGCCAGGGTGCGCGACGAGGAAGTGGGCACCGGCCGAAAACTGCACCCGATCACCGCCGCCCGCGCGGTCGCACTGGCCAAGGCCTCGGTGCAGGTGGGCGCGATCGTGGCGGGCATCTGGCTCGGTTTCCTGTTCTGGGTGTTCCCGCAGCGCGGTGAGCTGACCGCGGCCGCCGCGGATTCCCCCGGGGCCCTGGTGGGCTTCTTCGCGGGGGTGGCGTTGGTCGCCGCCGCGTTGTGGCTCGAGTATTGCTGTCGGGCCCCCGACGACCCCACCGACGAGACCGCTACCACATAGCGAATTCCGGGACAGGAATCACTCCGGCGCATCGTGGGCGGAGCTGCGCGCGCAGGCTACCCTGGCGGGCATGGTTGGACCGTCCCTCAGCAGCGCTTCCCGTCCCCGGCGGGATCAAGCGGGACGCTATTTCATCGGCACTCTGGTGCTGCTGGGACTGGTTGCCAGTGTGTTCCTGATCTTCAGCAACAGTCTGCAGCTGGTCCGCGTGGGCATGGTGGCCGCGCTGTGGGCCGCGGCCATCGGCGCGATGGCCGCCACCAAGTACCGCAAGGACGCCGCCGTCGATCAGGCGAAGGTCCGCGACCTGCAGAAGGTCTACGAGTTGCAGCTGGACCGGGAGATCTCCGCGCGCCGCGAGTACGAGATGGGCGTGGAGGCCAGGGTCCGCGAGGAGGTCGGCGCGGATGCCGCCGAGATGGCCGCCCTGCGCGCCGAACTGTCTGTCCTGCGCCAGAGCCTGCAGCGGCTCTTCGACGGCGATCTGCCCGTCGACCGCCCAGCCCTGCGCGCCGACGCCGTGCGCGTCCACGCGCTGCCCGGCAGCTCCGGCAGCGCGGCCGAGCCCGATGCTTCGGCGAACGGTAGCTCGCCGAATGCCGAAATCGCCTCCCGCGCCCGCGTATCGACCCCGGTGTTCGAACCGGGCCACCCCCACCCCGCCGCCTTCGCGGGCCCCGACGACGAACCGGTGACCGCCGAGACCTCGATCGTCCCCGCCGACTACGACCCGTCGGCCCCGACCCGTCTCGGCCCGAGCAACTGGCCGCACGCGTTCCACGCCCTCGGCGACACCGGAGCCTGGGCCGACGTCTACGCCGCCTCCGAAGCCGACGAGTCGTCGACCGAGTCCGATGCCTCCCCGGCCGGGGGCGCGGCCCCCGCGTCCGATGCTGTCGGTGCCGCCCCGGCCGTCTCATCCAGCGCCGCCGCGCCCGTCGGTACTGCCGCGCCGGTCGGTACTGCCGCGCCGGTCGGTACTGCCGCGCCCGTCGATACCGCCGCGCCCGTCGATACCGCTGCGCCTGCGATCCGGACACCCGCGACGTCCTCCGCCTCGCCCGCCGCGGCCGACGCGAGCACCGCCGGTTCCATCCCTGCGATCGAGCCCACCCCGGCGCCCGAGCCGAAGTCGGTCGTCGGCACCCCCTCCCGCCGCCGTCGTCGCGGGGAATCCGGTGACGGGGCCGGTGGGCGCAAATTGTCCGTCGCCGAGATCATGGCCAATCTCGCCTCCGAACAGCAGCGCGGCAACTGAACCCCACCGCCGGAGCGGGTGAGCGATAAATCACGTCCGGTCCCGGTAGCTCTGGCAAACGACGGGCGGATATTCTCGACCACGAAACGTCCGGTACCCGCAGCGCGGGACTGGAACGACATCGAGAGGACAACGTTGACCTCGGCAAGCCCGACTTCCGACAGCGCCGCGTCGGGATTCGACCCCGCGCCCGCACGCCTGACGGTGGGAATCGTCTCGGCGGGACGCGTCGGATCGGCTCTCGGCTCGGCTCTGGAACGCGCCGGACACGTGGTGTTCGGCGTCGCCGCCATCTCCGATGCCTCCAAGCATCGGGCGCGCACCCGGCTGCCCGACTCGGAGATCCTGCCGGTCGAGCAGGTCGCCGCGCGCGCCGAACTGTTGCTCCTCGCCGTCCCCGATGCCGAGCTGCCCGGCCTGGTTCGCGGCTTGGCCACCGCGGGCGTGGTTCGTCCCGGCACGCTGGTGGCGCACACCTCCGGCGCGAACGGCGTCGCCGTGCTGGAACCACTCACCGCCCTGGGCGCCCGCCCGCTGGCCATCCACCCGGCCATGACCTTCACCGGCCACGACGAGGACCTCAGCCGCCTGGCCAACGCCTGTTTCGGCGTCACCGCCGCCGACGACATCGGCTACGCCGTCGCGCAGTCGCTGGTGATCGAGATGGGCGGCGAGCCGGTCCGGGTGGCCGAGGAGAACCGCACGCTCTACCACGCCGCCCTCGCGCACGGCAGCAATCACCTGGTGACCCTGGTGCTCGACGCGGTGCAGGCGCTGCGGGAGTCGCTGGCCGGTCCCGGCCTGCTCGGCCAGCAGATCGTCGACGATCAGCCCGGTGGCCTGGCCGAACGCCTGCTCGCCCCGCTCGCCTCGGCGGCCCTGGACAACGCTCTGCGCCGTGGCCAGTCCGCCTTGACCGGCCCGGTGGCCAGGGGCGACGCGGACGCGGTGGCCGCCCATCTGGACGCGCTCGACGCCGCCGACCCCGGCGTGGCCCAGGCCTACCGCGCCCTTTCGCTGCGCACGGCCCGCCGGGCCGCCGCCGACCCCGCCCTGATCGACCTGCTGGAAGGACGCCGATGATGAACACCGCACTGCGTGGCGCGTATCGCCCCGGCGAGCTGACCGTGCACCACGATCCGGAGGTGCTCGGGTCGGTGGCCAAGGCGCTGCGCGGCGTCGGGCGCACGGTCGCGCTCGTCCCCACCATGGGCGCGCTGCACGACGGTCACCTCGAGATCGTGCGTCAGGCGAAACGGACCAATCAGGTCGTCATCGTCTCGATCTTCGTCAATCCCCTGCAGTTCGGCGCGGGCGAAGACCTCGACACCTACCCCCGCACCCTGGACGCCGATGTGGAACTGCTGCGCGCCGAGGGCGTGGAGCTGGTCTTCGCGCCCAGCCCGGCGGACATGTACCCCGACGGCCCGCGCACGACCGTGCATCCCGGCCCGCTCGGCGCCGAACTCGAAGGCCGCACGCGGCCCACGCATTTCGCGGGCATGCTCACCGTGGTCGCCAAACTGCTCCAGATCGCGCGCCCCACCCAGGCGTTCTTCGGGGAGAAGGACTACCAGCAGCTCACCCTGATCCGGCAGATGGTGCGCGATCTGAACTTCGACGTGAAGATCGTGGCGGTGCCGACCGTGCGCGAGGCAGACGGTCTGGCGCTGTCCTCGCGCAACCGCTACCTCGACGACGCCCAGCGCGAGACGGCGCTGACGCTCTCGGCCGCCCTGTCGGCGGGCGCGCACTCCGGTGGCCTGGGCGCCCAGGGTGTGCTCGACGCGGCACGCGCGGTCCTCGACGCCGCCGACGGCATCGACCTGGACTACCTGGAACTGCGCTCGTCGACGCTCGGCCCGGCCCCGGCCACCGGCAACGCCCGCCTGCTGGTGGCGGCCAAGGTCGGCGCCACGCGCTTGATCGACAACATCGCCGTCACCCTCGGCGCCCCGATCGACGGGCACCCGAACCACAGCGCCGCGCCGCAACCGGCGCCCGCCGATCCCGCTCTCGTTCCCCCCGCGCGCTAGAAAGGCGACGACGATGCTGCGCACCATGATGAAGTCCAAGATCCACCGGGCCACCGTGACCCACGCGGACCTGCACTATGTGGGATCGGTGACGGTGGACCAGGACCTGCTCGACGCCGCCGATCTGCTCGAGGGCGAGCAGGTCTGCATCGTCGACATCGACAACGGCGCCCGCCTGGAGACCTACGTCATCGCGGGCGAGCGCGGTTCCGGCGTGATCGGCATCAACGGCGCCGCCGCGCACCTCGTGCACCCCGGCGACCTGGTGATCCTCATCGCCTACGGGATGATGAACGAGCAGGAGATCGCCGCCTACGAGCCCAAGGTGGTCTTCGTCGACGAGCGCAACCGCGCCGTCGAGCTCGGTGCGGACCCGGCGCACGCGCCGGAGGGGTCGGGTCTGACCTCGCCGCGCGCGCTCACCTTCGTCTGATGCCCGAACCTTCCTCCACGACCGAGGAAGCCTCGACCGGGGGACCGATGCTGCTGACCATCGACGTCCGCAACACCAGCATCGAGCTGGGCCTGTTCACGGGCAGCGGATCGCACGCGCGCCTGCACCGGCACTGGCGCATGCACACCAACCCGCTGCTGACCGCCGACGAGTTCGCCATGCAGCTGCGCGGCCTGATCGGCGCGCCGCTGGAGCAGGTGGTCGGCCTCGCCGCACTGTCCACGGTGCCACCGGTGCTGCACGAGCTGCGCGCGATGCTGGACCGGTACTGGTCGCACGTGCCGCACGTGGTGGTCGAACCCGGCGTGCGGACCGGCATTCCCTTGCTGGTCGACAATCCGAAGGAGATCGGCGCGGACCGCATCGTGAACGCGCTGGCCGCCTACCAGCAGTTCGGCACGGCCGCGATCGTCGTCGACTTCGGCACCGCCACCACCGTGGACCTGGTCTCGGCCAAGGGCGAGTTCCTGGGCGGGGTGATCGCCCCCGGCGTCGTCATCTCCGGGGAGGCGCTGATCGAGAAGGCGGGTCTGCGCCGCGTGGAGCTGGCCCGGCCGCGCTCGGTCGTCGGCAAGAACACCGTGGAGGCGATCCAGTCCGGCGCGGTGTTCGGGTTCGCCGGCCTGGTCGACGGGCTGATCGATCGCATCCGCGACGAGTTCGACGCCTTCGCGGGCGACGATGTCACCGTGGTGGCCACGGGCAGCAGCGCGCCGCTGATCGTGCCCGAGTCCGAGACCATCGACAAGCACGAACCGCACCTCACGCTGACCGGCCTGCTGCGCGTCTACGAGCGGAATCAGCAGCGGCGCAAGGGATGACGGTGCGGCAGCGGCGGACCGAGGCGAGCGCGGCGTGGATCACTCTTTCCGGGGCTGTCGTCCGGGCGGACGACGCTGCTACACTCGCTGACGTGTTCCACCGTGTGCGCACCCAGGAGTGTTGTCGAGGCTGATCCGGCCTCGACCGTTCGAGGCCGACTTCCGATAGTCCCCTCGACCGTTCTCCCCTTCTGGAGTATCGCTCATGCGTTCCTCTGTTCTTCCTTCCTCTGATTCCGCGCAGGCCCCCGCCGAGCCGACGGCGTCTTCTCCGACGGCTTCTTCTCCCGCGGCGGACACCCTGATTGCGGACGTTGCCCCGCTCGTGACGAAGTCCCCGCTGATCACGCCGCGTCGTCGCGCCACCACCGTGCGCCTGTCCGACGACCCTCGCCTGGAGCGCCCGGTCGCGCCCGCGTTGCCGACCCGGCTGCGTCCGGCCGACCTGCTGCGCATCACCGACGAGGGCGCCGAGGACGTGCTCGACGGGCGCTACGACCACCTGCTGCCCGAGGGTGGCATCCTGCCCGCCGGTGAACGCTGGTCCACCCGGATCCACGCCGACGACGAAGTCGACGTCTGGCTGATCAGCTGGACTCCGTCGAAGACCACCGAATTGCACGATCACGCGGGCTCGCTCGGCGCGCTCACCGTGCTCAGCGGCGCGCTGTCGGAATTGCGGTGGAACGGAACGGAATTACGCGCCAGGACACTCTCGGCGGGTGACCAGGCGTCCTTCCCGATCGGCTGGGTGC
This sequence comes from Nocardia shimofusensis NBRC 100134, assembly GCF_001613125.1. Classification (GTDB taxonomy): domain Bacteria; phylum Actinomycetota; class Actinomycetes; order Mycobacteriales; family Mycobacteriaceae; genus Nocardia; species Nocardia shimofusensis. Next base: position 94,548 of record NZ_BDBT01000009.1, read on the forward strand.
ACGAGGTGATGCGCGCGCCCGCGGCGATCGAACCCCACACCGCCGAGCCGACCCTGAGCGTGCACGCGTATTCGCCGCCGCTGACCGCCATGTCCTATTACGAGGTCACCGGTCACGGCACGCTGCGCCGCACCCGCACCGTTCTCACCGATGAGCCCGAAGGTGATATCCGATGAGCCGTCTGACCGTCGACCAGATGCTCGACCACGCCCGCGCCGCCCTCACCCGTATCTATGCCTGGCAGCTTCCCGAGGCTCTGGGCCGCGGCGCGATACTCGTCGACATCCGCCCGCAAGCCCAGCGCGATCGCGAGGGAACTCTGCCCGGCGCCTTGGTCATCGAACGCAATGTCCTGGAATGGCGACTCGATCCGTCGAGTTCCGCGCGATTGGCGCTGGCCACCGATCACGACGTGGAATGGATCGTGGTCTGCTCGGAGGGATACACCTCCAGCCTGGCCGCCGCCTCGCTGCAGCAACTCGGTCTGCACCGGGCCACCGATCTGGTCGGCGGTTATCAGGCGTTGAAGGCCGCCGGGTTGCTCGCCGTCGCCGCGGGAACCGCGCATTTCGCCCGTGAGGTCGCCGCGCTGGCGTCGCTGTAACCGCCTCGCCTGCCCCGCTGGAAATACGACTTTCGACACCGGATTCCACGCCGGCCGCTCGCCCTCGCGCGTGCGGTCGGCGAGGCGTTCCCGGCCTGTTCGCACGGTGTCCGGGCGCTCGCGGACGGATTTGCGGGCCACGCTAGGGTTACCCGATGTGAGCACCCCGAATGCGCCTGCAGGCAAGAAGAACGCTGCCCAGCCCGTCGCCGACGTGCCCGAGCAGATGCGGATTCGCCAGGACAAGCGTGCGCGGTTGCTCGCCGAAGGCGTCGAGGCCTACCCCGTGGTCGTTCCGCGCACCCATACCCTGGCCGAGATCCGGGCCGCCTATCCCGATCTGCCCGCCGACACCCAGACCGGGGAAAAAGCCGGTGTGGCCGGCCGTGTCATCTTCGTGCGCAATACCGGCAAGCTGTGCTTCGCCACTCTGCAGGAGGGCGACGGCACCAAATTGCAGGCGATGATCAGTCTCAACGGGGTCGGCGCCGACGCGCTCGCGGCCTGGAAGTCCGATGTGGATCTCGGCGACTACGTGTTCGTACACGGTGAGGTGATCGTTTCCCGCACCGGTGAATTGAGCGTCATGGCCGATTCCTGGACGATGGCGGCCAAGTCGCTGCGCCCCCTGCCGGTGGCGCACAAGGAGATGAACGAGGAATCGCGGGTCCGCCAGCGTTACGTGGATCTGATCCTGCGCCCGGAGGCCAGGCAGATGGCCAGGACGCGGGTCGCGGTGGTGCGGGCGCTGCGCAATGCGCTCGAACGCCGCGGCTTCCTCGAGGTCGAGACGCCGATGCTGCAGACCCTGCACGGCGGTGCGACGGCGCGGCCGTTCGTCACCCATTCCAATGCCCTCGATATGGACCTCTACCTGCGTATCGCGCCGGAGTTGTTCCTCAAGCGCTGTGTGGTCGGCGGCCTGGAGAAGGTCTTCGAGATCAACCGGAACTTCCGTAACGAAGGCGCCGATTCCACGCATTCGCCGGAGTTCGCGATGCTGGAAACCTACGAGGCCTACGGCACCTATGACGACTCCGCGACGATGATCAGGGAATTGATCCAGGAAGTCGCGCAAGAGGCCCTCGGCACACTGGTGGTAACCCTTCCCGACGGCAGCGAATACGACCTCGGCGGCGAGTGGGCGACCGTCGAGATGTATCCGTCGCTGTCCGAGGCGCTGGGCCGTCCGGTGACTCCGGAAACGACCGTCGAGGAATTGCGTTCGATCGCCGCGCATGTCGGGCTGGAAATTCCGGAGGGCAAGGGCTACGGCCACGGCAAACTCGTCGAAGAACTCTGGGAACACCAGTACGGCGACAAGCTGTACGCGCCGACTTTCGTGCGCGACTTCCCGGTGGAGACTTCTCCGCTCACCCGGCAACATCGCAGCAAGCCCGGCGTGACCGAGAAGTGGGATCTGTATGTGCGCGGCTTCGAGTTGGCCACCGGTTATTCCGAACTCGTCGATCCGGTGATCCAGCGGGAGCGGTTCGTCGATCAGGCCAGGCTCGCGGCCCAGGGGGACGAGGAGGCAATGGTCCTCGACGAAGACTTCCTCGCGGCGATGGAGTACGGTATGCCGCCGACGACCGGAACCGGTATGGGAATCGATCGCCTGTTGATGGCGCTCACCGGATTCGGAATCCGGGAAACGATACTGTTCCCAATTGTTCGTCCTGCTGCCCGATGAGTCGCAGTAGTAGATCGGAAGTAGTAGAGCGGCAGTAGTTCGGTGGTGCCGTTCGGGTCCCGTCTTGGAATTTTTTGACTTCAAGGTATTCTTATCACGGGTAATCGGCCTAGTCGCGGGTCGCACGATTTCGAGAGGACGTTCAGCTCATGGCAAAGAAGGTCACCGTTAGCCTGATCGACGATGTCGACGGTGAGTCCATCGCAGACGAGACCATCGAGTTTGCGATCGACGGAGTGTCGTACGAGATCGATCTGTCGTCGGTCAATGCCGCGAAGCTGCGTGACGGGCTGGAAGAGTGGGTTTCCAATGCGCGCCGGGTGAGCGGCCGTCGTCGCGCGAAGGCGGTGTCCGGCGGCGCCGCGGCGCCGAAGAGCCGAGTTTCGATCGATCGTGAACAAAGCGCCGCAATTCGTGAGTGGGCGCGCCGCAATGGCCACAAGGTGTCCGCGCGCGGCCGCATCTCCGCCGACATCACCGACGCCTACAACAAGGCTTCGAAGGGCTGACACGAAGAGCGGGATCTTTTTCCCACTGCCGCCCGGGTGAATCGTGCGACACCCGGGCGGCAGTGTGTTCGTGATCGGTCGCGCTCGTGACAGGACACGTCCCGGCGGGACAGTCCTGACAGGACGGCCCTGATAGGGCCTCGACATATTTCGGCCCGCCCCGTGGCAGCCGGCATCGGCAGGGGTGGGCGGCGCGGGCGATCTGTGCGATCGTTCCACTGGTGGTTCGTCGGTGATCGCCGGTGCGTTCCAGCGGCCGGTGATGTGGGAAAGATGAGGTGGCGGCGCGGTGACAGCATTCGTCGGTTCGTTGTTGCGGTACGTCGACGACAACGGACGGCAGCAGGAGTTCGAGCTGAGCGCCGAGCGTCAGCGCATCACGATCGGCCGTTCCCCGCAGGCCGACCTCTCGCTGAGCTGGGATGCCGAGGTCTCGCGGCTGCACGCGGCGGTCGAATACCTGGGCACGCACTGGACCATCGTCGACGACGGCCTCTCCCGCAACGGCACGTTCGTCAACGGCGAGCGGCTCACCGGCAGGCACCGGCTGCAGCCCGGCGACCGTATCCGGGTCGGCACCTCACTGGTCTCCTTCCACGAGTTCGGCACCCCCGCCGAGGACATCACCCGGGTGGCCACCGGCAGCACCCCCACCCTGCGCTCGCTCACCGAGACCCAGCTGGCGGTGCTCATCGCGCTGTGCAGGCCGTACAAGAACGGGGCGGGCTTCGCGACGCCCGCCTCCAATCAGCAGATCGCCGAGGAACTGTTCCTCAGCGTCGACGCCATCAAGACCCATCTGCGGGCGCTGTTCGCCAAGTTCGGGGTGGAGAACTTGCCGCAGAACCAGAAGCGGGTACGGCTGGCCGCGCTGGCCATGCAGAGCGGCATCATCTCCGACCGCGATCTGTGACCCGGCGTGCGGGGGCCGGGCGTCATCCCGGCCCGCTCGGGCGGGTGTAGAGGTGTTCGCTCTGGGCAAAACCCACACGGAAACGATTCGCCGACCGCTCGCGTTGTGAGTGAATGACCATGTGACCGCCGGTTCCCAATAGGGTGGACCGCAGGCGGCCGGAACCCCCGCCAACTAGAGTGGAGGCAGGGGCCGCAACCCCCGGGCTTCATGGCAGGCTGACGACCGACAGGCTGAAGAGCACTGAGTGTCGGATGCCACTGAAGGTCTGAGCAGGAGAGTGAGGGAGCGATGTTCGAGAGGTTCACCGACCGCGCGAGGCGCGTCGTTGTCCTGGCCCAAGAAGAGGCCAGGATGCTCAACCACAACTACATCGGCACCGAGCACATCCTGCTTGGCCTGATCCATGAGGGTGAAGGTGTCGCGGCCAAGTCGCTGGAGTCGCTCGGCATCTCGCTGGAGGGCGTGCGCAGCCAGGTCGAGGAGATCATCGGGCAGGGCCAGCAGGCCCCGTCCGGGCACATCCCCTTCACTCCGCGCGCCAAGAAGGTGCTGGAGCTGAGCCTGCGCGAGGCGCTGCAGCTGGGCCACAACTACATCGGCACCGAGCACATCCTGCTCGGCCTCATCCGCGAGGGCGAGGGCGTGGCGGCGCAGGTGCTGGTCAAGCTGGGTGCCGACCTGAACCGGGTCCGTCAGCAGGTCATCCAGCTGCTGTCCGGGTACCAGGGCAAGGAGCCGGTCGAGTCCGGCACCCGCGGCGAGACGGGCACCCCGTCGACCTCGCTGGTGCTCGACCAGTTCGGCCGCAACCTCACCCAGGCCGCCCTGGAGGGCAAGCTCGACCCGGTCATCGGCCGCTCGAAGGAGATCGAGCGGGTCATGCAGGTGCTGAGCCGCCGCACCAAGAACAACCCGGTGCTGATCGGCGAGCCCGGCGTCGGCAAGACCGCCGTGGTCGAGGGCCTGGCCCAGGCCATCGTCAACGGCGAGGTCCCCGAGACGCTCAAGGACAAGCAGCTCTACACCCTCGACCTGGGTTCCCTGGTCGCGGGCAGCCGTTACCGCGGTGACTTCGAGGAGCGCCTGAAGAAGGTGCTCAAGGAGATCAACACCCGCGGCGACATCATCCTGTTCATCGACGAGCTGCACACGCTGGTCGGCGCGGGCGCGGCCGAGGGCGCCATCGACGCGGCCTCGATCCTCAAGCCGAAGCTCGCTCGCGGTGAACTCCAGACGATCGGCGCCACCACTCTCGACGAGTACCGCAAGTACATCGAGAAGGACGCCGCCCTGGAACGCCGCTTCCAGCCGGTGCAGGTGGGCGAGCCGACCGTCGAGCACACCATCAACATCCTCAAGGGTCTGCGCGACCGCTACGAGGCGCACCACCGGGTCTCCATCACCGACGGCGCGCTGGTCGCCGCCGCCACCCTGGCCGACCGGTACATCAACGACCGGTTCCTGCCGGACAAGGCGATCGACCTCATCGACGAGGCGGGCGCGCGCATGCGCATCCGCCGGATGACCGCGCCGCCGGACCTGCGCGAGTTCGACGACAAGATCGCCGACGCCCGCCGGGAGAAGGAGTCCGCGATCGACGCGCAGGACTTCGAGAAGGCCGCGCGGCTGCGCGACAAGGAGAAGCAGCTCGTCGCCAAGCGTGCCGAGCGCGAGAAGCAGTGGCGTTCCGGTGATCTGGACGTCGTGGCCGAGGTCGACGACGAGCAGATCGCGGAGGTGCTGGCCAACTGGACCGGCATCCCGGTGTTCAAGCTCACCGAGGAGGAGACCACTCGTCTGCTCCGCATGGAGGACGAGCTGCACAAGCGGATCATCGGTCAGGAGGACGCCGTCAGGGCCGTCTCCAAGGCGATCCGCCGCACCCGCGCCGGTCTGAAGGACCCCAAGCGCCCCTCCGGGTCGTTCATCTTCGCCGGCCCGTCCGGTGTCGGTAAGACCGAGCTGTCCAAGGCGCTGGCGAACTTCCTGTTCGGCGACGACGACGCGCTCATCCAGATCGACATGGGCGAGTTCCACGACCGCTTCACCGCCTCGCGCCTGTTCGGTGCCCCTCCGGGCTACGTCGGCTACGAGGAGGGCGGCCAGCTCACCGAGAAGGTGCGCCGCAAGCCGTTCTCGGTGGTGCTGTTCGACGAGATCGAGAAGGCGCACCAGGAGATCTACAACACCCTGTTGCAGGTGCTCGAGGACGGCCGCCTGACCGACGGTCAGGGTCGCACGGTCGACTTCAAGAACACCGTGCTGATCTTCACCTCGAACCTCGGCACGCAGGACATCTCCAAGGCGGTCGGCCTGGGCTTCTCGGCGAGCAACAACGCCGGCTCGAACTACGAGCGGATGAAGCTCAAGGTCAACGACGAGCTCAAGAAGCACTTCCGCCCCGAGTTCCTCAACCGCATCGACGACGTGATCGTGTTCCATCAGCTCACCACCGACCAGATCGTCCAGATGGTGGACCTGATGATCAACCGCGTCGCCACGCAGCTGAAGAACAAGGACATGGCGATCGAGCTCACCGAGAACGCCAAGAACCTGCTGGCCAAGCGCGGCTTCGACCCCGTGCTCGGCGCCCGGCCGCTGCGCAGGACCATCCAGCGCGAGATCGAGGACCAGCTGTCGGAGAAGATCCTCTTCGGCGAGATCGGCCCCGGCCAGACCATCCTGGTCGACGTCGAAGGCTGGGACGGCGAAGGCTCCGGCGAGGATGCCCGCTTCACCTTCACCAGCAAGGCGAAGCTGACCAAGGCCGAGGACAAGCCCGAGGTCGTGCTGACCGGCGCCGCCGAAGGCGCCACCGAGGCCGCCTCCGGCGAGTAGCCCGCTCGCGAACACGACACGAGGCCCGCTCCGCTCGGAGCGGGCCTCGCTCGTTACTCCGGGTATTCAGGCGATCCACCGAGCCGTCGCGGCCTGCTACGCGGGTTGCGACACGGCGCTTTCCTGGGCGGCGAGCAACTCGTCGCCGTGCTCCACGATCCAGTCGGCGAGCGCGCGCATCGGTCCGTTCATCAGACTGGAACCCAGTGCGGTGAGCGCGTATTCGACGTGCGGCGGCGCCGTGCGGCGGCGCTCCCTGGCGATCAGACCATTGGCGAGCAGCCGCTGCAGGGCTTCGGTGAGCGCCTTGTCGCTGACCGGGCCGATGGTCGCGCGCAGCGCGTCGGCGCAGCGGACCTTCGTTCAGGGCGGCGATCACCACAGGATCCCAGCGGTGGGTGAACAGGTCGGTGGCAGCCCGTACGGGGCAGTCGACCGCCAGGAGCGGTACGGAGTCGAAGCCGATCATGTCTCGATGATCCCCCTCCCGTTGCGCACCGATCGGTGCGCAACGGCGGATCTACGGTGGCGATCACCCGAGCGGAGTCGCCGCACGGAGCCCCCGCGTGACCGCTCGGAACGGCTACTCCGGCGCGCTCGCGTCGGCGGCAGCCGGTTTCTGGTCCGCGGACCGGTCTTCGACCGCCTTCAGCGTGGGTGTCGCGGTGGCGGGACGGATCGGCAGCCTCGCCGCGACACGGTAGCCGCCGCTGGGCCGGGGGCCCGCGGTCAGCGCGCCGCCGAGGGCGTGGGCGCGCTCACGCATCGCGATGATGCCGTTCCGGCCACCGGGAGAACGGGTTTGGGTGCCCAGCGGGCGACTGTTGTCGATGGTGAGGTCGATCGACTCGGCGGTGTAGCGCACGCTGACCGTGGCGGTCGCGCCCGCCGCGTGCCGGATGACATTGGTCAGTGATTCCTGCACGATGCGGGCGGCCGCGGCGTCGATGTCCTCGGGCAGGGTGACCGGAGTGCCCACGACCTTGATCTGCACCGCCAGGCCGGTGGAGCGGGCCCGGCGCACCACCGAGTCCAGATCGGCGATGCTCGGCTCCGGCGGGCGCGGCGGGGGAGGGGGCGCGGGTTCGGCCGGTGCGCTGCGGGTGGTGTGGCCGCCGTCGCGATCGGCGCGGGCGGAGGGCGGCGGCATCCCGAGCCGACCGCTGACGCCGCCGCGTTTTCCGCTGCGGCGCGGGCGATCCGGATCGGCGGTCTTGTCGTCGGCCAGGGGGCCGGAGACCAGGCCGCGCCGGATGGTCGGCAGCATGGCGTGCACCTCGTCGAGCGAATCCTTGCTCGCCTTCTTGATCGCTGCCAGCGCCGACCGAGCCTGCATCGGCTTGCGCTCGAACAATTCCAGCGCCACCGAGGACTGCACGTTGATCAGCGAAAGGCTGTGCGCGAGAACGTCGTGCAGTTCGCGCGCCGACTGCAGCCGCTCCTCACAGGCGAACCGCTCGCGCTGGGCGTGCTCGGCCCGCCTGGCCGCGTCGAAACGTCGCTCCCGCAATTGCGCGATGAGCTTGCGCACCCGCAGCGCCTCCGCCGCGCCGACCACGACCACCAGCCAGCCCAGCACGGCCAGCGCCATCCAGCCGCTCACCGGCCGCCCCAGCAGCGCGGGCAGCGGCCAGGCGAACAGCAGGAAGCTCACGGGCGCGAAAGGGTATGTCCACCACCGCGACCCGTTGACCGCGGCGGTGAGGAAGGCGATCACGGGGGAGAGGAAGACCGGGCCGTAGCCGTAGTCCAGCGCGAGGTAGATCCCGCAGGCCGCCAGCGTCACCACCAGCACGGCCAGGGGTTCGACCTGGCGCAGAGCCAGGGCGATCGGTCCGGCCAGCAGCAGCACGCAGCCGAGCACGTCCAGCGAACGCACCCCAGACTGCCCCACATTCGCCGCCCGACCCCCCGCGACCTGGATCATCGCCACGATGAGCGCGATGGCGCAGTCGCGCACGATCGAGTCCCGATTCGCTATGGCTGGCACTGTCACCCCTGCAGCCTATTCGGCCATGCCGCCGAGGCTCCGGTCATGCGGTGATTTCGGCGGGTAAGGTCCGGGCATGGTCGACCAGTCCACTCGCCTTCCCGATCTGTCCGCCCGCCCGCACGAACTGTCCGTGGAGCGGGTGATGACCGCGCCCACCGCGCTGGTCTATGCCGCACTCACGCGCGGTTTCGATATCTGGCTGGCGGCGCCGGATTCGGTGCGAATGCGGCCCGAAGTCGGTGAACCGTTCTATTTCGAGACCGAATTCGAGGGCAAGCGCAATCCGCACTACGGCCGCTTCCTGCGTCTGGTCCCTTCGCGCGCGGTCGAGTTCACCTGGGTGACCGCCGCCACCGAGGGGGCGGAGACCGTGGTGCGCGTCGAGCTGGTGAAGCAGCCGCGCGGCATCAGATTGCGCTTGCGCCACAGTGGATTCGCCAGCGCCGCGGTCCGCGATCTGCACGAGCAGGTCTGGCCGAGGATGCTCGAGCAGCTCGAGGAGCGCACCGCGGCCGCGGTCGGTTGAGCCCGGTCATGTGAGCACCCGCCCGGAGTCGGCCTGTCGCGCCGGGCCTGGAAGGTCGGGCGGGGCGGGAACCGTCGGGCCGGAGGGGACCGTCGCGAAGCGGCCCGCACGATCCGGCACGCGAGTAGGTTCGACCGTGCAGGAGTTCGGCCCCAACAGCAATTCGGTCTCATCGTGAAAGGACAATGATGCCAACACGTACCGCGCGTACCGCTTGGTCCGGTGGTCTGCAGGACGGTTCCGGGCAGGTGGAGCTCGCCAGCTCCGGTGTCGGCAAGTACGACGTGTCGTTCCCGAAGCGCGCCGCCGACAACGCCGACGGGACCACCAGCCCCGAGGAACTGATCGCCGCCGCGCACTCGTCCTGCTACGCCATGGCGCTCTCGGCGCAGATCGCCGCCGACGGCGGCACTCCGGAGAGCCTGGACGTGACCGCCGATGTCACCCTCGCCCCCGACCCGGCGGGCGGCTTCCGCATCAGCGGCGTCAAGCTGACCGTGCGCGGCCGGGTGCAGGACCTGGATGCCGTCGGCTTCCTGGCCGCCGCCGAGGCCGCAAAGGCCGGTTGCCCGGTATCCAAGGCGCTGGCGGGCGTCGACGAGATCAGCCTCGACGCGGCGCTCGCCTGAGCCGACGAGACAGCCGGCGGCCGGGCCACGAGCACGGCCGTACCGGATCGAGTGGTGAAACGAGAAAGGGGCAGTGCGGGTCGGCCGACCCGCACTGCCCCTTTCTCGGCTCTACGCGACAGCCGGTTCCGGAGTCCGCGTACGGCCCGCGATGTCGGTGAGCGCCGCGAATCCGAGCCCCAGCGCCGCCCACAGCGTGGCCGACACCGCGAGCGAGGACACCCGGAACTGCCACAGCAGGCTCGGCGGGAAGTCCGCGGGTACCTCGTCCACACCCGGCAGCAGCACGTAGCCGACGGCCGTCACGGCCACGAACGCGAGCACGCCGCCGATCAACCGGACCGTCGACAGCTGCCCGGCCAGCACCTTGAACACATACAGGCCTGCCCCGACCGCGGCGATGCCGAGCAGCACGACCGCTACCCACAGCAGGGTGCGGTCGTTGATGGTGTCCGGATCGCCCACCGCGGGTGGGTTCGCCGGATACTTGAAGAACGGCACCGCGGCGACCGCGGCCCAGCCGCCGACACCGAGGAGCAGCCCCAGCGCGGGACCCGACAGCGAGGTGAAGCGGCGCGCGTAGTGCGCCACCGCGCCGAAGATGGCCCCGAGCGCCAGCCCGTAGAGGCCGAGCGCCAGGAACTGACCGAACTTCTGGCCGGTGCGGCTCACCGCCGCATCGTCACCGTGGGAGTGCCCGGCGGCGTCACCGTGGGAGTGCCCGGCGTCGCCGTGGGCGTGGCCGTCGGCGGCCGCTTCCGATGCCGCCATCGCCTCTTCGAGCGCGATCGCGGCATCGACATGGGGTTCACCGACGAAGTGGCCGACCGTGGCGGCCAGCAGACCGGCGATCACACCGGCCAGCAGACCACGCAACAACAGGGTTTTCAGTGATCCCGTCAGTGGCACGGGACGCCCAGCAGATGCCGTCCGTCGTGCATCAGCTCGTGCAGGAACATCCCGCCGCGCGAGATCGCGCCCTGATCGAAGCCGACCAGGTAGAGGGTGAGCAGTGCGAGAAGAACGACACCGACCGTGACGAGCACGGTCGCGACCGAATCGGTCGCCTTGGTGGCGGGGATGTGCGCGATGGCCATCGAGTCCTCCTGAGGGATCTGCGTCCCGTTAAGGGGGTTGTGCGACGGTGTTGGTGTCTGGCTCTCGCCGCCCCGAGAAGCCCCGCCGGTGGGCGGAGACGGACTCGGCACGTCGAATACAGTGGCGCGACCGCTCCGGATTCCCACCGGATTACCGCTCACCCTCGCTTGGTCACCTCGAACTGTGACATCCGTGGTTGTACGCCGTCAATACGGTGCTGACGGCGCAGACCCACGGATATCGCTCATTCGCTCGCGGCGGCCTTCGCGGGCACGTCGAGCACGACCTCGAACTCGAGCAGCGAGGCGCCCGTGGAGACCGGCTTCTTGTCGCCGCTGCCCGCGTGCGCGGTCCGGGCCGGACCGTCGCGCCACGCGGCGAAGGACTCTTCCGAATCCCACTGCGTGACAACGAAGTAGCGGTTGTCACCGGCGACCGGACGCAGCAGCTGGAACCCGAGGAAGCCCGGGGAATTCTCCACCGCGTGCGCGCGGCCCGCGAACCGCTTCTCCAGCTCGGGGCCCGCGCCCTCGGGGACCTCGATCGCATTGATCTTCACAACAGCCATACCGTCGACAATACGGCCGGGGCACAATCGAGTCGATGGTGACAGAGGCGAAGACGGCCGAGCGGGCGCACCGCGTCGGGCCGGTTCACGACGAAGGCGGCACGGGCGCGCCGATCCTGCTGCTGCACGGCCTGATGGGCAGCGCGGGCACCTGGTCCGGCCACCTGCGGTGGTTGCGCGACCACGGCCACGTGCGCACCTTCGACGCCGCCGGTCACGGCAGGCCTGCCCCGGCCGAACCGGCCACCGAGGCGTTCGTCGCCGACCTCGCCGAGTCCACCGCCGACATCACCGAGCCGATGGTGGTGATCGGGCACTCGATGGGGGCGCTGCACGGCTGGGTCTTCGCCGCGCGATATCCCGAGCGGGTGCGCGCGCTGGTCGTGGAGGACATCGGCCCCGACTTCACCGGTCGCACCGCCGCGAACTGGGCGGCCATGATCGAGGCCTGGCCGCAGCCGTTCCCCGACGCCGCGGCCGTGCTCGACTACTTCGGCGAGGTCGCGGGCCGCTACTTCCTGCGCTCCTTCCAGCACGGCGCGGACGGCTACCGCCTGCACGGGTCCGTTGCCACCTTCCGCGAGATCTCCGAGGAATGGGGCCGCCGCCATTTCTGGGACGAATGGAAGTCGGTGCGGGTGCCCACCCTGCTGATCGAGGGCGAGCACACCATCACCGTGCCGGGACAGATGCGTGCGATGGCCGAGGTCAACCCGCACGCCGAGTACGTGTGGGTCGAGGGCGCGGGACACCTGGTGCACGACGAACAGCCGCGGCGCTACCGGTCCGAGGTCGAGCGGTTCCTCGGCCGCGTCCTCGCCGACTGCTGAACTCGCCGACTGCTGAACTCGCCGATTGCTGAACTCGCCGGCCGCTGAACTCGCCGCCCGTCGCTCAGCGCTCGCCCTCGCCCGCCAGTGCGAACAACCCGTCGCCGGTCTGCTCGACGAGCCCGTCGACCAGCAGCGAGTCCAGCGCTCGATCGCGCTGACCGGGATCGCGGGTCCAGGCCAGATCCAGCCGGACCCGCTCGACCGGGCCCGCGGCATCGCGCAGCACGTCCAGCAGCCTGCCCCTGGCCTGCCGGTCGGTGCCCTCGTACTTCTGGGTCCGGCGCACCACCTGCGAGGCGGGCCGACCGGCCTCGACCCAGGCGCAGCGCGGCAGCGGGCAGCGCGAACACTCCGGGCTGCGGGCCGTGCAGACGGTCGCCCCCAATTCCATCAGCGCGGCGGAGAAGCGGGCGGCGGGTTCGACGGCGAGCGGCAGCAGCGCCTCGGTCTCGACCAGATCGCGCGCGGCCGCGTTACCCGCCTCGGCTCGGCCGTGTACCGCCCGCGCCACCACACGCCGGACATTGGTGTCGACCACCGGCACCCGCTGTCCATAGGCGAAGCAGGCCACCGCGCGGGCTGTGTAGTCGCCGATGCCGGGCAGCCCGAGCAGCACCTCGACCTCGGCGGGTACCTCGTCACCGTGCCGCTCGGCGAGCACTCGCGCGCATTCGTGCAGGCGCAGCGCCCGGCGCGGGTATCCGAGCTTGCCCCACGCGCGCAGAACCTCGGCCTGCGTACTGGCCGCCATCGCCGAGGGCGCAGGCCAGCGCCTGACCCACTCCAGCCAGATCGGCTCGACCCGCACCACCGGGGTCTGCTGGAGCATGATCTCGCTCATCAGAATCTGCCACGCGGTCACGCCGGGGCGTCGCCAGGGCAGGTCACGAGCGGTTTCGCCGTACCAGGTGAGTAGGATGTCCGCGGGAATGCTGCTCGTCTCGGCACCCGCTGTTCCGTTCCGTCGATCCACGCCGCCCCGCACCCGTCCTCACCGTCTCGACCGCCGCTGTGACAGTCCTAGTTTGCCCACCCGTAACCGAAGTGACTCGCTGGTAGCGGTCATGCCAGGCACAATGATCGGTATGCCTGACTCGAATCCGTTAAGCGCTTGGAAGTCTCTTCGCGAGGGTAACGAGCGATTCGTCAGCGGCGACGTGCTGCATCCTAGTCAGGGGCTGGTCGACCGGGCCAGGCTCGCGGCGGGGCAACAACCCAAGGCCATTCTCTTCGGCTGCGGTGATTCGCGGGTCGCCGCCGAGCTCATCTTCGACCAGGGCCTCGGCGACATGTTCGTGGTGCGCACGGCGGGCCACGTCATCGACAGCTCGGTACTCGGCTCCATCGAGTACGGCGTGGAAGTGCTGGACGTGCCGCTGATCGTGGTCCTCGGACACGACAGCTGCGGTGCGGTCAAAGCCACCCTCGACGCCCTCGACGGCGGCGAGGTGCCCGGCGGCTTCATCCGCAGCATCGTCGAGCGGGTCACCCCGTCCATCCTCCTCGGCCGTCGCGAAGGTCTGTCCAGCGTCGACGAGATGGAGGCCAGGCACGTGGTCGAGACCTCGCGCCTGCTCATGCAGCGCTCCATGATCATCTCCAGCAAGGTCGCCACCGGCGAACTGGCCATCGCCGCGGTCACCTACAAACTGGCCGAGGGCAAGATCCAGCTGCAACGTGTCGTCGGCAACATCGGGGAAGTGGCCTGAACCAGGCAGAGGCGACATAACAGCAGCTCGACGGCGGCCCGGACGTCGCGTGCCTGCCCCGGCCGGGTCCGACACGCCGAGGTCATGAGACCACGCGCCGCTCGGTGGCCGTAAGTTTGAAGCGTGCTGGAACCGACTGGACCGCTGCCTCCGGAGATCTACTGGCGTCGTCGTGTTTTCGCCGTCGGGGTTCTCGTCGTGGTGCTCGCGCTACTGATCTGGATCGTGCTGATGGTCGCGCGTGGCGGCGATTCCGCCGGCGGTGCGCAGGCCACGTCGACCACTGTCGCCGCACCGGCCGGTGACGGCAAGGTCGAGCCTTCCGGGAGCGCCGCGGCCGGTGCCGCCGAACTCTCGTCCTCCGATACGGCGCAGCCCGCGCGAGCCCAGTGCCCCGACCAGTCGCTCGCGGTCAAGGTGACCGTGGCCCAGCCGACCTACCGCGTCGGCGAGAAGCCGGTGTTCGGAATCGTCATCACCAACATCTCCGCCGAGCCGTGCTCGCGCGACTTCGGTTCCGCCGCGCAGCAGATCTCGGTGCAGACCCTCGACGGCAGCCGCAGGCTCTGGACGAGCACCGACTGCTACCCGGAAGGAAAACCGGACACCCGCACCCTGGACCGCGGCGAGCAAGCCGCCTTCCAGGTCACCTGGTCCGGTTCCACCTCCCAGCCGGAGTGCGCGGGGGAGCGCGTGCCGGTCCCGCCGGGCGCCTACACGGTCGTGGCCCAGCTGGGTTCGGTGCGCAGCACGGCCGAACCGTTCAACATCGCTTGAGCCGACCCGCTCGAGCCGACCCGCTCGAGCCGACCCGCTCGAGCCGACACGGTCTGCGCCGATTCGTCCGGGTTCGGTCTCACCCCTCGGACCTGCGTCCGCGCAGGCCCGCGATGCGCAGGGCCGAGCGCACGTCGCCGACCTCGTGGATGCGAATCCCCTTGACCTTCACCTGTTCCGACCCCGGCGGCACCAGCGCGGTGGTGAACCCGAGGCGCTGGGCCTCGGCGAGCCTGCGCGCCACCCCGGTCACCTTGCGCACCTCGCCGGCCAGGCCGACCTCCCCGAGGATCACCCAGCCCGAAGGCAGCGCGGTATCGCATTCGGCGCTGGCGATGGCCAGCGCGATGGCCAGGTCGGCGGAAGGCTCGACCAGCCGCATACCGCCCACCGTGGCGGCGTATACGTCGTGCTTGCCCAGGAACACCCGTCCCCGGCTCTGCAGCACGGCCAGCACCATCGCGACCCGGTTGTAGTCCAGCCCGCTGACCGCGCGGCGGGGCGCGGGGATCTCGGTCTTGACCGTCAGTCCCTGCACCTCGCCCACCAGCGGCCGCTTGCCGTCCATCGCCACGGTCACCGCGGTGCCGGAGACCGGGTCGGTCCGGTGGTGCAGGAACAGTCCGGACGGGTCGTCGACGCAGGCGATGCCGTCCTCGTGCAACTCGAAGCAGCCCACCTCGTCGGCGCTGCCGAACCGGTTCTTGATGCCGCGCACCATGCGCAGCGTGGAATTCTTGTCGCCCTCGAACTGCAGCACCACGTCCACCAGGTGCTCGAGCGTGCGCGGGCCCGCCACATTGCCGTCCTTGGTGACGTGCCCGACCAGCAGCACCGCGATCCCGCTCGCCTTGGCCAGCGAGGTCAGCGCCGCGGTCACCGCGCGGACCTGGGTGACGCCGCCGATCACGCCGTCGGCCTCGGGCGCGAGCATGGTCTGCACCGAGTCGACCACCAGCAGGCTCGGGCGCACCTGCTCGACGTGGCCGAGCACGATCGACAGATCCGACTCGGCCGCCAGATAGACCCGCTCGTGCACCGCCCCGGTGCGGTCGGCCCGCAGTCTGACCTGCCCCGCCGATTCTTCGGCGGTGACGTAGAGGGCCTTCTCGCCCGGCCTGCGCGCCCACTGATGGGCCACCTCGAGCAGCAGGGTCGACTTGCCCACCCCCGGCTCGCCGGAGAGCAGCACGACCGAACCCGCCACCACCCCGCCGCCGAGCACTCGATCGAGTTCGGACACCCCGCTCGGGCGGGCCTTGGTGATCTGGGAGTCGATGGCCGACAGCGGCGCGGCCGCGGTGCTGGGCAGCATCGCGCGCCTGCCCGGGGCTCCCCTGGACGCCGCACCCACAGCGACCGCCGCCACCTCGTCCACCGTGCCCCAGGCGCCGCAGTCCGGGCATTTGCCCACCCATTTGGCCACCTCGTGCGCACAGGCCGAGCACCGGAAGATCGCCTTGGTCTTTGCCACACCGGCACCTTACGCAGCGGTGCCGACAGAACGAGAAAGGCTGCCGCACCGCGCGACAGCCTTTCTCGTGGTTCGTGTTCCCGGGTGGGAACAGCCGCTCAGTGGCCGCCCGCGCCCTCGGGGGCAGGACCGGACAGCGGCGACTCCTGGCGCTCGGCCTCCAGGCCCGCGTCGACGGGGACCTCGATCTGCACGGTGCCGTTCTCCTTGAAGTTGAAGGAGACGGTGTAGGTCAGGCCGGGGGAGATGTCGCGGGTCAGGCCGGTGATCTCGATCTTGGCGGGCGCCGCGGCGTCCTGACCGTCGGAGCCCTGCTCCGCGGGGCTCGCCTCGCCGCCCTGGTCGCCCGCGGCGGTGGTGCTGCCCGCGGGGCCGGAGGTGACGATCTCCTGCGGGCCGATCTTCAGGGTCTTCTCACCGGCGGCCGGGGTGATGGTCACCTTGCCGAGGTCGGTGGTGACGCTGGTCAGCTCGTCGGGGGTCTCGCCGCTGTTGTTCACGATGGACAGGGCCAGCAGCGCCTTGCCGCCCGCCACATTGGTGTAGCCCTCGCCGGGGTACACGATGTGGACATTGCGCAGTGAGATGTCCTCGACGTCGGCGTGGTTGCCGTTGATGGCCGCCGCCTGGTTGGCGGTCTGCGAGATCTGACCCGCGCTGCAGCCGGACAGCGCGAGTGCGGCGCCTGCGGCGAATGCGGCCACCGTCACCATCAGACGTGAGTTCAGGGCAGTCACGGCTTGTCCTCCATGTCGACCGGGCACACTCCGCTACGGAGAGTAGTAACTAGGCAGCGTAGTAGTCGAGTCCCACGCCGACGCTGGCGGGTGGTCGACACGCGGGGGACTGTCGGCACACGGGTCCGCCGACACGGGGTGGTGCGGGCATCCGTTGGATAACGGTTGGGCCGGGCGTGCGGGTTTGCGCCGTGACCGCCGTGGGGGCGGCCGCGGGGCGGCACTGGTGGTGCCCGGCGATAACTCCTTCTGGCACAACGTGATGCACACCGCGCAGGTTCTGTCAACCCCCGCGGAGTCCTCGTTGTGGCCCTGACCTGCACAGTTGATCGCGCCGTTATCGAGTCGCATGTTAAACTGTGAACATCGAAAGGGGCACGGGACACATGATTTTTAAGGTCGGAGACACCGTCGTTTACCCCCACCACGGAGCGGCGCTGATCGAAGCAATCGAGACTCGCACCATCAAGGGTGAGCAAAAAGAGTATCTGGTCCTCAAGGTCGCCCAGGGCGATCTGACCGTACGCGTTCCCGCGGAAAATGCCGAATACGTCGGCGTCCGCGACGTCGTGGGCCAGGAGGGTCTCGATCGGGTCTTCCAGGTGCTACGCGCGCCGCACACCGAGGAGCCGACCAACTGGTCCCGTCGCTACAAGGCCAACCTGGAGAAGCTCGCCTCCGGCGATGTGAACAAGGTGGCCGAGGTCGTTCGCGACCTGTGGCGTCGTGAGCAGGACCGCGGTCTTTCCGCTGGTGAGAAGCGCATGCTGGCCAAGGCCCGGCAGATCCTGGTGGGTGAACTCGCGCTCGCCGAGGGCACCGACGACGGCAAGGCCGAGACCCTGCTCGACGAGGTCCTCGCCGCGGCGTCCTGACGCCACCGCCGATCGATCGATGAACAACACCGACAGCGACGCTGCCGTCGTTGCCTTGGTGCCTGCCGCCGGCCGCGGCGTCCGCCTGGGAGAGGAATCTCCCAAGGCGTTCGTCCCGGTCGGCGGCACGCCCATGGTCCGACTCGCCGTGGACGGCCTGCTGGCCTCCGGGGTGGTCGACCGCATAGTCGTGATGGTTCCCGCCGAATTCTCCGAGCGCGCAGTCGCCCTGCTGCCGTCCTCGGATGCCGTGCGGGTCGTGATCGGCGGCGCCGAGCGCACCGATTCGGTGCGCGCCGGGCTCGCCGACGCGCCGGATGCCGGATATTTCCTGGTGCACGACGCCGCCCGCGCGCTGACACCGCCCGACCTCATCGGGCGAATCGTCGGCGAATTGCGGGCAGGCCACCGCGCCGTGATTCCGGTGCTCCCGGTGGTCGACACCATCAAATCCGTGGATGCCGACGGCGTGGTCACCGGCACTCCCGATCGGGCGTCGCTGCGCGCCGTCCAGACACCTCAGGGCTTCGCCGCCGATCTGCTGCGCACGGCCTACGCGGCCGATGTGCCCGCGACCGACGACGCCGGTCTGGTGGAACGCCTCGGCGTCGCGGTGCGCACCGTGCCCGGGGATGCGCTGGCCTTCAAGATCACCACCCCGCTGGACCTGCGGCTGGCCGAGACGCTGATCTCCCACCGCGTATGACCGGCTCTCCGCGATGTGAGACGGTCTGAGCATGCGAGTGGGAATCGGCAGCGACGTGCACCCGATCGAGCCGGGCAGACCGTGCTGGATGGCCGGGCTGTTGTTCGAGGACGCCGACGGCTGCGCCGGGCACTCCGACGGTGACGTGGCCGCGCACGCCCTGTGCGACGCGCTGCTCTCGGCCGCCGGTCTCGGCGATGTGGGCGCGGTCTTCGGCACCGGCCGTCCGGAATGGGCGGGCGTCTCCGGGGCGACCATGCTCACCGAAGTGCGCAGGCTGCTCGCCGAGGCGGGGTTCGACATCGGCAATGCCGCGGTGCAGGTGATCGGCAACCGGCCCAAGATCGGGCCTCGTCGCGCCGAGGCCCAGCAGGTGCTCGGCGAGTTGCTCGGCGCTCCCGTCTCGGTGTCGGGCACCACGACCGACGGGCTCGGCCTGACCGGCCGCGGCGAGGGTGTCGCGGCCGTCGCCACAGCGCTGATCCGGCCGCGGGCCTGAGGCGCGGACGGCCCCTCCGGTGAGGGGCATATAGCACCGCTGACGCGTCGGGTCGAACCGGGGCACGAACACCCCGCTACCACCGACTAGGATCGACCCCCGTGACACTGCGCCTCTTTGACACCGAAAGCCGAACCATGCGCGAATTCGCGCCGCTGGTTCCCGGCCGCGCTTCGGTGTACTTGTGTGGCGCCACCGTGCAGGGCGAACCCCATATCGGTCATGTGCGTTCCGGCGTCGCCTTCGACGTGCTGCGACGGTGGTTGCAGGCACACGACTACGACGTCTGGTTCATCCGCAACGTCACCGACATCGACGACAAGATCCTCAACAAGGCCGCCGAGGCGGGCCGCCCCTGGTGGGAGTGGACCGCCACCTACGAGCGGGCCTTCGACCGCGCCTACGACCTGCTCGGTGTGCAGCCGCCCTCGGCCGAACCGCGCGCCACCGGCCACATCACCCAGATGGTCGAACTCATGCAGCGCCTGATCGATCGCGGGCACGCCTACGCCTCCGCGGGCAACGTCTACTTCGACGTGCGGAGCTACCCGGAGTACGGCTCGCTGTCCGGGCACAAACTCGACGACGTCCACCAGGGCGAGAGCGCGGGCGAGGGCAAGCGCGACCCGCGCGACTTCACGTTGTGGAAGGCCGCCAAGCCCGGTGAGCCGAACTGGCCATCGCCGTGGGGGCCCGGTCGTCCGGGCTGGCACCTGGAGTGCTCGGCGATGGCCGGGTTCTATCTCGGCCCCGAGTTCGACATCCATTGCGGCGGCTTGGATCTGGTGTTCCCGCACCACGAGAACGAGATCGCCCAGTCCAAGGCCGCCGGTGACGGTTTCGCCCGCTACTGGCTGCACAACGGCTGGGTGACCATGGGCGGGGAGAAGATGTCCAAGTCCCTGGGCAATGTGCTCTCCGTGCCGAACGTGCTGACCACGGTGCGCGCGGTGGAACTGCGCTTCTACCTCGGCAGCGCCCACTACCGCTCCATGCTCGAGTACTCCGACAAGGCGCTCGAGGACGCCGTCGCCGCCTACCGTCGCATCGAGGCGTTCCTGCACCGGGCCACCACCCGGGTCGGGGAGATTCCGGTCGGCAAGTGGACCGACGCCTTCGCCGAGGCGATGGACGACGATCTCGCGGTGCCGCGCGCGCTGGCCGAGGTTTTTCGCGTGGTGCACGAGGGCAACAAGGCGCTGGAGTCCGGCGCTGTCGACACCGCGCGCGAGCTGGCCGGTCAGGTGCGCGGCATGCTGTCCGTGCTCGGCGTGTGCCCGTTCGACGCGCAATGGCAGGGCGCGAAGGACGATTCGGAGGCCGAGCAGGCGCTCGACAGCCTGATTCGCGCCGAACTCGAGCGTCGTCGGCAGGCTCGGGCGGACAAGGATTGGGCCGCCGCCGACGCGGTGCGCGACCGCTTGCAGGCCGCAGGCATCGAAGTGACCGATACCCCGAACGGCCCGGAATGGTCGCTGAGCGCTGGTGGAAAGGCGAACTGATGGCAGGCAATTCGCAGAGACGCGGCGCGGTGCGCAAGGGCGGCACCAAGAAGGGGCAGGTCGTCGGCTCCGGCGGCAAGCGCAGGCGCGGTCTGGAGGGCCGGGGCGCGA
Organism: Nocardia shimofusensis NBRC 100134; assembly: GCF_001613125.1. Classification (GTDB taxonomy): domain Bacteria; phylum Actinomycetota; class Actinomycetes; order Mycobacteriales; family Mycobacteriaceae; genus Nocardia; species Nocardia shimofusensis. The sequence goes on from NZ_BDBT01000009.1 coordinate 115,145, forward strand.
CCCCGCCCGCCGAGGCGCGCACCAAGCATCCCGCCGCCAAGCGCGCCGCGGCCGCGGCCAAGGCGGCGGCGCGGTCGGGTTCGCGCGGCGGGACGGGCCGTCCGGCGGGTCGTAAGCACGACGATGGTCCCGAATTGGTCCTCGGCCGCAACCCGGTGGTGGAGTGCCTGCGCGCGGGAGTGCCCGCGACGGCGCTGTATGTCGCGGTGGGCGCCGAGAACGACGAGCGGCTCAGCGAGAGCGTGCAAACGGCCGCCGACGCGGGCATCTCGATCCTGGAGGTGCCGCGCACCGACCTGGACCGGCTGAGCTCCAACGGCCTGCACCAGGGCATGGCGCTGCAGGTCCCGCCCTACCGCTACGCCCATCCCGACGATCTGGCCGAGCTGGCGCGCAGCTCCGCCCAGCCCGCCCTGCTGGTCGCGCTGGACAACATCTCCGATCCGCGCAATCTGGGTGCGGTGATCCGCTCGGTGGCCGCGTTCGGCGGGCACGGCGTGGTCATCCCGCAGCGGCGCAGCGCCAGCGTGACCGCGGTGGCCTGGCGTACCAGCGCAGGCGCGGCGGCTCGGCTGCCGGTCGCGCGCGCGACGAATCTGACTCGCACACTGAAGGACTGGGCCGACCAGGGGATGCGGATCATCGGCCTGGACGCCGGTGGCGACACCACGCTCGACGATCTCGACGGCAGCGACCCCACCGTCATCGTGGTCGGCTCGGAGGGCAAGGGCCTCTCCCGCCTGGTCCGCGAGACCTGTGACGAGGTGCTGAGCATCCCGATGGCAGGTCCGGTCGAGTCGCTCAACGCCTCGGTCGCCGCGGGCGTGGTGCTCGCCGAGATCGCCCGCCAGCGCCGAGGCTGACCCGAACAATCTTGCGGCGCAAGGGCTTCCGGGCGGGTGAGGATGCCCGTCCGGTTGCCCGGTCGCAGTGCCCGGCGCCGACGCTCGGAGGGGCAAAAGACGCGCGAATGCGCTCGCGCCCCGTAGAATTCGGGTGGTGATACCCAATCAGCCACCCGGTTCGCCGGTCGAGCATCCGCACGCTACGGCGGTGTTGTTCCTCGGCGCGGCGAGCATTCTCTGCTGCGGCGCGTTCGGTCCGGTGGCGTGGGCGCTGGGGAAGCGTGCGCTCGACCAGATCGAGGAATCCGGCGGCGGGTTCGGCGGCCGCGCGCAGGTCGTGGTCGGTTACACCCTCGGGGTCATCGGCACGATTCTGATGATCTGCATGGCCGCGCTGTTCGGCTTCATGCTGCTCGGCGGAGGCTGAGCGGCGGCCCGCCGACCGGGCGCAGCCGCCCGGTCTTCGTCCGGCGGTGTCGGTTCCGGCGTTCTCTCAGTCCAGGCTCGGACGTTCGGAATTGTCGTCCCAGGTGGGCCACTCGGCGCTGACCTGCCCGCTCCAGTCGGGCTGACGCCGCTCCCGGAAGGCCGCCATCGCCTCGCCGCCGTCGATGCTCTTCGCGACGTGCTCGTTCAGGTCGGTCTCCAACCGGCCGACCATCGCCGGGCTCATGCCCAAGCTCTCCCACAACAGCCGCTTGGACAGCGCCACCGGCAGCGGCGCGGAACCGTTGGCGAGGTCGTGGGCCACCGACAGCGCGGTCGGCAGTACTTCGCCACCGGCCAGGCAGGCATTGGCCAGGCCCATCGCCACGGCTTCCTCGCCGTCGAAGGTGCGACCGGTGAGCATGATGTCGGCGGCATTGGCCATGCCGACCAGGCGCGGCAGCGTCCAGTGCGCGTAGCCGTCGGCGATCACGCCGCGGCGCACCTGGGTGAGGCCGTAGACGGCGTCGCGGGCCAGGTAGCGCAGGTCGCACTGCAGGGCCAGCGCCAGGCCCAGGCCCACCGCGTGCCCGTTGACGGCCGCGATCACCGGCTTGCGGACCCGCCACGGCGCGGGCTCGATGGTCGCGCTGACCTCGCCCACGCGCTGCGACAGGTCCGCGCCCGCGCAGAACGCGGGCGGGGTGCCGGTGATGACCACGGCTCGGATCGCGTCCTCGGCATCGCACCTGGCCAGCGCCGCACCGAGTTCCGCCGCCATGGCGGGAGTGAAGGCGTTCTGCTGGGCGGGACGATTGAGTGTGAGGACGGCGATGCCCGCTGAGACATCGACGAGCAGTTCCGAGCTCATGGGGGGATGGTAGCCGAATTCGTCGCTGAACAAGCCGGCGCCGAATTCGGTCAGCGCAGAATCTTGCGGCCGATAGCGTACTTGTGGACCTCGGTCGGACCGTCGTAGAGGCGGAAGGCGCGCATGTCGCGGAAGATCATCTCCACCACGGTCTCATCGCTGATGCCGATGCCGCCGAGGACCTGCACCGCCCGGTCGGCGACCTTGAACAGCTCCTCGGAGACATAGGACTTGGCCATCGAGCTCTCGTGGCGGGCCTTCTCGCCCTGGTCCATCAGCCAGCAGGCGTGCCAGATGGTCAGGCGGCACTGGTGCAGCGCGATCTCGTTGTCGGCCAGCATGAACGACACGCCTTGGTGCTCGCCGATGGTCTTGCCGAAGGCGGTGCGGGTCTTGGCATGGTCGATGGCGATGCTCTGCACGCGCTCGGCCGCGCCCAGCCAGCGCATGCAGTGCGTCAGGCGCGCCGGGGCCAGCCGCAGCTGGGCGTAGCGCAGCGCCTGGCCCGCTTCGCCGAGCAGCGCCGACTTCGGCAGCGTCAGGTTGTCGAACCGCACGACGCCGTGGCCCTGGACGTAGTTGCGGTCCATGGTGTTCATGGTGCGCTCGATGACGATGCCGGGCTGGTCGCCGTCGGTCAGGAACAGCGTCGGGCCTTCGGGCAGGTGCGGGTTGGCGGCCAGGCGCGCCATGATGATCCAGGTCTTGGCGCCGTTCGCGCCGGTGATGAGCCACTTGTGGCCGTTGATGACGAAGTTCTCGCCGTCGAACACCGCCTCGGTGGACAGCTGGCCGGGGTCCGAGCCCGCGCCGTTGGGTTCGGTCATCGCGAAGACCGAACGCTGGTGGCCGTTGATCACCGGCATCAGGTAGGTGTCGATCTGCTCGGAGTTCGCGATCTTGCCGAGCAGGTACATGTTGCCCTCGTCGGGCGCCGCGCAGTTCATCGCCACCGGACCGAGGGTGGACCAGCCCGCGGCTTCGTAGATGACGGCCTGCTCGACGTGGGTCAGGCCGCGACCGCCGAGGGCCTCCGGCGCCTGCACGGTGAGCAGCTTCTCGGCGCGGGCCAGTTCCACGAGTTCCTGGCGCAGCTCGTCGGTGGGGCCGTGCGCGGTCAGGCGCGGGTCGCGCTCGAACGGGACGATCTTGTCGATGACGAATCGGCGGACGCGGTCGCGTTCGGCGGCGAGTTCGGACGGAATCGAGAAGTCGATCACGGTGGCAACCATTCGTTCGGTGGGCGATTGTGACGAGCATACGAAACCGCCGACCGACTATTGATGGCGAGTGCCATCAATTCACCCCCCCGGGTGTGGTGTCAGGCGGCGACCGGACGGCCGCGCCGCGCCGAGGTTCGCCGGGAGCCGACCACGCGGCAGATCAGGTAGATCACGAACGAGATGGTCGTGACGAAGGTCGACACCGGCACACCGGGCGCGAGCGAGAGCAGGATGCCGCCGACCGCGGCGAGTTCGGCGAAGACGATGGCCAGCACCGTCGCCCGTACCGGATCGGCGGTCAGCTGCGCGGCCGCGGCCGCCGGGGTGATCAGGATGGCCAGCACCAGCAGTGCGCCCACGATCTGCACGCCGAAGGCGGCGGTGACGCCGAGCAATACCGCGAAGACCACCGCCAGCGCCCGCACCGGCACCCCGCGCGCGAGCGCGACCTCCGGATCGGTGCTGGCGAACAGCAGCGGGCGGTAGATCGCCGCCAGCACCGCGAGCACCACGACGGTGCCCGCGATGAGCATCGCCAGGCCGCTGTACCCGACGCTGACGACCTGACCGGTCAGCAGTGAGAACTTCGAGCCGGCGCGTTCGGGACCGAGCCACAGGAACAGCACCGACAGGCCGAGACCGAAGGACAGCACCACCGCGATCACCGAATCGCGTTCGCGCGCCCTGGTACCGAGCAGGCCGAACAGCACCGCCGCCACCACCGAGCCGGCGATCGCGCCGAACCCGACGCCCACCCCGGCCAGCAGCGCCGCGGCCGCACCGGTCAGTGACAACTCGCTGGTGCCGTGCACCGCGAACGACATCTGCCTGCTGATGATCAGCGGTCCGATCGCGCCCGCGAGCAGCCCGAGCAGCGCCGCCGCGAGCAGGGCCTGCTGGACGAAGTCGTAGCCGAGCAGGTCGACGGTGGTGGAGAAATCGAACATCGAGCCGAGGACGTCGGCGAGTTTGTCCATCAGGCGTGGACTCCGCTCTGGGTGGTCTCGGCGTGGCAGTGCTCGGCGCCCGCCGAGCCGAGCGCGTCGAGGGTGTCCCCGGTGCCGACGACCACCAGTCGCCCGCGCACCCGCAGCACGTCGACCTCGGTGCGGTAGAGCTCGGAGAGCACCTCGGAGGTCATCACCTCGTCGGGCGTACCGATCCGGAACTCACCGTTGACCAGGTACAGCACCCGATCCACCAGCGGCAGGATCGGATTGATCTCGTGGGTGACGAACACGACCGCGGTGTCGTGGGTGCGCCTGCGCCGATCGATGAGCTCGGCGACCAGCCGCTGATTGGCCATGTCCAGGCTCAGCAGCGGCTCGTCGCACAACAGCACCTTCGGATCGCCGACCAGCGCCTGGGCCACCCGCAACCGTTGCTGCTCGCCGCCGGACATCAGTTCCAGCGGCGCGTGCGCGTAGTGCTGCGCGCCGACCGCGGCGACCGCCTCGGCCACCTTGCGCTTGCGTTCGCCGCGTCCGCGCAGGCCGAGGCCCCACCGGTGCCCGTCGACCCCGAGCCCGACCAGATCGACTCCGCGTAACTGCACGCCGGCGTCGATGGTCTTCTGCTGTGGGATGTAGCCGATGTCGGCATTGCCCGTCCGGGCGGGAGCGCCGACGATCTCGGCGGTGCCCGCCCTCAACGCCAGCTGTCCCAGCAACACCTTGAGCATGGAGGTCTTGCCACTGCCGTTCGGGCCGAGCACCGCGACGAACTCACCGGGGGCGATGTCGAGATCCAGGCCGTCCCACAGCGTGCGTTCACCGAAGCCGAGTCCGGCGCCGCGCAGGCGGATCGCGGGCACGGCGTCATCGCGCCGGGAGCGGTCGGGCTCGGCGGCGGGTACGGCGGTCGGTTCGGTCGGTTCGGTCAGCGCTGCTCCCGGGGCGGAGTCGGAATGCTGTGGGCAGGATGGGGCGGATCGGGTGAGCCGCGGGCCCGGGAACTACCGCGACAGGGCGGTGGCCAGTGCCTCGGCGTTGCGGGTCTGCCACTGAATGTAATCCAGGCCCTCGGGCAGGGTTTCGGTCACCTCGACAACGGGGATGCCCGCGGCCTCGGCGGCGGCCCGGACGTCCTTGGTGGTCTTGTCCTCGGTCTGCACGTTGTAGACCAGCGCGCGCACCTGAGCGCCCGCGATCAGCTCGCGCACGGCGGCGACGGCGGCCGGGGCGGGGTCGGTGCCCTGTTCGATCGCTTCCTGGAATTCGCTCGGGGTGCGGTCCTGCGCGCCCACGGCCAGCACCAGGTAGGAGGCCAGCGGCTCGGTCTGCAGCACCGGCTGTCCCGGACGCTCGGCGGCGACCCGGGCGGTGATCTCCTCGACCGCGGTCAGACGACCGGCGAAGGCGGCGGCGCGTTCGGCGTAGGCGGCGGCGTTCTCGGGATCGAGTTCACCCAGCGACTCGGCGATCCGCTCGGCGACCTCGCCCGCGACATGGGTGTCGTACCAGACGTGCTCGTTGCTGTGATCGTGTTCGCCGCCGTGGCCGGGGTCGGTGCCGTGGCCGGGTTCGTCGGCGTGATCGGCTTCGTGGCCGTGTTCCTCGCCCGTGGCGGTGTCACCCGGCTCCTCGGCGGCGGCGGCGACGGCGACGGCGACGGCCTCGACGGTGGGCTTGTTCTTCCCGTCGACGGCCTTGGCGATGAACTCGTCGTAGTGCCCGCCGTTGTAGACGATCAGATCGGCGTCGGAGATCTGCGCGGCCTGGACCGCGGTGACCTCGAAGGAGTGCGGGTCGGCGGCAGGATCGGAGATCAGCGCGGTGACCTCGGCGTCGGGCCCGGCGACCGTGGCGGCGATGTCGCCCCACACATTCGTGGAGGTGACCACGCTGATCCGGCCGGAATCGGCCTCGCCGGTGGTGCAGGCGGTCGCGCCCGCGACCGTCAGGGCGGCGATGGCCACGGCGCTGCCCGCCGTGCCCGCGAACCGGGCAATTCTGTTCGTCACGCTGGGTACTCCACTCACGGCAAGCCAAAAACGGAAACGATTACCATAAACGATAGCGTACCGGGCTGGTCGTGTCCTGATCGGTTGCCCAGGTTGTGCTCGAGGACACCGGCGATGGCGGCTACGGCCGCGGGACATCGGGGCTCAGGTCACCCGCGTGGGCTCGCGGCACCCGTTCGACGCGAGCGGCCCCGTGACCACGAGTGGGGTCACGGGGCCGCCGCGATGGGTCGAACCGGCGAGGCGAGGCTCAGACGAGAGCCTGCACCGGCTGGGAGAGCAACTGCGCGCAGCGCAGCAGGCCGAGGTGGCTGTAGGCCTGCGGGTGATTGCCCAGCGAGCGCTCGGCGATCGGGTCGTACTCCTCGCTGAGCAGACCGGTCGGGCCCGCCACGTCGACCAGCTGGGCGAACAGCGCTTCGGCGTCGGAGCGCTTGCCGATCAGCAGGTATGCCTCGACCAGCCAGGCCGCGCACAGGTGGAACCCGCCCTCGCCGCCGGGCAGGCCGTCGTCGTGGTGGTAGCGGTAGACCGTGGAACCGCTGCGCAGCTCGGCCTCGGTCGCCACCACGGTGGCGGCGAAGCGCGGATCGGAGGGATCGATCAGACCGGACAGGCCGATGTGCAGGGTCGCCGCGTCCAGGTCGGTGCCGTCGTAGGCCGCGGTGTAGGACTGCACGTCGTCGTTCCAGCCCTTGGCCCTGACCTCGTCGGCGATCGTCTCGCGCAGCGACTCCCACGCCGGGTCGGCCTCGCGATCGAAGCGCTTGGCCAGCGTGAGCGCGCGGTCGACCGTGAGCCAGCCCATGACCTTGGAGTACACGTGATGGCGCGGGTTGCCGCGGATCTCCCAGATGCCGTGGTCGGGCTCCGTCCAGCGCCGCTGGACGGCCGAGACCATCGCGCACACCAGCTCCCAGTCGGCGTCGGGAAGGACGGCGCTCGGGATGGTGATGCCCTTCTTCTCACGCGCGTGCGCCAGCGCCGAGATCAGATCGACGATGGGGCCGAACACGTCGAGCTGCACCTGCATGTTGGCCGCGTTGCCGACGCGCACCGGGCGCGAACCCGCGTAGCCGGGCAACTGGTCGATCACCGCCTCGGGCGGCAGGGTCTCGCCGTAGATGGTGTAGAGCGGGTGCAGCCGCTCGGGGCCGGGCAGGGTCTCGAGCACCCGGTGCACCCAGCCGAGGAACTGATCGGCCTCTTCCAGTGAACCCAGTGTGACGAGGGCCTGCGCGGTGAGCGCGGCGTCGCGCAGCCAGCAGTAGCGGTAGTCCCAGTTGCGCACGCCGCCGATGTCCTCGGGCAGCGAGGTGGTGGCCGCGGCCAGGATGGACCCCGACGGCGCGTGCACCAGACCGCGCAGGGTCAGTGCCGAGCGCTTCATCAGGTCCGGCTTGAGCGGCGGCAGGTCCAGGGCGTTGGACCAGTCCCGCCAGTAGGATTCGGCGATCCGCCTGCGTTCGGCCTCGCTGGTCCTGGACGGCTCCAGATCGTTGGTGCCGCACCGCAGTTCGAGCATGACCGGGCCCTCGGACGGATCGACCACCGCGGTGGCGACGTCGTGGTTGCCCTCGTTCTCGATCGTCCAGCGCACCCCGCGCGACCGCAGCACCATCGGATCGTTGGTACCGCGCACCCGCAGACCGCCGGTGACGGCCTCGATGCTCACCGGCACCTGCCCGAATTCCGGGCGAGGGGCGAAGGTGACCACGGCCTTGGCGTGACCGGTGATCACGCGGGTCAGGTCGGTGCGGGTGGGGGAGACGTCATGGGGCAGGTAATCGGTGACCTGCAGACTGGCCCAACGGGTTTCGACGGTCATGGTGCCGTCGACATAGCGCTGCGACAGCGGCAGCCCGGGACGCTGCGGCGCGACGCTGAAATGCCCGGCCTGCGGTCCGCCGAGCAGATGGGCGAACACCGCCGCCGAATCGGGCTCGGGATGGCAGAACCAGGTGACGGTGGCGTCCGGGGTCAGCAGCGCGACCGAGCGCGGGCTGGCCAGCATGGTGAGCCGCTCGATGCGCGGGGCGCTGGCCCCCGCCAGCCAGGTGCGTCGCTCCTCGAGCAGGTATGCCAATGCGCGAGAGACGGTTTCGGTGCTGTCGACGCGGTACTTGGCCAGGCTGTCGCCGTCGCCGACCTTGATGCCGAGGTCGGGCCCGGACAGCACCCGGAAGGCCTTCTCGTCGGTGACGTCGTCGCCGAAGAACACCGCGGCGGTCGCGCCGTGCTGATGGCGGATGGTGTCGAGCGCGGTGCCCTTGTCGGTGTGCACGACGGCCAGTTCGATCACCGCTTTTCCTTCGGTGACCTGCACGCCGACCCAGCACGCCGGCCCCTGCCGCGCGGCGTCCAACGCGCGGCGCGCGATCTCGGGCGCGGCGTTGCGCACATGCAGCGCGACGCTGGCCGGCTTGACCTCGATGGTGGTGCCCGGGTTGTCGGCGGAGATGTCGCCGAGCACCTCGTAGACCTCGCGCAGCAACTGCTTGGCGTCGGCGTCGATCGCGTGCACGAAGCCGATGTCGAATTCCGAACCGTGGCTACCGATCAGCTGGACCTCGACGGGAAGACGCGAGAGCGCCGCGAGGTCGCGTAGCGCGCGACCGGAGATGACGGCGGCGGTGGTGCCGGTCAGACCGGCGAGGGCGCGTAGCGCGCTCACCGACTCCCAGTGGGGAGTCGCCTTGGACGGGTCGGAGACGATCGGGGCGAGCGTTCCGTCGTAGTCCGAGGCGACCAGCAGTCTCGGTTCGCGCGCGACCGTCGACAGTGCACGGCGAAGTTCTTGTGGCAGATCCTGTGCGCTCACGCATCCAACCTAATGATCGGAGGGGGATGTTTCACGGGCGGGCAGAACAATACTGTGTTGAATTTGCCGCACCACATCGCGCCGGTCGCTGTGCGCGCGATAGCCAGCCCAGATCAACCGATTCGGCCGGTTAACGCACAAGTAACCGGCGGGTAACCTCGTGGTGGGACGGCTCCGTCCGGGCTACCTCTGATCGCCGAGCAGCAGATCGACGGTCAGTTCCAGCCTATCGCTGACGTCGGTCGCCGAGGCCCGGCGGGTGAGCCATGCCACAAGATTCGACAGCCACACGTCGCTGATGACGCGGGCGATGGCCAGCTGGCGTTCGTCGGGCTCGCCGTCGTTCATGGCGCGGGCGAACACCCGGTCCATCACCTTGCCGACCCGATCGACCTCGGCGGCGGCCGAGGCGTCGGCGAACATGAAGGCCCTGGTCATCGCCTCGGTGAGCAGGGGGTCGCGCTGCATCATCCGGGTGATCTGGGTCAGCAGCAGGTGCATGCGCTCGCGCGGCGACGCCCCGGCCAGCGGCTTGCGCTTGCCCTCGAACTGCTCGAATTCACGTGCCAGCGCCGAGACGAGCAGATGCACCTTGGAGGGGAAGTAGCGGTACAGGGTTCCCACGGCCACGTCGGCGCGCTCGGCGACCGCGCGCATCTGCACCGCGTCGTAGCCGCCCTTGGAGGCCAGGGCCAGGGTCGCGTCCAGGATCCGCTTGCGGCGCTCCCGCTGCGCAGCCGAACTCAGCTCGTCCTCGCTCAACGTGGTGACCGTCGCGGGACGCGAAGCGGCGGGCTGTGGTCGGGAGGGGCTGGCCATGGGGTGAGAGTCCTTTCCGCCAACGGTGGTTGCGCCGGTCCCAGGCCCTCTCTTGACTTGACCCGGCATGGATATTAGAACATGTTCTAGGTGTGGGAGTCACGCCGGGAAGGGCGGTATGGACTGTGACCATCGCCACCACTGACGAGCATAAAGCCGTTCAGGAGTCGATGCGGGGGTGGGCCGGTTCGGTCCGTCCGATTGCAACAATGCGCGCCGAGCCGACCGGGTTCTGGCGCGGGTACTGGCCTGCCCTCGCCGATCTCGGGGTGTTCCGTGTCGCGGTCGCCGAGGAGGCGGGCGGCGCGGGCGCGACGGTCGCCGACCTGGCGGTGCTGCTCGAACAGGCCGCCCACGATCTGGTCGGTGGGCCGGTGCTCACCACCGCGCTGGCCAACCTGGTCACCGCGGGAGCGCTCGCCGAGGACCAGCCCTGCGGGGTCGCCGTCGATCCTGACGACGCCGATCGTGCTGGGGACAACGAACTTTCGCCCGGACCGCAGGACGGCACGGGCACGCTGACCGGCAGCTGGCCGCAGGTGCTCGGCGCCGAGCCCGGTACCGCGGTGTTGCTGCCGGTTCGCTCCTCGGCGGCGCCGGGGGGAGTGCGCTGGTGCCTGCTGCCGCCGGACGCCCCCGGGCTGCGGATCGAACCGCTGACTCCCACCGATCCGAGCGTCCCGCTGGCCCGTGTGCACTGCGCGCAGACCCCGGTCGCCGAGGACCAGGTGTTCACCTCGTCGCGCTCGGTCGAGGATCTGCTGGTGGTGCTGGTCGTGGCCGAACTGGCCGGGCTGGCGGGCTGGTGCCTGGACACCGCCGTCGAGTACGCCAAGGTGCGTGAGCAGTTCGGTCGCCAGATCGGTTCCTTCCAGGCCGTCAAACACATCTGCGCCTGGATGCTGTGCCGCACCGAGCTCATCCGCGCGGTGGCGCTGGACGCCGCGGCCGCCGTGGACGAGGGCGGCGAGGAACTGCCGATCGCCGCGTCGATCGCGGCGGCCATCGCGCTGGACGCGGCCGTGGAGACCGCCAAGGACTGCATCCAGGTGCTCGGCGGCATCGGCTTCACCTGGGAACACGACGCGCACTTCTACCTGCGCCGGGCCACCGCGCTGCGCCAGCTGCTCGGCGGCGGGCCGCGCTGGCGGGCCAGGGTCACCGAGCTCACGCGGGCCGGGCACCGCCGCACCACCGGCGCCGACCGGGTGCTGGCCGCCGACGGCGTCGAGGTCGACGGCGCCGCCGCCACCGGCCTGGCCGAGGAGGTCGCCGCGATCGCCGCGCTGCCCGCCGACCGGCAGCGCGACGCCATGGTCGACGCCGGTTTCGTCATGCCGCACTGGCCGCGCCCCTACGGCCGCGCGGCCGACCCGATGACCGGCCTGATGATCTCCGAGGAACTGCGCCGCGCGGGCCTGAGTTCCCCCGATCTCGCGATCGGCGGCTGGGCCGTGCCGACCCTGCTCCAGCACGGCACCCAGGAGCAGATCGACCGGTTCGCCTGGCCGACGCTGCGCGGCGAGGTCGTCTGGTGTCAGCTGTTCAGCGAACCCGAGGCGGGCTCGGATCTGGCCGCGCTGCGCACCACCGCCACCAAGGTCGAGGGCGGCTGGCGCCTGCGCGGTCAGAAGGTGTGGACCTCGCTGGGCGATCGCGCCAACTGGGGCATCTGCCTGGCCCGCACCGATCCCGAGGCGCCCAAGCATCGCGGCATCAGCTACTTCCTGGTGGACATGCGCAGCGAAGGGCTGCAGGTGCGCCCGCTGGTGCAGATCACCGGTGAGGCGCGGTTCAGCGAAGTCTTCCTCGACGATGTCTTCGTGCCCGACGACTGTGTGGTCGGCGCGCTGAACAACGGCTGGAAGATCGCCCGCTCGACACTGTCCGCCGAACGGATCGCCATGGGCGGCAACGGTATCGGCCGAGCGCTCGAGGAGCTGATCGCCAAGCTACCCGACACCGGTCCCGGCTCGGAGCTGATCGCCGACCGGCTCGGCGGTTTCGTCGCCGAGGCCATCGGCGGCCTGCTGCTCGAGCAGCGCGCTGCGCTCACCGTGCTCGCCGGCGGTGACGCGGGCGCGCAGAGCAGCGTGCGCAAGCTGGTCGGGGTGCGCCATCGGCAGGCGGTGGCGGAGTTCGCGGTGGAGAGCTCGGGTCCACTGGGCGCGCAGGAGACCGCCGAGGTCACCGAGTTCCTGCTCACCCGCTGCCTGTCCATCGCCGGCGGCACCGAGCAGATCCTGCTCACCGTCGCCGCCGAGCGGATTCTCGGGCTGCCCCGCGACGCGGTCGGCTAGCCGCACAAGCCAACTGGGAGAACAACCGTGGATTTCACCAGGGACGAGGGTCAGGACGCCGTGGCCGAGGTCGTCGTCGGCCTGCTCGAACGGGAGCAGGCACGCGACTTCGGGCTGTGGCGCAGCCTCGTCGAGACCGGTCTGCTCGGCCTCGCGCTGCCGGAACGTTTCGGCGGCGACGACATGGGCCTGCCGGAGATCTCGGTGCTGCTCACCGAGCTCGCCACCGATGCCGTCGCCGTGCCCGCGCTGCCCACGCTGGGTTTCGGCCTGCTGCCGTTGCTGCCGTTGCTGCCGGATGCGGTCGCCGAGGTCGTCTATCCGGCGATCGCCCAGGGCGCGATCGTCACCGCCGCGCTCAGCGAACCGGGCGATCCGTTCACCACCTCGCCGAAGACCACCGCGGTCGCCGACGGGGACACCGTCCGGGTGAGCGGGCACAAGATCGCGGTGCCCTACGCCGACGAGGCCCGCTGGCTGCTGATCCCCACCGACGCGGGCATCGCGCTGATCGACGGCGACGCACCGGGTCTGAGCCGCATCGCCTCCCCGGCCTCCGGCGGCCTGCCGGAGGCCACCGTGCGGCTGGACAACGTGGAGATCCCGGCCGAGCGTCTGCTGCCGGGCGATCTCGCCGACCTGCACCGTTACGCGGTCGCGGCGATCGGCTCGGCGGCCGACGGACTGCTCGAGGGCGCGTTGAAGCTCACCGCGGAGCATCTGCGCACCCGCCGCCAGTTCAACCGGCCGCTGGCCGAGTTCCAGGCGGTCGCCCAGCAGGTCGCCGACCTCTACGTGGTCTCGCGCACCCTGCACGCCGTCGCCGCCTCCGCGACCTGGGCGCTGGCGCAGGTCGAGACCGGGGCAGACGATCAGGACCATCGCGCGCGTGTCGACGACGACCTCGACGTGCTGGCCTATACCGTGACCGCCGAGCTGCCCGCCGCCATGCAGAAGTGTCATCACCTGCACGGCGGGCTCGGCGTCGACATCACCCATCCGATGCACCGCTACTACTCACAGGCCAAGGATCTCGTCCGCTGGCTCGGCGGTGAGTCGCTGCGCCTGGACCGTCTAGGAGCAAGATGTTCATCGATCTGACCGCCGAGCAGCGTGCGCTGCGCGACGAATTGCGTTCCTACTTCGCCGATCTGGTCACCCCCGAAGAAGAAGCCGAGATGGCGATCAACCGCCACGGCGACGCCTACCGCGCGGTGGTGCGCCGGATGGGCAGCGACGGCTGGCTCGGCGTGGGCTGGCCCAAGGAGTTCGGCGGGCAGGGCTTCGGCCCGGTCGAACAGCAGATCTTCTACAACGAGGCGGTGCGCGCCGATGTGCCGCTGCCGCTGGTGACGCTGCTGACCGTCGGCCCCACCCTGCAGACCTACGGCACCGAGGAACAGAAGCAGAAGTTCCTGCCCGGCATCCTCACCGGCGACATCCACTTCGCCATCGGCTACTCCGAGCCGGAGGCGGGCACCGATCTGGCCGCGCTGCGCACCAGCGCGGTCCGCGACGGCAACGGCGACTGGATCGTCAACGGCCAGAAGATCTTCACCACCGGCGCGCACGAAGCCGATTACGTCTGGCTGGCCGCCCGCACCGGCACGGTGGACTCGCGCCACCGCGGGATCACCATCCTGATCGTGGACACCTCCGACCCCGGCTACTCCTGGACGCCGATCATCACCTGCGACGGCGCCCACCACACCAACGCCACCTATTTCGACAATGTGCGCGTGCCCGCGAACATGCTCGTCGGCGAGGAGAACCGGGGCTGGCGGCTGATCACCACCCAGCTCAATCACGAGCGGGTCGGGCTCGGTCCGTCCGGCAAGATCGAGCAGCTCTACGACCGGATGCGCGATTGGGCGAGAAGTCAGGGTGCGCTCGCCGAACCGGACGTGCGCCGTGCGTTGGCCAGGGTGCACTCGATGGTGCGGCGCAACGAACTGCTGAACTGGCAGGTCGCGGGCACCGCCGAACGCGCCGACGCCGATCAGGCGCAGGTCATCGCCGACGCCTCGGCGACCAAGGTGTTCTCCACCGAATCGCTGCAGGAGGCGGGCAGGCTGGCCGAGGAGGTGGTGGGCCGCTTCGGTGACCCGGCCGATCCCGCGACCGCCGAGCTGCTGGGCTGGCTGGACCGGCGCACCAAACAGAACCTGGTGGTCACCTTCGGCGGCGGCGTCAACGAGGTCATGCGCGAACTCGTCGCCACCGCCGGGCTGAACCTGCCGCGCGTGCCGCGCTGAGCGTCCGGGATACCCACCCCGGCAGCTCGCCCCAGCCGCTCCGCGCGGCAGCACAACGCGGCAGCACAACGCAGCAGCACAACCGCAGCAGCACAACGCAGCATCGACAAGAAGGAGCCGTGCGCGTGCCGGAAACCGCAACGCCGGAAGACATCGCGGCCGCCGCCGAGAAGATCATCGCGGCGGGGGAGTCCGCGCCGCGCCTGGCGCGCGACCCGGTCAACCAGCCCATGATCAACAACTGGGTGGAGGCGATCGGCGACACCAACCCGATCTACGTCGACGACGAGGCCGCCCGCGCCGCCGGTCACCCCGGCATCGTCGCGCCACCCGCGATGGCCCAGGTGTGGACCATGCTCGGGCTGGGCGGCGTTCGACCGCCCGACGACCCGATGACCGCCACCAACGAGCTGCTCGACGCCGCGGGCTACACCTCGGTGGTGGGCACCAACTGCGAGCAGGTCTACCACCGCTACCTGGTGCCCGGCGAGCAGGTCACCGTCACCAGCACGCTCGACTCCTGCATCGGCCCCAAGCGCACCGGCCTGGGCGAGGGCTGGTTCGTCACCTACCGCACCTGCTGGTACGTCGGCGACGAGCTGGTCACCGAAATGCTGTTCCGCATACTGAAGTTCGCGCCCGAGACCGCGGCTGCGCAGAAGACGCAGGACAAGCCCGCGGGGGATCGCGTCAAGCCGCTGGTCTCGCATGACACCGAGTTCTTCTGGGAAGGAACGAAACTCGGCGAACTGCGCGTCCAGAAGCTGCCCGACGGCTCGCTGCGGCACCCGCCTGTCCCGGCGATCTGGAAGGACAAGTCCGAGCAGACCGACTACGTCGTCGCCACCGGCCGCGGCACTGTCTTCAGTTACGTGGTGCACCACGCGCCGAAGGTGCCCGGACGGCAGCTGCCGTTCGTCGTCGCCCTGGTCGAACTCGACGAAGGCGTGCGGATGCTCGGTGAACTGCGCGGCGTCGATCCCGCGGACGTGCGGGTCGGGCTGCCGGTCGAGGCCGGTTTCGAACAGCTCGACGACGACGCCACGCTGCCCTACTGGAAGGTGAGCTCATGACCCCGTCCACTCCGGTGTCGCCGTTCCCCACCGGCGTCGCGGTGGGCACGGCCCTGCCCGAGCTGGTGATCCACGCCGATCCCACCTTCGTGATCAGCACCGCGCTGGCCACCCGCGATTTCCAGGACGTGCATCACGACCGCGACAAGGCGGTCGCGCGCGGATCGAAGGACATCTTCGTCAACATCCTCACCGACACCGGCCTGGTGCAGCGCTTCGTCACCGACTGGGCGGGGCCGCGCGCCATCGTGAAATCCATCGCGCTGCGGCTGGGCGTCCCGCTCTACGCGGGCGACACCCTGACCCTCACCGGCACCGTCACCGAGATCTCCGGCGGCGACCTGACCATCGCCGTCGTGGGCCGCGACAGCCTCGGCGACCACATCACGGCGACCGCGGTCATCGCCGTCAACAACGGATTCGCCGGAGGCAGTGATGACTGAGCCGGAGGCAGTGATGACAGAACAGCAACCGCTGAGCCGCCGCGCCGCCATCGTCGGCATCGGCGCGACCGACTTCTCCAAGGAATCCGGCCGCAGTGAACTGCGCCTGGCCGCCGAGGCGGTCACCGCCGCGCTGGCCGACGCGGGCCTGACCCCCGCCGATGTGGACGGCCTGACCACGTTCACCATGGACAACAACACCCAGGCCGCCGTCGCCCGCGCCACCGGCATCCCGCAGCTGAGGTTCTTCAGCCACATCGGTTACGGCGGCGGTGCGGCCTGCGCGACCGTTCAGCAGGCCGCGATGGCCGTGGCCACCGGGGTGGCCGATGTGGTCGTCGCCTACCGCGCCTTCAACGAACGCTCGGTGTCGCGCTTCGGCCAGTTCTCCACCGCCCTGGCGAGTGCCCCCACCTCCTCGGGCATCGACGCGGGGTGGTCCTACCCGCACGGCCTGGGCACTCCCGCCGCGCAGGTGGCCATGGTCGCCCGCCGCTACATGCACGTCTACGGCGCCACCAGCGAAGACTTCGGCCGCGTCGCCGTCGCCGACCGCAAGCACGCCGCGGTCAATCCCGACGCCTTCTTCTACGGCAAGCCGATCACCCTCGACGATCATCAGAACTCCCGGTGGATCGCCGAGCCGCTGCACCTGCTCGACTGCTGCCAGGAGTCCGACGGCGGTGTGGCGATCGTGGTCACCAGCGTCGAACGCGCCCGCGACCTGCCCCACCGGCCCGCCGTCATCGCGGGCGCGGCGCAGGGCAGCGGCGCCGACCAATACGTCATGACCAGCTACTACCGCGACGCCCTCACCGGCCTGCCGGAAATGGGCCTGGTCGGCGAACAACTCTGGTCGCAGAGCGGACTCGGCCCGCAGGACATGCAGGCCGCCATCCTCTACGACCACTTCACCCCCTTCGTCCTCATGCAGCTCGAGGAACTCGGCTTCTGCGCCCGCGGCGAGGCCAAGGACTTCATCGCCGACGGCGCCATCGAGCTCGGCGGCCGCCTGCCGCTCAACACCCACGGCGGCCAGCTCGGCGAGGCCTACATCCACGGCATGAACGGCATCACCGAGGCGGTCCGCCAGATTCGCGGCACGTCGGTCAACCAGGTCGACTCGCTGGAGAACATCCTGGTCACCGCCGGCACCGGCGTCCCCACCTCGGGCCTGGTCCTCAGCGCGAACTGAGTCGGAACCGACCGCCGCCTGTCACGGCGGCGGTCGGCTCCTGTGTCCCGCTCCGAACTCGGCACCTTGCCGGTGTGCATCGCGGCGACGGGTGCGGCATCGCGCGTTGTGGCCGAATTCGAGGGCAGCACAGTTGCGCTGCGGTGACCAGCTGTTCGGCGTCAGGGCGGTGCCGGACGTCGCGTACCGTGGCGGCGGCAGTCCGCCCGACCGAGGAGTTCCCGCCATGAGCGTCCGGCATTTCGTCGACGTGCACGTCTTGTTGCTGCGCGATCGGTCGGTGCTGCTGAGCAGGCGGCGCAGCGGCGACGAGTTCGACGGCCTCTGGCATCTGCCCGCCGGGAAGCTGGAGGCGGGCGAGTCGGCGAAAGCCGGTGCGGTGCGGGAGGCTTTCGAGGAGGTCGGCGTGCGCATCGACCCGGCCGATTTGCGGCTGGTGCACACCGCGCACGTCGTCGACGTGGACAGGCCCGATCGGGTCGGGCTGTTCTTCGAGGCGCGGCGCTGGGCGGGTGAGCCGGAGAATCGGGAGCCCGAGAAGTGCTACGAGCT
The DNA here is from genome assembly GCF_001613125.1 of Nocardia shimofusensis NBRC 100134. Lineage (GTDB taxonomy): Bacteria > Actinomycetota > Actinomycetes > Mycobacteriales > Mycobacteriaceae > Nocardia > Nocardia shimofusensis. The sequence continues at coordinate 132,930 of NZ_BDBT01000009.1, forward strand.
GCGCTGGTTCCCGCTCGACGCCCTGCCGGAGGACACCATCGCCTACCCGGCCGCGGGCCTCCGTGGCGTGCTCACCGGTGAGATCTATTCCGAACTCGGCTGGCCCGCCGACTGATCCGAGGTTGCTGAGCGGTGCTGCTGGTCGGGCACGTTACCTCCGAGCCTGCTGCTCGGACACCGGCCGATTCGCTGTCGCTTGCCGATTCGAAGGCGCCGCTTGCCGATTCGAGGCTGCGGTTACCGAGCTCGGAGACCGTGCAGGTAGCTGCCGACCAGGCCGGCGAGCTGTTCGACGCTGTCGGCCGTGCCGGGCGCCAGCGCGCGACGAGGGCCGGCGAACCGGTCGAACACCGCGCCCTCGAGCACGGCGACGAAGTCCTCGGCCGCCCGCTGATCCTCGATGTCCCACGCAGAGAACAGCTCTTGTGCCCGTTCCGCCGAGAACAGGCTGCCCGCCAGCCGGTCTCGTATCTCCTGGTCGGCGTGCCCGTCGACGATCAGCGCGTGCCGGGTGAGGAGGTCCGCGCGCCGGTCCAGCAGCAGCCGGTCCAGCCATGCGGCGATGCCGTGCGCCACCTCGGCGGTGGACGGCTCGGTGTCCGCGTGGTCGAGACCGAAGCCCGCGGCCTCGAAGTCCGTGCGCGAGCGTTCCGTTATCCGGTCGGCGACCGCCGTGAGCAGGGCGGCCCTGGTGCGGAAGTAGTAGGACACCGAGCCTGGCGGCAGGTCGAGGGCGTTGTCGAGCGCGCGGTGCGTGAGCGCGCGAAGCCCGTGCTCGGCGATCACCGAGACGGCCGCGTCCGCGATCCGGGTACGTCGGTCGGCTGTGGACATCATCACCTGCTCTGGTCTCGGGTCGAACCCATCCCCTACAACTGTAGAGGTGACTCTACGTATGTAGAGGAAGGAGATCCCGATGCGCATTCGAGCGGGCAGGCAATCTCGGCCCGAGGAGATCGGGCCGGTGGGCACGCCTCCGGGGGAAAGCGGCCGTCCGCGGGTGCGGCCGTCCGAGTCGACGGACGAGGCGGAGGCAGACAAGGGCGCGCCGGACAGCGGGCGCGGCCCGAACGGGCTCGAACTCGACGCGGCCCAGCGCGCGGCGGCCGATCACCTGGCCGCCCTGCTCGACAGGCGCGGGCGCCCACGGCGCGGCAGCGGCGGGGTCTACCTGCACGGCCCGCCCGGCCGGGGGAAGACGATGCTGATGGACCGGTTCTCCGCCACCGCGTCCACGAAGCGCAAGCGCCGGTGGCACTTCCACGAGTTCTTCGCGCACCTGCACGCCGCCGCCACGACGACGAGCGCCGTCGGCGACGCGGTCACCCGGCTGATCGGCGACGCCGAGCTCGTCTGCTTCGACGAATTCCACGTCCACGACATCGGCGACGCGATGCTCATCGCCCGACTGCTCGACGCGTTGTTCGACCGTCGCGTTCCGCTCGTGGTCACCTCGAACTACCCGCCCGCGGATCTGCTCCCCAACCCTCTGTTCCACGACCGCTTCCTGCCCGCCATCGCCCGCATCACCGAGCGCATGACCGTCGTCGCGCTCGACGGTCCGCGGGACTATCGCCGCCTCCGAGCCGGGGATACCCGCCACCGGGCGACGGAGCCGGTCGTGCCGGGCGGTCTCCGGAACAGCTGGGCCGACCGGGCGCAGATCCAGGGCGCGCCGACCGAGGGCGCGGACCTGTGCACCGGCTTCGCGGCGGGCGATTACCTGGCCGGCGCAGCGCCGTCCTTCGCGGGCGTCACGGTTGTGCGTGTCGGTGTCCGAGAGTTCACGGTGCGCAGCATCGACAACCGGACGCTGGCAGCGGACTTCGCCGAGCTGTGCGGCGCGGGTCTCTCCGCCGCCGACTACGTGGCCCTCGCCGCGCGGTTCGAGCGTTGGATCGTCGTCGGCGTCCCCCGGCTGTGTTCGGTGCCGCCGGATCAGGTGATGCGCTGGGTGAATCTGGTCGACGTCCTCTACGACGCCGACCGCATGCTGACCGTCCACGCCGCGGTGCCGCTCGCCGAACTGGCGACCGGTGTCGCGCCGGTGGCGGGAGTGGCCGATCTGGGCCGCACCGTGAGCCGGCTCTATGAGATCTCACATGACGGCGACGCCCGAGCTGGGTGATCGCCGGAATGCCGCCGATCTGGGCCGAAACCGCAGCTACCGGCCGGTACGAAGTCTGCGATTCGGCTCCGGCCGCACCGTCCGGCATGTCAGGATGTGGCTGTTTCGGGTGGTGACGGATGTGGTGACAAATGATCGTGGTGCGGGCGCATGCGCCGATATACCGCGTGATCGGGGCGGTCGCGTTGATCGCGGTCGCCACCGTCGCCCTGCGCGGGCACATTCCCGGCGCACCGGTCACCGAGGCGACCGCCGATTCCGGCCCCTCGGCGCTGACCGTCGCGGTGATGCCGGTGTTGCTGACCGTCTCCATCGTGGTGCTGCTGGCAGGCGTGCTCGCCAGTCGGCACCGGTTGCCGTTGAGCATGCCCGAACCCGAGCACGAGACCGAACCGCTGAACTTCCGGTGGGGTCGTAACGGGTTGATCGTGCTGGCCGCGCTCGCGGGGCTCGGCCTGATCCTGATGGCCGTCTCGGCTCTGCTGCTCGTTCGGATCGGCGGCGGCGCCCCGACCGCCCCGTCCGGTAGGGATCTGCCCTCGGGCGATCAGCCCACCGGCACGCCCACCCTCGGGCCGGGCACGACCACCCAGCTCACCGGCGCGGAATTGCGGCTGGCGATCGTGGCGGCGGTGGTGCTGGTCGCGGTGGCCTGCCTCGGCCTGGTGGTCGTCGGCATCACCGCCCGCCGCCCGCCCGCGCCGAGCGCGCCGGCCGAAGCGCCGATCGGCCCGACCGAACAGGAATCGCTGGCCAGGGCCGCCGAAATGGGTCTGGCGGCGATGAGCGCGCCCGGCCAGGAACCGCGCACCGCCATCATCGCCTGCTACGTCGCGATGGAACATGGCCTGGCCTCGGACCGCACGGCCGCACCGAAGGCCTCCGACACCCCGATGGAGGTGCTGGCCCGCGCCTTCGCCAGCGGCAAACTGCACGACACCTCCGCCAAGGAGTTGGTCGCCATGTTCGAGGAGGCCAGGTTCAGCCCGCACGCCATGCTCGAATGGCAGCGGATGCGCGCCGAGCAATTGCTGCGCATCGTGCTCGCGGACCTGCAGGGCGCGACCCTGACGAGCGCGGGGGTGCGGGGTGAGAGCGGATGAACCGCAAAGCCGTGGTGGTGATCGCGATCGTCGTGGCGCTGCTGGCGGAAGCTGTCGCCTTCGCCAGGTGGCGCGAGGCGATGTTGCCGCTGGCCGCGCTGCCGGTCGCCGTCGCACTGGTCGCGCTGCTGTGGTCGCTGCGCGAGCGCCGAGCGCCCCCGTCGGACAACAGATCCGAGGAGATCGACAACGGTCCCGTCGAGATGCTGCGCCGCTGGCAGGCCAGGGCCGAGATGCTCGCCGCCCGCGCCGACGGCACCCGCGCCGACTGGGACCGCCACCTGCGTCCCCTGCTGGCCAAGGAATTCGAGCTGTCGGCGGGCACCAGGGTCGCCAAGAACCGCCGGGCGATGGAGGCCGCCGGGCTGCACCTGTTCGGGCCGGACCTGTGGCGCTGGGTCGATCCGGCCGATTCCGAAGTTCGTGATCAGAGCACACCCGCACCGGGCAGGGCGGCCCTGGACGAGATCCTCGGCCGTCTGCAGAGAATGTGAGACGAATTGAGCATGACCATGCCACTGGAGGCGACCGTCCAGCGCGCCGAGGCGGTGCTGCGGGAACTGTCCCGCGTCGTCGTCGGCAAGCAGGAGGAGTTGCGGCTGATCATGATCGCCGTGCTCTCCGGCGGCCACGTCCTCATCGAGGATCTGCCGGGACTCGGCAAGACGCTGATCGCCCGCTCCTTCGCCGCGGCGCTGGGCCTGGAGTTCACCCGCGTGCAGTTCACCCCGGACCTGCTGCCCGCCGACCTGCTCGGCTCCACCATCTACGACATGAACTCCGGCCGGTTCAACTTCCGCCGCGGCCCGGTGTTCACCAATGTGCTGCTGGCCGACGAGGTCAACCGCACCCCGCCCAAGACCCAGGCCGCGCTGCTGGAGGCGATGGCCGAGGGCCAGGTCAGCATGGACGGTGAAACATTCCCGCTGCCACAGCCTTTCATCGTGCTGGCGACCGACAACCCCATCGAGTACGAGGGCACCTACCCGCTGCCGGAAGCCCAGCTGGACCGCTTCGCCGTGCAGTTGCGGCTGGGCTATCTGTCCGAGCACGACGAGGCGCAGATGATCCGGCGCAGGCTCGAACGCGGCTCGGTGCAGCCGGAGGTCAACCGGGTCGTCGACGCGCACACGCTGTTGGAGATGCGCCAAGCCGTCGAGTACGTGACGGTGCATCCGGATGTGGTCGGCTATGTGGTGGCGCTGGCGAGCGCGACCCGAGGGCATCCACAGGTGGAGGTCGGCGCGAGCCCCCGCGCGGAACTGGATCTGGTGCAGATGGCGCGGGCCCGCGCACTGCTGCTCGGCCGCGACTACGTGATCCCCGAAGACGTGAAGGTACTGGCGATCCCGGCGATGGCCCACCGCATCACGCTGCGTCCGGAGATGTGGGTGCGGCGGGTGCGCGGGGAGGATGTGATCGGCGAACTGCTGCGCAGGCTGCCGGTGCCGCGCGCCACCGCGACATGAGGCGCCGGGACCTGAGGCGGGCGAGATGAGACATCGTGACGCCGCGGGCACCGTCGAGGCCGAACTGCGTTGGCGGCCCGCCGCATTGGCCTACATGCTCGCCGGGTGCGCGGCGGTCGCCCTGCTGACGGCGGTGGTGCTCGCGCGCTGGCAGCCGGTGGTGTTCGCGGCGCCGCTGCTGGGGGTGCTGGCCTCGGCGCCCTGGCAGCGGGCGCGCACGATGATCGGGCTCGACGGCGGCGGCGTCCAGCGTTGTTTCGAGGCCGAGCGGATGGAGTTCTCGGTCGCGGCGTATGTGGAGTCCGGGCACGCGCTGCTGCGGCTCGCCCCCGAGCCGATGACGGGCCTGGACACCGCTGTCGAGCAGACCGACGATTCCGGGGCCGGGCCGGCCGGACTGCGCCTGAGTCTGTCGGCCGCGCGGTGGGGGCGGTATCCGTTGTCGGTGCGCGTCACCGCGCTGAGCCCCTCGGGTTTGGCGACCGCGAGCGAGATCCTGCCCGCCGGACAGCTCTACGTGTATCCGGTGACCGACCCGCAGCGCATGCGCATGCCCAGAACCGAACTGCCCGAACGTCTCGGCACCCATCTCACCCGCAGGCACGGGCCGGGCGTCGAGTACGCCGACATCCGCGTGTACAGCCCGGGCGACCAGTTGCGCACGGTGAACTGGCCGGTCAGTGCCCGGCGCGGGCGGCTGTTCATCACCGAGCGCCTGACCAATCGGTCCGCCGATGTCGTCGTCCTGATCGACACCTCGCTGCAGGCTCCCGGCCCGGCCACCGACGCGCTGGAACTGTCGGTGCGCGGCGCGGCCCAGGTCGTCCAGTCCACCCTCTCGGCGGGCGACCGCACCGCCGTGGTGTGCCTCGGCGACCAGCCACGCTGGCTGCGCCCCGACATCGGCCGCCGCCAGTTCTACCGCATCGTCGACACCGTGCTCGCCGTCGGCGACGAACACATCCCCACCACCGGCACCCTCGCCCCGCACGCCGCCGTCCCGCTCGGCGCGATCATCGTCGCCTTCTCCACTCTGCTCGACACCCAGTTCGCCCTCGCGTTGATCGACCTGCGCAAGCGCGGGCACGTCGTGGTCGTGGTGGATGTGTTGCGCGGCACCCCCTTCCGCGAAGAACTCGACCCCACCTTGGCCCGCATGTGGCATCTGGAGCGCGCCACCATGTACCGCGACATGGCCGCCGTCGGCGTCGACATCGTCGGCTGGCCCCAGGACGTGCGCCTCGACCAGGCCATGCGCCTGTTGCCCGCCCACCGCCGAAGCACCCGGATACGCCGATGACCCGTTTTCTCGCCGTCCTGGCAGGCGCCCTGCTCACCGCGGGTGTGGCCTTGCTCTCCGCCCCCGCCGCCTTGCCCACGCTGATCGTGGTGGTGCTCGGCTGGTGGTTCCGCGCCGCCGCGGTCGCCGCCGTCCTGCTCGCGCTCGCGGTGTTGACGTTCGCCGACGTCGGCGCGGTCGAGTCGGCCGCCCTGGGCCTGGTCGCCACCGCCTACCTGCTCAACGCCGCCACCGTCTCCGCCCCCACCGGCGTCGTCCCCACCACCCTTCCGTCGGTCCTGGGCGCCATCGGCTTCACCGCCTGCGCCGTCGCCGCGGCCCTGCTGCCGGTGAACCTCGCGTGGGCACCCGCACTAGCCCCGATCGCCGTCATCGTCCTGTACTACTCGGTGGTCCAATCCCTGGCCCAGCGGCGACGCCCGGCGCAACAGCAGGTGGACGCCGCTGTCGGGTGACACCCCTCCGATCGGGTGGAGCACAGCACGGTGACCCGCTCGCGGGGAGGTCAGATCTTCTTGACCACGCTGGACTTCAGCTGCATCGGGCCGATGCCGTCGACCTTGCAATCGATGTCGTGATCGCCGATCCCGGCGACCAGCCGGATGTTGCGGACCTTGGTGCCCGCCTTGATCCCGGTCGCGCTGCCTTTCACCTTCAGCGTCTTGACCACCGTCACGGTGTCGCCGTCCGACAGCACATTGCCGACGGCATCCCGGATCACCCCGTCCTCGGCGGCGTCGTCGCCGGCGGCCGCGCTCCATTCGTGCGCGCATTCGGGGCAGACGAGCAGCGCGCCCATCTCATAGGTGTACTCGCAGGAGCAGGCAGGGCAGGGTGGAAGTTCCGCGGTCATCGCCGGATGTCCTCTTTCGGTGGTTGTCGTGGCAGGCGGGGCTCAGCGGGCGGCGGGGCTCAGTGGCCCGAGAGGAAGTCGATGATCACGCGGTTGACCTCCTCGGGCCGTTCCAGATAGCCGTAGTGGCCGCAGCGCTCGATCTCGACGTAACGGGAGCCGGGGACGGCCGCGGCCACCTCCCGGCCGAGGAACGGCGGGGCCATCCGATCGTCGGCGAATCCGACGACCAGGCTCGGGGCGGTGATGCGCGCGTACGCGGCGAGGCGGTCCTGCGACCGGTCCATCCCCAACTGGGCGCGCACGCCCGCGGACGGTGTCGCGGAGGCGCCGAACTCGAAGATGTCGAGCCATTCCTGCGCCTTGGCGGGGTCCTGCACGGTGTGCGGGGAGAGGTTGAGCATCACCTTGATCGCCGCCGCGTATTCCGGCGGCAATTGGACGCGCTTGTCGTGCAATGCCCGCTCGCCCACGTTCAGTGTGCGCGCGAGCGGATGCGGACGGCCGACGGTGGCGAGCATGACCGCCTTGCGCACGAGTTCGGGGCGGGCCAGCGCGAGTTCTTGCACCACCCGCGCGCCCATCGAGGTGCCCACCACGTGCGCGGGGCCGCCGCCGAGGTGTTCGATCAGCGCGGCCGTGTCGGCGACCAGGTCCTCCACGCGCATGCCGCCTGCGCACTCGGCCGAGGGCGCGATACCGCGGTTGTCCATGGTCGCGACCCGGAATCCGGCGTCGACCAGCGCGGGCACCTGGTAGGTGCGCCATACTCGTCCGGGACTGCCTGCTCCCATGACCAGCACGACCAGCGGCCCCGTGCCGCTCACGTCGTAGCTGAGGGCGATCCCGTTGAGGGTGGCTATGGGCATGGTCCTTCTTTCGCGCGGGGGAGGCCGGTGGGCGTTCCCACTATCGGTGTGCCCGTCGATCTGATTGCATGATTTCTAAACTAGACACAATCATTCTAAAGGAGGCGCCCGTGACCGGGCGCTTCGCGTCGGCCCTCGCTCGGACGTCGACCGACCACGCCGGAATGACCGCGACGGAATGGTCGCGCGGGTGCGCGAGGTCGTCGAGTGACCGCGCCGGACGCGGCGGCTCGATGCCGTACAATATCCTGTACGACTTGATTGGAGGGTCTTCCTGTGGCCACGCTACCTATATCGACCGTGCGTCAGAATCTCTTCGCCCTGGTGAAACAGGTCAACGACGACCACGACACGGTCACCGTAGTGACAAAGACCGGCGAGAACGCGGTATTGGTTTCCGAATCGGATTGGAATTCGATGCAGGAGACCATGTATGTCCTTGCTACTCACGGTGGGGTCCGACTGCTCGAATCCGCGCGGGAAGCTCAGCGAGGAGAGTTCGAGACGCACGAATTGATGGACCCGGATGAGTGAGCGCAAGGTGGTGTTCACCAGATACGGCTGGGAGACTTACTCTTCCTGGCTGACTCGCGATCGCACGGTCTTGAAGGCCGCGAACAAACAGATCGCGGCCGCGCTCATCGACCCATTCAGGGGCGTGGGCAAGCCCGAGCCGCTCAAACATCACTTGTCCGGTCAATGGTCGCGCAGGATCACCCGCGAACATCGACTGGTGTATCAGGTGACCGAGACCGAAATCGTGATCGTCGCGGTGGGCGGGCACTACGACGAATAGCCGAAGTGCCCGCCCGCCACGCGGACCTGTGGTCTAGCGGAACGTCAGACGGACATCGTTCAAGACCGGTGCGTCGTCGCGCTCGACGGCGGTGGCGGCGATAATCAATTCGCCTTCGCCGCGCCAGATTCGGGCGCGGATTGTCTCGCCCGGGTAGAGCACGCCTGCGAAGCGGGCGCGGTAGCCGGTGACGCGGGTGGCGTCGGAGTCCAGGACGTTGTCGGTGGCCGCCTTGCAGACCAGGCCGTAGGTGCACAGGCCGTGCAGGATCGGGTTGGGGAACCCGGCGGCCCGGGCGAAGGCGGGGTCGGAGTGCAGGGGGTTGCGGTCGCCGAGCATGCGGTAGAGCAGGGCCTGCTGGGGGAGGGTCGGGATGAGCAGTTCGAGGTCCGGGTCCCGTTCGGGCAGTTCGGCTTTGGTGCTCGGGCCGCGTTCGCCGCCGAAACCGCCCTCGCCCTTGGCGAAGATGGAGGAACGGGTGGTCCACAGCGGTTCGCCGTCGGAGCCGGTGATGGTGTGCTCCTGCACGATCACCGCCGCCGAGCCCTTGTCCCACAGTTCGCTGACCCGGCCGGTGCTGGTCGCCTTGCCCGAGGCCGGGATCGGCCGGTGCACGTGAACCTCCTGGTGCGCGTGCACGACCTTGGCCAGGTCGATGTCGATGCCGGGGAAGCTCACTTTCGGCGGTTCGGTCTCGTGCAGTGTCTGGGCGACGGTGGCGAAGCTGGGCAGCACCTGGGGTTCGCGGTCGTCGAGGTAGCGCAACTCGGCCTGGTCGGTCCAGCGCGCGCCCGCGCCGAGACCCAGGTGGTAGAGCTGCACGTCGGAAGGGGTCCAGGCGAACTCCCGCGTGGGCAGCTCGGCCCCGAGCGCGACGGACGGATCGATGGGCATCGGATGTTCTCCTCGTGAAGCGGTGGATGGATGGGCCGTGCCTGCCGGTCATCCTGCGTCGCGAGCCCCGGTGCGGGGAACACCGGAGCCCACCGAGCGGACGCTTTGTTCAGGCCTGGGCCGAAGCGGTGGCCGCTTGCGCCTTCTTGCGTTCGACGATGTCGAGCACCGACAGGTAGCCGAAGGCGATGGCGGGGCCGATGGTCGCGCCGGGGCCCGCGTAGGTGTGACCCATGACCGGGGTCGAGCAGTTGCCGGAGGCGTACAGGCCGGGGATGGTGGTGCCGTCCTCGCGCAGCACGCGGCCGGAGGAGTCGGCGACCAGACCGCCCTTGGTGCCGAGGTCGCCCGGCACGATCTTGGCGGCGTAGAACGGCCCCTGCGAGATCTCGGCCAGGCACGGGTTGGGCTTGACCGTGGGATCGCCGTAGTAGCGGTCGTAATGGCTGTCGCCGCGACCGAAGTCGGCGTCCTTGCCGGTCTCGGCGAAGGTGTTGAAGCGCTGCACGGTCGCGGCCAGGTTCTGCGCGGGCACACCCATGACGCCTGCGAGCTCTTCGAGGGTCGCGGCCTTGACGATGTTGTCGTTCTCCATCCAGCGGGACGGGAATTTCAGGCCCGGCTGCAACCCGGCGAAGATGTAGCGGTCACGGTAGCGCTGGTCGAACACCAGCCACGCCGGGAGGTTCTCACCCGGCCCCTCGCCCTGACCGTACTCGCCGCCGTACATGGTGTGCCCGGCCTCCACGTACGGGGCGGACTCGTTGCCGAACCGCTTGCCCTCGGAGTTGACCATGATGCAGCCCGGCAGATTCCGCTCGGCCAGCGCGAACCACGGCTTGCCGTTCTTGAACACCGTCGGCCCCCACCACGCGTCCTCCATGAAGCCCACGTCGGCGCCCACGTCCATGCCCGCCAGGATGCCGTCGCCGGTGTTGGCGGCCGCGCCCGTCGTCCATTCGGTGGTGATCGGCGCGCGCTGGTACTTCTCGCGCATCTCGGCGTTGTGCTCGAATCCGCCGCTGCCCAGCACCACGCCGTAGCGCGCGGTGAACACCGTCGGCTTGCCGTCGTACACCGCCTCCACGCCGGTCACCACTCCGTCGGTGACGACGAGCTTGGTCATCGGCGTCTCGAGTAGCACCGGCACGTCGGCGTCGAGCAGGCCCTTGCGCATGGCGGCGATGATCGCCCGGCCCATGCCGACGATCTCCTTGCCGGTGAACTTTGCCAGGTAGGTGCGCGCGCCGACGCGCAGCGCCCGCATCATGCCCTTCGGATGGCGGCGGATCAGGTTCAGCCGCACGTAGTCGGCCTGCATGACCACGACATTCAGCGGCGCCTTGGCATACGGCGGCTCCAGCTTGTCCTTCTCCGCGCCGAGGACTTTCAGGTCGAACGGCTTGGGCTCGCAGGACCGGCCCTGGCCGAGACCGCCGGGCGCCTCCGGGTAGTAGTCGGAGTAGCCGGGCACCCACTTCATCTTCAGCGGGGTGTGGTCGAGCACGAAGTCGAAGGCCTCCGCGCCGCGGTCGATGTAGGTGTCGATCCGGTCCTTGGGCACCACGTCGCCGATGATGCTGTGCAGGTAGGTGCGCGCCTGCTCGCGGTCGTCGGGGCGGCCCGACGCGAGCAGCGCCTTGTTGCCGGGGATCCACACGCCGCCGCCGGAGCGGGCGGTCGAGCCACCGTAGTGCGCTGCCTTCTCGAGGACGACGACCCGCAGTCCGTGATGGGCGGCGGTGAGGGCGGCGGTCATGCCTGCGGCGCCGCTGCCGACGACCACCACGTCGTAGCTGTGTGGGTCAAGAACCGGATCAGTCATGTAGAACACGTTATAGAATGGACGCGCCGTTGGTCTATGTTGACAGGCAGAAGAGTTTTCTTACGTCCCATCAGCCGGGACAACTTGTTTCAGTTCGGAGTGGAGTGCATGGGCCTGGACGCTGGACTCGCCGCTGATATCACCGCGGATGTCATCGTGATCGGATTCGGCGCGGCGGGCGCCTGCGCGGCGCTGGAAGCGGCGGCCACCGGCGCCGACGTCCTGGTGCTGGAACGGTTCGCGGGCGGCGGCACCTCGGCGCTGTCGGGCGGGATCATCTACGCCGGTGGCGGCACCTCGGTGCAGCGCGCGGCCGGGGTGCAGGACTCGCCCGAGCAGATGCTGGCCTACCTGCGCCGCGAGGTCGGCGACGCGGTGTCGCCGGAGACGCTGCGGCGCTTCGTGGACGAGAGCCCCGCGATGATCGACTGGCTGTCCGGTCACGGCGTCCCGTTCGACGCCTCCCTGTGCCCGTACAAGACTTCGTATCCGAACGACAAGTACTACCTCTACTACAGCGGTAGCGAGGTCTCCGGCTACGGCCGCGAGGTGGCGGTGCCCGCACAGCGCGGCCATCGCGTCAAGGGGCGTGGCACCTCCGGCAAGAAGATGACCGCGCCGCTCATCGCCTCCGCGCTGCGCAACGGCGTGCGCGTCGAATACCTCACCACCGCCACCCGGCTGCTCACCGACGCCGAGGGCGCGGTGATCGGCGTCGAGTGCCGGACCCTGCGCGACGCTCCGGCCCGGGTGCGGTCGCGCTACCACCGGCTGGCCGCGATCGCCGCCAAACCGGGCATCTACTACCCGCCGTTGCGCAAAGCCCTGATGCGTCAGCTCGACGCGCTCGATCGTCGCTACGGCACCACCTTCCGGGTGCGGGCCGGACGCGGCGTCGTCGTGAGCGCGGGCGGTTTCATCTCCAACCGGGAAATGGTGCACCAGCACGGCCCGCAGTACCGGCACGGCCTGGAACTGGGCAGCATGGGCGACGACGGCAGCGGCATCCTGATGTCGCAGCAGGTCGGCGCGGCCACCGACCGGATGGGCAATATCTCGGCCTGGCGGTTCATCCTGCCGCCGAGCAGCTTTACCGGCGCACTGCTGGTCGACGCCCGCGGCCGCCGGGTGATCGACGAGACCCGCTACGGCGCGGCCGTCGGCAACCGGCTGGTCAACCAGCACGACGGCCAGGGCTGGATGCTCGCCGACGACGAACGCATGCGCACCGCGATCCGGCGCATCCGCACCGAAGCCGCCTGGTTCCAGCGCGCCCAGTTCGAAGTCATGCGCCGCAACGCCAGACGCGGCGACACCCTCGAGGCCGCGGCGCGCGCGGCGGGCATCGATCCGGCCGGCCTGCGCGCCACCGTCGAAGAGCACAACGCGGCGATCGCCTCCGGCGCGCCCGACCCGGTCGGCAAGCCGGCCGAATTCACCGAATCGGTCCGCGGCGGGCCCTATTGGCTGTTGGATGTAGGTATCAAGCCGAGCCTCACCAACCCCTGTCCGATGCTCACCCTCGGCGGAGTGGTCGTGGACGAGACCACCGGAGCGGTGACATCGACTGCCGGCCTGCCCATCCCCGGTCTGTTCGCGGCCGGCCGCACCGCCGTCGGCATCTGCTCGGAGTCCTACGTCAGCGGACTGTCGCTCGCCGACGCCGTGTTCTCCGGCCGCCGCGCCGGACGTCACGCGGCGCGCGTACCGGAACAGGCAACAGCGGAAGGAACCTAGCGTGCTCTCCGACGCCGTACGCATCGAACTCGCCGCCGAACTGGCGAAAGCCGAGGCGGATCGCATCGCCGTCGCCCCGCTGGTCGCCCGCCATCCGGACATCGACGTGGTCGACGCCTACGAGATCCAGCTGATCAACATCCGCCGCAGGCTGGACGCGGGCGCGCGCGTCGTCGGACACAAAGTAGGTCTGTCCTCCGCGGCGATGCAGCATATGATGGGCGTCGACGAACCCGACTACGGTCACCTGCTGGCCGAGATGGAGGTCTTCGAAGACGTCCCGGTGCCCGCGGGCAACTACCTGTACCCGCGGGTGGAAGTCGAGGTCGGGTTCGTGCTCGGCGCCGACCTGCCCGGCGAGGACTGCACCGAGGCCGACGTGCTGGCCGCCACCGACGCCTACGCCCCCGCGATCGAGCTGATCGACTCCAGGATCACCGACTGGAAGATCGGCCTCTGCGACACCATCTCCGACAACGCCTCTTCGGCCGGTTTCGTCCTCGGCCCGCAGCGTGTGGCACCCGCCGACATCGACGTCAAGGCCATCGACGCCGTGCTCGCCCGCAACGGCGAGGTCGTCGCAGAGGGCCGTAGTGACGCGGTGCTCGGTGACCCGGTGATCGCGGTGGCCTGGCTGGCCCGCAAGGTCGCCTCGTTCGGGGTGCGCTTGAAGAAGGGCGACATCGTGCTGCCCGGTTCCTGCACCCGCGCCATCGACGCCCGCCCCGGCGACGCCTTCCGCGCCGACTTCGCCGGATTGGGTTCCGTCCGCCTGAACTTCAGCTAGCACTGCCCACACGAGGAGGACGCTGTGACCGAAGACGGCACCGTCACCGCCGCGATCGTCGGGTCCGGCAACATCAGTACCGACCTGCTCTACAAACTGAGGCGCTCGCGGGTCATCGAACCGCGCTGGATGATCGGCATCGATCCCGACAGCGAAGGTCTGCGGCGCGCGAGCGGGCTCGGCCTGGAGACCTCGCACGAGGGCGTGGACTGGCTGCTGCGGCAGTCCGAACTGCCCGACGTGATCTTCGAGGCCACGTCCGCCTATGTTCATCGCGCCGCCGCTCCCCGCTACGCCGAGGCGGGCATCCGCGCCGTCGATCTGACCCCGGCCGCGGTCGGCCCGGCGGTCGTGCCGCCGGTGAACCTCGACGCCAATATCGACGCCCCGAACGTCAACATGATCACCTGCGGCGGTCAGGCCACCATCCCGATCGTGGCCGCCGTCTCGCGTGTGGTCCCGGTGCCCTACGCCGAGATCGTGGCCTCGGTGGCCTCGGTCTCGGCCGGGCCGGGCACTCGCGCCAATATCGACGAGTTCACCAAGACCACCAGCCGCGGCGTGGAGACCATCGGCGGCGCCCAGCGCGGCAAGGCCATCATCATCCTGAATCCGGCCGAGCCGCCGATGATCATGCGCGACACCATCTTCTGCGCCATCCCCGAAGACGCCGACACCGATGCCATCGCCGACTCCGTTCACCGGATGGTCGCCGACATCCAGCAGTACGTGCCCGGCTACCGGCTGCTCAACGAACCGCAGTTCGACGAGCCCTCGGTGATCTCCGGTGGACACGCGAAGGTGTCGGTGTTCGTCGAGGTCGAGGGCGCGGGCGACTTCCTGCCGCCGTACGCGGGCAACCTCGACATCATGACCGCGGCGGCCACGAAGGTCGGCGAGGTCATCGCCCAGCAGATCACCGCGGCCCGGGTCTGAGGAGGAGACGATCGCCATGGCTTATTCGGCAGAACTCGACATCCGCGTCACCGACACCTCGCTGCGTGACGGCTCGCACCACAAGCGCCACCAGTTCACCGCCACCGAGGTGCGCGACATCGTCGCCGCGCTGGACGGCGCGGGCGTGCCGGTCATCGAGGTCACCCACGGTGACGGACTCGGCGGCTCCTCGTTCAACTACGGGTTCTCCAAGACCCCGGAACAGGAACTGGTCGCCATCGCCGCGCAGACCGCGAAGCGGGCGAAGATCGCGGTGCTCATGCTGCCCGGCGTCGGCGTCAAGGAAGACATCACGATCGCCCGGGACAACGGCGCCGCCATCTGCCGCGTCGCCACGCACTGCACCGAGGCCGACGTGTCCGTGCAGCACTTCGGCCTGGCCCGTGAGCTGGGCCTGGAGACCGTGGGCTTCCTGATGATGTCGCACACCCAGCCCCCGGAGGTGCTGGCGAAGCAGGCCCGCGTCATGGCCGACGCCGGGTGCCAGTGCGTCTACATCGTCGACTCGGCGGGCGCGCTGGTGCTCGAACAGGTCTCCGACCGGGTGGCCGCCCTGGTCGCCGAACTGGGCGACGACGCCCAGGTCGGCTTCCACGGACACGAGAACCTCGACCTCGCCGTCGCCGACTCCATCTACGCCATTCGCGCGGGCGCCACCCAGATCGACGGCAGCGCAAGGCGATTCGGCGCGGGCGCGGGCAACACCCCCGTCGAGGCGCTGGTCGGCGTGTGCGACAAGCTCGGCATCCGCACCGGCATCGACTTCTTCGCCATCGCCGACGCCGCCGAGGACGTGGTACGCCCTGCTATGCCGCAGGAATGCCTGCTCGATCGTCAGTCGCTGATGATGGGCTACGCCGGGGTCTACTCCAGCTTCCTCAAGCACGCCGAGCGCCAAGCGGAGCGCTACGGGGTATCGGCGGCGCAGATGTTGGTGCGGGCCGGGCAGCGCAAGCTGGTCGGCGGGCAGGAGGACCAGCTCATCGACATCGCGCTGGAACTGCGGCGGGAGCAGCAGTCGGCGGAGGTGTCCTAGCGGGTTCGGTTTCCGTTCGCGATCCGGGGCGCCTTCGGAGGGCTGGAAACGTCCGCTGCCGGAACCGGACTGCGTAACCGGTCGGGGATCGGCGATACTCGGTATCGAAAGCGGGGGGTTCGATACCGGCGGTCTGCGCCGTCGTTCGGTCGTCCGTGCGGCTCGAACGATGACACAGGGGGAGTGGGGATCATGACGCGGGACCGCGAGGATGGGAACCAGCCGTACGAATCCGGCGGCGGGGCCTACGAATTCCCGCCGCTGGAGAAGCAGGGCAAGTCGGCGCAGTATCGCGCTGCGAGCGAGTTCGGTCCGCCTTTCCGGCCGCGGACCGAAAACAGGTTCGCGCCGGTGCCGCAGCCGACGAACCAGTCCGGCTCCGTCCCGCCACCCGGATACGGGCACGGTCCTGTGCCGCCGTCCGGATACCCTGTGCCGCCGCAGGGTTTTCGGTCCATCTCCGCGCCGCCGGGATATCCGTCGACCCCGACGGGGCCCACCCGCTTCCGCAGCGCGCCGCCGAACCGCCCCCACCGGTGGCCGCCCGCGTTCGGTGAACCTGGCCGCGGTCCAGGCGTCAAGGGCGGCAGCGCCGCCCCGTTCGCGGTGGTAGGCCTGCTGGCCGCCTTCGTCTTCGCCGTGCTGGTCGCCTGGGGCGACCACTCCTCGGATTCCGGCGCCTCCGCGACCAGCCGCGCCATGCCGACGCCCTCGGCGGCGCCGGCCACCACCGGGCGCAACACGACCACCGCACCGGCGACCACCACCCAGTCGTCGGCCGTGATCGCCGCGGTGCTCCCCGGCTACCAGGGCGTCGCGGTGGACTCGCGCGGTATCGCCTACGACGTCCCCGTGGGATGGACGGTCGACTCGCCGAGTGTCATCCGAGGCTTCGAGGGCGAGACGGGCCGCATCTCCGGCACCGGCACAGCGGTCGACGGCGAGGACTACTGCGGCGAGAACACCCGGACCCTCGCGTTCGTCAGCCGCGCACAGGAAACCGATCACGCCGCCACCGCCACCGAATTCGGCGCATCGACGGCCGAGATCGCCTACGACAGTTCCGGTTGGACTCGCCGCGTCACCGGCCCCGAACCGCTGACCACCCGCAGCGGCATCACTGGGTGGATGGTCGAGACCTCCGGCAACCAGACCCCCGATCCGGCCGAGTGCGCGACCGAGTATTCGGTCTACACCTTCGTGTTCCCGGGCACCGAGACCCCCGGGTTGATTCTCACCCTCGCCGCCGACCGCGGCGTCCCCGGCGAGGTCAGCCCCGAGCAGGCCCGCGAAATCTTCGGCACCGTCCGGCTCCTGAGCTGAGCCGCGAACTCGATGCGCGCAGTGCGAATCATCCGCGGTTGTCGAGAGGCTGATCTCGCTCGCGAGTAACCAACCAGTGAAATATCCTATATATTGGCTATGTATAGATTCGATATCTAAGGGGTGTGGGATGTCCAAACTGTTGATCGACGTGGATGATGAAGCGCTCGCTCAGGCGCAGCGGCTGCTGGGAACTTCCACGAAGAAGGACACAGTGAACGCCGCGCTGAACGAGGTCGCGAAGCGGCTCGAGCGGGTCGCCGCCCTCGGCGCGCTGAGTGAGATGGCTGAGCAGGGCGACTTCGACATCTTGCTCGACAAGGACAACTACCGCCGGTGATTTCGTATCTGATCGATACCTCGGCGGCTGTCCGGGTACTCGTCGATCCCGCGATCAGAAAGGCGTGGCACGAGACGATCACCGCCGGAGTGGTGGCCGTCTGCGACCCGGTCGAGCTGGAACTGTTGTATTCCGCGCGGTCTCTGGCCGATCGGATACGCAAGAAGGACTTGTTCGGCGAGCTCTTCGGGTGGGTCGTTACGCCGGACAGCGTGTGGAACAGGGCGCATCAAGTGCAGCAACTGCTTACCGAACGCGGGCAGCATCGCAGCGCAGGGATGTCGGAACTGCTGATAGCTGCGACCGCGGAGGCGCATGACCTCACCGTTCTGCACTACGACCGCGACTTCGAGACCGTCCGTGAAGCGACCGGCCAGCCGACCCAGTGGATTGCGCCTCCGGGCACCATCGCCTGACCTCAGCGACTCAGGCTCCGCGCGCGTCCCGGCGGGACTCGTCCGTGGTTCCCGGCCGGGTGCGCCGGGCGTGCTTGCCTCGGGCGACCTCGGTGGCCAGCGCGTCCAACGGCTGGCCGAATCCGTGCAGCGGATCGAGCAGACCGGTGAGCCATGCCCGAGCGGTCTCGATGCCGCTCGGGTCGAGGGTGTAGAGGCGGCGGGTGCCTTCGGCGCGCGCCGTGACCAGCCCGGCGTCGCGCAGCACCTTCAGATGCTGGGAGACGCCGGGCTGAGAGATCGAGGCCTGTTGCTGGACGGCCGCCACCAACTCGCCCGCGGGGCGTTCGCCGACCGCGAGCAGGGTGAGGATGTGACGGCGCAGGGGGTCGCCGAGCGCCTCGAAGATCTTCGCCGGGGGAACCGCCATCAGGACTCGGCGCCCGCCTCGGGCTCGGTCGTGTAGAACACGATGGTCTGCTCGGCGGCGGTGTGCGCGGCGGTGGGATCGTCGCCGTCGGCGATCGCCGCGTCGGCCCAGCCTTCGGCGGCGGTGCGGATGAAGGTCAGCCCCTCGGGGGTGGTGTGCAGGCTCATGGCCACCTCGGGGTCGACGGCCTCGCCGGTCTCGAGATGGATGCCCAGCCCCAGCAGCGCCAGATCCCAGCCGACGCCGACAGCGCCCGGCCCGAACTGCTCCCACATCTGCGGGTCCACCGGCGCCTCGTGCACCAGCTCGAGCTGCGTGCCGCTGCCGTCCTGGCTCAGCGTTACCGTCAGCCAGGACATATGGCCGCCGAACTCCCAGGTCACCGCGAATCGCTGCGGTTCCTGGCACTCTTCGACCACGCCACCCGCATTGCCCTCGAGCTGATACCGCCCGCCGACTTCCAGCTCCCCGCTCACCGGCAGGAACCATCGCGGCAGTCGCTCCGCGCTGGTCAGCGCCTCCCAGAGATCCTTCTGCCCGGTCGGATACGTCCGCCGGGCCACCGCGATCCGGGTGGAGTTCCCCTCCCTCGAGCCCGCGCGGATCTCCCTGGTCACCAGTCCGGCCGCGGCGGCCGGGTCCGTCAGTAGTGGCACGTCAACCTCCTTTGATAAGTTTCAACTTATAAAGTACACCTTACTCTGTCGGTTTGGTTGCCCGCCGGGCATTATCGAGGTGGACATCTACGGAGCCAGGGGCCGCACAGGGGGAGGTCGTGATCGATCCGGATGAAGCTGCGCACACCGGGGCAGCTGAGATATTCGGTACCAAGACGAGGGGTGTCACAGTCCGTGCTGCGCTCGAGGACGCGGTCAAACGTCGTAGGCGGCAGTCATTTCTGGACTGGCTCGCTGAGGGCGGACTCCCGGACCTGACCGGGGACGATCAGCCGAAAGGTCGAAGCGCCTCATGACGGAGTGGCGTCGAATCGCCGGATACAGCCGTATCGCAGCGCAATGCCCCGGATCGACGCGGCGACTCCGGGGCATGCTGAACGAGCGTAGGGCCTACAACCAGGTATCCAGCGTGGTGGTGGTGAGGAAGTGCTCGAGATCCGCGCGCCAAGGGGCGGGTGTGGTCTTCTCCGGCTCGATGGCGGTGTACTGGCCGCGGTAGAACAGCAGCGGTCGGCCGGACTCGGTCGATTCCGACAGCGAGAGCACGCGGCCGATGACGATGTAGTGATCGCCGCCGTCGACCACGCTGTCCACCCGGCATTCGATGGTGGCCAGCGCGTCGTCGAGGGCGGGCAGGCCGAGTTCGGTGGTGTGCCAGGGCACGCCGGCGAACTTGTCTTCTTCCCTGGAGCCGAAGCGCGCGCAGACCGGCTGTTGCGCCTCGGCCAGGATGTTGACGCAGAAGCTCCCGGACTTCTCGATCGCCGCCCAGGAGCGCGAGCCCTTGGTGGGGCAGAACAGCACCAGGGGCGGGTCCAGGGACAGGGCGGCGAACGACTGGCAGGCGAAGCCGACCGGCGGCGCGCTGTTCCCATCAGCGCCGCCGCCGTCGCCGAAGGTGGTGATGACGGTGATGCCGGTGCAGAACTGCCCGAGCACGGTGCGGAACTGCTTGGGATCGATCACCGGATGCCCGTCGGTGGTCACTGTCGTCGTCTCCATCGTGATTCGCCGTCCTGTCCTGAGGTCCCATCGCCGCGGGGCGGTATTACTCCGGGCGCATGCCCACGGAGAAGTCGTGACCCCACAGGCTGACCGCCGTGGATTCCCGCGCGATCCAGTCGTCGTCTTCGACTTCGAGCCCCTCGCAACCGAATTCGACGTCGAAACCGCCCGGCGTCTTCATGTAGAACGAGAGCATCTTGTCGTTGACGTGCCTGCCGAGGGTCGCCGACATCTTGACCTTCTTGCGCAGCGCGCGGTCCAGCGCCAAGCCCACATCGTCGGCGTTCTCCACCTCGATCATGAGGTGGACGATGCCGCTGGGGGTGGGCATCGGCAGGAACGCCAGCGAGTGATGGCGCGGGTTGCAGCCGAAGAAGCGCAGCCAGGCGGGGTCGCCGTCGGCGGGGCGGCCCATCATCTGCGGGGGCAGCCGCATGGAGTCGCGCAGCCGGAAGCCGAGCACATCGCGGTAGAACTCGAGGGCGGCCTGATCGTCGGAGGTGCTGAGCACGACGTGGCCCAAGCCTTGTTCCTCGGTGACGAAGCGATGACCGTAGGGGCTGACCACGCGGCGATGTTCCAGCGCCACACCGTGGAACGCCTCGAGGGTGTTGCCGGACGGGTCCTCGAAGCGGATCAGCTCGTAGACGCGCCGATCGGCCTTCTCCGCGTCGGTGCCTTCCTTGTAGGCCACGCCCGCGCGGTCGAGCCGGTCGCGAATGTCCTGCAGTTCGGCGGCGTTCGCGGTCTCCCAGCCGGAGACCAGCAGCCGGTCGGACTCGCCGGGCACGATCACCAGGCGGGCGGGGAACTCGTCCATACGCAGGTAGAGGGATTCGGGGTCGCTGCCCTTGCCCTCCACCATGCCGAGCACCTTCAGACCGTAGTCACGCCAGGCCGCCATGTCGGTGGCCTGGATGCGCAGGTAGCCGAGCGAACGGATACCCATGACTCATCCCTCCTTGCCCACGCCGGACAGGAAATCCGTGGTGAGCCGGTTGAATTCGTGGAACTTCTCCAACTGCGCCCAGTGCCCGCAGCCGCCGAACACGTGCAGCTGCACGCGCGGGATCATCTTGGTGGCCACGATGGCGCCGTCGAGCGGGTTGACCCGATCCTCGCGGCCCCAGACCAACAGCACCGGCTGACGCAGCTTGTAGGCGTCGCGCCACAGCATGCCGAGCTCGAAGTCCGGACCGGCGAAGGACTTGCCCATCGCCCGGGTCGCGGCCAGCGACTCGGGGGTGTTGGCCGAGGCGAAGCGTTCATCGATCAGCTCGTCGGTGATCAGCTTCTGGTCGAAGACCATGATGCGCAGGAACGCCTCGAGGTTCTCGCGCGTCGGCTGGAAGTTGAAGCGCGAGAGCAGCTTCACGCCCTCGGTCGGGTCCGGCGCGTAGGCGTTCATGCTCAGGCCGCCGGGGCCCATCAACACCAGCTTGCCCGCGCGATCCGGGTAGTCCAGCGCGAAGCGGGTCGCCGCGCCGCCGCCGAGCGAATTGCCCAGCAGGTGCACCCGGTCGGTGACGCCGAGAGTGTCGAGCAGGTCTTTCAGCGCCGACGCCGAGTGCGCGAAGTACTGCGGATGGTCGACGGGCTTGTCCGACTGCCCGAATCCGGGCTGATCCACCGCGAGCACGTGGAAATTCTGCGCCAGCACCGGGATGTTGCGGGCGAAGTTCGACCAGGACGAGGCGCCGGGGCCGCCGCCGTGCAGCAGCACGATGGTGGGGCCGTTGCCGACGCCCGCCTCGTGGTAGTGCAGTTTCAGATCCGGGCGGACCTGGGCGAATCGGGAGGTCGATTCGTAGGTGATCGGATCCGTCGCCGTGTCGGTCGAGGTCATCAGACCATCCCGTCGGTGATCGGCAGACCGAACTCGTGCGTGCCGTACATGACGTAGGCGCGCTCGGGATCGTTGGCGGCGTGCACCCGCCCGGCGTGCGCGTCGCGCCAGAAGCGCTGCAGCGGAGTGCCGTTGGTCAGCGCGGTGGCGCCCGATGCCTCGAACAGCTTGTCGATGGAGGCGATGGCGCGCCCGGTGGCGCGAACCTGGTCGCGCCGCGCCCGCACGCGCAGATCCAGCGGGATGTCCTCGCCCGCCACGAGCAGCGCGTATTCGTCGGCGACATTGCCCGACAGCTGGCGCCAGGCGGCGTCGATATCGCTGGAGGCTTCGGCGACGCGCACCTTGGTGAACGGGTCGTCCTTGGCCTTCTCGCCCGCGTACGCGGCGCGCACCCGCTTGCCCTGGTGTTCGACGTGCGCGGCGTAGGCGCCGTAGGCCATGCCGACGATCGGGGCGGAGATGGTGGTGGGGTGGATGGTTCCCCACGGCATCTTGTAGACCGGGTCGGTGTTGCGCTCGAGGCCGGGCGAGGCCAGCTCGTTCATGGTGCGGAAGCTCAGGAAGCGGTGCCTGGGCACGAAGACCTCGTCGACGACCACGGTGTTGGAGCCGGTGCCGCGCAGGCCGACCACGTTCCAGACGTCGTCGATGCGGTAGTCCGAGCGCGGGATCAGGAAGCTGCCGAAGTCGACCGGCTTGCCGTCCTTGATCACCGGGCCACCGACGACCACCCAGGTCGCGTGATCCGAACCCGAGGACCAGGCCCACGCGCCCTTGACGATGTAGCCGCCGTCGACCGCGGTGCCGATGCCCATCGGGGCGTAGGAGGAGGAGATGCGGACATCGGTGTCCTCGCCCCACACGTCTTCCTGGGCCTGCTGGTCGAACAGCGCCAGATGCCAGTTGTGCACGCCGATGATGCCGGCCACCCAGCCGGTCGAACCGCAGGCCGACGCGAGGGTGCGGACGGTGTCGTAGAAGACGACCGGGTCGGCGGCGTAGCCGCCCCACTGCTTGGGCTGCAGCAGTCGGAAGAAGCCGGTCTCCTGGAGAGACTTGATGCTTTCCTCGGGAATGCGCCGCAGATCTTCTGCCTCCTGCGCGCGCTCGCGCAGCGTCGGCAACAGCGCTTCGACCCGTTCGGTCACTTCTTGCGTCATCTCGGACCTGCTCCTGCCTGGTCGGATTGGTAACCGGTACTCATTTGCTTCTGAGACTAGAACACGTTCTTATTTATGTCGAGAAGTGGGACTCTTTGCAGGTCTACCAATGACCTTTGGTACCAAACCACGCCGATCACTGGCGTGGAACGGGACATTTTTGTAACGTGTTCTAGTACCGAAGGAGGAGGAATCGCGATGGGAGTTACCCCGAGCAACGGGCCAGGTGGCGCCGGTGCGCGCGGTGGAGCCAAAGTCAGGGAGCTCGATGTGGGCACTACGCCCACCCGGTACGCGCGTGGCTGGCACTGCCTCGGTTTGGCCAAGGACTTCCGTGACGGCAAGCCGCACTCGGTGAAGGCCTTCGGCACCAAGCTCGTGGTCTGGGCCGACAGTGCGGGTGAGCTGCGCGTGCTCGACGCCTACTGCAGGCATATGGGCGGCGACCTGAGCATGGGCGAGGTCAAGGGCGACGAGATCGCCTGCCCGTTCCACGACTGGCGCTGGTCGGGTGAGAACGGCAAGTGCACCTCGATTCCGTACGCGCGTCGTGTGCCGCCGCTGGCCCGCACCCGCAAGTGGACCACCCTCGAGCGCAACGGTCAGTTGTACGTCTGGCACGACCACGAAGGCAACCAGCCGCCGGAAGACGTGACCATTCCGTTCATCGAGGGCCCGTACGCGAGCACCGACGGCACGCCCACCGACGGCCTGGACGGCAACTGGACCGAGTGGACCTGGAACAGGATCGAGATCGACGGCGCCAACTGCCGCGAGATCATCGACAACGTCGTCGACATGGCCCACTTCTTCTACATCCACTACGCCTACCCGACGTACTTCAAGAACGTCTTCGAGGGGCATGTGGCCACCCAGTTCCTGGAGACCAAGGGTCGCCCGGACGTGGGTATGGCGGCCAAGTACGGCGGTGAGACGCTGCTCAAATCCGAAGCGTCCTATTTCGGGCCGTCCTACATGATCAATCCGCTGGTCAATATCTACGGCGGTTACGAGATCAAAGTCGTGCTGATCAACTGCCATTACCCGGTCACGCAGGATTCGTTCGTCCTGCAATACGGCTTGACGGTGGAGAAGCCGAAGGGTCTCGACGACGAGACCGCGACCAGGCTCGCCCAGACGATGACCGAGTTCTTCGGCACCGGCTTCCTGCAGGACGTCGAGATCTGGAAGCACAAGTCCAAGGTCGAGAACCCGCTGCTGTGCGAGGAAGACGGCCCGGTCTATCAGCTGCGCCGCTGGTACGACCAGTTCTATGTGGACGCCGCCGACGTGACCGAGAAGATGACCCAGCGCTTCGAGTTCGAGGTGGACACCACCAAGGCGAACGAGGCATGGGAGGCCGAGGTGGCCGAGAATCTGCGTCGCAAGCGCGAGGCCGAAGCGGCCGCCGAGGCGGAGAAGTCCGAAGCCGAGGCCGGAGTCTGATGACCGCGAGCTGGGCCAAGGCGCCGGACTTCGCCGATCAGCCCGCGCGGCGGGCGGCGGTGCAGGCCCAGACCGCGCTGGACAAAAAGCACTATCTCGATGACGGGATGACACCCCTGCAGTGCCAGGGGTGTCGTTCCCGCGTCCTGGTGCGCAAATACAGCACGCACCAGACTTCGGTCCAGTGGACCGAGCCACCGGAAACCCACTGCCCGGTCTTCGCCCGGCTGGCCGAGCAGGGGGCCGGTCCCGGCAGGCCCGAAGGCTGCGCGCAGCTGGAGAAGACCATCAAATGGGCGGTGGACGAGGGCGTGCTCGAGGTCCCGGAGTAGCCCTTCGGGCAGGGGCCTCTCCGAGTCGACACTCTTCTGTCCGCGATCACGCACACTCTGTGTATGCGACGGATGAGCACTGCCGAGGTACGCGCCGACCCGGCGGCTGTGGAGGAAACGGCGTACCTGCTCGGCACGCCGGCCAACGCCCGTCGTCTGGAGCGTTCACTCGCTGAGCATCGAGGCGGGGAGGCAGTCGCGCGCGAACTGATTTCCGTGGAAGACGAGTGAAGGTCGCCTTCACATCGGCCTGGTAGGTGTCGCCTATCGCTTCCGCCACGGAGAGTGAACGCCGAAGGGGGGCGCTCAGTCGAGTCGGAAGTCGGCGAAGTCGAAACCCGGGGCGACCACACAGCTCACCAAGACGTGCCGGTCGCCCAGGGGGCGAGCGGACTGGCTGACGCCGCCCGGCACGATCGCCTGCGGCTGTTGGCCGGCCGCGAGATCGGGGCCGAGAACGATCTGGCGGGCACCGATGTCGAGCACGAGCGGACCGCCGTCGTGCCAGAACCACAGTTCGTCCGAGCGCACCGTGTGCGGTGCGGAGTGTTCGCCGGGCATCAGCAGGAACAGAATCGCGGTGGCGGACGCCCGCGGGCCGGGGTATCCGGCAGGCGTGAACGCCACCGAGCTTCGCCATGTCTCGCGGTACCACCCGCCCTCGGGGTGCGGGCTCAGATCGAGGGCGGCTGCCATGGCCGGGCGATCGTCGGTCATCCCTGAACTCTATGCCGATCGACGTCTGGCAGTCTGTGTGCAGGCCCGCCGGGGATTGCAGTATGGACTGACCTTGCTGCAATGGCTTCGTGTTCTCCATAATTTTGGCGTCAGTTGTTCAGCAACGTCAGACTGTCCCAAAATTTTGGATAAACTTTGGGTATGGAGAGCGGGGAAGCTTCGGCTCTGATCGCGGGTGGCGAGAGTCTGTCGGTCGAGTTCAAGCGCGGTGCGGCGAACAAGTTCAACGACTCGGATCTGGTCGAGACGGTAGTCTGCCTCGCCAACGGCGCTGGTGGAGTTCTCCTCATCGGAGTCGAGGACAACGGGCAGGTTACCGGTGCGGAGCCACGGCACGGTCATCGAACGGATCCGCGAAGGATCGACGCTTTGATCGCGAATCGGACCATACCGCTGCTGCAGACCCGGACCACTCTGGTGCAGGTGGACGACAAAGAGATCATCGCGATCGAAGTTCCTGAGGCGACCCGAGTCGTCGGGACAACTGGCGGCCTCTACGTCCGGCGAACCCTGAAGATCGACGGTACTCCGCAGTGCGTTCCCTTTCCCGCTCACGACATGCTGGCTCACGAGATCGATCGGGGCGCACTGGATTTCGCATCATTGCCTGCTCGCGGTGCGACCTTGGCGGACCTCGACCCGATGGAGTTCGAGCGCTTTCGGCGAATGGCACAGACAGCCGATGCGGACTCCGTTATCGCGGACCTCTCGGATGTCGAGATCTGCCGAGCTCTCGGCCTTCTGCGGTCGACCGACGGCAATTATGATCAGCCAACTCTGGGGGCGATCCTCCTGTTCGGGCACGAGCAGTCGATCGTCGCGCATATCCCCAATCATGAGGCCGCGTTCCAGCTCTTCAGCGGACTGGCAGTGCAGGTCAACCATTTCATGCGTGGACCGTTGCTCGCGGTGGCCGAGCAACTGCTCGAGCGGGTGTCCGCTTGGAATCGTGAAGAGGAGCTGCAGTTCGGGCTGCTGAGGGTGTCGATTCCCAGGGTGCCCATGATCGCGGCGCGTGAGGCGATTGCGAATGCCTTGGTGCACCGCGACTACACGGCGCTCGGGCCGGTACGTGTTGTCATCAACGACGACAGTTTCGAGGTGACGAGCCCCGGCGGATTCCCTCCGGGAGTGCGATTGGACAATCTGTTGTCTGTCTCGCATCCTCGGAGTCCACTGCTCGCAGATGCTTTTCGCCGCGCCGGTATCGTCGAGCGAAGTGGACGTGGCATCAGTCAGATGTACGCCGCTTTATTGCGAATCGGGCGAGATGCGCCGGACTACGGACTTTCGGATGATCGCTCCGTCCGTGCAGTCATTCCACTCGGTCACGCGGATATCCAGTTGGCGCGGTTGGTGCTGCAGCGAGAAGAGTCCACCGGCCGACCGATGCGATTGTTCGACCTGCAAGTTCTGCACGAGCTGCGGCGGCAGACGAAGATGACTTCCGCGGAGATCGCCGGACAATTGCACCGCACCGACGGGGAGACCCGCGCAGGTCTCGGGCGTATGGCAGAGGAAGGCCTTATCGAGCTGCGAGGCACTGGCCGCGGCCGCACCTACCATCTGTCGGCTGCGGTATACCGCGCGCTGGATCGGCCTTCTGCCTATGTCCGGATTCGTGGAACGGACCCGATTCAACAAGAGCAGATGGTGCTGCAATTCATCGAATCGGAAGGGGCGATCACCCGAGCGCAAGCGGCTGAACTCTGCATGTTGACATCGGAGCAGGCCAAGTTGCTGCTGCGCCGAATGGTCGAGAGGGGGAATCTCGTCATGCAGGGCGCGCGACGGACGGCACGGTATGTCAGGCCGGGATCGGAGTCCGGAGGCTGAGAACGCGCCGAGATACGCGCAACCCCGGCGATCACGAGACACCGCAGATTGCCGGGGTTGCGTTTACACGAGTCAAGCGGCTGCGGGCCGCCGTGCCGCGCCGAAGAGCTGGGCGTCGCCGTGGGCACGCTTGAAGAACAGGTGCGCGTCGTGTTCCCAGGTGATGGCGATGCCGCCGTGCAACTGCACCGTCTCGGCGACTACATCGGTGAAGGCCTGCGAGCAGTGCGTGCGCGCGACCCAGACGTCCTCGGCGGCCGAGGCGGCGCCGGTCGCCAGCGATTCGGTGGCCAGTCGCGACACCGATTCCGCCGATTCCACCAGGACGTACATGTCGGCCATGCGGTGCTTGAGGGCCTGGAAACTGCCGATCACCCGGCCGAATTGCACGCGGGACTTGGTGTATTCCACCGTCGTCTCCAGACAGCGCCTGGCCGCGCCGACCTGTTCGGCGGCAAGAGCGACCCACGCGATCTCGCGCAGCTTGCGAGTGAGTTCGGCGGAATCGCCGGAGCCGAGACGGCGGGCGGGGACCGATGCGAAGCTCACCTCGGAGAGCTTGCGTGTCGGATCGAGAGCGGGCACCGTCCGCCGGGTGACGCCCTCGGCGTCGGCGTCGACCTCGAACCAGCCGGTCGCGGTGACCACGATCAGCGTGCCCGCGCCGGTCGCGTCGAGCACGTAGTGGGCGGTGCCGTCGAGGGTGTCGCCCTCGGCGCGCACCCCCGGCTCGTCCCAGCCGCGCGGCCCGGCCCAGCACACCGCGAGGGTGCGCGAACCTTCGGCGACCTCGGGCAGCAGCCGTTCGCAGGCCTCGGTATCGCCGGAC
Organism: Nocardia shimofusensis NBRC 100134; assembly: GCF_001613125.1. GTDB lineage: Bacteria > Actinomycetota > Actinomycetes > Mycobacteriales > Mycobacteriaceae > Nocardia > Nocardia shimofusensis. The sequence goes on from NZ_BDBT01000009.1 coordinate 161,044, forward strand.
AGCAACAGCGCCTGCACGCCCAGCACCGCCGAGCCCAGCATCGGAACCCCGGCCAGCGTGCGGCCGAGTTCGCCCACCACGAGCAGGGATTCGACCAGGCTCGCGCCGACGCCGCCGTACTCCTCGGGGATCGCGAGCGCGGCCACACCGATCTGCTCGCACAGCAGCCGCCACAGGGCGGGGTCGTAGCCGAGGTCGGTGTCCATGGCCGCGCGCACCGACTCCGGCTTGGCGTGCTTGGTCAGCAGCGCGCGCACCGAATCGGCGAATTCCTTGCGTTCGGTCTCGTCGAGGCTCATGCGATGCCCCGTTCCCGGCGCAGCTCGGCGGCGATGCGGGCGCGATGCGCGGCGGCGGTGCCCCAGGCCGAGCGCAGCGCGGTGACCCTGGTCAGCCACAGCGACAGGTCGTATTCGGCGGTGTAGCCGATCGCGCCGTGCACCTGCAGCGCCGCGCGGGCGGCGGAGTAGGCGGCCTCGTCGCAGGCCACAGCCGCGGCGGAGACGTCGCGGGCGCGGGTCGGGTCGTCGAAGGTCAGCGCGGCCCGGTGCAGCAGCGGTTCGGCCAGGTCGAGGGCGATGAGGACGTCGGCCAGCTTCTGCTTGACCGCCTGGAACTCACCGATCGGCTTGCCGAACTGCTTGCGCTGCTTGGCGTATTCGGTGGCGGCGTGCAGCAGGGCCCGGCCCGCGCCCCATTGCGCCGCCGCCGAGGCCAGGACACCGGCGTCGAAGGCGCGGGCCGCGGCCGTACGCACCTGCTCGCCTTCGGCCACGATCTCGCCCGCCTCGACGGCGAACAACCGGCGGGCCGGGTCGATCGAGCGGATCGGGGCGCCCGGTGTACCCACCGAGAGGGTGTCGCCGGAGACGAGCAGGACCAGGTCGGCCTCGTCGGCGTCGACCGCGACGGCCCGGCCGCCCGGCTCGGCGAAGGCGATGGTGCCCAGTGTCGATCCGGCGGCGATGCCGGGCAGCCAGCGCTGCGCCGGTCCGGGATCGGAAAGCGCTTGCAGGAGCGCGGGAATGGCGGCGGCGCTCTCGGTGAGCGGGCCGGGCGCGGCGGCGCGGCCGAGTTCGACGAAGGCGACCACCAGGTCGATCGGCTCCGCGGCCGCGCCGTCGTGATCCTCGCCGATGGCCAGGCCGAGCACGCCCTGTTCGGCGAGCTGGCCGATCAAGGCGCGGCCGGGTGCGCGGTCACCGGACGACCACGCGCGCACCGCCGCGGGCGCGCGCCCGCTGTCGAGCAGTTTGCGCACGCTGCCTGCGAAGTCGAGCTGTTCGGGGCTGAGCGCGAACCTCATCGGCTGCTCCCTCTCGGTAGACCGAGCAGCCGCTCGGCGATGATATTGCGCTGGATCTCGTTGGTACCCGCGTAGATCGGGCCCGACAGCGAGAAGAGGTAACCGTCGGTCCAGGCGCTGGATTCCTCGGCCCGCGCGCCGAGCACGTCCAGTGCGGTCTCGTGCATGGCGATGTCGAGCTCGGACCAGAACACCTTGGTGATGGAGGATTCCGCGCCCAGCTTGCCGCCCTCGTTCAGGCGGGTGACGGTGCCCCAGGTGTGCAGGCGGTAGGCCTCGCTGCGGATCCAGGCGTCGACCACGGCATCGCGGGCAGCGGTGTCGGATTCGTCGGCGCGCTCGGCCCACAGGTCGATCAGCCTGCTCGCGGTCGCGGTGAACCGGCCGGGGCTGCGCAGCGAGAGGCCGCGCTCGTTGCTGGAGGTGCTCATCGCCACCCGCCAGCCCTCGCCGGGCGCGCCGATGACGTCGTGATCGGGGACGAACACCTCGTCGAGGAAGATCTCGGCGAAACCGGGCTCACCGTCGAGCTGGGGGATCGGCCGCACCGACACGCCCTCGGCGGTGAGCGGGAACATCACGTAGGTCAGGCCCTTGTGGCGTTCGGCTTCCGGGTCGCTGCGGAACAAGCCGAAAGCCCAGTCCGCGAACGTCGCTCGCGAACTCCAGGTCTTCTGCCCGCTGAGCAGCCAGCCGCCCTCGGTGCGCCGCGCGGTCGAGCGGATACCTGCCAGGTCGCTGCCCGCCTCCGGCTCCGACCAGGCCTGCGCCCAGATGTCGTCGCCACGGGCCATGCGCGGCATGATCCGGTCGAGTTGTTCTGGGGTGCCGTGCTCGAACAGCGTCGGCGCGAGCAGGAAGATGCCGTTCTGGCTCACCCGGGCGGGGGCCTGCGCGGCGTAGTACTCCTGCTCGAAGAGCACCCATTCCAGCAGGGACGCGTCGCGGCCGCCGTATTCGCGCGGCCAGGCCACCACCGAGAAACGCGCCTCGGCGAGCGTGTGCTCCCACCGGCGGTGCGCCTCGAAGCCCTCGGCGGTGTCCATCGAGGGCAGCGGCTGCGCGGGCTTGTGCGCGGCGAGGAATTCGCGGACCTCGCGCTGGAAGTCCTGTGCCGCCTGATCCAGTTCCAGGTCCACTACGCTTTCCCGTTCTGCTCTGCCGACGAGGCGCCCGCCTCGCTGGAAGCCGCGCCCGCGGAACTCGCCGAATCGCGCATGCTCCTGGCGTTCATGCCACCCAGCGAATCCGCGCCGACCTCGGCATTGTGCGCGTGCGCGAAGTGATGCAGGCCGAACACCGAGTCCATGCCCGCGCGCATGCCCATCAGATCCTCGGCCTGGTTGACCGCCTTCTTGGTCAGCGCCAGCCCGAAACGCGGCATGGCGGCGATCTTCTCGGCCAGCGCGAACGTCTCGGCCTCCAGCTCGGCGCGCGGCACCACCCGGTTCACCATGCCCCACTCCTTGGCCGTCGCGGCGTCGAAGCGGTCACCGGTGTAGAGGAATTCCTTGGCCTGACGCGGGCCGAGCATCCACGGGTGGGCGAAGTACTCCACGCCAGGAATGCCCATGCGCACCACCGGATCGGAGAAGAAGGCGTCCTCGGAGGCCACGATCAGGTCGCACACCCAGGCCAGCATGAGCCCGCCCGCGATGCACGCGCCCTGCACCATGGCGATGGTCGGCTTGGGAATCTCCCGCCACCGCCGGCACATGCCCAGGTAGACCTCGGACTCGCGAGCGAAACGCTGATCGCCGCCGACCTTGTCGACGTGGTCCCACCACAGCACGGCCTTGTTGTCGTAGCGCACGTGATGGTCGCGTCCGGGGGTGCCGATGTCGTGGCCCGCGCTGAAATGCTTGCCGTTGCCCGCCAGCACGATCACCCCGACCTCGTCGTCCTCGACCGCGCGCACGAAGGCCGCGTCCAGGGCGTAGGTCATCACCGAGTTCTGCGCGTTGCGGTAGTCGGGTCGGTTCATCGTGATGACGGCGACGCGGCCGCGCCGCTCGTAGGTGACTACCTCACCTTCGTCGGGCACCCCGGCGGGTTGGTCTGACATTACGAATTCTCCTCACGTTTTTCGCCGTCACGGAGCTGCCGCTTGAGCACTTTCCCGGCCGCGCTGTAGGGCAACTGGTCGCGGAACTCGATCGCGCGCGGCACCTTGAAATTGGCCAGCACGGTTTTGGCGTGTGCGATGACCTGGTCCTCGGAGAGCGTGGCGCCGGGCTTGGGCACCACGAACGCCTTGCCGACCTCGCCCATCCGCTCGTCCGGAATCCCGACGACCGCGGATTCGGCCACGCCGTCCAGACGCGCCAGGGCCTGTTCGACCTCGGCGGGATAGACGTTGAAGCCGCCGCTGATGTACATGTCCTTGAGCCGGTCGGTGATCTTCAGATATCCGCGCTCGTCGACGGTGCCGATGTCGCCGGTGTGCAGCCAGCCCTCGGCGTCGATGGCCTCGGCGGTGGCCTCGGGATCGTCGAGATAGCCGAGCATGATGTTCGGGCCCCGCAGCAACACCTCGCCGGAGCCGGCGAGTTTCAGTTCGAACCCGGGAATGGGCCTGCCGCAGGTGTTGGCCACGGTAGCCGCGTCGTCGCCGGTGTCGCACATGGTGCCGAATCCGGCGGACTCCGACAGGCCGTAGGCGGTGAGCACCACGTCGAAGGCCAGTTCCTCGCGCATCCGCTCGATCAGCACCACCGGCACGGTGGCCGCGCCGGTCACCGCGACCCGCAGCGAACTCAGGTCGTAGGAGGCGCGATCAGGGAAATCGAGGATGGTCTGGTAGATCGTCGGCGGGCCGGGCAGCACGGTGATCCGCTCGGAACCGATGAGCCGCATGGTCTGCGGCACGTCGAAGGTGACCTGCGGGACGATCGTCGCCCCGGTGACCACACAGGCCAGAATGCCCGCCTTGTATCCGAAGTTGTGGAAGAACGGGTTGACCACCAGGTACCGGTCGTCGGTGCGCAGCGTCGCGCACTCGGCCCAGGCGCGCACCACCGACAGTGCCTGGCGATGGGCCACCAGCGTGCCCTTGCTCCGGCCGGTGGTGCCGGAGGTGAACAGGATGTCGGACAGGTCGTCGGGGGAGACCTCGCGTGCCCGCTGCTCGGCCGCCTCGACAGGCACCGATTCGGCGGCTGCTTGCAGATCCGGCCAGTTCAGCGTGTGCGCGTCGGTCTCGACCGAGGTGCCCGGCTCGACCGGGATCACCACGACCGTCTCGATCGCGAGTTCCGGCGCGGCCGCGCGCAGTTCGGCCAGGCGGTCGCGGCCCAGGAAGGTGCCCGAGACGAACAGCGCCGCCGGATGCACGCGGGCCAGCACGTCGGCGGCCTCGTCGGCGACATAACGGGTGTTCAGCGGCACCAGCGCCGCGCCCGCGTACTGCGCGGCCAGCGCCGCGACCACCCAGTGATGGGTATTGGGAGCCCACATCGCCACCCGGTCGCCGCGGCGCACTCCGCGGGCGATCAGCGCGCGCGCTGTGCGCTGGACCTCGGCCAGCAGGCCGGACCAGTCGAGGCGGACCTCGCCGTCGGCGAGCGCGGGCGCGTCGCCGTACGACCGCGCGGCCTCGTGCAGGGCCAGCGGTGTCGTCTGTGCAGGAACGGTCACGGATTTCCTCACCGTCGGTGCGCGTGCCGGTCGGAGCCGACTCGAGCAGCGCTCTACAAAGCAAGTGCTTGGTAGGTTATCCTACCGACGTGGTTGCGATCCAGACCTCAGAATCCAGTACCGCTGCGCAGGACGCGCGGTTTTGCGCGGAAGTGCGCGCATGGCTGGCGGACAATCTCGACGGAGAATTCCGTGACCTGCGCGGACTCGGCGGCCCAGGCCGCGAACACGAGGCCTTCGACGAACGGCTCGCGTGGGACCGGCACCTGGCCGCGGCGGGGTGGACCTGCCTGGGCTGGCCGGAGGAATACGGCGGGCGCGCCGCCAGCGTGCGCCAGCAGGTGATCTTCCACGAGGAGTACGCCAAGGCGAACGCGCCCGCGCGGGTCTCGCACGTGGGCGAGGAACTGCTCGGCCCCACCCTGCTCGCCTTCGGCACCGAAGAGCAGAAGCGCCGATTCCTGCCCGGCATCCGCAATGTCACCGAACTGTGGTGCCAGGGCTACTCCGAGCCCGGCGCGGGTTCGGACCTGGCCGCCATCACCACCGCCGCCCATCTCGACGGCGACCAGTGGTCGATCAACGGCCAGAAGATCTGGACCTCGCTTGCCCATGTCGCCGACTGGTGTTTCGTGGTCGCCCGCACCGAGAAGGGCTCCGCCAGGCACAAGGGCCTGTCGTACCTGCTGGTGCCGATGAACCAGCCCGGCATCGAGGTCCGCCCGATCATCCAGCTCACCGGCACGTCGGAATTCAACGAGGTGTTCTTCGACGACGCGCGTACCGATGCCGATCTCGTCGTCGGCGAACCGGGCGACGGCTGGCGGGTGGCGATGGGCACCCTCGCCGTCGAACGCGGCATCTCGACCCTGGGCCAGCAGATCCGGTTCGCCCGGGAACTGGCCGATGTCGAGGACTTGGCCAAGCGCACCGGCGCGGTCGAGGACCCGCTGCTGGCCGATCGCATCGACCGGGCCTGGGTGGGCCTGCGGGTGCTGCGCGCGCATGCCCTGCGCACGATGGCCGGGCACGGCATCGACGAATCCGGGCAGGCCTCGGTGGCGAAGTTGTTGTGGGCCAACTGGCATCGCGGGCTCGGCGAGCTGGCGATGGCGGTGCGCGGCGCGGAAGGTTTGGTCGCGGGTGCGGCCGGCTCGACGTCGGCTGCCGCGGGCTCCGGCGCCGCCGCGGCGAGTGCCGACGATCTCGACGAATGGCAGCGGCTGTATCTGTTCACCCGCGCCGACACGATCTACGGAGGTTCGAACGAAGTGCAGCGCAACATCATCTCCGAGCGGGTGCTCGGTCTGCCGAGGGAGGCCCGTCCGTGAGTGAGAGCACGCAGAATTCGGGCGGCCCGTTGTCGGTGGCGCCGCAGCCGGTGGCCGGTCACGGCCTGCTGACCGGACGGGTCGCGGTCATCACCGCGGCCGCGGGCACCGGTATCGGCTCGGCCACCGCACGGCGACTGCTGTCCGAGGGCGCCGACGTGGTGATCTCCGACTGGCACGAGCGCCGCCTCGGCGAGACCGAGATCGAGCTGAAAGGCGAGTTCCCCGAACGCCGGATCGCCGCGATCGTCTGCGATGTGCAGAGCACCGCGCAGGTGAACGACCTCGTCAGCGGCGCGTCAGCGGCGCTCGGTCGCATCGACATCATGGTCAACAACGCCGGTCTCGGCGGCGAGACGCCGGTGGCCGACATGACCGACGAACAGTGGGATCGCGTCCTCGACATCACCCTCAACGGCACCTTCCGCTGCACCAGGGCCGTGCTGAACTACTTCCGCTCGGCCGGCCACGGCGGCGTGATCGTCAACAACGCCAGCGTGCTGGGCTGGCGTGCGCAGTACGGGCAGGCGCACTACGCGGCGGCCAAGGCGGGTGTCATGGCGCTGACCCGGTGCAGCGCGATCGAGGCCGCCGAATTCGGCGTGCGGATCAACGCGGTCGCGCCGAGCATCGCCCGGCATGCCTTCCTGGACAAGGTCTCCTCCACCGAACTGCTCGACCGGCTCTCCGAGGGTGAGGCGTTCGGCCGCGCCGCCGAGCCGTGGGAAGTGGCCGCGACCATCGCGATGTTGGCCAGCGACTACACCACCTACCTCACCGGTGAGGTCGTCTCGATCAGCAGTCAGCGGGCCTGAACGCCGAGTCGAGGTCGCCAAGCACCCTTCCGTCTGGGTGCCTGAGCATTGAAAGACGGGAAAGCGCTGGGCCGGGGCGAGCCGTGACGCGCAGAGCGCTGCTCGGCCCCCGCCGACGCGCCCCTGTCCCCAGCCGATAACGCATGCGCGCCTCGATTGGCTTCTGCGAGTTGCTACACGCAGTGACGGCACCGACGAATCCGCGCTAAAGTTCGTTCATGAGTGTTGGGGGGATGCCAACTTCGGGTCAAGACCTCTCGGTCGTGCCCGAGAAGGTGCGTGAGGTAGGCGCGTACGTCTACGAATTGTCCGAGGCGTTGCGAACGGCGCTGGATTCCGCTGCAAGGGAAGTCGATTCGCTGGTCGACGGTACTTGGACCGGTGACGCGGCGAACGAGTTCTCAGAGGGCTGGAGGGATGTCCGCGACGGCGGTGCCCAGATCATGACCGCTCTGACCGAGATGGCGGAGAGGCTCGGTGTCACCGCCGATTCCTATCGTGCTCGCGACGAGAGTAACGCTTCGAGTCTGGACGTTTCGAGTTTGGATTTGCCGTGAGTTCACAATTTTCGGTGGATCTAGACCACCTCGATGAGATCGTGGCGCGCTTGTCGGGACTGGCAGGCTATATCGGTGACCACCTCGATGAGATCGACGACAGGGTCGCTACCTTGACTGGCACCGGCTGGGAAGGCGTCGCTGCACAGGCGTATGCCGACGCCCACTCGCAATGGGCTGTCGGCGCACGGGAGTTCGTGGAAGGCGTCCGCGATATGAGCGATGCCGCCAGGGTGGCGCACGCACGGTACACGCGGGCTGTCGAGACCAACTACAAGATGTTCAACGGGGGATAAGCGCTGTGGGCGTACTGGTCATCGACTGGCAGACCTACTACGAAGCCGCCAAGAAATGTCACGACCTCGCCGCCGACCTCCGTACCGCCGACAAACCGGTCCACGATGCCATCAAAGGTGAATGTGCGGGCATGGCGGGTGACACGGCGGGGTGTGAGAACTGGGCGGCAGCATACGACAGTGCGGCTTTACAGACGATGCAGACCTGCACGAATCTGGCCGACGCGCTCACCAACTTCGGCAATATGCTCTACGCCGCAGGATACAACTGGGCGCTGAGCAACAAATCCGATCCGATGCCCGACCGACCCGCCGTGTCGGCGATGTCGGAGCATAGAGTGTCGATCCCGAGTTCTAAAGGCAGCGACGGCGATGGCGTCATCGAAGGCAATGGCAGCCTCCCCGGCTTCTACGACGCATTGGTCGGCGAGATCCAGAAAGAATTCGGGAGCAATCTCCCCAACGGGAATAAAGACAAACTTGCCGTCGCCGCATCAACGTGGAAGACGTTCGCCGAACACTCCGCCATCACCGGCGCAGCTGCCCGAATTGCGGAAATCAGCGGCCTTTTCGACGATATCCAGGACAAGAAGGGCGGTCTCGAAGCCCTCCTCGGACACCTCACCACACTGAAGGGCGGCGCCACCCAACTCGCATCCGCGTCCATCAATCTCGCCGCGCCGGTCGGGGACTACAGCAATGCCACCGCCGAGGTACGGGAGAAGTTCAAATCAGCGGTCACAAACGCTCTGATCGCGGCCGGGACAACAGTTCTTATCGGTGTAGCAGCCTCCTGGATCACCGCTGCCCTCAGCAATGTCGCCGCCGGGGTGGGCGTCGTGGCCATTGCTGGCAACACCGCGAGAGTGCTCAAGAGCGCCTATGACGTCAGCAAGCTCTACCGAATAATCGGTGCTGCCGCGGCAACAGCGGGCACCGCCGCCTTCGTGGTCACCGCCTTCGACGAGATGCCGGATCTCACCGGCATCGCTGCCGAACTCGCCGCTATCGTCGTCATGAAGGTGTATCTGGATGCCGATGACGCAGAGGACATCAACTCGACAAGTCCGAGCGGAGCATTCACGAATGCGTCGCTGACGACCAAAGTCAACAAGATCGCGAACTATTATGGCGTTCCCGCGCAGGAAGTGAGGGACGCGATCCACAAAATCAAGGCGCAAGGGGCGTGGCGCGGCGATGGTGCCAACAAGAATCCGGATGTCGTCGTCGACTTGGATACCGGCGAGGTGTATGTGAAGCTGCCCGGCGGTGAAGTGTCCGAAGACAGCCTCGGAAACATACTCGACGAGTTGGAAGATTGACGTGAACAAGTCGCGCTCGGAGATCGAAGAGTACGAAGACAGGTGGATTCTGCGGCCTATGCGTGGCGCCCGTGTCATACGTACGCTCTGGCATCCAGAACATGTTGAATTCGAGACGGATACACCGTTTCGGATCGTCGTCGGGTACGGGGCCGAGATGGCGCGCGGTTCTATAGCGGAGGAGGCGCCGTCGCGTCATGCGATCGGCCATTGGGCGAGGGATGAAGTCGAGCAGATGGTCTCGGCGACGATTCTGTCGCCAGTGTTCTTCAAATCTGGAAGCCTGCGTATCGCTTTCAGGAACGGATGGGCACTATTCGTTTCCGGTCGGCATCCTGAAGTGTCGGCCGCCGTAATCTTCCGCGACATTCCGATGTGGAACCGCTCCGGCCTGGTCGACAGTGGTGAGTTCTCCGTGGTTGCGGTCGATCGGTGGACCGGACGGAGGATCGACGCTCCACCCTGGCCGCCACGACCTTCGGATATCGACACAGACTCCGACGACATCAACGGCTGAGCGTGCCGGCGACGGGCGGCGTCGGACCGAACTGCTAGGAAGCGGTTCGGCCGCCATCTAGCACCAAGCAAATGCTTGGTTGTACTATGGCCAACGTGACCGCACCAGACGCCTCGAAATCAGCACGGCGCAACGAACTGCTCGGCCTGGCCGCCGAGCTGTTCGCCGAACGGGGCCTGCGTGCGACGACGGTGCGCGATATCGCCGACTCCGCGGGCATCCTGTCCGGCAGTCTCTACCACCACTTCGATTCCAAGGAGTCGATGGTCGACGAGATCCTGCGCGGCTTCCTCGACGATCTGTTCGGCCGCTACCGCGAGATCGTCGCCGCGGGCCTGAGCTCGCGCGACACCCTGGAAGCCCTGGTGCTCGCCTCCTACGAATCCTTCGACCGCCACCACGCGGCCGTGGCCATCTACCAGGCCGAGGCCAAGCGCCTGCGCGACGCCGAACGATTCGCCTACATCGACGAATACAACCGCGAGTTCCGCGAGCTATGGCACCAGGTGCTCACCAACGGCGTCGCGGATGGCAGCTTCCGCCCCGAACTGGACGTGGAACTGGCCTACCGCTTCCTGCGCGACACCGTGTGGGTGGCGGTGCGCTGGTACCGCCCCGGCGGACCGATCACCGTCGAGACCCTCGCCAAGCAATACCTCACCATCGTGCTCGACGGACTCACCGTGCCCGAGCGCACCGACCAGGCGTAGCGCCTCCCCGCGCAATCACACCGCCGCGTCACCACTAGGAGTTCAGATGTCCGCACCCTCCGCTCGCCGCCCCTACGCCCCGATGCGCGACGCCTACGTCGTCGACGCGGTGCGCACTCCCGTCGGCAAGCGCAACGGCGCACTGGCAGGCGTGCATCCGGCCGATCTCGGCGCGGCCGCGCTGCGTGGCCTGTTCGACCGCCAGCCGCTCGACCCGGCCCGCGTCGACGACGTCATCGTCGGCTGCGTCGACAATGTGGGCCCGCAGGCGGGCAATATCGGCCGCACCATGTGGCTGGCGGCCGGCTACCCCGAAGAGGTGCCCGGCGTCACCGTGGACCGCCAGTGCGGCTCCAGCCAGCAGGCCATCAACTTCGGTGCCCAGGCCATCATGAGCGGCACCGCCGAGGTGATCGTCGCGGCGGGCGTGCAGAACATGAGCGCCATCCCGATCTCGGCGGCCATGCTGGCGGGCAAGGAGTACGGCTTCGACTCGCCGTTCGTCGGCGCGCAGGGCTGGGACCACCGCTACGGCACCGGCGAGGTCTCGCAGTTCCGCGGCGCGCAGATGATCGCCGAGAAGTGGGACATCACCCGCGAGGACATGGAGCGCTGGGCGCTGCGCAGCCACGAACGCGCCCGCGACGCCATCAAGAACGGCCGCTTCGACGGCGAGATCGTGCCGGTCGGCGACTTCTGGATCGATCAATGCCCGCGCGAGACCAGTCTGGAGAAGATGGCCTCGCTGCCTGCCCTGGCCGAGGGCAGCCCGCTGACCGCCGCCGTGGCCAGTCAGATCTGCGACGGCGCGTCCGCCACCCTGCTCGCCTCGGAGTGGGCGGTGCAGGAATACGGGCTGAAGCCCCGCGCCCGCATCCACCACGTCAGTGCCCGCGGCGCCGACCCGATCTTCATGCTCACCGCGCCGATCCCGGCCACCAAGTGGGCGCTGGAGAAGACCGGCCTGACCATCGACGACATCGACGTGGTGGAGATCAACGAGGCGTTCGCCCCGGTGGTGCTGGCCTGGATCAAGGAGACCGGCGCGGACCCGGAGAAGGTGAACGTCAACGGCGGCGCGATCGCCCTGGGGCACCCGCTCGGCGCCACCGGCGCGAAGCTGTTCGCCACCCTGCTCAACGAGTTGGAGCGTCGCAGCGGTCGTTACGGCCTGCTCACCATCTGTGAGGGCGGCGGCACGGCCAACGTGACCATCATCGAGCGCTTGGATCACTGATCCGCTCCTGATCGCCCTCCGGGACAGCGGTATTCACGGGGACAGCCGCGAATACCGCTGCCAGGCAGGGTCGAAACGACGATCAGCCCGACCCGCAGGTCAGGCATCGAGGCGGCAGAACCATTGCTGAAGGTCACCGCTGGGGACACCATGTGGCTCATACCCGCAACGCTCGAAAAGACGTTGACTGGCGAAGTTCCGAGTATGGATGTTCGCGGTCGCGAACAAAGCGCCTGCCTCGCTCGCTCGGGCATCTCCGAGGGCGGCGATGTGTGCTTCCTTCAATGTCCGGTCGGCAACCGACCCGCCTTGGCCGCGAACTGTTGTACTGACGCCGATCACCCCGACATGCACAGAAAACCTCCCGGCGGCGGCATCCGGCATCAAATGGGCGACTGCGAGGATCTCGCTGTCGGTGAGCGACCAGCCGACTACCAGCAGATTGCCTGGTCGGAAGTAATGCGAACTCTGTCGAATGAAGCCTTGCGCATCCCATTCCCACTGCTTCGGATGAGGTAGCTTTCGTCCCTGCGGCGTCTTGGGATGAGGATCGGTACAGGAAAACGTCTGAAATGGATGATTTTTCACCTCTCGGCGTTCGGTGATGGTGCCCCAGCGGATGTCAGGTGGATTCACTGCGCGGACCGACCGCGTGCAGCCAGCCAGTCCTCGAGATCGGTGACACTCGGCGGCGCGGCAAATACACGCTCGTAGTCGTCGTCAGCTTCGATGTCGTCGGGCTCGGGAAAATCGATCTCATCGACAGGCACGTCCAACACCCACGCAAGATGTTCGGGCGAGGTCGCACCGGCCCCGACTCGCTTCTGAAGTGCGTCGACCAGGGCCGCCGGAAACACGCGGGCCGCCGACTGTTGCTGGCGAACGATCAATTGCTTCACACCACCGATCGCCACACGCTCCTCGCTCGCATTGGCGCGAAGCAGATCCAGTGTGCGCCGCTTCAGCGCGGCGACCACCTCCGCCGACACCGGCACACCCAGCGATCCCAGTCGAATACTCAAAGCCTGTGTGGATACCCCTGTCTGCCAGAGGAATTCCGCCACCGCAGGCTCGTCCATCCGAAGCCAATCCTCCCGGACTACCAGGTCCTCCGGCATCAACAACTTTGCCGCGAATCGGTTCGCGGGCGCCTCGTCCGCTTCTCCGGGATCGGAGTTTCCGTTGTGGTGTCCGAGCGCCAGGTGGGCCAGTTCATGAGCCAACGACCAGTTGCTCCGGAACCAGTACGGCGTGGTCGTGAGTATGACGACCGAACGGGAGCCGATGCTCAGCGAGTAGTCGGTGGACAGCATCGGCAGACGTACCACGTCGACATCCAGTCGGTCCTCGACTCTTGCGCCGTAGTCCCTGACGAAGTGTTCGCCCAATGCCGCCCGCATGGCCACGGGAGTCTCGGGCAGCGGTGCACTCGGAGAAGGTCCGTCCGGGTAGGCCGCGGCATACGTTTCGACCACACGATCGAGTAGCTCCTCGTCCTCCGGACGGCCGGCGTTGGCTCGGAGCCTCTGAGCGGGGTCCCAGCTGTGCCGAGCCGCGATCTTCACGCGATGCGGATCCTGCTCCCCGGTGACCAGCCAGTAGAGATCGGCCTCGAGTGCGTCCGCGATCCGGGCGAGTTCCACCGAAGAGAACCCTCGCTGCCCATTCAGAGCGCGCGACAGTGCGTCGGTCTTCATGCTCGTTCGCTCCGCGAGCTGACGCTGACTCCACCCATCCGGCATGACGGATCGAATTCGCTCACCCACCGCGCGCAGCTCATCGTCCATGTCTCCAGGCTAGCCCTGGTGTTGGGAATTTCCCAACACGTATTCGGTGCGGTCGTCCCTCGTCGTTCCGGGCTCATGAAGCACGATGGAAAAGCGGTCCCTCACTACAATCGGGGTCGAGACGTGCGGGACGTGGGAGGGGATCACGTGGCGATTCAGGCCGTGGTGTTCGATGTCGGCGAGACATTGGTGGACGAGACCCGAGTATTCGGCGCCTGGGCTGACTGGCTCGGCGTTCCCCGGCACACGTTCGCCTCCGTATTCGGCGCGACCCTCGCTCGGGGGCTGGACCACCGCGAGACCTTCCAGGTGTTCCGCCCGGGGTTCGACCTCGCCGCCGAGCGGGAGGCCCGCGCCGCCGCAGGTCAGCCGGAGTCGATCGGCGAGGACGACCTGTACGCGGACGTGCGTCCCGCCCTGACCGAACTCCGGGCACTGGGAATTCGGGTCGGCGTAGTCGGCAACCAGACAGCGCGCGCCGGCGGGCTACTCCGCGGACTCGAGCTGCCCTGTGACTTCATCGCGACCTCCGACGACTGGGGCGTGTCCAAGCCCGACACCGCGTTCTTCGATCGGATCGTCGAGGAAGCCGGGCTGCCGGCCGACGACATCGTGTATGTCGGTGACCGTCTCGACAACGACCTGGCCCCGGCCAAGGCGGTCGGGATGCGGACGGCGTTCATCCAGCGTGGCCCATGGGGCTGGATCCACCGCGACTCGCCGTTGGTGGAGGAACTGGCCGATTTCCGGATCGACCTTTTGACCGAACTTCCCGCCCTCGTCGCGGCTGACGGCCGCTCGGTCAGCTGAGCCGGGCGCTGCCCGGGAGTGATAGGGGGACAAGGGGTCTCGTGCCGTCGGCGAGTTCGCGGAAGATCGCCTCGGCGGGCGAGCCGGGATCGGCGCAGTAGATGATGATCCGCTGGTCGCTGTCGGGCAGATGCAGTACCTGGCATTCGAAGTCGAGTTCGCCGAATTCCGGGTGGGTGACGCGCTTGCGGTGGTTGCGGCGTTCGGCGACGTCCTGGGCGGCCCACATCTCGGCGAAACGCGGTGCTGTGCCGAGCAGTTCGGTCACCAGGGCGCGCAGGCCCGGATTGCCGGGATAGCGGGCATAGGCGGCGCGCAGGTCGGCGACGGTGGTCCTGGCGAAGTGCGCGGTTTCCGGGTCCGACCAGCGCGGGTCGTCGGCCGGGCGGCGGAACGCCCAGCGCACCAAGTTGCGGTCTGACGCGGGCATGTCGGTGAGGTCGGAGATGAAGAACACGGCCATGGCGTTCCAGGCCAGGATGTCGTAGCTCGCGTCGACCACGTAGGCGGGCATGGCGGTCAGGCCGTCGAGGATGGCGCGCACAGCGACGGAGACGGTGCGGTTCGGGCCTGCCACGACGGGCGGCTGGTGCCCGGCGGTGCGGAACAGGTAGTTGCGTTCGTCGGCGGTGAGCATCAGTGCCCTGGCCAGCGCGCCGATCACCTGCGCCGAGGGATGCGGGCCGCGGGCCTGTTCGAGGCGCACGTAGTACTCGACGGAGATGCCCGCCAGCTGTGCGACCTCCTGCCGCCGCAGGCCGGGTGTGCGGCGTGGTCCGGTCTGTGGCAGTCCCACATCGGCGGGCAGCAGGTCGGCGCGGCGGGCCCGCAGGAACGCCGCGAGATCGGTCCGATTCGCCATGATCCGATTGTGCGCGCTGCGACGGCGGCCAGGGTGGTACCGCCGATACCACCCTGGCAGCCCGGGGCAGCAGGCCGCGAGGAGTTGGCGACTCGGTGTCAGTGTTCGAGGGGCCGGAGTCCGATTATCGTTCGGGCGCTGGCGTAGGTGTAGTGGCCCTTATCGTGTGCGGCGAGTTGGCCGGATCCGGTGAGGGCCTCGGTGTCGGTGTTGACGGCGAGGAAGGGAATGTCCCAGGAGATTGCGCCGGTTCGGGGGTCGATTGCCCAGAGTCCGGTGTAATCGGAGAGGACTACGGTGTGGCCGTCCCAGCCCAGGATCGAGCCGAAGCGGGTGGTGTCGGTCCGCCACAGCCGGTGTCCGGTGCGTAAGTCGAGGCCGGTTGTGGTGTGCGCGTCGGTGTCTTGTAGGAGGGCGACGTCGCCGAAGATCGCCGCTGCGGTGCCGGTCGTGGCGTCGGTTTCCTGGGGTGCGGAAATCAGGTCGCAGCTGGTCCAGAGGAGGCGGCCGGTGCGGCGGTCATAGCCGCTGTCGCCGAGCAGGACGGGAACGGTGTCGTCGGTGGGGAGGTCGATCGAAAGAGTTTGTGCGACTTTGCTATTGGAGGTGGCAATGGCGCGGCCGGTGCGGTCGAGGAGGTCGCTGCCGGTGATTTCGTGGCCGCCGCATTCGGTTCGGGCGCGCACGAGCAATGCGCCGCTGGTTGCGCCGGCATCGGAGCATCCGTCCTGGGTGGTGGTCCAGGTCGGCTTCCCGCTGGCGAGGTCGAACCCGGCGATATCGGCGCCGAGGGTGAAGACACCCTGGCCGTGGGACACGTCCAAGGACTCGAAGGGCAGGTCTTCCCACAACGTACCCATGTCGAATGTCTGAGACCAGTACGCATCAGGGTCGGCGAGGGTGCCGGCATGGACGCGCACGTCGTCGGATTCGACGTCGCCCTCGGCGACGTACACGCGATCATCGAGTGTCGCGATGGCGAAGGGAAACAACTTTGTCGGTGTGCGGGTGACATCTCCGGTGGTGAGGTCGTAGCCGACGAGTACTCGATCGAAGCTGAAACATACGACCTGGCCATCGACAGGGGTGGACCCGCAACCGGTCAGGTCCGCGGCGGGGGTCTGCCAGCGCTTCGCGCCGGTGCCGGCATCGATGCCGACCAGCACCGGATCTCGCAGGTACCCGTCGTCCGGCACACCGAGCACCGTCACAAGTATGTCGCCACCGTCGACGAACCCTGGTCCGCCGAAGTCGAATTCGGTGCCCGCCCGCGGATCACGGAACTCCGCGCCTGCTCGTCCGAGCCCGGCAGCGCTTGTCGACCACGCGAGGCCGGGAGCGGAGTCCGCGGTGCCGGTGATCTTGCGCGTGGTGTCCTCGGGTTGTGAATGGACCACCACCGCACCGGCAGTGGCGACTACGGCCGCCGCAGCGGCGAGCACGAGGTTGCGCAGCCCGGGAATCGTTCTCATCGCGACACCTCCAGTCCCGGATTCGAGGCGATGGCCTCGAGTAGCTCGAACGGCAACGGTTCGGCGGGACCATCGCCGGAGGTGACCTGGATCCGGATCCCGGACGGGCGGGTGACGGTCACAGTGCGGGTCGTATGCGTGGAGGGTGACGGCTCCATCACTGTGCTTTGCGATTCGCGCGTCTCGACCACTGTTCCGTCCGGTAGCCGACGTGACGTCGCGCCGTCATTCGACGAAATCTCCGGCGGGAGAGGCTGTCCAATGCTGATCGCCACGCTCAACCGTGATTGCCGGCCAGGTGTGGTTATCCGAACTACCTGGCAAGCCCCGCCTCTGCTTTCCGGTAGCAGCGCCCCCAGCGGCGTGTCGAGGGTCAAGCCGTCGAGTGGAATGCGCGCCAGGACCGCGTCCCATCGACGAGCCTGGGCCTGATCGATCGCGGGGGAGGACTCCGCCCAGATATCGCAGGACTCGGGTGGGTTCGGTGTTCCGGGCGGAACCGGCGCGGTGACGCGGAGTCCGGGGACGGTGACGAGCGCGACGAGATCATCGATGGTCAGCGGGACGGTTCCGGTAGGGCCGTTTTCGTCACCGGCTTCGTCGGTGGCGTAGGCGTAGACGACGGATCCGTCGGGCAGGTAAGCGATGGCCGAGCGCAGAAGGGTGCGAACACCATTCGTCTCGGACCAGGTGTCATCGGTATCGACGATCGTGCCGTCGGGAAAGCGGCGTCTCTCATCGAGAGAGCCGGCGACGCACGGCGGGATCGGCATGGTGGACTCGCGAACGTTCACCGACAGCAAGCCCGATAGGTCGCCGCGCAGTAGCGTGGCGAGCGCGTCGGTCCAACCGCCGAACTCCTTGTCCTCCGTGGGGTCGCCGACGATCGGCTGGAATACCAGTGACCGATCCACCGGTGCGAAGGCGATCTCGACACCGGCGGGCAACGCCGCACGCAGCGCCTGCGTCATCGCGACGGCCTTGGGCCCGGAGAACCACGGATAGGACGGGTTGTCGTATTCGGGTGTTCCGAAGGTAGTCATCGAAAACGATTGGCCTGGCTGTGGCGGCTCCACGACATCACAACCCGGGATCTGCACCGGAAATGTCACCGGTGGAGTGACATACGAGTATTCGGCCGGTTCCGGCGGCTCCGAAGTGGTGGGGGTGAGCGGTGCGGTCGTCAACTCCGGCTCCCGCTCGTGCAGCAGGCCGGCGATCAGGTAGCCGGTCGCGACGATCGCCACGCACGTCAAACCCAGCGTCCAGTACTCAACGGCGGGGGAAGGTGCCGTCGCGTCCTTGCCGTCACCGTTTTCCATGTCCTGCATTGTGTCTGCCCGTTCGAGATCTGAGAAACGTCAACGGCCCGGGTCGCGAATCCCGCCTTCGTTCGGATACGCGCTTCTCGGCATTTCAGTATGCACAGACCGACTCGGTGGTAACGATGTGGTCGGAGACCGATCCGCGGACGGGTGAGGTGACGTTGTCGTATCTCTCCTCGTATGCGGGTATTCGAGGCCCGGCCTCCCTCAGACGCGCCGCGCGCTGCCCGGCAATGCCAGTGGGACAAGGGGTCTCCTGCCTTCGGCGAGTTCGCGGAAGATCGCTTCGGTGGGCGAGCCGGGATCTGCGCAGTAGATGATGATCCGCTGATCGCTGTCGGGCAGATGCAGCACCTGGCACTCGAAGTCGAGCACGCCGTATTCGGGGTGCGTGACCCGCTTGCGGTGGTTGCGGCGTTCGGCCACGTCCTGGGAGGCCCACATCTGCGCGAAACGCGGTGAGGTGCCGAGCAGTTCGGTGACCAGGGCGCCGAGGCGCGAGTTGCCGGGATAGCGGGCGTAGGCGGCGCGGAGGTCGGCGACAGTGGTCCTGGCGAATTGCAGGGTCTCCGGGTCCGACCAGCTCGGGTCGTCGGCGCGGCGACGGAACGCCCAGCGGACCATATTGCGATCCGAGGCCGGGGTGTCGGTGAGGTCGGAGATGAAGAACACGGCCATGGCGTTCCAGGCCAGGATGTCGTAGCTCGCGTCGGCCACGTAGGCGGGCATGGTGGTCAGGCCGTCGAGGATGGCGCGGACGGCGACGGAGACGGTGCGGTTCGGGCCTGCCACGACAGGCGGCTGGTGTCCGGCGGTGCGGAAAAGGTAGTTGCGTTCGTCGGCGGTGAGCATCAGGGCCCTGGCCAGCGCGCCGATCACCTGTGCCGACGGGCGCGGGCCGCGGGCCTGTTCGAGGCGCACGTAGTACTCGACGGAGATGCCCGCCAGTTGCGCGACCTCCTGACGCCGCAGGCCGGGTGTGCGTCGCGGCCCGGTCTGCGGCAGTCCGACATCCGAGGGGCGCAGGTCGGCGCGACGCGCCCGCAGGAACGCCGCAAGGTCGGTCCGATTCGCCATGTCCCCAGTGTGCTCGCTCGTGGCGGTTGGAGGGTGGTACCGGTGATACCACGCTCGTTCGGCCCTCCCCGGGGGCTGTGCGCACTGGAACCGTTGTCGGCATGACCAACGACAGCACCACCATTGCTCTGATCACGGGAGCCAACAAGGGCCTCGGCTACGAAACCGCACGCTCGCTCGCCGCCCGCGGCGTCACCGTCCTGCTCGGCGCCAGGGATCCCGAGCGCGGCCGGGCCGCCGCGGAGAAACTGGCCGCCGAGGGCGGCGAGGTCCGCTTCGTCCGGCTGGATGTCACCGACGCTGCCTCGATCACCGCGGCGGCCGAGTACATCGACACCGAATTCGGCCGGCTGGACATCCTGGTCAACAATGCCGCCATCACCGGCGGCTTCGATACCGGCCTGCAACCGTCCACCACCTCGGTCGATTCCCTGCGCACCGTGTACGAGACGAATGTGTTCGGCCCGGTGGCGGTCACCAACGCCGTGCTGCCGCTGCTGCGTCGCGCCGAGGCCGCGCGCATCGTCAATGTCTCCAGCGAGGGTCGGCTCGGTGCAGCTGATGAACGACCAGGACGGCCCGATGTGGCCGATGACGTCGATCACCTATCCGTCGTCGAAGACGGCGCTCACCATGATCACCACCATGTACGCCAAGGAGCTGTGGGACACCCCGATCAAGGTCAACGCCGCGAACCCGGGCTACTGCGCGACCGACCTCAACCACAACACCGGCTTCCGCACCCCCGAACAGGGCGCCGAGCCGATCGTGCATCTGGCGACCCTGCCTGCCGACGGCCCGACCGGGCAGCTCTGGGGCTACCGCTGGGGCGCCACCGATGGCATCGAATACGGGCGACTGCCCTGGTGATCAGCACCTGTGCAGACCTGGGGACAACTTCCGATCCGGGCCCCGGATCCAGGACGCGCCGGTAGGCCCCGCGCGGAATCCGCTCCGCTGTAGACCCGCCGATGCCGTGACGGCCGCTCGACGCAGGCGTGCGTGGAACCTCGAACACAGAACGGGCTCGGACCGATCCACCGGTCCGAGCCCGCCGTGTCGCCGGGTCACTCCGAGGCAGTCACCTTCGAAGAATTACGCAGGGCCGCGAGCGCGTCGAGCCGCGCCTCGGCCTCGTCGACGATCCGTTCGACGAGTTCCTTGCAGGTCGGCAGGTCGTCGATGATGCCGGTGACCTGACCGGCCGCGAGCACACCCGCCTGGGTATTGCCCTCGACCAGGCCCGCCCGCAACAACATCGGGGTATTCGCGGCCATGATGACCTGCGACCACGTGAGGTCCTTGGTCTTGCGCATGGCCAGCCCGTCGCGCACCAGGGCCGACCACTTCATGCCGGTCATCTTCTTGAACTTCGCCGCGTTCGCCACCGCGGCGGTGAAGCCGCGCCAATTGCCCGAATGTTCCAGGCGCTGCACCAGTTCGGTGTTGAGCACCCGGTGCGGCATGCCGTCGACCTTGAGCGAGACCACGGTGTCCTGCAGGTGCCGGTTCAAGTACTCCTGCTTCACCGCGTCGGGCACGCTGCTGTCCTGGGTGAGCAGGAAGCGGGTGCCCATCGCCACCCCGGCCGCGCCGTAGGCGAGCGCGGCGGCCAGGCCGCGGCCGTCGAAGAAGCCGCCCGCGGCGACGACGGGGATATCCACCGCGTCCAGCACCGAGGGCAGCAGCAGGGTGGTGGCGACCGGGCCGGTGTGCCCGCCGCCCTCGCCGCCCTGCACGATCACCGCGTCCGCGCCCCAGGAGGCCACCTTCACCGCGTGCTTTGCCGCGCCGATTGACGGGATCACCACGACCCCGGCGTCTTTGAGCTTCGCGATCAGGTCCTGCTTGGGCGCGAGCGCGAAGGAGGCGACGGCGACCTTCTCGCGGATGAGCAGGTCGATGCGCTCGCCCGCGTCGCCCGCGTCGGCGCGGATGTTCACGCCGAAGGGCCGGTCGGTCTGCGCCTTGGTCTTGGCGATCGCCGCTTCCAGCTCGGCGTAGGTCATCGTCGCCGAGGCCAGGATGCCCAGGCCGCCGGCGTTGGAGGTCGCCGAGACCAGGCTCGGGCCGGCCACCCAGCCCATGCCGGTCTGCACGATCGGGTGCTCGATGCCGACCAGGTCGGTCAGCGCGGTCCGCAAGCGCGGTGTCGGGGTGGTCACGAGGACGGCACCTCCTTCTCACGAATCTTCTTCGGATCCAGCACTTCCCGGATGATGCGCAGCTGCTCGGCGCTGGGCGCGGGGGTCTGCGGCGCCTCGGCCAGGCCGACGACCTCGAAGGAGGTGTTCTCGGCGACCTCCTCCGGGGTGACGCCGGGGTGCAGGCTGCGCGCGCGCATGGTGTGCTCGGGGCCCTCGAAGTCGAAGACGCCGAGGTTGGTCACCACGCGGTGGATCTTCAGGAACCGGAAGGCCGGGTTGTCCGGGTCGACCTTGTCGTAGCCGACGCCGCAGACGATGTCGACGGCGTCGACGAAGACGCGCTTGTTGTGCTTGGCGACCCAGTAGCTGGTCGCGTGGTTGATGGTGTTGCCGGGCGCGCCGCGCAGGCCGAACATCTGCCGGGTCGGCTGCTGGTGCGCGCCGAACGCGGAGAGGTTCTGATTGCCGAACCGGTCGATCTGGTTGGCGCCCATCACCACATGGCGACGGCCGGAGGCGAGCACGTCGAAGACCTTGCGGAACGGGATCCAGCCCTCGATGGGGGACTTGCCGCCCAGCGGGGGAGTGTCGGCGAGCAACAGCGCCTCGCCGTCGGACATCAGCAGATCCGGCTCGGTGGTGAGCCGGGCCAGCCGGGCGCCCAGGGTCGCCATCGGCGTCATCGGCGAGGCCACGATCTCGCCCGCGCCGTCGAAGATCTCGGCGCAGGCGACCGCGCAGTACTCGGCCCTGGTGATGGTCTCGGTGCTGGTCATCGCGAGCCCTCCTGCTGTTGCGCGAACCGGCGGACGGCGGCCTGGTACTCGTCCTCGGAGACCGCCAGATAGGTGTCGACGAACTGCTGCCAGGACTCCGGCGTCTTCGCCGCTTCCACGTAGTGGCGCTGGAACTTCTCGTCGCGCCCGTAGCCGCCCGCGAAGGTGAAGTGCGCGCCGCCCGGTGCCTCGACCACGCCGTCGACCATCATGCGGTTGAGCAGAAGTTGCTGCGGGACAACCGTTTTCACCAATTCCTCGGTGTCCACCACGCGCTCGACCGAGAGGTAGCGGCGCTCGGCGGCCATGCAGTACAGGTCGTCGAAGTACGGGTCGATGCCGGTGTAGGCGGCATTGCCGTGCTCGTCGGCGATGTCGAGATGCACCAAGGCGGCGTCGAGGTTCAACGCGGGCATGGCGGTGAGGGTTTCGGTCCTGCCCTCGGCGTCCGGATACGGCGAGGCGACGGTCTTCAGCTCACCCTCCCAGAAGGTGAACACATCTGAGCCGAGGCCCGCGCGGATCGGCAGGAACGGCAGCCGGGCCGCGGCCGCCTCCAGCCCGCACTTGAGCATGCCCTCGTCCATCTCGCGCGACACGATCGCTCCGGAAGTGCGGGCCTTGCCGAACCACGGGTCGTAGAACGGCGCGGAGTCCAGCGACACGAAGCCGTAGTAGGCCTTGCGGACCTTGCCCGCCGAGCACAGCAGACCCAGGTCGGGGCCGCCGTAGCTGACCACGGTCAGGTCGGTGAGGTCCGAGCGCAGGATGGCGCGCACCAGCGCCATCGGCTTGCGCCGCGAACCCCAGCCGCCGATACCGATGGTCATGCCGCTGCGCAGCTCGCCGACCACGTCGTCGAGCGACATTCGTTTGTCTTTCATCGGTCCTTACTCCTGGTTTCCGGACTTGCTCGCCGCGAGGTCGTCGTCGAAGCGGGCGCGGATCTCGTCGGCGACGCCCGCCAGATTCAGCTCGAAGGTGAAGCCCTGCTCGTAGCGGTAGCTGCGGTGCACGTCCTGGATGTCGATGCCGTTGAGCGCCTTCTTCGCCGCGCGGATCACCCGGCCGTCCTTGGCGGCGATGTTCTCGGCCACCTTCAACGTGGCGGCGTCGAGTTCGGCGCGCGGCACCACCTGGTACACCGAGCCGTGGTGGTGCAACTGCTGGGCGGTGATGGTGCTCGCGGTGTAGAACAGCGCGCGCATCAGATGCTGGGGGACCAGCCGGGCCAGGTGGGTGGCCGCGCCCAGCGCGCCGCGATCGACCTCGGGCAGGCCGAAAGTGGCGTCGTCGGAGGCGATCACGACATCGGCGTTGCCGACCAGGCCGATGCCGCCGCCGAGGCAGAAGCCCTGCACCGACGCGATCACCGGGACCGGGCAGTCGTACACCGCGCCGAAGGCCTCGAAGCAGCCGTGGTTGGCGTCGATGAGCGCCTGGTGTCCGGGCTTGCTCTGGATCTCCTTGATGTCGACGCCCGCGTTGAAACCGCGGTTCTCCGCGCGCAGCACCACGACCTTGGTCTTCCGGTCGCGCCCGGCCTCGCGGATCTCGTCGGCGATGGCGAACCAGCCGTCGGTCGGGATGGCGTTGACCGGCGGATAGTCGATCGTGACGACGGCGACGCCGGTGGATTCGGTGTGACGGTTGATGCCCATCGCAGGCCCTTCGTTGATGCAGCTCTGGTTGACAAAGCGAGTGGTTGGCAAAGCAAGCAGTTGCTTGGTAGGTTAGCACGGTGGGACTCGAAATCGACCTGTCCGATCGCGTCGTCTTGGTGACCGGCGGGGTGCGCGGTGTAGGCGCGGGCATCAGCCGGGAATTCCTCGCCGCCGGAGCGACCGTCGTCGTGTGCGCGCGCCGCGAACCCGAGACGCCGGTGAGCTACGAGGGCAGGCAGGCGCACTTCCTGCCCTGCGATGTGCGCGACGCCGAGGCGGTGCGCGCCCTGGTCGACACCGTGGTCGCCACCCACGGCCGCCTCGATCACGCGGTCAACAACGCCGGTGGCGCGCCGTTCGCGCCGGCCGCGACCGCGAGCGTCAACTTCCACACCAAGATCCTGGAACTGAATCTGATGTCGGCGCTGTGGGTTTCGCAGGCCGCCAATGCCGTGATGCAGGAGCAGCCCGAGGGCGGATCGATCGTGATGATCTCCAGCCTCAGCGGGCACCGGCCTTCGCCGGGCACCGCCGCCTACGGCGCGGCCAAGGCGGGCGTGGACAGTCTCACCCAGTCGCTGGCGATGGAATGGGCGCCCAAGGTGCGCGTCAATTCCCTGATCGTCGGGCCGGTCGAGACCGAGCTGAGCGAACTGCACTACGGCGATCGGGCGGGCATCGACGCGGTGGCCTCGACCATCCCGCTCGGGCGGCTGGCCAAGCCCGAGGACGTAGGCCGGGTCGCGGTGTTCCTCGCCTCTCCGTTGGCCTCCTACGTCAGCGGGGCGATGGTGCAGGTGCACGGCGGCGGCGAACGGCCTCCGTTCCTCGCCGTGTCCACCGCGGGAAATGGCACTTCGGGAAACAGCACCGCGAGCACGGGCGAGCAGCAGCGGGCATGACCCGCACCGAACGGAAAGAGGACAACGGAATGGATCAGCAGATCTGCGCGGGGCGCGTCGTCATCGTCACCGGCGCCGGACGCGGGATCGGCCGCGCGCACGCGCTGGCCTTCGCCGCGGCGGGCGCCCGGGTGGTCGTCAACGACATCGGCTCGTCCCTGCACGGCGACGCCACCGGTGAGCGCCCCGCCGAACAGGTGGTCGCCGAGATCCAGGCGGCGGGCGGCGAGGCGGTGGCCAACTACGACGATGTCGCCGACTGGACGGGATCACGCAATCTGATCCAGCAGGCCGTGGACACCTTCGGCACGCTCGACGTGCTGGTCAACAACGCCGGATTCGTGCGCGACCGGATGCTGGTGAATCTCTCCGAAGAGGAATGGGATTCGGTCGTCCGGGTCCACCTCAAGGGACACTTCGCGACCATGCGGCACGCGGCCGAGTACTGGCGCGCGGAAGCCAAGGCAGGCCGCCCGGTCGACGCGCGCGTGATCAACACCAGCTCCGGCGCGGGCCTGCAGGGCAGCGTCGGGCAGTCCAATTACGGTGCGGCCAAGGCGGGTATCGCCGGGCTCACCCTTACCGCCTCCGCGGAATTCGCCCGTTACGGCGCGACCGTCAATGCCATCGCGCCCTCGGCGCGCACCCGGATGACCGAGACCGTCTTCGCCGACATGATGGCCAAGCCCGACTCCGGCTTCGACGCCATGGCCCCGGAGAACATCTCCCCGCTGGTGGTGTGGCTGGGCAGTGCCGAATCGGCCGGGGTGACCGGCCGGGTGTTCGAGCTCGAGGGCGGCAAGGTGGCCCTCGCCGACGGCTGGCGCCACGGCGTCGCCGTCGACCGGGGGGCGCGCTGGGATCCGGCCGAGCTGGGTCCGGTCGTCGCCGATCTCATCGCCAAGTCGGCGCCGCCGGAAGCGGTGTACGGAGCCTGATCAGGCATTCTCGACCGTGGCCGGGTCCAGCGCGTCGAAAGTGGTGTTGTAGCCGCTGTACTCGGCATTCTCCCGGTTGCCGACGTTCTTCGCACATTATTCGGGAAGCGCATTAGTATTTGCTCCCGTTGTACGAAGTCCCGGCGGGAGTGGGTGACCGAGCGGGATCGTCGCTGTACAGAGGGGAGGCGGCGCATGGCCGCTGGTCGCGCGAGGCGCGTTGTGGCCGTGGCGAGCGCTGTTACCGGTATCGCGCTGTTCGCTTCCGGCGGCGCGTGGGCTTCGCCGGGAGGTGATCCCCACGACGGCGGCAAGCCACCGTTCGACTCGGTCACGCCTGTCCAGGCCGAGCCCGCTCAGCCCGCGCTGGACCCCGGCGATGCCCCCCTCGATCTGCCGGTGGACAAAGGCGGTCCGGGTAACGGCAACTCCGGGAACGGGAACTCCGGGAACGGGAACTCCGGGAACGGGAACTCGGGCGGGGCCGCCCCGTGGATCGTCGCCCCTGGCGGCGGCTCACCCGGCAGCGACGGTCTCGGCGGCGCCTCGAACGACAACTCCGGGGCGGGCAACCCGGCCGACGGCAACTCGGACGGTGGGAGCCCCGGCGGCGGAAACTCCGGCAACAGCAATGCGAACGGGACCCTCGGCAACGGGAACCCGAACAACAACAATCCCAGCGGCGGAAATCCGGGGAACGGCAACTCCGGCGACCAGGGCAATGCCGGGAACCAGGGCAATGCCGGCAACCAGGGCGACGGCGGCGCGGACCCCGGGCAGGGCGACGGCGGTCCGATCGCGCAAGACCCCGGCATTCCCCCGACCGGCCCGGCCTCCGAGGCGGGCGCGAACGGCGCACCGGCACCCGGGGGCGTTCCTGTCGCACCGGAACTCGCGCCGACCCCGCCCGCGACCCCCGGGCCGATCGATGCCGCGGGCTCCGGCGCGGGTTCGGCGGCGGTCGGCTCGGCGGGCGCGATCATTCCGCTCGGCGCCGGCTCGGCCGGTCTCGCCGCCGTACTCGGCATCGGTTCGTCGGGACTCGCCGCCGTACTCGACACCGGCTCGGCGGGCGTGGGTCCGGGCCTGGCGACCGGCTCGGCCGGAGTCGGCATCGGTCTCGGTGCCGGGTCCGTGGGCCTCGGCCCGGGGCCGGGTACCGGCTCGGCCGGCAATGGTCTGGGGCTGGGTATCGGCTCGGCCGGCAATGGTCTGGGGCCGGGTATCGGCTCGGCCGGCCACGGTCTGGCGCTCGGCGCCGGTTCGGCCGCGGCACCGCTGCTGCTCCTGTTGATCCCGCTGCCCAGCCTGCCCGCGCCCGCTGCCCCCTCGGCGCCTGCCGCGCCGCCGACGCCGCCGGACATTCCCTCCGCGCCGGCGCCCGCCCTCCCTACCGGGCCTTCCCTGCCTACTGCCGGACCGTCCGCTGAGCAGGCCGCTGCCGGGCCGTCCACTGAGCAGGTCGCGCTCCCGGTGTCAGCGCCCACCGTTGTCGAGGCCGCACCAGATTCGGCGGCGCCTACCCCGGCCGACCGGCCTCGGCCGCTCGCGTCGCCACCCGCACCGCAGGCCGCGCCGGACCATTCTGTGCGGCCCGCCGGCGCCGACGGCGAGCCTCCCGATCCGGACGCGCTGGTGGTGATCGGCGGTCTGGCCGCGATGGCGCTGGCCGCCGCGGGCGCGGGCGCGGTCAGCTTCCAGAGCGCCTCCGCCACCCAAGCCCGAGTCGACGCCGCGCGCGCCGAGTTCTTCGGCCCGAGGTTGTAGGGCCCGAGGTTGTGAGGATGACCATGAGTCAGAGCAGACCCCAGAACAGTTCACGGTCCTACCGTCGGGTCGCGGCCGCGGTCGACGCGGTCTGCGCGGTCGCCGCCGACTTCGACGCCACCACGCTGGACGAGGTGGTCGCCGCCGTCTCCGCTGAGCGCATGCGCGATATCGAGATCGCCGACGCCGACCTCGGGCCGGGTGTCTGTGGTCAGCGGCGCTTCTATCCGGACCGCGACGTGATCGTGCTGGCGACAGCGTTGCCCAGCCGTGAGCACACACTGGCACACGAACTCGGGCACATCGTGTTCGAGCATCAAGGCGCGCCCGCGGTCGAGGTGACCCTCGAGGCCAGTGACGACCTGATCGCTTACATGCTCAGTCAGCGGGCGCACCAGCAGATCGTCGACGACGGCGCGGACGAGATGGCCGAATGGGAGGCCGAGACATTCGCCGCGATGTTGATGACCCGGCTGCGCGTGTTCAACAGCCGGGGCGCGGGCGTCTCGGCCCTTCGATTCGACGAGGCTCTCGGATGATCGTCTGGTTGACGGCTCTGCTGGTATGGGTCGCCGTCGGGGCCCGCGTCGGCCGCGTACTGGTGCGACCCGCGACGACGCCGCGCGTGGCGATCGTGATCGCGGTGGCCGCGGTCGGCACGGCCGCCACCGTGACGGCTCCGGAAATCGCACTGGCACTGGACAATTTGCGTCCGGAGGGGCTGCCGACCGGATCGTTGTCCGCCGGCGCGCACCTGTCGGCCTGGATCGCCTTCGCCACGGCCACCTCGGTGGTGGCCGCCGCCGCGTGGCCGGTGGTGTCGCGGCGCAATCTTCGCCAGATCGCGCTGGTGATCTACGGTGTGGGCGTGCTGGCGATGCTGGGCGCGCTGGTGTCGTCGTTCACCGCCGGTTGGGTGGTGCTCGCGCTGGCCTGTGCGTTCATCGTGCTCACCGGCGTGCGCAATCTGGACTGGACCGCACTCGGCCGAGGTATCGCCATCTATGCCGCGGGCTCTGCCGTGGTCGGCGTGCTCGCGTCGCTGCAGGCCTGGCGCTCGTGGACCGGCGCCGAGTCGATGGGACCGGGGCAGGAGCAATGGGCGTGGCAGGTCTGGTCGGCGGCCGCGGCCCTGATCTCGCTCGGCGCGGTGTGGATCGTGGTGGAACTGTGGGCGCGCGCCAAACAGACGTTGCGTGAGACCAGGGCATTGCACCGGACGATGCTCGAGCGCTTTCCCGAGGTGATCGCGCACGAGCGACCGAGTTCGTCCACCCAGTTGCGCGCCTCCGATCAGGTCGCCCAGATCATGGACGCGCTGTATCTGCAGTCCGGCAGCGGTATCGAACTCGTCGCCGCGGGCAGGCCGCCCGCCGACGTGCCGATGCGGGCCGAACGGGTGGCCCGCTGGGCGCGTAACCCGTTGGGCGAGATCGTGGTCGACGCGCGCTGGATCGCGCCGCCGGAGGGCATCAGCCCGCGTGGCTGGGTGCGGACGATCGCCCGGGCTTTCGACGCGTCCGACGAAGTCATGCTGGTGAGCGGCAATGCCGAACGCTGACCGCCCGATCGCACGCTGACCGCATCCGCACAGCGACCTCGACCTCACATCCGTGGGCGCCCCACTGTGAGGTCGGGCGTCGCCGGCCGGCACTGTGCTGAACACCGGGTAAACACCCGGACATTAGGGTCTTCTCACAGAGATTCGCGATCGCTGTACGATCACCGGAAGCGTTGCCCGGGCACGTTTTGGTGAGATGGGTATCCGGTCGCGGAAATGCACGCACGTCTGTACTTGCAATAGTGAGTTTCCGCGTGAGACGCCGAAACGTGAATTGGTCGTGGCATTGCCGCCACCTCGCCGCCGCTCGCCGCTCCCGCACGCGGCAGCGCGACGGCATGGCCGCCCAGGCGGGCGGCGGGCAGAACGCGGGCAGTGCGGCCCGAAAGCCGCACTGCCCGCGTCGCCTGTGAGCCTATTCCGTGCCGTCCGGAGGAATTTCGGGCAGGCCTTCGCTTGCACGCAACTTCTCCGCCATGGAGGTCAGCAGGTTCTGTGATTCTTCGGAGAGGTCGAACGCCCTACTCGACAAGCGACGCAGTCCATAGCCCTGCAGCTGGGACAGCAGCTCCAGATCGTGATCGATCTTGGCAGCGTAGATGTCGTTGAAGAAGTAGTCCGGCTTGACCTTGAAGAACTTGGCCAGCGCCGCCACCGTTTCATCCGAGGGATTCGTCCGCTGTCCCGACCGCAGCTGCGAGAGATACGGTTTCGAGATCGGATGACCGGAGGCGGTCAGCGCAGCCGCCACCTCCGCGTTGGTGTGAGGCTTGCGCCCCGGGGGATGCACGGTTTCGAACAGCTTGTTCAGCCGCGCCGCGAAATCAGCCATTGTGAGCCGCCCAATTCCCTTCACTGTACTAACAGTCGTTATCTCGGATACCTATCATTGATATTAGCGGCTCAGTAACTGAAAACCTACGCCTGATTCGGGTTTTCCTCGGCGAATCAGGGCTCCGATGTGGCGAACCGGTTGTCTCTGTCGCGTTTGCGGGTCGCCCCAACGTCTCCAGTGGACACCCGGTACGCCCCGGTTCCGGCCCGTCGCGGAGGTCTTCGAAAGTCGTCCCATGATAACTATGGGATAGCTGACATCTCATGTGTTTTGTGCCGAAGGAGATGGTGTGGTGTACGACACGTTTTGGCGCGCTGGGGATGAAGGTTCAACATGGTGCCGAGAATTGGGCAAATCGGCTAGAGGCGCTCGATGATCGTGCCGGTCGCCATCGCTCCGCCGGCGCACATCAAGATCATCGCGGTGCTTCCGCCGGTCCGTTCGAGTTCGTGCAAAGCCGTTGTGATGAGCCGAGACCCGGTCGATCCGACCGGGTGGCCGAGCGCGATCGCGCCGCCGTTGACGTTCACCCGGTCCATGTCCGGCTTGTGCACCTGGGCCCAGGACAGCACGACCGAGGCGAAGGCTTCGTTGATCTCGAACAGATCGATATCGCCGATGCTCATGCCCGACCGCTCCAGCAGCCGGGAGCAGGCCTGCACCGGGCCGTCGAGATGGAACTCCGGCTCGCCGCCGACCAACGCCTGGGTGCGGATCCGCGCGCGCGGGCGCAAACCCTCGCGCTGGGCGACCTTTTCGTCCATGAGCAGAACCGCGGCCGCGCCGTCGGAGATCTGCGAGGAGCTGCCCGCGGTGTGGATGCCGCCTTCCATGACCGGCTTCAGCTTCGCCAGTCCTTCCTTGGTGGTCTCGCGCAGGCCCTGATCGCGGGTCACCTCGTGCTGCTCGCCGGTGAGGTTGCCCTCCTTGTCGACCACCGGGGCGGTCACCGGGATGATCTCGCGGTCGAAGCGACCCTCGGCCCAGGCCTGGGCGGCCAGTCGCTGGGAGCGCACGCCGAGTTCGTCCACGTCGTCGCGAGTGATGCCGCGCCGCTTGGCGATCCGTTCGGCGGCCTCGAACTGGTTGGGCAGATCGATGCTCCACGAGGCGGGGCGGCGCGCGCCCGCGTTCTCGCCGAGATTGGCGCCCAGTGGAACTCGGCTCATCGCTTCCACGCCGCAGGCCATGCCGATCTCGATGGCCCCGGTGGCGATGAGGCCGGCGATCAGGTGGTTGGCCTGCTGGGCCGAGCCGCACTGCGCGTCGACGGTGGTCGCCCCGGTCTGCCAGGGCAGTCCGGCGTGCAGCCAGGCGACGCGGGCGATGTTGTTGGACTGCTCGCCCGCCTGGGTGACGCAGCCGCCGATGACCTGTTCGATCAGGGCCGGGTCGAGGCCGGCGCGATCGAGCAGGCCGCGCTGGGCGAGGCCGAGGAGTTCGGCGGCGTGCAGGCCGGCGAGTGCGCCGCGGCGCTTGCCGATCGGGGTGCGTACGGCCTCGACGATGACGGGAGTGCCCATCGGGGGAACCTTCCTCTAGGGGAAAACTGGAACGTGTGACAGCTGGTTGCCCAGGTCTTCTTTACTAGTGCAGCCACCTGTGCTGGAATTGATTGTAGAACGTGTTTCAGTTTGTCGACGTGGTCAATCGGGACGTGGGCAATCTGCGAGCGAGACAATCTGCGGTGAAGGAGACATCTGGTGGTTGAGACTCGGAACGCCCGCCCGAATCTGCCGGAAGGGTTCGACGTGACGGACCCCGACATCTACGCCGAGCGAGTTCCGGTCGAAGAATTCGCCGAGCTGCGCCGGTCCGCCCCGGTCTGGTGGAACCCGCAGCCGCCGGAGGTCGGCGGTTTCCACGACGAGGGTTTCTGGGTCGTCTCCAAGCACGCCGACATCAAGGAGGTGTCGCGGCGCAGCGACGTGTTCTCCAACTTCGAGAACACCGCCATCCCGCGCTTCAACGACGACATCACGCGCGAGCAGATCGAGCTGCAGCGCATCGTCCTGCTGAACATGGACGCTCCGGAGCACACCAAGCTGCGCAAGATCATCTCGCGCGGCTTCACCCCGCGCGCCATCAACGGCCTGCGCGACGAGCTCTCGGCCAAGGCCGAGCAGATCGTCAAGGCCGCCGCCGAGGCGGGTTCGGGCGACTTCGTCACCCAGGTGGCCTGTGAGCTGCCGCTGCAGGCGATCGCCGAGCTGATCGGCATCCCGCAGGAGGACCGGATGAAGGTCTTCACCTGGTCCAACCAGATGACCGGCTACGACGACCCGGACAACGACGCCGACCCCGTGGTCGCCTCGGCCGAGGTGCTCGGCTACGCCTACCAGATGGCCGCCGCCCGCAAGGCGTGCCCGGCCGACGACATCGTCACCACCCTCATCGAGGCCGACGTCGACGGCGACAAGCTCACCGAGGAGGAGTTCGGCTTCTTCGTGATCATGCTGGCGGTCGCGGGCAACGAGACCACCCGCAACGCCATCTCGCACGGCATGATCGCCTTCCTGGAGAACCCCGACCAGTGGGAGCTCTACAAGAAGGAGCGCCCGGCCACCGCCGCCGACGAGATCATCCGCTGGGCCACCCCGGTCACCTCCTTCCAGCGCACCGCGCTCGAGGACGTCGAGCTCGGCGGCGTGCAGATCAAGAAGGGGCAGCGCCTGGTGCTGGCCTACCGGTCGGCCAACTTCGACGAGGACGTCTTCGAGAACCCGCAGAAGTTCGACATCATGCGCGAGGACAACCCGCACCTGTCCTTCGGCGGTACCGGTGCGCACTTCTGCATCGGCGCGAACCTGGCCCGCCTGGAGATCGACCTGATCTTCAACGCCATCGCCGACCACCTGCCCGACATCACCAAGATCGGCGATCCGCAGCGGCTGCGTTCGGGCTGGCTGAACGGCATCAAGGAGTTCCCGGTGGACTACAGGACCGGTGGTTGCCCGGTCGAGCACTGACGCTCGGGTCCGCCCCGGCCGCGAGCGACACCGCGGCCCGGCGGCTCGGCGTAGCGACTGCGGTGCGGCGTAGCGACATCGCGGTCCGGCCGGTCTGTGCGTGACGGTGCCGAGTACGGCGCCGCGTGTGCGAGACCTGCGGAATGCGAAAGGCCCTCGAATCCAGGCGGATTCGAGGGCCTTCGTGGTCGCCCGGCGGCGATGCGGAGGTTCAGCCCACGGGCCGCGCGGTCTTCATGGCGCGGTCGAGCTCCCAGTAGGCGCGCAGCGCCGCGATCTTGCCCTCGGCGTCGACCCGGTAGGTGAAGACCCCTTCGGCATCGATGAGGTGCCCGCCCAGGGTGGTGCGGATGAGGCCGGTGAAAGCGACCTCGTTGCCGCAGGCGAAGGAGTCGTCGAAGAGGAATTCGATGGACTCGGTCGGGGCGATCGCGGTGTCCCAGAACGCGCCGATGGCGTCGAGGCCGTGATGGCCCTTGCCCTCGGGGTCGAAGCCGGACGGGCCGATGGGGTCCTCGACCACGCCGTCGGCGGCGAACAGCGACAGCCAGGCGAGCTTGTCGCGGGAGCGTACCGCGGCCTGAGAGGCCAGGCCCGCCGCCCGCGCGGGATGCTCGGGTATCGAGGCGTCGGCCGGGCCGGTGGTCGTCGAGCCCGCGGTCATCGCGTCCGCCCCTGGATGGGGTCGGCGATGTACTTCTCGGCGAAGCGGCGCAGCGACTCCTGCTTGGCGGCGAGGTCGCCGTCGAAGCCGATGCCGTCGAACAGCCAGGGCACGACGATCGCGTCGGTCACGCCCGCGTCGGCGAGATCCTGGTACCCCTCGCGGCCTGCCTTGTCCACGCAGACCGCCTGGATCTCGAACGGGATCTCGGAGCGGCCGAACTCGGCGCGCAGGGCGTCGAGCTTGCCGATGGTGCCGGTCAGTTCGGCGAAGGTCATCATGGCCGAGGTCCAGCCGTCGCCGACCCGGGCCGCCCGGCGCAGCGCCACGTCGGTGTGCCCGCCGATATAGAACGGCACCGGCTCGCTCGGCGCGGGGCTGATCTGCAGCTCGTCGAAATCGTAGAACTCCCCGTGGTATTCGACCATGCCGCCGCCCAGCGCCAGCTTGATGACCTCGATCATCTCGTCGACCCGGGCGCCGCGACGGGCATAGGGCTGCCCGCACCACTCGAATTCCTCCGGCGCCCAGCCGATGCCGACGCCGAACCCGAACCGGTTGTTCGACAGGTTCGCCACCGAGCCGACCTGCCTTGCCAGCAGCAGCGGATTGCGCGAGCCCAGCTTGAGGACATTGGTGTAGAAGCGCAGCCGGGTGGTCACCGCGGCCATCGCGGTGGCCCCGATCAGCGGGTCGACCCACGGGGTGTCCGCGCCCCAGAATCGGGAGCCGTCGGCGGTGTAGGGGTACTTCGCCGCCGCCGACTTCATGTAGAACAGCGAGTCCGGCAGTGCGATGGAGGTGAAGCCGCACTCCTCGGCGGTGCGCGCCAGCTCGCCCAGCTGCTTCAGCGGGCTGAGCGCTATGCCGAGGGTGAACTGCAACGGCTGTGCGGACACTGTCATGCGCCCGGCCGATCCGAGCCGACGACCCACATCGAGAAGTACTGCGAGCCACCGCCGTACGCGTGACCCATCGCCTTGCGCGCCCCGGCGACCTGGTAGTCGCCCGCCCGGTCCATGACCTGCTTGGCGGCCTCGGCGAAGCGGATCAGCCCGGAGGCGCCGATCGGGTTGGAGGAGAGCACGCCCCCGGACGGGTTGACCGGGAGCCGGCCGCCGATCTCGGTCTCGCCCTTCTCGGTGAGCTTCCAGCCCTCGCCCGGCGCGGCGAAGCCCAGGTTCTCCAGCCACATCGGCTCGAACCAGGAGAACGGCACGTAGATCTCGGCGGCGTCGATCTCCTCGAGCGGATCGGTGATGCCCGCGGCCGCCCACAGCGCGGCGGCGGCATCCTGGCCCGCCTGCGGGTTCACGTGGTCACGGCCGGCGAAGGTGGTCGGCTCGGTGCGCATGGCGGTGCCGTGGATCCAGGCCACCTTGCGGCCTTCGGACTCGACCTTCTCGGCGGCTTCGGCGTCGCCGATGACGATCGCGCACGCGCCGTCGGAGGACGGGCAGGTCTCGTCGAAACGGATGGGGTCCCAGAGCATCTGGGATTCCAGCACCTTCTCCAGCGTGATGTCGGGCTGCTGGAGGTGGGCGAGCGGGTTCTTGGCCCCGTTGCGGCGGTCCTTGACCGCGACCATGGCGCCGATGTGGGTGGGCGCGTTGGAGCGGCGGATGTAGGAGCGCACGTGCGGGGCGAAATACCCGCCCGCGCCCGCGCCGACCGGCATGGTGAACGGGACCGGAATCGACAACGCCCACATGGCGTTGGACTCCGACTGCTTCTCCCACGCGATCGCCAGCACCCGCTTGTGCACCCCCGCCTGCACCAGGTTGGCGGCCACGATGCCGGTCGAGCCGCCCACCGAGCCGGCGGTGTGCACGCGCAGCAGCGGCTTGCCGGTCGCGCCGAGCGCGTCGGCGAGGTAGAGCTCGGGCATCATGACGCCCTCGAACATGTCGGGGGCCTTGCCGACCACCACGGCGTCGATATCGGCGATGGTGAGGCCGGAATCGGTGAGCGCGCGATCGATGGCTTCGCGGCACATGCCCGCCATCGACACATCGTGGCGCTTCGTCACGTGATGGGTCTGTCCGGTGCCGAGCACCGCGGCCGGGAAGCTCATCGGCTCGCCTCCGAATCCAGGACGGTCACAAGGTTCTGCTGCAGCACCGGGCCGCTGGTGGCATGGGCGAGCGCGCGTCCGGCCGTGCCGGTCATGATCGCCGTGGCCGCGTGGCCGATGCGCTCGAGTCCGGCGGCGAACATGGGGTTCGCGGCCAGCGCGCCACCGGAGGGGTTGATCCTGGTCTCCGGTTTCAGGCCGATGGCCTCGGTGAGGATCAGCTGCTGGTGGCTGAAGGGGGCGTGCAGTTCGGCCAGGTCGAAGCCGCTCACATCGCCGCCGGTGGCGGCCTGGGCGGCCGCGGCGGCCGAGGGGGAGACAGTGAGATCCCGCGCGCCCAGCGTGGGGGAGTCGATGCGATGGGCCATCGCGGTGATCCAGGCGGGGCGTTCGCGCAGTTCGCGGGCGCGATCGCCGGTGGCGAGCACGATCGCGGCGGCGCCGTCGGTGATCGGCGCGACGTCGTGGGCGCGCAGCGGGTCGGCGACGTAGGGCGAGTCGAGCAGGGCGTCGAGGTCACCGGATTGGCCCGCGGCCACAGCGGCCATGTCGCGTTCGCTCCAGCGGCCCGCGTCGATACCCGCGCGGGCCTGCAAGCCCGCGATGGACAGCGAGTCCGGCCACAGCGGGGCGACCAGATACGGGTCGAGCTGCATGGTCAGGACGCGGCGCAGGCTGCCCGCCGAGGACTTGCCGAAGCCGTAGACCAGGGCCGTGGACGCCTGGCCGGACTTCAGCTTCACGAAGGCCTCGTAGAGCGCCCAAGCCGCGTCCATCTCCACGTGCGACTCGTTGATCGGCGGCACCGCCCCGATCGAGTCGACCGCGGAGATGAACGAGAAGGCGCGTCCGGCCAGGTAGTCCGAGGAGCCCGAGCACCAGAAGTCGATGTCGGACTTGGTGATTCCGAGTTCGGTGTAGAGCTGCTGGAAGCAGGGCACCAGCATCTCGACACCGTTGGTGGTGCCGAAGGTCTCCGGCACGTGCGGCGCGTGGGCGAAACCCACGACCGCGATGTCGGTGGAGTTGTCGGTCAACGTGCTCGCCTCTCAGAGATGGTGCTGGTAGGTCTCGTAGTCGGCGTCGGGTTCACCGCTCGGCTCGAAGTGGTCCACGTTCTCGAGCCCGTGGCCCCACTGCTCGCGCGGTTTCCAGACCGCCTTCACCCGCATGCCCATCCGTACCTCGCTCGCCTCGCAGCCGAGCACCAGGTGCAGTACCGGGATGTCGGCTCCGTCGAGCAGCACATAGGCCGCCACATAGGGCGGCTTGATGCGCTGTCCGAGGAAGGGCACGTTGACGATGCAGAAGGTGGTGACCGTGCCGTGGTCGGACAACTCGATGTAGTCCTCGGTGGGCAGGCCGGAGGTCGGATTGGCGCCGCGCGGCGGGAAATACACCTTGTCGCCGGCGTCGGTGCGCGCGCCGATCAGCTTGCCCTCGGCCAGTCCGCGCAGATACACCGTCTCCTGCGGGGAGGCGGTGTGCTTGTAGGACAGATCGACCGGCGTGGTGATCATGGTGACCGGCTCGGCGCCGCCCTCGGAAGGGGTCGGCGCCGTGGGCGCTGCGGAGCCTTCGCCCGGCTCGAAGCAGACGATGTCCTTGATGTCGCCGGTGGTCTCCTGCGCCCAGCGCGCCCGCACCCGCAGACCGGTGTGGATCTGCTCGGGGGAGGCGACGTCCACGGCGTGCAGCAGGGCGGAGTCGGCGCCGTCGAGGGTGATCAGAGCCCAGGCGAACGGCCGGTCGAAGGGCTGGCCGGGCTGCGGCTCGCGCACCCAGGTCCAGGTGGAGACGGTGCCGGTGTCGGCGACATCGACGAAATCGGTGAGCGGGAGATTGCTCACGGGGTCGTATTCCGGCGGGGGAACGAGCACCCGGCCGTCGCTGCCGCGGGCTCCGACGACCTTGCGGTCGCGCAGTCCGGTCAGGAACGCTCCGATGGTCGGTCCGACCGAGCGGGTGTAGTCGAAGCGCATCCTCAGGGGCGCGCTCAGCACATCGGGTGCCGTGCTGGTGGCGGTGTCCAATTCCGGCCCTTTCTCGGCGGTGACAGTGGTGGTGAGGGCGCCGTGGCGAGGTTCGTGATCGTGCTCGACGGGCGCCGGGACGACGCCGGACGCGCTATTCCCCTCGGTCACGCTTTCGAGTAGAACAGGTTCTTATTCTGGTGGCAAGCAGCAGTGCGCGGAAAGGGTCGATCATGAAGTTCGGACTGCAACTCGGATATTGGATGGCGCAGCCGCCCGCCGACGCGGGGGAGTTGGTGGTCGCCGCCGAAGCGGCCGGGTTCGACGCCGTCTTCGCGGCCGAATCCTGGGGCTCGGATGCCTTCGGTCCGCTCACCTGGTGGGGTTCGCGCACCGAGCGGGTCCGGCTGGGCACTTCGGTGGTGCAGATGTCGGCGCGCACCCCGGCGGCCACCGCCATGCACGCGCTGACCCTCGATCACCTCAGCGGGGGGCGCGCGGTGCTCGGGCTGGGCGTGTCCGGCCCGCAGGTGGTGGAAGGCTGGTACGGGCAGCCGTTCGCCAAGCCGCTGCAGCGCACCCGCGAGTACGTCGAGATCATTCGTAAGGTGCTGGCCCGCGAGGCGCCGGTGACCAACGACGGACCGCACTATCCGCTGCCGTACGCGGGTCCGGGCGCGACCGGTCTCGGCAAGCCGCTCAAGCCGATCGTGCACCCGCTACGTGCGGATCTGCCGATCTGGCTGGGCTCGGAGGGCCCGAAGAATGTGGCACTGACCGCCGAGATCGCCGACGGCTGGCTGGCGATCTACTTCGCTCCGCGACTGGCCGAGATGTACCACTCCTGGCTGGACGAGGGCTTTGCCCGGCCGGGCGCGCGCCGCTCCCGCGAGGACTTCGAGATCGCCGCCAGCTGTCAGGTGGTCATCACCGACGATCCGGCCGCCGAACTCGAGCGGATGCGCTGGATCATGGCGCTCTACATCGGCGGCATGGGCGCCCCGGAGATGAACTTCCACGCCCAGGTCTACCGGCGGATGGGTTACGACCGCGAGGTCGACGAGATCGGCGCGCTGTTCCAGGCCGGGCGCAAGGCCGAGGCCGCCGCCGCGGTGCCCGACGAGCTGATCCTGGACACCGCGATCATCGGAAACGAGGCCCATGTGCGCGAGCAATTGAAGGTCTGGGAGGCGGCCGGGGTGACCATGATGTTGGTGTCGGCGCCCGACGTCGAACACCTCCGAAAGCTCGCCCCCCTTGTCGATCGGTAGAACACGTTCTAAATTCGACAGGGTGACGACGCAGGAGTCAGAAATTCTCGGTCTTTGGAACATCGCTGCCGCCGATCCGGATCGGATCGCGTTGGTCGATCCATCGGGACGGGAGGTGACCTATCGCGAACTGGCCCAGCTGGCGAACCGCTACGCCGCCGGCCTGCACGATCTGGGCCTGCGCACCGGCGACGTGCTGGTGAGCATGGTGCACAACTGTGCCGAGGCCATCGCGATCTACTTCGCGGCCTATCAGTCCGGTCTCTACATCGTGGCCGTGAACTGGCACCTGACCGGCCCGGAAGTCGCCTACATCCTCGGCGACAGCGAGGCCAAGGCGTTCTTCGCCAGCGATCGCTTCGCCGCCGCGGCGTCCGCGGCCGCCGACGAGGCGGGCCTGCCCGCGTCGGCGCGCTTCGCGGTCGGCGAGATCGACGGCTTCACCCCGCTGTCGGAACTGGGCAGCGCGGACGCGGGCAGGCCGCGGGAGCGCACCACCGGCGCGCCGATGCTGTACACCTCGGGAACCACCGGGCGTCCCAAGGGAGTTCGGCGCCCGCTCACCGGAGCCGACCCGGATGTGGTGTCGCCGGCGAACACCTCGTTCTTCGCGCTGTTCGGGCTCGGGCCCTACGACGATCACGTGCACATCTGTGGCTCCCCGCTCTACCACACCGCGGTGCTCAACTTCGCGACCATCTCGATCCAGTTGGGACACAAGGTCGTTCTGATGGACAAGTGGGACGCCGAGGAGATGCTGCGGCTGATCGACAAGCATCGCGTCACCCACAGCCACATGGTGCCCACTCAGTTCCATCGCCTGCTCGCGCTGCCGGAACAGGTCCGCGCGGGCTACGACGTGTCCTCGCTGCGCAGCATGGTGCACGGCGCGGCGCCGTGCCCGCAGGAGACCAAGCGTCGGATGCTCGAGTGGTGGGGCCCGACGGTCACCGAGTACTACGCGGCCACCGAGGGCGGCGGCACCGTCATCAGCGGCGCCGAATGGCTGAACAAGCCGGGCTCGGTGGGCAAGTCGTGGCCGTACTCGGTGATCAAGGTGCTCAGCGAGGAGGACGGCTCGGAACTGCCGCCCGGTGAGACCGGCCTGGTCTACATGAAGATGGGTGCCTCCAGCTTCGAGTACCACCACGACAAGGCCAAGACCGACGAGTCGCGCGTCGGCGACCTGTTCACGGTCGGCGACATCGGCTATCTCGACGAGGACGGCTATCTCTTCCTGTGTGACCGTCGCTCGGACCTGATCCTCTCCGGCGGCGTGAACATCTACCCGGCCGAGGTCGAGACCGTGCTCATCACCCATCCGAAAGTCGCCGACGTCGCGGTCTTCGGCATCCCGCACGAGGACTGGGGCCAAGAGGTCAAGGCGGTCGTCCAGCCGGCCGAGGGGGTGACCGGCGACGACGAGCTCACCGCCGAACTGCTCGCCTTCGCCGCCGAGCGCCTGGCCAAGTACAAGATGCCCAGGTCGATCGACTACCTGGACGAGCTGCCGCGCGATCCGAACGGCAAGCTCTACAAGCGCAAGCTGCGCGAGCGCTACGTCCCGGCGTCCTGAATATCGCGCGCCGGCTGCCGCACTGTGCACGACCCGCGAGCCCTGGACCGACTGCTCCTGCTGCTCGTCGGGTCGTGCACCGGCCCTGGGCCGGAAGGTCGGCGAGCTAGTACGCCGCCTGCTCGGCGACGTCTTCGGCCTGCTCGGCCGCAGCTTCCTCGCGCAGTTCCATCGGCAGGCCGAACAGCGGGAACAGCCGTTCGGTGTCGAGGAAGAAGTTCAGCCCGCTGATCGAGCCGCTGGACAGTTCGAGCACCGTGATCGACCACGGGGCGAAGACTCCCGGCGTCTCGGTCGGCTTGTAATGACCGAAGGCGGGCAGCCCGTTGGCCCCGTCGAGCCGGATCATCCGCGAACCCTCGCAGGCGCTGCCGGTGCCGCGCATGAACGCGGCGACATTCTCCGGCCCGCTGATCCATAGCTCGATCGGCGGCATGGACAGCGCCACATCGGCTTTCAACAGTGCCGTCAGCGCGTCCATGTCGTAGGCCTCGAACGCGGTGACGAAATCATCGATGAGCTTTCGCTGCTGGTCGTCGGTTTCGTCGTACTCGTCGTTGTCGGCCGGCCGCACCTTCGCCATGGTGGCGCGCGCTCGTTGCAAAGCGCTGTTGACCGAGGCGGGGGACAGCATCAGCGCCTCGGCGGTCTCGTTCGCCGAGAAGCGCAGTACCTCGCGCATGATCAGAATGGCGCGCTGGGTGGCGGGCAGGTGCTGACAGGCCGCCACGAACGCCAGCCGCAACGAGTCCTTGGCGGTGGCGTGCTCGGCCGGGTCGGCGCCGAAAGCCAGCGCGTTGGGGATCGGCTCCACCCAGACGTAGTCCGGTTGCGGGGCGGGGAGCGGCGAATCCGGCCGGGACGGCCCGGACAGATCCATCGGCCTGGCGCGGCGCTGGGGTCCGTCGAGCATGTCCAGGCAGACGTTGGTCGTGATCTTGTAGAGCCAGGACCGCAGGCTGGCGCGGCCCTGGAAGGAGCCGTAGGACTTCCATGCCCGGGTGAAGGTCTCCTGCACCGCGTCCTCGGCCTCGAAGGAGGAGCCGAGCATGCGGTACGCGTAGGCGCACAGTTCCCGCCGGTGGGATTCGAACGAGGCGAGCACGCTCGCGTCGGCCGTGGCGGTGGTCGAGCCTGACGTATCGGTCATGGCGATCACGATGCCACAGCCCACCGACAGGAAACAGGGTACGAAATCGCTTCGTGGCGACCGATGAATCCGCCCGTGGGTCTCCGTCTGCACTGATGAAACCGACACCGTGTGCGAGAGGAAAACGCCATGAGCAGCAAGATGATCTTCGTCAATCTCCCGGTCGGCGATCTGACCCGTTCCAAGGATTTCTACCAGGGATTGGGCTGGAAGCTGAACGAGGATTTCACCGACGACAACGCCGCCTGCATCGTGGTCGACGACAACATCTGTCTGATGTTGTTGACCAGGGAGTACTTCCAGACCTTCACCCGCCGCCCGGTTGCCGAGACCACCGCGGCGACCGGTGCGGCCTACGCCCTGTCGCTCGGCAGCGCGGCGGAGGTCGACGCGCTGACCGAGGCGGCATTGGCGGCGGGCGGGACCGAGGAGATCAACGAGGACAAGCGCGCCCAGGAGGCCGAGGTCGGCATGCACGGGCGCACCTTCCTCGACCCCGACGGCCACCAGTGGGAGCCGTTCTGGATGGATTACCCCGGCGCGGAGTGACCCCGCCGGTCGGCGCCGAAGGTCCGGGCGTCCGAGGCCGGCGCCCGGGTTCTCGGCGTCCGTCCCCGGATCGTCGGCGTCCGGATCTCGGCGTCTCCGACCCTCGGTATGCCGACCTCAGTGCCCGGTGAAAGTGGCCTTGCGCTTTTCGGCGAAAGCCCGGGGGCCCTCCTTGGCGTCGGCGGAGGCGAAGACCGCGGCGCCGAACTCGGCCTCGATCTTGAAGGCCTCCTCCTCGTGCAGGCCCTCGGTGTCCCGGATGGTGCGCAGGATGGCCTGGACCGCGAGCGGGCCGTTGGCCGCGATCTGGTCGGCCAGCTCCAGCGCCTTGTCCAGCGCGGTGCCGTCCGGGACCACATGGCCGATCAGGCCGATCTCCTTGGCCTCGGCCGCGGCGAGATGGCGGCCGGTGAGCAGGATCTCCGCGGCGATGGTGTACGGGATCTGCCGGACCAGGCGCACCGCGGACCCGCCGAGCGGGAACAGGCCCCAGCGCGCCTCGGACACCCCGAATTTCGCGCTCTCGCCGGCCACCCGGATATCGGTGCCCTGCAAGATCTCGGTGCCGCCCGCGATGGCCGGGCCCTCGACCGCCGCGATGAGCGGCTTGGTGAGCCTGCGGCCCTTGAGCAGCGCGTCGAAGCGGGTGAGATCCCAGCCGCCGCCCTTGAACGAATCGCCCGGCGGGCGGGTGTTCATCGCCTTGAGGTCCATGCCCGCGCAGAACGCGCCGCCCGCGCCGGTCAGGATCGCCACGCGAATGTCCGGATCGGCATCCACCTGATCCCAGGCATCGCGCATGATCGCCATCATTTCGGTCGACAGCGCATTGCGTGCCTCGGGCCGGTTCATCGTGACGATCAGGACGTGACCGCGCTTCTCGACGAGGCAGTGGGGAGTCGCTTCTTCCGGCACCGCTTGCCCGGAGACCGCTGCTGAGGCCATGACTTCTGTTCTCCTGACTTCTCGAGTCTTGTCAGAAACAGTAACACGTTCTATTTTGGGGGGTGTGAGCTACAACATAGCGGACCTCGTCGAACATGCCATCGACCTCATGCCCGATCGCGTCGCTCTGGTCGACGACGCCCGTGAGGTGACTTACGCACAGCTGGAGGAGCGGGCCAACAAACTGGCCCATTACCTGCTCGAACACGGCGTGAAGCCGGGTGACAAGGTGGGTATCTACTCGCGCAACACCATCGAGGCCGCCGAGGCCATGGTCGCGGTGTTCAAGGCGCGCGCGGTGATGATCAACGTCAACTACCGCTACGTCGAGAACGAGTTGCAGTACATCTTCGACAATTCGGACATGGTGGCGCTGATCCACGAGCGGCGCTACAGCGACAAGGTGGCCGCGGTGCGGGCCAGGACGCCGAAGCTCGGCGCGGTCATCGTCGTCGACGACGATACGACCGGAACCATCCCGACCGCAGCCGATTCGGTCGAATACGAAGCGGCGCTGGCGCAGTCCTCCGGCGAGCGGGACTTCGGCGAACGCTCGCCCGACGACCTCTACATGCTCTACACCGGCGGCACCACCGGCATGCCCAAAGGCGTCATGTGGCGGCAGGAGGACGTCTGGCGCGTGCTCGGCGGCGGCATCAACTTCATGACCGGCGCCGTCGTGGGCGACGAGTGGGATCTGGCCAAGGAGGGGCAGACCAACGGCTCGCTGACCCGTTACCCGATCCCGCCGATGATCCACGGCGGTTCGCAGTGGGCGACCTTCCAGAGCCTGTTCGGCGGCGGCAAGGTCGTCATGCTGCCGGAGTTCAGCGGGCACGGGGTGTGGCAGGCCATCGAACGGCACGGGGTGAACGTTCTGTTCATCACCGGCGACGCCATGGGGCGGCCGATGCTGGACGCGCTGCTGGAGGGCAATCCGGAGACCGGCAAGCCCTACGAGCCGTCGAGCCTGTACGCGATCGCCAGCAGCGCGGCGCTGTTCTCGCCGAGCATCAAGGAGCAGTACCTGGATCTGCTGCCCAACCGAGTCGTCACCGACTCGATCGGCTCCTCGGAGACCGGCTTCGCCGGCATGAGCATGGTCGCCAAGGGCGCCGAGAACAACGGCGGGCCGCGGGTGAAGATCGACGCCTCCACCGAGGTGCTCGACGAGCAGGGCAACCCGGTGGTCCCCGGCTCCGGGCAGATCGGCGTGCTGGCGCGCAAGGGGCACATCCCGCTCGGCTACTACAAGGACGAGGCCAAGACCGCGGCGACGTTCAAGGAATTCCACGGGGTCCGCTACTCCATCCCGGGCGACTTCGCGCGCGTGGAGGAGGACGGCACCGTCACCATGCTCGGGCGCGGTTCGGTGAGCATCAACTCCGGCGGCGAGAAGATCTTCCCCGAGGAGGTCGAGGGCGCGCTCAAGGCGCATCCGGACATCTTCGACGCGCTGGTCG
The DNA here is from genome assembly GCF_001613125.1 of Nocardia shimofusensis NBRC 100134. GTDB lineage: Bacteria > Actinomycetota > Actinomycetes > Mycobacteriales > Mycobacteriaceae > Nocardia > Nocardia shimofusensis. The sequence continues at coordinate 205,328 of NZ_BDBT01000009.1, forward strand.
TCGGCGTCGCGGACGAGCGCTGGGGCCAGCGGGTCTGCGCGGTGGTGCAGTGCCGAGGCGAGAACCGCCCGACCATCGAGGATCTGCGTCCCGTGCTCACCCGGGAGATCGCCTCCTACAAGCATCCGCGTAGCCTGTGGTTCGTCGACGAGATCAAGCGCTCGCCCGCGGGCAAGCCGGATTACCGCTGGGCCAAGGAGCAGACCGAGGCGCGTCCGGCCGACGTGCACGCGGAAGTGGGCGCCAAGTAACCGGCACAGCAGTAGGCCGAAAGGGTCGAGGGGCCGCCGCGTCACGACGCGGCGGCTTTTTCGCGCCCGGCGGCGGACAGGAGTGAGATGAGTATTCCGCGCGCGTTCTTCGAGCGCACCGACCGGGGGTTCGAGCCGCTGCCTGCCGCCGTCGGCGCGTGGTCGCCGGACATGGTCAACGGGCCGGCGATCTGCGGCCTGCTCGGTGGTGAGCTCGATTCCGCGCACCGGCCGGAAGGTTTCGTCCCGGCGCGGCTCACCGTCGACCTGTTCCGCGCGACGCTGCGCAAGCCGCTCGAGGTCGCCACCGTGGAGGTCCGTCGCGGTGGCCGTATCGCCGTCGCCGACGCCCAGCTGCTCCAGGAGGGCCGCGCGGTGGCCCGGGCCACCGCGGTGTTCCTCCGGCCCTCCGAACAGCCGCCGGGCGAGGTCTGGACGCGGGGGGAGACGCCCGCACCGCCACCCGCCGAGATGCGCGGCGGCCCGGTGTCGTACCTGTGGAACAGCGGCGAGGACGACGCCGGGTGGTCGCGCCGCCTCGGCGGGCATCAGAACGATCAGCGCAAGCGCACCTGGCAGCGGCCGTTCCCGGTGATTCTCGGCGAGGAGCCGAACGTGCTCGCCACGGTCGCCACCGTCGGCGAGTCCACCAGCATGCTGACCAACTGGGGCGAGCGGGGCGTCGGCTTCATCAACGGCGACCTCACCCTGGTCCTGAGCAGGCTGCCACGAGGCGGCGCGATCGGCGTGCAGGCCGAGAACCATTTCAGCGCCGACGGGATCGCCGTGGGCAATGCCACCCTGTTCGACGAGGACGGGCCGTTCGGCGCGGGTGTGACCACGGCGGTGGCGAATCCCGCCGCGCAAGTGGACTTCTCGCGGCACTGATCGACTGCGGCCGCTGTCTGCCGTCGCCGCCGCTCGCACGAGTCGGCGGATCGGCGGTACCGCTCGGACCGGCGTCGGTGAACCGGGCCGGAGTCGGCCGGTTCAGGCCGGGTCGGCCAAGAGCGCGCCGAGGGCGCGCAGGTGGTCGGTGGCTCCGCCGAGGGCGAATTCGTTGTGCTTGGCGGCGGTGAAGTAGTTGTGCACGATGTGGTCGCGGTCGATGCCGACGCCGCCGTGGATGTGCACGACGGTGTGGGCGACGCGATGGCCTGCGTCGGCGGCCCAGAACTTGGCGGTGTGCACGGCCTCGGCGGCGGGCAGATCCTCCGCCAGCCGCCACGCGGCCTGGGTGACGGCCAGGCGCAGGCCCTGGACGTCGATGTAGGCGTCGGCCAAGCGCTGGGCGACGGCCTGGAAGCTGCCGATGGCCTTGCCGAACTGCTCGCGTTCCCTGGCGTAGCCCGCGACCAGATCCAGCGCGCGCTCCAGGGTGCCGAGCTGTTGGGCGCTCAGGCCGAACCAGGCGCGGGTCAGCAGCCAGTCCAGGACGGTCGCGCCGTTCTCGGCGGCCTCCGCCGAACCGACCAGCTCGGCGGGGGCCTCGGAGAATTCGACGATGGACTCGGCGCCGAGGTCGACGACCTGCTGGGCGGTGATCCGCACGCCTTCGGCCGCCGGATCGACCAGGAACACGGCGGGGGAGCCTGCCACCTGGGCGGAGACGAGCAGACGCGCGGCGCGCTCGGCGTAGGGGACGGTGATCTTGGCGCCGGTCAGCCGCCAGCCGTCCGGTGTCTCGGCCGCGACGGTGGCGGGCGCCTCGGGGCGGTAGTTGAATTCCTCGATCAGCGCGGCGCTGAGGACGGCGGAGCCGGTGCCCGCGCGGCGCGCCCACTCGCGCTGCTGTTCGGAACCGAAGCGCGCCAGCGTGCCCGCGCCGACGACCACCGACCACAGGTAGGGCACCGCGGCCACCACTTTGCCGAGTTCGCGCAGTACCGCGCACTGCTCGAGCGCGCCGAGCCCGTTGCCGCCGACGTCCTCGGGCAGGGCCGCGGACAGGACGCCGGTCTCGGCGAGCGCGGCCCACAGCGGTTCGTCGAAGCGCCCGGCGCCTGTCCGGCTCGCCGTGGTGTCGAGTTCGCGCAGCCGGTCGGCGGTCACCAGCTTGGCGCACACCTCGCCGGTCAGTGCGGCGAGATCGAGCTGGCCCTCGGTGGGGGTGAAATCCATGGTGTCGTCTACCTTTCCGGTTCCGCGTGGGTCCGACTCAGCGGGCCGAGGCGGGCTGGCGCAGGGCGGTCATGGCGATGATGTCGCGCTGCACCTCGTTGGTGCCGCCGCCGAAGGTCAGGATGAGCGCGGCGCGGTGCAGGCGTTCGAGCCTGCCGCGCAATTGCGCGCCCGCCGAGTCCTGGCGCAGGTAGGCCTGCGGGCCGAGCACCTCCATCAGCAGCCGGTAGGCCTCGGTGGCCAGTTCGGTGCCGTACACCTTGCAGGTGGAGGCGTCCCACGGGCGCGGCGCGGCGTCACCGCCCGCGTCGGCGCGGCTGGCGATCTCCCAGTTCAGCAGCTTGAGGTACTCGACCTTGGCGTGCACCTCGGCCAGCTTCACCCGCACCCATTCCTGGTCGATCACCCGGGAGCCGTCGGCGGTCGTGGTCTCGCGCGCCCACCGCAGGGTCTGCGCCAGTCCGGTCATCAGCGAGCCGGCGGAGGTGAGCGCCACGCGCTCGTGGTTGAGCTGGTTGGTGACCAGCGCCCAGCCACCGTTCTCCGGGCCCACCCGTGAGCTGACCGGTACCCGCACATCCTGGTAGTAGGTGGCACTGGTGTCGGGGCCGGCCATGGTGTGCACCGGGGTCCAGGAGAAGCCCTCGGCGTCGGCGGGCACGATGAGCATGCTGATGCCCTTGTGCTTCTTGGCATTCGGATCGGTGCGTACCGCCAGCCAGATGTAGTCGGCGTAGGCGACGAGGCTGGTCCACATCTTCTGGCCGTTGATCACGTAGTCGTCGCCGTCGCGCACCGCGGTGGTCCGCAGCGAGGCCAGATCGGTGCCCGCGCCCGGCTCGGAGTAGCCGATCGAGAAGTGCAGTTCCCCTGCGGCGATCTTGGGCAGGAAGAATTTCTTCTGCTCTTCGCTGCCGTAGTGCATGATCGTCGGCGCGACCGAATTGATGGTCAGGAACGGCACCGGCGCGCCTGCGATGGCCGCCTCGTCGGTGAAGATCAGTTGGTCCATGGTGGGCCGGTCCTGGCCGCCGAACTCCTTCGGCCAGCCCAGCGCGAGCCAGCCGTCCCGACCCATGTCGCGCACGACCTCCCGGTACACATCGCCTTCGCCGTACTCGCCGGTGGTGGAGCTCAGCGCCGCGCGCCGCTCGGGGGTGAGCAGCCGGGCGAAGTAGTCGCGCAGCTGGGCGCGGAGCTCCTCTTGCTGCGGCGTGTACGCGATGCGCATGGCGAGACCTCGTGTCGTGACGGCGGGTGGCAGCGGGTGTTCTGGGCGATACCGACGGTGCCCCGATGATTGCATATCGACTGAAACATGTTCCAGTATTGCCGGTGAATCCCGTCGATGCGGGCGCGTGTGTCCACATCGGCTTGTAGTCTGGCGTCCGAGTCGGGTGTAAAGGAGTTCTCATGAAGGTCAGCGTCGATCTCGACCAGTGCGAGGCCAACGGAATCTGCGTCGGATTCGCCCCCGACGTGTTCGAACTCGACGACGACGACCAGCTGCACATCCTTGCCGAGGAAGTGCCCGCCGATCGCCGCGCCGCGGTCGAGGATGCGGTGGCGCAGTGCCCGAAAGCCGCGCTGAAGCTGCTGTAACCGATGCTTGTCACCGGTAGGAACACGTTCTAGAGTCGGCCCGGTGAGCGAAACGAATCTGAGCTTGGCGGGCCGGGTGGCCCTGGTGACCGGTGCGGGTGCGGGACTCGGCAAGGCAGAGGCGCTGGCGCTGGCCCGCGCGGGCGCCTCGGTGGTGATCAACGACCTGTCCGAGAACGAGGCGGTCGCCGAGACCCTTGCCGAGATCAGGGGCTGCGGCGCCAAGGCGGAATTCGTCGCAGGCAGCATCGCCGAGCGTGCCACCGCCGACGCGCTGATCGAGACCGCCGAGCAATCCTTCGGCGGCGTGGACATCGTGGTCAACAATGCGGGCATCACCCGTGACCGGATGTTGTTCAACATGTCCGACGAGGAATTCGACGCGGTGATCGCGGTGCATCTGCGCGGCCATTTCCTGCTGACCCGCAATGCCGCCGCGTATTGGCGGAACAAATCCAAGCAGGCCGGAGCCCCGGTCTACGGCAGGCTGATCAATACCTCCTCCGAGGCGGGACTGCTCGGGCCGGAAGGTCAGGCGAACTACGGCGCGGCCAAGGCGGGCATCACCGCGTTGACCCTGTCGGCCTCGCGGGTGCTCGCGCGCTACGGCGTGCGAGCCAACGCGATCGCCCCGCGGGCCAGGACCGCGATGACCGCGGCGGTGTTCAGCGACGCGCCCGAGGGCGCTGTCGATCCGCTGTCGCCCGATCATGTGGCGAACCTGGTCGCCTACCTGGCCTCGCCCGCGGCGGAGCCGGTGAACGGGCAACTGTTCGTGGTCTATGGGCCGATGGTCGCGCTGATGGCGGCCCCGGTGGTCGAGCAGCGTTTCGATGCCGCCGGAGATGCCTGGGGCACAACGGAATTGGCCTCCACCCTGGGCGAGTACTTCGCCGGGCGCCCCGCTGATCGCAGCTTCTCGGCGTCGTCGCTGAAGGATCTGGGTTAGCGGCTCGGGCGCCGCATCGGACCGGCGGGGCCGGGGTTCGGTTCCGCCGTGGCGAAACGACCGGCGACACGGCCTAACTGATCATGTGTCCAATTGTTGATCACCGGTCCGCCTCTTGGTAGACATGTGTGTCCGCGCAGTGTGCTCGGGCTCACAGTCGATCTACGAAACATGGAGTACACGGTGCTGACACGTGTTCCAAATTTTGCGGACTGAAATTCGACAAATTGCAGGTCAAATGTGAGCGAAAACTCACAATTCAGATGTGAACGTGTTCTAATCATGACGGCGAAGCGGCCACGGCGATCGGTCGTGTCGTTCGCCGTAAGTGCTGAGTGAGCTAGGAGGATCGCGGATGAACGAGGTCCTTGCCGTTCCGCTCCGCGCCGTCGGAGGGTTCTTCGAACTCTGCGCCGATGTCGCCCGAGCGAGTTTCCGCAGGCCCTTCCAAGCGCGTGAGTTCATCGATCAGTCCTGGTTCATCGCGCGCGTCTCCATCGTGCCGACCCTGCTGGTCGCGATCCCGTTCACCGTTCTGGTGAGCTTCACGCTGAACATCCTGCTGCGAGAGATCGGCGCCGCCGACCTCTCCGGCGCGGGCGCCGCCTTCGGGGCGGTGACCCAGGTCGGCCCGATCGTCACGGTGCTCATCGTGGCAGGCGCCGGCGCCACGGCCATCTGCGCCGATCTCGGCGCGCGAACCATCCGCGAGGAGATCGACGCCATGCGGGTACTGGGCATCGACCCGGTGCAGCGGCTGGTCGTGCCGCGCGTGCTCGCCTCGATGTTCGTCGCACTCATGCTCAACGGCCTGGTGTGCACCATCGGCATCGTCGGCGGATTTCTTTTCTCGGTGCATCTGCAGGACGTGAATCCGGGCGCCTTCGTCAACGGCATCACCCTGCTGACCAATCTGCCCGAGCTGATCATCTCCGAGGTGAAGGCCGGGCTGTTCGGGCTGATCGCCGGGTTGGTGGCCTGTTACCTCGGCCTGAACGTCAAAGGCGGTCCCAAGAGTGTCGGTGATGCGGTGAATCAGACCGTCGTCTTCGCCTTCATGGCCCTGTTCGTGGTGAACGTGGTGGTCACCGCGGTCGGCATCAAGTTCTCGGTGCGGTGACGCGATGTCCTTCGTGATCGCTTCCCGTTTCCCCAAGATGGTGCGGCGGGTCCGCCGGTTCTCCGATTCGCTGGATGTGGTCGGCAAGCACGCGGTGTTCTACGCCCGAGCGCTGGCCTCCATTCCGCGGGCGCTGGTGCACTACCGCACCGAGACCATCCGGCTGATCGCCGAGATCTCCATGGGCACCGGCGCGCTGGCGGTGATCGGCGGCACGGTGGTGATCGTCGGCTTCCTGACGCTGTTCTCCGGCGGCACCATCGCCGTGCAGGGCTACAGCTCGCTGGGCAATATCGGTGTCGAGGCGCTGACCGGCTTCTTCTCGGCCTTCCTGAACGTGCGCATCGCCGCACCGGTGATCTCCGGTATCGGCCTGGCGGCCACCATCGGCGCCGGTTCCACCGCGCAGCTGGGCGCGATGCGGGTCTCGGAGGAGATCGACGCGCTCGAGGTGATGGCGATCCGCCCGGTGCCGTATCTGGTCGGTACCAGGGTGCTGGCCGGGATGATCGCGATCGTGCCGCTGTACGCGCTGGCGGTGATCGCCTCGTTCTTCGCGGCGCGCTTCGCCACGGTCGTCATCTACGGCCAGTCGGCCGGCGTCTACGACCACTATTTCTCCACGTTCCTCATCCCCAGCGACATCCTGTGGTCTTTCGCGCAGGCGATCCTGATGGCTTTGGCGGTCATGATGATTCACACCTACTACGGATATTTCGCCGCGGGCGGCCCGGTCGGGGTCGGCGTCGCGGTCGGCAATGCGGTGCGCGCCTCGCTGGTCGCGGTGGTCACGGTGACGCTGTTGATGTCGCTGGCCATCTACGGCACCTCCGGCAACTTCCACCTCTCCGGGTAGACGGGCTCAGGACATGGCGGGTACGAAGAATCCACAGGTGAGCAGGCTGGACAGCCCGCTCGGCCTCAAACTGGCAGGTCTGGCGATGGTGCTCGGGCTGGTGGCCGTCGTCGCGGTCGCGCTGACGATGTTCGTCGGCGGTTTCACCTCCACGGCCACGGTGCTGGTGCAGGCACCACGCAGCGGTCTGGTGCTCGATCCCGACGCCAAGGTGAAGGTGCGCGGCGTGGAGATCGGCACGGTGGCGCAGATCGATCAGAGCGGTGACGGCGCGACGCTGAAATTGGCGCTGGATCCGGACAAGCTGAAGCTGGTGCCCGCCAACGCCACCGTCGACATCCGGTCGACCACGGTGTTCGGCGCCAAGTACGTCAACTTCCAGATCCCGGACGAGCCCTCGGCCGAATCGCTGCGGGCGGGCGCGACGGTGGTCGCCGACCACGTGACCGTCGAGTTCAACACCCTGTTCCAGCAGCTGTCCGACATTCTGGCCGAGCTCGAGCCGCAGAAGCTCAATGCCACGCTGGCCGCACTCGGCCAGGCCCTGCAAGGTCGCGGCGAGACGCTGGGCCAGCTGATGGCAGACCTGGACGGGTACCTGCGCGAGATGAATCCGACCCTGCCCACGCTGCGCGCGGACATGCGGACAGCCGCGGAGGTCAGCCACCTCTACGCCGACACCACCGGCGATCTGCTGCGCACGGTGGACAACGCGATCGTCACCAGCGCCACGCTGGTCGACGAGCAGGCGAGCCTCGACGACGTGCTGGCCAACCTGATCGGTCTGGCCGATACCACCGGGGCGGTGCTGCGGGAGAACGAGCAGAACCTCGGCACCGCGCTGGACCTGCTCCGTCCGACCGTGCAGCTGCTCGAGGAGTACGCGCCGGGCGTTCATTGCATGGTCAACGCGGTGGCCCAGCTGCTGCCGCTCGGTGAGGCGGTCTTCGGCGGTATGCAGCCCGGCGTGGCCATGAACACCAACTTCATGTTCGGCGCCGAGCCCTACAGCTACCCCGACAGCCTGCCGAAGGTGAACGCCACCGGTGGCCCGCGCTGCGAGGGCCTGGTCGATCGGGTGCCGGGCAGCCACGTGAACTACCTCGTCACCGACACCAGCCAGGGCATGCCGTACGTGCCGTCCATGGAAACGAAATTCAATGGTCCCAAAGTGTTCCAGTTGCTGCTGGGAGGTCTTCCGGGGGTGAGCGCGCCGTGAAAAACACCGCGACCACGGTCAAACTGACCATCTTCACCCTGGTGATGGCGCTGATCTTCGCCGGCCTGGCCGTCGTGTTCAGTCAGATGCGCTTCGCCAGGCAGGACGGCTACTACGCCGTGTTCACCAGTTCCTCGGGCATCCTGCCCGGCGACAAGGTGCGCATCGCGGGCGTGCCGGTCGGTTCCGTCAATGCGGTGAAGGTGAGCACGGACGAGCCGGGCAGGGACTACCTGGCCCACGTCGAATTCGACATCGACCGCAAGTACCGGCTGCTCACCAGCACCCGCGCCCAGATCAAATACGAGAACCTCGTCGGTGACCGCTACCTGGAACTGGTCGAGGGGCCGGGCAGCGCCGACGAACTGCGCCCCGGCGGCACCATCCCGGTACAGCAGACCGCGCCCGCGCTGGATCTGGACATGCTGCTCGGCGGTTTCAAGCCGCTGCTGCGTGGTCTGGATCCCGGCCAGGTCAACGACCTGACCAACGCGCTGCTGCAGGTGTTCCAGGGACAGGGCGGCACACTGGTCTCGATGCTCAACAGCGGCGGTTCCTTCGCCCAGACCCTCGGCGAGCGCGACGCGCTGATCGGCAGCGTCATCGACAACCTCAATACCGTGCTCGCCACCATCGACGAGCGCGATCAGCAGTTCGACACCACCCTGAACGAACTGCAGCGCCTGGTCAGCGGGCTGGCCGCCGACAGCGACCCGATCGCCTCGGCTATCCCCAGGATCGCGGGCGCCACCGGGGATCTCACCGATCTGCTCGCCCAGGCCCGCCCCGATCTGCGCGCCACCGTCGAACAGACCGATCGGCTCGCCGGCAACCTCAATGCCGGTGAGGACACCATGGAGTGGGTCATTCAGCAACTGCCCGAGACCTACCGCAAGCTGATCCGCATCGGTTCCTACGGCTCGTTCCTGGCCCTCTACGTCTGTGCCACGAACTTCCTGATCGACGGCCCCGACGGCAAACCGCTGCTGGTCAACATGCCCGGCGGTCAGGACACGGGAAGGTGTGCGGCGGAATGACAGACACCGGAAAGACAGACAACCGCTCGCCCGTCGTCACCATGGGCATTGTCGGCGTCGTCGTCGCGATCTGCGTGGCGCTGGCGGCGCTGCAGTTCGACCGGCTGCCGTTCATCCGCTCCGGCGCGAACTACACCGCCTTCTTCTCCGACGCGGGCGGGCTGCTGCCGGGCGACCAGGTGCAGGTCGCCGGGGTGCGCTCGGGCCGGGTCGACGATGTGCAGCTGGCTGGAGACAAGGTGCTGGTGAAGTTCACCGTCGACGAGACGATCGTGCTGGGGGACCGGACCTCCGCCGCGATCAAGACCAACACCGTGCTCGGGCGCAAGTCGCTCGAGGTGGTGCCCGAGGGCGAAGGCGCGTTGCGCCGCGACGACACCATCCCGCTCGAGCGCACCACCTCGCCGTACTCGCTCAACGACGCGCTCGGCGAGCTCACCACCACCGTCGAGGGTCTGGACATGCAGAAGGTGGACGAGACCCTGGACGCGCTGTCGGTGACCTTCGCCGACACTCCCGCGCCGTTGCGCGGCGCCCTCGACGGCATCACCCAGCTCTCGCGCACCATCAACACCCGCGACGAGGCGCTGTCACAGCTGCTGGAACGCGCGCAGAGCGTCACGAAGATCCTGTCCGACCGCAGTCAGCAGATCAACGCGCTGCTGCTGGACGGCAACCAGCTGCTCGGCGAACTCGATGCCAGGCGCACCGCGCTCGGGCAGCTGATCGTGCACGTCAACGGGCTGGCTCAACAACTGCGCGGACTGGTCGCCGACAACGAGGCGCAGCTCGCCCCCGCGTTGGACAAGCTCAATCAGGTGCTGGATGTGTTACAGCGCAACCGCCAGGACATCAGTGAGGCGCTCGACGGGCTCGGCCCGTTCGCGGCGGCCCTCGGTGAACAGGTCGGCAACGGGCCGTGGTTCAACGCCTACGTCGTCAACGCGACCAGCGTCGGCCTGCAGCCCCTCGTCGACGCGCTGGTCTGGCCGGAGCACCTGCCCGACGACCTGCGCAACTTCTTCTTGAACCCGCCGCCCTCGATCGAGCCGGCCGTGCAGGAGCCGCCGCGATGACCACATCGAATCCCACCACCCGGACCTCCGGACTGCGCAGGCCGCCGCGCTGGGCGCTGCTGGTCGCCGCCGCGCTCGTGGTCGCCCTGGTCGGCGCACTGCTCTACCTCGGCATCACCCGGATCGGCACCATGCGGATCACCGCGTACTTCCCGTCGACCTCGGGCCTGTACAAGGGCGACGACGTGCGGGTCCTCGGCGTCTCGGTCGGCACGGTCGATTCGGTCGAGCCCGGCGACGAGCAGGTGAAAGTGCGCATGACCGTCGACCGCGGCGTCGACATCCCCGCAGATGCCCGCGCCGTCATCGTCTCGCCCTCGCTGGTGACCGCCCGCTTCGTCCAGCTCGCCCCCGCCTATACCGGCGGTGACAAACTGGCCGACGGCGACGAGATCCCGATCGAGCGGACCGCGGTCCCGGTCGAATGGGACGACATCAAGACCGAACTGTCCGAGCTGGCGACCACGCTGGGCCCGGTCGGCGACGACGAGCAGGGCTCCTTCGGACGTTTCGTCGACACCGCCGCGGACAACCTCGACGGCAACGGCGAGCGGATGCGCGAGACGCTGCGCGAACTGTCGGCCACCCTGACCACGCTGTCGGACGGTCGGACCGACCTGTTCGGCACCATCCGCAATCTGCAGCAGTTCGTCGAGGTCATCTCGGCGAGCAACGAGCAGATCGTGCAGTTCGGCGGCAGGCTGGCCTCGGTGTCCTCGGTGCTGGCGGGCGTGTCCGACGATCTCGGCCAGGGCTTGGACAATCTCGATCTGGCGGTCGCCGATGTGCAGCGCTTCCTCGACTCCAGCGGCACCGAGCTCACCGAGAGCACCCAACGCCTGGCCGAGGTCACCCAGATCCTGGTGGACAAGCGGCCCGAGGTGGAGCGGGTGCTGCACTCCGGGCCGACCGCGCTGGTGAACTTCTACCAGCTCTACAAGCCGGCCCAGGGCACCTTGACCGGCGCCGTCGCGCTCAACAACACCGCCGACCCGCTGAGCTTCCTGTGCGGTTCGGTGCGCGCGCTCGAGGAGAACGACTCCGATCGCAGCGCCGACCTGTGCGCGACCCATCTGGCCCCGGTCATCGACTCGCTGGCGATGAACTACGCGCCGATCATGGTCAATCCGGCCACCGGCGTGCATGCCTTCCCGAACCAGCTCACCTTCAGTCCGCCGAGCCTGGCCGACGAGGTGCCCGAATCGGTGAAGAACCCGCGGGCCGCACCCGCACCCGCGCCGGTCGTCGTGCCCAGCGGGCTGGCCGGACTGGCGATTCCCGGAGGTGGACGATGAGCCGCGCACGCCGCACGACCGCGGTGCTCGCACTGGGGGTGAGCCTCGCGCTGGCCACCACCGGCTGTGAATGGACCGGCCTGAACTCGCTGCCCATGCCGGGCGCGGAGGGCAAGGGCGAGGGCGCCTACCAGGTGCAGATCCAGATGCCCAATGTCACCACGCTGACCCAGAATTCGCCGGTCCGCGTCGACGACGTGGACGTGGGCTCGGTGACCGACATCGTGGTGCAGGACTGGCACGCGCTGGTGACCGTCTCGCTGAATCCGGAGGTGCGCCTGCCCGCCAACGCCGTCGCGAAGATCGGCCAGACCAGTTTGCTCGGCTCCAACCACGTCGAACTGGCCGCGCCCGAGGATGTCGCGCCGGAAGGGCAGCTCGCGCCGGGCGATGTGATCCCGCTGGCCCGCGCCGGCGCCTACCCGACCACCGAGGAAGTGCTGTCCTCGCTGTCGGTGGTGCTCAACGGCGGCGGCATCGCGCAGCTCGAGACCATCACCACCGAACTGAACGCGGCGCTGACCGGCCGCGAGGACGCCATCCGCGACCTGATGCCGCAGCTGAACGAGCTGACCACCAATCTGCAGGCGCAGACCGGCGACATCATCGCCGCGATGGAGGGACTCGACCGCTTCGGCGGGCAGCTCGCCGATCAGCGGGTGGTGCTCGAGAACGCGCTCGACGGCATCCATCCGGCGCTGACCGTGCTGGCCGACCGCAGGGAGAACATCACCCGCGCGATCACCGCGCTCGGCGACCTCAGCGACGTCACCCAGCGGGTCATCGACACCAGCGGGGAGAACCTGAAGGCCAACCTCGACGCGCTCTGGCCGACCCTGCAGCAGCTGGCCGACACCGGCGGCAATCTCGCCGAATCGCTGAAGATCCTGCTGTCGTTCCCGTTCCCGTTGAAGAACCTCGACAAGGCCATCAAGGGCGATTACCTGAACCTGTTCATGACCGTCGACATGACCGGCAAGCGGCTGGACTCCAACTGGCTGTCGGGCACCCCGCTGGGCGGGCGCTTCGGCGGCGTGGAAGGCATCGTCGGCAGCTTCGCCCCGAGCACGGCCAGCGACGTCGGCAACCCGGCCACCGGTCCGCTCGCTGAACCGACGCCGACGCCCTCGCCCACCCCGACCATTCCCGGTCTGCCGCCGATTCCCGGTCTGCCCGCCATTCCCGGGCTGACGGTTCCGCTGGAAGGGGGACAGCCGTGAAGCTGACCCGGTTCGTCCGCATCCAGCTGATGATCTTCTCGGTCCTGACCGTGGTCGGCCTGACCGTCATGGCAGGCAGCTATGTGCAATTGCCCGCCATGTTCGGCATCGGCCGCTACCAGGTGACCGTGCAGCTGGCCGCCACCGGCGGGCTCTACGAGCACGCCAACGTCACCTATCGCGGCACCAACGTGGGACGGGTCAAGGAGGTCCGGCTCACCCCCGAGGGCGTGGAAGCCGAACTGTCCATCGACAGCGACTACAAGATCCCCGCCGACGTGGCCGCCTGGGTGCGCAGCGTCTCGGCGATCGGTGAGCAGTACGTCGACCTCATCCCGCCCGACCCGTCCACCGGCGGCAGGCTGGGCGACGGTGCGGTCATCCCGGTCGACCGCACCCAGCTGCCCCAGGATGTCGGCGCTCTGCTCGACCAGACCGAGCGGCTGCTGTCCAGCGTCGAGGACACCAGGCTGCGCCAGGTGATCGACGAGGCGTTCAAGGCGTTCAACGGCGCGGGCCCGGACCTGCAGCGCTTCATCGACTCGGCGGCGCTGCTGGTGCAGGAGGCCCAGGACAGCACCGAGCCGACCAAGAAGCTGATCGAGCAGATCGGCCCGCTGCTGGACACCCAGGTCCGTTCCGAGGACGCCATCCGGTCCTGGACCGCGGACCTGGCCACTCTCACCGACCAGCTGCGCGCCCACGACCCCTCGCTGCGCAACCTGCTGCAGGACAGCCCCGCCGCGATGGCACGCGTGACCCAGCAGTTCAACGAGCTACAGCCCACGCTGCCGATCCTGCTGTCCAATCTGGTCAGCGTCGGACAGGTGTCCTCGATCTACCACGCGGGCATCGAACAGGTGCTGGTGGTGTATCCGCCGCTGATCGCCGCCCTGATCACCGCGATCCGCGGCCCGCTGGAATACGGCGTCATGGTCGACTTCATGACGACCGTGCACGACCCGCCCGCGTGCACCACCGGCTTCCTGCCCGCGGACCAGCGGCGCTCGCCGAGCGAGACCGACGCCATCCCCACCCCGCCCGGCCTGTACTGCAAGATCCCGCAGGACTCGCCGATCGAGGTGCGCGGCATCCGCAACACTCCGTGCATGGAGTATCCCGGCCGTCGCGCCCCCACCCCGGAGCTGTGCCGTACGGGATACGTCCCGCTGGGCGACGAACCGTTGTACGGTCCGGTGAACCCGGTTGCGCCCGCCACCGGTCCCGGCGAGGAGCCGGACAGCACCGCACCCGCCTCGTACCAGGTGCCCACGGTGGGCCGGTCCTACGATCCGTCCACAGGTGTCTACATCGGCACCGACGGCCGCACCTATCGGCAAGGAGATATCGCCCCCGGTGGTTCTGGGACGGTACCTTCGAGCTGGCAGGCGATGCTCGAGGAGCAGCAACGATGAGTGATATCAACGACGATTCACGACGTACCCGCCGCCGCGCGGTCCGCACCGCGGGCCCGCCGGAGGAGGACGCCACCGACGTGGGGGCGTCGGACGGCGGTGCGGCGGGCGCCGAGGCGGCCACCGTGAAGGCGAGCGCTGCCGAATCGACCGCGTCGAGCGGCTCGGCGGACTCGACGCCGGCCACGCGGACGACCCCGGGGAAACCGGCGGCGAAGCGATCCGCGGCCGGGCAGCCGACGAGCGCCGAGGCGGAAGCGAAGGCGAAGACATCGGCCGTGAAGAAGAGTCCGGACGCACAGGAAACCAGCGACGAGGCCGCCGAGCCGGCAACGGTCGTGCTGTCGAAGTCGGTGGACGAGACCGTCGCCGGAGAGGAGTCCGCCGAGCCGGCCACGGTGGTGCTGTCGAAGTCGGCGGACGCGGACGAGACCGTCGACGGTGACGAGTCCGCGGGCTCGGCTCGGTTCGCCATGCGCAGGATCGTGCTGGTCGCGGCCGCCGCGGTGCTGATCGCCGCGCTGGTGGCGGGTGCGGTGGTCTCGGTGTTCACCGTCCGCTCCATCGACCGTCAGGCCGACCGGCGCACCGCATACGTACAGACCGCCGAGCAGGCGATCCTGAATCTCACCACCATCAACGCCGACACGGCCGCCGAAGACATCGACCGCATCCTGTCGCTGGCTTCCGGCAAGTTCAAGACCGAGTTCGACGGCCGGGTCGATCCGTTCCTGACCATCGTGCAGCAGGCGGAGGTCCGTGCCACCGGTGAGATCATCGAGGCCGCCCTGGAGAGCGACGAGGAGAACTCGGCGAAGGTGCTCGTCGCGGCCAAGCAGAGCCTGACCAACGCGGGCCAGGAGGGGCCGCAGACGCGGTACTACCGCTTCCGGGTGACGGTGTCCGAATCCGACTCCGGCCTGACGGCCTCGAATGTGGAGTTCGTGCCATGAAATTCACCCGAGGCGTGCTCGCGGCGTTCCTCGCGGGCGTGCTCGCCCTGTCCGCTCTGCTGATCATGGGTTTCGGCGGCTACCGCTATTGGAGCGCCGACCAGGACGAGAAGGCCCGTGATCAGGCGCTGGCGGCGGCCACCACGACCGTGCCCGCCATGTTCAGCTACGAATACACCACTGTCGACACCGAACTGCCGAAGGCGGCCGATCTGCTCTCGCCCGCCTTCCGCGAGGACTACCTGGCGCTGATCACCACCGCCATCGCGCCCGGCGCCAAGGAGAAGCAGCTCAGCGTCATGGCCAGCGCGCAGGCGGGCGGCATCGTCGACGCCGATCGCGAGCACGCCGTGGTGATGCTGTTCCTCAACCAGGTGACCACCAGCAAGGACAGCCCGGAGGGCACCACCACCGGCAGCAGGCTGCGCGTCGAACTGGACAAGGACGGCGACCGCTGGCTGGTCGACGCCGTCACGCCGATCTGAATCCCGACCCCGGGCGCGCCGGTCGGACGCGTGCCGATCGGGACGCCCGCACCGGGACGCCGGTCGATGTCGTCGGCCCGGCTGGGGGACGCCCCAGGCCCGTCGCCCACAGTCCGAGCCCGGTGCGCGGCGATGCGACCGGTCCGGATCAGGTCTCCCGCGGTAGGCGCACCGTGAAACAGGTGCCCTCACCTGGCGCGCTGCGCACCGAGACGCGCCCGCCGTGCGCGGCGACCAGCGCCTGCACGATCGACAGGCCCAACCCGGAGCCGCCGCTGGCCCGGGTGCGCGAGACGTCGGTGCGATAGAACCGTTCGAACACCCGCTCGGCCTCCTCCGGAGCCAGACCAGGGCCGGTGTCGGCGACCTCGACGGTCACCTCGTGCGCGCCTGGCGTCAGCCGCACCGTCACCTCCGCCTCGGCCGGTGTATGGGTGAGGGCATTGGTCAGCAGGTTGGCCAGCACCTGCCGCAACCTGTCGGCGTCGCCGCTGACCTCGAGCGTCCCCGGCCCCGGCTCGACTGCCAGCTCGATCCGCCTGCGCGGGCCGTCCGGGGCGGCGGCCGCGGCCACCGCGCGCGCATTGTGCACCGCCTCGCCCGCCACGGTCAGCAGGTCCACCGTGCCCAGTCGCAGCGGGCGTTGCGCGTCCAGCCGGGCCAGCATGAGCAGATCCTCGACCAGCAGACCCATCCGGCGGGCCTCGTGCTCGATGCGGTCGACGACCATCGCCGGATCATCCGTCGCGCCCTGCCGGTACAACTCCGCGAACCCGCGAATCGTGGTCAGCGGGGTCCGCAGTTCGTGGCTGGCATCGGCGACGAACCGGCGCATCTTCGCCTCGGATTCGCGCGCCGCCGCCTCCGAGGCCTCGGTCGCGGCGAACGCCGACTGGATCTGGGCGAGCATTCCGTTGAGCGACTGCGACAACCGGTCCACCTCGGTATTGGTGCCGCGCACCGGCACCCGCCGGAACAGATCACCGCGCGCGATGGCCGCCGCGATGTTCTCGACCCGCCGCAGCGGTCGCAGGCTGCGCCGGATCACGAAATGCGCGGCCAGCGCCAGGACGGCGAGCACGGCCAGCCCGACGATCAGTTGCAGCGCCACCAGCCGGGCCACGGTGTCCTCGTTCTGGGTCAGCGGCACCGCGATCGTGGTCGTCTCCTCGGCCACGGCGACTTTCAACGCGCGCCAACGCACTTCGCCGCCGCCCAGCGACGGTACGGTCACCGGTTCGGCCGGGGGAACGCTCGACAGGTCGGGTGCGGCGTCGACGTCGTAGGGGCGCAGCACGAAGGGGTCCGTGCCGGGGCCGGAGTCGATGACGATGTAGAACGAACTCGGGGGAGTGCGCGGGTCCGCGGGTGGCGGCGGGGTGGTCGGCCGCGGCCGGGGCCGCGGCGACACTGCATCGCGCAACTGCTGATCGGTGCGGCTGAGCAGCGATTTCTCCAGCGCGGAGGTGACCACCGTGCCCGACACCAGCAGGCCGAGACCGGCCGAGGTCACCAGCGCCAGTACCAACGTCACCCGCAACGGGATCGCGCTCAGCCGGGTCCCCACCTGCTCGCGTACCCGTCGCAGCGGCCCGAGCGGGGCCGCGGCGGGGCGCGTCGATCCCGGTCGCGCGGCGATCACCGGTTCGGCATCCGCAGCACGTAACCCACGCCGCGCAGGGTATGGATCAGGCGCTGCTCCCCGGTGTCGACCTTCTTGCGCAGATACGACACATAGGTCTCCACCACCCCGACCTCGCCGCCGAAGTCGTAGCGCCACACGTGATCGAGGATCCGCGGCTTGCTCAGCACGGTGCCCGCGTTGACCAGGAAATAGCGCAGCAGCGTGAACTCGGTGGGCGAGAGCGCCACCGGCTCACCCGCCTTCCACACCTCGTGGGTGTCGTCGTCGAGTTCGATGTCGGCGAAGGTGATCCGCGAACTCGCCCGCACCGGCGCGCCGTGCCCGGCCCGGCGCAGCACCACCCGCAGCCGGGCCACCACTTCTTCGAGGCTGAACGGCTTGGTGATGTAGTCGTCGGCGCCCAGCGTCAGGCCCGCGACCTTGTCCTGCACGTCGTCGCGCGCGGTCAGGAACAGCACCGGGGCGTCGATGCCGTCGGCGCGCAGCCGGGGCAGCAGGCCGAAGCCGTCGATGCCGGGCATCATCACGTCCACGATCAGCGCGTCGGGACGGAACGCGCGGGCCCGGTCGAGCGCCTGCGCGCCGTCGACCGCCGTCTCGACCGCGAAGCCCTGGAACCGCAGGCTCACCGAAAGCAGTTCGACGATCATCGGCTCGTCGTCGACCACCAGGACGCGGGCCTCGGGACGCCGCACCGCGGGCGCATCACTCATGCGCTCATGATGCGCCCGCGGGCTGGGACCTCGCTGCGGGGTTCCTGTGAAGTCGCTGTGCGGCGTTTCGGCGCTCCCCGCCGGTCGGTGGGCCGGTGGTCAGCGGCGGGGGTCGTCGTCGGCGAACTCGTCGGGCTGGGCGATCAGCGCGCTGCCCGCCACCTGGTCGCGAGCCAGCGCCTCGAGGAACGCCCTGGCCCAGCGGTCGACGTCGTGGGCGAGCACCTGCCTGCGCAAAGAGCGCATCTTGCGCCGCTTGGTCTCCCTGTCGTCCTCGAGCGCGGAGACGATGGCGTCCTTCACGCTGTCCAGATCGTGCGGGTTGCACAGGTAGGCTTGGCGCAGCTCGGCGGCCGCGCCGGTGAACTCGCTGAGCACCAGCGCGCCGTTGAGACCGCTGTGACAGGCCACGTACTCCTTGGCGACCAGGTTCATGCCGTCGCGCAACGGCGTCACCAGCATGACGTCGGCGGCGACGAAGAAGGCGATCAGCTCGTCGCGGGGGATCGGCCGGTGCAGATAGTGCACCACCGGGTAGCCGACGCGGGCGAATTCGCCGTTGATCCGGCCCACCTGGCGCTCGATGTCGCCGCGCATCTGCTTGTAGCTCTCGACGCGCTCACGGCTGGGAGTGGCCAGCTGCAACATCACCGTCTCGGCCGGATCGAACCGGTTCTCGCGCAGCAGCTCTTCGAGCGCGTTCAACCGGATGTCGATGCCCTTGGTGTAGTCCAGGCGGTCGACGCCGAGCAGGATGTTCTTCGGATTGCCCAGCTCGGCGCGGATCTTGGCGGCCCGCTCCTTGATCGAGCGCCTGCGTGAATGCTCGTCCAGTTCGGTGGAGTCGATCGAGATCGGGAACGCGCCCACCCGCACGGTGCGGAAACCGACCTGCACCACGCCCAGCTTGGAACGGACCCCGACCGAGCCGCGCGAGGTCGGTTGTCCGGCCAGCCTGCGCGCCAGGTACAGGAAGTTCTGCGCGCCACCGGGCAGGTGGAAGCCGATCAGATCCGCGCCGAGCAGGCCCTCGATGATCTCGGTGCGCCACGGCATCTGCATGAACAGCTCGACCGGCGGGAACGGGATGTGCAGGAAGAAACCGATGGTCAGGTCCGGGCGAAGCATGCGCAGCATCTTCGGCACCAGTTGCAGCTGGTAGTCCTGCACCCAGACCGTCGCGCCCTGGGCGGCCACCTTCGCCGTCGCCTCCGCGAAACGGCGGTTGACCTGGACATACGCCGCCCACCACGCGCGGTCGTAGGTCGGCCGGACGATGACGTCGTGATACAGCGGCCACAGCGTGCCGTTGGAGAAACCTTCGTAGTAGTCGGCCACTTCGTCCGACGACAGCGGCACCGGATGCAGTTCCAGGCCGTCTTCGATGATGGGATCGACATCCATGTCGGGCACGCCTGCCCAGCCGACCCAGGCGCCCTTGTTGTTGCGCAGCACCGGCTCGAGCGCGGTCACCAGACCGCCGGGGCTGCGTTTCCATCTGGTCGTGCCGTCGGGCAGCCGTTCCAGGTCGACGGGCAGCCGGTTGGCCACCACGACGAAACCGGAACCCGTTTCCCGCGGCCGGTCGACAGCCGAACCGGAACCCGCGTCATGCGGCCCGTCGTTGCCGGACCGCACCGCGCCGGATTCCGGTTCGGGTTGGGAGTGCTGGGAGTTCTCGGACGGCTGATCGGTCATCTGGTCCACTCACGCATCCTTGTTCTGTTCTCACGTAGCGGCGGCGGCCCCTCGCGCGCGCCGCGATCACGCAGGTCCGAGCGTTGTCCACCCCGCTCGGTGCCCTGGCGATCTATTCGGCGCGGCTGTTGGGCCCGATGCCGAGCATCGACAGCAGCATCCGGCATTCGTCGGCGTCGGCGGCGTAGGCCGCGACGACCCGCTGCGCCTGCCGCGCCGTCTCGTCGGCCAGTGGTTCCAGCTCGTCGTCCGCGATATCGTTCGCGCTGCTCTTCGCGGCCATTTGTCGTGTCCTCCCGATTCGTTACGCTCGAGCGTTTCGAAGTGTCCATGGTAGGCGACACGGGTGCGGCCTATACCGTGGGTGCGCAGCATCATCTGACGAAAGGGTGGACCATGCCGCTGGCCACGGTGAACGGAATCTCGTTGAACTACCAGGTCAAAGGAGACCGTGCGAAGGGCACCGAGGCGAAGGGTTCGGCGCCGCTGGTCGTGCTGATCATGGGCACCGGCAGCCCCGGCCGGGTCTGGGAACTGCACCAGGTGCCCGCGCTGCTGGCCGCGGGCTTCCGCGTCTGCACCTTCGACAACCGCGGCATCGCTCCCTCCGACGAATCGGCCGCCGGGATGACCATCGAGGACCTCGTCGCCGACACCGCGGGGCTGATCGAACTGCTCGACGAGGGTCCGGCCCTGGTCGCGGGCACCTCGATGGGCGCACGGGTCGCCCAGGAACTCACTCTGGCCCGTCCCGATCTGGTCCGCAAGGCCGTCTTCATGGCCGGGCACGCCCGCCTCGACCAGTTCCAGAAGACGCTGTCGCTGGGCGAACACGAGCTCGACGCCTCCGGGGTGAAGCTGCCGCCGAAGTACGAGGCCGCGCTCACCGCCGTCATGAACCTCTCGCCGGCGACCCTGGCCGACGTCAACGCCGCCCGCGACTGGCTGGACCTGTTCGAGTTCACCGGCGGCCCGGTCACCCCCGGCATCCGCGCCCAACGGCGAATGGATCACGATTTCGACCGCGTGCAGGCCTACAAATCGATCCAGGTGCCCTGCCTGGCGGTCGGCTTCGCCGACGACCGGATGATCCCGGCCTACCTGACCAGGGAAGTCGCCGAGATCATCCCCGGCGCTCGCTACCAGGAGGTGCCCGACGCCGGTCACTTCGGTTATCTGGAGCGTCCGGAGACGGTGAACAAGATCCTGCTCGACTTCTTCTCCGAATAGAGTGAGCCGACCGGGTCCGGATGAGTGCGGGCCGGTCGGCACCCGAGGTAATGGCTTTCCCGTAACGTGTCCCTTGCTAGGGTCGACACAACGCTCGGGTAGTCATCCGGTGCGGGGCTCGTCGTGGCGCGGGCCACCGCAACGGAGGGGTCCAAGAGCCTAATCCCGTACAAGCGCCAGTATCCAGTGAGGTGAAATTGAGCACCAACCCCTTCGACGACGAGGACGGCCGCTTCTTCGTCCTGGTCAACGACGAGGAACAGCACTCCCTGTGGCCTGCCTTCGCCGAGGTCCCGGCCGGGTGGCGAGTCGTGTTCGGCGAGGACAGCCGCGCTGCCTGCGTGGAGTACGTCGAGAAGAACTGGACCGACATGCGTCCCAAGAGCCTGCGCGACGCGATGGCCGCCGACGACGCGGCCAGGCAGGGCAGCCAGTCCTGACACAGCGGTAGCCGATACTGCGCCGGGAGTTTCCTCGCTCGACCGTCGCCGCGCCTCACCGATATCCGGTGACGCGCGGCGCCGGAGCGCGGCTATGATGACCGTCGTTGTCGGACTCCGCGTTGCCGGGGCTCCGCATTCCGCCTCCTTAGCTCAGTGGTAGAGCACTCGCCTTGTAAGCGAAAGGTCGTCAGTTCAATCCTGACAGGGGGCTCCACGAACACCGGCCGATGTCGGCTGGTTCGATGTCGGCTGGTTCGATGTCGAAGAAGCCGAACCCGTGTTCCGGGCGGTTCCGTGATGATCCGATCCGGGTACCGGCGGGGGGAGCCGGCGGTCGACTCCCCCCGCGGGCACTCATTCGGGAACGTTGGCTCCGTGGCCGAGGTCGCGCAGGGCCTGCTTGATCTTGGTCTGAGCCTCGTCCAGAGATTCGGGGGAGGGGTTCGGGTCGGCGCCGGAGATGTCGAAGTTGCCCATCTCGAAGGCGGGGAAGACGTGGACGTGCAGGTGCGGGACCTCGAGGCCGGCGATGAGCAGGCCGGCGCGCGGGGCGTCGAAGGCGGTGCGCACGGCCTGGCCGACGGCCTGGGCGACGGCGGTGAGCCGGGCGAACACGGCGGGGTCGACGTCCTGCCAGTGGTCGATCTCGGCGCGCGGCACGACGAGGGTGTGGCCCTGGGTGACAGGGGCGATGGTGAGGAAGGCGACGAATTCGTCGTCCTCCCATACGAATCGGCCGGGGAGCTGACCTGCGATGATCGCGCTGAAGACAGAAGCCATGTCCGGCAGAGTAGTAGTCAGCGGGCGACGAAATGCGACAGGATGCCCTGCACCTCGTAGATGTCGACCTGGCGGTTGAAGCGCTTCTGGATGGGGACGTCGCTGCCGGACAGCCAGATGAGCAGTTCCGCGTCGAGGTCGAAGGTGCCCGCGGTCTCCACGGCGAAGTGCGTGATCGCCCGGTAGGGGACGCTGTGGTAATTGACCTTGCGGCCGCTCAGACCTTGCTTGTCGACGATGATCAGGCGGCGGTCGGTGAACAGCATCGCGTCGCGCACCAGGATGTAGGCGGTGTAGACCTGTTCGCCGTTGCCGAGCAGCTTGGCGTATTCCTGCTGGGCCGCGGCCGGGTCGATCCGGCCGGCGTTGCCCATCAAGCCATCCATCAGACCCATGGTGTGCCCCTGTCCCCGTCGGCGGCTCCGACGAGGTGCGCGGAGCCTCTCCCTCCACTATGCCCACTTCCGTGCGTTGTACACCGCAAGTCCGGCAAGCGATTTCGCGTGTCGATCGAGAACGGCCGGTGAACAGCAGCCGACGGGCCGTCCGGCGCGCACAGTGGCGCCGGGCCGTTCCCCTAAGCTGTGGCGGTGCGCGTACTCGTCATCGGAGCCGGAGCCCGTGAACATGCCCTCGTCCTGGCGCTGCGCCGGGACCCCGCCGTCACCGCGTTGATCGCGGCGCCGGGGAACGCCGGGATCGCCCAGCACGCCGACGTGCGTGCCGTCGACGCCTCCTCGGCCGAGGCGGTCGTCGCGTTGGCCCAGGATGTGCGGGCCGACCTGGTGGTGATCGGGCCGGAGGTGCCGCTGGTGCTCGGCGTCGCCGACGCGGTGCGCGCGGCGGGCATCGCCTGCTTCGGTCCCTCGGCCGCGGCGGCGCGGATCGAGGGCTCCAAGGCGTTCGCCAAGGACGTGATGGCCGCGGCGGGCGTGCGCACCGCGCACAGCGAAGTGGTCGACACCCCCGCCGAGCTGGACGCCGCGCTGGACCGGTTCGGCCCCACCTGGGTGGTCAAGGACGACGGCCTGGCCGCGGGCAAGGGCGTCGTGGTGACCGCCGATCGGTCCGCGGCCCGCGACCACGCCGCCGAACTGCTCGAGCAGGGACACCCGGTGCTGCTGGAATCCTTCCTCGACGGGCCGGAGGTCTCGCTGTTCTGCCTGGTGGACGGGGAGAACGTGGTGCCGCTGCTGCCCGCGCAGGACCACAAGCGCGTCGGCGACGGCGACACCGGCCCCAATACCGGTGGCATGGGCGCGTACACGCCGCTGCCGTGGCTGCCCGCCGAGACGGTCACCGAGATCGTCGAGGACGTGGTGAAGCCGGTGGCCGCCGAGATGGTGCGTCGCGGCTGCCCGTTCTCCGGATTGCTCTACGCCGGCCTCGCGATCGGCGCGGCCGGCCCCGCCGTCGTCGAATTCAATTGCCGCTTCGGCGATCCCGAGACCCAGGCGGTGCTGGCGCTGCTGGAGAGTCCGCTGGGCGAACTGCTCGCCGCCACCGCCACCGGAACGCTCGGCGAGGTCGAGGCGCCGCGTTGGAAGAACGGGTCGGCGATCACGGTCGTGCTGGCCGCCGAGAACTACCCGGGTCGTCCGCGGCTGGGCGATGTGATCACCGGAGCCGGTGAGGGCGCGGCCGACGAGACGACCGCCGTGTTGCACGCGGGTACCAGCACCAGGGAGGACGGCGCGTTGGTGTCCGCGGGCGGGCGCGTGCTCAGTGTCGTGGGCGTGGGCGCGGATCTCGCGCAGGCCCGTGAGCGCGCCTACGCGCGGATCGCCTCGATCAAGCTGCCCGGCAGCCACTTCCGCACCGACATCGGTCTGGCCGCCGTCGAGTCGCGCATCACCATCTGAGTTCACGGGACCGGGCCGTCAGTTCGGCCGCCCCGGCCGCCGACGCCGTCGCCAGGATCGAGCCGGTGGACGAGTTCGGTCGGCGTGGGGTCGTCAACCAGGACGACCGTGGTCAGTACCTGAGCCCCCGGGCCGCGAGCCAGGGGCTGGGATCCACATAGCCGCCGTTGACGATGACCTCGAAGTGCAGGTGCGGACCGGTCGAGTCGCCGCGGTTGCCCATCCGGGCGATCTGCATGCCCGCCGGGACGCGTTCGCCGACCGAGACGAAGAAGTCGTACATGTGCCCGTAGACGGTGATCGAACCGTCGTCGTGACGGATGCGGACCCACAGGCCGAAGCCCTGGGCCGGACCGGCATCGACGACGGTGCCGTCGGCGACGGCGTAGATCGGGGTGCCGATCGGGCCGGCGACATCGATGCCGTTGTGGAAGGTGCCCCACCTCGAGCCGAATCCCGAGGTGAAGATGCCGCGCGCGGGCAGCACGAACCCACCGATGCCGGGCAGCACCGAGCCCGGCGTGACGACCACGCCGGGCTCGTTGATCCACGGCTGCCATTCCCCGGCGGCCGCGGCGGCGGCCTCGGCCTTGGCGCGTTCCAGGGTGGCGCGGGCGGCCGCGGCGACCACGGCCTGTTCGCGCAGGCGTTCACCGTTGGCGATGGCTTGGAGATAGCGGCGCACCGACGGCGGCGTGGACTGGTACTGCTGGGGGTGGGCGAAGAACACCCGACGAGCCTCGTTCGGGCCGAGTGGACCGTCCTGGAAACTTCGCCCGAGGGTCGTATCGGCTCCGGCCAGCACCAATACGCCGACCAGTCCGGCGATCAGCCACCGGTGGCGCAGCAGCAGACGGAGGTATTCGGCGCGCTTGTCCTCGGTCCAC
Organism: Nocardia shimofusensis NBRC 100134; assembly: GCF_001613125.1. Taxonomy (GTDB): domain Bacteria; phylum Actinomycetota; class Actinomycetes; order Mycobacteriales; family Mycobacteriaceae; genus Nocardia; species Nocardia shimofusensis. Next base: position 230,185 of record NZ_BDBT01000009.1, read on the forward strand.
AACTGCCGGGGGTCGGGCAGTTCCCTGTGCCGAAACCCGGCCAGTTCGGTGCGGGCTCGGCCGGGCAGGGAGCCTGCCGTCTCCCGCAGCCCGGCAGCGGTGTCACTCAGCGCCCCGGCACGGCGGCCTGCCGCGCGGCGCAGTGCCGCGGCGCGGTGTCTCAGCCCGCGACGGGGGCGGCGCGCGGCGCGCGAACGCCAGTCCGGCGGGATGACCACGCCGCCACCCGCGTCACCAGCCCGATCCAGTTCGGTGCGACGAGCTCTGTCAAGCATCGCGCCGACCATATCCCGGACCGCCCGAACGACGGTGCTCTACCGTCGTTCCGGTGTCCAGAGAATCTCGCAGGTCGACCATCCCACCTTTCTACGTGATGGATGTGTGGAAAGCCGCCGCCGAACGCGCGAGGACGCACGGCGATGTCCTCGTGCTGGCCGCCGGTCAGCCCTCGACGCCTGCGCCCGCCCCGGTGCTGCGCGCCACCAAGGCCGCGATCGACGCCGAATTGCTCGGCTACACCGAGACCTTCGGCATCCTGGCGCTGCGCGAGGCCATCGCCGGGCACCACGCCAAGACCTACGGCTACCCGGTCGACCCCGACGACGTGGTGGTCACGACCGGTTCCTCCGGCGCGTTCACGCTGATCTTCCTGGCCGCGTTCGACCCGGGCGACACCGTGGTGGTGGCCCGTCCCGGGTATCCGGCCTATCGCAACACCCTCACCGCGCTCGGCTGCCGGGTGGTCGAACTCGACTGCGGCCCGCAGACCCGCTTCCAGCCGACGGTCGACATGCTGGCCGCGCTGCCGGAACCGCCCGCGGGCCTGATCGTGGCGAGCCCGGCGAATCCGACCGGCACCATGATCGAGCCCGGCGAACTGGCCGCGCTCGCCCGCTGGTGCGAGGACAACGGCACACTGCTCATCTCGGACGAGATCTATCACGGGATCACCTACGGCGACGACGCGCGCACCACCTCGGCCTGGGAGACCTCGCGCGCCGCGGTGGTCATCGGCTCGGTGTCGAAGTACTTCTCGATGACCGGCTGGCGGCTGGGCTGGATGCTGGTTCCCCCGGATCTGCGCCCGGCACTGCAACGGCTGGCCTCGAACATGACGGTGTGCCCGCCCGCGATCTCGCAGTACGCGGCGGTGCACGCCTTCGACGAGGAGTCCACGGCCGAGCTGGACGGGCACGTGCGGCGCTACGCGGCCAACCGCAGATTGCTGCTCGACGGGCTGACCGCGCTGGGCATCACGAAACTGGCCCCGGCCGACGGCGCCTTCTATGCCTACGCCGACATCGGTCACCTGACCGAGGATTCACGCGCCTGGTGCGCGGACGTGCTGGCGCACACCGGGGTGGCGCTCGCCCCCGGCATCGATTTCGACACCGTGAACGGGGACCGCTCTGTGCGTTTCTCTTTCGCCGGTGCGCAGGCCGATATCGAGCAGGCATTGCTGCGGCTGGGACGGTATCTTGGCGCGGGGGAATGAACGCCGATCCGAAGCGCATGGTGCGCAACGAGTTTCCCCACTCCGATGCCGCCGATCCCCGGATGGGGTAAAACAAATGATGGTTGAGTTCGATGCTGTTTCGACGGCTGAAGGCTCTTCGACGGCTGAGGTCTCTTCTTGCGATTTCCCACGGATGATCTGATGATGACTGGCACGATGGCACGGTGATAACCGCGACGACCCCGAAAGGTGAACGGCGTCGCCAGGCCCTGGTCGCCGCCGCCGCAGAGCTGCTCCTCGAAGGCGGATTCGATGCGGTGCGGCATCGTTCGGTGGCTACCCGCGCCGACCTCCCGCTCGCGTCGACCACCTACTACTTCGCCTCGCTCGAGGATCTGATCGCGCGCGCGGTGGAGTTCAGCGGCAGCGCCGAACTCGACGCCATGCGCAGGCGCGTCGGCGAGGTCAGCCACCGTCGACGCGGTGCGGAGGCGACCGTCGAGCTGGTGCTCGACCTGCTGATCGGCGACCGGAACGACGAGAACGCGCGCGGCCAGTTGATCGCCCGCTACGAGCGTTCGGTGGCCTCGGCCCGCCACCCCGAGCTACGCGAGGTCCAGCTACGACTACGCGCGCAACTCGAGGAACTTCTCGCCGACGTGCTGCGTCGCTCCGATCGCAGTGTGCGTCCCGAACACCTGCGACGACTGGTGGCGGTGGTCGACGGCGCCGTCGTCGCCGCGCTGACCGAGAACGACCCCGACCCGCGCCGCACCGCACGGGCCGCGCTGTTGGAAGTGATCGACATCGTCGCGCCGCCGTTGCGGCCGGCCGACCCGGAGCAACTCAACGGCAGCAGGTCGACGGCCCCGGACATGCGGCCACTAGACTGACCCCACGTGACCCTCGTCCCGAACGTCCTCGCCACCCGCTATGCCAGTCCGCAGCTGGTGCACCTGTGGTCGCCGGAACACAAGATCGTGCTCGAGCGGCGGCTGTGGCTGGAGGTGTTGCGGGCCCAGTCCGAGCTCGGCATCGACCTGCCCGACGGCGTGCTCGCCGACTACGAGCGGGTGATCGACCACGTCGACACCGCCTCCATCGCCGAACGTGAGCGGGTCACCCGCCACGACGTGAAGGCGCGCATCGAGGAATACAACGCGCTCGCCGGGCACGAGCACGTGCACAAGGGCATGACCAGCCGCGATCTGACCGAGAACGTCGAGCAGTTGCAGATCCGGCTCTCCCTCGAGCACGTGTACGCGCACGGCGTCGCGGTCGCGGCGCGGCTGGCCGAACGGGCCGCCGAGTACCAGGCACTGGTGATGGCGGGCCGTTCGCACAATGTCGCGGCGCAGGCCACCACGCTGGGCAAGCGTTTCGCCTCGGCCGCCGACGAACTGCTGATCGGCCTGACCCGGCTGCGCGAGCTGATCGACCGCTACCCGCTGCGCGGCATCAAGGGGCCGATGGGCACCGCGCAGGACATGCTCGACCTGCTCGGCGGCGATCCGGCGAAGCTGGCCCGCCTGGAACAGCAGGTCGCCGGTCACCTCGGTTTCGCGACCGTGCTGACCAGCGTCGGCCAGGTGTACCCGCGCTCGCTGGACCACGATGTGCTCTCGGCGCTGGTGCAGATCGGCGCGGCGCAGTCGTCCTTCGCGCACACCATTCGCCTGATGGCGGGCCACGAACTGGTCACCGAGGGCTTCCAGCCCGGTCAGGTGGGCAGCTCGGCCATGCCGCACAAGATGAACACCCGCTCCTGCGAGCGCGTCAACGGCCTGCAGGTGGTGCTGCGCGGCTATGCCTCGATGGCCGCCGAACTGGCCGGTGCGCAGTGGAACGAGGGCGACGTGTTCTGCTCGGTGGTGCGCCGGGTCGCGCTGCCGGACGCCTTCTTCGCCATCGACGGCATGATGGAGACCTTCCTGACCGTGCTGGCCGAATTCGGCGCCTACCCGGCGGTGATCGCCCGCGAACTGGATCGCTACCTGCCTTTCCTCGCCACCACCCGCATCCTGATGGCGGCGGTGCGGGCCGGGGTCGGGCGCGAGACCGCGCACGAGGTCATCAAGGAGCACGCGGTGGCCGTCGCGCTGGCCATGCGCGAGCAGGGCAGGGAACCGGATCTGCTGGACCGCTTGGCCTCCGATGATCGGTTGCCGCTGGACCGGGCCGCGCTCGACGCCGCGCTGGCGGACAAGTCCGCCTTCGTCGGCGCCGCAGGCGATCAGACCGGTGAGGTGGTCGCGCAGGTGCAGAAGCTGGTCGAGGCATATCCGGACGCGGCCCGCTATACGCCTGCGCCGATCCTGTAGGGCCGATCCTGCAAGGCCGATCCTGTAGTCCGGGAACCGCTTCCGATGCCGCTGCTGCCCCGCCCCGGTCTGCGGACCTGGGCGCGGCGGCGGCTGCCCGGCCTGGCCCGGTGGGCGGGGTTAAGGTGCGGTGTGGATCCGTACACCATCTTTTCCGATATCGTCGCCGGCCGGGCACCCGCTTCGACGGTGTACGAGGACGACGACGTCCTCGCCTTCATGGACATCCGGCCGATGACGCCGGGGCATCTGCTCGTGGTGCCGAAGGTGCCCGCCCGTGATCTCGCCGCGCTGGATCCGGTGGTGGGCGGCAAGCTCTTCCAGGTCGGTCAGCGTCTGGCCGCCGCCCTGCGGGCCAGCGAAGTGGCCTGCGACGGGGTGAATTTCTTCCTCGCGGACGGGGTGACCGCCGGGCAGGAAGTCTTCCACGTGCACCTGCACGTGATTCCGCGCACTCCGGGCGACGGCTTCGGTCTGCGTGGCCGCCCGACCAGCCCGCACCGCGCCGATCTGGACTATCTGGCCGGCTCGATCCGGGGCGCGCTGGCGCGAGCCGAGTAGACCATATAGTTTGCTATGGAAATGCCATGGGTCAGGTGCTTCCGTATGGCATGATCACTCCAGCTGCGTTTCGCGGTGGCTCTCATGCGGTAACGGAGGTGGGCCGTGCGTCGAAGAACGATTGCTGTTGCGGTGCTGGCAGTGTTGCTTGCCGTCTCGGGTCCGCTGGTGATCGGCCAGGCGCCCCCCGCCTCGGCGGCCCAGGTTCTCCGCATCGACGCGCTCGGCGCCCACCGCTCGGCGGTGTTCGTCGACTCGCCCGCGATGGGCAGCGTCATCCAGGTGCAGGTGCTGCATCCGGCGGGCGGCGGGTCGCGCCCGTCGTACTACCTGCTCGACGGACTCGATCCCGGTGTCGGCCAGAGCACTTGGACCAACGCCACCGACGCCGAGGCGTTCTTCCGCGGCAAGAACGTCAATGTGGTTCTGCCCGTGGGAGGTCAGGCGAGCTACTACACCGACTGGCTGCACGAGGACCCGAAGTTCGGCCGCTACCGGTGGGAGACCTTCCTGACCAGGGAGCTGCCGCCGATCATCGACGCGAACTTCGCGGGCAACGGCGTCGACGCCATCGGCGGGCTGTCGATGGGCGGCAACGCGGCGTTCATCCTGGCCGCGCGCAACCCGCACCTCTACACCGCCGTCGCCGGTTACAGCGTCTGCGCGGACACCGCGCTGGGCGCGGGCGGGATCATGTTCTCCATCGCCAATCGCGGCGGCAATCCGTTCAACATGTGGGGCCCGCCCGGCAGCCCGGAGTGGGCCGCGCACGATCCCGCGCTGTTGGCCGAACGCCTGCGCGGCAAGACCCTCTACCTGTCCACCGGCACCGGCATCCCCGGCCCGCACGAGGCGCAGATCAAACCGCAGCTGATCGAGAACATCTTCCTCGGCGGTCCGGTGGAAGTGGGTATCAACGTCTGCACCATCGCTTTCGGGCAACGGCTGCGCGCCTTGGGCATTCCCGCCCAAATCGACTACAGCCCGGTCGGCACGCACTCCTGGTCCTACTGGCAGGACACCCTGCACGCCTCCTGGTCCACCATCGGCCCGGCCATCGGAGCCTGACGGAGCCGTCCGGTCAGTCGGCGGGGCGGGCTCGGGCGACCCGGACGACCGCGACCACGACGACCGCCGCGGCGAGCGCGGCGGCGCCCAGGACGACGTAGCCCGCCGGTCGACCGAACAGCGTCACCCGGTCGGTGTGCACGATCCGCTGGCGGTAGGCGGTGTCCTCGGGCGCGGCGGCGAAGGTGAAGTCGGAGGTGATCGCGCCGGGATCGGCGATGCGCACGCGCATCTCGGTCAGGAAGTCCCGGCCTGCGCTGATCGTTTCGCGCAGGAAGGGATCGTCGGAGTCGCCGGGGGAGAGACGGCCGGCGAACTCGACGACGGAGTTCTGGCCTGCCGCGTCGGAATCGGCGCGTCGCACCCGGTGGTCGCCGAGAACGTAGAGGTGGATCGATTGCGTGGTGCTCGCCGCGGCCGACATGCGCATCGGATAGATCAGCCGATCCGAGTCGAACGCGATGCGCACCGGGTCCAGTGCGCCGGAGAGCTCCCGGTCGCCGGTGAGCCGCATGGCCACCAACGACCAGCCCTCGCGCAGATACGGCTCCAGCGTCGCGGTCACCTCGGGTCGCAAGGCGTAACCGTTGCCGCCGAGCCAGCGCCGCAGGCCGTCGAGATCGCCCCCGGACAGGGTGGTCGCCTCGAGCGGCCCCAGCCGGACCTGATCGAGCACCATCGGCGCGCCGCCCCCTGCGGGCGCGCCCACGCCGTCGTCGTCCGGGCCGGAGAACCACTCGGTGTCGACGACGTATTCGGGTGCGGTCAGGCGAGCCAACTCGCCGAAGGTGCCTGCCGATCCGGCGCTCACCGTGGCGGGGGAGGGGGTGGGCACGACGAGCGCGGCGTGGGCGGTGTCGGAGGCCAGGGACAGTCGCATCAGCACGGTCTCGCGCCGGCCGTCCCAGGTCAGCGCCGCCGTCTCCTGGTGGACGGTCGCGGCGTCGCCCGGGCTGACGATGCCGCCGCAGGCGCAGGCCGCCGCCGGGCCG
>NZ_BDBT01000010.1 GCF_001613125.1 Nocardia shimofusensis NBRC 100134
GCTCGGCGCCACCACGACCGCGGGTACGCCGACCGGTCGCGCGGCGAGCACCGCCGCCGCACCGGCGGCGACGGCATCGCGCGCGTAGTCGTGTCCGTCGGCCCGTTCACCCGGCAGCGCCAGGAACAGATCCCCCGCACCGATACGGCGCGAATCGAATTCGGCCGTACCGGTCACCCGCACCTCCGGGTCTGCGACGTCGTGCAGCGTGCCGCCCACGACCTCCGCGATCTCCCGCAGTGTCATCTCGATCATGAAACCGTCAAGTCCTCCGTGCCCGTCCGATCCGGACGGGCATCTCCCGGGCGACTGTCGCGCCCATCGTGCCGAACATGCTGTATCGCTTCACCGTTCACGTGCGTGCCGCCGCGCCGGTCTTGCGCGCCAGGGCCGCCGCCAGCACCTCGCGATCGTCGAACGGGTGCTTGACCCCGTCGATCTCCTGCCCCGCCTCGTGTCCCTTGCCCGCGACCAGCACCGCGTCACCGCGGCGCGCCCAGCGTACGGCGGCCTCGATCGCCTCGGCGCGGTCGCCGATCTCGAGCACCTCGCCGCGCACCGGTGCGGGCACGTCCAGCGCACCGGCACGCAGCGCGGCGCGGATGGCGGCCGGATCCTCGGTGCGCGGATTGTCGTCGGTGATGACGAGCAGATCCGCGCCGCGCGCGCCCGCCGCGCCCATCAGCGCGCGCTTGCCCGCGTCCCGGTCCCCGCCCGCGCCGACGACCACGGCCAGCCGGCCCGGCGCGGCCGGATCACCGGTGGCCAGGTGCTCGCGCAGGGTGGCGATGACCGACTCCAGTGCCGCGGGCTTGTGCGCGTAGTCGACGACGGCCAGGAAGTCCTGCCCCGCCTCGACCCGCTGCATCCGGCCGGGCACATCCACCTCGCCCAGCGCGGGCGCGGCAACCGCCGGATCGACACCCGCGGCCGCGCACACGGCCAAGGCGAGCAGCCCGTTGGCGACGTTGTAGCGGCCGGGCAGCCGCAGCCGCATCGCGAACTCGCCCGCGGGTCCGCTCGCGGTGAACTCCTGTCCACCGCCCTGTGTGCGCACCGGGCCCGCGACCCGCCAATCGGCGGCGGCGCCCGCGGCCTCGGCCACCGAGGCCGCGACCCGCACCGGGGCGGGCAGGCTGTCGGCCAGCCGCCTGCCCCACGCGTCGTCGACGCAGATCACCGCGGTGCGCGCGGCCACCGGCGAGGACACCTCGAACAACTTGCGCTTGGCCGCGAAGTAGTCCTCGAAGTCGGCGTGGAAATCCAGGTGGTCCTGGGAGAGGTTGGTGAACGCGCCCACATCGAAGCGCACGCCGTCGACGCGGCCCAGTGCCAGCGCGTGACTGGACACCTCCATCACCACCGCCTGCACGCCCTGCTCGACCATCAGCGCGAACATCGCGTGCAGCTGCGGTGCCTCCGGTGTGGTGAGCGCACTGGGCACCCGCGATCCGCCGATCCGGGTCTCGATGGTGCCGATCAACGCCGTGGACAGGCCGGAGGCGGCCAGCGCGGCCTCCACCAGGTAGGAGGTGGTGGTCTTGCCGGAGGTGCCGGTGATGCCCACCAGGCGAAGCTTGCGCGAAGGATGCCCGTACAACGCGGCGGAGAGTTCACCGAGCACCTCGCGCGGGTGCTCGCGCACCAGCACCGGCACCGGCAGCTCGCCGATCTGCGCGGCGCCGTCAGCATCGGTGAACACCGCCACCGCACCGCGCTCGACGGCCGCGCGGGCGAACCGGGCGCCGTGCGCGCGCGAGCCCGGCAGCGCGGCGAACAGGTCGCCGGGTAGCACCGCGTCGGAGCGCTGTTCGATACCGGTGACACTCACTTCGTCGACCGGCACGCCTGGCGTGGCCGGTTCGGCGCCGGTCAGCGCCAGCACGGTGGACAGCGGCGTCGTCGGTGGATCGATCGGCCGCAACACGGGCTGGCTGGACTGCTGGGGCACCTTGCTCCTCTCCGAGGGGGCGGATTCAGCGGACACCGCGAAGGTGGCGGCAAGTCAGGTTACCGACGTGCGCGCATCGGCGGGCAACGTGGCTCGGCCTTCCCGCCGCACGCACCCGCGCGACCACGCCGAAGTCCGCCCCCGAACCCCTACGCACCGGCCTGCAACACGAACTTTCCGGACGGCTCCACGCTGGGCGGGATGCGATCGCGCTGCATCGCCCAGGAGGCGATGGAATGGAACAACGGCGCCGCGGACTGCCCGCCGCTGCCGTCGGAACTACGCTGCGGATTGTCCAGCATCAGCCCGATCACATAGCGAGGATCGTCGGCCGGAGCCATCCCCGCGAAGGTGATCCAGTAGCTCGACGTCGAATAGCACTGGCAGCGCGGATCGATCTGCTGCGCGGTCCCGGTCTTGCCCGCGATCGGGTAGCCCTCCACCGCGGCCTGCATGCCGGTGCCGTTCTGATCGGGGTCGGCCGGATCGTGCTGGGTGACCGACTGGAACATGGTGCGCAGCGTGCGCGCGGTCTCCTCGCCGACCACCCGCACGCCCTCGGGCTGCGGTTCGTCGGTGCGGGAGCCGTCCGGCGCGACGATGGACTTCACGATGCGCGGCGGGATACGCATGCCGTCGTTGGCGATGGCCTGGAACATCCCGGTCATCTGCAGCAGCGACATCGACAGGCCCTGGCCGATGGGCAGATTCGCGAACGTGCCGCCGGACCACTGATCCCTGGCGGGCACCTGCCCGGCGGTCTCCCCCGGCAGGCCGACGCCGGTGCGCTGCCCGAGCCCGAAGCGGGCGAGCATGTCGGCGAAGCGATCCTCACCCACCCGCTGGGCCAGCATCAGCGTGCCCACGTTCGACGACTTACCGAAGATGCCGGTGGTGGTGTAGGGCGCGACGTCGTGGGTCCAGGCGTCGCTGACGGTGACCCCGGACATCCGGATCGAACCGGGGACCTGGTGCACCTCCTCGGGGGTGGTCAGGCCGTATTCGATGGCCGCGGCGGCGGTGACGATCTTGTTCACCGAGCCGGGTTCGAACGGATCGCTCACCGAGGGATTACCGGTGGAGGTCCAGTCCTTGGATTCCAGCATGGGATTGAAGGTGCTGTCGTTGGCCATCGCGAGCACCTGCCCGGTCCTGGCGTCGAGCACCACCGCGGAGGCGCCTGCCGCGACGGAGCGCTGCTTGGCCAGTTGCACCTGCTGTTGCACGTAGTACTGCAGATCCGAGTCCAGAGTCAGCTCGACGCTGTTGCCGTCGACGGCGGGTTGCTTGTCGCGCCAGCTGCCCGGGATGACCGCGCCGTCGGAGCCACGGTCGTAGGTGTGCGAACCGTCGGTGCCGGCGAGCACCGAGTCCAGCGCCGATTCCAGGCCGATCAGGCCGTGCCCGTCCCAGCCGGTCGCGCCGACCACATTGGCGGCCAGCGAGCCGCCCGGGTACTCCCGGATGTCCTGGCGTTCGGAACCGACCTCGGGGAACTCGACGATGATCTCGGTGGCGATGCGGGGATCGACGCTGCGCGCCAGATACACGAACTGCTCGTCGCTGTTGAGCTTGTCGAGCAGCTCGGACTCCTTCGGCGCACCGGGACCGAGCTTCTCGTGGATGGTCCTAGCGATATCGCGCAGCCGCTGCTCCGGATCGGGCGCCTTGTCGTTCTTCTGCCGCGCCGCGGCGAGGTTCGCGCGCTCGGCCACCGGCTGGAAAGTCAGAGCCTTGGCCGAGACGGTGAACGCCAGCGACTTGCCGCTGCGATCGACGATGGGGCCACGGGTGGCTTCGTCGATCAGCCGGGTGGTGCGCTGGCTGGCGGCCTGCGCGGAGAGTCCGGGCGCGGAAATGCTCTGCACCCAGAGCAATTGGAGCGCGACCATGACGAGCGCGACCAGCATGACGATCCGGCCGACGCTCAGGCGCAGGCGCATCGGATGATCGAGGCCGGGGGCGCCCGCACGTTGGGATGCCGACGGCCCGCGCCGCCGGGGCGGTGCGGGCCTGGACTGCGTCACCGGGGCGCTCCGACCGGCGCGGGCGGAGCGGGAAGACCCTCGACGGCCGCGGGAACCGGCTCCGCGAAAGCTGGTTCGGGAACGGGCGGTGGGCCCTCCGGCGCGAGCGGCGTCCCGGCGGGCAGCTGACCTTCGATCGGCCGGCCCTCGACCGCCGGGACAGGCTGACCGTCCGTGCCCAGCGGTGCGGGCCCGCCCTCGACCGGCGGGACAGGCTGCCCCTCCGTGCCCAGCGGTGCCGGCTGCCCCTCGACCGGCGCGGCGGGCGCGGCGGGATCGCCGGGCGGAACCGGAGCCGGCGCGGGCTGTGCGGGTGCGGGCTGTCGATCACCGGCCGTCGGGTCCGGCGTACGAGCCGGGGTGAGCGCGGCGGTCACCGGAACGACCTGCTCGCCTTGTGCGGCGGGACTCGCCGGATCACGGGGTGTGGTGTTCAGCGGCGGCGCGGGCGCGCCCTGCACCGGGGTCGGGGTACCGACCACGATCACCGCGCCGTCCGGCGCGATCAGCAGCCGGGCCGGATCGTCGGCCGGGATCATGCCCAGTTCGCGGGCGCGGGCGGCCAGTTCGGGCGCCGAGTCGGCCGCCTCGACCTCGCGCTGCAGCGCCGCGCGTTCCTCGGCCAGGGTGCGGTTGAGCTGCCTGGCGTCACTGAGCTGGTAGCTGTCCTCGGCGGCGCGGGTGGTGAGCAGCAGCGTCAGCGCCAGACCGCAGCCGAGCATCGCGATGATCGCGGCGACGAACGGGATCCGTCCCGACATCGCCGAGGTCGTGCGGGGCAGCCGCGGTGTGTCCGTGAGCTGTTCGGCGCGCAACCTCCGCTTGGCGTAGGCGCGTTGCGCGGCACCGGATTTGACCCGATCGGCGGCCTGCACCCGGCGGGCGATACGACCCGGCGAAGGGACCGTGCGCGTCCGAATACTCATGGCGTCGTCGCCTCCTCTGCTCCGCATGGACATCCCCACCCCGTCGACTCCGGCCACCCGCTCACGAGGACTTCTCGATCCGCTCGGCCGCCCGCATCCGCACCGGCGCGGCGCGCGGGTTCTCCTCGATCTCCTGCTCGGTCGCCTTCTCCGCGCCGCGGGTCAGCAACCGGAATTCCGGGCCCATGCCGGGCAATTCGACCGGCAGGTCCACCGGCGTGCGCGAGGTCGTGCGCGCGGCCAGTTCCTGTTTGACGACCCGATCCTCGAGCGACTGATAGGACATGACCACGATCCGCCCGCCCAGGCGCAGCGAGTCCAGCGCGGCGGGCAGCGCGGCCCGCAACGAATCGAGTTCGCCGTTGACCTCCACCCGCAGCGCCTGGAAGGTGCGCTTGGCCGGATGCCCGCCGGTGCGGCGGGCGGCGGCCGGGATCGTCGCGTAGAGCAGTTCGACGAGTTCGCCGCTGCTGGTGAAGGGCCGCTGGGCGCGCCTGCGCAGTACTTCCGAGGCGATCTTGCCCGCGAAGCGCTCCTCGCCGTAGTTCTTCAGCACCCGGGCGAGATCGCCGTGGCTGTAGGTGTTGAGGACGTCGGCGGCGGTGATCCCGGTGGAAGGGTCCATGCGCATGTCCAGCGGCGCGTCCACCGAGTAGGCGAAGCCGCGTTCGGCCTCGTCCAGCTGCATGGAAGAGACGCCGAGGTCCATCAGGATGCCGCTGACCGAGCCGATCGGATCGAGCCCGGCCTGCTCCAGGGCGTCGGCGATGCCGTCGTATCGGGTGTGCACCAACGTGATCCGGTCCGCGAACGGCGCGAGTCGCTCGCCCGCCAGGCGCAGGGCCTCGGTGTCCCGGTCGAGACCGACCAGGCGCAGTCCGGGGTAGGCGCTCAGAAAATGTTCGGCGTGACCACCCAATCCCAGTGTGGCGTCGACGTATACCGCACCGGGCTCGGTGAGCGCCGGTCCGAGCAACTCGTCGGCACGGCGCAGCAGGACCGGAACATGACGGGCGCCGCGTTGTTCACGGTTCACCTCGACCTCCCGGATTCTGCCTCGCGTTCGTCGGAACCGTGACGGGCATCCGGTGGAGTGGTCTCCGGCCGGCGCACACGGGTCGCCTTGTTCCACTTGTTCTTTCGCTTGCATATGCGTCCGTGCGAACCGCGAGGCAGGGCGCCGAGTCCACTCGGGCCGTTCTCGTCGGGGATGTCACGCGGTGAATGCTGTAGCGGGCTGGACATATCGGTGATGATCACCGGGGGCGAGTGCCCCGTGGTCCCTGTCCGAACCGGCACCTGGCGTCGGGGAAGTACGCCAGGGTCCGCGCTCGGACAGAGACCGCGCGGCACTCGCTCGCCCGGCTAGAAGATCCCGCCCAGCGACTCGTCTCTCGCTTGCGCGTAATCCTCCTCGTGCTCGGCGAGGTAGGACTCCCACGCCTGCTTGTCCCAGATTTCGAGGAAGTCGACCGAGCCGATCACCACACACTCCCGTGACAGGTTGGCGTAGCGACGGTGATCCGCCGACAACGTGATGCGGCCCTGGGTATCCGGACACTGTTCGTCCGTACCGGCTGCCAGCGCCCGGACGAATGCCCGTGCCTGCGGATTGCTACGAGACGCGGCCGCGGCTCGGCGAGCGAGCGCGGTGAACTCCTCTTTGGGATATACGGCAAGGCTGTGGTCCTGACTCTTCGTGACCATCAACCCTCCCGCCAGCTCGTCTCGAAACTTCGCAGGCAACGTGAGTCGCCCCTTGTCGTCCAGGCGCGGTGTGTAGGTACCGAGAAACATCTTCTCGTCACCTCTCTACCGGATCACCGAGCCTGCATGGTCTCTCCTGTAGTGCGCGCTCCACATTACCCCACTTTCCCCCACTTTCAATCGAAACAAGAGGTGATCTGGCTCCCCGCTCCCGCGATTCCGCAGGTCATCCCAGCTATCACTGATGTGGGGGGCTTTGCGCATGTCCTGACGACACGCGACGGGCACTCCGCGACAGCCCGAAAACAACCAGCAAACTCCCCGGCGGACGGCCACGGAAGGGGTGTCACGGGGAGCGCGGTGGAGGGTTGTGGGGAGGACCGGATCGGCTGTCGCGGGCCCGTCCGACGAGAATGCCGGTGCACGAGGAACGAACATCAGCGCCCGGCGTGTCGCCGGGCACCACACCGGGACAGGTCGGGCGCCTACCGGTCGCCTGTACGGTCGGCAAGGTCACCGGAGGCGCGGACACGCCGAGCCCGCGACCGCCCGGCGAACACGAGAAGGCGACGCCGCACCCGTGAGGGTCGGCGCCGCCTGTGTATGAGGATGTCGTGGGCGCGGCGAACCGCACCCACGCGCGTTCAGTCCTGCTCGAACCTGCGACGGAAGCGGTCCTCCATGCGTTCGGAGAACCCGCCGGACTTGCGCTGGCGCCCGCCCGGACCACGGCTGCCGCCGGGACTTCGACCGGAAGAGCCGCCGGAGCCGGCTCGGCCGGTGGGCACATCGCCGCCGGACACCTTGTTACCGCCGGCCAGCAGCAGCACACCGGCGCCGAACATGATCACGAACCCGATCAGACTGATGATCGGGAACCCACCCGGCTTCGGCCCGGCGATCCCCGTGACCAGCAACAGCAGGCCGAGGGCGAACAGAGCGGCAGCCTGGAGTCGACGACGACTCGTGGTGGTGCGAAGTCGCCCGCCGCGTACGGACGAGGCGAACTTCGGGTCCTCAGCATAGAGCGCGCTCTCGATCTGTTCGAGCATGCGCTGCTCGTGCTCGGAGAGTGGCACGGTACCTCCCCCGGCACTAGGCGTGACTGTCGCCTCCGGGTAGGCGACAGATAGCCGACCTTGGCGGCCATCTGTCCCCCATGATACGAGTTCGATCAGGGCCGTACCACCCAATGGGCACTGTGGAACGAAACTGTCGCCGAGCCGCTACGCGCTCATGTCCGGGGCGAGGCGCAAACGGGCGGCCGACTGCAGCAGATCGGCCACGTCGTGCAGGAATGCGCCCACCCGCGAGGCGAACTCGTCGGCGTCGGCCTCGCCCACGTCGCGGTCGAGCCCGGCCTCCAGTGCCGCGCGCAGTTCCGAGCGGGCGGCGAAGTAGTCCGCCCACATGACGAATTCCGGCGCGGCGCGCTGCAACAGCACCCAGGCGTTGCGCGACCTGGCCCGCGGCGCGGCATCGGCTCCGGTGCAGGCCAGCACCGCGCCCGCGCCACGCAGCGCGGCCAGGTAGGCCGTGCGGAACCGCTCGCGCGGATCGCGTTCCCCCGCTGCCTGCAGGAGCAGACCGTCGGCCTTGTCGAGCAGGATGCCTGCCTTGCCCGGCCGTTCCCGTGCTGCGTTGCGACTCATCAGCGGTCCCCTTCCGAACCGGCGCGGCACCGCCGCCGGCCCCGCGGACGACACCGGCACCACCGCTCGCGCTCCCCGTCCCGCGCACCGCGCGGACCGAACAGATATTCGAACGTTTGAATTGAGCTTGAATATAGGGACACCCACCGACAAGTTCTGCCGAGCGAACGTCCACCCCGCCCCACCACCACGCCGCCCATCGCGCGACATCGACGAGAGCCATGACCGCCGTCACGCCACATCAGACCCCCGCCCCCGCCGTCGTCGACCTCTCGGTCGCCGACCTGCGCTACCGGCTGCACGACGCGCTGTCGGTGTACGTGGCCGCCATGGGGTACCCCCGGGGCACGGAGAACCATCGCGCCCCCATGTGGACCGAGCACACCACCCGGGCGGGCTGGCAGGCCGTCGCGGCGCTGCTGCCCGACGACAACGGCTACGTCGACCCGCGCACGTCGCGGATGCTGGGGATCGCCTACGGCTACCACGGCGCGCCGAACCAGTGGTGGCATCAGCAGGTGCACGTCGGCATGCGCCGCTGCGGCTGGCCCGAACAGTCCGCCTACGAACTGCTTTCGGACTATTTCGAACTCACCGAACTCCACGTGCATCCCAGCGCC
Organism: Nocardia shimofusensis NBRC 100134; assembly: GCF_001613125.1. GTDB lineage: Bacteria > Actinomycetota > Actinomycetes > Mycobacteriales > Mycobacteriaceae > Nocardia > Nocardia shimofusensis. The sequence goes on from NZ_BDBT01000010.1 coordinate 8,884, forward strand.
CAGGGCCTCGGGATCGGCCGGACGTTGTTGCGCAGGCTGCTCACCGGTCGCGCGGAGCAGGCCGTGCTGCTGTCCACGCCCGAGGTGCCCGCCGAGGAGAACCGCGCGTGGCGGCTGTACCGACGCGAGGGATTCGACGACGTGATCCGTGATTTCGTGTTCTCCGGCGACAACAGGCCGTTCGCCATCCTGGGCAGGCGGTTGCCGCTGTGACCGTCGTCGTGGTCGGCAGCGGACACAACGCCCTCGTCGCCGCCGCCTATCTGGCCAGGTCCGGGCACGCGGTCGAGGTGCTCGAACGCGACGAGGTGCTGGGCGGAGCGGTGTCCACGGTGGAGCGCTTCCCCGGGCATCGGGTGGATCGCGGCTCCTCGGCGCACATCATGATCCGACACACCGGCATCGTCGAGGATCTGGAGCTGGCCCGCTTCGGGCTGCGCTACATCGACTGCGATCCGTGGGGTTTCGCCCCCGCCGCCGACGGGCCGCCGATCGTGTTCCACCGCGATCTGGACGCGACCTGCGCGTCGATCGAACGCGCCTGTGGCTCCCGCGACGCCGACGCCTACCGCCGCTTCGTCGGGATCTGGGGACCGCGCAGCGCCCGGGTGATGCGCGCCTTCGGTGCGGCGCCGCGGCCGCCGCATCTGTTGCGCGCGTTCTGGGGACTGGATACCGGGTCCGGCGGCAGCGCGCTGTCGCGGGAGTTCCTGCAGTCCGGGGACGCGCTGCTGGACAGCTTTTTCCGGAACGAGCGGCTCGCGGCGGCGCTGGCCTGGTTCGGCGCGCAGTCCGGGCCGCCCATGTCGGAGCCGGGGACCGCGCCCATGGTCGGGTTCGCCGCGCTCATGCACACCCTGCCGCCGGGCCGCGCGGTGGGTGGCAGCGGCGCGCTCACCGAGGCCCTGGTCGCCCGGCTGCGCGCCGACGGCGCGACGATCCGCACCGGTGAGGCGGCGACATCGCTGCACCGCGACGGTGCGGGCTGGCGGGTGCGCACCGAGGCGGGCCGGGAGATCCGCGCGGAAGCGGTGATCGCGGGCGCGCATGTGCTGACCACGCTGGATCTGCTGGCGGCGGGCGGTTTCGACGCCGCGGTGATCGAGGACTGGCGTTCCCGTATCCGGGTCGGTCCCGGCATCGGCATGATCGTGCGCGTCGCGACCGACGCGCTACCCGCCTATCCGGGCGCGAGCGCGGCGGAATCCGCGCGCGGCCTGCAACTGCTGGTCTCCGATCGCGCGCAGCTCTACCGCGCACACGGCGCGGCCATGGCCGGTGACCTGCCGCCCCGGCCCGCGGTGCTCGCGATGAGCTTCAGCGCGGTGGATCCGAGCATCGCCCCGCCCGGTGAGCACCAGCTCTCGCTGTGGGCGCAATGGCATCCGTATCGTCTGGCCGACGGCAGCGCGTGGACCGCGCACGCCGAGCGCGAGGCCGACCGGATCATCGGCGAGGTGGACGCGCTCGCACCGGGATTCGCCGGTTCGGTGCGGCAGCGGTTCGTGCAGACGCCGGTGGATCTGGAGCGCGAGATGGGATTGCTGGGCGGCAACGTCATGCACGTGGAGATGTCCTTGGATCAGGTGATGATGTGGCGGCCGCTGCCGGAACTGTCCGGCCAGCGGGTGCCCGGCGCGCCCGGCCTGTACCTGACCGGCGCGTCGACCCATCCCGGCGGCGGAGTCAGCGGCGCCAGCGGACGCAGCGCGGCGCGGCTGTTCCTGCGCGATCGCCGCCGGGCCCGCATCCCGTTCCTACCGCGCCGATGATCGAGGCGCCGTCGACCGGGGCGCGGTGGACCCGGCAGTTGCCGATGCTGTTCACGGTGTTGCTCGTGCTCACGCAGATCGGATATCCGCTGACCTCCGGCTCGGCGCGCGACCAGGTGACGATCGCCGTCGTGCTGCTGTCCGCGGCGACCGCGCTCGCGCACGCCACGGTGACCCGCGGGTTCCGTTATGCCGCGGGCGTACTGGTCATCATCTCCGGACTCGGCCTGTCCTCGGAGATCCTCGGCGTCGCGACCGGCCTGCCCTACGGCTGCTACGAATACGCCCTGGGGCCACTCGGGCCCTCGTTCGCCGAAGTGCCGCTGCTGATCCCGCTGGCCTGGACCGGCGGGCTGTATCCGGTGTGGGTGGTGGCCACGCTGCTGACCGAACGTGCGGGCGCGATGCGCGCGCCGGCGCGCATCGCGCTGACGATGGCCGGTGCGCTGGGCTGGGATCTGTTCCTCGATCCGCAGATGGTCGCCGACGACCGATGGACCTGGTGCGATACCGATTCCGGGCTGCCCGGCATCCCCGAGATCCCGCTGACCAACTATCTCGGCTGGCTGGTGGTCGCGCTGATCATGGCGCTGGTGCTCACGATCTGGGAGCAGGCCGCGCCGCCGCCCTCCCAGCGACGATCGGGCGTGGACGACACCGTGCCGGTGGTGGTCTTCCTGTGGACCTGGCTGGGTTCGGCGCTGGCGCACCTGGCCTTCCTCGGGCTGCCCGTCTCGGCGGGTTACGGCTTCGCCGGAATGGGTGTGCTCGGCGTCCCCCTGCTGGTCCGGCTGGTCCGGCACGGGTTCGCGAGCGTGGTGCGTCCGGGCGGGTGATGCGCCGAATCACCGTGTCGGTGGCTGCCCTTTGGCGCCGGGCGCGGGGGGGCCTGGCACGATGTGACCCGTGCGATCGAGTGCAGCCACCCCACCCGCCGCGACCATCGCGGTCGTTTCGCGGCCGACGGCGCGGATTCGCGCCGCGTCCGCCGTCCTGCTCGCGGCCCTGTTGGTGCCGATGCTGGCCGGGTGCCTACGGGTGCAGGTCTCGATGGGGGTGTCGTCCAACGACCGGGTGTCCGGGCGGATCGTCGCGGCCGTGGTGCCCGCCTCCGCCGAGGACACCGGCCCGCAGCTGACCGCACCGGAGTCGCTGGCCTCCAAGGTGCGCGTGGAGCCGTACAACCAGGACGGCTATGTCGGCAGCAAGGTGTTCTTCGAGGACCTGTCCTTCGGTGATGTGCAGCAGCTGTCACAGCTCAACGAGCAGGCGCAGGGCATGATCCAGCTGCAGTTCCAGCGAACGGGCGACCTGGTGTCGCTCAACGGGCGCATCGACCTGAAGTCGGTGCCGCCGCACGGCTCGGACGTCCAATTCACCATCGCCTTCCCGTCGCGGGTCGCCAAGACCAACGGCACCCGCGAGGGCGACAACACGGTGTCGTGGAAGCTGCCGCCCGGCGAGGTCTCCACGCTGCGCGCCGAGGTGGGCTACCCCGACCCGAACACCCGCTCGTTCGCCGGCTGGGCGGGCATCGTCGGAGGCATCACCCTCGCGGTCGCCGCGATAGTGGCGGGCATGGCCTACCTCAACCGCAATCCCACGCCCGAGGTCCCCGAACACCAGTTCTCCTGGCGGCGCTGGTGGCGCTCGGTCAAGCAGTTCCGCTGAAACCGGCCGTCACCGCCGCGACCCACCTGGGCACGGGCCTCGCGCTGACCGGCTGCGTCATCGCCCTGATCAACCGGCTGACCGTGCCCCGGCTGCACCCGAGTCCGGCGGTGCTCGAACCGGTCACGGTCTGCGTCCCCGCGCGCGACGAGGCCGACAAGCTGCCCGATCTGATCGCCGACCTGCGCGCTCAGGTCGGCGTCCCACGGCTGCGCGTGCTGATCCTCGACGACGGATCCTCCGACGGCACCGCCGAGCGCGCCCGGGCCGCCGCCGGGGACGACCCGCGCATCACCGTGCTGCGCTCCGAGGAGCCGCCACCGCCCGGATGGACCGGGAAAGCCGCGGCCTGCGCGCGTCTGGCTGTCCACGCCGGGGTCACCGACGCACTTCCCGGCGCGCTCACCGGTGCCCACACCCCCGACCCGACGGCTCGCATCGACGCCGGCAGGGAACGGCCGGACTCCACCACCGGGGAGCTGATCGCATCCGTCGCACGCGAGCGGCTCCACCCGCCGGTCGGCGACCCGGCCGACACCCCATCCGGCGAGCGACGCAACTCCCTTGCCGACTCCCGCCGGGGTTTCCCGTCGGCACCGTCGGTGGTGGTCTTCCTCGACGCGGACGTTCGTCTCGCACCGCAGGCGATCGCGGCGGCGGTGGCGGAACTGCGGCGCAGCGGTGCGGCGATGGTCGCGCCGTGGCCGTGGCAGCGGTCCGGGTCGCCGGCAGAGGCGCTGGTGCAGCCGTTGCTGTGCTGGTCGTGGGCATCGAATCTGCCGGTGCCACTGGCTGATCGGAGCCTGCGGCCGAGCGCCGTGGTGTCCAACGGGCAGTTCCTGGTCTTCGACGTCCCGGCCTATCGCGGGATCGGCGGGCACGCGTCGGTGGCGGGCAGCCCGACCGAAGATCTGGACATCGCCCGAGCGCTGCGCCGGGCGGGGTCGTTCACCCGGATGGTGGCGGCCGGCCGGCTGGCGAGCACCCGGATGTATCGCGGCGCAACCGAACTCGACACCGGGTACACCCGCTGGCTGTGGTCGGCCTACGGCGGTTCACCGACGGCGGCGGCGGCGATCGGTGTCGCGGCGGGTACGGCCTATTGGATTCCTCCCGCCGCCGCGGTGCTCGGGCGCGGACGGCTACGCGGGATCGGGACCCTCGGTTACGCGGCGGCGGTGGCCGGCAGGCTGCTCGCGCGCCGTCTCGAGACCGGGACCGCGTTGCGCGCGGCAGATGTGGGTTCGGCGCTCGCGCATCCGGTCTCGGTCGCGGCCTATCAACTGCTGGTGCTCCGCTCGCATCGCGCGCGGCGACGCGGGTCGGTGCGCTGGAAGGGACGTCCTGCCGTCACGACACGTTCGTGACGGCCACGGTCGGCAAGGCGGGGCAGCACCGCGCACCGTCGCGAACGGGGCCGAAGACGACCATGGTCCCGCGTCCCCGGCTGCGCGGATAGGGATCGGCTCACGGTGATTGCTGACCTTGTCCGTCGGGCGACCGGGCTCGCATCCTGGTGCGGCCCGCGGAAACGGCCGCCGTGACCACCTCGGGGCGCCCCACCCGCACCAGCACAGCGCCGCACACGAAGGAGCCCGCGCGTCATGACGGCAAGTACCGTGACGAGTTTCGACACCGAATGGGCCCGCTGGCACAGCACCCGTGAGGACGGCCTGCGCGATCCGCTCGGCGTGCTGAGCCTCACCGGCCTGCACTGGCTCACCGACGAACCGAGCCGCCTGCCCGGCGTCCCCGGCACCTGGTGGGTGACCGACGACAAGGTCTTCATCACCGCCCAGCCCGGCGACCGGCTCGTCGCCGAGGGCAGCGACATCGCGGGCGTGCGGATCCTGGTCCCGGCAGAAGGTGCGCCCGGCCTCCAGGTGCGCCACGAGCGCCGCATCCTCGAGGTCGTCCGGCGCACCGGACGCCACGGAGTGCGCGTACACGATCCGGCCGCGCCCGCGTCGGCCGGATTCACCGGAATCCCGGCCTACTCCCCTGACCCGCGCTGGGTCGTCCGAGGCCGGTACACCGCCTACCCCGCGCCCCGCACGATCACCACGGGCGCGGTGATCGACGGCCTCGAGCACCGGCACATCGCGGTCGGCGAGATCGAGTTCGGCATCGGCTCGGTGACCGAACGGGTCGTGGTGTTCCGCACCGGCGCGCGACTGCGGGTGCTGTTCACCGACGCCACCAGCGGGGTCACCACCTTCCCCACCGCGCGTTCGCTCACCCTGCCCGCCCCGGATGCCGAGGGCACGGTCACTCTCGACTTCAACCGTGCGGTGAACCTGCCCTGCGCCTTCACCGCTTTCGCCACCTGCCCGGTCGCGCCCGAGCAGAACCGGCTGCGGGTGGCCGTCGAAGCGGGCGAACAGTATCCGCGTCCGGGCGTCGGTCTGCGATGAATGTGCCGCCCGCACGGGCGGGCCGCGGTTCTCAGGCGCGCGCGGGGGCGGGGGTCACGCCGTAGCCGAGGTTGGCGAGTACCTCGCTGGTCGCCTTGGCGAAGTTCAGGGTGATGAAGTGCAGGCAGGGCGCGCCCTCGGCGATGAGCCGCTGCGCCATCTCGGTGGCGATCTCGATGCCGGCCTCGCGCACCGCGGCCTTGTTCTCCTCCGGCCCGTCGCCCGCCGCGCGGCGCAGCCGCTCCAGCACCGAGGCGGGCAACGGCCGTCCGCACAGTTCCTCGGCGCGGGTGACGGTGCGCAGCGAGGTGATCGGCATCAGCTCGGGAATGATCGGCTTGGCGCCCTCGCTCGGGTCGAGCGCGGCGACCCGATCGCGCAGCCGCAGGTAGTGATCGACCTCGAAGAACATCTGGGTGATCGAATACTCCGCGCCCGCGCGTAGTTTCGCGACCAGGAACGCGGTGTCGGAGTCCAGGTCGGGCGAGCGGTGGTGGCCTTGCGGGAAGGAGGCGACACCGACATGGAAGTCGCCCAGATCCCGGACGATGCGAACCAGTTCCTCGGCGTACTCCACGCCCTCGGGGTGGCGGTGCCATTCGCCGAGCGGGTCGCCGGGCGGATCGCCGCGCAGCACCAGGATGTTGCGGATGCCCGAGTCGGCGTAGGCGCCGACCAGCGAACGCAGCTCGGCCACACTGTGTCCGACAGCGGTCAGATGGGCCACCGGGAGCAACGTGGTCTCCCGCGCCAGCTGGCCGGTGACGCGCACCGTCCGGTCCTTGGTGGAGCCGCCCGCGCCGTAGGTCATCGACACGAAGGCCGGATGCATGCACTCGAACTCCCGCACCGCGCGCCACAGCCGCGCCTCGCCCGCGGCATCGCGGGGAGGGTTGAACTCGACGGAGAACGGCACCGCACGGCCCTCGTGGGCCCGCAGGCTCTGCACCACCGACGGTGTGCCGGAGATGGACGAGGGCGCGGGATCGAAAGTCACCGGTCCAGTGTAGTGAGACCCCGTGGTGCCGGGCGGCCGCTCGCGTGTTCGGGACAGAACACCAGGTAGGACAGCTTTCGGCGCGCGCGGGGAGCCCGCCGATCACACCTTGCCTACATGCGAGTATTCTTCGTGGCGGCGGCATCGTGAGTTCGCGCACCCGCGCGCGCTCACGCCTGCCGCGAACAACGCCAAGCCGAACCCAGCCCCCGCAACTGCCCGATACGTCCGCGCAGCAACGACCGGGCAGCAACGACACCGTGACCTTGGAGGTTCCTCTGTCCGCCGGACCCGGTACTCCGACACGAATCCCTGCCGCCGGGACACCCGCGCCGACGCTGGGGTCCAGGGAGTTCGTCGCCTCCGTGGAAGCCGCGCTCGTCGAGTTCTTCGCCGGCCGACGTCCCTCGGTGAGCGCGCTCGGCCCGATCTTCGAAGAAGCCGCCGACACCCTGGAATCGTTCGTGCTGCGCGGCGGCAAGCGCACCAGGCCCGCCTTCGCCTGGCACGGCTGGCTGGGCGCGGGCGGCGACGAGGACTCGGCCGAGGCCGGTGCGGTCCGTAGGGCGTGCGCCGCGCTCGAGCTGGTCCAGGCATGCGCGCTCGTCCACGACGACATCATCGATTCCTCGCGCACCCGTCGGCGCTTCCCCACCGTGCACGTCGACTTCGAACAGCGTCACCGTGAGCGCGGATGGTCCGGCGACCCCGCCCACTTCGGCGTCGGTGTCGCCATTCTGATCGGCGATCTGGCCCTGGCCTGGGCCGACGACATGGTGCACGCCGCGGGCCTGGGCGAAGCCGCGCTCGCGCGCTTCGCCCCGGTATGGGCCTTGATGCGCACCGAGGTGCTCGGCGGGCAACTGCTCGACATCAACGGTGAAGCGGGTCGCGACGATTCGGTCGAGGCGGCCCTGCGGATCAACCGCTACAAGACCGCCGCCTACACGGTGGAGCGGCCGCTACATCTGGGCGCCGCGCTCGCGGGCGCCGACGACGGCCTGATCGCCGCCTACCGCACCTTCGGCACCGACATCGGCATCGCCTTCCAGCTGCGCGACGACCTGCTCGGCGTGTTCGGCGATCCCGAGGTGACCGGTAAGCCCTCCGGCGACGACCTGCGTGAGGGCAAGCGCACCGTGCTGCTGGCCGAGGCGCTGCGCCGGGCCGACGCCACCGACCACACCGCGGCGGCACTGCTGCGGGACAGCATCGGCACCGATCTGGATGCCGAGAACGTGGAACGCCTACGCGCCGTGCTCGTCGAGCTCGGCGCCGTCGACGATGTGGAACAGCGCATCGCCGATCTCACCGAACGCGGCCTGGCCGCATTGGAAACCAGTTCGGCCACGCCCGCCGCGAAGCAGACCCTTCGCGGTATGGCGTTGGCCGCTACCAGGAGGATTGCATGAAAGCCGTTGTGTCGCCCGCCCACCGGGTGATCACCGTCGGGGCCGGGCCCGCCCCGCGCGGCACCGGCAAGCGCCGTGGCAAGGCTCTGGCCGCTCTCACCGAACGCCGGGTGATCCTCGGCGCCTCGCTGCCGACGCGGCGCGACTTCCCCGTGCCCCGGTCGTGTTCGGCGCTTCCCGAGGACGACGACTTCATCGAGGACTGACACCCCCGGCCGCAGCACACCCGGTTCCGGCCTCCCCGGTTCCGGGTGCCGGATCGTGCCCCGGTGCGCCCGGGTAACCTGCGCACCGAGGCGCCCGCATGCTCGCGGCACGGAGGACGAGCGCGTTCCGGGGCGGAAACGACACTCAGGTGACGAGGAGCCCAGATGAAAACCGTTGCGGGACCGACCGATCGGGTCGTGGTGATCGGCGCGGGTCTGTCCGGGCTGGCCGCGGCGCTGTATCTGGCCGGCTCGGGTCGACAGGTCACCCTGATCGAACGTGCGGACCATCCCGGTGGCCGGGTCGGGCGCTACACCGGCCCCGACTACCGGATCGACTCCGGCGCCACCGTGCTCACCCTGCCCGAACTCGTCGACGAGGCGTTGGCCGCCGTCGGTCACACCCGTGCCTCCGCGCCGGTCCCGCTGGATGTGCTCGCGCTGTCGCCGAGCTATCACGCCCGCTTCGCCGACGGCTCCGACATCCGTGTCTTCGCCGACCCCGACCTGATGGCCGAGGAAGTCGCGCGCACCTGCGGCCCGGACGAGGCCGTCCGCTACCGACGGCTGCGGGATTGGCTCGCCGCGATCTATCGCGCCGAGTTCGCCGAATTCATGGATGCCGATTTCGACTCGCCGCTGGACATGGTGCGCACACCGGCGAAACGAGCCGCACTGCTCGACCTGGTCCGGCTCGGCGGATTCGGCAGGCTCGGCGCGAAGATCGACCGTCTGCTCACCGACCGCCGCCTGACGCGGCTGTTCACTTTCCAGGCTCTCTACGCGGGCATGGCCCCGACCGACGCGCTGGCCGTCTACGCCGCGATCCCGCACATGGACACCTCGATGGGCGTCTACTTCCCACGCGGCGGGATGAGCGCGGTCGCCGAGACCATGGCCTCGGCCCTGACCGACGCGGGCGGCACGCTGAAACTGAACAGCGAGGTCGTGCGGATCGACTACGCGGGCAAGCGCGCGACCGGGGTGGTGCTCGCCGACGGCGAGCGCGTGCCGTGCGACGCGGTCGTGCTGACCGCCGACCTGGGTTCGATCGAACGTTTCGGCGGCCGACGCAGACGCGGGCTGCGCGCCTCCCCCTCGGCGGTCGTCGCGCACGGCACCATCCCGGCCGAGGTCGCCGCGAGCTGGCCGGTGCAGGCCCACCACACCATCGATTTCGGCGCCGCCTGGGAACAGACCTTCCGCGAGATCGCCACCCGGCCCGGCAAGGGCAAGCTCATGAGTGAACCCTCGCTGCTGCTGACCCGGCCCGCGCTGACCGACCCGGATCTGATCGTCACCCGCCCGGACGGCCGCCACGAACCGTTCTCGATCCTCGCGCCGTGCCCGAACCTGGACAGCGCGCCGCTGGATTGGGACCGCCTGGCCCGGCCCTATCTCGACGAACTGCTGTCGCTGCTGGAACAGCGCGGCTACCGCGGCATCGCCGAGCACTTCACCGTCGACCACCTCGACACCCCGTACACCTGGCGCGACAAAGGCATGCTGGCGGGCACGCCGTTCGCGACCGCGCACCTGTTCCGGCAAACCGGCCCGTTCCGCACCCGCAACATGCCCCGCTTCGCCGACAACGTGGTCCTCGCCGGTTGCGGCACCATCCCCGGCATCGGGGTGCCGACGGTGCTGCTGTCAGGCAAACTCGCGGCACACCGGATCGTCGGCGGCCAGGGACACACCTCCGGAGAAGCCGCCCGTACCAGGGCGAGCGCCCCGCCGAACAACTACTAAACTGACTGCCGACCATATCCACACGCGGTTGCGACCGCCGATCTCGCCCGGGGGAACCGACACGACATGCATCCCCCCGACACGAGCACCGCAGCCCCCGCCCAAGCCGTCACCGGCGCCGTTCCCGGCGGAGGCCGCACTCGGATGCAGGCCTGGGCCGACTTCGCCCGCAGTCCGGAGGGCCACGCGGCGCTGCTCGGTTTCGTCGGTGCGGCGCTGATCACCTTCGGCGGGTTCGGCGCGGGCAGCGTCCGCACCCGTGATCCGCTGCTCGAGGCGCTGCACCTGTCGTGGCTGCGGTTCGGACACGGGTACGCGCTGTCGACGATCCTGATCTGGGCTGGCGTGCTGGCCATGATCACCGCCTGGGTGCGCCTGGGCCGCAGCACCCTCGGCTTCGGCGGCCGCCCCGTGCACGTGACGCTCAACGAATTGCGGGCCATCGTCGGCATCTGGATCTTCCCGCTGCTGTTCGCGGTGCCCATGTTCAGCCGCGACGCGTACTCCTATCTCGCCCAAGGCGCGCTGCTGCGCGACGGATTCGACCCGTACACGGTCGGGCCGGTCGCCAATCCCGGTGTGCTGCTGGACAATGTGAGCCCGGTGTGGACCACCACCACCGCTCCCTACGGTCCGGCCTTCCTCCTGCTCGGCCGCGCCATCACCGCGATCACCGGTGACGATGTGGTCTCGGGCACCATCGCCCTTCGCCTGGTGATGCTGCCGGGCCTGGCGCTGATGATGTGGGCGGTGCCGTATCTGACCAAGCACCTCGGCGGCAGGCCCACCGTGGCGCTGTGGCTGGCGGTGCTCAACCCGCTGGTGCTCATCCACCTGATCGGCGGCGTGCACAACGAGATGCTGATGGTCGGGCTGATGTGCGCGGGCATCGCGCTGGTACTCGAACGCCATCATGTGGCGGGCATCGTCGTCGTCGCGATCGGTGTGGCCATCAAGGCGACGGCCGGGGTGGCACTGCCGTTCCTGGTGTGGATCTGGATGCTGCACGAACGTGAGCGGCGGGCACTCGAACGCGCCGCGCTCGACCCGCACGCCGAACGCGATCCGGCCTCGAGCGAGCAATCCGGGCAGCCCGACGCCGCCAAGCCGGGGCCCGACATGCCGCACCCCGTGTTGACCTTCGCCAAGATCGCCGGTCTGGGTCTGAGTGTGTTCGCGGTGGTGTTCGTCGCCGCCTCGGCCATCGCCGGTGTCGGCATCGGCTGGCTGACGGCGCTGTCCGGTTCGAAGAAGATCATCAACTGGCTGTCGCTGCCGACCGTCATGGCGCACGCCACCACCTGGGTCACCAACCTGCGCCTGGAGTCGGTGCTGAGCGTGACCCGCACGCTGTGCGCGGTCGCGCTGGTGGTGGTGCTGGTGGCGACCTGGTGGCGGTTCCGCCACAGCGAGCGCGAGGCCGTCTTCGGCATCCTCATCGCGTTCGTCGCGATCGTGATCCTCTCCCCCGCCGCGCTGCCCTGGTACTACTCCTGGCCGCTGGCGCTGGCCGCCGGATTCGCGCTGTCGACGACGACCTCGATGGTGCTGGTCGGCGTCTGCACCTGGCTGATGCTGGTCTTCCAACCCGACGGCTCCATCGGCCTGTACAGCTTCTGGCACGTGGCCGCAGCGACCTTCGTCGCCGTGGTGGCCGCGTTGTCGCTGCGGCATGTGGATCCGCTGCGGCTGAGTACATCTTCGGGGGCGCCGCGTGAACCCCTGACGCTGTCGACATCAGCGGTGGAGCCCGCGACGATCGCCCGCGCGTGATCGACCACGACCGCGACCGGGACGCGAGGCGCGCGATGCGCCCGGCCACGCCGACGGGACAGTTCGTCAGGTGACCAGCGCGCGGCTCGTCGAGCCCCCGGTCAGAACGGTTCGGCGGCGGCCCGGCGCACCACTTCGCGGGCGAGCGGGCCGTGCAATGCCTCGACCGGTTTGCCGGGCAGGCTCGGATCGTCGGTGAAGATCCACTCCAGGATCTCCTCGTCGGTGTACTTCGCGTCCCGCATCACCGTGATGAGGCCGGGCAGCATCTTGACCACCTCGCCGGAGGAGTCGAAGAAGATCGCGGGAACACCGGCCACACCGTCGCGGCGCACCGCGAGGAGCTGGTGTTCACGCAACATCTGATGCACCCGGGTCACCAGGATCCCGAGCCGTTCGGCAACCTCCGGCACCGACAACAGGGGCACCGAGTCGGACAGCACGTCCTTGCTGCAGGGGAATGAGCTCACGGCAGACAACGGTAGTCGGTGTGGCCCGCCCACATCCAACGGCATGGTTACCATCAGGGGGTCGCAGAGCGCGGCCGCTGATTTCGGAGGACTTCACTGGTGATCGGGCAGATGCTGGACGGCCGCTATCGGATCGACGCGCCGATCGCCCGCGGTGGGATGTCGACGGTCTTCCGTGGCGTGGACACCCGGCTCGACCGTCCGGTCGCCATCAAGGTGATGGACCCGAAGTTCGCGGGCGACCCGCAGTTCCTCACCCGCTTCGAACTCGAGGCGCGCACCGTCGCCCGGCTCAGCCATCCGGCGCTGGTGGCGGTGTACGACCAGGGCATCGACGGCGAATATCCGTTCCTGATCATGGAGCTGGTGCAGGGCGGCACGCTGCGTGAATTGCTGCGCGAACGCGGCCCGATGCCCCCGCACGCCGCGCGTGCGGTGGTCGAGCCGGTGCTCGCGGCGATCGGCGTCGCGCACAATCAGGGCCTGGTGCACCGCGACATCAAGCCGGAGAACGTGCTCATCTCCGATGCCGGTGAGGTCAAGATCGCCGACTTCGGCCTGGTGCGCGCGGTCGCCGCGGCCAACACCACCGCGGCGGGCGTGATCCTCGGCACCGCCGCCTACCTCTCCCCCGAACAGGTGACCACCGGCCATACCGACGCCCGCAGCGACGTCTACGCCTTCGGCATCCTCCTGTTCGAACTGCTCACCGGGCAGGTGCCGTTCACCGGCGACAATTCGCTGTCGGTCGCCCTGCAGCGGGTCGACAACGACGTACCCAGCCCCAGCAGCTACATCGACGGCGTCCCGGCCGAGTTCGACGAGTTGGTTGCCAGGGCCACCGCTCGCGAACCGGCGCACCGCTTCGCGAATGCCGACGAGATGCTCGCCGAGCTGCGCCATATCGCCGTGCTGCTGAATCTGCCGCCCTACCGGGTGCCCGCCCCGCAGGACTCCGCCGAGCATCTCAGCGCCCGCCACCGCGCCGCCGACCTGACTCCCGCGGCCTACGCCCCACCGCCCGCGCAGCCGCCGCAGCACCACCCGACCAGGGTGGTGACCGGTCCGCAGCCGCACCAGGACGACTACGCGCCCGCTGACTATGCGCCCGCTGACTATGCGCCCGACGCATACACGCACAACGAATACGCCCAGCACAGACAACCGGCGGCGCCCCACTACGAGCCCGCGGGCGCGCACGCGCCCTACCGGGCCGCCCAGGCGAACTCGCGGCGCACCACGCTGATCTGGGTCGCCGTCGTCGCCGTGCTCACCCTGCTGGTCGGCATCGGCGGCTGGTGGCTGGGCGTCGGCCGCTACAGCGCGGTCCCGCCGATCGCGGGTCTGACCGCCGAGCAAGCCACCGAAGCCGTCATCGAGGCCGGCTTCACCGCGGAGACCAAGCCCAAGGCCTCCGACACCGTGCCGGTCGGTGGCGTGGTGGGCAGCGATCCGCCCGCAGGCGCCAAGATCACCAAGGGCTCCACGGTCTCGGTGCTGGTGTCCAACGGCAAACCGAAGGTCCCCGCGGTACAGCCCGGTGACGACATCGCCACGGTGATCTCCCAGATCGAGGACGCCGGGCTCACACCGGTACGCGCCGGGGAGACCGGCAGCACCGCCCCCGAGGGCACCCTGGCGAAGGTGGAGCCCGCGCCCGGCACGGTGCTGCCGCTGAATGGGCAGGTCAAGGTGTACACCAGCAACGGCTCCCAGCCGGTGCAGGTGCCCGATGTGCGCGGCAAGACCGTCGAGGAAGCCGAGGCGGCGCTCGCGGCCGTCGGCATCACCGTGCGCAGCACCACCGAGAGCTACGACAAGACCATCGAAGCCGGCAGCGTGATCAGCACCGATCCGGTCGAGGGCACCACCATCGACCCCGGCCAGGGCGTGTCCCTGGTGGTGTCCAACGCGGTGAAGATCCCCGGCGTGATCGGCAAGAGCGTCGCCGACGCCCGCGAGATCCTGGAAGGTCTCGGACTCCAGGTGCAGGTGCGTCAGCTGACCCCGCGCGACAGCTCGGTGGTCATCTCGCAGAGCCCGACCATCGCGGCCAAGGTCCAACCCGGTTCGACAGTCACCCTCGTCGCGCTCCCCTGAGCCCGCGATGCGGTCCTATCTCGACCCGGTCCCACCGCACTGCCCGCCCTCGGGGGGCGGTCCCGGGTCCACCGATCCCCGAGCGCGCCGCGGCACGACGCATTGCCCGAGGCCGGACATGCGCCCCGGACCCCGGCGTCCCGGGCGCGCCGAGCAGCGGTGTCAGCCCGGTATCAGCGCAGCATCTCCGCGACCAGGAAGGACAGCTCGAGCGACTGCTGGGTGTTCAGGCGCGGGTCGCAGGCGGTCTCGTAGCGACCGCTCAGATCCAGATCCGAGATGTCCTGGGCGCCGCCGAGGCATTCGGTGACGTCCTCGCCGGTCAGCTCGATGTGCAGGCCGCCGGGATGGGTGCCCAGCGCGCGATGCACCTCGAAGAAGCCCTGCACCTCGTCGACGATGCGGTCGAAGTGCCTGGTCTTGAAGCCGGTGGAGGCCTCATGGGTGTTGCCGTGCATGGGGTCGCACTGCCAGATCACCTGGTGACCGGTGGCCTGCACCTTCTCGATGATCGGCGGCAGCGCGTCGCGCACCTTGCCGTTGCCCATCCGGGAGACGATGGTGAGCCTGCCCGGCTCGTTCTTCGGGTCGAGCCGCTCGACGTACTCGACCGCCTGTTCGGGAGTCGTGGTCGGGCCGATCTTCAGGCCGATCGGGTTGGCCAGCAACTCGGCGAAGGCGATGTGCGCGCCGTCGAGCCCGCGGGTACGCTCACCGATCCACAGGAAGTGCGCCGAGAGATCGTAGAGCAGCGGCTCCCCGGTCACCGGGTGCTCGCTCAGGCGCAGCAGCGCGCGCTCGTAGTCGAGGACGAGCGCCTCGTGGCTGGCGTAGATGCGCGCGGACTGCAGGCTCGGGTCGTTGACCCGGCAGGCCTTCATGAAGGCCAGGCCGCGGTCGATCTCCTCGGCCAGCGCCTCGTAGCGCGCGCCCGCCGGAGACTTGGCCACGAAGTCGCGGTTCCAGTCGTGCACCTTGTGCAGATCGGCCATGCCCGCGCTGGTCAGCGCGCGCACCAGGTTCATCGCGGCGCTGGCGTTGGCGTAGGCGCGCACCAGGCGGGACGGATCGTGCTCGCGCAGCGCCGGGTCGTCGACCAGCGAGTTGACCATGTCGCCGCGATAGGACTTCAGGCCCTTGGCGTCGATGTCCGACGAGCGCGGCTTGGCGTACTGGCCGGCGATCCGGGCGACCTTCACCACCGGCAGGCTCGCGCCGTAGGTCAGCACCACGGCCATCTGCAGCAGCGTGCGGATGTTGCCGCGGATGTGCGGTTCGGTGTTGTCGGCGAAGGTCTCCGCGCAGTCGCCGCCCTGCATGAGGAAGGCCTCGCCGCGAGCGACTTCGGCCAGCCGGTCCTTGAGTTCCTCCACCTCGGTGGGCAGGCAGATCGGCGGCACGCTCTCCAGAACGGTGCGCATGTCCGCCGCCAGTTCGGCGTCCCACGACGGCTGCTGCAACGCGGGACGGGCCAGAGCGTCGTCCAGGCGCCTGCGCAACTCCACAGGCAGCGGGGGCAGTTCCGGCAAGCGATCGATGGGTACGTCGACGGTCCAGTTCACCAGTTCAGAATACGTACCGGCGGGTCCGCCGACATCGCGCGGGATGGGTGAAAATCCACCTCGCGGGGGTGGACGATTCCACTCCGGCGGCCCCTTGCGCCCGCGCGCGGGTGCGGCACATAGGGTGATGACGTGCGGGGCGGCCCCGCAGGCACCAGGGGAACAATCGAGGAAGGTCGATCGCGCTGCGGTATTTCTACGACTGCGAGTTCATCGAGGACGGTCGGACCATCGACCTGATCTCCATCGGGGTCGTCTGCGAGGACGGGCGCGAATACTACGCGGTATCCACCGAATTCGATCCCGAGCGCGCCGGGTCCTGGGTGCGCAAACACGTCCTGCCGCAGCTGCCCGCCCCCTCCTCGCCGCTGTGGCGCAGCCGGGCGCAGATCCGCGACGACCTGTTCGCCTTCCTCGTTCCGCGCGCCACCGTGCAGCCGGAGCTGTGGGCGTGGACCGGCGCCTACGACCACGTCGCGCTGGTGCAACTGTGGGGGTCGATGACGGGTCTGCCGACCGCGCTGCCGCGCTATACCAACGAACTGCGCCAGCACTGGGAAGCGCACGGCCGTCCGCCGCTGCCGCCGGTACCGCAGGACGCGCACGACGCGCTGGCCGACGCCAGGCACAACTTCGCCAAGTTCGAGGCCATAGAAGCTGCTCGCAGGCGCTGAGAACAGCGGTGCGCAGACGCTGATGACAGATCGAAGGCCCCGAGTCGTCCGACTCGGGGCCTTCGTGGTGCGGTCCGCGCTCAGTGCGCGTGCGAGGAGCCCCTGGCGTCCTCCTGGACCTTCTGCAACGCCTCGAGCTGGGCGTGTTCGGCCGCGTGCTCGAGTTCGACATTGCGGGCGGCCTCATCGATCGGGTCCGCGCGCAGGAACGAGCCGGTGCCGGGCTTGCCCGCCAAGCCGAGCTTGTTCATCTTCTTCGGCACCGGGGCGCCCTGGTACTCCAGCGGAATCGGGTGGCCGTGGGCGTCGACCGGGCCGAGCGGCTGGTGCACCTCGATGTACTCACCGTGCGGCAGGCGCTTGATCACGCCGGTCTCGATGCCGTGCTCGAGCACCGCGCGGTCGCTGCGCTGCAGACCCAGGCAGAACCGGTAGGTGATGAAGTACGCCAGCGGCGGGACGACCAGCAGGCCGATGCGGCCCATCCAGGTGGTCGCGTTCAGCGAGATGTCGAACTTCAGCGCGATGATGTCGTTGACGCACGACAGCGTCAGCACCACGTAGAACGCGATCGCCATGGCGCCGATCGCGGTGCGGACCGGAACGTCGCGGGGACGCTGCAGCAGGTTGTGGTGCACGTCGTCGCCGCCGATGAGCCGCTTCTCGATCCACGGGTAGGCCACCAGCACGGTGAACACCAGACCCATGATCAGCGCGACCCAGAACGCCGCCGGGATCGTGTACCGGCCCAGGTAGAGCTCCCAGGCAGGCATCAGGCGCGCCATGCCGTCGGTCCACATCATGTAGAAGTCGGGCTGCGAACCCGCCGAGACCTGGGAGGGGTTGTACGGACCCAGGTTCCAGATCGGGTTGATCTGCAGCACGCCGCCCATGATGCCCACGATGCCGAGGGTGAAGGCGAAGAACGCGCCCTGGTCGGCGGCGAACACCGGCACGATACGCGCGCCCACCACGTTGTTCTCGGTACGGCCGGGGCCGGGGAACTGGGTGTGCTTCTGGTACCAGACCAGCGCCACGTGGGCGGCGATCAGGGCCAGGATGATGCCGGGCAACAGCAGCACGTGCGCGATGTACAGGCGCGGGATGATGATGTCGCCGGGGAAGTCGCCGCCGAACATCAACCAGTGCAACCAGGTGCCGATCACCGGGACACCGATGGTGATGCCGGAGAACGCGGCACGCAGACCGGTGCCGGACAGCAGGTCGTCGGGCAGCGAGTAACCGAAGAAGCCCTCGAACATCGCCAGGATCAGCAGCAGCGAGCCGATGACCCAGTTGCCTTCACGCGGCTTGCGGAACGCACCGGTGAAGAAGATGCGGAACAGGTGGATGATGATCGACGCCGCGAACAGCAGGGCTGCCCAGTGGTGGATCTGGCGCACGAACAGACCGCCGCGGACCTCGAAGGAGATCTCCAGGGCCGTCTCGTACGCGCGGGACATGCCGACGCCGCGCAGCGGCTGGTAGGCGCCGTTGTAGGTCACGTGCGCCATCGACGGGTCGAAGTACAGGGTCAGGTAGACGCCCGACAACAACAGGATGATGAAAGCGTAGAGCGCGATCTCACCGAGCAGGAACGACCAATGGGTCGGGAAGACCTTGTTGATCGAACGCTTCATGAACGCGGCGGCGCGATACCGCTCGTCCACCCCGTTGGCTTGGGCTGCGACTGAAGGGCTCATGAACGACGCTCCCAGAAGGCCGGTCCGAGCGGCTCGATGAAGTCGCCTGCGGCGACCAGGAAGCCCTCGGAGTTGACGGTGATCGGCAGCTGAGGCAGCGCACGAGCGGCGGGACCGAAGATCGGCTTACCCCACTCGGTCGCCGAGAACTGCGACTGGTGGCAGGGGCACAGGATCCGGTTGGTCTGCTGCTCGAACAGCGAGGTCGGGCAGCCGAGGTGGGTGCAGATCTTCGAGTAGGCGAAGTAGTCGCCGTAGTTGAAGCTCTCCTGGCCCTTGCGCTTGATCGCCTTCTCGGCGTCTGCCGTGCGCAACCGGATCAGCATGACGGCGTTACGGATGCCGCGCAGCGACTGCAGGGTCGCGTGGCTGTCGCCGCGCCACGATTCCTTCCACGGGAACACGGTTTCCATGGAACCGGCGTCCAGATCCTCCGGACGCACCAACACGATGTCCTCCGGGCGACCGGTGTCGCGCCGCAGGTAGATGGTCTCGCCCGGGTAGTCGGGGGTCCAGCCGGACACCCACAGCGGCGACTTGTCGCCCTTGGCCCACGGGTTCTTGACCATGCCGCCGACGAAGACCAGCAGCGAGCCGATGCCGAGGATGCCGACGCCGGCGCCCGCGGTACGGGTGATCATCTTGCGGCGGCCCAGGGTGGAGGTCTCCCCCGCGTCCTGCAGCTGCGCGATCAGGGTCCGGCGCTCCACCTCGGGCGAGGGGCCGTCGTGACGCTGCTGGACAGAAATCTCGGCCGGGATGAACTTCTTGCGGATCAGCAGTACCGCGATGCCGATGACCAGCACCGAGATGCCGAAGGTCAGGCCGACCAGCGGCGTGAACAGCGAGTAGGCGCTATGGCCTTCCTCGCCGACGCCCTTGAATTCCCACGGCCAGAACAGGAACACGCCCACCAGCGCGGCGGCCGCGAGGCCGGATACCGCGAACCAGAAGGTCACCTCGCGTTCGGCGCGCTTCTCGGCCCGGGTGCCGGGCACCGGGAAACGCTCGGCGCGGTAGACGACCTCGACGCCGTCCCGCTTGGTGCCGAGTGCGACGAGTTCGTCGCGCGTCATCGCGTCCAGCTCGTCCTCGGTCGGGTCGGCCGGGGTGTTCACCGGCTCCTTCGACAGTTCTGGCCCCTCGTCCGGCCGGCTCACGTCTCGCTCCTGTTCACTCATGATCGGGATCCGATCCACATCGCCGCACCGACGGTGAGCACGATTCCGACGATCCAGATGGCCACGGCCTCGGTGGCGGGTCCGAACCCGCCGAGCCCGTACCCACCGGGGGTGGCCTCTTCGGCCGCGTTCTTGATGTAGGCGATGATGTCGCGCTTTTCCTCCGGCGTCAGCTGACGGTCGGAGAACTTGGGCATGTTCTCCGGGCCGGTCAGCATGGCCGCGTAGATCTGCTGTTCGCTGGCGGGTTCCAGCGGCGGGGCGTACTTGCCGGAGGACAGCGCGCCGCCCTTGCCGGTGAAGTTGTGGCACGAGGCGCAGTTCATCCGGAACAGCTCCGAGCCGCGGCCGATGTCCTCACCGCGCAGGGATTCCTGAGCGATCTCGCCGTTCTCGTCGCGCACCACGGTGGGGCCACCGCCGTTGGCGGCGATGTAGGCGCCGAGGGCGTCGATCTGGTTGGCGTCGAACTTGGCGGGCTTGCGCGTGGCCTGCGCCTGGTTGGCGGCCAGCGGCATACGCCCGGAGGAGACCTGGAAGTAGACCGCGGCCTCGCCGACGCCGATGAGGCTCGGGCCGCGATCGGTCACGCCCTGCAGGTTGGCGCCGTGGCAGGTGACGCAGGAGGTGTCGTAGAGCTGCTGTCCCTCGCGAATCAGCGCGGACTGGTCCTGATTTGCCGTGGCGACCTGGGGTTCAGGAGTCAACGCGGTAGCGAGGAAGCCGGCTCCGACCAGGCCCACCAGGAGCGCGAGCCCGCCCGCGACGCGACGACGGGCGCGCCGCTGCTTGCGGGTCTTGCTGGCCTGGCCGTTCCCGGGGCTGGCGGGCTCTGGCGCTGACGGGGGAGATGAACTCATCTGTGTCCCTTTGGAGTAGACGGAACCGACTTGTGCGAAGTGTGGGTCCGAGCGTCGTATCGTCCGACGCCGGCCCCGGCGACTCAGCGAACGAAGTAGATCGTCGCGAACAGACCGATCCAGACGATGTCGACGAAGTGCCAGTAGTACGACACGACGATCGCGGCGGTGGCCTGCGCCGGGGTGAACTTACTGACCTTGGTGCGGATCAGCAGGAAGACGAAGGCGATGAGACCGCCGATGACGTGCAGGCCGTGGAAGCCGGTGGTGATGTAGAACACCGAGCCGTAGGCGCTGCTGGAGATCGAGGTGCCTTCGTGCACCAGGTGGTAGTACTCGTAGCCCTGACCGGCCACGAAGAACGTGCCCATCGCCAGCGTGAGCATGTACCAGCGGCGCAGGCCGAACACGTCGCCCTTCTCCGCCGCGAACACGCCCATCTGGCAGGTGAACGACGACGCCACCAGCACGGCGGTGACCGGCACGGCGAGCCCGAGGTTCAACTCGGTCGGTTCCGGCGGCCAATTGCCCTGCGCCTGGGCGCGCGCCACGAAGTACATCGCGAACAGGCCGGCGAAGAACATCAACTCGCTCGACAGCCAGATGATGGTACCGACGCTGACCATGTTGGGCCGGTTCAGCGAATGCACACGCTGAGTAATGGCCGATCCTGGGGTCCCTACTGCGGTCGTCACAGGGGTAAGTATGACTCTTCGTAGTACGACGCGGGTACCGGGGTCGGAAAGTGGGCCCGACGTGTCGGAAAAGGCAGGCGGGGAGATGGTCTCGACCACGCGCGCCCGATCCGGGCCGACCGCCAGCATGACAGGCTGATATGTGGAAATCCTGAGACGAGGCACAGAACTTTCGAGCGAGGAGTACACGTGGCCGGGCGATCACCGATCGGACGTATCTGGCGGCGGCTCGCCGGGCGCGCCACCGAGGCGCAACTGGACCCCGCGAGCGCCGATCTCGCAGTAGTGGCCGAGAGCTTCGACGACGCCGAGGCGTGTTCGGCCGCGCTCGACCGCGCCGCCGGGTTCGACGCGACGCGGCCCGCGCTGCTCCGCCATCATCTGCGGGTGCCCGGCCCGCAGGTGGAGCGGGTGTGCGAGATCGCCGCGCAGGACGGTTACTCCCCCGCACCGGGTTCGCCCGCACCCGACGGCGAGTGGGTGCGCGTGGTGCTGTGCCGGACCCAGCGGGTCGACGCGTTGCACTGCGCGCAGGAGCGATCCAGGATGGCCGGGCTGGCGCAGCGCCACGAGGGGCACGCCGACGGATGGGACGTGATGCAACCCCCGGCGAGCAGGTGACGCGCTCCCGCGACTCGGCGCGATGCCGGCGTCGGCGCGGAGGTGACCGGGCTTGCGCGACGGCGCGCCGATACTCGATCCGCACCGGCGCCCTCGCGCATTAGGCTGCTCGACAGGACCGGGCTCCTCAGCGATCGGTTCATGTGTCGGACTCTCGATGCGCACCCGATGCCGTGCCGATCGGCGCGGACCGGGTGCCGGAAGGAACAGAAGATGAGCGGTCAGCTCCCGGAAGCGCACGCCGAACCTGCCGAGCGGGACCGCGCGCGCGACTGGCCGCAGATCCTCGGCGCGCTCGCCGACGGACACGACCTGACCGCCGCCGACACCGCGTGGGTGATGGACGAGATCATGTCCGACAACGCCACCAGCGCCCAGATCGCCGCCTTCGGCGTCGCGATCAAGATCAAGGTCCCGACCCCGGCGGAACTCGACGGCCTGGCCCGCGGCATGTTCGAGCACGCGCGCCTGGTGCGCATCGACGGCGACGCGGTCGACATCGTCGGCACCGGCGGTGACCGTTCCGGTTCGGTGAACATCTCCACCATGTCCTCGATCGTGGTGGCCGCCGCCGGGGTGCCGGTGGTCAAGCACGGCAATCGCGCGGCCTCCTCCAAGAGCGGCGGCGCGGACGTGCTCGAGGCGCTCGGGGTGAAACTGAACCTCGGTCCCGAGGCGGTGGCGCGGTGCGTGCGTGAGGTGGGCATCGGCTTCTGCTTCGCACCGGTATTCCACCCGGCGCTGCGGTTCGCCGGTGCCGCCCGCAGGGAGATCGGCATCCCCACCGTCTTCAATGTCCTCGGTCCGCTGACCAACCCGGCCCGGCCGCGCGCCGGGCTCATCGGCTGCGCCTTCCCGGAACTCCTCGAGGTGATCGCCGGGGTCTTCGCCGAACGCGGCGCGGGCGCGCTGGTGGTGCGCGGCGCCGACGGCCTCGACGAGATCACCACCTCCGATGTCACCGACGCCTGGATCGTCGCGGACGGGCGCAAGCGCCGCACCACCATCGACCCGACCCGACTCGGCATCGAGCGCGTGGACCTGGAGGCCCTGCGCGGCGGCGACGCGGAGGTCAACGCGGGCGTGGCGCGCTCGGTGCTGGCCGGAACCACCGGCGCGGTCCGTGACGCGGTGCTGGTGAACTCGGCGGCCGCGATCGTCGCCTACGACCTGTCACGTGGGGTGGGCGATGCGGACGCCGATGTGCACGAGGCGCTCGGCGCGGCGGTCGAGCGGGCCGCGGCGGCCATCGACAGCGGCAAGGCGGCCGAACTGCTCGATCGCTGGGTGAAGCTGACCAACTCCCTCGGCGACACCTAGAGACGGCGCATCACCGGCCGGTCTGCGCCTTCGGCGTCCGAGGCCGGCCGAGCCGCCGAGCACGGCGCCGACCGGCGCGACCGATGCGCCTGCCGTGTCACTCCCCGATCGAGAAACCGTCCTCGGCGTCCGCGCGCGAGTAGGACTTGAAGGCGATGTGCGTGGTGGTGCGCTCGACGCCTGGCACCTTGTCGATCCGCCCGGTGACCACCTCGGCGATCTGCTCGTGGTCACGCACCCGCACCATCGCGATCAGGTCGACGTCGCCCGCGCAGGAATAGACCTCGGTCACGCCCTCGGTGTCGGCCACGGCCTGCGCGGTCTCCGGGATACGGGCGTTGTCGGCGTGGATCAGCACGATCGCGTTAATCATGGGTTCAGCCTAGTGCGGCGGGCGCCCCACGCTCGGCCGCGCGCAGAGCACGCGATCGTCGCTCGGACCCGGTACGCGTGACCGGCGCACCGAGCGTGTCCGCCCAACAGGCCGCGGGCCCGCTCGGCCTCGAACCGGCCCGGCGGCAGGACACGTGCTGGTGGCTGGGTGCAATCGCATCGCCCGGGATACGGCCACATGCGAACACGCCGACCACGACCCGCTCCCCTCTTCGGTCTCCACAAAACCCTCGCACCGGAACCGAACCATCGTCGGCGAGCCGACCGGCATACGCCCCATCGGGGTGTGCGGCGGCCGAGTCGTTCACCCGGTGCGCTCGATGTAGTCCGTGCCTTCGGGCCGAGCCCGCGCCGCAGCCTCGGCAGTCTCCGCCCAGGCCAGCAACCGGCCCGCGCCGTAACAGGGTTCGTGGTATCCGTGGCTGGTCCGCACGATTCGTACCCCTGGCCGCTCCAGCCATCGCGCGACCAGTGCCACTTCTTCCGGTGACGCGCCGAGCAGCGGGGGTCCCACCCATTCGATCTCCTCGGCGGTCGGATCGACGCCGGTGTCCGACACCCCTGCCGTCGTTGCCTCGACACGGTCGGCTCGGTCGGGGCCCCCGGTCGGCTCGCCGCCTCGTCCGCCGGACGCGACAGGCCGACCGGTGGGCCGTTCGGCCTCGGCAGTCGAGGCAAGCGGGGCGGACAGGGCGGGCGACGCCGCCGACCCGGCATCGCACCCGGCGAACGATGCGAGCCGACCCGACGATCCCAGTCGACCGGGTGATTCCAGCCGACCGGGTGATTCCAGCCGACCCGACGAATCCAGCCGACCGGGTGATT
Organism: Nocardia shimofusensis NBRC 100134; assembly: GCF_001613125.1. Lineage (GTDB taxonomy): Bacteria > Actinomycetota > Actinomycetes > Mycobacteriales > Mycobacteriaceae > Nocardia > Nocardia shimofusensis. The sequence goes on from NZ_BDBT01000010.1 coordinate 33,282, forward strand.
CCAGCCGACCCGACGAATCCAGCGGACCTGATGCTGCCGGCACGGCGGGCAGTTCGGGCAGAGCCGCCGGGGTGGGCACGGGACGGCCGTCGGGGACGACGGTTTCGGCGGCGGCGACGAGGTGTTCGACGACGGGCATCGGGGGTGTGCCGCGGCGGGCGACGCCTGCGGCGGCGAGCCTGCCGTGGCGGATGACGGCGAATTCCCAGCCGCCCGCGCCGTCGGGATGCGCCGCGATCAGTTCGGCGATGCGGGTCAGGGCGGCCAGGCGCTGGGTGCGGCGCAGGGCGCGGATGACGGCGGCGGCACGGTCGCGCAGGCGCGCGGCGGTCTCGAAGTGTTCTGCGCGGGAATGGGTGTCGATCCGGTCCAGTATGGCGGTGAGCACGGCGTCGTCGCGGCCGGTGATCAGATCCCGGACGGCGGCGGGCGTCGGCGCGTAGTCCTCCGCGGTCAGCGGCTTTTCGCCGGCACCGGCGGCCGGGCATCCGCCGACCACAGCGGGCGGGCAGTCGTGGGTGGCCGTGCGGGTGAGCCGGGTCGTGCAGGTGCGCAGACCGGTGTGTTCGGCCAGGGTGGCGGCGACGTCGGCGGCGTCGTTGCGGGAATGGAAGGGGCCCAGCGCATCCTGGGTGGGTGTGCGTACCACCGCGAACCGGGGGAAGGGCTCGTCGGTCAGGGTGATCCACCAGGCGCGCTTGGGGAATTTGGAGCGCCGGTTGTACGGAGGGGCGTGCGCGGCGAGCAGCCGCAGTTCCCGCACCCCGGCTTCGAGGCCGTGTGCGCATACGACGTGGTCGACCCGCGTCGCGAGCGCGACCATCTCCTTCATGCGGCCGCGGGTCTCCGATCCGGTGAAGTAGGTGCGCACGCGACGGCGCAGATTCACCGCCGTCCCTATATAGAGGACTTCGTCGGACGGTCCGCGAAACAGATACACCCCCGGCTCGGCGGGCAGACCGGTGGCGAAGACCCGTTTGGCGCGCTGCCCCGAGGTGACATCGGGCAGGTAGTCGAGCAGCTCGGTCAGGCTGTGCACGCCCTGATTGCCGATCCGGGCGATGAGGGCGTGCAGCACGTCGACCGTGGCGCGGGCGTCGTCGAGGGCGCGGTGGGTCGGTTGGGTGGACGCGCCGAGCAGATGGGCCAGCGCGGACAGCCGCACCGACGGGGCCTCGTCACGCCCGAGCACGCGCCTGGCCAGCTTCACCGTGCACAGCACCGGGGAGTTCGGCCACGGCAGTTCGCTGCGAGCGGCCGCCGCGCGCAGAAAGGCGGTGTCGAAGCGCGCGTTGTGAGCGACCAGCACCGCGCCCGCCGCGAACTCGAGGAACGCGGGCAGCACCGCTTCGATGCGCGGCGCCGCGCAGACCAGGGCGGTGGTGATGCCGGTGATCCGCACGACCTCGGGCGGGATGTCCCGACCCGGGTCGACCAGGGTGGCGAATTCGCCGAGCACCTCGCCGCCGCGCACCTTGACCGCGCCGATCTCGGTGATGGCGTCGCCGTCCGGGCTGGTGCCGGTGGTTTCCAGGTCGACGACCACGAAGGTGGTGTCGTAGAGCGGGGTGTCCAGCTCGTCGAAGGCCAGCTGCCGGGCGGCGGCGAGGGGTTCGGAGTCGGGCACGGCGGTCAGAGTAGGGCTCACCCCCGACAGACACAGCCGAACACAGCCGAACACAGCGGACGCAGCCAAGGCCGACACCGCCGATACCGCCGCCGGCCACAACAACGCCGACAAGATCATCGGACAACTTGTCACCCGGTAATTCCGCCACAGAATGTCGCGGTGCGTTTTTCGGCCGAATACCAATAGATGATCTAGAAAGACCTCATTATGACGCAGGTTACATTTTTCACGGGAAACTATCACAGGCCGGGCGTGTCCACCTCCGCACCCGAAGCGCAAACCGACCGGCCGGGCCGAACAAGCACAAAGTTGTACGATTGTCCACAACTTCCTCCGGCGCGGGTTACCCAACACCAAGCCCATCTGCGAATATGCCGGAAATCGAGCGCGTCACATGATCACTCCCCCGGCCGGGACGCCGCCTGGAGGACCTGGACGAAACGGACAGTGAAACGCTTCTGTAACTGTTCCGTGATTGCTGTGAGATCTATCGCAGATTTTTCTGCCACCCATTCGGCAAACGCGCGTTCGGCAGCCGAGCGGCTTTACAAACTTCCGTGATCGGTTCGTAATCGTTTCGAGACCTCACGGAGTTCGTCGCACCGAGCCGGTGCGTTCGTCGCAGTCCGCCGCACCACCGGGTGTGGCGTCGTGGGGCAGATTGGAAGTAACCGCAACATGGCGACCAACACCGTCAAACGGCAGGCGCGGCGTGCCGTTGCCGCCGGAGCGATCGGCGCTGCCACCATCGGCGCGTTCCTCCTTCCCGCGACGGCCTCGGCCCAGCCGGTGACCATCCCCGGCGTCGGCACCTTCGAGGTGCCCAACGAGATCCCGATCCCCCCGGGCATCCCGGCCATCCCCGGCATCGCGCCGGGTAACCCCGCCGCGCCGTTCGCGCCGCCGTTCGTGGCGCCGCAGAAGGCCCTCGGCGAGGTGGCCCTGGATGCCGCGCTGTCCAAGGTCGGTTCTCCCTACGTCTACGGCGCCGCCGGCCCGAACGCCTTCGACTGCTCGGGCCTGGTCCAGTGGGCCTACCGCCAGGCGGGCAGGGAGCTGCCGCGCACCAGCGGCGCGCAGCTGTCCTCCGGCGCCCCGGTCTCGCTGAACGACCTGCGCCCCGGCGACGTGGTCTCCTTCTACGGCGGCGGCCACTCCGGCCTGTACGCGGGCAACGGCAATGTCGTGCACGCGGCCAACGCCGGCTCTCCGGTGCACGTCGCGCCGATCTCGTCGATGCCCTTCGCGGGCGCTCGCCGGTACTGAGTCTTCGTACCGAGTCGGCCGAATCGGCAAGTACGGCAACGCGGCCCGTGTCCACCTGGACACGGGCCGCCGCCGTTTCGTAATCTAATCGAGACCGAACGAAGTGCGGACCGGTGACCTTCGCCGTATCCGAGCGCTTCGGCAACGAAGGAGCACGTCGGGCTGTGGCAGTCGATCAGCGCACCTCTCGCACCAAGCGCCTGCTCTGCGGCGTATTCGCCGTGGGGGTTCTGGCCACCGGACTGTCCACCGGGTCCCCCGCGGTCGCCGACCCGGTCGCGATGCCGAACACCGCGAGCGAGGCGGTGCAGAGCATGATCGAGCTTTCCCGCCAGTCCGAGCAGCTCAACCAGCAGGCGCTCGGCGCGCAGGAGGATCTCGACGCCAAGCTCGCCGTCCAGCAGGCCGCCGATGCCGAGCTCGCCGCGCGCACCGCCGTCGTGGAGGCCGCCCGCGCGGAGGTCCGCGCGTTCCAGCCGGTCATCGACCGCACCGCCATCGCCGCCTACCAGGGAGTGCGCACCAACCGCATGTTCGCGGTGCTGGTCAGCGACTCGCCGCAGCAGATGCTCGACCGGATGTCCACGATGGACATGCTCGCCACGCAGACCACCGACGAACTGCGCCGGTTCAAGAAGGCCGACGACGCGGCGACAGCCGCCGAGAACACCGCCCGCGCAGCCGCCGACGCCGCCCGCGAGGCAGCGCGCAAGGCCGACGAGGTGCGCGCCGATCTCGAGCACAAGCGCAGCGAACTCGCGGGCGCCATCGCCCAGGTCGTGCGGGCGTGGGGCGCGCTGTCGGCGTCGGACCGCGCGACGCTGGCCGGTTCGCCCTTCCCGCCCGGCTTCGACCGCGACACCCTGTTGCAGGGCCTGGTCCCCGGCAGCGGCACCAGCGCGCTGGCCGCCGGGCTCACCCGGGTCGGCGATCCCTACGTCTGGGGCGCCACCGGCCCGGACCAGTTCGACTGCTCGGGCCTGGTGCAGTGGGCGTTCAAACAGGTCGGCAAGAACGTGCCGCGCACCAGTTCGGCACAGGCGAGCTACGGCACCCCGGTGGACAAGGACGATCTCCAGCCCGGTGACGTCGTCTTCTTCTACCCCGAGATCTCGCACGTCGGCATCTACGCGGGCAACGGGATGATGCTGCACGCCTCGACCTTCGGTGTGCCGGTCGCGGTCGCCCCGATGGGCTCCACGCCGTATCACTCCGCCCGGCGGTACTGACGCCGACGTGACGGAGGTTCACCCCCTCGGTTTCCCGGCCGCCGCTCGCGATCGGGGGCGGTTCCTGTTCACCGTGGCGGTGATCGCGCTGCTGACCGCCTCCGGCTGTGCGCTGATCCGCCTGATTCCCGAAGCCGCCGCACCGCTCGCGGACGCGGCTCCCGCGGGCACCGCTCACCTGGAACCCGCGCGCCGGATCATGGCGCCGTTCGGCGAGCTGCGTGAGATCCGCGCGCCGGACACCGAGGCCGTCGTCCTCGCCCATCCGGGAAACGAAGAGCTCGCCGACCGGCTGGCCGCCGAACTGCCCGCGGCCCTGTCCGCCGTAGCGGGCTTCTGGGATGCGAGCGAGACCGCGTGGACTCGCCACGCCGTGGTCGTCGTCGCCGCCGACCGTACCGAGTTCGCCGCACTGCTACGCGCACCGGAGCCCGCCGCCGGCGGCCCGCAGACCGGCGCCGACGCGGGCGCGGTCCCCGGCGGCCATGCCCGCAGCGACACCGCAGGCAGCCGCCGCAGCGACGACAGCGGCGCGACGGCCGTCGACGTGACGAGCACCGACATCGCCGCCGCCGCGTTCTCCGACCCGTTCGTCTTCGGCACTTCCCCGACGGGTCAGCGGGTGGTCTTCGCCCCCGACGCCGGCGAACGGCTGACCCCGGACCAGTTGCGCACGCTCCTGCGCCACGAACTGACACACCTCGCCACCCGCGCGCACACCGCCGGGGACGCGCCACAGTGGCTGACCGAGGGCTTCGCCGACTACGTCGCCCACCGCGGCCTCGGCCACACCTTCGCCGAGATCGCACCGACCGTTCGCGCCGCCGCTCGGTCGGGTGCGCTGCCCGATGCCTTCCCCGCCGACACGGCGTTCACCGGACCGGCCGCGGTCGAGGCCTACGAACAGGCCTGGACGATCTGCGCGTTCGTCGCCGCCGCCTACGACGAACCACGACTGCTCCACCTGTACCGAACGCTCGCCGGGAGCGGCCGGGCGGACGAGGACCGGCTGCTGCGCGAGGTACTCGGGACCGACCGCGCGAGCTTCGCCGACCGGTGGCGATCCTGGGTCGCGGACCGCTCGGGCTAGCTCGACCACGACGGCGCGGGCGATCCGCCGCCGAGTAGGTTGTCCGTATGGCCCGAACCCTGCTGGTTACCAACGATTTCCCGCCACGGCCGGGTGGTATCCAGTCGTATCTGCAGGCCCTCGCCGGGCAGCTGCCCCCCGAGGATCTGGTGGTCTACGCACCCCGCTGGCGTGGCGATTCGCACGTGAAGTTCGACGCCGGCCAGAAGTTCCGGGTGGTCCGCCACCCCACCACGCTCATGCTGCCGACCCCGGCCGTCGCGCGCCGCGCCGCGCGCCTCGTGCGCGAGGAGAAGTGCGACACGGTCTGGTTCGGCGCCGCCGCACCGCTGGCTCTGCTCACCCCGGGACTGCGCCGCGCGGGCGCCGAGCGGGTGCTGGCCAGCACCCACGGTCACGAGGTCGGCTGGTCGATGCTGCCCGGCGCGCGCCAGGCCCTGCGGGTGATCGGCGAGAGCACCGACGTGGTCACCTATGTCAGCAAGTACACCCGAGGCCGGTTCGCCTCCGCGTTCGGCGCGAACGCCGCGCTCGAGTACCTGCCCCCCGGCGTCGATCCCGGCGTCTTCCGCCCCGATCCGGCCGCGCGCGCGGAACTGCGCGCCCGCTACGGGCTGGGCGAGCGCCCGACGATCCTGTGCCTGTCCCGGCTGGTGCCGCGCAAGGGGCAGGACGCGCTGATCGTGGCCATGCGCGAGATCCGTACCCGGATCGACGGCGCGGTGCTGGTGATCGCGGGCGGCGGCCCCTACGAGGAGAAGTTGCGCGGGCTCGCGCAGGCGCTGGAGGTGTCCGGCGACGTCGTGTTCACCGGGCGGGTGCCCTCGGCCGAGCTGGCCGCGCACCACACCGTCGCCGACGTCTTCGCCATGCCCGCCCGCACCAGGGGCGCGGGCCTGGATGTCGAAGGCCTGGGCATCGTGTACCTGGAAGCCTCGGCCACCGGTGTGCCGGTGATCGCGGGCCGTTCCGGTGGCGCACCGGAAACCGTGCGCGAGGGCGAGACCGGGCACGTGGTGGACGGCAGGCGGGTGGAGGAGATCGCCGACGCGGTCGTGTCCGTCCTGTCCGACCGCGACGCCGCCGCCGCGATGGGCGCCGCGGGCCGAGCCTGGGTCCAGCAGCACTGGCACTGGGACGCCATCGGCGCGCGGTTGCGCGAACTCCTGCGCTGAGGACGGCAGGTGCCCCTGCCGTCGACGGGCCCACCGACATCGACGGGCCACGTCCGGGGCGCGGCGGCATCCATTACGCTCAGCGGAGTGAGCAGCATTCAGGTCGCCGACCAGACCTTCGTCGTCGCCTCCGGCGCTGCCGTCGCCGAGGTGCTGGCCGATCGGAGCCGGTGGCGCCGGTGGTGGCCGGACCTTCAGCTCGAGGTGCGGGAAGACCGCGCCGACAAGGGCATTCGCTGGGTCGTGCGTGGTCCGCTGACCGGCACGATGGAGGTGTGGCTGGAACCGTCGCTGGACGGGGTCCTCCTGCACTACTTCCTGCACGGCGAACCCGAGCCCCGGCACACCCTCACGCCCCGCGCGGCGGCCGCCGCCAACCGGGCCAGGCGGGTCGCGGGCAAGAGGATGTCGTTCGAGGTCAAAGCACTGCTCGAGGCCGGGCGCCCGGCGGGCGTCACCCCAGCCGCCTGACCTGTCATCACTCGGAGCCACACCCGCATCGTCGCCGGAAAGGAACCGCTGACCCCATGGCCGACCGGACCCAGAGGTCGATCCTCATCGAGGCACCCGCCGAGCGGGTGATGGCTGTCATCGCCGATCTCGAGTCCTATCCGGAGTGGGTGGCGGCGGCCAAGTCCGTCGAGATCCTCGACCGTGGCGCCGACGGACGGGTCCGTACCGCGCGCTTCGTGCTCGACGCCGGAGTCGTCAAGGACACCTACGTGCTGTCCTACGTCTGGCGGTCCGACGAACGGGCGGTGGCCTGGCGGCTGATCGAGGGCGAGCTGCAGAAGGCCCAGGACGGCAGCTACGTGCTGCTGGAGAGATCCAGCGGCTTCACCGAGGTGATCTACGAGCTGACCGTCGATCTGAACATCCCGATGATCGGCATGTTCAAGCGCAAGGCCGAGAAGGTCATCACCGACACGGCCCTCAAGGAACTGAAGAAACGGGCCGAAGGCTGACGGCCGTGCAGCACGGTCCGCGGCGCACCCGGCTCGAACTGTTCGTCGGCAAAGGCGGTGTCGGCAAGACCACCCTCGCCTGCGCGGGCGCGCTGTCCTACGCCCGCGCCGGTGAGGACGTGCTGCTGGCCTCGCTGGACCAGGCGCACTCGCTGGGCGACGCCCTCGGTTTCCGGTTCCCGCACGATCCGGGCACGGTCGCGGGCATCGCGCGGGTGGAGCCGGGGCTGGACGTGATCGAACTCGATTCCCTCGCCCTGCTCGAGGACCGCTTCGCCGAGGTGACCGCGATGCTGTCCGCGGGCGGCTCGCACAGTCACTCCCTCGGCATCGATCCCGCCGCGCTCGACCCCGCCGAGCTGACCGGCCTGCCGGGTGTGCAGGAACTGCTCATGCTCACCGAGCTGGCCGCGTTCGCCGAGGACGCCGACTGGAGCGTGCTGGTCGTGGACTGCCCGCCCTCGGCCGACCTGCTGCGCATCGTCACCGCCCCGCAGACTCTGCTCGACTACCTCGAACGCCTGTGGCCGCCGCACGCGCGCGCCATGAGCGTGAGCGGTTTCGATCCCCGGCGCGCGGTGCTCGCGGTCACCGTCGAACGGATCGTGACCGCGGTGACCCGGGTGCGTGACCTGCTCGCCGATCACGATCGCACCGGCCTGCGCCTGGTCACCGCACCCGAGCGGGTCGCCGTCGCCGAGACCCGCCGGGTCCGTTCCGCCGCCGCCCTGCTGGGCCTGCGACTGGACGCGGTGCTGGTGAACAAGGTGCTGCCCGCGACGCCCGCCCCCGCCGGTCCGCTCGAGGCCGCCCACCCGGCGGTGCACTGGTACCTCAACCGCCGCGCCGATCAACAGGCTGTCATCGCCGAGCTGCGCGAAGAACTCGATGACGTCGCGGTGCTGGTGTCCGCGCACACCGGCGCGGAACCGGTCGGTCCCGACGCGCTCGCGGCCCTGGCCCCCTCGTCCTGGCACGCCGACGAAGCCCCGGTGACGCGAACGCCCCGCCGGGACGGCGGCCCCGCGCGGGCCGCCGATCCGCTCGGTGACAGCCGGGATGGGGAACCCGAGGGCGACGACGCCCCGACGCGTGTCGACGTGCGTTCCGGCGAGCCGGTGGTTCGATGGGAGTCCGGCACCGGGGAGGACTCGGTGTACGCGTTGTGGATGCGGCTGCCCGTCGTCGATCCGGCGACGCTGCGACTGGGACGAGTGGAGGACGATTTGATCGTGGGAGCGGACGGGGTGCGGCGCCGGGTGCGCCTGGCCCCGGTATTGCGTCGGTGCACGGTCTCCGGCGCCGAGTTGGACACCGGCTGTCTGGTGGTGCGATTCCGCCCCGACCCGGCACTGTGGCCGGCGAGCACGGAAGGCCGCTGACGTGCCCCGACCCTCCGCACACGAACACCGGCCCGACGCTTTCGCCGAATTCGCCGAAGAACTGCGCATGCTCGCCGAGACCGTGCTCGAGCGGGTCGAACCGGCCCTGCGCAGCGCCGCCGAGGACCGGCCCGAGTGGTCCAGTTGCAGCTGGTGCCCGGTCTGCGCGACCGCCGCCCTGCTCCGCGGTGAACACCACGACGTGCTGACCGCGATCGCCGACCACGGCACCGCCATCGTCACCGTCCTGCGCGAAGCACTCGCGGGCGCCCCTGTCGAGCCGGTCCTGCCCACCGACGACCCCACGGGTCCGCACACGCACCGCGGCTCGCACGTCCGTACCGGGGAACCACCGGCAACCGGCGACGCGGCGTCCGCGACCACGCGTGCCACATCGGATCCCGGCCCGGTGCAGGCATCGGACACCGCCGGAAGCGCCGGCGCAACAGTAGACCCCGGCGACTCACCCGCCGACACCGCCACCGACGCGGGCTCCCGTGACGCCGGTCGGCCCGAGGACCGGACGGGCGGGATCGGCGACCCGACCCGATCCTCGCGACGCTCGGCATCGCCCCGCAAGCGCTCCGGCTACACCGATATCCCCGTGACGATCAGGATCTGACGTGACCGGCGCTGCACTGACCGTCGGCATCGATGTCGGCGGCACCAACATTCGCGCGTCCGTGGTCGACGCGGGCGGACAGGTCCTCGACACCGTCCAGTCCCCCACGCCGCACAGCGCCCGCGCGCTCGAGGACGCCTTGGCCAGGGCGGTGCGGGAGCTGTGCGCGCGCCACCCGGTCGCCGCGGTCGGCCTGGCGGTCGCCGGTTTCGTCAACGAACACCGTGACACCGTCCGGTTCGCCCCACATCTGCCCTGGCGCGACGCCCCGGTCGCGAAGCAACTGACCGAGCGGCTCGGCCTGCCGGTCATCCTCGAGCACGACGCCAATGCCGCCGCCTGGGCCGAGTACCGGTTCGGTGCCGCGGCGGGCGGGCACAATGTCGTTCTGGTCGCGATCGGCACGGGGATCGGCGCGGCGCTGCTCGTCGGCGGCACGCTCTATCGCGGAACCCACGGCGTGGCTCCCGAACTCGGCCACCTGCAAGTGGTCCCGAACGGCCGCTTCTGCGCGTGCGGCAAGCGCGGCTGCTGGGAACGCTATTGCAGCGGCACCGCACTCGCCGAGACCGCGATCGAGATGCTGGCCACCGATCCCTCCGAGTCGACTCTGCTGGCCGCCGAGGTCGCCGCCGAACCCGGTGCGCTCACCGGCAGACGGGTGGCGGGCGCGGCGCAGGACGGCGATCCGGTGGCGGAGGCGGCGGTCGCCGATTTCGGCCGGTGGCTCGGCCTCGGCCTGGCTTTCGTCAGCGACATCTTCGATCCGGATCTGATCGTGGTCGCCGGCGGGGTGAGCAGTTCGGCGCCGCTGTTCCTGGACGAGGCGCGCGAAGAATACGCCCGCTCGATCACCGGCGCCGGACACCGTCCGCTGGCCCGCATCAGGACCACGCAATTGGGTGAGGCGGCCGGTGAGATCGGCGCCGCCGAACTCGCCAGAGCCGCGATTCCGAAGACCGGTTCCGATCGATGAGAACGCCTCGCCGACAATGGCGGGAGTAAGCCTGCAACCTGCGGGTAACCACACCGTGACCAGACCGGCGCGGCGCGGCGCGGCGATTCCGTCTCACGGCAACCGCCGTGGTTGGATGAGCACTCCGACCAGCGGTAAAGTCGCATAGGTCGCAGGTCTGCCACCCACCGATCCCGGTCCCCTGGGGGAAGGATGTCATGTTCTACTGGCTTCTGAAATTCGCGCTGCTGGGGCCTTTCATCCATGCCTACAATCGCCCGACCGTGGAAGGCCTGGAAAACATTCCGGCCGACGGCCCGGCGATCATGGCGGGTAATCATCTTTCCTTCGCCGACTGGCTTTTCGCTCCCCTGCTGAGCCCGCGCCGGATCAACTATCTGGCCAAGGCCGAGTACTTCACCACCCCTGGGCTCAAGGGCCGCCTGCAGAAGTTCTTCTTCAGCGGCACCGGTCAATACCCCATCGACCGCAGCGGCGCCGACGCCGCCGAGGACGCGCTCAACGCCGCCCGCAAGCTGCTCGACCAGGGCAGGCTGGTCGGCCTATACCCGGAGGGCACCCGCTCGCCGGACGGCCGCCTCTACAAGGGCAAGACCGGTATGGCGCGACTGGCGCTGGAGACCGGCGTGCCGGTCATCCCGGTCGCGGTCATCGGCACCGACAAGGTGTCCCCGCCCGGACCGTTCCGCTGGCGCAGGCACAAGGTGACCGTGAAATTCGGCGCCCCGATCGATTTCTCGCGCTACGAGGGCATGGCGGGCAATCGATTCGTCGAGCGCGCCGTCACCGACGAGGTGATGTACGAATTGATGCGTATGAGCGGCCAGGAATACGTCGACGTCTACGCACACAGCCTCAAGGGCACTCCGTCCGGTTCCCGGCCGGAGGCCACCCGGATCCCGGATTCCGCGGCGAGCTGAGCGACCGACAACCGAAAGGCTCCGGACCCGTGGTGGTTCCGGAGCCTTTTTGTTTCCGTTCACCGCGCCGAGTGCGGTGTACCGGGCTTCGCGCGGAATGACCTTGCTCACAACGCAAGCCGACCGCAAGATCTTCTTCAGGTCCGCCCGCCACACTTCCCGGCATGTTCAAGAAATTGCTGGCCGCCGCGGGCGTCGGTGGGGCCGAGGTCGAGACCGAATTGTTCACCCCGGGCGTGCAGCCCGGTGGCGTGGTCGAAGGAACGATCCGGCTGCGCGGCGGGCGCGTCGCTCAGGACGTGGAGTACATCGCCGTGGAGTTCGTGACCCGCGTCGAGCAGGAGTACGACGACCACGAGGGTCTGCGCGATTTCGGGTTCGCCCCGGTCGGGGTGACCGGCCCGTTCCACCTGCCCGCCGAGGCCGAGCTGTCGTTCCGGTTCGCCGCCCGCGCGCCGATGGAAACCCCCATTACGTTCTACAACGGCAGGCACCTGCCCGGCACCGTGGTCTCGCTGCGCACCAAGGTCGGCATCCGCGGCGCGGTCGACGCGGGCGACACCGACCCGATCGGCATCGGCGCGCTCCCGGCCCAGCACATCGTGCTGGAAGCCGTGGAGCGCTTGGGCTTCCACCTGCGCAGCGCCGACGTCGAGCAGGGCCGGGTGCACAACACCCCGCAGACGCTGCCCTTCTACCAGGAAATCGAGTTCGCGGGCTCGCCGCACTACCCCAGCCTGAACCAGCTCGAGGTCACCTTCATCGCCACCGAGACCGGGATGAGCGTGGTCTTCGAAGCGGACAAACGCGGCGGATTCTTCACCGAGGGGCGTGATGTGTTCGACGCGCTGTGGATGGAACACCACCGGCTCGACGGCATCGATTGGGCCGGTGAGATCCACCACCGGATCGCGCGTCTGGCCTCCTGAGCGCAGTCCCGGATTCGAGTGCGCACAAGTGGCGCGGCTGTGGTTAAGTTTTGAGCCATGAGCACGTCGCAGTCTGTCTCCACCGAAGAATATCTACCTCGTGACACCGCGGATGTCGTTCGCACTGTTCGGGATTCGCGGGTGCGCGCCGAAGGTCTCACGGTCGTCGGTGGCGAGGTCCTCGACGAGGGACTGCAGGTGCCCGATCACCGCGCGGTGGTGTCACTGCGCAGGATGAACGCGGTGCTCGATATCAACCTGGGCCGCAAGACCGTCCGGGTGCAGGCGGGTGCGAAGCTCTCCGAGATCGACCGCAGGCTCGGCGCGCACGGCCTCGGCCTGCCGATCGTCGGCGACCACCGCGACATCACCGCGGGCGGATTCGCCTCCGTCGGCGGCGTCTCCAGCGCCTCGCACCGGCACGGCCTGTTCATCGACCAGGTCGTCGACCTCGAATACGTCGACCCGGACGGGCGCATCGGCACCTGCGGACGCGACCACCACACCGAGCGGTTCCACCGCATCCTCGGCGCGGGCGGCCGGGCGGGCATCATCACCGCGTTGACGCTGGACACCGTCGAGATCGACAAGGACCACACCTGGCTGACCACCGACGCCCACCGGTTCCTGGACTTCGACTCCTTCGTCGAGCACGCCCAGAGCGAGATCTCCCGCCCCGGCAATGCCGCGCTGCAGGTCGGCCGCTGGGTCGACACCCAGCCACTCAAGGTCGCGCGTCCGGTCGGCACCGGGCACGTGCAGCTCGGCACGGTGCGCTTCGGCCAGTGGTCGAGCCTGTACCCGACCGCGCCGACCCGCTCGCTGAAGGCCCGCCGCGACGTCGGTACCCGCGCCCGCAAGGGCCTGGGCGCCATCGCCTCGCACGCGAGCGGGCGCGCGGGCATGCCGGTGCGCAACGCCGCCGCGGGCGCGCTGATGTTCGCGCCGAAGGTGCTGACCCTGCGCGACGCGGAATACCTCGCCGACACCGTCATCAGCTCCTCGGAGCGCGGCCCGGCCTACCGTGTGGGCATCTTCGCGCCGATGTCGACCTACTCCTCGGTGTTCTACCGGCTGCACGACCTGTTCTCCGGGCACCGCGAGCGCACCGGCTGCTTCACCGTCATCTCGGCGATGACCTACGGCGTGCGCTCGGACTACCTGCGCGCCGAGGCCGGCGCGCGCAACCTGCCGCACGAGGACCACGGCCTGATCACCTTCACCTGCCGGCTGCGTCCCTCGGCGCTGCCCTCGGAACTGCTGCGCGACATCATGTCGAGCATCGACGACATCTGCGCCTCCGAGCGCGCCCTGCGTTACGAGTCGGCGCAGTAGAAGCACGAGAACCCCCGAAGGCCGGACGCGTCGGCGGACGCGTCCGGCCTTCGTCGTGTCCCGCTGTTCCCGAAGCGGGCCTGCCAGGCCGCCAGGTTCGGCGCCGGCTCGCCTGACGTCGCGAGCCGTCGCACTGCCGCATCCGGCGAACGGGTCGACAGGAGCACAGCGCCGTAGAGACAGGACAGCGCCCCACCCGTGCGGGTGGGGCGCTGTCCTGTGGTGCGAGCTCTCGTGTGGGCCTCCCAGTGGCCCGCAGAGACTCCGCTCAGTGCTTCTCGGGACCGACGTGGTACTCGAACACCAGCCCGGCGGCCGCGGCGACGACAGCCACGACACCGACGGCGATCAGCCACGGCTCGAAGAAGGCCAGGCCGAGGGCCGCGATCGAACCGGCACCGGCCAGCAGGATGGGCCAGAAGCTGCCCGGCGAGAAGAAGCCGAGGTCACCGGCGCCGTCGACGATTTCCGCGTCCTCGTAGTCCTCCGGACGCAGGTCCAGGCGACGGGCGATGAACCGGAAATAGGTGCCGACGATCAACGACAGACCCGCGGTCAGCACGATGGCGGTGGTGCCCGCCCATTCGATGCCGGTGCGCGACTGTGCGGTGAAGAAGCCGTAGACGAAGGCGACGATGATGAAGAACACCGTCAGCAGTTCGAAGATGCGTGCTTCGATCCTCATGTCAGATCAATCCTCACTCGGACTCGCCGGACGCGCTCTTCACCGAGCGATCCGTCTGGAACGGGCTGGTCGATGTGGCCACCGGGGACTCGCCGATCGCCGAGAGGGCCTCGGCATTGGTCTTACCCGCGCGGCGCTCGTCCAGGTACCGGGTGAACTTCTCCGGCGAAACCGCCCGGATCTCGAAGTTCATCATCGAGTGGTAGGTGCCGCACATCTCGGCGCAGCGGCCGACGAACGCGCCTTCCTGATCGATCTCGGTGATCTGGAAGACGTTGTCGGAGTTGTTCTCCTTGGGGTTGGGCATCGCGTCGCGCTTGAACAGGAACTCCGGCACCCAGAAGGAGTGGATCACGTCGGCGGCGGCGAGCTGGAACTCGATGACCTTGCCGGTCGGCAGGACCAGAACCGGGATCTCGGTGCTGGTGCCGACGGTCTCGACGGTGTCGTAGTGCAGGAACGACAGATCGTTCTCCGGGTGGCCGTGCACCGGGCCCGGCTGCGGGTGGCCGTGCTCGGAGTCGACGCGCTCCTCGTAGGCCTTCAGCTGCTCGGCAGCGGCGTCCTCACGGGCGGTGTCGATGCCGTCGAAACGGTAGCCGTCCTTGAAGTCGACCTCGCGGTAACCGAACTTCCAGTTCCACTGGAAGGCGGTGACGTCGACGGTGACGTCGGGGTCCTCCACCTTCTCGTGGACGTAGTTCTGCACCACGACGGTGAAGTAGAACAGCACCGCGATGATGACGAACGGAATAGCCGTGTAGGTCAGCTCCAGCGGCACGTTGTAGCCGGTCTGGCGCGGGAACTCCGGGGAGTTCTTCTTCTTGCGGTGGAAGACGACCGTCCAGAAGGTCAGACCCCAGACCAGCAGGCCCATCATCAGCGCGGCGACGATGGACCAGGTCCACAGCTCCCGCATCCGGGTCGCCTGCGGCGTGACGCCCGAGGGCCAGCCGAACCGCAGCCAAACATTGTCGATCGAGCAGCCCGAGACGAGCATCGCGGTGATCCCCAAGGACACCGCCAGCCCGGCCCGCCGAAGGATGCGGCCCTGCCGACCTCGAACGGGTCGTGCCCCGATCTCTTCGCTCGCCTTGTGCGCCACGCTCACGCCTTCCTGGTCGCCACACATTCCGACAGTGCGCCGCCGGGGCCGCGATCCGCCCTGACGACACGATAAAAGCACGTTCAGACCTTTCTCCGGACGGCGGCCACCGTGGACCCACCTGCCTGAGAACGACCTGAGTACTACGCAGCGTAGACCAAACGGGCGGCCTCTATGTCGCCGGGTCGCATTCGACACTCGCGCGACGCCCGGCGCGGCCCCCGTGGCCCGCCGCCACCAGGGCATGAGGCGTCCTGCGCGCGCGTGCGGCATACTCGGACACGTCATTTCGGCCGCGCGCGACGCGGCGCCCCCGACCGGAGAAACGAGGTTGCCGACACGTGTGCGGACTGCTCGGATTCCTGACAGCTGACGCGGCGACTTCCGAGGTCGTGGATCAGGTCTACAACGCGCTGCACTGCATGCGACACCGCGGACCGGACGAACGAGGCACCTGGCACGACGACCACCTCGTCTTCGGGTTCAACCGGCTGTCGATCATCGACATCGAGCACTCCCATCAGCCGCTGCGCTGGGGCCCGCCGGAGTCTCCCGAGCGCTACGCGCTGACCTTCAACGGCGAGATCTACAACTACCTCGAACTGCGCGAGGAACTGCGGGCCGCGCACGCCGCGGAATTCGGCGACCAGCCGATGTTCCGCACCGAGGGCGATTCCGAGACCATCGTCGCCGCCTACCACTACTGGGGCGTCGAAGCTGTCGCGAAGCTGCGCGGCATGTTCGCCTTCGCGGTCTGGGACACCGAGCGCGACGAACTGTTCCTGGCTCGCGATCCGTTCGGCATCAAGCCGCTGTTCCTGGCCACCGGCCCCGGCGGCACCGCGTTCGGCAGCGAGAAGAAGAGCCTGCTCGACCTGCTGCCCGCGCTGAAGCGCGGCGACGAGCTCGATCCGCGCGCGCTCGAGCACTACACGGTGCTGCAGTACGTGCCGGAGCCGGAGACCCTGCACAAGGCCGTCCGCCGGCTGGAGTCGGGCACCTACGCGGTGCTGCGTCCCGGCGCCGAGCCCGAGGTCACCCGCTACTTCACCCCGCGTTTCCCGGTGCGCCCGTTCACGCCCGGTTCCGAGCAGACCCGCTACAACGAGATCGCCGCCGCGCTCGAGGACTCCGTCGCCAAGCACATGCGCGCGGATGTCACCGTCGGCTCGTTCCTGTCCGGCGGCATCGACTCCACCGCGATCGCGGCGCTGGCCATGCGCCACAACCCGAATCTGATCACCTTCACCACCGGCTTCGAGCGCGAGGGCTACTCCGAGGTGGACGTGGCCGCCGAGAGCGCCGCGGCCATCGGCGCCCGCCACATCGTCAAGGTGGTCTCCCCCGCCGAGTTCGCCGCCGCCATTCCGGAGATCGTCTGGTATCTCGACGATCCGGTGGCCGACCCGGCGCTGGTGCCGCTGTACTTCGTGGCCAAGGAAGCGCGCAAGCACGTCAAGGTGGTGCTCTCCGGCGAGGGCGCCGACGAGTTGTTCGGCGGTTACACCATCTACCGGGAACCGTTGTCGCTGAAGCCCTTCGAGTATCTGCCCAAGGGGCTGCGCAGGCTGGCGGGCAAGCTGTCGGACCGCATCCCGGACGGCACCCGCGGCAAGAGCCTGCTGCACCGCGGTTCGCTGACGCTCGAGGAGCGCTACTACGGCAACGCCCGCAGCTTCAGCGACGCCCAGCTGCGCTCGGTGCTGCGCGAGTTCCGCCCGGAGTGGACGCATCAGGACGTCACCGCCCCGATCTACGCGCAGTCGCGCGGCTGGGACCCGGTGGCGCGCATGCAGCACCTGGACCTGTTCACCTGGCTGCGCGGCGACATCCTGGTCAAGGCCGACAAGATGACGATGGCTAACTCGCTCGAGCTGCGGGTGCCGTTCCTGGACACCGAGGTGCGCAAGGTCGCCGAGCAGCTGCCCTTCGATCAGAAGCTCACCAAGGAGACCACCAAATACGCGCTGCGCCAGGCGCTGGAGGGCATCGTGCCCGGCCACGTGCTGCACCGTGCCAAGCTCGGTTTCCCGGTCCCGCTGCGGCACTGGCTGCGCGGCACCGAGCTCTACGACTGGGCGCACACCCAGATCGCCGACTCGCAGACCGACCACCTGCTCGACAAGGCCGCGATCACCGCGATGTTGGTCGACCACCGCGAGGGCCGCTCCGATCACAGCAGGCGGCTGTGGACTCTGCTGGTGTTCATGATCTGGCACGGCATCTTCGTCGAGGACCGCATCAAGCCCGAGATCCAGGAGCCGGTCTACCCGGTGAATCTCTGAGCGCCGCAGCTCCGAACACACGACACCCCCCGGTCCGAAAGGGCCGGGGGGTGTCGCGGTTATTCGAGTACGAGAGGCCGCGCGGTCAGAGCAGCGGCTTGATCTCCGCCGCCGCCTCGGGGCCGTAGGCCTCGGTGAGCCGGACGATCGCGTCGTCCTTGTGCAGCGTCCACTCCTGGGTGCCGGTGGTCTCCAGCACGAGCACGGCCACCAGCGAGCCCAGCTGCGCGGACCGCTCCAGGCTCAGGCCGGCGCTGTGACCGGTCAGGAAGCCGGCGCGGAAGGCGTCGCCGACTCCGGTCGGCTCCACCTTCTCCCGCTCGGGCACCACGCCGACGCGGATCTCGGTGCCGTCGGCGTCGACCACCAGTACGCCCTCGGCACCCAGCGTGGTCACCCTGATCCCGACGCGCTGGGCCACCTCGGCCTCGCTCAGGCCGGTCTTCTGCAGCAGCAGCGCCCACTCGTACTTGTTGGTGAACAGGTAGGCGGCGCCGTCGATGAGCCGCACCGTCTGGTCGCCGTCGAGGCGCGCGAGCTGCTGGGAGGGATCGGCGGCGAAGGCGATGCCCAGCTCGCGGCACTCCTCGGTGTGGCGAAGCATGGCCTCGGGATCGTTGGCGCCGACCAGCACCAGATCCAGCGTGTGGGATTCGGCCAGTTCGGCGATGGAGATGTCGCGGGCCTCGCTCATCGCACCGGGGTAGAACGAGGCGATCTGGGCCATGTCGTCATCGGTGGTGCAGACGAAGCGCGCGGTGTGCGCGCGGTCGGAGATGTACACCGTCGAGCAGTCGACGCCGTGCTTCTCCAGCCACGCCCGGTACTCGGCGAAATCGGCGCCGACCGCGCCCACGAGCAGGGGCGTGCGGTTGAGCACACCCATCGCGAAAGCGATGTTGCCACCGACGCCTCCGCGCCGGATCTGCAGGTCGTCGACGAGGAAGCTCAGCGAGACGTTGGCCAGCTGATCGGCCAGCAGCACATCGGCGAACCGTCCGGGAAAACGCATGAGGTGGTCGGTCGCGATGGACGCGGACACGGCGATAGACACGAGGCGGGGCCCCTTCAACGGTAGGCGGCAGCGGGCGCGGGCCGGAGATACCGGTCCCCGCCTTTCACCGTATCAACACCGGACCGCGCGAAGGAGCCACCTCGAGCGGGTATCCCCCGTCAGGCGGGGGAACTCGACATCAGTTGAAGGAGTCGCCGCATGCGCAGGAGCCGGTGGCATTCGGGTTGTCGATGGTGAAACCCTGCTTCTCGATGGTGTCGACGAAGTCGATCGAGGCGCCTTGCACGTACGGCGCGCTCATCCGGTCCACGGCCAGCTTGACACCGCCGAACTCGACGGTCAGGTCGCCGTCGAGGCTGCGATCGTCGAAGAACAGCTGGTAGCGCAGGCCGGCGCAACCACCCGGCTGCACGGCGATCCGCAGCGCCAGGTCGTCGCGGCCCTCCTGATCCAGCAGCGCCTTGGCCTTGCTCGCCGCGGCATCGGTCAGGACCACGCCGTGAGTCGTGGTCTCGTTCTGCACGGTCTCGTTCTGCACAGTCATGAACGCTCCTAAAGGACAGCTGAGGTCAACCCGTTGCATCAACGCCACTACTCGGGCTGGTATTCCCCTTCTTGTATTCCCCATCTTGCCACCGCGACGCCACCGGGTGGCGACGGCCTCACCGAAAGCGACCGGGTTTCGGCATGCGAAACGCCATCGAATAGCCTGGTCGGCGTGAAGTTGTTCCGTCGCGACCAGGCCGGCACCACCGACGCGACCGCCGAGTCCACGGCGGACGCGCACGACGACGCGGCCGTCAGCATGACCAAGACCGGCCCCGCCACCACCCCCGGCAAGGGCCGTCCCACCCCGAAACGCCGTGAGGCACAGGGCAACCGGCGCGGACCGGTCGCGCCCGCCCCGCTCACCGCCAAGGAGGCCCGCGCCCGCCGCAAGGCCGCCAAGGGTCCGAGGGGCACCCGTGAGGAGCGCAAGGCGGCCGCCGCCGAACGCAAGCTCGCCGTCCAGGAGCGCCGCGCGAAGATGCTCGCCGGCGACGACAAATACCTGCTGCCCCGCGACCAGGGCCCGGTGCGCGCCTTCGTGCGCGACATCGTCGATGCCAGGCGCAATCTGGCGGGCTTGTTCATGCCGATGGCCTTGGTGCTGATCCTGTCGATGTTCGCCGCGCCCGGCCTGCAGACCATCGTGACGTTGGTCATGCTGGTGATGATGCTGTTCATGGCCATCGAGGGCGTCATCCTCGGAAAGCTGGTCAACAACCGGGTCGTCGAGCGATTCCCCGACACCACCGACACCGGCATCAAGCTCGGTTGGTACGCCTTCGTGCGCGCTTCCCAGATCCGCCGGATGCGCGCTCCCAAGCCGCGCGTCAGCCCGGGCGACGCTGTCTGATTCCCGATTCTCCGGCTTCCACGGCCGCTCGTCCTCGCGACGGGCGGCCGTTTGTCGTTTCTGTCGTTTCCGTCGGTGTCATTCCGGGGATCCGCGGCGGTCGGGATCGGCAGCGGTCGGGATCGGCAGCGGTCGGGATCGGCAGCGGTCGGGATCGGCAGCGGTCGGGAGTCAGCGATGGTCGGCGCGGCCGGCGATCGCGGCGATCTCGGCCCGGGCGCGCTGGACGTCGCGATCGACGACATCGGAGGAACCGGCCGAGCCGTGGCCGCGAGTCGAGAAGAACAGGAGGAGGGCGATTCCGGCGAGGGTGAGGAGAAGAACTATCATGGCAGTAATTTTGCGGTCGCCAATTTTCCACCGAAAGTGGCTGTTCTGACATAGTTCGTCAATTTTCGGCCAGCTACACTCGGTGGATGTTGTCGAAGGTTGCCGTCGTGCTGTACGAGAAGCTCGCCATGTTCGAATTCGGCGTGGTCTGCGAGGTTTTCGGCATGGACCGCACCGCCGACGGTCTGCCCGGTTTCGATTTCAAGGTGTGCGGGGCCGAGCCCGGCAAGCCGCTGGCCTCCTCCACGCCTGGCGTCACTGTCACCCCCGCCTACGATCTGTCCGAGCTCCGCCACGCCGACCTGGTCGCGGTCCCGGCCGCGCCCGCCGACGTGCTCACCGGCGATATCGACCCGCGCCTGATCGAGGCCGTCCGCGATGCCCACGAGGCGGGCGCCACCATCCTGACCGTCTGCTCGGGCGCGTTCCTCGCGGGCGAGGCCGGTCTGCTCGACGGCCGTAAGTGCACCACCCACTGGCGCTACGTCGACACACTCGCCGCCCGGTACCCCGAGGCCACCGTCGACCCCGACGTGCTGTTCGTCGACGAGGGCGATCTCGTCACGAGCGCGGGCACCGCCGCGGGCATCGACGCCTGCCTGCACCTGGTGCGCCGCGAGATCGGCAGCGCCGCGGCCAACGCCATCGCCCGCCGCATGGTCGTGCCGCCGCAGCGCGACGGCGGTCAGCGCCAGTTCATCGAACGTCCGGTCGCCGACTGCTCCTCCGACAGCCTCGGCGAGACCCTGCAGTACATGAACGAGCATCTCGATCTGCCGCACACCGTCGACGAACTCGCCGCCCGCGCCGCGATGTCCACCCGCACCTTCGCCCGCCGCTTCGCCGCCGAGACCGGAACCACCCCGGTGAAATGGCTCACCACCCAGCGCATCCTGCACGCCAAGCAGCTGCTGGAGGACACCGGGTTCGGCCTCGAACAGATCGCCGCCCGCTGCGGATTCGGCTCCGCCGCCCTGCTGCGCCATCACTTCCAGCGCCATGTCGGCCTGGCCCCCACCGAATACCGCCGCCGCTTCGGCCGCCTGCCCGGCGACTGACGGCCGCCGCTCGAGGGCGGCGTTCGGCACGCGCGAGAGCGCGGGGCAAGATTGGGCGACGACCACCCGCGGCGAGGACGCCGCTGCCCGACCCGAGAGGCTCGACCAGTGACACACGGATTCGGACCGGTTGCACCCCCCGACGCGGGAATTCGCGCACAGGCCGAAGCACGCCAGACCCGGTTGATCAAGCCGGTGGGCGCGCTCGGCAGGCTGGAGACGCTCGGCAACTGGATCGCCGCCTGCCAGGGCGCGTGCCCGCCGAAGCAGTTCGAGCGGGCGCGGGTGGTGGTGTTCGCCGGGGATCACGGCGTCGCCACGCACGGCGTCTCGGCCTATCCCCGCGAGGTGACCGCCCAGATGGTCGCCGGGTTCCTGGCGGGCGGCGCGGCGATCAACGCGCTGGCCAGGGCCGCGGGCGCGACGGTCCGGATCGCCGACATCGCCGTGGACGGCGACACCGATCCGTCGATCAGCGCGCACAAGGTCCGCCGCTCCTGCGGCAGCATCGACCGCGAGGACGCGCTGTCGGCGAAGGAGATCGACGACGCGCTGGCCGCGGGCGTCGCCATCGCCGACGAGGAGATCGACGGCGGCGCGGATCTGCTCGTCGCCGGAGACATGGGTATCGGCAACACCACCCCGGCTACCGTGCTCATCGCCACGCTCACCAATGCCGAACCTGTCGTCGCGGTCGGTCGCGGCACCGGCATCGACGACGCGGGCTGGATTCGCAAGGTCGCCGCCATCCGCGACGCCATGCGCCGGGCGCGACCGGTGATGAAGGATCCGGTGGACCTGCTGCGTGTCGCCTCCAGCGCAGATATCGCCGCCACCGCCGGATTCCTGGCCCGCGCCGCCCAGCGCCGCACCCCGGTGATTCTCGACGGCGTGGTGGTCACCGCGGCCGCGCTCGTCGCCGAGGATCTGGCCGCGGGCGCGAGCGCCTGGTGGGTGGCCGGACACCGCTCCACCGAACCCGCGCACACCCTCGCGTTGAAGCAGCTTCGCCTGGAACCCCTGATCGAGATGGAGATGCGCCTGGGCGAGGGTTCCGGAGCGGTCGCCGCCCTGCCGATCCTGCGCGGCGCTGTCGCCGCGCTCGCGGAGATGTCGACTTTCGACGAGGCGGGCGTGAGTACTTCCGGCAGCGGCACTCCCGACAGTGGCACTCCTGGCAGCGGTTCTCCCGGCAAAGGCACTCCCGGCAACGACCCGACCACCGCGCCGCTGACCACATGACCGCACCGCGCCGGGTGTCCTGGCCCGCGGCCGCGCGGCTGGCGTTCTCCTGGCTGAGCGTGCTGCCCGTGCGCGGCCCCGACGAGGTGGACCGCTCCGGAGCCGCCAAGGCGATCGCCCTCGCCCCGCTCGTCGGCGCGGCGCTCGGCGCACTCGCCACGGCCCTCGCCTGGCTGTCGGCCCACCTCGGCGCGAGCGCTCCGCTGGCGGCGCTGCTCGCGGTCGGCGCGCTGGCCCTGGGCACGCGGGGCATGCACCTGGACGGTCTGGCCGACACCGCAGACGGTCTCGGCAGTTACGGCCCGCCCGAACGCGCCCGCGCGATCATGAAGGGCGGCGATGTCGGCCCGTTCGGCGTCGCCGCCATCGTATTCGCGATCGGCGTGCAGACCCTCGCGTTCGCGGCGCTCGTCGATGAACGCCGTTGGCTCGCACTGGCGCTCGCGGTCACCGTGGGCCGGGTCGCCGTCGTGCTCGCCTGTCACGGCGCGCCGCCCGCCGCGGGCACCGGCTTCGGTGCCCTGGTCGCCCGCACCCAATCCCGGCCGACCGGCGCGCTCTGGGCGCTCGCGGCGGCGGTGTGCGCGATATTCGCGGTGCCGGACCGCGCCTGGCTCGGCCCGGTGGCCACGCTGGTCGCCCTCGCCGTCGCGCTGCTGCTGGTCCGGCATTGCGTGCGCCGTTTCGAGGGCCTGTCCGGCGACGTACTCGGCTCCGCGATCGAGGTGACGATCACCGTCGCGGCGGTCGGCTTCTCGCTGGCAACCCCCTGATTCCGGGGTCACCGGACCGGAACAGTCATCCACGTTGCACCGAATACAACCGACCGGTACTTTTCCTTGCCGATGCGCGGAGGCAGCCACAGTACCCCTAGGGTGGGCGTATGTCTTCCGACCGTCTGTACTTCCGGCAGCTGCTGGCCGGGCGCGATTTCGCCGTCGGCGACCCGATCGCGACCCAGATGCGCAATTTCGCCTATCTGATCGGTGACCGCGAGGCCGGTGAGTGCGTGGTGGTCGACCCGGCCTACGCCGCCGGCGATCTGGTCGACATCGCCGAGAACGACGGCCTGCGCCTGACCGGTGTGCTGGCCACCCATCATCACCCCGATCACGTCGGCGGAACCATGCTCGGCTTCACACTGCGCGGCGTGGCCGAACTGCTCGAGCAGAGCCCGGTGCCCGTGCACGTGAACAACCAGGAACTTTCCTGGGTCGCCGATGTCACCGGCATCGCGCCGAGCGAACTCACCGGACATCAGCACGGCGACACCCTCGAGGTCGGCGCGGTGCGCATCCAGCTGCTGCACACTCCTGGGCACACCCCTGGCAGCCAGTGCTTCCTGGTGGACAACCGCCTCGTCGCCGGCGACACCCTGTTCGTGGACGGGTGCGGGCGCACCGACTTCCCCGGCGGGGACACCGACGAGATGTTCCGCAGCCTGCGCTATCTGGCCGGTCTGTCCGGCAACCCGGTGGTCTACCCCGGCCACTGGTACTCCGAGGAACCCAGCGCGGCGCTGTCGGCGATCAAGGACAACAACTACGTCATGCGTCCGCAGACCCTCGAGCAGTGGCACATGCTGATGCCCGGCTGAGACAACCGGTGGATCGGTGGATCGGTGGAGGCGGTGGCAGTACTGAGCGGTGGCAGTACCGGCTGCCACCGCCTCGCGCTCAGGCCTTGCGCATCCAGCCGTGGATGTCGGCGAAGGTGCCGCGCTGGATACCGGTGAGGGTGTCGCGCAGCGCCATGGTCACCTCGCCGGGCTCACCGCCGCCGATGGTGAATTCACCCTCGCCCGAGCGCACCCAGCCGACCGGCGTGATGACCGCGGCGGTGCCGCAGGCGAAGACCTCGCTGATCTCGCCGGACGCGGCACCCTCGCGCCATTCGTCGACGGTGATCTTGCGCTCCTCCACCGGGTAGCCGGAGTCGGCGGCCAGCGTCAGCAGCGAATCGCGGGTGATGCCGGGCAGCAGCGAGCCGGACAGTTCCGGGGTCACCAGACGGGCGTTCGAGCCCGTGCCGAAGACGAAGAACAGGTTGTTGGTGCCCATCTCCTCGACGTAGCGGCGCTCGCAGGCGTCCAGCCACACCACCTGGTCGCACCCCTTCTCGGAGGCCTGGGCCTGGGCGAGCAGCGAGGCCGCGTAATTGCCCGCGACCTTCGCCTCACCGGTGCCGCCGGGGGCGGCGCGCACGTACTCGGTCGACAGCCACACCCGCACCGGCTTGACCCCGCGCGGGAAGTACGCACCCGCGGGCGAGGCGAGCAGCAGGTACTTGTAGGCCGACGCGGGCTTCACGCCCAGGCCCGCCTCGGTGGAGAACAGGAACGGGCGCAGGTACAGCGATTCCTCGCCACCCGCGGCGGGCACCCAGCGCTCGTCGACCTCGAGCAGCTGATGCACGGATTCGATGAACAGTTCCTCGGGTAACTCGGCCATCGCCATCCGGCGCGCGGAACGACGGAAGCGCGCCGCGTTGGCGTCGATGCGGAAGGTCGCGACGCTGCCGTCGGCCTGCCGGTAGGCCTTGAGTCCCTCGAAGATCGCCTGGCCGTAGTGGAACACCATGGTGGCCGGATCCATCGACAGCGGCCCGTACGGCTCGACCTTCGCGTTGGTCCAGCCTTCGGCCTCGGTGTAGTCGATGGAGACCATGTGATCGGTGAAGTACCGCCCGAAGCCGGGGGCCGCCAGAATCTCCGCTACCCGCTGATCCGATTGCGGCGCGGGATGGGGAATGCGGGCGAACTGTGCGGCGACGGTCATGGCGATGATCCTAATCCGTGCCAGGATCCCGGTCTCGCGCGTCCCGGTGGTGGCGTTTCAGGAGGTGCGCGGCGACAGGAACGGCGGCTTGACCACTTCGCAGCGCAGTCGGCGCCCGCGCACATCCACCTCGACCTCCGCGCCCGGCTCGATCCCGGCCGCGGTGTCGATCAGCGCCAGCGCGATGCCGATCTTCAAGGTCGGTGAGAAGGTGCCCGAGGTCGTCTGCCCGATCTCCGTGCCGTCACGCAGCACTCTCTGCCCCTGCCGCAGCACACCGCGATCCAGTGCGCGCAGCCCCCGCAGGGTTCGGCGCGGTCCCGCCGCCTTCTCCTGTTCCAGTGCGGCTTTGCCCCAGAACTCCGGCTTGCGCCAGGCGACGGCCCAGCCGACCCCCGCCTGCACCGGCGAGATCTCGGTGGACAGTTCGTGTCCGTGCAGCGGGTAGCCCATCTCGGTGCGCAAGGTGTCGCGCGCCCCCAGTCCGGCGAGCTGCCCGCCCACGGCCTTCACCCGCTCGGTCAGCGCACGGAACACCACCTCGGCGTCGGCCCAGCGCGGCAGCACCTCGTAGCCGTGCTCACCGGTGTAGCCGGTGCGGCAGACCCGGACCGGGCGACCGTCCCACTCGGCGTCGGCGAAGGCCATGTACTCCATCTCCGAGGGCAGGCCGAGCGCGTCGAGCACCGCCGCCGCGCCCGGTCCCTGCACCGCGAACACCGCGTATTCGCGATGCTGATCCGTCACCGTGACGCCCTCCGGCGCGGCCTCCGCCAGCCGCCGCACGACCGTCGCGGTGTTCGCCGCGTTCGGCACCAGGAAGATCTCCTCGTCGCCGACGTAATAGGCGATGAGGTCGTCGATCACGCCGCCGTCGTCGGTACAACAGAGCGTGTACTGCGCCTTGCCCGGCCGGATTCGGCCGAGATCGTTGGTGAGCACGGCGTTCACGAACCGCGCCGCGCCCGGCCCGGCCACCGTCGCCTTGCCGAGGTGGCTGACGTCGAACAGCCCGACCGCGGTGCGCGTGGCCTGATGCTCGCCCACGGTGCCCGCATAGGACACCGGCATCTGCCAGCCGCCGAATTCCGCGAACGTCGCCCCCAGTTCGACGTGCACATCGTGGACAGGTCCGCGCAACAGGTCGGTCATGCCGCCGAGCTTAGCCCGCGGACGTCTGCGCATCCGGCACCGGTGAGCGCCCGCGAAACCACATGGGGATCAGTACGGGGCCGCCCTCGGGCAGTGCGAGTGTGTGCCCGGTCCGCACGAAACCGCAGCGTTCGTACAGTGCGGCCGAACGCTGCGTGCTGGCTTCCAGGTACACCGGCTCGGCCGCCGCGGGTAGCCGCGCGGTCAGGATCGCCGCACCCGCGCCCTGCCCCCGGTGCTCCGGCACGGTCACGATGGATTGCAGGTAACGATGCGGGAATTCGCGTGGATGGCTCTGCGCGACCAGCTCGGTCACCGCCGCCAGCCGGACCATCGGGCGCATCTGCTGTGCCCTCGAGGCCATTTCCGCGGTCTCCCGAGCCTCGGCCTCGTATCGGTCCACCGCGGTGACGTGGTGCCACACCGAGACCGACCACACCTCCTCGCCCGGACCCGCGATCCACACCTCGTCCTCGCGCACTGCCCGTTCGATCACCTTCGGCGCGTGCTCGGCACGGAAGGCCGTCGCGACGTCCGGATAGCCCTCGGTCACCCAGGCTGTCACCACCTCGTCCTGCGCACCCGCCGCGTACGCCCGGCCGACCGCCTCGACATCGGCGGCCGCCGCCCGTCTGACACGCATCCGATCCATTCCCCTACCTCCCGTTGTGAACGCTGTTCCGCACGCCAAAGTAGGGAGACCCCTATCGCTTTTCCACACTTTCGTCACACTTGTTCGTGTGTCGAAACCCGGCGAGCGTCACCCCTCCGACGGTCGAGGCTCGCGCGGTGACAGCAGCGACCGCAGCGACCGGAGGCCGGCGGGCGATGCGGCGGACGCACGAGTTCGGCAGTGCGCCGTCTGCCGCCGTCGCCTGGACTTTCCCAACCGCGGGCGGCCCCGCCGCTACTGTTCGCGTTCCTGCCAGGCCCGCGCCTACCGCACCCGCCGGGCACTGCGCGCCGCCGGAGCCCCCGCCGAACGCAGGCCGCCGCGCCCCGAGCGACTCACCCGGGTGGCGATCGCCCGCGTCGCGGTCGCCCTGGCCGACCGCGACGGTCTCTCCGGACTCACCATGCGCCGCCTGGCAGGGGAATTGGGCGTGACGACCGCCGCGCTCTACCGGCACTACCAGGACCGGGAAGCCCTGCTGTCGGCCATGACCGAACTGGTCATCGCCGAACACACGCGGCGCCCACACCCCGCCCCCACCGATCCGCGCACCGCCCTGGCGCAGGAGGCGCACCGCGAATGGCGTCTCTACCGTGACCACGCCTGGATGCTGCCGGTTCTGGCGCGCACCCGCCCCCCGCTCGGTCCGTCCCTGTTCGACACCCTCGAACGCACCTTCACGGCCCTCGACCGGTTCGACGTTCCGGGCGAGGAGATGCTCACCACCTACCTCGCCCTGTCCGGACTCGTCCAGGGGCTCGCCCTGCTGTCGGTCTCCGATCGTGAGCGGCGCGAAGCCGGTTCCCTCGGCAGCGGTTCCGGGAGCTCGACATCACCGGAGGAGCCGGCGGACTTCCTCACGCCCGACACCCGGCCCACGCTGTACCGTGCCCTCGCCCCGGCCGGCGCCCTCGATCTCGACGACCTGCTCACCCGCGCCCTCGACCTGCTCCTCGACGGCATCGCGTACCGCCACGCCACCCACCACACGCCCGGACGTCCGCTGCACGATGCGGAACCGACCGAATAGCCTGTGACCATGACCGCTGTTGCAGATCGCCCACTCGGACCCGAATTGGCGCGTACCGAATCACTGAGCCCGGACACCGACGTGCTCGTGATCGGGCTGACGTCCTCGGAGAACGGTCCGTCCATCGCCCCCGACGACCTCTTCGGCGACGTGCTCACCGAGCAGGTGCGCGCGGACCTGCTCGACGCCCTCGGCGCGGTCGGCGCCAAGGGCAAGGCCGAGGAACTGACCCGGGTGCCCGCCCCCGCCGGTCTCGACGATGTCACCAGCGTGCTGGCGGTCGGCCTGGGCGCGGCCGAGAAGATCGACGCCGAACAGATCCGCCGCAGCGCCGGTGTGGCCGCGCGCTCGCTCAGCGGCACCGAACTCGTCGCCACCACACTGGGCGGCCTGGATCTGGGCGCCGCCGCCGAGGGCTTCTACCTCGGCGCCTACACCTTCACCCCGTTCCGTTCGGCCAAATCCGCGCCCAAGGCCGACGAGGGTCCGCTGGCGCGTGTGGAATTGCTGGTCCCCACCCCCGATTTCGGTGAGGCGGAACTGATCCGCGCCGCGCTGGTCGCCGAGGCCGTCGCCACCGCGCGCGATTTCGTCAACACCCCGCCCAGCCACCTCTACCCGGCCGAGTTCGCCGCCCGCGCCGAGACACTGGGCCGTGCCGCCGGTCTCGAGGTCGAGGTACTGGACGAGAAGGCCCTCGAAGAGCACGGTTACGGTGGCGTGCTCGGCGTCGGCAAGGGTTCCTCGCGCCCGCCGCGGCTGGTGCGTTTGGTCTACGCGGGCGGCGAGCGCAAGGTCGCGCTGGTCGGCAAGGGCATCACCTTCGACACCGGCGGCATCTCCATCAAGCCCGCCGCGAACATGGAGAACATGACCTCGGACATGGCCGGCGCCGCCGCGGTCGTGGCCACCACCCTGCTGGCGGCCCGGCTCGGCCTGCCGATCACGGTCACCGCGACCGTGCCGATGGCCGAGAACATGCCGTCGTCCACCGCCCAACGCCCCGGCGATGTGCTCACCCAGTACGGCGGCACCACCGTCGAGGTGCTCAACACCGATGCCGAGGGCAGGCTCATCCTGGCCGACGCGATCGTGCGCGCGAGCGAGGACGATCCGGAATTCCTCATCGACGTCGCCACCCTGACCGGTGCGCAGATGGTCGCTCTCGGCACCCGGACCCCCGGCGTGATGGGCACCGAGGAGTTCCGCGACCGGGTGGCGCGGATCTCCCGTGAGGTCGGCGAGCACGGCTGGTCCATGCCGCTGCCCGCCGAACTGCGCCAGGATCTCAACTCCAAGATCGCCGATCTGGCCAATGTCGCACCGCACCGCTGGGGCGGCATGCTCTCGGCAGGGCTGTTCCTGAAGGAGTTCGTGCCCGAGGGCGTCCAGTGGGCACACGTGGACATCGCGGGCCCGGCCTACAACACCGGCGGCCCGTTCGGCTACATCGGCAAGGGCGGCACCGGCGTTCCGGTCCGCACCCTCATCGCGGTCCTCGAAGACATCGCTGCGCAGCAGTGACAGCTTCGGCGCACTGACAGCAGCGCCGTGACACACCCGCACGGCGACTCGGGGAATCACGAGTCGCCGTGCGGCATTCACAGATCGCGCAACTCCTCCTCGAACGCCCGGCGGCGCTCGATGCGCTTGCGTTCGTCGAAGTCGCGCATGCGCTGCGGATAGCCCGTCTTCGCCACGTCGTAGACCGGAATTCGCAGGTCACCGGCCAGCTTCCGCGCTCCGGCCTCGCCGACGATCCGTCGTGTCCACTCGCCGTCCGCGGCGACCAGCACCACCGTCACGTCGGTCACCGTCGTCTTGGGCTCGACGTATCCCTCGACGCCGGTGTGGGTGTGCACCCACTCGGCGAGATACCGCGCGTCCGCGCCCGAAACGCCGGAGGCGCCGCCCCGGCCCATCGCACCACGCAGGCGCCTCCACAAACTCATCCGCGCCGACCTCCTCCTGGCCCGGTGAAAGTTCTCACCGGCGTCGATTCCATAGTGCCAGCTCGCGGTCAACTGACCGCCCTGTGCTACGCGCCACGGCGGCGAGTGCAAGGATGGTCGGCGGTACAAAGAACCACACCGATCTCCGGTGCCGCGCAGTAATCGGCGCGGCTTTCCGGGTTTTCGCCGCGACCGCGGTGGACGCCCGGCGGAAGATCAACTGTTGTAGAACCCGTCGAGCAGTCAGAGGAGTCAACGGACATGGCCTTCTCCGTCCAGATGCCGGCTCTTGGTGAGAGCGTCACCGAGGGAACGGTGACCAGGTGGCTGAAGCAGGAAGGAGACACGGTCGAGGTCGACGAGCCGCTGCTCGAAGTCTCCACCGACAAGGTCGACACCGAGATCCCGTCCCCGGCGGCGGGCGTGCTGTCGAAGATCGTCGCCCAGGAAGACGACGTCGTCGAGATCGGCGGCGAACTCGGTGTGATCTCCGCTGAAGGTGACGCACCTGCTACCGCCGAGGCGCCCGCGGAATCCGCTCCCGCCCCGGAAGCTCCGGCCGAGCAGCCGCCCGCCGAGGAAGTCGCGGCCGCCGAGCCCGAACCCGAACCCGCGCAGGCCGAACAGGCCGCGCCGCAGGCCGGCCCCGCCGAGGGCACTCCGGTGAAGATGCCCGAACTGGGCGAGTCGGTCACCGAGGGCACCGTCACCCGCTGGCTCAAGGCGGTCGGCGATCAGGTCGAGGTCGACGAGCCGCTGCTCGAGGTCTCCACCGACAAGGTCGACACCGAGATCCCGTCTCCGGTCGCGGGCACGCTGCTCGAGATCACCGCTCAGGAAGACGATGTCGTCGACGTCGGCGGCCAGCTCGGCATCATCGGCAGCGGCTCGCCCGCGCCGAAGCCCGAGCCCGCCCCGGAGCCGAAGCCCGAACCGAAGCCTGAGCCCAAACCCGAGCCCAAGCCCGAACCGAAGCCGGAACCCGCGCCCGCGCCGAAGGCCGAGCAGCCCGCCCCCGCGCCGCAGGAGAAGACGGCCGCGGCCGACTCGGACTCCACCCCGTATGTGACTCCGCTGGTGCGCAAGCTCGCCGAGGAACACGGCGTCGACCTGGCAGGCATCAAGGGCTCCGGTGTCGGCGGCCGCATCCGCAAGCAGGATGTGCTCGCCGCGGCCGAGGCCAAGAAGGCGCCCGCCCCGGCTCCCGCTCCGGCGGCAACCGCTCCGGCCCCGGCCGCCGCGGCCGCGCCCGCCGCCCCGGCGGCCGATGCCAAGCTGGCCCACCTGCGTGGCACCACGCAGAAGGCCAACCGCATCCGCCAGATCACGGCCACCAAGACCCGTGAGTCGCTGCAGACCACCGCGCAGCTCACCCAGGTCCACGAGGCCGACGTCACCAAGATCGCGGCGCTGCGCTCGCAGGCCAAGGCGGCGTTCAAGGAGCGCGAGGGTGTCAACCTGACGTTCCTGCCGTTCTTCGCCAAGGCCGTGGTCGAGGCGCTCGGCGTGCACCCGAACGTCAACGCCTCCTACAGCGAGGACAGCAAGGAGATCACCTACCACGCCTCGGTGCACCTCGGCATCGCCGTCGACACCGAGCAGGGTCTGTTGTCCCCGGTGATCCACAACGCCAGCGACCTGTCGCTGGCCGGGCTGGCCCGCGCCATCGCCGATATCGCCGACCGGGCCCGCAACGGCGGTCTCAAGCCCGACGAGCTGGCAGGCGGCACCTTCACGATCACCAATATCGGCAGCCAGGGCGCGCTGTTCGACACCCCGATCCTGGTTCCGCCGCAGGCGGCCATGCTCGGCACCGGCGCGATCGTCAAGCGCCCGGTGGTGGTGACCGACGAGACCGGCGGCGAATCCATCGGCGTGCGGTCGATGTGCTACCTGCCCCTCACCTACGATCACCGCCTCATCGACGGCGCCGACGCGGGTCGCTTCCTGACCACGATCCGGCACCGCCTCGAAGAGGCCGCGTTCGAGGCCGATCTGGGTCTGTAGTACGCCGATGAAGGTCGTGATCGCCGGATCGTCCGGGTTGATCGGGACGGCGCTGGTCGCCGCGTTGCGCAGGGACGGACACGACGTCGTCCGTCTCGTGCGCCGTCCCATCGCGGCCCGCGACGAGTTCACCTGGCATCCCGCGCGCGCCGAGCTCGATACTCGGGCGCTGCGTGGCGCCGACGCGGTGGTGAACCTGTGCGGGGCGGGCCTCGGACAACGGCGCTGGACCGGCAGCTTCAAACAGGAGCTGCGCGACAGCCGCATCACACCCACCGATGTGCTGTCCGGCGCGGCGGCCGCCGCCGCCGTGCCGGTGCTGGTCAACGCCAGCGGCGTGCACTACTACGGCGGCGGCACCGGCGATCGTGTCGTCGACGAAACGACTCCCCCCGGCACCGGGTTCCTGGCGACCCTGTGCCGGGACTGGGAGGCCGCGACCGAACCCGCGCGCGCGGCGGGCGTGCGCACAATCCTGCTGCGCAGTGGCGTCGTGCTCTCCCAGCACGGCGGCATGATGAGCATGCTGCGCCCGCTCTACCGGCTCGGTCTCGGCGCGCGCCTCGGCAACGGCCGCCAGTACACCCCGTGGATCTCCCTGGAAGACGAGGTCGGCGCGATCGTCTTCGCCCTGACCAACGACACCCTCGACGGCCCGGTCAATGCCGTCGGACCCGCCCCGGTCACCAATGCCGAGTTCAACCACGCCCTCGGCCGGGCGCTGGGCAGGCGGACCCCGCTGATCGTGCCCGCCGTCGCCCTGCGCACGGTGATCGGCGAGTTCGCCGACGAGGCGATCCTGCGCGGCCCGCGCGCTATCCCGACCGCGCTGGAGCGGGCCGGATACCCATTCCGTCACCCCACCATCGGCTCCGCACTGGCCGCCCTCATGGAGCCCGGCGCGCGCTGAGCCCGGCTCCCACCCCCCAGGGGGCGTCCGCGACGTCGACCGTCACGCCCGCGTGACCGAGCCCTCCTTGCTCGCGATCGTCGTGACCGGCGATGATCGGGGACGGCCGCAATCCGCCGATCGCTGGAGTTCCCGTTGACCGTCACGCACGCCCGTCCCGAAACCGTCATTCGTGACGCCACCGAGGACGACCTGCCCGCGATCCTCGAACTCCACAACGCCAACATCGCGACATCCACCGCTCTCTGGGACGTCGAGCAGGCCGATCCCGCCGACCGCCTGACCTGGTTCCGCGATCGCCGCGCCGCGGGCATGCCGGTCCTGATCGCCGAAGTCGACGGCGAGTTCGCCGGCTACGCCCACTACGGCCAGTTCCGCCCGAAGGCCGGCTACCGCTACAGCGTGGAGAATTCCGTTTACATCGCCGAGCGTTTCCAGCGCCGCGGTCTGGCCTCCGCCCTGCTCGCCGAACTGATCGAGCGCGCGCGCGGCTCCGGTCGCGTGCACGCCATGATCGCCGCCATCGAGTCCGGCAACACCGGATCCATCGCCCTGCACGAGCGGTTCGGCTTCGTCGAGGTCGGCCGGATGCCGGAGGTGGGCCGCAAATTCGGCCGCTGGCTCGATCTCACCCTGCTGCAATTGACCTTCCCGCCGGCGGGCGACTGAGGGCGGTGGGAGGCGTTGTCGCAGGTCGGCAACACTGTGGCGGCGACCACAGCGGGTCGCTGTGATCACCTCCACGTCCGGGCGTAACGTCGTGATCGTGAACGACACGCGCACCGCTGGGTCCGCCCGCTTCGACACCGCACCCGTCGTCGTCGAGGACCTCGGTCTCATCGACTATCACGCCGCTTGGGAACTGCAGCGCACCATCGCCGCCGAACGCGCCGAGAACGCCGGTTCCGATCGTCTGCTCCTGCTCGAGCATCCGTCGGTCTTCACCGCGGGCCGCCGCACCGAGGACGCCGACCTGCCCATCGACGGCAGCCCCGTGGTCCAGGTCGACCGCGGCGGCAAGATCACCTGGCACGGCCCCGGCCAGCTCGTCGGCTACCCGATCGTGCGCCTGGCCGAGCCCGTCGACGTCGTCGACTATGTGCGCCGCCTCGAGGAAGCCCTGATCAGCGTCTGCACCGATCTCGGCCTGACCGTCGGCCGCGTCGAAGGCCGCTCCGGGGTCTGGCTGCCCGCCACCGAGTTCTTCGCCGAACGCAAGGTCGCCGCCATCGGCATCCGGGTGCAGCGGGGCGTCGCCCTGCACGGCATCTCCTTGAACTGCAATTCCGCCCTCGACGGCTTCCAGGCGATCGTGCCCTGCGGCATCCCCGACGCGGGCGTCACCACCCTCACCCGCGAGCTGGACCGCGAGGTCACCGTCGCCGAGGTCAAGCCCATGGTCGCCACGGCCATCGTGCAGGCCCTCAACGGCGATCTGCCGGTTCGGGAGCACGACATCCCCCGCACACCGGCGCCCGAGCCGAATCGGGCACGCGCGTAAGGTCGATCAGGTGACCTCAGTCGACACTCCGGCATCGCAGGGCGACACCCCCGCCCCGACCCCCGCTGCTCCGGCCCCCGCCACAGCGAACGGCCGCAAGCTGCTGCGTATCGAGGCGCGCAACGCGCAGACCCCGATCGAGCGCAAGCCCCGATGGATCCGCACCCGCGCCACCATGGGCCCCGAATACAGCGAACTCAAGGGCCTGGTCAAGCGCGAGGGTCTGCACACCGTCTGCGAGGAAGCGGGCTGCCCGAACATCTTCGAATGCTGGGAAGACCGCGAAGCCACCTTCCTCATCGGCGGCGAGCAGTGCACCCGCCGCTGCGACTTCTGCCAGATCGACACCGGCAAGCCCGCCGCCCTCGACCGCGACGAGCCCCGCCGCGTCGCCGAGTCCGTCCAGGCGATGGGCCTGCGCTACTCCACCATCACCGGCGTGGCCCGCGACGACCTCGACGACGGCGGCGCCTGGCTCTACGCCGAGACCGTCCGCGCCATCAAGCGCCTGAACCCCGCTACCGGCGTCGAACTGCTCATCCCCGACTTCAACGCCGACCCCGCCCAGCTCGCCGAGGTCTTCGACGCCCGCCCCGAGGTGCTCGCCCACAACCTGGAGACGGTCCCGCGCATCTTCAAGCGCATCCGCCCCGCGTTCCGCTACGAGCGCTCGCTGTCGGTCCTCACCGCCGCCCGCGACGCCGGCCTGGTCACCAAATCCAACCTCATCCTCGGCATGGGCGAGACCCCCGAGGAAGTCACCCAGGCCATGCGCGACCTGCACGAGGCCGGCTGCGACATCCTCACCATCACCCAGTACCTGCGCCCCTCCCCCCGCCACCATCCGGTGGACCGCTGGGTCAAGCCGGAGGAATTCGTCGAGCACTCCAAGGCCGCCGAGGACATGGGCTTCGCCGGCGTCATGGCGGGCCCCCTGGTCCGCTCCTCCTACCGAGCCGGCCGCCTCTACGCCCAGGCCATGGCCCACCACGGCCGCGAGATCCCCGCCGTCATGGCGCACCTCGCCGAGGAAGGCACCGCCTCCCAGGAGGCCTCCGCGGTCCTCGCCCGCTTCGGTAGCTGAACCCACTGCCGAGCCCGGCCGGCACACAACCTGCGCGCCGGCCGGGGACTACCGCTACTCACTCTCGACTCGGCAGAGCTCGAAACTCAGGCTGCGGCGGGCTTCTCGAATCGTGCGATGAACCGCAATTCCACTTCTGCCCGCCCGGCCTCGTACTCCGCGACGTCGGGTCCGGCCGTCATACCGATCGCAGATGTCTCCCCCGCCCGCCGGTCACGTCGGACAAGACCACCTCGAGATCGGCGACGGACGCCGTCGCGGGATGCCCGGCAGCGCGGATGACCGCGGCGAATTCCGCACGATCGGCTGCGGGAATCCGGCCCAGCTGAGCACGGACCTCGTCAGGACCCCCGACCTCGAGCAGCGTCAAGATACTCTCCGTCATCGCGAGGTCGGCCTCACCGGGAGCGAGGTCGTCGTGGGCCAACCCTCCTTCTTCCACCATCAGCATGACCGCGAGCGGTCCCAGCTGTGGATGGGTTCGCAGCTCGGCGAGGAGTTCGGGCCGTTGCGGCAAGCCGATCATCAGCATTCGCAGCATCGCGGCGGCGCGGGCGCGGAAGGGACAGCGGTGCACCGCCGCGAGCAGCGCTTCGACATCGTCATCGTGCCGGGCCAGCCAGCCCTGGATCTCGAGCCGGGCGGCTTCCTCGGTGTAGTGATCGGCGACGACGCCGAGCAACCCCGCGGGATCGGCGTCCGCGAGCTCACCGACGGCCCCCGCTTCGCGCCCCTCGGCGAGCATGCGCTGCCGGACCGCGATGGCGCCCAGACCGGTGAGCCGAACGAGCGGACTCGCCTTGCGCAGATCTCGGCGCAAGGCACGCAGTTCCTTCGCGTCGAACTCGATCCCGCTGAACGGCGAGGCGAAGGCGTCGTCGAGGTCCATGCCGAAGTCCGGGTGCGGCACACCGATGCTCAGCTCGACCGCACCGAGCCCGGCCAGCGTTTCCAGGATCGTGTCCAGAGCCGCATCACACCCGGCTCGGTAGACATCGAGATCTGTCCGGGATTCGACGACGGATGAGAACTGATCCTGCCAGCTCAGCCACACCGGAAGCTGCAGGCGGATGATCGGCATCGGATGAGGCAGGCTGTACAAGGTGTTGAGCACATCGATCGCGACGTCCTCACACAACCAGCCGAAGGGACCCCCGTCCGCGAACAGGACGTAGTCGAGGTCGAAGAACGTGTCGAACAGCCTGTGCCACAAGGCCACCGGATTCGACAGCAGCGGCCGGGCTTTGGCCACGGCGCGCAGGTGACCGCTGACCACCCGAACCAGGCCCGCCTCGCGCGCCCAGGCCACCAGCAACCCGAGTCGCGGAAGGTCGGCGCTGCTGCGGACACCCTCGACGTCGTCGCCGGTATCCAGCAGCGCCACCAGTTCCCGAGCATCCGCCACGCGCAGGTACCCGCGGGCGGTCAGCTTCCGCCCCTGCGGTCCCACCCATTCGGTCAGGCGTCGCATCTGCCCGACCAGCGCGCTGTCCGCCGCCTGAGCCGCCAGCTCCGAGTCGGTGGGCAGGACGATCGGCAACTGCGCGAACCTCCGCTCATGATCCGGCTCGTCACCGGTGAACTCGCCCAGCTGTTCGAGCAGAGCCATGATGTCGGATTCATCGAGCTGCGACGTGGCCGCGACGGCCACCGGATACTCTCCGACGGCCACCTCCACTGCCGCATCCAGTTCGGCAAGGGCCTCCCCGCGAGGATCGAGCAAGCCGTGCTCGGCTTGATACCGGATCACCGTGCGCACCGATCCCCCGGCCAGCTCGGGGCTCGGCGGGTCAGCCTCGAACGTGTCCGGAATCCACTCGAGCACAGCACGCCGGACGGCGGCAACAGTCCAGTGATTCAACCGGCCGTCGCTACTCATGTGCCGTGAATCCAGCGTCGCCGCCACGATGCGCGCGTCGGCCGGATGCCCCCGTTCGGCAGCCCACGCCACACACCGTCGCGTGAAGAGTTCCTTCGCGGTGGTGTACTCGTCGTCTTCCTCGATCTCGTAGCGCATCCGCACCGCACCACGGTAGCGCCACTGCTGCGCTCACACTCGCTCACGGAGCGAGACGCACAGCCCGGGGTCGCGTCCGGAAGGCAGTCGGCCGGGCCTGCTCGCCCCGGAGCGTTGTACAGCGGTCGGACCCCTGCCGTTCAGTGCCCGACCGATAGGCCCTACTCCGACCTCGTGGACCGGTCTACTACATCGACCTGTTCGGCATGATGTTCCACCGAGACGCCCTGTGCGGGGTCCTCCGCCGGAATCACCGAGTCCCCGTGGGTGATCGGCGCCTGGTCGCCGAGCGCGCCCCTACGCTGCTTCTGCCGGACGACGCGAATCACGACCAAACAGCCCGCCAGAATCGCGATGGGCAGCAGGACGGCCAAGAGGATCTCCACCCCGGCAATCCTAGGGACCACACCCGACCGCCGCGGAACCGCCCGACCGGGCCGGCGGGACCGAATCACTGCGCCACCTGGCAACATCGATCTCCGGGTTCGCCGGAGCGCGGTTCCCGATCGCGTTCGAACGACCGGCGACAAGCGGGAGACGGGTTGATCGCGCCGACGGAGGACTGCCGGATGCCGGTGGTCATCGACAAATACGCCTCGCAGTCCCCCGCACCAAGTCGTACCATATGAAACTAGCCAGAAAATAGCGTCGACCAGAACCCCCTCGAACCGAGGCCCCACCATGCGTACTTCAGCGATTCTCGGCGTCACCTCCTGCGCGGTCACAGCCATCGCCTTCATCGCCCCCATCACCGCTTCCGCCGATCCGTTCACCGACTTGCTCTGTGCCAGCGGATCGGCCCAGTTCTGCCCAGCGCCGCCGCCGCCCGAATCCACGCCGCCGGAAACCCAGGCTTGCCACCCCTCCTACGACCCCTGCTTGCCCATCACCAGTGACGTCGATTGCGAGAACGGCTCCGGCGACGGCCCGGTCTACACCGGGCCCGTCCGAGTCATCGGCCCCGACGATTACGGTCTCGATCGCGACGGCAACGGAATCGGCTGCGGGTAGCGCGGGAAATCCCCGATACAACGGCCGTGCTCGCGACGAGCCCGCGAGCACGGCCGCCCGACCTCAGCGCATCGCGCAGATCTGCCCGAGCAACGGCCCGTACGGGTTGTAACCGAGCGCCTGGATGATGGTGCCGATCACCGGCGCGCACAGCAGTGGATCGAGCACCTCCGCCGACCCCGTGGACGACGATCCCGCGGGCACCGCGACCGGCGAGACCTGCATCGCCTGAGCCCCCGCATTCGCCGCGGGCCCCAGCAATGCGGCCACCAGCACGACAGCGGCGACGGACTTTCTCATACACACCCCTTCGATGAAACAAACTCGCGCGCCAGAGGTTATGCGTCCGAACGGTGTTGCGCCAGTGTCGATTCGACCGAACTCGGGGATACGACAACTCACGGCGCCCAGCAAAGTCCGACGACAAGATGGGAACATATGTTCGAAACATGAGAACACTGGCAAATACTGGACTTCACTGGAATATCTGGATAATCTCGCCTCGTGCCAGACACCGCCCAGCAATTGGAGGACCGCATCGCGGAATTGCGCGCCTCCGTCCGGCGCGCGGTGTCCGCCGGTGACCGCGTCGGCGCCCGGCAACTGCGCGCCGAACTCCGGCAGGCCGAGAACGCCTGGGAAGACGCGGTTCTCGGTATCGAACTCGAGGACGAGCCCGTCGAGCCCGCGCCGGCCGTCCCGGTCCGCGAACACGTGCACCGCGCCCTGACCCTGCTCGGCGCCCCCGCCACACCGAAACTGGTGCTCGGCGTCCACGAGGCGTTCTTCTCCGGTGAACTGATCCCCGCCCGCCTGACCAGCCTGCGCCGCGACGAGGAGCGCTCGTTTCGCTCCGCCCCGCAGGCCCGCCCGTATTACATCTGCTCGGCGCTCACCACCGACCTGCTGGCGCCCGCGCGCGGCCTGCTCGCGGTCAGCACCTGGCCGCTGGACAAGCGCATGATCGGCCCGCTCAGTCCGCGAGTAGACCTGCTGAACTGCACGATCCGGCTCGCCGAACACATGGCCGCGCAACCGTCCACCGACCGCCGCGCCCAGCGCGTGCTGTGGAAGCTGGCGATCTCGATCCCCGGCGTGCGCGGTGGCCCCGACACCATCGACCACGCGGACGTCATCGACTGCGCGACGCGCGAACTGTCCGTCCACCAGGCCGAGGACGCGGCCCGGCGCGCCGAGGCCGCGCAACGGGCGAACAATCGACTCGATCACACCGCCCAGCTGTTCGGAGTTCGTCTGGGCATCGCCGACAGGCAGGCCGACATGGCCGACACGCGACGGAAAGAGGTGGGATGAACACACTTTCGGCACGGCTGGACGAACTGCGTGGTGCGGCGCCGGCGTGCCGTCACAACGCCAGGACGATCGCGGCGTTGACGGCGAATCCCGGGTGCACCCGGCGCGCGCTGCTCGACGCCGCGGCGGTCGACAAGGCCGCCGTCGCACGCCATCTCGGCTTCCCGCCGACCTTCGGCCAGTCCCAGTTCGCGATCACCCGAGGCAACGCCTTCGAGGCGATGGTCAAGGCCAACGGCTGCGCCGATCTGCTCGCGCTGCTGCGCGAGCGGCTGGACCTGACCATTCCCGAGGTCGCCTACCACAACCTCGAGGCCGTCGGCGACAACACCTCCAACGCCATCCGCTACCGCCGCACCCGCCAGCTGTTCGAGCAGGCCGTGGATTCCGGCGAGGGCACGCTGTTCGACCACCCGATGCTGCGCCTGGAAATCGCCGGAGCCACCGCGTATCTGGAACCGGATGTGGTGGCGCTGCGCCTCGGCGGCCAGTTCCACGTCGTGGAGATCAAGTCGTTCCCGGTCGTCGACGGCCAGGCCGATCCGGCCCAGGTCGCCGCCGCCGCGCGCCAGTCCGCGGTCTACGTGATCGCGCTGCGCGAGCTGATGCGCGAGATCGGCGCGGACCCGGAGAAACTGGTCTCGCACAATGTGATCCTGGTGTGCACCACGGATTTCAGCAACCGTCCGACCGCCGAATTGGTCGATCTGCGCAAACAGATCGCGGTGGTCTCCCGCCAGCTCTCCCGCCTCACCTCGATCGACCAGCTGGTCCGAACCCTGCCCGAGGACGCCAGTTTCGCCCTCGGTGATCAACTCGCCGACACCCTCGCCGACATCCCCGCCCGCTACGCCCCCGACTGCATGTCGACCTGCGAACTGGCCTTCGCCTGCCGCGACGAGGCCCGCTCCCAGGGCTGCGTCGACGTGCTCGGCCGCACCGTCTGCGACGACCTCGGCGGCCTGGACAACATCGACGTGGTCTTGTCCCTGGCCGAGGGATCGCTGGAACTGGGCGAGGAATTCGCCGACATCACCGAGGTCCTGCGGCAGGCGCACCGGCTGCGCCTGGAGATCGCCGGATGAGCGTGCTGACCGCGCTGGCCCGCATGGAAGCGATGCGGGCCGGGCGCGCCCAGCCGATCGCCGACCTCTGCCACACCCACCTCTCCGACCGCCCGCTGGTCATGATCCCGCTCAAGCTCGCCGGTGAGGCCGCCGCGCCCCTGGCGATCATGATCGGCTCGACCCCCGCGACCCCGCGCCTGCTGATCGTCCCCCAACCCCGCGACCGCGTCCTGCGCCTGCGCTTCATCGCCGACCTCGCCGACATCCTGCTGCCCTACATCACCGGGCACACCCTCGAAACCGAGGAACGCACCAACAAAGCGGGCGAGACCTACCTGCGCTGCCTGGACGCCCCACAACTGTGGGTGCCCAATACCGGCGGCATCGAATTCCTCGGCCTGCTCGGCCGCTCGGTGCGCTTCCACCGCACCGACGGCGACAATCCCGTCCCCGCCTCCATCCCCCTGCTCGGCCGCTGGCTCACCTGGTTCCGTGACCGCGCCGAGCACCCCGGCTCCAGCGTCGCGCTGCCCATGACCTCGGTGCTGTCCGCGCACTGGGCCAGCGGCCAATCCCCGCTCGAGGACGCCAATCTCGCCGCACTGCTCGGCTGGATCGCGCCCCCGCCCGGCCGCACCGGTCAAGAAGCCGCCGCCCGCGCCGAGGACCCGCTCTCGGTCCCGCCCGCGGGCCCCGTCACCGACCCCGGCTTCGACAACGAGGAACTCGCACCGCTGATCGCCTCCTACGACGAGGCGATCGACGAGTCCGCGCGCTCGGTCGCGGTCCAGCGCATCGAACGCGCCCTGCACAAACAGATCGAACCCACCTGGCAACTGATGTGGCAGGGCATGTCGCTGCTGCGCGCCCTGCCCTCCGCCCCGCACACCGAAGGCCGCTGGTCCGACGACATCGCCGCCTTCTCCTACTTCCTCGACACCATCCCCGAAGGCACCCCGCAACCCCGACGCGACTCCGCGGTCTCGGCCGCCCGCCGCCTGCTCGACCGCGAACGCGCCCTCGAACGCTACGATGCCGAACGCGCCTTCGACGACCCCCGCGTCATGCTCGAACACCGTTTGGCCGGAACGGCTTTCACCGGCACCGTGGTCGACGTCAAGCCCACCCGCACCGAAGCCAAGGGCTCCCGCAAAGTCCTGCGCCCCCATCTGCGGGTCCGGACCAGCGATCCCTTCACCGCCGTCCCCGGCGAAAAGCTCTGCAATATCAACCATCCCAAGCAGTCCGGCACCGTCCTCGAGGTCGACGGCGACACCATCGCGCTGGAACTGTCCGGCGGCATGGGCCGCAAACTCGTTCCCGACCCCGGCACCGTCCCCGAACTCGACACAGGCATCGGCTTCGCCCGCTTCACTCCCGGCGGCTCGTCGCGCCCCCCGAAACTGCCCACCCGTGAGGAAACTCCCTGGACCCACGGCGGCCCGCCGCCGGAATGGGTGCCCACCGCGGACACCTTCGAGGAACTGTGATGACCACCGACACCGCCCGCGCCGCCGACACCGCCGTCGCGGGCATCCTCACCGACCTCGCCACCTCCACCAACCGGGCCATCGTCGTCGACTCCCCGCCCGGCGCGGGCAAATCCACCCTCGTGGTCAAGGCCGCCCGCCAGCTCGCCGAATCCGGCGAGCAGCACATGATCGTCGCCCAGACCAACGAACAGGTCGACGACCTCATCGAACGCCTCGCCATCGCCGACCCCGGCCTCGCCATCGGCCGCGTCTCGGCGGCCGGCTACCTGCCGTCGGAGCGCATCACCCGCCCGAATGTGACCGTGGCGCAGAAGGTCACCGACCTGGCCGACCGCACCGTCGTCATCGGCACCGCCGCCAAATGGGCCACCATCGAGGAAGGCCGGTGGCAGCACGCCATCATCGACGAGGCCTACCAGATGCGCAGTGACATGCTCCTGCGCATCGCCAACCGCTTCGACCGCGGCCTGTTCGTCGGCGACCCCGGCCAGCTCGACCCCTTCGCCACCGTCGACACCGGCCGCTGGGCGGGCCTGACCTGGGACCCCACCACCAGCGCCGTCTCGGTCATGCTCGCCAAC
Source organism: Nocardia shimofusensis NBRC 100134 (assembly GCF_001613125.1). GTDB lineage: Bacteria > Actinomycetota > Actinomycetes > Mycobacteriales > Mycobacteriaceae > Nocardia > Nocardia shimofusensis. Next base: position 76,489 of record NZ_BDBT01000010.1, read on the forward strand.
AACCCCGACATCCGCCCACACAGCCTGCCCGTCTCCTGGCGCCTGTCGGCCACCGCCGCCCCCGTCGTCTCCGCCGCCTTCTACCCTTTCAACGAATTCCGCGCCGGCACCGACCCCGCCGCCCGCACCCTCACCTACTCCGCCCGCGGCCTGCGCACCCCCGTCGACGCCGTCCTCGACGAAGCCGCCGACCACGGCTGGGGCTGGTACGAACTCCCCGCCCGCCACGCCCTGCGCACCGACAGCGAGGCCATCCGCGCCGTCGCCGACATCACCCGCCGCCTGCTCGAACGCGCCCCCACCGCGCACTCCGAACAGGGCACCCACACCGTCACCATCGACCGCGTCGCCATCGGCACCGCCCACCGCGACCAGGCCGAGGCCATCCGCACGGCCCTGCGCGGCACCCCCGCCGAAGCGGTCACCGTCGACACGGCCAACCGCCTGCAGGGGCGCGAGTACGACGTCACCGTGGTGCTGCATCCACTGTCCGGCCGCCGCGACGCGAGCGCCTTCCACCTGGAGGCCGGGCGCCTGTGCGTGCTGGCCTCCCGCCACCGGCACGCCTGCATCATGGTGGGTCGGGCCGGTATTCCCGAACTCCTCGACGCACACCCGTCGGCCGAGCCGGTGCACCTCGGCGTGCCGGTCAAGTTCCCCGATGGGTGGGAGGCGAATCAGGCGATCCTGAGCCGGCTCGAGCAGCATCGCGTGCGCGCGTGACCGATCGAATTCCTCGAGACATCTCAACCGTTCGAAACGGGCGCGGGAATTGATCGCTGCCAAGGGTTTCGACACCACCGGCACGGTGCTTGCCTGTTACCGCGGCGCGGACTCGACGAGAATCTCCGCGCCGTCGGCACCGCCGCCGGCGAGGGCCAGGGGATCCACGAACTCCGCTGCTCATCGACCTGTCCACCCTCTACTCGGCCCCCGGACAGGGGCCGTTCCCCGGGTACACCGCGCGATCCGCCCGACGACCGCCGGTGCGGTGACCTTCGGCCCTTCTCGGCCCGCACGTCCCCTCCTAGCGTCGATGTCGAGGAAAGCTCTCGGAAAGAGAGGAACGGTATGCCTCCGCACTGTGACTCACTCGACGGTCCCGTCGTTTCCGCGGCTCGACAGGCACTCGACACCGCCGAGGTGACCCGCGTTCTGCCGTTCGTTCCCGCCGAAGCGGAAGCCGAGGTCCGCGCGGCGTTCGACCGGGTCATGCCGCTGCGCGACACCGGCGCTCAGGCCGCCCGCGAGCTCGCCGAACTCTGGTTCTTCGAAACCGTCGTCCGACTGCACCGCGCCGGCGAAGGCGCCCCCTACACCGGACTGAAACCCGCTGGGCTGTCGGTCGGTCCGGTGATCCCGCTGGCCGAGCGCGCGATCGAATCCGGCGAGAGCCGACAGCTGACCGACTTCCTGAGCAACGTTCTGCGCGACGAACTGAAGCACCGCCTCGACACCGTCCGCGGGCTGGCCGCGCACCGAGCCCTGTCCGTGGCCGACGACCGGCGGTACGTGCAGGCCATGCTCGGCTACCAGGTCTACAGCCACCATCTCTACACAGCGATGCGGGCCCACGATCACCACGAGGAACAGAGATAGCTATCTGATTGCTTTCCGGCGCGGCGCCCGGCAGCAGCGGTAGCCTGAGTCCGGCAGCCAGCAACCAGACCTAGGAGCCGCTATGAGCGGTAGGTACCTCGGAATCGCCGCCGCGTCGGCGTTCACCGCCCTGCTGATCCTCCCCGCCACCGGCGCCGCGGCCCTCGCGCCGCCCGTGGCGACCGGCGCCGCGGGCGTGGCCCAGCCGGTATCCCAGCAATCGCCCCCGCCGCCGGACACGGGCCCCTATGTTGTGCAATGCCTGAACGGCGACTCCGGCATGGCCAGGTGGAGCAACGGCCAGACGGGCTACTCCGAATGGTGCATGAACGGAAACGGCGGCCCGCACGGCCCCGACGGGTACGGTCCGCTCGGCCCGGTGGAGCCCGGTCTGCCGGGTGGGCCGCCGACGCCCGGCGGGCCGATGCAGCCGGGCATACCGTTCTGACGGTCCAGCACCATCGGCCTCAGCCCACCATGTCTTCCTCAGCCCACCATGTCTACCTCAGCCCACCATGTCTTCGACGAGGTCGACAACTCGACGCGTGCCGCCACCGCCGGTGCCGCTGCCCGCCACTCTGCCGACCGGCGGGCGCGTTGCGGATCGCTGACGAGCGTCCGCGGGCGTCCCCGCCGATGTTGTAGAGCGGCGCCAGGGGCGCGCGCACGGCGATCAGTACCGTTCGAGCACGTCCCTCGCCTCGATGAGGAATCGCCGTTCGGCGCCGTCGTGTGAAAGATCGATCGCGCGGGTGTACGCGACGCGGGCTTCTTCCACACGGCCGAGCGACGCGCACAGATGAGCGCGGACCGCCCAGGCAGGCTGGAAGCGCCGGTCGTCGACTTCGGCGTCCAGGATCTCCAGCCCCGCGGCGGGCCCGTGGACGCGGGCGGTCGCGGCGGCGAGCGAGGTCGCACTGCCGAGCGTGGGGGCGAGCCGATGCAGCGCGCGGTGGGCCTCGAGGATGACGGCCGGGTCGGCCCCCGCGCCTTCGGCGGCTTGGACAGCGGCTTCGAGCTGATAGCGACCGAGCGTGCCGAACGAGTGCGCGCGCCGCAGATGGGCGTGTCCCCGGGCGACGAGTGCGGCGTCCCACAGTCCGCGGTCCTGCAGTTCCAACGGAACGTACCGTCCGTCGGCATCACGACGCGCGGGTGCGCGAGCCGTGCACAGATCGATGAGAGCCGCGAGCCCGTGTGCTTCGGGATCGTCGGGCAGCACCTCCGTGAGCACTTCGGCCAGATACAGCGCCTCGCCGGTCAGCGACTCGTGCAGCTCCCGCCCGGTGCTGTGCCAGTCGATGGCGAAGGCGCCGTAGACCGCGGCGAGGACGGCATCGACCCGTGCGGGCAGCTCCGCGCGGTCGGGCACCCGGAAGGGAATGCGCGCCTGCCTGATTCGCTTCTTCGCCCTGGTCAGCCGAGCCGCCACCGTCGTCTTGGGCACGGCGAACGCCCGGCCGATCTGTTCGGCCGTGCAGCCGAGCAGGGTGTTGAGCATCAACGGAGTCCGGGTCATGGGGTCGATCGCCGGATGCGCGCAGACGAACATCAGCTCGAGCCGCCGGTCCTCCAGCGCGTCCGGATCGATCCGGTCCAGCAGGCCGGGATCGTGACGCTGCGGGTCGAGCGTGACGGTGCGGCGCGCGGGCGCGCCCGCGGTGACATCGCGGACGCGATTGCGCGCCACGGTCAGCAACCAAGCGTCCGGGTTGGCAGGCACGCCGTCCACCGGCCAGGTGCGCACCGCGCGTTCGAAGGCGTCGGCGAGCGCGTCCTCGGCCGTCGTGACATCACCACAGCGGGCCGCGAGCAGCGCCAGCAACCGGCCGTAGGACGTGCGGGCCGCCTCGGCGGCCCTCGACGCCGCATCGGTCACGCCGTCCATTCCCCGGCGATGCACGAGGTCGCGACCGGCCGCACCTCCAACATCGCGTAACTCGCCGCCGGGCACTTCTCCGCCCACCCGAGCGCGGCGTCCAGATCCGGCACGTCCACGACGAACACCCCGGCCAGCGCTTCCTTCGTCGCCGCGAACGGCCCGTCCTGCACCTGCAACGACCCGGTGCGCCGCGTCACCGTGGTCGTCGCCGCCTGGCACGCGAGGATGTCGGCGCCGACCAGCACACCGGCCTCCTGCAACGCGCGCCCGTACGCGCCGAACGCCCGCTGCATCTCCTCGATCGCCTCCGCCGGGATCTCGCCCTCGGCCGGCTCCTCGTTGTGGATCAGAAACGCGTATCGCATCGGTCTCTCCTTCGTCGGGGGCCGGATTCAGTATCCGCGCCATCGAGAAGATGACGATCGAGCGCGGGCCGAATCGACGGCGTCGATTGATCCGCTCGTCTACGACCTGACAGCCATGCGCGGCCGCCTTGCGCCGCTACCGTCGGTACCGCCGCCCCCGCCGAGGCCGGTCCCGCCCGAACCGCCGGACGGCTCGGTGGTCCGGTTCACCCGAGGCGGTCGATACACCTATGTCGCGGTCCGCCGCGGTAGATTCTGGGAGACGACCTCGTCAACGAGCGGTTCGGTCGATGAAGTGATGACCTGGCCCGACCTCGCCACTCGAGTCCGCGCGTTCGAGATCGCCGCCGACTGGGCTCAGGTCGCACCGCAGGGGGACCATCGGAGTCTCGAATCCGGGGCCGTAGTCCGCTTCACGATCGGCACGCACTACCTGGCGGCACTCAATATCGACACCTACGGCCAAGCGCAAGGCGACTGGTACACCACCGTCACCGGGCACACCGCCGCAAGCCTGCCCCTCGGCGACCTGGCCGATTGGTCCGAGATCGCCGACCACGGCACGCACGTTCAGATCGCCACGGCATGGCGCCGGCTCCCCTGACCTGGCGGATCAGGCAACCTTCCACGAGCGGTCACCGAGCGTGACCACGACGTCGACAGATCCCCCCAGAGCGGCGATATAGGCTCGGATCGTATCGATTCCCGAGATCTCCCCGCGCTCGATCTTCGACACTCTGGCCTGACTGAATCCCAGAAGCTCTGCGACCTCGGCCTGAGTCAGTCCGATGGCCTTGCGAATCTCGGCCAGCTGATGCCCACGGAGGTAAGCCGCGTGCCGTTCGGCGGCGACGGACTTCGCCGCAGCACGTTCTTCCGCGGAACGGGGGTCGACCGCCCGCCCCTTCGCTTTGACGTCGCTCCACTTGGCGAACTCTGCGCTCATCATCGCTCCTTCAATGCCTCGAGATGCTCCGCGAAGCGCTTGTCGGCCAACGGTATCGTTTCCTGATACCACCCTCGCCAGTTCCCCTGCTTGTCACCGGCCACGAGGACGATCGCCTCTCTAGCCGGGTCGAATGCGAAGAGCATCCGAACCTCGGATGTGCCCGTAGATGCAGGCCTCAGCTCTTTCATGTTGTGATAGCGGCTCCCTTTGACTCGATCGACCATCGGCCGACCCGCCGCGGGCCCTTCAGCAGCCAGGTAGTCCAGCGCTTCCTCGATCAAGTCCGCAGTGCCCGCATCGTGCGCACACAGCTCCAGGTACCACGTCTCGACCTCCCGATGAAGACTGATCTGCCAGACCATGGCCGCAGACTATAACCATACAGTCATATTCGCAGCAATTCGACCCGCGCTACCAGCACAGCATCCGATACTGAATTTTGTCTCAGGCAACTCGGTCGCCGACGCTACTTCCGTGCTCGAACGCGACCTCAGCGCCGCAGATCGGCGAGAATCCCCCTCACCTCCGCCACCCGCCGATCCGCCGGCCCGAACCTGGCTTCCAGCTGCGCCTTCAACCGCTGGAACCGGTCGACGGCTTCGCCGGTGCGCCCGAGGTGCAGCACGCATTCGGCGAGGCGGCGCTGACAGAGCATGACCTGGTCGTCGTAGGGTCCGCGTTCTGCGGTGAGGTCGTCGATGAGGGCTTGGTAGAGCTCGCTCGCCTCCGCGTAGCCGTGCGATTCGAAACGTAGTCCGGCCAGCTGGATCCTGGCGTCCACCACGTCGGCGTCGCGCGCGCCGAGTAGGGGGACGGCGGCGTGGACCGCGCGATGCAGATGTCGCACGGCCGGGTGGTAGCGGGATTCGTCGGCGAGGTGGCGGGCTTTCTCGACCGCGCGATGCAGGTCGCCGCGAGTGTGCTCGTCGGAGGGCACGATTTCACCGGGCACGATGTCACCGGGCGCGATGTCACCGGGCGCGATGTCCTGAACCGTTCGCTCCCCGGCGGGCGAGGCGCCGGGCGCGAGTACCGTGGGCGCCATTCGTGCTCGCGCGGGCGCACCGACCGCCAGCGCGTACATCCGCGCCGGGCTGTGCACATCGTCGATCAGCTCGGCGACATCGGTGGCGTGCCGCAGCAGCACCGCGTGCACGGCGGCCGCGCCCGCGGGTCGGCTCTCCGGCTTCTTCTCGAGCATGCACATGATCAGCCCGGCCATGTCGGCCGGGATGTCCGGGCGCTCGGCGCGGATGTCGGGTGCCGGGGTGGAGATCTGGTGGTTCCACACGGTGAAGGCGTTCGTCCCGGTGACCACCCGTTTGCCCGTGAGCAGTTCGTGCAGGATCAGCCCCAGTGCGTAGAGGTCGGTCTGCGGCGTCACGTCTCGGGATTCGACCTGCTCGGGCGCCATGAACGCGGGGGTGCCGATCGTCTGCCCGGTGCTGGTGAAGCGACTGCGGTCGGAGTCGGGGGCAATGGCCAGGCCGAAGTCCAGCACTTTCACCGTCCCGTTCCCGCACAGCATCAGATTCGACGGCTTGAGGTCGCGGTGGTAGATGCGGTGGCGGTGGGTGGCGGCCAGCACGGCGGCGGTCTGCGCGCCGAGCGCGGCGACGATGCCGATCGGCAGCGGTCCGCGGCGGGCGAGCAGATCCTCGAAGCCGACCCCGTCGACGAACTCCATCACCAGGTAGGGCCGGATCGGATCGGTGTCGGTGATCCCGGCGTCGTAGATCGCGGGCGTGCCCGGATGGTCGACCACGGCCATCAATTCCGCTTCGCGCAGAAAGCGTTTGGTCCACTCCGGGTCGGAATCGAGGCTCGCGTGGGTGAACTTCACGGCGATCCGGCGCTTGAGGTTGTGGTCGAAACCTTCGTAGACCTCGCCCATCCCCCCGGCGCCGACCTGCCGGATGAGGTCGTAACGACCACCGACCTGCACCAGGCCACCTCCGTGAATCTCGAACCGAAACACTATTCGCCGGTGTCCACCGGTCGCAATCGGGCGGTCGCCAAACCCAGATACCCGAGGCGGACCATCTGCTCGATGGCCGCACGACGCCGATGCCAGCCGTCCTCGAGCTTACGCAGCCGGTCGAAGGCCCGCGCGTACTCGCGCTGGTCGGAGGGCGAAAGGCGGGGCACCTCCACCTGATAGAGATCGGTCCCACCGGAGCCGTGCGCCTCGATCGCCGCACGCAGCACTCCCGCGAGGAAATCCGGGACGAGCGCTTCCGACTCCACGCGCACCAACTCGATGCCCGGCCCGAGCAGCGCACCGTCCTCGCCGCACACCCGCACGACCACGTCCTCGGCGATCACCACCACATCCCCGGCCCGGCAGATCACCGCCCCGGCCGCCTGTCCGTCGCCATGCCGGGACGGCCCCCGCCCCAGCCGAACGTCCTTGGCCGTCCACATCGGCGTAGTGCCCGCGGTGGCGACGGTCGGCGGAGACTGATGGAACACGACCATCCCGGCCTCGGCGAGTTCCCCCAGCGTGACCCCACCCGCCGCATCGGACTCCGCGCGTTCCAGCACCGGCGGCCGATCCTCGGGCCCATCGACGAGCGCCTTCCACAGCGCCGGATAATGGTCCAGTTCGAGAGTGTGCGCGTCGGCCGGGCTCAGATCGACTCGCTCGTCGAGCCTGTCGACAGCGCGCACCACATACCGCGCCGCCTCCGGATGCGCCGGATCGGACCGGAACGCCTCCCACACCGAACTCACCAGCGCGCGATCCCCGTTCGCGTCCAGCAGCAGCACATGCTCGTGCCGTTCACCATCGGATTCACCGAGCACCCACAGGTCGCGCTCGGCCGCCAGCCGAGTCACGATCGCCCGCAACACTCCCCTGCGCAACAGCGACGACCGCAACGGCCGCGCCTGCGCGTTCGCGAGGGCCGCCGAGGGCATGAGCACCACGACCGACCCGGATTCCGAAGCCTGCGTGAGGCATTGGAGCACCCACGCCTGCGCCCCCTCGGCCGATTCCCATCGCCGATCAAGGTCGTCCCCATAGTGCCCGGGGTCGTACAGCGTCGCGCCGAAGGTCTGCTCGGCGAAGTCGTGCCACACGTCGGCGCCTCCTCGGTTCGATCGGCACATCGAAACGCTAACAGCGCGCCGCGGACGAGCACGCAGGTCGTGCAATCGAACTCGCGCATCGAGCGCGCAGAGATCGCCCTCCGAGGCGGCACTCAGCGCCCACGCACTGTCGCGCGGCCTGTCAGGTGAGATGGGAGTCGCGCAACTCGTCCATGTAGGCGTGGATCTTGTCCTGGTCGCCATACCATCCCTCGAACCGAGGCTCGGTTGTCGATGTCGTGGGGTCCAGCAGGTGGCCCACCCGGGCCAGCTCGAACAGCAGCGGGACGAGCTGGATGCCGGCCTCCGTCAGGGAGTACCTGCCCTGAATCCCTCGCGGCGCGGATTCTTTCGTCAGCAAGCCCGTCTCCACGAGCTGGGACAACCGCCGCGACAGCATCGGCGGGCTGATCCCCTCACGCGACGCTGTCAGCAGCTCACGGAAGCTGCGATGGTCACAGAACGCCACGTCACGCAGAATCACCAGGCTCCAACGGTCCCCGAGAAGCTCCACCCCCCGGTTGATGGGGCAGTCCGACCGTCGCTGAGTGATCACCACACCTCCACGTAGTTGCGTATTGATACTACCCTGCGCTAGCGTCACTAGTAACAATCTTTAACTACCCGGAGATGCCGAGCCCGGCAGCGCGTCTGTCGTCCGACAGCTCTCGACCACCGCCGAGGTCGACGCACTCGACCGGAACCCGTTGATCGGAGTCGACGTCATGACCGAAGAAGCTCGCCGCCACCTCGACTTCGCCGCGACCTTCCAGTCCATCGCGGACGCCACTACAGACTGGGACGCCCCCACGCCCGTCGAGGAATGGCGCGCCCATGACATCGTCGACCACCTCCTGGACTGGCTTCCGCCCGTCCTGTCCGCCGGGGCCGACGTCACCCTCCCCCTCGCCGCGGGTGACACCCCCGCCCAGAGGTGGTCCGCGCGCGCACGCGATGTCCAGGCCCTGCTGGAAGACCCCGACATCCGCTCCCGGCCAGTCCACCACGGACCCTTTGCCGGAGAACCCCTCGGGCACGTCATCGACCGGATCTACACCTCCGACATCTACATGCACTCATGGGACCTGGCGCGCGCAAGCGCGATTCGCGCGGACCTGGACCCGGCCTACGCCCGGACGCTCCTGGAAAGCATGCGGCCCATCGAGTCGGTTCTCCGCAGTTCCGGCCACTTCGGCCCACCCACCCACACCGACAGCACCGACCCCGTCGACCAGCTCATGGCTTTTGTCGGTCGCCGGATTTAGGGCCCCACAGCAGCTGTTACCGGCTCGACACCTTCGGCGGCACCGCCCGCAACCGCCTCGCCCTCGCCGACGAACTGAGCGCCACCCTCGACTACCCGCACAGCTTCGTCCACGCCGCGATCCTCGCCTACCACCCGCACAACGGCTGACCCGCGCGCCGATCGGGGCCGCCCGCGATCAACCGGCCCCTCGGCATCTCCCCCCGCGTCCCACCGAGAACCCCCGCACGGCACGCACCCGACACGCCGCCGCGCCCGGTCAATGGTCCGAACAGATGACACAGGGAAACAACGCGACCCTCCCGAGCGGTACTAAGTTGGTTCGTTCCACCGCCCACACAGCAGGAGCCCTGTCGATGACCTCCGCGCACCCTCGTGCCGACCTCACTGTCGCTCCCGGCTCGATCGTGGTGGTCCGCGACGAGGAATGGCTGGTCACCTCGGCCGAACAGGGCTCCGACGGCTGGCTGCTGCGGGTGCGCGGCCTGTCGGAGCTGGTCGCCGACACCAATGCCACGTTCTATTCGAGCCTCGACGACATCGAGGTGCAGGACCCTGCCGCCGCCGAGATCGTCGCCGACGGCTCCTCCGGCTACCGCGACTCCCGCCTCTGGCTCGAAGCCCTGCTCCGCAAGACCCCTTTCCCCTACGGCGACCAGACCCTCACCGTCTCCACCCGCATGCTCGCCGACTCCCTCGGCTACCAGCGCGCGGCCGTCGCCAAGGCGCTGGACCCCCGCCTGATCCGCCCGCGCATCCTGCTCGCCGACGCGGTGGGCCTGGGCAAGACCCTCGAGATCGGCATGATCCTCTCCGAGCTGGTGCGCCGGGGCCGCGGCGAACGCATCCTCATCGTCACCCCGCGCCACGTGCTCGAGCAGATGCAGCACGAACTGTGGTGCCGCTTCGCGCTGCCGTTCGTGCGCCTGGACTCCGCGGGCATCCAGAAGGTCCGCCAGAAACTGCCCGCCACCCGCAACCCCTTCACCTACTACAAGCGCGCCATCATCTCCATCGACACCCTCAAGAGCCCCCGCTACAAGGCCCACCTCGAACGCCAGCACTGGGACGCCGTGGTGATCGACGAATCCCACAACCTCACCAACGTCGGCACCCAGAACAACGAACTCGCCCGCGTCCTGGCCCCCAACACCGAGGCCCTCATCCTCGCCTCGGCCACCCCGCACAACGGCCGCGAGGAATCCTTCGCCGAACTCCTGCGCCTGCTCGACCCCACCGCCGTCGCCCCCGACGGCTCGTTCGACAAGCAGGACGTGCAGTCCCTGCTGATCCGCCGCCACCGCCACCACGACGAGGTGGCCGCCGAGGTCGGCAGCGACTGGGCCGAACGCGCCGAGCCCGTGCACCGCCTGGTCCAGCCGTCAGCAGCGGAAGACGCTGTGGCGCGCGAACTCTCGCAGGTCTGGCTGCATCCCGAGTCCGGCTCCTCCCCGTATTCCGGCGAGACCAAGGCCCTGTTCCCGTGGACGCTGGCCAAGGCGTTCCTCTCCTCCCCCGCCGCGCTGCGCGAATCCATCGACCAGCGCCGTGCGAAGCTCAGGGGCTCGCCGACTGCCGAACAGCGCGTCGAACTCGACGCCCTGAACACCCTCGCCGACCTCAACGACAAGGCGTTCACCGAGGCCGCGGGCAAGCAGGCCGCACTGGTGGAGCGATTGAAAGAGATCGGCGTCGGCCCGAAGTCGGATCTGCGCGCCGTGGTCTTCGCCGAACGCATCGCCACCCTGAAATGGCTCACCGAACAACTGCCGCCTGCCCTGGGCTTGAAGCAGGAGAACGTCGTCATGCTGCACGGCGGCCTCTCCGACGTCGAGCAGCAGGAGATCGTCGACAAGTTCAAACTGGAGACCTCCCCCATCCGGGTGCTGGTCACCGGCGACGTCGCCTCCGAGGGCGTCAACCTGCACGCCCAGTGCCACCACCTCATCCACTACGACATCCCGTGGTCGCTGATCCGCATCGAACAGCGCAACGGCCGCATCGACCGCTACGGCCAGCGCCGACCCCCGGTCATCTCCTCCCTCGTCCTCGAACCCTCCGACCCCGACTTCTCCGGCGACCTGCGCGTCCTCTCCCGCCTGCTGGAGAAGGAGAACGAGGCCCACTCCGCCCTCGGCGACGTCGCCTCCCTCATGGGCAAACACAGTGTGAGCGAAGAGGAATCGGCCATCCGCGACGTGCTGGCCCGCAAAACCACCCTCGACGACGAGGTCCGCGCCATCGACGACGTGCTCGGCGGCGACGACATCGACGCCTTCTTCGCCGAACTCGACATGCTCGACGAGCAGACCCCCGACCTCCCCGAACTCCCCCGCCAGAGCCTCTACCCCGACGACATCACCTTCCTCGGCGAAGCCCTCGACGCCGCCTTCGACGACGTCCCGCACGCCGACCCCTCCGCCGGCGGCGTCGGCTGGACCGTCCACGCCAACCACGGCATCGCCGAACTCGTCCCGCCGAAAGACCTGAAACAACGCCTCGCCCAGCTCCCGCAGAACTACCTCCAGCACGGCGGCGTCCTCGAACGCCTCAAGCTCGCCACCACCCCGCAGGTCGGCGACGCCCAGCTGCGCGCCGCCAAACAGGGCAAGGGCGTCGACAACACCACCTGGCCCGAAGCCCACTTCCTCGGCCCCCTGCACCCGGTGCTCGACTGGGCGGGCGACCGCGCCCTCAGCGCCCTCGGCCGCAACCAGGTCTTCGCCATCCGCGGCGCCCTGCCCGCCCCCACCGTCCTGCTCATGGGCACCCTCATGAACCGGCGCGGCCAGCTCGTCTCCCGCGTCTTCGCCACCGTCGTCTTCCCCGCCCCCGACAACCCGTCGTTCTCCCTGGTCGAAACCCACCAGGATCTCGACTTCCTGCTCACCGACACCGGTTTGAAGCCCGGCACCGCCAACCCCGGCCCGCTCGCCGACGTCGAATCCCTGCGCCCGCTCATCCCCCGCGCCGTCGACCAGGCCGCGCAGGCGATGAGCATCGTCCTCGACCAGCAGGAGCGCACCGCCACCGAACGCCTCGCCCAGTGGCGCGCCCGCGCCGACCGGTGGTATGCCGCCGCCGACCAGCTCGACCTGTTCGGCAGCCAGAAGTCCAAGGTGGACAAGCTGTCCCGCCGCATCGCCGAAGAGCAGCGCCTCGCCGAATCCCTCGCCCCCACCCAGCAGCTGGTGCGCCCGCTGCTGGTGATCGTCCCCGAAAAGGATCAGTGACCATGCCTTCTTTCGACTCCATCGTCGTCGGCGAGGACTGGATCAGCGAGCACTACTTCACCACCGATTCGGTGAAGGAGTCCTTCCATGGCAAGGTCATGGAACTGCGCAAGGCCTGGGATGCCGAGGCCAAGGAGGGCCGCCCCACCGTCCGCAGCCGCTTCCTCGCCGCCGCCCGTGACCTGCAGACCGCCCTGGCCGCCCTCGTCGAGAACCCCGAGACCGCCCCCAAGGCCCACGCCCAGGTTCGCGACGTCTTCGGCTTCACGGGCGAACTGTCGGCTTTCACCGCCGAACGCGCGGGCTCGGACCTGTCGATCCCCGACGCCCAGCTCCCCACCACCGCGAACGTGCTGTTCCTGCAAGCGAACCCGGTGTCGGCACTGGAAGATCTGCTGGCCCCCGAGACCGGCCTGCTCCTCACCCCCGCCGTCGAGGACGGCAAGCCGATCGAGTCGGCGTCCAAGGCCGTCTCGGCGGCCTTCCGTTCCGACACCCCGCCCGCCTTCGTCGTGGTGCAGGCAGGCCAGTGGCATCTGCTCGCCGAGGCCGAACGCTGGGCCGAGGGCCGCTACCTCGCCGTCGACCTGCTCGTCGTCGCCGAACGCAGGCACGACGCCCGCGGCGGCGAAATAGACCGCGCCGCCGCCATCTTCGGCCACCAGGCGCTGAGCCCCGACGCCGACGGCGCCATCTGGTGGACCGGCGTGCTGGAGGATTCGGTCAAGCACACCGTCGGCGTCTCCAAGGATCTGCGGGAAGGCATCCGCCTGTCCATCGAGATCATCGCCAACGAGGTCGTGCGCCGCCGCCGCGAAAAGAACCAGACGATGGACGGCGTCGACGGCACCGAACTCGCCAAGCACTCCCTGCGTTTCCTGTATCGAATCCTGTTCCTGCTGTATGCCGAAGCCTCCCCGGAAATGCAGGTGCTGCCCACCGGAGCGGCCGAATACGAGGAGGGCTACGGCCTCGACCGCCTGCGCGAACTCACCCTCGCCGAACTCGTCTCGCACCGCGCCCGCACCGGCACCCACCTCTACGAGTCGCTGAAGAAACTGTTCGACCTGGTCGACCAGGGGCACACCCCCGCCGAACCGGAGAACGGCGCCGACGACCCGGCCCCCGGCCTCCAGTTCAACCCCCTGCGCGCCGACCTGTTCGCCCCGAAGGCCACCGCCCTCATCGACGAGGTCGGTCTCGGCAACGAGGCCACCCAGCAGGTGCTCGAACACCTGCTGCTGAGCAAGGAGAGCAAGGGCCGCAAGGGCGCCGACCGCGGCTTCATCAGCTACGCCGAACTCGGCATCAACCAGCTCGGCGCCGTCTACGAGGGCCTGATGTCCTACACCGGGTTCTTCGCCGAACAGGACCTGTTCGAGGTCGCCAAGGACGGCAACCCCGAGAAGGGCTCCTGGGTGGTGCCCGTCGACCGCGCCGACCACCTCGCCGAAACCGATTTCGTCCGCACCGAAGACCCGCACACCCACGAACAGCGCCCCGTCCTGCACCGCGAAGGCACCTTCGTCTTCCGCCTCGCCGGCCGCGAACGCCAGCAGTCCGCCTCGTACTACACCCCCGAAGTGCTCACCAAGTTCGTCGTCTCCCAGGCCCTCGAGGAACTGCTCGACCAGAACGGCCACCGCACCACCCCCGAGGAAATCCTCCAGCTCACCATCTGCGAGCCCGCCCTCGGCTCCGGCGCGTTCGCCATCGAAGCCGTCCGCCAACTCGCCGCCGAATACCTCGAGCGCAAACAGGAAGACCTCGGCCGGCTCATCGAAGCCGATCAGTACCCGGTCGAATTGCAGAAGGTGAAGGCGCACATCGCCCTGCACCAGGTCTACGGCGTCGACCTGAACGCCACCGCCGTGGAACTCGCCGAGATCTCGCTGTGGCTGGACACCATGGTCGCCGGCTTGCAGGCGCCGTGGTTCGGTCTACATCTGCGCCGCGGCAATTCGCTCATCGGCGCGCGGCGCGCGGTGTATCAGCCGGGGCAGCTGGCGAAGAAGGCGTGGTTGAAGACCGTGCCGAAGGACGTGCCGCTCGGCACCGAGACCGGCACGGGCATCCACCACTTCCTGCTGCCCGCCGACGGTTGGGGCGCGATGGCCGACACCCCCGAGGCGAAGACCTACGCGCCGAACAAGCGCGAAGAACTCCGCTTGTGGCGCAACGAGATCCGCAAATCACCGCCCAAGAGCATTGTCCATCGCCTCACCGCACTGGCCCAGCGGGTGGAAACACTCTGGGAGCTGACCACGCGACGGCTCACCATCGCCGAATCGGCCATCCGCCGCGACCTGCGCCTGTGGGGCGGCGAACCGGTCGAACCCGGCCCCGCGGTCACCCGCGAACAGATCGAAGCCGTGCTGCACGACGAGAGCGGCGCCTACCGGCGACTGCGCCGGGTGATGGACGCCTGGTGCGCGCTGTGGTCCTGGCCGGTGACCGGCGACGTGCCCGCCCCCGACTGGGATCAGTGGGTCGGCGGCCTGGAAGCGCTGCTCGGCCTCGCCCCCAAGGCGGGCAAGTTCGAGAAGCACGGGCAGATCAGCATCGCGGGGGATCTGAGCTGGTACGACCTGGACATCGCCGAGGACACCGACCGCGCGTTCGCCCAAGCACAGCCGATCGACAGGGCGCTCACCGCCTTCCCGTGGCTCGAGGTGGCCGCCGACATCGCCGGGGACCAGGGTTTCTTCCACTGGGAACTCGACTTCGCCCCACGGTTCGCCCGTGGCGGCTTCGACCTCCAGGTGGGTAATCCGCCGTGGGTGCGCCCGGACTGGGACGAGGCGGCGGTGCTGGCCGACTTCGACCCGTGGTGGCAGTTGGCGAACAAACCGTCGGAGGCCACCAAGCGCGCGAAACTGGCCGAGGCGCTGGCTGTTCCGACTACACGGAAGACGTTGCTGGACGAACGGGCGAAGCAGGCCGGGCAGAGCGCGCACCTCGGGTCGGGAATCGGCCGTCCCGTTCTGACCGGTTTGCAGCCGGATATGTATCGCTGCTTCATGGAACGCACCTGGCGTTCGATGACGGCGAACGGCATCGTCTCCCTGATTCATCCGGAGAGTCATTTCACCGAGGCCCGCGCCGCCAACCTGCGACGGGAGTGCTACCACCGCCTGCGGCGGCACTGGCAGTTCCGCAACGCACTCAAAATTTTCCGGGAGATCGACAACGGCGTCGAATACGGTGTGCATGTATACGGCGCGGTATCCGATGTCCACTTCATGCAAGGCTCGTCGCTATACCACCCAGACATGGCAGCTCGTTCACTGCGACATGACGGCAACGGCCTCGCGCCGGGCCTGAAAAACTCCGAGGGTCACTGGGATGTCCGCCCACACGCCGAACGCATCGTCCCTGTCACCGAGAGCGAGCTCGCAGGCTGGGCGGCGCTGATCGATGAACCCGGCACCCCCGCCGCCGAAGCCCGCATGCTCTATCCGGTGAACCGCGCCAGCGCCGCCGTTCTGGAGAAGATCGCCGCCGCACCCCGCCTCGCCGACATCGGCTTCCAGTGGACGGCGGGCTGGCATGAGTCCGCAGACCGCAAGCTCGGCTACTTCGAATCCCGCTCCGCCGTCCCCGACCGCTGGGCCGATGTGATCCTGCAAGGCCCGCACCTCACCGTCGCCACCCCGATCTACCAGCAGGGCAACCCGACGATGCGCAGCAACAAGGACTACTCACCGATCGACCTGGAAACGCTGCGAGAGGATTTCATCCCCCGAACGAACTACCAGGTGGCCAGGCCATCGGCCGAGTACCTGGCGGCCTACCCACACTGGGACGGCGAACCGAGTTCCAACTACTACCGCCTGGCCTGGCGGCGCATGGCGGACTCTGCCACCGTCCGAACCCTACATTCCTCATTGGTTCCACCGGGGCCATCCTTCGTCGGAACAGTTCTCTCAGCAAAGTTCCCAACGCTCGGTGATCTCGTAGTAGCAGCAGGAATATGGTCCTCATTGGTAGCGGACTTCCTCATCAAGGTTAGCGGCGCATCGGAGTTGAAGAATGGTCTGATGGCGCGGATACCTCACATTCGCGACCACTGCCTCGAACAGCAACTCGTCCTCCGAACGCTTCGTCTGAACTGCATGGTGAGACCGTTCGCAGATCTATGGGAGGCAATGCACACCCCATCCTGGGCGCAGGATGCTTGGGTCGAACACGTCGGTATCGACAGGACCAACCGATCACAACTCGGTGATCCGGGTTCAACATGGCATGCGTCCACACCGATCCGCGAAGCTGCCGACCGTCGCCAGGCCCTGATCGAGATCGATGCAATCGGCGCGGTAATGCTCGGCATCACCGCCGAAGAACTCCTCACCATCTACCGCACCCAATTCCCCGTCCTGCAACGCTACGAACGCGAAGCCCGTTACGACGCCAACGGCCGCCAACTCCCGACCAAACTCGCCTCCGAACTGCGAAAAGACCCCACTATCGGCCGCACCGATATCACCGTCGACGGCATTACCTACGCCGCCCCTTTCACTAACGTGGACCGCGAACGCGACATGGAACTTGCGCACCATCATTTCCTAAGGCTTAGCCGCACCATGGGCAGCGATAGTCAAGCGCGCCTCGAAACCCAGCGAACACCTGAGGAGGCGCAGTCATGATCAGAGGCCACGCGGGATTGCAAAGCCTGGAAAGTGCGCTGGGTGGCCCCCCAGATCGCACGTTGACGGACCATGACCGGGCCACAACGATCTTTCTTCGCAAGATTGCAGCACGACGATGGGCGTATGTCGTCAAGCTGGCCACGACTAACCCGTCAGGCGAGCTACAAATCGGTGAGGTCATCCAGGCAGGCGAACGGACTTCATCGCGGCGCGCAGAATCACTTGCGATGGAGCTTGCAGAGGAGATCCAACCGCGAGTCCGCGAACTCCTCAACAAGCGTGCAACCGATCGAGAGCGCATGGCCGAGCAGAGCAGACGCTATGAGAAAGCAATGCTTGAACGCGACAAGCTGATGGCTCAATCAGTAGCTGCAAATATTAAGCTGCGCCTACAAGCTATCGACCCCAATTCGATAGTTGGCGAATGGCGACCAGGAGACGTCATGGAGTTAGCACCATTCCGCTCTGGACGCGGGAAGGCGATTTTTGCCCACCAATTGGGCGATCTCACGATCATCGCGTCAAGACAGAAAGATCCGGAAGTTTTCGCGGTATGCCGAGATCATAACATCGCTTACGGCACATACTCCCAAGGAGATGCGCGGGAACTAACTTCACGCAGGATGAGGTGGTGCACGGAGTGTTCAGCCAGCCGAGAGGAAAAGACCACCTAATCGTTATGGGTCATGCGGTTGTTGACGCCAGCAACAGGCGAGTTGAAGGGGCGAATCCTTCGCCGGCAGGACCGAAAACGCCAATTTCAAGATTCGAGAACGGATATCGATAATCTCCACATAAGCAGCTGTCGAATTTTCTCCTGAACCATTCGTAGGAAAATCTTATCAATGGCACCCCCCCCCGGCCCCAAAAGACGAGTATTTGACAACTCCCGAACACTCTGACGAGCCTTGCTCTAAAATCGACAGACTTCCATCCACTCCAGCGGAGTGGCGAGAGCAGCGTCGCACTTTTCCGAAGAAGTAGCCGCTATTGTGCTCAATAGGCTACGAAATGGATATTTCGTCCGCGTTTAGCGACGTCGCGGAGATCAATTCCTGCGCTATCGCCGAGGCCGTTCGCTCCTGCCCAAGCGAAAAAACATCGGTCGCAGCCTTGCCGCTTTGACTGGGCCATATCAGGGCCAGTTCACTTCCCGATCGCAACGCAACGAGCAGACCTTGGCCATTCTCCAGCCGTTTAAATGTCTTACCAACCCTACCTTCGATGGCAGGCCAGCCCACTGCTATCTGCGCGATCGGCCCGACGGAGACAGAATTCGACCATTGCGTAATAGGAATCTCCCGCAGTGGAGGTAGCGGCCACGGGCGCATCGCATCAAGTTCGGCGACCACTCTGCTGAGAAAGCTTCGAACCTCGGCGGGTGCGTGCTTAACCTTGACGACAGTATCGAGTTCCTGGCCGGACTCCAGCGCGTCCGCGAGTGCCCTATATTCCTGTTCTGGAGTCAGGTTTCCCAGCGGCTTCTCCAAAAGGGCAGCCGACACCCTTTGCGCCTCAGCTTCATCCAACGCGGTAGAAAATTGCGACATATACAGAACCGCGTTCACGACAGGCCGCCAGTTATCCGCCATTTCAAAACCTTCCTCTTAGTTGGGCGCCATCATTTGTACTTGCAATGAATCTACCCGAACACCCTGATCTTGCAAATTCTTGACCACTTGCTGCGTATACTGCTGCGTCGGCTTGTAGTGTCCACTCTGATCGGTGATCAACTTGAGTTCGCCGTTGACAACTTGAAGCTCCCCCGCGCCCGAAACCGGCTGCCCACCAAGAAAGCTCGAGTGATGAAACTCGCCCACCGCATGGTGCGTAGACGCATACATGTTGCCATTTTCATCCATCACAAAAATGGCCCTGCCGCCACCTGGTGTGTGAGCGGTGGACGCCGCAGATGTGTCAAACAGATTTCCATTCGCATCGTATATCTTGCCATCTCTTACGAAGATTTGGTAAGCCTGACGCTCCTCTTCGGTGAGATATTTAACGTTCGAGCCAGGCCATATGGAGTTTCCGGGAACTTCCTCACCCACATAGTGCGGGTCCATCTCCGTGCTGTTGAACTTCGGAACAGCCCCAACTTTAGGGATATCGACCTCGTCATCCGCCTTCTTGACGGTGTCATCTCCACGTCTCTTGACGAGGTCGATTATTCGCTGAAGCTTGCTCCGAACATCGGATACAACTTTTTGCGTTCTTACCTTGACCGCTAATTCAGCGGCATCAATGATACCTTTGATCCTGCCAGCATATTTCGTGACCTTTTCCACGATTTTGCCCGCACGTAGCGCAGCCACCGCCGCTGCACCGAAACCCGCAGACAGCGCCCCCGCGACTGCGGAACATACTAGAGTGACTGCCACCTCGGTGGCGATGTCCTTTGCGAGGTCTTCCAGCAACGAGATCAGCTTGGCACGCATCTTGTCGATGGCCACCTTCTGATCCCGACATGACTGCGCGATGTCAGCGAAGATGGAGGCCACATCCTCGGCCGCCGCCTTCATCTCGCGGATGTCTTCGTCGATGAACGAAGCCTCGGGCGCAGTAACCGCACTGAAATTGTTCGCTGCACTCTCGAGCTTGCTGACCAGCCCGGCTACAGCGCCGCTTTTCGCCAAAGTATCCCAAACGTTAGCGGCTGCAAGTAGCTTGTCCGGGTCGCCGTCAGGAATGGGCACCCCTGCCTTGCTGGCGAGTTCGAACCCATCATCGACCAACCCGTTACCAGGGCCTCCAGCCGAAGGCGGCGGTTGCGGGCAGGTGCTCCACGCGAATGGAAGTGCCGCCGGTTCCCCAGGTTCTGGCCGACCTGATCCGCTCTCATGGTCAGCGAGAGCATAGTTATAGCCGGCCTGCAGCAGGATGTTGGCGTAATTATCTATGGCCTGAACTAAATTGCTTGAAAGCACATACACATCAAGAGCGAGCGCGTCGTAGGATCCGGCCCATTCCTTACATGCTCCGACAGAACCACCCATCTCTTCACTGCCGGATAGTTGCGCCATCGCGTCTGCGAACGCCTTATGGAAGTCCACAGCATAGGTGTTGAGGTTGCTTGCGGTCGAAACGTAGACGAGCGGATCTACATTGAATTCGGACACACGCGCACCTACGCTCTGCCGAGCATGCGAAGATTTGCCGAAGCTGCG
Organism: Nocardia shimofusensis NBRC 100134; assembly: GCF_001613125.1. Lineage (GTDB taxonomy): Bacteria > Actinomycetota > Actinomycetes > Mycobacteriales > Mycobacteriaceae > Nocardia > Nocardia shimofusensis. Next base: position 96,687 of record NZ_BDBT01000010.1, read on the forward strand.
CTCTCGTAGCGGTTGCGTGCATCTACAATCGCCTGCTTTATCGCATCGATCCCGTCGGACACATCTGTGGCGCCAGCCATCCACTGTCGGAATGCTTCGGCTTGCGCATCGGCCGCCGCACCATTCCACTTCTGCTGCACATCGTCAATGCGCTGTTGCAGTCCCGACAAGCTATCGGCGAGAAAACCGGAGAATCCGTTCAGACGAATGACGATATCTTCTAATTCGGTCAGTTTCACCTGGAAAGGTTGCGTGTTATCCATCGCGGTCCCCCTATGGCAGATCGAGCGAACTCGTCGTCTGTGCTCGCTCCCTATCCTTATCCTCCAGCACTTGGCTAGTCACTCCCAGAAGCTCGGCCATCGTCGCCAGTGCATTCAGAACCGTGTCCGCGCCGTACTTGATCTCGTCCCAACCAAGGCGACAAGCATCCGCAGACGTTCCTTTCCAGGAGTTGAGCAGCGCGCTCACGTCGGCGTCGAGCGACTGCAGACCGTTCACCAGCGATTCGGCTGTCAACTGTACGAACCGACCAGCGTCGGTTACCTCGGCGGGCACAACAGCAAAGTTCGTTGCCTCTTCCCCGGATCCCGACAACACGCCCCCTCTGTCCGAGCATCACGCAGAACATCCATCGTCCCAGCGAGGAGCTGGCCCGACTGGAACGGAATGGACGCCGATCAGACTACCGTCACCGTTCTGTCATCCCCCAACCGATCGAGTACTTCCTCGTACAATCCAGCATCAGCCGATATCATCACTACAACACCACCAAGTGGATTGGCACAGCCCGAGCGAACGCAACAGAGGTTGGCAGCAACGGACTTCGGGGCGACCCACCGACTGTATTCGAGCTGCGGAGAGCCGGGGACGCCAGCGATTAGGGACGGTCGAACTCGCCGTCTCGCGCGCCGGCCAGGAACGCATCCCACTCCGAAGGCGTGAACACCAAGACCCCACCGCTGGGGTCCTTCGAGTCGCGCACCCCTACCCGTCCGCCATCCAGATGCGCGATCTCGACGCACTCACTACCAGCCGAACTGAGGCTGCTCTTGAACCAGCGAGCTCCGGATAGATCAACGGACACAGTCGAACTCCTTCGCCAGTTGCCGCAGCAGACGCTTGCTGTTGACGCTGTCCAACGCTACCCGCCGCAGGACATCGATTCCAGCCTTGTACCTGCGAACAGCGCTGGCACGCTCCAAGTAGATGTCGCCGGTGTAGCTCTGGACATGGACCACCGGAGGCTCCAACGGGCGGCCGTCGCTATCAGCAGCGAAGTCCAGGACGGTGAATGGGCCGGTCGACGTTCCGAGCGGAAACCCCGCTGCGAACGGAACCACCTGCGCCCGCACGTTGGGTGGCAGGTCCGCCAGGTGCCGCAGCTGCGCCGACATGGTTCTTGGGCTGCCGACGACGCGCCGGATCGCCGCCTCGTCCAACACGAGCACCGCCGAGACCGGGGCGAAATCGCGAGTGATCAACGCCTGCCGGTTGCGCCGGACGCGCACTCGCCTCTCGATCTCCTCAGCGGTGTCCATGGGGAAGTACGCACGATCCAGCGCCCTCGCGTAGTCCGGGATCTGGAACAGTCCGGGCACCATGTCGGGCCGATAGAACGTGAGGTGCGCTGCCGCCGCCTCCATCTGGATGTAGGCGTTGAACGTCGGATTCACCTGGTCAGGGAACTCGTCCAACCACGACGGCGTCCTCCCCTGCGCCGCCAGCGACTTCAGCACCGGCAACATGTCCACCCGCTGATACAGCTTGCACAGCCGCCGCAGATCCTCCTCCCGCACGACCACGTTCGGCGCACCGGTCTCCAACCGATGCAACGTCCCCGCCCCACGCCCGATCGCCCGCGCGGCCACTTCGATCGACAGCCCGGATTCCTGCCTCATCCCCCGCAGGCACCGCCCGAGGCTGCGGTGTGGAACGCCCCCTGTCCCGCGAATGTCGGCCCTGAGCTGCCGGACGTCGGCGCTCTCATCCCTGTCCCCCATACCGTTTGCTCCCTTCCGTGGAATACCCGCAACCGCTGACTGGAAGATTTCGAAACACCTTGTGGAAGGCCGTGATTCGGCCTCATGGAGGCCATTGTGCAGGGTCGCTGGAAGGTGTCCAGGGCGTTTGCCACTTTCCGTCGCGAAATTCCGCCGGAACCTCCACACCGCCCGCATCCGGTGCTCCACTGATCCCGTGATCGGCGCGGCGAGACCCCGGCATTCGCCCGCCAGTCGACCCACGGAGGACACATGACCAACGCACTACCGCAACGGATTCCGTTCCCTCGGCCGCGCGCCCCGTACAAGGCGGTGCCGCTGCCCGTGCTCGAGCGCTACGCCCTCGCGCTGCGGACGTGGGCCGCCGCACCCGAACGTCCCGGAGGCGGGGTGCCGACCCCTCCCCCGCCTCCGGTGACCCTCACCGAAGCCCTGTCATGGACCGAGTGACCCGACACCGGCCCACCCGGACGAGGAGGTCGTGACCATGCGCCAGTACTACGTCAAAGTGCACTGCTGCGGCCCGCAGTGGCTCATCCACGTGCCCGCCGTGGACCGCTGGACGGTGACCGGCGACAAGTCGGCGATCCGGGCCACCGCCCGGCAGATGATCGCGGCGCTGACCGGGCACGGCGGCGACGCGTTCGAGCTGGAGCTCGTCGCGGGCAGGGCTATCCGCGACGCGGAAGAGTTCGCGGTGGGGTGCGCGGTGCTGACGCGGTGGCGGCCGAGCGAGGTCGCCAAGTGATTCCAGGAGGGGCTTCGAACTGGGATGTCGCCCTGGCGCGCCGGTCGGGGCCGGTAGATCATGGGTGCTGTCGGTCCACGGACACGGGAGGCGCGCGTGGTCGCAGGGTCCATTCAGCGGTGGACGCCGCGCAATGGCACAGGGGTCATCGAGACCGGCGAGGGGGTGCTCGTGTGGTTCCACCTATCCGCGGTACGTGGCGAGGACATCACGACCATCGCCGAGGGGATGCGGGTCGAGGTCGACATCGAGCACACTCCGCAGGGGAAGTACGACTCCAGGGCGAGGTCCGTGCGAAGAAGTACGTGATCGTGGCGGATCAGTTGAGCTGGTCGCCCTGGCTCGTCAAGGTTTGGCCGGTCTCTTGGTCGACCTGCACGAGTTTTCCTATAGCCGCCAAATACGCGTCGCGCATGGTGGTGACGATCTCGATGTGCTGGTCGATGCGGGCGATTGCGTTATCGTTAGGATCGTGTGGCGCTCCACCAGTTGCCTTCTGCTCGAACTTCTTCCTCAGCGCATCAGCAGAAGGGAGGCCGCCGTACCCGGAGAGGCGCGACAATAGCGCGGCGTCCGTCCTGAGATCCTGCAAGTTACCTAGAAGCACGTTGCAGCGCTTGACCAGAGCCTCACCGATGTCGTTCTCGAGCTTGAACTCCCCGTTGATGCCTTGTTCTTTAAAGTTCTGCCAAGTACGAAGTTGAGCCTGCGCACTATCGGTCATGGTGTCCCCTGCGACGTACAGCTATCTCGGTAGATGCGGTTCGAGATCGGTGGCGTGCTTGATCGCGAGGTCACATTGCGCCTCGGCGGGTCGGTCACCGAACCAGTCGACAGCGATCTCGAACATGCCCTGCTCGGCGGGCAGACTGATGTAGCAGGATCTCGCCCCTTCGAAGTCGTCCTTGCTCACGATGCCCGCCCGATCACCAATGGTGATGTCACGGAGGATTGTGAGGTTCGGGTTTGCACGCGCGTCTTCGATAGTCTTACTGGTGGACAGCAGATCCATCCGGTAGTTAGCCGCGGTGGGCTTCCAACCGCAGATACGCCAGGACGAGATCTTGTCCGGGTTGACGACATTGCGCTCAGTCGATGGGTCCAGACCAGTCTCGATCAGCCACTCATCCGGGATATCTGTACATGGATCGAGCAGATTGTCCATCTCCGGCTCAGCCGCCGTAGGCGTACCGGGCGCGGAGCCCCCCAGACCGACATCCGAGCACCCGCTGACCAGCCCGAGAACGGCTACCCCCGCGATCACAGTGCGTGCGGCGATGATGGCGCGCATGTCCCTCCCTGATTCCGACTGCCCGTCCACGATATAGGACGCTACGCAGCACGCCCCGGTTCCGGCAGCCCTTCGAGAGGTCGCGACGCACCGCGAACGCCTCGAGCGAGTGCTTCGTCCGCGCGGACGAATTCATCCGTTCGACCGACACGCACAGGCCGCAGACTGTGCCGGTGCCCCGATAGTGTCGGAGGGTCGAAGTGTTCTGTGACCGGGAGGTTTCCATGCGCCGTACTCGCCCCGGTGTGCCGGCCTGGTCGGCGATCTTCCTCGCGCTCGCCTGCCTGGTGCCCGGATGCGCGCTTCCGGGCGACGGCACCGAAGGCGGTGCGTTACCGACGGTGGGACCGCCCATCAAGGAACAGGTGGTACCGGTGCGCGCGGTCGAGGACACCGAAATCGCTGTGTCCGAGTCGTGGACGGTCACGATCCCCGCCGGGGCCGCACCGGCCGGAGCGACATTCGCCGTGCGGGCCACCCCGGATCAGGATGGCGCCCCCGCGCTCAGCCGTGCCGATCTGACGCTGTCGTCGGGCCAGCCATCGACACCGCTCGAATTCACCTACCGCACGGTTGATCCCGTCCCCAGCGGCGTCGAGATCTTCTTCGTCGGCCGCCCGAGCGGCACCGGCGATTCGCCCGCGCCGTCGACGGTCGTCGCGGCCCGCCTCGATGCGGACCGCCGGACCGCCACCGCCGAGATTCCGCACCTGAGCTGGTGGGAGGTGTTCGTCACCGAAGCGAACCATGTCCTCACCTCCGCCGCCGGTCTCCGCACGAACGCGCCGTCCTGCGAGACGCAACCTCGACCGGCCTGGCTGGAGGAGGCCATATTCCTGGAAGGTAAGGACGCTCCGATGCTGGTCTGCACCGGAGCCGACCCGAACGACCGCGAGACCGCGGTGGTCAAGATCCGCAACAATCGGGGTGTGGCGATGATCGTCACCGCACCGGTCACACCGAAATGGGCCTATGCGGAGGCGTTTTCCGGCCTGCCGAGTGCCTTCGTCTCGGAATTCCTCACGGCCACGACCGAAGCATTCGGTGTCCCGTCCTCCGAGCGTGCGCGGACATGGGTGCTGCCACCGGGCACCGGGCTCGACATCGGATTCACCGAACGATCGCTCTCGGCACAACCGGCCGCCAAGATCACGACCAGGGTGTCCACCTCCTCGGTCGCCTACGGCCTCATCTGGAACGCGCTCGCGGAGCACTTCGACGACCCGACCGCCCTCACCGCGATAGAGCTGGGAATTATGGGCGTGTGCTTCGGCGAAGGGGTGAACTCCGCCGTCACCGCCTCGGATGCCGGGGCGCTCGCCGCAGCCGTCGCCCGGATCGCGGGCTGCGCCATCCAGAGTGCGCCCGACATCATCGGCGAGATCAGCGGGCACCTCTCCGACGAGGCATGGAATGCCCTCCAACGCGGCCACGCCATCACCGGCAAGATCAGCGAGCTCCGGTTCCGGCTGCTCCCGCTCCTCGCGGTAGCGCAAGCCACCATCGTCATCGGTGACACCTTGTCCACCCTCGCGCTCGGCTCCGGCGCATACGAGATAGCCCTGTTCACGACGTTCGGCGCACAAGCCGGATTGGCCTCGCTGTGCGGAGGAATCGACGAGCGACGCACCGTCCGTCACCCGGAACTCGGCGAGGTCACCGTCGGCCTGAGTCGGCCGTCCGGCGTCGGCGAGGGATGTATCGCCGTGGTCGACCGAAGAGGGTCGAAACTGCTGGTCCAGAAGGTCTCGATCTACGGTGACGAACTGGACTTCGCCGATCCGGCCACCGATGCCACGAACAACGTGTTCATCACCTACAACCCCGGGCGCTACAACGGCGTGATCACGCTCGTCCCGGTCGCCGGCGGCTACGCGGATATCGGCTGGAACGACCCGGACGGACTCAACTACCAGAGCACCACGCACGCCTACTACTACGCCGAATTGATCGGCCCGGGCGACGACGGTCGCTACACGATCGAGGCTTCGAGCAACGACTGCGAACCCGACTGCGCGAGTGGGACGATTACCAAAGAGATCCTGCGCTGGAACGGTTCGCGGTATGAGTAACCGTGGCGCGTCGGTAGGCCGACTTCGGTCCGATTCACGACGTGGACTGGAGCCGGCCACCTCCGCCACCCCGAACTGCCCGGCGTGAAATGGCGATCAGTGATGCGCGGAACCGGAGTGCAGGTACGTCAAGAACTGCGTCACCGAGTCGCGTTCACCGGGGTCGGCACACGGGCCGTCGACCGCGGCCTCATCGCCGCTACCGGTGTTCGCCCCGGGAGAGACCAGGGAGAGCAACCAGAGCGCTATTCTCGCGCCTACCTGGGCGCCACTATCCAGTGTGGCCGAACCGGTGCCGTGGAACAGAACCATGGGCCCGTTCCAGCAGTCGGGAACCACCTCGGTGCTGCCGGTGCTCGGACTGTCGACCAGAGTCAAGCCTCGAGCCTGCGCCGGGGCGGCCACGGCAGCGGTGGCAGCGATGGCGATGAGACCGGTGACGAGAAGTCGATTCATGCGTATTCCTATTGGGAAGAACAGGTGTGGCCCGGCGGGCCGGGAGACTCACAGTAGACAGCCACAAAGTCGAAACATTACCGTTTCGAAATGTTGCAGGTATGACGTGCGCCACATTCGATTCGCATCCGCACGAGCGCCCACCGTGGTCGAATCGACAACGGATACAACGTCTTCCGTATCCTAGATGACGGCAGCCGCGCTCCGGTACGGCTTGAAGACGCGAGCTACGGCATCGCCGCACCCGGAGCCGAGGCAGCCGAGGACTGATCCGTCTCCTGGCCGGGTTGCATCGACGGAACCCGGCACCCTGCTGCCCACTGCACTCCGCGGGCCCGGCTTGCAATCTGCAGAGCGTTGCGGCAACGTTCGAGTGACGGTTGATTGGGGGCCAAAGCATTCGGGCGCGTTGCCGACAGAGGGTGGGAACGTTCGGTGATGCCGTTCACGTCATCGCGTACCGACGAGCTCGCTGCGGACCGTCGCGCTACGGAACTCGATCGGTCCTTCACACTCGAGGAAATGAAGGTATGACTGAGCAATTCGCTGTCGAGCCAGACGATTTGGACTTGGCATCCCGCGCGCTGTGGAAATTGTCCGAAGACAACAACGGGGCTATCACCTACGCTGAAGAATGGCTGAATGTTCAGTCCAGTGGCGGGCTCGTCCTCACACCGGTCCTGGATCAACTCCAGACAGTGTGCGATCAACTGAAGAAGAACTATGAGCGTCTGGGAACTGTGACCGACAACTCGGCCACAGAACTGCTGGAAGCTTCGCGGATGTACCGAACCACCGATTTCGAGCGCGCCAAGAACCTGGACTGGTACTACAGGGAGCTCGACAAATGACAGTCACCTCGTATCCCATAGCGAAACTTTCGGAACCACAGCCGGACGACCCGGTTCACGACTACGTCGAACTCGTCATCAGTGGCAACGGCACGAGCCTCACCTACCATCTGAACAATCTGATCGTGATGGCCTCGAGCCCTTTCGTGGACGGCGGATTCAACTGCATCTCGACTATCACCAACAATCTCTCGGGTGACTGGGTTGCGCTGCAGCAGTCTGCCGACGCCATTCGTAAGCTGGCCGAGTACAACTCGGCCTACCACGAGGCGATCGACGCCGCCCTGAACGATTCGAACACGTCCTGGCAGGGAAACGCGGCCGAGAGCGCGCGGAAGTTCTTCTCATCTTTGACCGACGCCTTGGACGGTCAAATCGAGCCGTTGACCACCGTCGCAGACGAGATCTCGGCCTATGCCATGGCGTCCTACGGCATGGCCAACGGAATAGCTGACCTAGTGCAGACCCTGGGCGATCTCGCTATTCAGTGGATGGCGACCGAAATTGCCTCCGGGACTGCCGCGGCATCCGTTGTGGGAGCCGGAGCTGCGGCCGCGCTTCAGGCCGTCGCCAAAGCCATCTTGGCTGTCATGGCGACCAAGATTGTGGAGATCATCGGCAAGCTCGGTCACATGGTGAACGCTTCCGAAGCGCTACTCGGGCTCGTCATCGCGGGCATGAGTGCGGCTGTCGAAGCGTCCGAGATACCAGCACTGGGCGTGAATTCCTACGATCATCCCGGAGTGCAGTGATGAAACGCGATAACGAGCCGATGCTCGATGTAGTCAACGGCGATATCGGCATGTCACGTCACTTGTCGAAGGTTTTGAAGATCATCGCAGACAGCCCTGGCGTGGACAAAGACCTGCGCAACCAACTGGGCGAGATACTTGCCGGAAAAGCAAGCTTCCGAGATCTTGCACGCAGCGAGTCCTTCACGCGGCTCAGCGAGGCAGCCATGCCGAAGATCGCCGCGGACCTGGCGGAGCAAACGCCCGAGCAGATCCAGTCGCTGGCTCGTGCAGGTGAAGAATTACTCCGAAGATACCGCGTCGAGGCTCCCGAAGCCTCTTCGACGATCGATGACGAGAAGATGGATTCCGGTTCGCCTCGGCCCGGTTCCGAGCCGTCCACCCGAACTCCGTCGAGTGCGCCGGACGACGCGCCCCCGTCCAGAAGTACCACTACCCCGAGGCACGTCGTCCCCGGCACACGCAAACCCGACCGCGACCGGATCGTCACTCCCGACGAACCGGATGATGACGACCTCTACTACGGCGAGAGGCAGCGTCGTGGTTGGCTGGAGTGACACGGCAACGATCAGCCTGCGGCGCTGCCGAGAGCCCCTACCAAACGCATCGCTGCTCTACGTGAAAGCGCCGGGGGCGCGAACCGTGGAGCCTCTCGAACTGGAGATCGCACAGCAACTCCCCGACGTCTGCAGCCAGCACGGCTTGCCCGCATCGACACGGAGACCACTTCGCGTCCGCTTCTACGACACCAGCAAACATCCACGATCACCCCGATTCGGTCCCGTCAAGTGGTATGACAAACGGGCTGCGCCCGTGTCGACCATCCTCGTCGGCGCTTGGCCCTACTGTGACAAATGCGTTCGTATCGATGAGCGAGGCCGCCGAGCCGCCCTGGTGCCGATCACTTTGATGGCGGTGAACCTGCTCGCGTTTCTGCTCGTGATCGCCGCCGGCTGGCTGGGATTGTGGCTGAACGAATTGCGCCCCTTCGTCATTCCCTTGGCGCTCGGCGTCGTTCCGGGGTCCATCCCGATCGGCGTGGTCGTGGCGATATGGCTGTTTCGCATGGGTGCGAACTCGGCTGCCTGCTTCTATCCCATCGACGACGAACGGTCCGTGATGGTCCAGGCCCATCCCGATTTCTGCACAGCTATCGAGGCCGGTCGCTGAGTCTGCGTCGTCGGCGAGCCGATCGGTCGTGCGCGAGCCGCCGAAGAAGCCTTGCCGGCTGTATCCGAGACAGCAGGGCGCTTCCCGCTGCGGCGAAGGGCTCCGTGGGAGAGGTAGATGATGGATACGGGGGTCGCCTTCCTGCCGACGAACCCACGACACAGAGGGGATGTGTTGACCGATACCTCAGCTCTGCCGCGCCTCGAGATCGTCGAGCATCGGCCGACGAACAGGCGGCTCGACCTCGTGCTCTTCTGCCTGATCGTCACCGGCGGGTCCGTGATCGTGGCCGGTTTCTTGGCAGCCGAGACCGCGCCCATGTGGGGAACTCACGACCCCATTCGGTCGGCAGCGGAATGTTCGCTGATCGTCGGCATGCTCGGCACAGCCGCGCTGTCGACGGCGCCGCTGTTCGCGAGCGCGCCAGAGCTTTCACGGTTGCGCGGGCGGCCGGTGCGCCGGTGTGAGAACGCCGTTCTGGGCAAGGGAATTGCCCTTGCGCAGGACAGACAGGACGTGTCGTTACTGATCGCGGTCGCGGCTCTCGGCAGTTGGTTTCTGCTGAGCTGGTGGGCCGCACGGACGGGTGTCGAAGGCGAACTGCTCTACGCGTCACCGGAGGAGCCCGACGCCGCCATGGTCGCGTTGGTGTTCTCCGTTCTGACGTTCTGCATTCTGCCGGTGCTCGTGTTGTCCTCTTTCACGAAGATTTCGTATGAGATCTACCCCGAGGGCATTCTGCGGCGCAGCGCGGCGCCGCAACGGTGGCTGCGCGACCGGCTCGTGGTGTGGGAAGACATGTCCGACGTCGAAGTGGACGGTTGGCGTACGTCCGCATATCACCCCGATGTGGCCATGGTCGTCATACGGCTTGCAGACTCTGCGGCCCAGCCCACCCACAAAGTCTTCGACAGGCCGGGGAAGTTCGGCATACCGGCTTACCTGATGAAATGCGATGTTGATGTGCTGGCTGCGGTTGTCACGCACCTTTTCGACAATCCTGAAACGCGAATGATGCTCGATCGCCCCGGTGCCGGGGATTGGTTCACTGCGGAGTACCACCTGCACTGATCACAAAGATTCGGCGGTGAATTCCGACGTCGCCTGTCGACGAACTCCGATGTCGCTCGGTGAGGCTGAGATTCGCGGGCGCCGAGGCGATCACGTCTCCGCGTCCTGAGAGTCCTGACTCCCCGCGCAGGCGCCCCCGGCCGGGGCGAGGATGCGCATCAGGCTGGTGGTGAACGCGTGCTCGGCGTCCGAGTCTGTCATCCGGCCGCTGCCGCGCTCCTCGCTAGCGGCGTGGGCAAGGTGGATCGCGGCGACGACCAGCCAGTCGGCGGGGAGATGGCTGTCGAATTCGCCGGTGTCCTGTCCGCGCCGGATCACCTGGCCGATGCGGTCCGCGATCGGTGCGTGCCGGGCATGGTCCTCGCGTGCGGAGATCGGCAACGCGTTGATCCGTTGCAGCAGGGCCGGGTAGCGCCCGGATTCCTGTGCGGCCGCCTCGAATACGCGCAGCAATGCCTCGGCGGCCGTGCCCTCGTCCGGCTTCGCGGCGTCCATCGCGGCGACGGTCAATTCGGTGAGCCTGTCCAGGACCGCCACAAGTAACCGCTCGCGGGAGGGGAAGTGCGCGTACACCGTCTGGCGGGTCACTCCCGCACCGGCGGCGATGGTCTCGACGCTGGCCTCGGGTTGTTCGTTCAGGATGCGCGCGGCGGCGTCGAGAATGGCCGCCCGGCTGCGGTGGGCATCAGCCCGCTGCTTACGAGCCATCTGCTCCCCGCGATCTCTTACATCTTGTCAAAGTACTCATCGCCTTATATCTTACATCTCGTAAGAGTTAGATTGGTTCAGTCCCGTCAGGAGACTCATGCCCGCCTTCACCGGCACCGACCCCGCGCGGTTCATCGCCGACTTCTTCACCTCCTTCAACGAACATCTGCTGGCCGACGACCAGGACGCGGCAGTCGTCGTGGACCGTTTCCACACCCCCGACATCGTGCAGGTCGCCGATGGGCACCGGATCGATCGCGACAAGCTGATCGCGCACACCCGCCCGATCCGAAAGAACCGCCCCAGCAGTCACATCGACGTCCACGAGGCCATCGCCGACGACGACCGGCTCGCCGCCCGGTACACCCTCCACGTCCGGCAGCGCGGCAAAGAATTCGCTATCGAGGTCTGCTTCTTCGGCCGCTTCACACCGGACGGACGGATGCGGGAAGCGCATATGCTCACCCGAACCGCGGCCACCGACGACTAGCGCCGGCCGAGCGTGCGGCCATGATCGAACACGGTCCTCGGGATGGCCTGTGACCACTGTGTCGCATCCACTACCGAGGCACTCGGACATCTACCCGGCGGTCGCGGCGATCGGCGCGGACGAAAGGTCATGCTGTGCCACCTGTTCAAGTCGCCGTCTGCGGGCCGCGGGACTGCACCGTGACCGAGGCGGCGAACGCTCGGCACGTCGGCCGACTGCTCGCTGAAGCCGGAGCCACCGTGCTCTGCGGCGGCGGGCCGGGCGTCATGGCAGCGGTCGCCGCGGGCGCTTCCGACGTCGGCGGACTGGTGATCGGCGTGCGGCCCGACACCGACCGATCCATGATCTGCGCGGGACTGTCGGCTGTGCTCTACACGGGGATGGGTGAGGCCCGCAACGCGATACTCGTGTCCTCGGCCGACGCGGTGATCATCATCGGCGGGTCATGGGGCACTCTGTCGGAGTTGGCCCTGTCCAACCGGCGTGGAGACGTTCCTGTCGTCAGCCTCGGCGGCTGGAAGGTTGTCGATGCCGAGGGGCGGGCCGTCGGAGGGGCGAGCGAGGTCGAGTCACCGGAGGCGGCTGTCGCGGTTGCGCTCACAGCGGTGAGGGAGCGCTGAACCCGATACCTGGGGCCGATCCGAAGATCGACTGGTGTCCGAGGCGAGCAGTGCAGATCAGTGCGGTACTGAGCGCGCGATTCGGAATCCGACGTCATCGATTCGGAGCGTGGGGTGGCTGCGACGTCGCACCGAGGCTCGGCAGCTCCAGTGCTCGTCGAACCATCCGCCGCCCCGAAGCACCCGATAGCCGCCGTACACGTCGGCGTCGTAGATGTCCCAGCACCATTCCCACACATTGCCGAGCATGTCGTACAGCCCCCAAGCGTTGGGGTTCTTCGCGCCGACCTCGTGCATGCGACCGCCGGAGTTCGCACGGTGCCAGGCGATCTCGTCGAGCGGGCCGTAGCGCGGACCGGTGGTGGCCGCACGGCACGCGTATTCCCATTCGGCTTCGGTGGGAAGGCGATACCCATCGGCCGACTCGACCTGGTCGACTTCCTCGTCACCGGCACCGATGCAGTACGCCGGTGTAAGGCCGACTCGCTCGGACAACGCGTTGCAGAAACGAATCGCGTCGCTCCACGAGACACTGTCGACAGGCAACCGGTCGCCTCGAGCGTCACTCGGCCACTGGCCGGTGACCCGGGCGTATTGCGCTCGAGTCACCGGGACTGCCGTCAGCTGGTAGGCACCGACGTCGACCGACCAACTGCGTCGGGTCCGCCGATCCGACAGTTCGACGGCCCCAGGCGGTATGTCGACCATCTCGATTCCCACGCGCATGTCCACAACAAAGGAAATGCTACCGAGCTGATCACCGGACCTCGACACGAAGGAAGAATCGATGTCCGAAAGCCAGGCCCCTGTGAGCCCATGCGATAGTGCGTCCTTGTGGGGGACGATGACATCGGCGCGGAAAAGCTTCGTCGCATGGCCGGTCTCGCGACGCCGATGGCGCTGCGTGTCGCCGTGACGCTGGGCCTGCCGGACCGGCTCCTCGGCCACGGCGCGACGCCGGACCGGCTCGCGGCCGAGCTCGAAGTCTCATCGGTCGCGCTCGAGGTGCTGCTGGAGCACCTGACCACGCTCGAAGTCGTGGAGCGATCGTCCACCGGCTACCGCACCACCGCGTTCGGCGCGCATCTGTGCGCCGACGCCGACGGCGGCTTCACCAACATCCTCCTGAGTCTGGATTCCGCCGCCGGTCGCGCCGAGCTGGCTTTCGTCGAACTCGCGCACAGCATCCGCACCGGTCGCGCGGGCTACCCGCGCCGGTACGGCAAGGACTTCTGGACCGACCTCGCCGACCACCCGCGTCTCCGCGCGTCCTTCGACCAACAGATGATCCTGCGGTTCCAGGAGCAGATCCCACGGATCGTCGCCGGTTTCGACTGGTCCCGTTTCACCACCATCGTCGACGTCGGCGGCGGGCGAGGCGCGCTGCTGGCCGCGATCCTGACGGCCCACCCGCTGATGCGCGGCCATCTCGTCGACCTCGCAGCCACCGCGACCGACGCCCGCCACACCTTCGTCGCTCACCATCTCGACGACCGAACCGAAGTGACCGAAGGCAGCTTCTTCGACGCGCTGCCGGCCGGGGCGGACGCCTACCTGCTGTCCGACATCCTTCACGACTGGGACGACGAACACGCTCACCGCATCCTCGCCCGCTGCGCCGAAGCGGCGCATCCCGCGAGCCGCGTCCTGGTCCTGGAGCCGGTGGGTGACCGGCGCGCGATCACCGACATGGATCTGTCGATGCTCGTGATCTACGGCGGCCGCGAGCGGCGGATCGATGAGTTCCGTGCGCTTGCAGCCGACCACGGTTTGATACTCGACGCCGTGACCGATGTGACCGATCAACGCTGCCTCCTGGAGTTCCGGCTCAACGACAGGTGATGAGGCCGCTCCTCCCGTCGAGGTGGTCCGGTTCGAGCTGCCACGGAACAGATTGCGCGAATCCGGCAGGGCAGGCCGCATAGTCGGCAGCGCACCGGTCGGCGTCGATCCCACTGTCCTGGATGGCAACCCCGGCTTGGACGCAGGGCGCCGAGGCGACACCACAGCCTGACCGAAGAGGCAGGCCCAACTCGGTGGCGCCCCCACGACCAGATCATCTGTTCAACTGCGCGGGGCCTGTCGAACTCGTAGAGCTGCGCGGGCGAGCAGCACCGCACCCGGCTCCACCCGCCTGCCCCGCCCACGCACCCGACGCAATCCGCCGAGCAACTCGAGGACCTCGGTGACGTGCCCGGTCACCCATCCGATGTCAGCAGCGCTGATCGGACGGTGTTCGCTGTCACGCCAGCCCAACGCGGCAAGCGTTTCGGCGACGAAATCGTAGGCGCGGTCCGTGGTGCTTGCGGCCAGCGCCAGCAGGTACAGCAGCCCGGCTTCTCGGTCGGGGCTGCGGGTCGCGCCGCCGGACAGCCGGGCGGCGACGTGCCACCACAGCGCGACGGGATTGTCGCGTAGCGATCTGCCTTTCGCGGTCGTCAGGAGCTTGCCTTTCTGTTTGCGCAGCAATCCCATTCGCTGCGCCGTCTCACGCAGATGGCGTACCGGCGGGGTCAGATCTTCCCGGTTTCCCTTGCCGATCCAGTCGGTGGCCATGTCGAGCTCGCGGAACAGCCGTTCAACCACCGTCGGCGGCAAGTAGCCGGCGGCGGTGAGGGTGACCCCGTCGCCGATCGCGTCCAGCAGGTGCGCAAACGGGATTGTCCACATCGAGGGCGGCACTGATCAATTCGAAGGTGTCGACGCCGCCACAGTCTTCGGCGGGCGCGGGCCGGTCGCCGCCGAAGCAGGACGCGCGCGGCCGGTCCGGAGCGGCGGAGACGACCTCGGTCAGGCGCAAGGTGAGCGTCCATTCGTCACCGAAGTCGTAGCAGTCGAAGAGCACGTCGCCGGGCTCGGCCAGCGTTTCGTCCAAGCGGACCTGGTTCTGCGGGATGCCGGGGTCGCCCTCCTCCACCTGGAACGGGCAAAGGTAGTTCTCGTTGGCCGGGTCGTGCGGCGCGGAACCGATGAAGAACACGTTGAGGTGGGCATCATCCCAGCCGAAGGCTGTCTGCAGCATCTCGTGCACCTCGTCGAGATATATGTTGCATGAGGGATCTGCGCACAACAAAGTACAGCAAATCTCTGCTTACTATATCTTTGCGTGCATAACATATAGAAGAATCAAGTCTGCTCTACTTTGCGACGTCAGGAGCTCATATGAAGTGGCCACCCCATCGCGTCGAGCCCCGACCGTGGGTTGCCCGCAAACGACAAGGTACGCGGGCCGATCGCACGCTCGACAGCATCGAGGTGTCGATCCCTCCGCACATCGCCGAGCTCGACTTCGAGTCCACCGGGTCCGTTGCCCGAGCGCAGGAGGAAGCCGTCATCGCGGTCGCCCGATTGGAGGCCGGTTTCGGTGCGTATCTCGCGCCCCTGGCGGACTTCCTGCTGCGCAGTGAATCGGTGGCGTCGTCGAAGATCGAGCACATCGACGCGGGCTGGCGGGCATTCGGCAGGGCCTTGGCCGGCGCCAAAGCCAGCGATGAGGCACGGTCACAGCTGGCGGCAGTGCGCACATTGGCGACGATGGTCGACACGGCATCCGGCGGCCCGATCACCCTGGACACGCTCCTGGCGGCACATCGCACTCTCATGGCTCCGGACTACTACACCGCTCGTGACTCCGGGCGGCTGCGCGATGTCCAGAACTGGATCGGCGGCAGCGACTTCACACCGGTCGACGCGCTCTGTGTGCCACCACCACCGGAGCTCGTGCCCGAACTGATGGACGACCTCATGGTCTTCGTCAATCGGACGGATCTGCCGATCATCGCCCAAGCCGCGATCGCCCACGCCCAGTTCGAATCCATCCATCCCTTCACCGACGGCAACGGGCGGATCGGCCGGGCGTTGATCAGTGCGATACTGCGACGCCGCAAGCTCACCCACCGGGTGACCGTCCCCTTGGCCTCGGTCATGCTCGCCGACACGCACCGATACTTCGGTTACCTCAACGGCTACCGCGCAGGCCGCGCCGACGATCTCGTCGAATACACAGCACGCGCAGCCGTCCATTCGAGCGGCGCCGCAGAGGAGTCGGCCCGATCCCTGAGCGAGCTCCCGCGCCGGTGGAAGGACGTGGCCCGGCCGAGGGCGAATTCCGCCGACGAAGCACTGATCGCATCGCTTCTGGATACCCCGATACTCAATGCCGACCTCGCCCAGAGCATCACCGGCACGACCGAAGCGAGTACCTACCGTGCGCTCGATCGACTCACCGGGGCCGGGATTCTCGACGTGCTTTCCGAGAGCAAGCGCAACCGCGTATGGGCAGCCGTCGACGTCCTCGCGGAGCTGGACGCACTCAGTACGGCAATCGGGAAACGCACGTTGAGCGATCTGTAGCGCCCGCGCCGGGAAGTCCGAGGCGCAGAAGCCCGGGACCTACCCGTGACACATAGACCGCTCGACGAGCCGGACGCACCGGCTGTCGGTCCAGCGGACGATTCACCCCCGTGGTAGCCGTGCGATAGCGTCCAAGGCGTCGACTGCACGCACTACCGGGTGATCGGACCACCAGCCGAGGAGCACGAACATATGGGGGCACTCCTGCCTACCCTGCAGGCCGACCACCTGCGGGAAGGCCTGACCGACTACCTCGCCACCACCTTCGCGCTCACCGACCCGGACACCCAGGCCGCCCTGATCGACTTCGTCGGCCACCCCCGTGAGGGCATGTTCAAAGGTCCTTATGTCCGGCTCCGCCTCCCCTTCGCCCCGGCCCGCGGCAACTGGGGTATGCACCTGGACTGGTTGCCGAACGGCTTCGTCCCTTACGGCCATCAAGCCAAGGCGTTCGAGCGGCTGTCGACCAAGTTCCAGGACCGGCCGCAGCCGACCCTGGTCACCACCGGCACCGGCTCGGGCAAGACCGAGTCCTTCCTGATCCCGATCCTCGATCACGTGCTGCGCGCCAAGAGGCAGGGTGTGGCGGGCATGAAGGCGCTGATCATCTACCCGATGAACGCCCTGGCCAACGACCAGGAGCAGCGGCTGGCGCGAATGATCACCGAGCACCCGGAACTGTCGGGCGTGACCGCCGGTCTCTACACCGGTGAGCAGTCCTCGGGCGGGCGGACGATGGTGTCGGAGGACGGGTTGATCACCGATCGGCGGCTGATGCACGATTCGCCGCCGGACATCCTGCTCACCAACTACAAGATGCTCGATCATCTGCTGTTGCGGCCGGATAGGGCGGCGATGTGGCGGCAGTCGGCGGAGTCGTTGCAGTACGTGGTGCTCGACGAGTTCCACACCTACGACGGCGCGCAGGGCACGGACGTGGCGATGTTGCTGCGGCGGCTCGGGCTGGCGGTGAAGTCCTACTGGACCGGCGACTCCGCGGTGAGCGAGCGGGATCGGGTTCGGCCGTTGGGGCGGATCACGCCGGTGGCGACGTCGGCGACGCTGGGCGGCGGGGGTGAGCCGACGGCCATGCTGGATTTCGCTCGCACGGTGTTCGGGGAGGAGTTCGCGGCCGAATCGCTGGTCGGGGAGACGAGGCTCGGGCTGGACGAGTGGCTGGGGGATCGTGGGGCCGAGCTGGATCGGCTGTATGTGGCGGTCATGCCCGCGGTGGAGGGCGCTGTCACGTTTCTCGACGGTCTGAAGAAGTCCTCGGCGAGCAACGCCCATCTCGCGGCGGCGGTGCTGGCGACCTTGTTCGAACGGTTCGGCGATCATGCTCCGACGGTCGAGGAGCTGACGTCGGAGCTGCGCAGGCTCGATGAGGTCGAGCAGCTGGATCTGCTCAAACACCACAATCTGTTCGTGCAACTGGTGCAGCGCTGCGCCGAGGCGGTGTCGCTGGCGGAACTGGCCTCGGCGGTGCTGCCCGCGCCGACGGGTGAGCGGGACAATCCGCGGGCGCAGGCGACGCGGCAGCGGTATCTGGATTTCGTGTTCGCGGCCCTGTCGCACCTGCGGGCCGAGATCGGGCGGGCGGCGCTGAATGTCGATGTGCACCTGTGGGTTCGGGAGCTGTCGCGGATCGACCGGGCGTTGGACACATCGACGCGGTTCCGGTGGGCCGACGACGGGGCGGACGAGAGCGTCGAAGTCGAGTATCAGCCCGCGCTCTACTGCAGGCATTGCGGGCGGTCGGGGTGGGGTGTGCGGATGGCGCCGACCGGCAGTGTGCTCGATCCGGATCAGGATTCGGTGCGCACTCTGCATGTCACGGGCGACAACCGCATTCGCGCGCTGATCTCGGCGCCGTTGGAAGCCCAGCTCGACAGCGCGGTCGACGGATTGCGCTGGCTGCGGCTGGAAGACCGGGAACTCGGCGACGAGACGCCCGCGCCGGACAGTCCCGAGATCGTCGAAGGCCGGGCCCTGCCGGTGCTGGTCCTGCACGGCCCCAATGCCGAGGACGACTCGCAGAAGGACGTGTGCCCGGCCTGCAATACCGCCGACGGGATCCGCTTCCTCGGCAGCGCGGTCGCCACGCAGCTGTCGGTGGCGCTGTCGAACATGTTCGGTGACGCCGACCTCGACGCCGACGAGAAGAAGGCGCTGATGTTCACCGACAGCGTGCAGGACGCCGCCCATCGGGCCGGTTTCGTGCAGGCGCGCTCGCACACCCTCAGCCTGCGCTCCACGTTGCGCAATGCCCTGGGCGCGAAGACTTCCGGCACGTCCATGCTGACGTTGACCGAGCTGTGCGAGGCGGTGCTCGACCGGGCGGGCGAGGATCCGGCCCGCCGCTACCACCTGCTCGCGCCGGACATCGTCGAACGGCAGGAGTTCACCGCCTACTGGCAGTCCGATAAGCCTGCCGCGGAACGGCGCAAGGCGCAGCGCAAGGTCGCCAAGCGCGTGCAGTTCGACATCGACCTCGAGTTCGGGTTGCAGTCGCGGCTGGGCCGCACGCTGGAACTCACCGGCAGCGTCGTCGCCGAAGTGGATCTCGGGTCGCCGGAGCGGGTCGCGAGCCTGGGCAGGCAGGCTCTCGACGGGGCCGAGCACCAGATGACCTTCTCCGCACCCGACGTCGCGGCGGTCACGCAGTGGGTGCGCGGGACGGTGGAGCGGATGCGCACGCAGGGCGCGATCCGGCACGTGTGGCTGGATCGGTTCGTGCAGCGCGACGCCAACCGGCGCTGGGTGTGGGGTGGCAGGCCGCGTGGCGAAGGGATGCCCGCGTTTCCGAAAGGCCGTCCGGCTCCGGCGTTTCCGGCGCTCGGGGCGCGCACGGTCCCGGAGGGGTTCGACCCGATCACCGCGCCGTCGTCGTGGTATGCGCGGTGGGCGTCGCGTTGTCTCGGGGTGTCGGCGTTCGAGGGCGGGTTCCTGGCCCGGTCGCTGTTCGAGATCCTGGCCGCCGAGCGCATCCTCACCACCGTCGGCACCGAGAAGTCGCTGACCGCCTACCAGTTGAGCGAGGACGGCGTGCTCGTCGGCGCGCCCGCCAAGGCGGATCTGGAGGCGGGCAGGCATCTGCTGGTGTGCGGGGTGTGCCAGACGCAGAACCCCGGCAGCGCCACCGTCGTGGACCAGCTCGACGGCGCGCCGTGCCTGTTGACCCGCTGCCCCGGCACGCTGCACCGGGCGCACAAGGCCGACAACTTCTATCGCCGCCTCTACGACCGCTCGGAGATGAAGCGGGTGGTGGCGCGCGAACACACCTCGCTGCTGCCGACCGCGACACGGCTCGAGTACGAGACGAAATTCAAGGGCAGCGGCGTGGATCCGACCGCGCCGAACGTCCTGGTCGCCACGCCGACGCTGGAGATGGGCATCGACATCGGCGATCTGTCGACGGTGATGCTCGGCTCCATGCCCCGCACGGTGGCCTCCTACCTGCAGCGCGTCGGCCGCGCGGGCAGGTTCACCGGCAATTCGCTGGTGCTGGCGTTCGTGCGCGGGCGCGGCGAGCACCTGCCGAAGCTCTACGATCCGCTTTCGGTGATCTCCGGGGAGGTGCGCCCGCCGGCGACCTTCCTGACCGCCGAGGAGATCCTGCAGCGCCAGTATGTCGCCCACATCATCGATCGGCTGGCACGTCAGCCCGGTGCGCAGGACCCGGTCGATGCCCGCGCCGTGCTCGGCGGCTTCGACGAGAACACGTGGATGGCGCGGCTCATCCAGACCGCGGAGGCGAAGGCGGGTGAACTGGTCGACGGCTTCCTCGACCAGTTCGGCGAACTGCTCGACACCACCACTCGCGACGGCCTGCGTGCCTGGGCGAGCCCGGGTGCGGACGAACCGAGTGCACTGACCCGTCAGCTGCGCGAAGCGGTGCACCGGTGGAACCGCGACGTCACCGAACTCACCGACCGGCGCACCGCCGTCGACGCCGCCCTGCCGGAGTTCGAGCAGCGCGCCAACTCCCCCGCCGCAACCGACGACGACCGCCGCAACCTGCGTTCCGCGCGCGGCACGCTGCGTCTGCTCGGCAAACACATCAGCGATCTCACCAACGAGCACTGGGTGGGCGTGCTGGAACGCTACGGCGTGCTGCCGAACTACACGCTGCTCGACGACTCGGTGACGCTGGACGTCGGCATCACCTGGATCGACCCGGAGACAAACGAGTACCACGGGGACACCGAGACCTATCAGCGCGGCGCCCGCGTCGCGCTCACCGAACTGGCGCCCGGATCCACCTTCTACGCGCAGGGATTGGCCGTGCGGATCGACGCGGTGGACCTCGGTGCGGGCGAGGCCGCCATCCAGACCTGGCGGATGTGCCCGAGGTGCGGGTGGGCCGACATCAGCGCGGGCGGGGAGGCGCCGCGGCATCGGGGTAATTGCCCGCGCTGCGAGGAACCGGCCATCGCCGATGTCAGTCAGCAGGTGCAGGTGGTGGAGATGGCGAAGGTGTCGGCGGAGGTGCGGCGCGACGAAGCGGCCATCACGGACTCCCGCGACGAACGGCAGCGGGAGATCTATTCGGTGGTCACCGCCGCCGACCTCGATCGCGGCAACGTGACCCGCCGCTGGTTCGCCACCGGCCACGACTTCGGCGCGGAATACCTGCGCCAGGTCGACATCCGCTGGCTGAACATGGGCAAGCGCACCTCTCAGGGCAGTAGGCGCACCGTCGCGGGCACCGAAATCACCACCGGCCTGTTCCGGGTGTGCTCGGGCTGCGGCCGGCTCGACAAAGTGGCCGGGCGCAACGAGACCTATGAGCACCGGACCTGGTGCAGATACCGCAAGGCCACCGACGAACGGCACGTCCGCGATATCGCGCTGGCCCGTTCACTGCGGACCCAGGCCGTGCTGCTGCACGTCCCGCCGGAACTGCGCTACGACACCTACGCCTATCCGAGCCTGGGCGCGGCCGTGTTGCTCGGGCTGCGGCAGGTGATCGGCGGTGCGCCGGAGCATCTCGACGTCGTCGCCGTTCCGGACGCACTGCACACGCCGGACCAGCAGGCGTTGCTCATCCACGACACCGTGCCCGGCGGCACCGGCTATCTCGCCGAGTTCGCCGACCCGAACAAGGTGTGGTCGGTGCTGGTGGCGGCGCGGGAAGTGCTGCACCACTGCTCGTGCGAGGCGGAATCGCGGCTGGCCTGCCACAACTGCCTGCTGCCGTTCACGCCTCCGCACGAGTTGGACAAGGTGTCGCGCAAGACGGCGGCGAAGATTCTCGACGCGATTCTCGACGCCGAGGATGCCGAGCCGTCCTGGACGCGGTGGGCACAGTCCATCGTGGAGGAAGCGCCGGACAATGGCGCAGTCAGCAAGGAGTCGCCGCTCGAGCGGCGCTTCTACCAGGCGTTCCTCGATCGGCTGCGCACGCTCGGCGCGACGATCAAGGAGACACCGGGCACCTACGCCAACAAGGCCACGATCACCGTGCCGGGCACCGAGATCCGTCGCTGGACGCTGACGCCGCAGATGCAGATGGGCAACTGCGTGCCGGACTTCGAGCTGAAGACGTCCGACCCGGAGATTCCGGTCATCGCGATCTTTGCCGACGGGCGCAGGTATCACGCCGTGCCGGACAACAACCGGGTCGCCGATGACGCGCGCAAACGGGCCATCCTGCGTGCCGGCGGTGTCATGGTGTGGTCGTTCACCCATGAGGATCTGCGGCGGTTCGAAGCGAGGAACTTCCAACCGCCGTCCTGGCATACGGAGAAGATGCGTCAGTTCGTCCTGAAGCACGGCGACCTGCGCAGGCCGGTCCTCGACCAGCTGGTCTTCGATCCGATCAGTCAACTGTTCGCGTTCGTGCAGGATCCGAGCTTCGAGGATTGGGCGAAGGTCGGGCACTGGCTGCCGCTGATGTTCTTCGGCGGCAAGCCCGTCAAAGCCGACAATCCCGCGCTCGCCGAATGGGCGCTGTCGCTGCTCGACGGCCGAGATCCCGCTCTCCCGCCCGGCAACCACGCGTGCGCCTCCTACACCGACGGGCCGTTGGCCCTCACCCTGGCATTCCAGCCCGAGACCAGGACCGTGTCCGCGGCCCTCGTGCTCGACGACCGCGACGACGCCCTCGAGGTGCGCGACGGCGCCGCCTGGCGTGAGTGGTTGCGTCTGTCGAACTGGTTGGGTCTGAACGACACCCATCTGGTGACGACCCGCAGTCTGCTGGCCGGGGAACCCGCCGCGCCCGAGCCCCGTGCCGAGACTGTCACCACTACCGACCTCGCCGCGCCGTGGCAGACCCTCTACGACGAGAGCATCTCCGATGCCGAACGCGTCCTCGTTCTGGCGCTGGCCGGGGCCGGAACCCCGCTGCCCGCCCAGGGCTTCGAGACCGATGACGGGGAGGTCGTCGACATCGCCTGGCCCGGCGCCCGCGTCGGGGTGCTCTTCGACGACGGCGCGGAGGCGGCCCATACGCTGACCGACCAAGGGTGGACCGTCTGCCCGCCGGACCCGACCTCGATCATGGCGGCGCTGACCGCGAACGGAGTGATGTAGTGGCGAACATCGTCATGACCAATCAGAACAAATCGCTCGCCGCCGTCGACGGCTCGATCATCCCCCGCGTCTACAGCTTCCTGGCGAAGCTGCAGGCCGACGACACCGCCTCCGGCCTGCACATCGAGCCGATGAAGAGCGCGGTCGACCGTCGCGTCCGCACGGGGCGCGTCGATCTCAATCATCGCGCCGTGTTGTTCCGGGTCGACCCCAACGAGGGCGGCACCACCTACGTCTACCTGGGCACCTGGAAGCACGACGTCGCCAACTCCATCGCCGAACGCGCCATCCTGCGGGTCAATCCGGTCAACGGCATCCTCGAGGGCATCGTCGCCGAATCGGTCACCGGGACCACGCCGGAGCCGGTCGCACCGGAGCCCGTACCGGAGCAGACCACGCGGGGCTTCCTGGCCGAGGCCGGATTCACGCTCGCCGAACTGACCGGCCGGCTCGGTATGGACGCCACCATCGCCAAGCGCGCCTTGGCGGCCGCCGACGACTTCGAGCTCAACGACATCGCCGCGGGCGTGACCGGGTGGCAGGCCGACGCCCTGCTCGAATTGGGTTGCGGCACCGGCATCGACGAGATCCGGGCGAAGTACCGGTTCACGGAGACCCTCGTCGACGCCGACGTCGACGAGGACGACCGGATCATCGAAGCGCTGGAACGCCCCGCCTCCAAGATCCAGTTCACCTACATCGACGGCAGCGAGGAGCTGCGCCGCGTCATCGAGGGCGGCGACTTCGCGGCGTGGCGCGTCTTCCTGCACCCCGAGCAGCGCGAATACGCCGAGAAGGACTACAGCGGACCGTTCCGGCTCTCCGGCGGCGCGGGCACCGGAAAGACCGTCGTGGCGATCCACCGTGCCCGCAATCTGCTCGCCCGCGATCCCGCGGCCCGCATCATCCTGACCACCTTCAACAAGACGCTGGCCAGGAACCTCGAAACCGATCTGCGCGCCCTCGATCCCGGTATCCGGATCGCCGACAAACCCGGCAGGCCCGGCATCTACGTCGCGGGCATCGACAAGCTGGCCAGTGACATCGTGCGCCAGGCCGACGACATCGGTCCCGCCACCGAAGCTGTGCTCGGCACCCGCACCGAGGTGCCGTCGGCGCGCACCAAGGAGCAGGTCTGGCGGGAACTCGTCGACACCATCGACAGCGGCCTGGAACCGCGCCTGGCCACCCCCTGGTTCCTCGAGACCGAATACACCTCGGTCGTGCTCGCCAACAAGGTGACCACCGTCGAGCAGTACGCGCGGGTGGCCAGGGCCGGTCGCGGTGTGCGGCTGTCCCGCCCGCAGCGGCTCGCGATCTGGAAACTGGTCGAGGCCTATCGCAGGCGTAGCCGCATGGACGAAACCCTCAGCTTCCCCGAGGTTCTCGCCGTCGCCGCCGAACACCTCCAGCAGCGCGCCGCCGTGAACGCGGCACGCCTGGCCGACCACGTCATCGTCGACGAAGCCCAGGATCTGCACGCCACCCACTGGCTCATGCTGCGCGCGCTGGTCGCCGAGGGCCCCAACGATCTGTTCATCGCCGAGGACTCCCACCAGCGCATCTACGGCCAGCCGGTCGTCCTCGGCCGTCTCGGTATCAAGATCGTCGGCCGCTCCCGCAGGCTGACACTCAACTACCGCACCACCGCACAGAACCTCGACTTCGCCGTCGGCGTGCTCAGCGGCGCGGAGTACCACGATCTGGAAGAGGGGCGGGAATTCGCCCTCGACTACCGCTCCGCTCGCACCGGCCCCAAGCCCGTCCTGCGCCAATGCGCCTCCGCCGCGGAAGAACTGGAAATCGTCGCCGGCTACATCAACGACTGGCTCGCCGACCCCGCGGTCGAACCCTCCACCATCGCCGTGCTCACCCGAGGCATCGGGGAGCGCAGCCAGTTCGTCCGCGCGCTGGCCGAACGCGGCATCAGCGCCCGCGCGCTCGACGACAACCAGGCCCTCCCGGGCCACGTGCAGGTGCTGACCATGCATCGGTCCAAAGGCATGGAGTTCTCGCGGGTCGTCCTCGCCGGGGTCGACGAGAACCGCGTGCCTGCCAAGGCGAGCCTGAACGGGGTGCCCGAGGAGGAGGTCGAAGAGGCGCGGTTGCGGGAGCGGTCGCTGCTGTATGTGGCGGCCAGTCGCGCGCGGGATCAGGTCGTGGTGACCTGGAGCGGACGTCGCTCGGAGCTGCTCGGAGCCTAGCTCGACCGGCCGAGAACCCTGCGTGTTCTGCGCGGGCAGCTCCGCATCGAGGGCTCCGAGGCCATCGAGGCCGAACGAGACCTACGAACCGCCACGGCGCACGGGGATACACTTGGCCGGTCATTCGCAGCACACCCCGGATTGGCGAAGCGGTGGAGCAACCTGATCGGTTCCGGATCGACGTTCTCGGTCCGCTTCGGGTCCGGACGCCGGAGGGCGCCGAGGCCACGCCCGGTGGTGCGCTCCCCCGGCGGCTGCTCGCGCTGTTGACGCTGCGCCGCGGGAAGACGGTCACGGCTGACGCGGTGGTCGAGCTGTTGTGGCCGGCCGGCGGGCCGAACGATCCCGTCGCCGCCTTGCACAACCATGTGGCGCGGTTGCGGCGATCGCTGCCGGGGTTGATCGTCCGCGCGCCGGAGGGTTATCGCCTCGATCCGGCGCAGGTCGAGGTCGATGCCGATGTGCTCGCCGCCGCGCTGGCGGAGCCGGTGATGTCCGGCGCGAGTCGCGTCACCGAGATCCTCGATCGCTGGCGGGGACCGGCCTACCCCGAACTCGAGGACTACGACGAGGCGCGAGCCGAGGCCGTCTACTTCGACGAACTACGCGCTCGTGCGCGGGAATTCGTCGCCGAGCGCAGGCTGGCAGAGCAGGACACCGACGGCCTGGCCGCACAGGTGCGCGCGCTGGTCGACGAGTATCCGTTGCGTGAGCGCCCCCGCGCGCTGCTCATGGACGCCCTGGTGGCGACCGGCCGCCATGCCGACGCCCTGCGCGTCTACGACGAGTTCCGTCGCCTGCTGGCCGACGAGCTGGCGGTGGACCCGTCGCCGGAGCTGGTCGCCCGGCACCGGCGGATTCTGGACTCCGGCGAGCCGGGTGAGTGGGCGCCGCAGAGTCTGCTGCCGATGCCGCCGACCTCGCTGGTGGGGCGGGAACAGTTGCTGACCGAGTTGGCGGCACTGGCGGCGGAGTGCCGATTGCTGACGCTGGTCGGGCCGGGCGGGGTGGGCAAGACCCGGCTGTTGCTCGAGCTGGGACATCGGCTCGCGAAGGCGGGACCGGTGGTCCTGTGCGAGCTGGGCCGGGTGGAAGCGGCGGGGGCGGGTGAGGCGATCGCGGCGGCGTTGCGGATCGACAGCAGGCCGGGCGTACCGATCGTCGATCGGATCGCCGGAGTCGTGCGCGACGGTTCGCTGGTGTTGTTGCTCGACAACTGTGAGCATGTTCTGGAACCGGTGGCCGCACTGGTGGCACAAATGACGGGCCGGTGCCCAGGGGTGCGGATCGTGACGACGAGCCGGGAACGGCTGCGGGCGCCGGGGGAGTTCGTGCGGCATATTCCGCCGCTGGCCTTCGACAGTTCGGAGGCGGCGGGCGTGCGGCTGTTCGTGGAGCGGGCGCGGGCGGTGTCGGCCGAGCCGGTCACCGATCCCGCGGCGCGGGCGCGGATCGCGGCGATCGTGGCGCGGCTGGACGGACTGCCGCTGGCCATCGAATTGGCCGCGGCGCGGATGTTCTCGCACGATCTCGACGAGATCGCGGCGGGGCTTGACCAGCGCTTCGACTTCTTGTCGAGCGGATATCGCACCTCCGAGCGGCACGGGTCGTTGTCGGCGGCGGTGGCGTGGTCGTTCACGCTGCTGGACGAACCGCGCAGGCGGGCGTTCTCGGCGCTGTCGGTCTTCGGTGGGCCGTTCGAGACCGAGGGCGCCGCGGCGGTGTGCGGGGTGTCGCGTCCGGCGGCGGCCGATCTGCTGGGGCAGCTGATGGAGCGGTCGCTGGTGATGCGATACCCCGGTCGGCGGTACGTGTTGCTGGAGACGTTGCGTGCGTTCGGGCGCGAGCAGCTGGCCGCCGAGAACCAGTGGGAGACGGTGGCCGGGCGGCACGCCGGGTACATGCTCGCCTGGGCGGAGCAGGCGCACGAAAGGCTGGCGCTGCCGGGCAGTTCGGCGATCCGCGAGATCGACGAGGCAGTCAACGAGTTGCAGCGTGCGCTCGAGTGGTTGCTCGGCCACGACGAGGCCGATGCCGCGGGTCGGCTGGTGGCGGCGTTGTTCGACTACGGGCTGCTGCGGCTTCGCCCGGATGTGCTGGGCTGGGCGGAGCGAGTGGTCGAGGCACTGCCCGGCGAGCCGAGCCCGCTCCTGGCGACGGTCTCGGCCGCCGCGGCGTATTCCGCCTGGATGGTCGGCGATGTGCGTCTGGCCGGGGAGCGCGCGGGCAGAGCGCTGGAGGTCGCCCGGGCGGCGGCGGAGTCGGTGCCCATGCGGGTGTTCAGCGCCAATGGGGTGTACGAACTGTTCGCCGGGCGTCTCGAGACGGCGGCGCACTGGTACCAGCTGGCCGCGGAGGAGTCGGCGGAGGCGGGCGACCACATATACCGGCTGATCCCGCACGGCACCGACGTCATGGTGCGCGGCTATATCGGGGACGCCCGAACCCGTGAGCTGGCAGCGGAATTGGCGGACGACCTCGGGGAGGACACCTCACCGTATGCCGCCTACGCCTGGTACTGCGCGGGCGAGGCGGTGCTCGACACCGACCCGTCCGCCGCGCGGGAGCGGCTCGACAAAGCCGTTCGGATCGCCGAACTCACCGATGCCGCGCTGGTGACCGGGGTGGCGACCGCCTCGCGCGCGTCGCTGGAGGTGCGGGCGGGCCGGCTCCGGGAAGCCGCGGACGCCTACAAGCCGCTGATCGAGCACTGGCGTCGCGTCGGGATGTGGGCCAAGCAGTGGGTGATGCTGCGCTCGATCGCGCTGCTGTTCGAAGGGCTGGACCGGCACGAGGACGCCGCGCTGGTCGAAGGCGCGATCCGCGCGGCAGAGACCGGACAACGTGTCGCGGGCTTCGACGACGTCGCGCTCGACGAGCTCGCCATGCGGCTGCGCGATGCGCTCGGCGACGAGCGGTTCGAGGCCGCCCGCCGCCGAGGCGAGGCACTGGACAACGACCGCTTGATCGGTCACGTCCTCGACTGTCTGTGATCGACTGTCTGTAGGACCGACTGTCTGTGAGACCGACTTCCTGTGAGCGGCCTACCAGCGCGGCTGTTCGCCGAGGATGCCCAGCGCCGCCTTGCCCACCATCTCGTGGGTGAGCGCGTCGTTCGCCGGGTGGAACCCGCCGCAGCGCACGTCCCGATACAGCCGCTCGAGCTCGTTGCCACGGAACATCCCCGCGCCGCCGCTGACGTCGAGAGCGATGTCCACCACCCGTTTCGCCGCCTCGACGGCCCGCCACTTCATCGAGTACACCTTCGAGACCCATTCCGCGCCGTGGTCGACCCCGGACATCCAGTCCTGCAGGAACCGTTCCAGCACCGCCGAGGCGGCGTCGAGTTCGAGATACATCGAGGCGACCTGCTGTTGCACGAACGGGTTGTAGGCGTAGGCGCCGCGTTCGATGGCCACCGACTTCTTGCGCCGCGCCGACTCGCACGCCAATTCCAATGCCCGATCGGCGATGCCGAGGTAGACGGCGGCCATCAGCGACAGCGGCCACATCGTCATGCCGACCAGGAACGGGTGGGAGCCGTCGCCGGCGGGGGCCACGCAGCCGATGCGGTCATCGGGGACGAAGACGTCGGACAGGACGGTGTCGTGGCTCTGGGTGGGCCGCATGCCGAGGGTGTCCCAGGTGTCGACGACCCGCACGCCGGGGCTGGTCCGCTCCACGAACGCGTGCACAATGTGCGGGCCGCCGGGGGCCTCGACGTCGATGGCGTGCGCGCCGAGCCATTTCCAGGCCGGGCCGTTGGAGCCGAACTGCTTGACGCCGTCGAGCACGTAGCCGCCCTCGACCCGGCGGGCGCGGCAGGTCGACATGAGCACCGGCAGGTCGTTGCCCGCCTCCGCGTGCCCGGCGGCGATCACTTCTCCTGCCACGGCCTCGCGGTGGATCCAGGCCAGCGATCGATCCCCCGCCCGCTCCACTTCGGAGGCGACGCCGATCCAGTAGGAGTGCATGGTCATCGCCAGGGCGGTGGCCGGAGCGTAGCGGGCGAGGCGGCGCTGGCTGCGCGCCAGCTCCTCGAGGGTCAGTCCCCAGCCGCCGCGCTCGACCGGGACCGCCGCGGCGAGGTAGCCGATCGCGCGCAGTTCGGCGAGATCGTCGGCGAAGTAGGTGTTGTCGCGATCGTGGGCCGCCGCGCGGGCACGGAAGCCCTCGAGCAGTTCGACGGGGATTTCCCGGGCGCCGCCGCCGTTCGTACCGGATGTGCTGGTGGTGATCATGCTGTTCGTCATGGGATCAGCGTCGGTGGCGGCGCTGTCAGGACGCTGTCACCGGCTGCCGGAGCGCCCTCGGCGGTTGACAGTGTCCTGACAGCGACCCCCGGCACAGTGAGCTCATGAACGACAGCCAGCTCATGAACACCATCGGCGAACTCGGCACCATCTTGTCGATCTGGGCGCATCCGGACGACGAGACCTATCTGGCCGCGGGCATCATGGCCGCGGCGCGCGAGAACGGACAGCGGGTCGTCTGCGCGACGGCCACCGCAGGGGAGATGGGAGCCTCGGATCCCGTCGTCTGGACCCCGGCAAGGCTCGCGCGGGTCCGGCGATGGGAGGCGGCGGCCGCGATGGCGGTTCTCGGCGTCGACGAGCACGAGGTCTACGACCTGCCCGACGGCGAACTGCCCATGCACGATACGGCGGGCCGGGAATGGGCGCGCCGGTTGCTCGACGAGGTGCGTCCCGACACCGTCCTCACCTTCGGACCGGACGGCATGACCTTCCACCTCGACCACATCGCCGTGCACCGCTGGGTGACCAGCGCCTGGCACGAGTCCGGCGGCCGGGGCCGGCTGCTGTACGCCGCGCCGACCGTCGAGAAGTTGCGCAGATTCATGCCGCTCTACGAGGAATGGGACATGTACATGAGTCCGCAGCGCCCGGCAGGTGTGCGACCCGAGGAGTTGTCGCTGCGGGTGATGTTGCGCGAGCAGCGGCTCGACCGCAAGATCACCGCATTGCGGGCGATGGCCAGCCAGACGGCGACGGTCGTGGCGGCCCTCGACGAGCACCTGTATCGCGACATGGTCGCCGAAGAGAGCTTCGTCGCCGCCGAGTCCGTCGTGGCGGGACCTACCGCGCCACAGCAGGCACCTGCTGGTCCGGGTCGCTGATCAGCAGAATCGTGATCGGCACGGCCAGGCCGAGCAGGCCGAGGACGAACACCGGGAACAGGAACGAGAAGACCTCGACACCGTCGGGTGAGGCGAAGGTCTGGTCGACGGTCACGCTGACCGCCGCCATACCGGTGTAGTGCATGCCGACGACGGCGACGCCCATGATCAGGCCGCCGAGCAGGCGCAGCACGGGCGAGTCGAGAATGACGGTGAACAGCAGCGCGACGGTGGCCGCGACCACCGCGATCAGGATCGACAGCACGACCAGCCGCGCGTCGTAACGGATCTCGCCCTGGAAGCGGATGGCGCTCATGCCC
Organism: Nocardia shimofusensis NBRC 100134; assembly: GCF_001613125.1. GTDB lineage: Bacteria > Actinomycetota > Actinomycetes > Mycobacteriales > Mycobacteriaceae > Nocardia > Nocardia shimofusensis. The sequence continues at coordinate 127,470 of NZ_BDBT01000010.1, forward strand.
GCGTAGTGCATGGCGTTGACGGCCAGTCCGGTGATGAGGCCGCCTGCCAGCAGGCGGGCGGGGACGATGGACGTGCCGACGACGTTCAGGCCGATGTAGACGGCGACGATCGCCAGGATCGCCGAGCCCGCAGTCCATGTCATGTCGTAGCGCAGCGGGACGCCGGGGACGGCGAAACCGAGCATGGCGATGAAGTGCATGAGCCAGATGGCCACGCCGCCGATGGCGACGGCCGACATCGCCAGCCAGCCCTGCCGCTGCCCCTCGGTGCGGGCGGTGAGGGAACGGCGAGCGGCGGCCAGTCCGACGAAGGAACCGATGACCGAGACGAGGTAGGCGAGCCACATCAACCATGCGCCCATCTCGAAGTGGTGGACGTCGTGGGCGTGGTGATGCATCGGAGGGAACTCCTGATTTTCGATCCGAGAAATAAGCAATCTGCCAGCAATTGAATTACCGGCGCGTGCACCATAACTACCCGAGATCACCAGCTCGACAGGGTAAAGCTCAGTCTATTGTGATGTGGATCACTCACTGAGGGCGTCTGACCCGCCACCAGCGAGGCAGCAAAACACAGCTACCGGCGGTCGACATTTCCGAAACAACAAGTATCGCTTTCCTTCGTGGAAGAAATGCGAATTCCGCCGCCGTGCTCAGTAATTGGTCAGCAGTCCAGATTCGCCCGGGCGCAAGGCACAGCGAGGTCCGGTATCGAGCGAACACGCCAGGGCATTCCGTTCGGCCACGGAGGTCGAGCCGAGGCCGCGGGTGTCGTCCGCGCTGCGATGCGGAGCCGAGCACGCCGAGGCCAGGATCCAGAACGTGCTCAAGAGGGCCGCTATCAGTGTCAGCGCCACGACCTGCTGACGGCGATGGGGGTTGATCTCGGCGGACCCACGCAGCTGCGCCGAGATCTGTGCGGGGCGCGCGATTTCCGGTCGCGGGCGCGAAGGTGCGCTCGAAAGAACGCGCTGGGCGGTCTCGCGCACGCGCGCGGACCCCGTGTCCACCGCGCGCCGGGCGGCCTCGCCGAGTCCTTCCCCGAGCCGCCTGCCTGTCCGCACGTCACGTCCGGCGCTGGGACGGGCGGGCGGCACGGGTGCTGCGGCCGAGGGGCCGAGGCCGGATTCGGCAGGATCGGGATCGTCGAGCCACGCGGGCCGCAGGACCTCGGTGCGGCGGAATCGGAGGCGCTGCGGTCCGATCCAGGAGGACCAATCGTCGGTGAAGGCGGAATCGCTGTCCGGTTCGGGCAGTCGCTCTTCGATCACCGTCGCGGGCCGAGGACGGGCCGAGGCAGAGCTGGAAACGGCGGTAGCGGCAACGGGAAGCGCGGACACCAGAGGCGGTGCCGGTGCCGGCGCGGGCTCGTCCCGACCGGCGATACCGACCTCCGCAGGCAGCGCCTCGGCGTCACCCACGGCGCGGCCCTCGACGACGAGGTGGGCACCGGGCGTGCCCACCGTGAAGGCGGCGGGCACCATTTCCTCTCCCGCCCGAAGGTCGCCGACCCGTACTCCGTCCGTCCCCTCCGGTTCGGCGGCGGCCTGCTTGCGTTGTTCGGTGTGCCTGCGCGCCGCCGTCACCGCGGCCGCGTACTCGGGACTCGCCAGATAGTCCAGGCGGGCGCGGGACGGAAAGCCCTCCGCGAGCAGGTCTTCGACCGACACCCGCTCCCCCGCGCCGAGGTCGGTGAGCAGTTCGTGGGCGGCCTCCGCACTCCAGACGATCGCCCGGTTCGCGGTGCGGTGGAACCACGCGCGCAGGTCGGCGGCGGACTCGGCGACCACCACGCCGCAGCGCGGACGGCCCGCGCCTGCCCGCACGGTGATGTCGGATTCGCCGGGCGGCACGATCACCACCAAGCCCTCGACGCGAGCGTCGGAATGGTGGCGGCGCGCCGCTTCGCTCAAGGCGGAGATGCTGTCCGACACCCGATCGAAAGGGCGTTCGCCCACGTCGGTTTCGGCATCGTCGGTTTCGGGGTGGTCGAGAGGATCGCCGTCGTAACCGGACAGCTTCCAGCGACCGTCCGAGCGCATCGAGAGCACACCCTCCCTCGCCTCGGGAGCGGTCCCCTTCACCTCCATCACGATGGTGGCGCGGGGAGTCAGGACGACGAGATCGGTGTGCTCGCGCTCGCCCAGGCGACAGCCGGAGATCGCCAGGCCGACGATGATGAACTGACCGGACCAGGCGCGCATCCAGTCGAGAACTCGCTGCTCGGGATACGCGCCCGCAGTATGCGCAGTCGCTTCGTCGATGACCAGCATCGCGGCCGCCCTCCATCGCCGTCCCACTATCGACGGACTCCACGGTAGGCCGTCGCGGTGGCTCCGTTTCGCCGAAAGGCACTGTAACAGCGGGGTATTGGCGGCGATGAGGCGGTCCGCGGACAGCGTGCCCCCGCCGCTCGCGGCCGCGTTGGCCGACCGGGCGAACTCGTGGCACACTTGCGCAGCTGTATCTGGATAGGAGTTGCATGCGTTTCGCTCTCTCACTCGGCGTATCCGCCCTGGCCGCCGTGACTTTCGTTCTCACCTCCCCCGCCGCTCCCTCCGCCCACGCCGAGCCGGCCGAGTGCCATCCCTCCTACACCCCGTGCCTGCCGATCACCAGCGACGTCGACTGTGCGGGCGGCAGCGGCAACGGTCCCGTCTACACCGGTCGCGTGACCGTCATCGGACCCGACGAATACGGCTTGGACCGCGACAACGACGGCGTCGGCTGCGAGTGACGGCGGGACACGCCGGATAGGCGGGCGACGCGCCAACCGCCGAAACGAACTCCCGTCGCGTCCCGACACACCCGGCGACGGTCTGTGCGGCACGGATCGCGGTCTCGACCTCTACCGTGCGATCGACAGCGACCGTGCTTTCGGCATCGACTGCTCTCGACAGTCACACAGGTGAGGAGTTCGGATGAAGCGAAACATGACGCGGGTGGCCGGGATCGTGGGGGTCGCGTGCGCGGTCCCCGTCCTCTTCGCCGGGACGGCCGAAGCCGAGCCGGGGACGAAGTACTTCTCGGTGGGCTCGGTGCAATGCGCGATCTTCGGCAACGGCACGGTGGGTTGTGACCTGCCTGCGCCCACCCCGCTGACCTACGGGCAGCTGCCGTTCAGCTTCCCGGTCAGCGAGATCGTGATCGACATGCACTGGCTGCCCGCCCATCCGACCTTCGACCCCGGCACCCCCTACACCCTGCCCGGCGGCAACCCGCCGCTGTCGGAGGTGAAGACCGGCGACGGTCAGTGGGGCCCGGCCATCGAGCACGCGGGCGCCAGTTGCGCCGTCGGCTTCCACGGCTCGTTCGGCTGCGCCGCGAAGGGTCGCGGCTGGAGCATGTGGTCGGGGCGGATCACCGCCTGACCGGTGTCCGGCGCCCGCCGGACCCGCGTGTCCAGGCCGTCCACCGCGCGGTGGCCGTGGACTTGCGGCGGCGATGGTGGGAAGCTCGATGTACCGCGATGTCGAGGCGAGGAAGCGTGACATGGCCGACGGTGTGATGACCGTTGACCGACCGGAGCGCATTCGGAACGTGGCGTTGGTCGGGCACAGCGGAGCGGGCAAGACGACGTTGGTGGAGGCGCTGGCGCTGGCCACCGGCGCGCTCAATCGCGCGGGGCGGGTGGAGGACGGCACCAGTCTGTCCGACTACGACGAGATCGAGCAGCGCAAGCACCGGTCGGTGCAGGTCTCGGTGGTGCAGGTCGGGTGGCGCGAGACCAAGATCAATCTGATCGACACCCCCGGGTACGCGGATTTCGTCGGGGAGCTGCGGGCGGGCCTGCGCGCGGCGGACGCGGCGCTGTTCGTGATCTCGGCGGCCGACGGCCCGAGCGGGGTCGGCGGCGCGACGCGGGCGGTGTGGGACGAGTGCGAGGCGGCGGGGATCCCGCGCGCGATCGTGCTCACCCATCTGGACGCCGCACGGGCCGACTTCGACGAGATGGTGCACGCCTGCGCGCTGTTCCTGGGCGACGGCGCGTCCGAATCGGTTCTGCCGCTGCATCTTCCGGTCCACGGCCCCGCGGGGGCGGACGGCCACCGGTCGGTGACCGGGCTGATCGACCTGCTGTCGGACCGGGTGATCGACTACTCCGGCGGAGATCGCGCGCCGCGGGAACCGACCGAGGAGCAGGCCGGCCGCGCGGCACAGGGCCGCGGCCGGTTGATCGAGGCCGTCATCGCGGGCAGCGAGGACGAGTCCCTCATGGAGCGCTATCTCGAAGGCGCCGACATCGATCCGGCCACCCTGACCGCCGATCTGGAGCGGGCGGTGGCACGGGCCGGGTTCCACCCGGTGCTGATCGGCGCGTCCGCCCCGGAGGGCGCGCGGACCGGGCTGGGCACCGTGGAACTGCTGGAGCTGATCGTCGGCGGCTTCCCCACCCCGGCCGAACACGTGGTCACCGCGACGCCCGGCGGCAACGGCGCCACCGCACAGACGCTGACCTGCGATCCGGAGGCCGACCTGGCGGCGGAAGTGATCCGCACGTCTTCGGACGCCTACGTCGGACGGGTCTCGCTGGTGCGGGTGTTCTCCGGCACCCTGCACGCCGACGACACCGTGCACGTGCGCGGGCACGGACTGGCCGCACCCGGCGATCCCGCCCACCCCGATCACGACGCCGACGACCGGATCGGCGCGGTGACAGCGCCGTTCGGTAAACAGCAGCGCCCACTCCCCCAGGCCATCGCCGGCGACATCGCCTACGTCACCAAACTCGCCCACGCCGAAACCGGCGACACCCTCTCGGCCACCGGCGCCCCGCTGCTCATCGAACCCTGGCCGTTGCCGGAACCGTTGCTGCCCGTCGCCGTTCGCGCGCACGGCAAGTCCGACGAGGACAAGCTCTCCACGGGCTTGGCTCGGCTCACCGCCGAGGATCCGACCCTGCGCGCCGAGCACAATCGCGACACCGGTCAACTGGTGCTGTGGTGCCTGGGCGAAGCGCATCGCGATGTCGCGCTGGAACGGCTGCGCACCCGCTTCGGCGTCCAGGTCGACATCGAGGAGTACCGGTTGGCGCTGCGCGAGACGCTCGCGCGACCCACCCGCGCGCGCGGCAGGCATGTCAAGCAGTCCGGCGGGCACGGGCAGTACGCGGTGTGCGAGATCGAGGTCAGGCCGTTGCCGACCGGGTCGGGAATCGAGTTCGTGGACGCGGTGGTGGGCGGGGCGGTGCCCCGGCAGTTCGTCGGGTCGGTGGAGAAGGGGGTCCGGGCCCAGGCCGCGCGCGGGATGGTGGCCGGATACCCACTGGTGGATGTGCGGGTGACGCTGGTCGACGGGAAGGCGCATTCGGTGGATTCCTCCGACGCCGCGTTCCAGACCGCGGCCGCGTCGGCGCTGCGGGAGGCGGCGGCCGCGGCGGGGGTGGTGTTGCTCGAGCCGATCGACGAGGTGTCGATCGTGGTTGCCGACGATTATCTGGGCACGGTGCTCGGCGATCTGTCGAGCCGACGCGGTCGCGTCCTGGGCACCGCGCCGCACGGTTCGGGCCGCACTCGCGTGGACGCCGAGGTGCCCGAGCGGGAGTTGCGCAGTTACGCGGTCGACCTGCGTTCGCTGGCCCACGGAACCGGCGAGTTCCACCGTGGCTATCTACGCCACGAGCCGATGCCCGCGCCGGTCTCGCGGACGGTACTCGACGAGGCCCCGACATGAGCCCACTATCCTGAGTGCCATGGCAGCAGGTAAGGGCGGTAAACCGTCGAAGGAAGCGAAGGCCGCGGCGAAGGCGGCACGCAAGCAGGCGTCGAAGGAGCGTCGTCAGCAGCTCTGGCAGGCGTTCCAGATGCAGCGCAAGGAAGACAAGCTCCTGCTGCCGCTGATGATCGGCGCGCTCGTCGGCATCACCGTGGTGTTCCTGGCGATCAGCCTGATCTTCGGCATCAACTGGTATTTCCTGGTGCCCATCGGCGTGCTGCTCGGCGTGCTGGTGGCGTTCATCATCTTCGGTCGCCGCGTGCAGGCCAGTGTCTACGCCAAGGCCGAGGGCCAGGCGGGCGCGGCCGCGTGGGTGCTGGACAACCTGCAGGGCAAGTGGCGGGTGAGCAACGGCGTCGCCGCCACCACCCAGCTCGACGCGGTGCATCGGGTGATCGGCCGTCCGGGTGTGATCCTCATCGGCGAGGGGTCGCCGCAGCGGCTGAAGGCGCTCATCGCGCAGGAGAAGAAGCGCACCGCCCGCCTCATCGGCGACACCCCGATCTACGACTTCGTGATCGGTAACGACGAAGGTCAGGTTCCGCTCAAGGAGCTGCAGAAACGCCTCACCAAGCTGCCGCCCAACATCGACGCCAAGCGCATGGACCTCATCGAGGGCAGGCTCTCGGCGCTGAGCAGGCGCACCGGCCCCGCGCTGCCGAAGGGCCCGATGCCCGCGGGGGCGAAGATGAAGGGCATGCAGCGCACGATCCGCCGCCGCTGACCGATCGAACGCCGACCTACCTACCGAACGGCCCGGGCACGCCCCGGGCTGTTCGCGTCAGCGGGCGGGTGCAGTCAGCGCGCGGGTGCAGTCAGCGGGCGTTGATCAGCGCGGTTCCGGTGGCCCGATCGTGCATACCGCGGCCGTCGCCGTCGGTGAACAGGGCGGGGATGACGAACACCAGCAACACCTGCCTGGCCAGCGCCCGGACGAACCCGACCGGCGCGGCCACGTCGACGCGCGCCACCCGCAGCCGCAGGAAGTACTGGCCGGGGGTGAAGCCGAACAGCGTCACCGAGGCCACGCCGATCACGAACCAGATCAACAGGGTGAGGTTCGCGTTGACGCCCTGCACGATCAGCGCCGTGATGCCGACGGCGATCATCCAGTCCACGAACAGCGCCGCGATCCGACGCACCATCCCGGCCAGCGACCCGGCGCCCGCACGAGGGAGGCCGAGCAGCTCACCCGGGTATTCGGAAGCCGACGGATCGCCGTCCGCCTCGGGTCCGGTGAGCCAGGAGCCGGTGATGCGTGCCATGACCTCAGGATAGGCGGCGGCAACGGTCGTCGCCGCACCCGGCCCGCCCGGCTCGGGCTACCCTCCGGCAATCCTGTGTGCCGACGATTTGCGCACGGGTGCCCGCTGTGCGGCCCCATACCGGGCAGTGGCAGGATGGAGAACTATCCGGTGCTGGGAGGGTGACCTCACACCCGCCCCCGCACGTGTAACACCGGCGAAACACAGCCTTGATTGCTGGGAAACACCGCGTACTTAGCGTCTGCTGTCGAACCCACGCAATCCACACTGGCTGGGACCGATCCGTAAGGAGAACAAGTGACGTTCAGCACGGCCGATGAGGTCATCCAGCACATCAAGGAAGAGGACATCGAGTACGTCGATATCCGCTTCAGCGATCTTCCTGGTGTGCAGCAGCACTTCTCGATCCCCGCCAAGGCCTTCACCGCCGACCTCGCCGAAGAGGGCCTCGCCTTCGACGGTTCCTCCGTCCGTGGGTTCCAGTCGATCGACGAGTCGGACATGCTCCTGCTGCCCGACTTCTCCACCGCGCGCGTCGACCCCTTCCGGGCCGCCAAAACGCTGAACATGAACTTCTTCGTCCACGACCCGCTGACCCGTGAGGCCTACTCCCGCGACCCGCGCAACATCGCGCGCAAGGCCGAGGAGTACCTGCGTTCGACCGGCATCGCCGACACCGCGTACTTCGGCGCCGAGGCGGAGTTCTACATCTTCGACTCGATCCGCTACGACTCGGCCATGAACGGCTCCTTCTACGAGATCGAGTCGATCTCGGGTTCCTGGAACACCGGCGCGGAGTTCAACCCGGACGGCACCCTGAACCGTGGCTACAAGGTGCGCAACAAGGGTGGTTACTTCCCCGTCGCGCCGTACGACCACTACGTCGACCTGCGTGACAAGATCTCGACCAACCTGCAGAACGCGGGCTTCGAGCTCGAGCGCGGCCACCACGAGGTCGGCACCGCCGGTCAGGCCGAGATCAACTACAAGTTCAACACCCTGCTCGGCGCGGCCGACGACCTGCAGCTGTTCAAGTACATCGTGAAGAACACCGCGTGGCAGGAAGGCAAGACCGTCACCTTCATGCCGAAGCCGCTCTTCGGCGACAACGGCTCGGGCATGCACGCCCACCAGTCGCTGTGGAAGGACGGCAAGCCGCTGTTCCACGACGAGGCCGGCTACGGCGGCCTGTCCGACATCGCCCGTCACTACATCGGCGGCATCCTGCACCACGCGCCGTCGCTGCTGGCGTTCACCAACCCGACCGTGAACTCCTACCACCGTCTGGTGCCGGGCTACGAGGCCCCCATCAACCTGGTGTACTCGCAGCGCAACCGCTCCGCCGCGGTCCGCATCCCGATCACCGGCAACAACCCGAAGGCCAAGCGCATCGAGTTCCGCGCGCCGGACTCCTCGGGCAACCCGTACCTGGCCTTCGCCGCCATGCTGATGGCCGGCCTGGACGGCATCAAGAAGAAGATCGAGCCGCACGCCCCCGTCGACAAGGACCTCTACGAGCTCCCGCCGGAGGAGGCCAAGAACATCCCGCAGGCCCCCACCAGCCTGGCCTCGGTCATCGACCGCCTCGAGCAGGATCACGACTACCTGACCGAGGGCAACGTCTTCACCCCCGACCTGATCGAGACCTGGATCGACATCAAGCGCACCCAGGAAATCGCCCCGGTCAACCTGCGTCCGCACCCGTACGAGTTCGAGCTCTACTTCGACGTGTAAGTCGACAGCGTCGGCCGACCCGCGGCGGAGTGTCCGGCTCCGGTTCTTCGTCCGCAAGTCGTCCGTGTGGCAGGTCTTTTCGAGTCCGCCCGCCGAGCGTTCGCTCGGCGGGTGGACTCGTTTCGTAACGGGGCGGCCGCATCGAAGCGGCGCCGCCCGCCACGGACCGCCGCGCGGAGAGCGCGGGTGTCCGAGACCTTCTCCGCCTTCTCCGCGCTGGAAATGATCGGAAATTGTGCCGGAATCCGATGGTCGCGATCGATATATGCTGGTCGGTGCCGGGCCGTTCGAGGTGATCCGACCGTCGATGCTCGAGCGGGCAGATGTTCCCCGAACTCCATCGACGCAGCTGGACCGGAGGAGGGCGAGCCATTCATGAACAGCACGACCGGCGGCTCACGGGCGGCGCCGGAGGCCGCGATGGCTGCGCAGGTCCCGCACTCGGACCGGCGGCTGGTTGCGGCCCGACGGGCCCTGGTCGCGCGAGGCGTTCATCTCGTGCCCGCGGCTGTCACGACTTCGCTTCTCGGCGTGGCGAACGAGACGTGGGAGCGATTCCGCGCCCACTGGGACGAACTCGGCCCGGACACTTACGCCGCCGAGCAGGGCACGTGCAGGCTGCGCCGCTACGGGCGGTTCGCCTGGTCCGCGGCGACGGACCGGGTCCGGCTGCTGCCGCGAGCCGACTTCGTGCAGCCGGAGAACAGCAACCCGCTCTATATCGGCGTGAGCCGCACCCTCGAGCCCCTGACCGAATCCTTCGCGGCCGACCCGGTGCTGCGGGCGGCGCTTCGTCTGCTCGGACAGGTCGCCACGGCGCTGGACGACCCGGCGGAGTGGATCGCGAAGGTCCATCCCTTCCGCGTCATCGCCTCGGAGGACGCGAACGGACTGCCCACCCCGGAGGGCAGGCATCGCGACGGTGTCACCCTCGTGTCGTCACTGCTGATCGGCAGGCACAACGCCGCCGGTGGTGAGAGCGCGGTCTTCGATCCGGACGGACGGCGACTGCTGACGATCACGCTCGATGAACCGGGAACCCTGCTGCTGGGTGACGACCGCCGCACTCTGCACAGCGTGTCCGCGATTCGCCCGGTCGACCGCAGCCACCCCGCGTATCGCGACGTTCTGGTGGTGACGTTCGCTCCTGGGTGAACCGCACGCTTCGGTGGCGGCCGCCGGGGCCGCCGCATCCGGCTCGGACGGGACAGGAGGCGCACGGTGCCCGCGGTTCGATCTCGAAGCGACGCGAAGACGACGCCGATCATCCTCGCGCTCGCCATCGCCTTCACCATCACCGTCGTCGACCCCTTGGTGCTCAACCTGAACCTGCCGGCGGTGAGCCGGGCGCTGCATGTCCCGGCGCAGGTCGTCGGGGTGCTGGGTGGAGCGGCGACGCTGGTGATGGCCGCCGCGGTCCTGGCCGCGGGCAATCTCGGGGACGCCTTCGGGTTGAAGCGGCTGCTGAGGTCGGGGCTGGTCGTCGTCATGATCGCCAACCTGCTCTCGATGCTCTCGCCCGGCTGGGGCTTCCTGCTGGTGATGCGCCTGCTGGACGGACTCGGGATGACGGCGCTGCTCGGCGTGCCGCTGGCGCTGCTGAAGACCTCGGTGCCGGAAGAGAAAAGACCCGCTGCCATCGGCGCGTTCATGGCCGTCGAGATGGTCCTGTGCGGGCTGACCCCGGCGTTGACCGGCTGGGCGGTGGCGGCGGTGGGCTGGCGGGTGCTGTTCCTGGTCGCCCCGTTGCTGTGCGTGGCGTCGCTGTGGCTGACCTCCCGATACGTTCCCGAGGCTCCGGTGCAACAACGCGGCAGACTCGACGTGGCCGGCGTGATCCTGGTCGGAGTGGCTCTGCTGGCCCTGGTCATCGAGCTCACGGCGGCACAGAACGGCATATCACGGCCCCAGACCGTGCTGCCGATGGCGATCAGCGTGGTGGCCGCGGTGCTCTTCGTGCACCATGAACGCCGCACGCCCGAACCGGCGTTGGATCCGGCCTTGTTCGGCAGCCGCGCGTTCAGCGTGGCGCTCGCGGCGACCCTCACGCTGAACTTCCTGGCGGCCGGGCTGGGCATCGCCCTCGGGCAGTTCGGCAGCGTCGTGCTCGCGCTCTCGCCCGAATCGATCGGCCTGTTGTACCTGCCCGGCACCTTGTTGATCGCCGGCGCGGTGATCCTGGCCGGGCGCCTGATCGGAAAGTACAGCCCGACACCGGTCATGGTCACGGGCCTCGCGGTGCTGGCGGTGAGCGGGCTGCTGATGGCGGGGACGGTCAGCCCGACGATGGCGCTCTGGTTGCTGGTGGCGGCCATCTGGCTGTGCAATCTGGGCTCGCTGGTCACCTCGACCGCGGTGTCGGAGACGGTCCTGTCCGAGGCGCCGCCAGGGCATTCCGGCTCGGTGGCTTCCGCGCAGCTGGCCTTCGGGATGACCGGCTACGCGCTCGGGCCCACCGTCTACCTGCTTCTGATGCGGATCTTCTTCAGACAGGAGTGGCTGGCCGACGCCGAATCACGCGGGCTGTCGGCGACCGAAGCCGAGCAGACGGTGGACGCCGTGCGCAGCAGCCTGGCGCTGAGCCCGGGCAGCGGCGGATTCGATCCGAACCTCATCCGGCACGCGTCCGGACTGCACCTCGGGCAGGACTTCGCCGACGCGCTGCGGCTCACCATGCTGACGGTCAGCATCCTGCCGCTCGTCGTGGCGGTGGCGGCCTTCCTGGTGCGCGGCAACACTTCTCGGTCCCGGCGAGGCCTGCACCGCCGACCTCGCGGACGCGGATCGATACCTTCCGGGCCTTCCGCCCCGGATTCGCCGCACTGCTGATGGTCGACCCGGATCGCTACCGAGTACCACGGTCAGAACATGTCGACGACCCAGACCTCCATGTCGAACTGCGGGTTGCCGGGGTTCGCCGGGTCGGCGATGCGGTGCTGCTGGATGACGGTGCCCAGGGAAAGAATGTCGGCGCGGGGCGTCTGAAAGACGTTGGGGTTCGAGGCGTAGGTGAAGCGGCAGCCGCCCACCAGCGCCGACTGGGCGATGCGGCGGATCTCGGCGAGAGTTACCGCGCTCAGCGGTGCGCTGCGCGCGCAGATGTCGCTGGCGGAGCCGGCCACCAGAGTGGTGGAGGTGAGAGGGCGCCCGCGGGCGAATTGGGGCTCGGTGGCGAAGTCCTGGAAGCCGAGATAGTCGGTCTCGCCCTCGCCGTAGATGTTGATCCGCATCGCGTTGCCGATCGGGTTGATCGGCGTGCCCCGGTGCTGGGCGCGGTTGTCCGGCCCGGGGGCGCTGACCCGCGGCGGCGTGGGGCAGGCCAGGTGGTTGTGCGCAGCGCCCAGATCGGTCGGCGCGACGAGGCCGGTGACCGGCGGTGTCGACTGCTCGAAGGCGGCGATGTCGTCGTCGAGGCGCTTGATGGTTCCCTTGCCGACGATGCGGTCGGCGGTGAGCTGGCCGGGCGCGAGGATGCCGCGCCGGTTCTTGTAGTTCTCGACGGCGTCGCCGGTGGCCTGGCCGAAGATGCCGTCCACGCCGAGGGCGAGCGATTCGAGTTCGTTGAGCGCTATCTGGATCCGGCGGACGTGTTCGCCGGTGCCGTTGATTCCCTCACCGATGTGCGCGGGATCGGAGATCAGGCACTTCTCCAACTGCTCGTCACGCGCGGGCGAGGTGAACAGCATGCTGTTGAGCCCCATGGTCGGTCATCCCCTTCGAGACGGTCGTCGGCAGTTCGCCGCGGTAGATCGAAAACGCTAATCAGATCGGCCGCTAGGGTCTCGGGTAGTCCACTACCCGAGTTCCAATGTCCGCCACGGCGAGGACCACCGGCCCCTTCAGGTCCTGACCTGGAGAAATACCCTGCTGATGGATTGATCGACTTCTACTACAGCTCGTAGTGTTCGCGGTATGTGGATCATCGCCATCGTCGCCCTCGTCAGCACCATCACCATCACCATCGGTTTCGCCCTGGGACTGCCGGAGTGAGGCCGGCGTAGCCCCGCCTCCCGCAGCGGCGCTACGAATCCGTCGCGGCCCACGCGGTTACCTCCCGATGTACTGTCCCTCTGCACACGTCGGCTGCCCTGATCCGCCCTCCAGCTCCGCCCGGTGCGGTATGAACGAGGCAGCGGCGACAGGCGACTGAACGGGATGTGGCGATGACAGCGCAGACAGCGGGGACGACGAACCCCCGGGCTCTCGAAGGGGTCGACGACGCCGTCGCCGAGCGCTTGGCCGCCGCGTTGCGGTGCGCCACCGTCTCCGGAACCGGCGAGGAAGCCGACGACAGCGCCCACGAGGAATTCGTCCGGCTCGCCGCTCACCTCGAGGCGTCGTTCCCGCGCGTGCACGCCGAGCTGGAGTTGCGGACATTCGGGCACAGCAGGCTCTACCGCTGGGCGGGCGTCGAGCCGGAGCGGGTGTCGGCGATTCTGCTGGCACATCAGGACGTGGTGCCCGCGGGCGGCGGGTGGTCCCATCCCCCGTTCGCCGGTGTCGTGGACGAGGAGTTCATCTGGGGGCGCGGCGCGATCGACGACAAAAGCCGACTGATCGCCCTGCTCGAGGCTGTCGAGGGCGCGCTCGAGGCCGGAATCAGGCCGCGGCACACGGTGTATCTGGCGTTCGGGCACGACGAAGAGGTGTTCGGCGACGCCGGTGCGGTCCGGATGGCCGATCACCTGCGCGCGGCGGACGTGCGGGCGGATCTGCTGCTCGACGAGGGCGGGGTCGTCACCGAGGGAGTCGCCGACGGGGTGCGGGTTCCGGTGGCCTCGATCATGGTGGGCGAGAAGGGCTATGCCACCGTGCGGTTGTCGGTGCGTGAGCTGGGCGGGCATTCCTCGATGCCGGGGAAGCAGACGGCGGTGGGGCGGATCGCGCGTGCGGTGGCGCGGGTGCAGGACCGGCCGATGCCGTTGCGGCTGCCGCCGGTGACCGCCGACATGCTGGCCCGGCTGCGGGCGGTGATGCCACCGGCGCGGCGGGTGCTGCTCGGCGCGGCCGGCGCGGCCGGACCGCTGATCACGCGGGTGATGGCCGCCCGGCCGCAGACCGAGGCGATGGTCCGTACCACCACCGCGCCCACGGTGATCCGGGGCGGTGTGAAGGCCAACGTGCTGCCGCAGCACGCCGAGGCATTGATCAACTTCCGCATCCTGCCCGGCGATTCGGTCGCCGGGGTGCTCGAACACTGTCACCACGTCATTCGCGACCCGGGCGTGACGATCGAGCTGGCGGGGATGGCGTCGGAGCCTTCGCGCACCGAGAGCCCCGGTCCGGCGTTCGAACTCGTCGCGCGACTGGCGCGGGAGGTCGTCCCCGGCGTCGCGGCCACCAGCGGCCTGGTGCCGGGCGCGACGGACTCCAGGCACTACGACGGACTGGCGGCGACGCGCTGCAATTTCGCGCCCATCGTGCTGACCGAAGCCGACCTCGCCACGATCCACGGAACCGATGAACGGATCTCGCGACTCAACTACGCTCGCCTCATCGAGTTCGACCGGCGACTGATCGAGGAGCTCGCGGCCGGTCCGATCGGAGAGGAGCCGCGATGAGCCGGACGAAGGAAGACGCGTTCGAGGGCCGCAGCGACCGGGTCTTCTGGCGCGCTTGGCTGCCCGAGGAGCCGGCCCGCGCGGTGACCGTGCTGGTGCACGGCGTCGCCGAGCATTCCGGCCGGTACGGGCACGTCGGCGAGTTCCTGGCCGAGGCCGGGCACGCGGTCTACGCGCTCGACCACATCGGACACGGCAGGTCCGGCGGTCGCCGGGCCAATCTGGACTCCGTCGACGGCGCGGCCGACAATGTCGAACAGTTGCGGGCGATCGCGCAGCAACAGCACCCGGACGTCCCGGTGTTCCTGCTCGGGCATTCGATGGGCAGCCTCATCGTGCTGTATCTGGCCACTCGCGCGCCGATCGACGTGGCCGGGATCGTCGTCTCCGCGCCGCCGCTGGACATCCCGGCAGGCAACGCGCTGCAACGGCTGTTCGCGCCGGTGCTGTCGAAGCTGACCCCGAATCTCGGTGTATTGCAACTCGATTCATCCACCATCAGCCGCGATCCCGCGGTGGTCGCCGCCTACGACAACGACCCGCTGGTGTTCCGCGGCAAGCTGCCCGCACGCACCGGCGCGGAGATCCTGGCGGCCACCGGAACGGTGAAGGGCAGGCTCGACACGCTGACGGTGCCGACGCTGGTGCTGCACGGCACCGCCGACACCCTCGCCGCACCGTCCAGCTCGGACATGCTCGAGCGGGGCGCGGCCGCGCGGGATCTGACGGTGATCCGCTACGACGGTCTCTACCACGAGGTCTTCAACGAGCCCGAGCGCCATACCGTGCTCGCCGACGTCCTGCGGTGGATTCAGGCGCGCCTGCCCGCCCAGTAAGCTCACGGGCATGGCTTCGACATCCAACGCATCGGTCGCTTTCGTCCGCGCGTCCTGGCACAGCGGCATCGTCGGCAAGGCGTTGGAAGGCTTCACCGCCGAATTCGCCCAGCTCGGTTTCGACACCGAGGGCATCGACGTCTTCGAGGTGCCCGGCGCCTTCGAGATCCCGCTGCACGCCCAGCGCCTGGCCCGCACCGGCCGGTATGCGGCGGTGGTGGCGGCGGCGCTGGTGGTCGACGGCGGTATCTACCGGCACGACTTCGTGGCCTCCGCGGTGGTCGACGGGCTGATGCGGGTGCAGCTCGACACCGATGTGCCGGTGTTCTCGGTGGTGCTCACCCCGCATCACTTCCACGAGCACAGCGAGCACATCGACTACTACACCGAGCACTTCGTGAAGAAGGGCGCCGAGGCGGCACGCGCGGTGTCGGGCACGCTGGCCTCGCTGAGCGCGCTGCCCACCGCCTGACACTGCCGCACTCTCCGGGCCGCCACGTCACCGGACTCGGTGGACGACGCCGCACTCCGGCCGACCACGGCGCCGGAAACGCCGATGACTCGCACGCTCGCCGTCAGCCGGCTCGGCCGGGGCCCCGATCCGACCGGTTCGAGCCGACTCCGGCCCAACGGCCCGGGCGGCGCTCCGGCTCGATGGCTCCGGCTGGGAGGCCCCGCTGAGGCGAGGGCCGGTTCAGCCCAGGTGTAGCACCGCGAAAACCGCGCGGTGGTCGGAGCCGGGAATCCGGATGCTCTCCGCGTGTTCGGCGCCGCCGTCGGCGACCAGGACGTGGTCGATGCCGATCACCGGCCCCCACGCTCGGTCGTCGGGCCAGGTGGGCATCGGCCCGGCGCCGGCGAGTTCGGCGGCCGAGGCGAAGCGACCGCTCAGCAGATCGCGGAACAGGGCGTGATCGCGGGTGGCATTGAAGTCCGCGCCGACCACGGCGGGCCCGGTCTGCGCTTCGAGGATCTCGCGGGCCCGGCGCATCTCGGAACTCCACGCCGGGAAGTTCGCGGTCGGCGGCACCGGGTGGAAGTTCAGCACGGTGACCGCGCCGCGCTCGGGGTGATCCATGGTCGCCGCGAGGTTGGTCAGCAGGAAGCCGTCGAACTTCACGGTGTCGTGCAAGGGGTAGCGGCTGTAGATGCCGGTGCCGCCACCGCCGTGCATGGGTTCGAGGTAGTGGTAGGGCAGCTCGGCGGCGAGGGCGGCGGTCAGCCCGGGTTCGATTTCGGGAGTCAGTTCCTGCACGGTCAGCACGTCGGCGCCGCGTGACTCGACGTGGTGGGCCACCGAGGTCACATCGGCCTCACCGAAGAGCAGATTCGACTGCAGCACCCGCAGTTCCGTCCCGCCCGCCGCGTTGCCGTCCGGAACGAAGACCGGCAGCTGCGTCCACGCCACCGCCGCCACCACGATCCCCGCCGCCACCGCACTGCGCCAGCCGCGCGCCACCAGGAAAAGCAACAGCGCGACCACCGCCGCGAGCATGAAGTAGGACGCACCCGAGGCGACGAGCGAGAACGTCTGCGACCGCCATCCCCTCGTGTGCAATACGATTCCGGCGATCCCCACCAGCAGGCCGCACCACCCCAGTACCAGGAGCGCCCGCATCATCCATTTACGCATGGGATCAACCCTATTCGGGCCCGCTTGCCGATCGCTTACACAGCGTCCCTTCGCCGCAGAAGATCCCTACACTGATCGGCATCCGCGTGAGAGGTGCTCACATGCATATCGAACAACTGCGGGCCGCAAGGTCGATGACCGAAGGCGACGCGCACGACCTCGCCGTCGTCGCAGGCGGCCACCGGCCATGCCGCGTCACGCTCAGCTGCCACGAGCGCAGCGTGCATGCCCTGGTGCTGCCGTTCTGCCGCGACGAGTTGGCCGTGGCCGAGGGCGACCTCGTATCGGTGACGGTCGAAGGTCCGGACCAGGAATCGGAGCGCGCGGCGCTGCGTGCTTTCGCCGCGCGCTTCGACAGGATCGGGGGCGATCAGCCGCCGAAGACCCGCTCCACGACCGCTTTCGCGCGGCGGGTGATCCGCAGGTAGTTGTCGAGGAACTCCGCGCCGCCGTCGGTGTTCGGCCAGCCGGCCACCGCGGCCACCGCGGAGAGCAGACTGCCCGGAGCGGGCAGCTGGTCGATCGCCTTGCCGCGCACCAGGACCAAGGCGTTGCGGGCCTTGGTCGCGGTCAGCCAGGAGTCGCGCAGCAGGGCGACGTCTTCGGCGGAGAGCAGTTCGGACTTCTCGATGACCTCCAGCGCCTCCAGCGTGGAGGTGTTGTGCAGGCCGGGGATCTTGTGCGCGTGGCGCAGTTGCAGCAACTGCACGGTCCACTCGATATCGGCCAAGCCGCCGCGTCCCAGCTTGGTGTGGGTCGCCGGGTCCGCGCCGCGTGGAAGGCGTTCGGCGTCGACCCTGGCCTTGATGCGGCGGATCTCGCGGACCGCTTCCTCGGAGACGCCGCCGGCCGGGTACCGGACCTTGTCGATGGCGTGCAGGAACCGCAGGCCCAGATCCTGATCGCCCGCCACCTGGTGCGCGCGCAACAGCGCCTGCATCTCCCATGCCTGCGACCACTGCGCGTAGTAGGCCTGGTAGGAGGCCAGCGTGCGGACCAGCGGGCCGCTGCGCCCCTCGGGACGCAGGCCCGCGTCGACGTGCAGTGGCGGGTCCGTGCTCGGTGCGCCCAGCAGCCGCTGCACCTGTTCGGCGACACTGTTGGCCCACTTCACGGCCTTGGTCTCGTCCACGCCCGGCCTGGGATCGCAGACGAACAGCACGTCGGCGTCGGAGCCGTAACCGAGTTCCATGCCGCCGAGCCTGCCCATGCCGATGACCGCGACGTCCGCGGGCGCGGGTTCACCGGTCTCGACCTCGCTCGCCCGGATCATCGCCGCCAGCGAAGCCTCCAGCACCGCCACCCAGACCGAGGACAGCGCCAGGCACACCTGCGGCACGTCGAGCATGCCGAGCAGGTCGGCCGAGGCGATGCGGGCCAGTTCGTGCCTGCGCAGCGAGCGGGCCGCCGCCACGGCGCGGGTCGGGTCGTCGTAGCGAGCGGCCGCGGTGAGGATGCCGCGGGCCACGTCCTCGGGTCGCGGTGTGAGCAGTGCCGGGCCGTTGGGGCCGTCGGCGAACATGCGGATGGTCTCGGGCGCGTTGATCAGCAGGTCGGGCAGGAACTCCGACGAGCCGAGCACGATCATCAGACGCTCGGCGATCGCGCCCTCGTCACGCAGTTCGCGCAGGAACCAGGTCTGGTCGTCGAGCGCTTCGGAGAGCCTGCGGTAGGCGAGCAGGCCCGCGTCGGGATTCGGTGTCTCGCCCAGCCATTGGAGCAGCGTCGGCAACAGCAGCGCCTGGATGCGGCCCTTGCGCGAGACTCCCCTGGTCAGCGCCTCGAGGTGGCCGAGGGCGTTCTCCGGGGCGACGTAGCCCAGCGCGGCGAGCTGGCGGACGGCGGCGGCGGGACTCAGGCGCAGCGCGTCCGGGTCCATCTTGACCACCGACTCCAGCAGCGGCCGGTAGAAGAGTTTGGTGTGCAGGCGGCGGATCCGCACCGCGTTGCGGCGGATCTCCGAACGCAGCACGCCGACCGCGTCCTGCCTGCCGTCGGGGCGGACGTGGGCGGCGCGGGCCAGCCAGCGCAGGCCCTCGACGTCGTCGTCGGCGGGCAGCGTGTGGGTGCGCTGCAGGCGCTGCAACTGCAGCCGGTGCTCGAGCAACCGCAGGAACTCGTAGGAGGCGTTGAGATTCGCGGCGTCGTCGCGGCCGACGTAGCCATCCGCGGCCAGCGCGGTCAGCGCGTCCACGGTGCTGGCCACGTGCAGGTTCTCGTCGACCCGGCCGTGCACCAATTGCAGCAGCTGCACGGCGAATTCGATGTCGCGCAGGCTGCCGCGGCCCAGTTTGAGTTCCCGGTCCTGCAATTCGGCGGGCACCAGACCCTCGACCCGCCTGCGCATGCCCTGCACATCGGAGACGAAGTCGGGCCGCTCGGAAGCCGTCCACACCATCGGCATCACCGCGTCGCGGTACCGGCGGCCGAGTTCCAGATCGCCGGTCATCGGGCGGTTCTTCAACAGCGCCTGGAACTCCCAGGTGCGCGCCCAGCGCTTGTAGTAGGCCAGGTGCGAATCCAGCGTGCGCACCAGCGCGCCCGCCTTGCCCTCCGGGCGCAGCGCCGCGTCCACCTCGAAGAAGGCCTGGCTGCCGATGCTCATCATCTCGGCGGCCAGCCTGGTCGCGGTCGCGTCGGCCGGTTCGGCGACGAACACCACGTCGACATCGCTGACGTAGTTCAGTTCGCGCGCGCCGCACTTGCCCATCGCGATCACGGCCAGCCGCACCGGGCACGGCTTGTCCTTGCACACCCTGGCCACCGCCACCGACAGCGCGGCGGTCAGTGCCGCGTCGGCCAGATCGGCCAGCTGCCTGCCGACCACCCGATACGGCAGCACCGGCTCGTTCTCGACGGTGGCGGCCAGATCGAGGGCGGCCAGCACCATGAGGTGATCGCGGTAGCGACGGCGCAGTGAGGCCACCGCGTCGGGCCCGACATCGCCCGCCCGGAACAGCATCGGGCTCGCGTTCGGGCCCTCTTCCGGCACCGCCGAGACGACGGCGAGCAGGTCGGCGACCAGTTCGTCCTTGTCCGGCAGCGTGCCGCGACGCAACAGCTCCCAGACCGAGGGCTCGGCGATCAGGTGGTCGCCGAGCGCCGAGGAGGAACCGAGCAGCGCGAACAGCCGCCCGCGCAGCGCGGTCTCGGTGCGAATCGCCGAATCCAGCCCCACCCAGTCGGTTCCGAGCGCTTCACGCAACCGGATGATCGCGCTGAGCGCCAGATCGGGGTCCGGCGCACGCGACAGCGACCACAGCACGGGGATGCTCTCGACGTTGTCCCAGCCCAGTGCGCGCAGCGAGGCGGGGGCCGACGGATCGAGCAATCCGAGCCGCCCGACACCGGGCACAGCGGAACGAGCGGTAGGAGGCCGAACCATGGATCTGAACTTACCGTGTCACAGACCCAGGTATTCCTTCAACTCGTACGGGGTCACCTGGCTGCGGTAGCCGGCCCATTCCCGGCGCTTGTTGCGCAGGAAGAAGTCGAAGACGTGCTCGCCGAGCGCTTCGGCGACCAGTTCGGACCGTTCCATCGCGCCCAGCGCCTCGTCCAGGGTGCCGGGCAGCTCACGGAAGCCCATCGCCCGGCGCTCGGCCGAGGTCAGCGACCACACGTCGTCCTCGGCCTCCGGCGGCAGGGTGTAGCCCTTCTCGATGCCGCGCATACCGGCGGCGAGCAGCACCGCGAAGGTCAGGTACGGATTGCAGGCCGAGTCGGGGCTGCGGATCTCGACGCGCCGCGAGGAGGACTTGTTCGGCGTGTACATCGGCACCCGGACCAGCGCCGACCGGTTCGACCGGCCCCACGAGGCGGCCGTCGGGGCCTCGCCGCCGTGGATCAGGCGCTTGTAGGAGTTCACCCACTGGTTGGTGACCGCGCTGATCTCCGGGGCGTGCTCGAGGATGCCCGCGATGAACGCGCGCGCGGTCGTCGAGAGGTTCTGCGGGTCGTCGGGGTCGTGGAAGGCGTTCGTCTCGCCCTCGAACAGACTCATGTGCGTGTGCATCGCCGAGCCCGGGTACTCGGCGAACGGCTTGGGCATGAACGTCGCGCGCACGCCCTCGTCGATGGCCACTTCCTTGATCAGGTAGCGGAAGGTCATCACGTTGTCGGCCATGGACAGCGCGTCGGCATAGCGCAGGTCGATCTCCTGCTGGCCGGGCGCGCCCTCGTGGTGACTGAACTCCACCGAGATGCCCATGGATTCCAGCGCGTCGATGGCGTGACGGCGGAAGTTCGGCGCCGAGTCGTGCACGGCCTGGTCGAAGAAGCCGCCGGAGTCGGCGGGCTGCGGCGGGGAGCCGTCGTGCGGGCCGTTCTTCAGCAGGAAGAACTCGATCTCGGGATGCACGTAGCAGCTGAACCCGACGTCACCGGCCTTGTTGAGCTGACGGCGCAGCACGTGGCGCGGGTCGGCCCAGGACGGCGAGCCGTCGGGCATGGTGATGTCGCAGAACATGCGCGCGGAGTGCTGATGGCCCTTGCTCGAGGCCCACGGCAGCACCTGGAAGGTCGAAGGATCGGGCCGGGCGACCATATCGGCCTCGGATACCCGGGCAAAGCCCTCGATGGCCGACCCGTCGAAGCCGATGCCCTCTTCGAACGCGCCTTCCAGCTCGGCGGGTGCGATGGCGACGGACTTCAGGTAGCCCAAGACGTCGGTGAACCAGAGACGCACGAAGCGGATGTCCCGCTCTTCGAGCGTCCGCAGCACGAATTCCTTCTGGCGATCCATACGCGCGACCGTAGTCACTTGGAGTTAAATCCGTGTTACATGAGGCGCATCAATTTTTTGCGGTGATCGGACGAACTCGACGCGACCTCAACAACTGAGGCCCGACGGTGGGGCGATCAGGTCGACGAGATAGGCGATGACGGCCGAATCCAGGCACTCGTCGCCCACCACGAGGGCTGCGGTGTGCCGATTCCCCTCGAAGGTGATCAGGGCCGCGTCGAGCTGGGCCGCCAGGTCGACACCGGCCTGATAGGGAGTGGCCGGGTCGTCGGTGGTGGAGACCACGACCGTGGTGGGCAGTCCGTCGACCGCGATGGTGTGCGGCTCGCCGGAATTGGGCACCGGCCAGCTCGCGCACAATTCCAGCGCCGAGGCGCCGGTCCCGCGACCGTCGTCGAGGAATGGAGCGGCCCTTCGGTATTCGGCGTCGAGCCGGGCGGCGACGGCCGGATCGGTGACGCGCGGATCGTCCACGCAGCGAATGGCGTTGAACGCGTCCTGGATATTGCTGTAGGTGCCGTCGTCGTTGCGGCCGTCGTAGATGTCGGCCAGATACAGCAGGGTGTCGCCGCGGCCCTCGCGCAGTTCCTGCAGACCGAGGGTGAGCCGCTGCCACAGTTCGTCGGCGTAGAGCGTCTGGGTGACGCCGGTCATGGCGTCGTTGTAGCCCAGGCCGCGCGGGTCGGTGGTGGCGGCCGGGGTGTACCGGAGCGGGTCGACCAGTTCACGGAACCGGGCGACCGCTTGGGTGGGGTCGGTGCCGAGCGGGCAGTCGGCCGCCTGGGCACAGTCGGCCGCGTAGGCGTCGAAGGCGCGCTGGAAACCGGCGGCCTGGCGCAATGCCTCCTGGACCGGGTCCACCGAGGCGTCGACGGCGCCGTCGAGAACCATGGCGCGTACCCGGTCGGGGAACTTCTCGGCGTACAGCGCGCCGATCTTGGTGCCGTAGGAGTAGCCGAGATAGGTCAGCTTCGCATCGCCCAGCACGGCCCGGATCACGTCCATGTCCTGCACGACCTCACGGGTGCCGATGTGCTCGAGCAGGTCGATGCCGCTGCGCTCGACGCACTTGTCCGCGTACTCGCGGTTCTCCGCCTCGGTCTCCGCGATCCCCTCCGGCGTGCTCTCCTCGGGCGGTTCGGCGCGTTCGGCGTCGGCCTCCGCCGGGGTCAGGCAGGCGACGGCAGGCGTGGACGAGCCGACGCCGCGCGGATCGAATCCGACCCGGTCGAACCGCTGCGCCAGCGGGGTCTGGTTGCCGACGAGCACCGTGTCCAGGCCGGAGACGCCCGGACCGCCCGGATTGAGCAGCAGCGAGCCGATTTTCGCGCCGGTGGCCGGGATGCGCGAGAGCGCGAGCTGCGCGGTGGGGCCTTCCGGCTCGGTGTAGTCGATCGGCACCTCGATCCTGGTGCACTGCGCGATCGGCGGCAGGCTCACCTGCTCGCCCGCGATCTCGGCGCAGGCGGTCCACCGCGGAGTCTGTTCGTAGAAGCGGGTCAGCCCGTCGGGCGCGGGCGGCATCGAGCCGACCGGCGCGTCGCCCTCGGCGACACACCCCGCCGTCGCCACCACGATCGACACCGCCGCCGCTACCCCGCACCACCGCCGAACACCCATGCTCACGATCCTGCCAGTATCGACGTCGGCCGCGAACGTCCGGCACGCCACGCCCGCCCTACCCAGTCACCGGTCGAGGGAAGCCCTCGCGAACCGGAGACGACGCACGCGGTCCCCGGGCAGTGGCCGCAGCTTGCCCGAACGGTGGTGGGTTCAGGGCCGGAGCAGGAAGTCCACGAGTTCCTCACGCTCGGGAGGCGATGGCCTGCCACCGCGCGCCGAAGTCGACAGGTGCAGTGCCCCGATGCCGAGCGCGAAGGTCCATTCGGCCCGGCGGGCGGCGGTCTCGGGGTCGAAGCCGTGATCGGCGAAGGCCCGGCGGACCGCGCGTCTGGCGTGTTTGTCCGAGGCGCGCACGCTCGCGGCCGCGCGCGGGTCGGAGCGGGCCCACTCCCGCATGGCGCGCTCCAGCGTCCAGTGCCGCGGACTGACCAGCAGGCCCATCATGGCGATCAGCCGTTCGCGCGGCGGGGTGTCCGCGAGGGCGTCCATACGCTGGTGGTCGACATCGCTCCACTGGCCCCAGGAGTCGACCAGCGCGTTCTTGAACGCGGCGATGTCCTGGAAATGGTGGTAGAAGCTGCCTTTGGTGACGCCGAGGCGAGTGCACAGCACATCGATCTTGAGCGCGCGGAAACCCTCTTCGGCCAGCACCGTGTATCCGGCCTGCAACCAGTCCTCGACCGTCAGCTGGACGGCACCGCGTGCCCGCGCCACCGCCTCAGCTTAGCCGCGCGATTGCTCGTCGTCCCCGCTCGGCCGATCCGCCGCGTCGCCCGGCCGCTTCGCCGACGCGCCAGGCTCGTTCGCCTTGGCCTCGACACCGGCCACGATCATGTCCGCGACGAACCGCGCGTGCCGCCGCACCGCCTGCGCCGAGAGCGGGTCGCCGGGCGCCATCCGCCTGGCCAGCGGCAGCGCCGAGAACGGGGCTGTCGCGCCGTGGGCGATGAGGAAGTGGATGGAGCGTAAATCGTTGCGGGTGAGCACTTTCCGACGGATGAGCGGCTCGAGGGGCTTGGCCAGGCGTACCAGGATCGGCTCGATGTGGCGCTCGTAGAGGTAGGCCAGGCGCGGGCCCTCGATCGCCGATTCCATGCTGACCAGCCGGACCGCGTCGGGATAGTCGGCCTGCAGGATCAGGAAGCGCACGATGCCGCGCCGGAACTCCTCCAGCGGGGCGAGCTCCGGACCGGCCGCGCCCTGGGCGACCAGGGCGGCGGCATGGCCGAACACCCAGTCCACCACCGCGAACCACAGCCCCTCCTTGGAGCCGAAGCGTTGGTGGATCAGGTTGTGGCTGACACCGAGTTCGCGGTTGATCTCGGCCACCGAGGCGCCGGCGAAACCGTCGCGGGCGAAGATCCGCAGGGCGGTGGCCATGATCTCGTCGGTCGATGCGGGCGATCCACCGGCGGGCGGGCGACCGCGCGACTTCTTGACCCGCGCGGTCTCCGGCACCGCCCCCGGCACGGGCCCCGCCACTGCCCCGGATGCGGGCTCGGCCTTCACGGATTCCACGGCGTCCTCCACTGCTGCGCTACCCAACGGTGCCTGCTTACCCGAAGGATCGACTTGCCCCGAAAGATATTGACGATGATCAATTTATCTGAAACATTGACTGGCATCAAGATGGCTTCGCGGTGGCGGATCGACGCGGCCCCGCACGAGGACTGGAAGCTGACATGGAATCGTTTGTGCACCTGCGTAAAGGCACCACTCCCCGCCGCCTGCACGCCGATCTCGACGGACTCAAGGACGACGAACTCGGCCGCGGCGGCTTCACCGGCCGCACCGCGAGCCTCTACCGTCGCAACGACCCGACCCAGTACAAGGCGGTCGGCCCCCTGCGTCCCACCGACGTGCTGGCGAGCTCGCTGACTCCCCCCGACGCCACCGACCCCGCGGGCGCCCCGCTGCAGCTGTTCCACAACGCCGACTGCCGGATCCTGCTCAGTCGGCGCGGCGAGGAGATGCCGCACTTCGTGCGCTACGTCGACGGCGACGTGCTCTCCTTCGTGCACGCCGGCTCGGGCCTGCTGGAGACCGAGTTCGGCCCGCTGGACTACCGCGAGGGCGACTGGATCTACATCCCCAAGGGCTGCACGTTCCGCCAAGTCCCCGAAGCCGAGACCACACTGCTGATGATCGAGGCCACCGAGGAGTTCCGTGTGCCCGACGCCGGCTACCTGGGCAGGCACTTCCCGTTCGATCCGGCACTGGTCACCATCCCCGAGCCCGCCGCCCACGACGACGACGGCCGCGAGAGCTACGAGATCGTGCTGTTCCACGAAGGCGGCCCGACGAAGCTGTACTACAAGCACCACCCGCTCGACGTCGAGGGCTGGCGCGGGGACAGTTTCCCGTTCACCTTCAATATCGCCGACTACAACGTCATCCTCTCCGAGAGCGTGCACCTGCCCCCGACGGTGCATCTGTTCATGGAGGCCACCGGCGTCTACGTGATGAACTTCCTGCCCAAGCTCGCCGAGTCCGCGCCGGGCACCGAGACCATCCCGTGGTACCACCGCAATGTCGACTACGACGAGATCGCCTTCTTCCACGGCGGCGAGATGTACGGCGTGCCGATGCCGCCCGGCCTGATCTCGCACGCGCCACAGGGCGTGCACCACGGCGCGCCGGAGAAGATGCGCGAGCGCGCCCGGCGCAAGCGCGAGGAGATCACCCGCATCGGCTGGACGACGATCGCGATCGACAC
The DNA here is from genome assembly GCF_001613125.1 of Nocardia shimofusensis NBRC 100134. GTDB lineage: Bacteria > Actinomycetota > Actinomycetes > Mycobacteriales > Mycobacteriaceae > Nocardia > Nocardia shimofusensis. Next base: position 153,297 of record NZ_BDBT01000010.1, read on the forward strand.
CCGCCGCAGGCTGATCCCCTCGCCCGAGTACCTCGCCAACGACCTCGGCGCGCACTGACGGTCCGCGCACCGGCTTCCTTCGCCACGCACTCCTCGAACATCAAGGCAGGCAAGAAATGTCTCGTACCGAGCGCATCCCCTACGTCGTCGCCTACGCGAACACCACCGGCGGCCGCGACGCCTACGGCGGGCTGACCGAGCTGGTCACCCTCGAATCCCAGCTGGTCAAGCCACGCGACCACGAGTCCGACACCGTGCTGGTGCTCATGCATCCGGTATCCAGCGGCACCTATCTGCCGATCGTGGGCTCGCTGGCCAAGGCCGGGCACCACATCATCGTGTGCAACAGCCGCTACCGCGGCGCCGATTCCGCGCTGCTGATGGAGAAGGTCGTCCAGGATCTCGGCGAATGCGTCCGCGACGCCAAGAACCGGCTCGGATACCAGAAGGTCGTGCTGCTCGGCTGGTCCGGCGGCGGTTCGCTGTCGGTCTTCTACCAGCAGCAGGCCACGAAACCGACGCTGACGGCGAGCCCGTCCGGCGACGGCCCCGACCTCACCAGGGCCGACCTGCCGCCTGTCGACGGCATCGCGCTGGTCGCCGCGCACATCAGCCGCCACCACACGCTCACCGAATCGATGGACGCCTCCATCCTCGACGAGTCCGACCCCACCGTTCGCGACCCCGAGCTGGATCTCTACGACCCGGCCAACCCGAATCAGCCCCCGTACACCGCCGAATTCCTCGAGCGCTACCGGCAGGCCCAGATCGCGCGCAATCGCAAGATCACGGCCTGGGTGAAGGACAAGCTGGCCGAGCTGAAGGCCGCGGGCCGCCCCGACGACGAGTTCGGCTTCGTCGTGCACGGCACCATGGCCGACCCGCGCTGGCTCGACCCCACCATCGACGCCAACGACCGCGACCCCGGCGAGTCCTACCTGGGCGACCCGCAGGAGGTGAACCAGGGCCCGTTCGGCCTGGCCCGCTTCACCACGCTGCGCAGCTGGCTGTCGCAGTGGAGCTACGACGACGCCCGCGGCGACATCGTCGACTGCGGCCCCGACATCGCCGTGCCGACCCTGGTGATCTTCAACGCCGCCGACAACATCTGCACCCCGAGCCACGCGCACGCCATCTTCGGCGCCATCGGCACCGAGGACAAGGAACTGCACGAGATCCCCGGAGCCAACCACTACTATCTGGGACCGGACCAGCGCGAACCCCTCACCGAAGCGGTGCGGATCATCAGCGACTGGCTCGCGGAACATCACCTCGCTCCCACTACCTGAATGAACCCGCACATGACCCCCTCCCCCACTTCCAGCTCGGCATCCGCCGATTCGGCCACCCCCGGCTCGCAGAACATCGGCGCTCTCGACGGCATCCGTGTCCTCGAGGTCGGCACGCTGATCTCCGGACCGTTCGCCGCCCGCCTGCTGGGCGACATGGGCGCCGAGGTGCTCAAGATCGAGCTCCCCGACCGGCCCGATCCACTGCGCACCTGGGGTCAGGCCGAGCTCGACGGCCACCGCTTCTTCTGGACGGTCGCGGCCCGCAACAAGAAGGCCGTCACGCTGAATCTGCGTGAGCCGCAGGGCCGCGACCTGTTCCTGGAACTGGTGGAGCGTTCCGACATCATCGTCGAGAACTTCCGGCCGGGGACGCTCGAGAAGTGGGGGCTGGGCTACGAGACGCTGCGCGAACGCAACCGCGGCATCATCCTGGTGCGGGTCTCCGGCTACGGCCAGACCGGCCCGGACGCGCACAAGGCCGGCTATGCCTCGGTCGCCGAAGCGGCCAGCGGCCTGCGGTACATGAACGGCTTCCCCGGCGGCCCGGCTCCGCGTCTGGCGCTGTCCCTCGGCGACAGCCTGGCGGGCATGTTCGCCGCGCAGGGGGCGCTCGCGGCGCTCTACCGACGCTCGGTCACCGGCGAAGGCCAGATCGTCGACGCCGCGCTCACCGAGGCGTGCCTGGCGATCCAGGAATCCACCATTCCCGATTACGACATCGGCGGCGTGGTGCGCGGACCGTCGGGCACCCGCCTGGAAGGCATCGCGCCGTCGAACATCTACCGCAGCGCCGACGGCAGCTGGGTGGTGATCGCCGCCAACCAGGACACCGTGTTCCGCCGCCTGTGCGCGGCGATGGGGCAACCCGGGCTGGCCGAGGACGAACGTTTCGCCGACCACCTCGCCCGGGGCAGGAACCAGGACGAGCTCGACGCGATCATCGCCGAGTGGGCTTCCACCCGGCAGCCCGGCGACATCATCGCCACGCTCAACGAGGCCGGGGTGATCAGCGGACCGATCAACACCGTCGCCGAGGTGGTCGAGGATCCGCAGCTGCGGGCGCGCGGCATGATCGCCGACCACTACGACGAGCGCATCGGCCGGAATGTGAAGGGGCCGGGCATCATTCCGGTCCTCTCCGAGACGCCGGGCGCGATCCGCAACGCGGGGTCGGTGCGGCCGGGTCAGCACAACGAGGAGATCTACCGAGGTCTGCTCGGCAAGAGCGAGGACGAGATCGACAAGCTGCGCGAGGCGGGCGTGCTCTGACCTGCCTTCGAGTTCCACCTCCGCGTGAACGGGAGAGGACGTCGCGATGATCTCCGCTGTCCTGCTGGTGACGGCAGCCCTCCAGCTGGCGTGCGTGGTCGTGCTGTGGAGCCGTGTGCCCCGCCTCGCGCGGGTGTGGCTGCTCGGCGTGGTAGGGCTCGGGGTGGCCTACGACTCGGCCGTCGTCGGCCTCGGCGCCGCACTCGGCGAAGGGACGGTGTTGCACGCGCTCAGCGTGCCGCGCTTCGTCGTCCACGCCCTGCTCACGCCGCTGCTGATCCTCTGGGCCGCCGATCGGGTGGACGCCGGGCCCTGGGTGCGACGCGGCGCCGTGGCGCTGACCGCGGTGGCGACGGCATGGGGAGTGGTCACCGAACTGCCACACCTGCATCTGGTGCCGCGGTACTACGCCGACACCGTGCGGTACTCGGCCGAGCACGCTGTGCCGCCGATACCGGCCGTCGTGGTGACCGTGGTGCTGCTGGCGGCGGGAATCGTGTTGTGGCGCAGGGAAGCTCGCCCGGCCGCCCTGATCGGGACAACGCTGCTGTTCGGCGCCTCCGCCGCGGCGGTGGCCGTGCCGCCGCTGGGCAATGTGGGCGAGGCGGCGATGCTCGTCGGTCTGGTGGCCGCCGAACTGCCGAAGCGATCGCGCGAATCCCCGACCGCCGATGCCGATCACGCCGCGCCCGGCAGAGCGAGTTCGCGCGGCTGACGCCGGGCACGAGGCAGGGGTCGTCAGTCCTCCGGTTCGGCCAGCACCACCACGCCGCTTGGCGCCTCCAGCAACGGAACCGTCCGGGCCGCCGCGTCGTCCACATGGATGCGCGGATGCCCGGGCGGTTCGGTCTCGTAGTAGGTGCCCGGCCCGTAGAACTGCCCGTATCTGACCACCACTCCCCCGACGTCGAGGACGGCCTGCTCGTGCGCGGCGATCACCTCGGCATGCCCCGCCGGCACCCAGGCGATGCTCTGCGCCAGGAAGCGTTCCGCGCTCGCCGCCGCGGCCGCCGCGATCAGGTTGGCCGTGCCCTCGGTGCGGATCCGGGCGTTCGCCTCGACCCGCTCGGCCAGCTGCGCGGGATCGTCGGGCAGGTCGGTGAGCTGGTGCATCACCAGGTCGGGCCGGAAGTTCACCACCGCCGCCGTCAACGCGCTCCGGTGGTAGACGTCGCAGACGACAGGCTGCCCGCCCGCGGCCACGATCGCCGCGCTCCGGCCCGCCGACCGGGTCATGCCCGCGACTCGATGGCCCGCCGCGGTCAGCAGCGGGAGCAAGCGTATTCCCAGGACGCCGGTGGCACCGGCCAGAAAGATACGCACAGATCCACGGTAGTCCCACCACAGGCTCGGCTCACCGCACGCGCCGCCAGGTCTACGACCGGCGTGCCGATCGCCGCGCGGGTCACTTCAGGAGGACGCGGTCCTCGGAGGCGGCGAAGTCGATCTGGCGTTTCGCGTTCGACAGCGTCGTCACGGCGCAGGTACCGAGCGGGCCCGAGCGGTCGTACATGACCGCGGTGCCCACGGAAATACCCGCGTCGGCGAAGGTGTTGTCGGCTTTCATGCCGATCTCGTACCCGACGGGCAGCCGAGACAGTGTCAGGGTCACGTCGGCGTTGATGTAACCCGCGCCCGCACTTCCCCAGTGGCACACCTGATTCGCGGTATCCGCTGTGATCGCCGCCCGCTGGAACGGCGTCGTCGCCGCACCCGCCACCAGCGGCGGCATGCTGTGCCACGAGGCCTTGCGCTCGGCATTCTGGGCGACGGCGAAATCGCCGGTCCAGTTCGCCGCACCGCATTTGAACAGTGGCCGCGCCCCGTCCGGTGACAGGCATCCCTCCGGCGGCACCGGCAGGTCGAGCGTCGGCGACCACACTTTCCCCGGGGGCTGTTCGCTCCGGCGCAGGAACACCGCCGAGGCCCGCACCCGATCCTGTCCGTCCTGCACGATCCAGGCGTCGGCGACCACGATCCGCGATCCCTGCCGCACCACCTCGGTCCGCACCCGGGTCGGCGCGGCGAACACCGGCTGATACAGATCCACTGTCATCCGCGCGGGCAGGAACCCCTCCGGGCAGTGCTGCTCGAGCGCGAGCGCCAGCAGCCCGCACACCGGCACGCCGCTCAACTGATTCGGCGACCACCAGCTGACCGACAGTTCCGTGGGCAGGAAGTCTTCCCCCTGCCTGGTGAAGAATCCGAGCACCGCCCACCTCCGTCGATCTCTGCTGTGTGCCGAGGGTATGCCTTCATTCCGTTCCTGCGGGCGAAACGGCGCGACCTTGACCACGCCACGAGATATAGTCACACTTATGACCATGAAGCTAGCGGAGGTAAAGGCCAGCCTGTCGGAAGTGGTGTCACGGGTCCGCACTCACCATGAGCGTGTCACCATCACGGTCCACGGCGAAGCCGCGGCCGTTCTTATCGCACCGGAGGACCTGGAGGCTTTGGAGGAGACGATCGCGATCCTGTCCGATGCCGCCACGATGTCGCGGCTCGCGGACTCCGACGCCGAACTGGCACGCGGTGAGGTCGTCACCGGCGACGATCTCGCGGCCGCGATGGCGAACCGTCGCCGGTGACGACATACCAGCTGGAGACGACCCCCACAGTACGGCGGGCACTCACCGATCGACTGCCGGAAACGGTGGCAGCAGCGGCGTTCGAATTCATGACCGGCCCTGTGCTGGAGAATCCGCACCGCGTCGGAAAACAGCTCATGCCACCTCTGGATGATCGCTGGTCCGTGCGGCGGGGCACCTATCGGATCGTCTACCGCATTGATGACAAACGGACGGTCGTGACTGTGGTCGATGTGAGCCACCGCCGAGACGCGTACCGCACCTGACCAGTGCGACTGTCCGCGCGCCCGCTGCCGTCTACACCGCAAGCCGACAGGGAGACAACGCGGTGATGCACCACGGCGTGTGACCAATCGCACCATTCGACGCCCCTGTGTAAGGCAGGAGGACGGGTGGCACACTGGAGGGCGTCAGTGAACCCGGGGACCCGACAGCGGCCTCGAGGAGACAACACGAAAGGGACGACGATGTCCGTATCCGATTCGGAAACTCCTGCCTACGGCGCGGCGCAGCCGGCGCAGGCGCGTCGCAAGACACGGATTCCCCACCTTCAGCAGATGAAGACCGCCGGTGAGCGCTGGTCGATGCTCACCGCTTACGACTACTCCTCGGCGCGGTTGTTCGAGGAAGCGGGCATCCCGGTGCTGCTGGTGGGCGACTCCGCGGCCAATGTCGTCTACGGCTACGACACCACTGTGCCGGTCACGGCGGACGAGCTGATTCCGCTGGTCCGGGGCGTCGTGCGCGGTGCGCCGAACGCGCTGGTGGTGGCGGATCTGCCGTTCGGCTCCTACGAGGGTTCGGCGCGGCAGGCGCTCGAGACCGCGACTCGCTTCATGAAGGAGGGTGGCGCGCACGCGGTGAAGCTCGAGGGCGGCGAGCGGGTCGCCGAGCAGATCGCGCTGGTCACTTCGGCGGGCATCCCGGTGATGGCGCATATCGGGTTCACCCCGCAGAGCGTGAACACCCTGGGCGGATTCCGGGTGCAGGGCCGCGGCGACGGCGCCGAGCAGCTCATCGCGGACGCGATCGCGGTGCAGGAAGCGGGCGCGTTCTCGGTGGTCATGGAGATGGTGCCCGCGCAGCTGGCCGGGCAGGTCACCCGCAAGCTCACCATTCCGACGGTCGGCATCGGCGCCGGTCCGGACTGCGACGCGCAGGTGCTGGTCTGGCAGGACATGGCCGGCTACACCAGCGGCAAGACGGCGAAGTTCGTGAAGCGCTTCGGCAATGTCGGCGACGAGTTGCGTTCGGCCGCAGCCGCCTTCGCCGACGAGGTGCGCGCGGGCACCTTCCCGGCTTCCGAGCACAGCTTCTGATCCACCGCGCCGGGCGGGCGCCGCGATGCCCGGCCCGGCACCGGACGTGCACCACGTCCGCGGCGCAGTGGCAGACTCGGAATCGACATTCTCGACTCGAGCAGAGGTTTTCGATGCCGCATCGCCGTTGGTTCTCCCGCCGCCCCCTCATGCTGGGCGCCGCCGCTTTCGCGGTCGCAGCCACGCTGAGCGCCTGCGGATCGTCCGGGGACCCGGACCACGCCGCCCACACCGAGTCGTCCTCCTCGACGACCGCCGCGCCCACCACGAAACCGACGACCTCGGTGAAGGCCGAGCCGACAGTCACCGATGCCGCCGCGCAGAGCCTGTGCGACGCGATCCGCCCCGAGTTGTCGAATTTCCGGGTGCAGGGTCCGACACTGGGCCGCATCGGGATGAATCTGATCGTGCACCCGTGGGGCATGCAGAACGGCATCGACGTGCTCAACAACAAGAGCGTGGTCGACACCGTCACCATAAAGAGCTGCCCGGATGTGCGCCAGGAGGCGATCGACGCGCTGGAGGTCCCCGACCTGGCGACAGTCGTTGTCGGACGGTGACATCCGAGCCTGTGTCATGGTGATGTAGTGACCAGACGCGAACTGTATCCGCCGATCGAGCCGTACGAGTCGGGCATGCTCGACGTGGGCGACGGGCAGTCGGTGTATTGGGAGATCAGCGGCAACCCCGACGGGAAGCCGGTGGTGTTCCTGCACGGCGGACCGGGCGGCGGGACCACGCCGATGCACCGGCAGTTCTTCGATCCGGCCGCCTACCGGATCGTGCTGTTCGACCAGCGCGGGTGCGGGCGATCCACCCCGCACATCGCCGACGGCGCGGACTTGGCGGTCAACACCACCTGGCATCTGGTCGCCGACATCGAGAAGCTGCGCGAGCATCTGGGCATCGGCCGCTGGCAGGTGTTCGGCGGCTCCTGGGGCTCGACACTGGCGCTGGCCTACGCGCAGTCCCACCCCGAGCGGGTCACCGAAATGGTGCTGCGCGGCGTCTTCCTGTTGCGGCGCAAGGAAATCGACTGGTATTACAACGGGCCCGCCGGATACGTCTACCCCGACGAGTGGGAGAAGTATCTGGCGCCGATCCCGCGGGACGAACGCGACGGCGATCTGGTGGAGGCCTACCACCGGCTGCTGCACTCGCCCGACCCAGCAGTGGTCGAGGCGGCGGCGGTCGCGTGGTCGGTCTGGGAGGGCTCGACGAGTTCGCTGCTGCCTCGGCCGGAGCGGGTCGCCGAGAGCGCCGATCCCCGATTCGCGACGGCTTTCGCGCGCATCGAGAACCACTACTTCCGCAACAACGGGTTCCTCGAGGAGGGGCAGTTGCTGCGCGACATCGACAGGATCGCCCATCTGCCGGTCGTGATCGTGCAGGGCCGCCACGACATCGTCTGCCCGGCGGTGAGCGCGTGGGATCTGCATCGGGCATGGCCGGGTTCGCGGCTGCACCTCGTCGACGATGCCGGGCACGCGACCACCGAGCCGGGCATCGCGCACCATCTGATCGAGGCAACCGACGAATTCGCGAGGGCGGGCCGATGACGAAGAAGGCGGGCAAGGCCGTCACCGAAGCCCTCGGCGAGGACATCGATCGGATGCTCGGCGCCGAGCCGGACGTGCGCGCCGACGCCTACGACTCGGTGCACCAGATGCGGGTGGCGACCCGGCGATTGCGCAGCGTGCTGCGTTCCTACCGCCGGTTGTTCCGCAAGTCCGAGACCACCGAGCTCAGCGCGGAATTGAAGTGGCTGGCAGGGCTGCTCGGCGTGGCACGGGACGCCGAGGTGCGCGCCGAGCGGTTCGCCGCGTTGCCCGCCACCGGTGCGGCCGGCGAGGCCGAGGCCGACGACAACGGCGGGCAGGCCGGGGACAGCACGGATGCCGGCGCAGAACTCGACAGCGGGAAGGATGCCGACGGCGGGCAGACGGCCGTGGTGGACCGGCTGGCGGAAGCGCAGCGGAGCATCTACGCCGAGGCGCACGCGGAGGTGCTCGACGCCCTCGACTCCGATCGCTATGCCGACCTGCGCCGGACGCTCGAACACTGGCGAACCGACCCGCCGTTGCGCGGCAAGCGCGGCCACGCCTCGGCCCGGAAGGTCTTCCGCGCGGTGCTCGACGGCGACACCGAACGGCTGCGGACCAGGATTCTCGCCGAGCCCGACCTGCCGGAGGACGAGCGGGTGGAGGCGTTGCACGACATCCGCAAAGCCGCCAAGCGATTGCGCTACAGCGCCGAAGCGGCCGTGCGGGTACTCGGCGACGACGCCGACGACCTGCGCGCCCGGGCCAAGCAGGTGCAGTCGGTGCTCGGTGATCACCGCGACGCCGTCGAAGCGGCACAGGTGATTCTCGCCGCGGCGAGCGAGGCGGAGGCGGCACACACGGCCACCGTCGCGGACACCGACATCTATATCCTGCTCGCGGCCGCCGAGGAGGCCGCCGCGGCACGCGAACTCGAACGCTATCCCGAAGCGGCGCAAGCGTTCACCGCAGGTGACCACTCCGGACAGAGCGCCGACTAGAGGCCCCGTTCCACGTCCCCGTGCAAGCCCCCGGGCCGAAACCGTTCGTGAGGCGCTCGCGTTTACAGCAGCTCCGTTCGACGCCACCGGCGGATGTCAGGCCGGGTGGGTGAAGCCGATCTTGCGCTCGACGGGATCGGCCGTGGTCAGCCGGACCCGCAGGTGCTTGCCTTCCGGCGGGTCCCCGGCACACGGGCCCAGCAGCGGCGGGTCGGCGACGAAGATCTCGGCGGGGCGCTTGCCCTCGGCTTCGCGCAGGACGACGGCCTCGAAGACCGCGCCGAGCCGCTCGGACAGCAGTGTCGCCTCGGTGAGGTCGATGCACGCGCGATCGACCTTGTTCGCGACGGAGCCGGAGCGCTTCATCGTGTCGGCGACTTCGGCCAGGCTCGCGCGCGCCCACGGCGGCACCGGGTCGCCCGCGCACAGCGCCAGGCAGATCTCGATGGTGAACCGGTCCGACAGGCGGCGCAGCGGCGCGGTGACGTGCGCGTAGGGCGCGCCGATGGCGCTGTGGTGCAGGTTCTCCTCGCCGTCGGCGCCGGTCAGCACGGTGTAGTCGGCGCCGCGCAGCAGGCCGGTGGCTTCCGACATCAGGACGAGTCCGGCGGGGCTGTTGGCGTCCAGGCCTGCCAGCATCCGGCCGACGGCCAGATCCCGCGGCCAGTCGATGCCCATCGCCGCGGCGGTCCGGCGCATCGAGTCGACCGCGGAGTCCTGCGGCGGCGGCATGGTGCGCAACAGGCCCGTCCGCTCGCTCGCGGGTGCGTCGAGCATGAGGCGGGCCGCGCACATGCCGGTGAGCAGGGAAACCTGTTCGTTCCAGTCGTCGGCGGCGGTACGCGGCTCCAGCGCCAGCCGCCAGTGGCCGTCGGGAGCGCCGTCGGCGACGACGCTCTGAGAGGGCAGGCGCAGGCCGATCGCACCACGTTCCAGGCCGGCGGCGATGCGCAGCGCGCCGAACTCCGGCAGCGCCTCGATCGAGGGATGCAGCCTGCCCGCGTCCGCGTCGGCCTGCACACCGGCGTAGTCGAAGCGGGCGCGCGAGCGGACCAGCGCCCGGATCACCTCGTAGCGCACCGGTTCGGCGGCGGCGTCGAGTTCGATGGTCCACAGGGCGGCGGGACGGGTGCGGCCGGGCAGCAGGCTGGCGGAATCCTCGGACAGGATCGGCGGATGCAGCGGCACCGAACCGTCCGGCAGGTAATAGGTCTGGCCGCGAGTTCCGGCCTCGTTCGCCAACGCGCCGTCGGGGACGATCACGGCGCCGAGGTCGGCGATGGCGTAGTGGAGCAGGAAGCCCGTTTCACTGCGTCGCAGGCAGAGGGCTTGATCGAGATCGAGCGAACCGGGCGGGTCGATGGTGACCAATTCGAGGTCGGTGCGATCCACCCGGGAGCCCGCGAACGCGTCCACCGCGTCGCGGGCTTCGGCGACGGCCTCGGCGGGATACGCCGAGGCCATCGCGAATTCGGATCGGATGGCGCCGAAGTCGACCGGCGCCGAGATGATCCGCTGGCGTAATTCCACAACCGGAGATTACTGGAGCGGAGATTACTGCAGTGCCAGCATGGTGCCGTTGAGCTCGTTGAGCGGACCGAAGACGGTGAAGGTCACCCGGCCGTTCGGATACTGCGCGGACAGTTGGGCGGCGGCGTCGAGCGCCTCGCCGAACGACGGCGCCGACTGATGGGGAAGGCCGGCGACAACCCGGCCGAAACCGGTGTCGGCGACCCACCTGGTGTCGCTGGGGCTGAGGTCGACCTGCACACCGCCCGGCAGCGGAGTGAGGGCCACCGCGCTCGCGGAGCCCGCACCGAGCACGGCGAGAACTGAAGCGGCTCCGGCGACGAGTGCACCGGCGACCAAGGAACGAACTACCCGCATATGTGTTGAGACCTGCTTCCGCATAGATGTCCGAATGGCCCGGAGCTGCCCCGCGCCGGGCACGTGCCAACGGCGACCACTCTATGACGTCGATCACCATTCGTGCCAGTCCGGAACGAATTCCTCGAGTGGTTTCCCAGGGACCTCGGCGGGGACGTTTCGGACTGCTAATGTTCGATTCCGGTGCGGGCCGAAAACTTTCGCCCCGTTTCCGTCAGCTCCCCAACGTCGAACAATTGGAGTACCGCACTGATGTCATCGATCATCTTCGATTACCTGATGCCTCTGGTCGGCCCGGACCAGGCCGCATACTGGGCGCAGGTTCTCCTGGTCGAACCGTCCTGACCTCCTGATCACAGGTCATCGACGCGTCGCCTTCCGTTCACTTCGACGGAAGGCGGCTTCGTTCCGGCGGCGCTACGATCCCGCGTCGTGACCAGATTCTCCGCCGCTCTCATGACCGGTTCCGCAGTTGTCGCCCTGTTGCTCACCGGTTGCGGCACCGACGATTCCCCACAGAGCGCCGCCACCACCACTACCACCGCCCCGACCGGCGCCGTCGACAATGCCAAGGCAGGCATGTTCGTCGTCAGTTATCGAAACGCTTTCCCCGACCTGACCCAGGGCCGCGAGGACCGCGAGATCGCCGAATTGTTCAGCGCTATCTGCGGGGGCATCGCGGCGGGCGAATCGCAGGACGCCGTCGTCGCCGACATCGTGACGCGCACCGATTCCGCCGCGACCACCGACCAGGCGCTGGCGATCTACGCGACCGCCCGATACATGTGCTGAATCGCGGCGGGCGTGCCCGGGGGGCGGACGAGTTGGTCTGTAAGCCGGATCCTGTCCCCGGTTCGCACCGGGTGGCGACCATCCATCTGGGCACACCGTCGCCGGGTACCTCGAGCGGTCAACCCGCAGGCTCGGGCGAGCAGCCCTCGGACACCTGCGCAGCCGCACTCTCGCGAATGCGACCTTCGACCTTGCTCCGGGCGGGGTTTACCGAGCCGCCCCGGTCACCCGGGGCGCTGGTGCGCTCTTACCGCACCGTTTCACCCTCACCGCACGACCCCGAAAGGCCGTGGGCGGTCTGTTTTCTGTGGCACTGTCCCGCGGGTCACCCCGGGTTGCCGTTAGCAACCGCCCTGCTCTGTGGAGTCCGGACTTTCCTCGGCGAGGGGCGGCGACACCGAGGTGTCCGTTCCCTTCGCCGCGGCCGCCCGACCAACTCGTCCGCCCGAACAGGGTACCTGCCCGGCCCGCCCCGGCAGGTCGGCGGGCGGGCACGCCAGTACGGTTAAGCGTCATGGAACGTCTCGAGGTCAGTTTTCCCTCAGGTGGCCGTCAGTGCGCCGCCTGGCTGTATCCTCCCGCAGGCGTCCCCAAGCCCCGTCCACTCGTGGTGATGGGGCACGGCCTGGGGGGCACGCGGGACATGGGTCTGGACAGATACGCTCGCCGGTTCGCCGCGGCGGGAATGGCCGTATTGGTCTTCGACTACCGACATTTCGGCGCCAGCGAGGGGGAGCCGAGACAGCTGCTCGACATCGCCCGCCAGCGCGACGACTGGCGCGCCGCCATCGCCTACGCCCGCACCCTGCGCGGCATCGACAAAACCAGGATCGCCCTGTGGGGCACCTCTTTGGGCGGCGGTCACGTGCTCGCCGTCGCCCCGGAGGACGACTACATCGCCGCTGTGGTCGCTCAGGTACCGTTCACCAGCGGCTGGGCCTCGACGAAGGCGAAGGGCTTGATCAGCCTGACCAAGGTCACCGCCATCGCCGTCGCCGATCTGCTGTTCGGTTCGCTGCGACGCAAGCCGGTGCGCGTGCGACTGGCCGGGCGCAGGGGCTCGGCGGCGCTGATGAGCGCCCCCGACGTGCTGGAGGGCTTCGGCAGGCTGGCCGAGGAGAGCGCGACCTACGAGCCGAAAGTCGCCGCGCGCGTGGCATTCTCGCTGTTGTTCGACGCGCCGGGCAAGCATGCGAAGGCGATCAAGACACCGGTGTTCTACGCGATCGCCGACAACGACACGATCACCCCGATCGGTCCCACGCTCGAGGCCGCCGAACGCACCAAGCATCCGGTCGTGAAGCGTTATCCGGTCGGGCATTTCGATGTGTATTTCGACGAGGTCTTCGAACAGATCGTCTACGACCAGACCGAATTCCTGGTCTCGGTGCTGCGTCCCTGAACCCGTGTACCCGAACAGAATTCACCGCCGTGCCCGCACGCCGGGCACGGCGGTGAATTCGCCGGGAAAGGCGTTAGACGGTGTGGAAGCCCGCGCCTACGCCACCGATGGCGTCGACGGCGGCGAGGATGACCTCGATGGGGGCGAAATAGGCGGGCGAGTGGATCGGGTTGGCGGCGTCGGCGCACGGCAGGTCGAACGGAATGCCCGCCATGCCGGTCAGCCTGCCCTGGTTCATGCCGACCAGGCGATCGCCGACGGTCACCGGGCCACCGGAATCACCCGGCTTGGAGCACGCCTGATTGAGCGTGAGGGTCTCGTCCAGACTTCCCCACACCACGCCGCAGCCCCCGCCGCTGGTGCGGCCGTTGAAGCAGACCGTCGTGCCCGGGTTCGGCGTCTCGCCGAGGCCGTTGATGGTCGTCTGGCCGACCGTGCGGACCGGGGTCACCTTGGCCGGGTCCAGCTGCAGCACAGCGAAATCCAAGCCCTTGCCGTTGTCGGAATAGGCGACCGTGCCGATCACGCCCGCCTGCAGCGCCGCTTCCGCCGCCAGCCGCGAGCCGGTCGGCGCGCAATGGCCCGCCGTCAGACCGACCAGCCGTCCGGCGTTGTCGTGACCGATGGCGGTCAGCGAGCACGCCGAGTTGTTGTCGAAGACCAGTCCCGAACCACCCCCGAGCACCGCGCCCTCCGGCGCCGCCTGCGCCGTCCCCGTGACGGCTGAGCCCACACCTGCGACGACGGCCGCCGCTGCCGCCATCCACCTGAGCGTCAAAACAGTACTTCCTCTCGAATTCCGAAGAACGAAGGGCGCATTCGCGCCGGGTTCACCACCGCGCGAACCGCCCGCCCACAGCCGGGTTCACCTTTTCACGAGACAGGCGTACCCGGTAGTGGAATCGCGCGAACATTTCCGTGCTCGCGCGCGGCTCAGCTCAGATGCGAGGTGTCGTTGACCAGTCGTACCGACGCCCCACCGTCGGGATAGAACTCCGCGATCGACAGCGACGCCAGATCCAGGTGCAACCGGTACAGCAGCGAGGGGCCCACTCCGAGCGCGAGCTGCAGCAACGTCTTGATCGGCGTCACGTGGCTGACGACCACCAGATTGCGTCCCGGATACAGCGCGATCAGATCGCGTCGCGCCGCCTCGACCCTGGCCCGCACCGCGTCGAAGCTCTCCCCGCCCGGCGGCGGCAGCGACGGATCGCCCATCCAGGCCGCGTGCAGTTCCGGATCACGTTCGGCCGCCTCGGCGAAGGTGAGCCCTTCCCATTCGCCGAAATCGGTCTCGATCAGACCGTGATCGGTCTGCATCGGCACGCCCAGCGCCTTCGCGGCGGCCTCGGCGGTCTGGGTGGCGCGGGTCAGCGGGGAGGTGATCACCGCTTCCACACCGCCCTTGGCGGCGAGCATCTTCGCGGCGCGCGCAGCCTGTTCCCGGCCCAGCTCGGTCAGCGCCGGGTTGCCTCGGCCGGAGTAGCGCCGCTGGACCGACAGCTCGGTCTGACCGTGGCGCAACAGCAGCAGCCGGGTCGGGCGGCCGACCGCACCGGTCCAACCGGGACCGGGAGCCGCATGGGTCTCCGAGCGCGGAGTCGTCGTGGCGCCACCGGATCGCGGCGTGAGCTTCTCCGTCCCGTTGTCCGAGCGGTCGGGAGTGGACCGGGTTTCGCCGCGACCGGCGCCGAGATCGGTCGCGGCGTGGCCCTCGGCGCGGGCCGCTCGCACTTCCTCGACGAGAAGCGCATCGTCCATCGCCTCGTTGGCCAGCTTGTCGGCGTGCTTGTTGCGCTCGCGCGGAATCCAGGTGAAGGTGACCCGGTCGAAGCCGGCGACCAGCCTGCGCGCGCGCTCGGCCAGCGGAATCATCGCCGCGTGCTTGACCTTCCAGCGCCCCGACATCTGTTCGACCACCAGCTTGGAGTCCATCCGCACGTCCACCGTGCGGGCCCCCAGCTCGGCCGCCGCCTCCAGGCCGGCGATCAGGCCCCGGTACTCCGCGACATTGTTGGTCGCGATGCCGAGACCGGCGGACCGTTCCGCGAGTACCGTCCGATCGGTGTCGAACACGACCGCGCCGTAACCGGCCGGTCCGGGATTGCCCCGCGACCCGCCGTCGGCTTCGACGATCACCTTCGAGTACGCCACCTTCTTGTCGGCCACCTTCTCGTCGGACATGACCTCATGGCCTCACAGACCGGATTCCTTGGTGCGCACCAGGACAGCGCCGCATTCCGGGCAGCGCACCACGGCGTCGGGCGCGGCCTTGGCGATCCGGGCGATCTCCCCGCGATCCAGCTCGATCCGGCAGGCCCCGCACCGGCGCGCCTGCAGCAGCGCCGCACCCACACCCTGCTGGGCGCGCTGACGGTCGTAGATCGCGAGCAGTTCGGCGGGGAAGGCGCCCAGCAGCGCGGCGCGATCGTTCTCGCAGCGGGTCTGCGCCACGTCCAGGTCGGCCACCGCCTCGTCACGCATCCGCCGCGCCCGCGCGAGCTCGTCCTCGGTATTGCTCAGCTGCGCGCCCGCGTGATCGTGGTCCGAGGAGGAAGCCTCCCGCCGCTCCATCACCTCGAGCAACTCGTCCTCGAGCACGCCACGGCGGCGCTCGAGGCTGCCGAGCTCGTGCTGGATCTCCGACAACTGCTTGGCCGCCACCGCCCCCGAGGACAGCATCCCCCGGTCGCGCTCCTCGCGCTTGCGGACCGCCTCGATCTCGCCTTCGAGCTTCTCGAGGTCGCGGTCCAGATCATCGATGACGATCTCCACCTTCACCGCGGCATCCTTGTGCTCGCTGCGCAGCGCCTCCAGCCGCTCCACCTCCTGCTGCTCGGGCAGCACGGTGCGCCGATGCGCGATCCGCGTCAGCTCGGCATCGACAGCCGCGAGCTGGAGCAGCTTGGCCTGGATCGGTGGTTCGACATTCAACGCGGACAGACTCCTGCACACTGTGGACGAATGGGCGCCCGCCGAGGCCCGGCGGGCAAGGGTCGAGCGTACCCCTGCTCCGGCCCACGGCCCGCCGAACCCAGCACAGACCCCACGAAATCACGGGAACCGAACCCCGGGCGGGTGCGTCATATAGTTACGTCGACTGTCTTCCGACGCCGCCAGGAGAACCATGCGAACCGCCGTCGCCCCACGTGCCGCCTCACCGTTGCGGCAATCGGGAACCTCGAGCGGGAACCTCGAGCGGACCGATCGGGCCGCGGCGCATCGGATGAATGCACGAACCGAGGGGGTCAACTGATGGGTTTGGGACTGTATGCGGCCATGGCCGGGTTGGCGGGGATCAACGGTCACCGGACCTCCGACGCCAACAACGAGCGGGATCAGACGCTGCAGGACGATGCGGCGAGCAAGTGGAAGGGCGATCGACAGCACATTCAGAACGAGTACAGCCAGCTGTCGAGCGAGTACAACAACCCCGCGCCCCCGGCGATCACCGACCCCGAGGCGTTCGATACCTGGTCGCATCGGGAGATCTACGACGCGTTGAACGGCACCGGCGACCCCGATAACCCTAAAGGAGTCCAGCAAGCCGACATCAATGCCGGGGCCGACGGCTGGCGGAAGCTGACCGACCAGGCCGGGGACGCGATCAAGGCGTTCAGAACAGGCATCGAGCAGGACATCAACATGTACTGGAGCGGTAGGGCCGCGAACTCGGCGATGACGGCGAGCCAGTCCTACGCAGACGAATTCGAAACGCTGAAGGTGAGTTTCCAGCAGGTGGCCGGTGGTATCGACCTGATCCAAGGTTATCTGGATCAGGCCAAACTATCCGTCCCCCCGCCCGAGGAACTCGACGCGGTCGACAGATTCCTCGGCCATGTCCCCGGCAACGGCGTGCTGAAGCTGGGCCAGCATCGAGCCAACGAGGCGGAGGCCAGGGCACAGGAGGTCATGAAGACCTACCAGTTGGGCGCCACCGAGGTCGACAAGCAGACGCCGATCCTGCCGGAGCCGACGAATCCGGTGAGCAATCCGAAACCCGACGGCGGCACGGACTGGCCGGGCAGGCCGCCGGGGTCGAATTCGGACGACGATCCGTATACGCCGGGCTCAGAGGATCCGTCGAAGTCGGAGGACCCGTCCTCGACCGAGGATCCCTCGAAGACCGACGACCCGTCCTCGACCGAGGATCCCTCGTCGACGGACGATCCGTCCGCGACCGACGACCCGAGC
The DNA here is from genome assembly GCF_001613125.1 of Nocardia shimofusensis NBRC 100134. Taxonomy (GTDB): domain Bacteria; phylum Actinomycetota; class Actinomycetes; order Mycobacteriales; family Mycobacteriaceae; genus Nocardia; species Nocardia shimofusensis. Next base: position 170,585 of record NZ_BDBT01000010.1, read on the forward strand.
ACCGATCCGGCGTCCACGGATCCGGCGAGCACCGTGCCCGCGTCGAGCCAGCCGAGCAACCCGACCGATCCGAGCAGCAAACCGAGTCTCGGCTCACCGGGTTCGGGCTCCCCCGGCTCGGGTTCGCCGGGTTCCGGCTCGCCGGGGTCTACGCCCGGCCCGGGGGCGAGCATTCCGGGTAGCGGCAGCACCTCTGCACCCACCGGCGCGGGAGTGAGCAACGCCCGCGCCGCGGGTGCGAGCGGGCGCGCCGGCATGCCGGGCATGGGCGGCATGGGCGCCGGCCGAGGCGGCGGCGGCAAAGACGACGAGAGCGAGCACAACATTCCCGATTACCTGGTCCAGGACCGCACCACCGAACTGCTCGGCGAACAACCGCGCGTGCTCCCGCCGGGCGGGGTCATCGGCGGATGAGTGAACTACGTTGGCAGATGGACGGTCTCGCGTTCCGAATAGCACTCGAGGTGCTGGGGCGCGATCGGCTGCCGTATCCACTGAGCTACCGGCCCGAACGGATGGAGCATCGCGACGACTACGAGCGGCTGCGCGCGCAGACCGCCGGACGGTTGCAGCAGATCTTCGACGAGCGGCTGCACCGCGCGTTGACCGTGCTGCTGGAGCCGGAGGTGCGGGTGGAGGTGCACGGCCTGCACGGGCCGCGGGCCGATCGGGTGGTACGGATCCACGCGGGCATCTCCGGCCAGGTCGCCACCATCGCCGTGCAGCATCCCGGACCGACCAGGGAGCACGGGCGTGATGTGGTGCTGACCATGTGCTACTCGCACACGGTCGCCACCGAGATCGCCGCCCGGTTGCCGCGCTGCGCGGGCGGTCGGCACGCGCCGTTCACCGCGCGGCGGTCCGATCTGGATCGGCCGGTGTACGCGCGCCATCCGACCCGGCTCGCGCCGGAAGAGGAGCTGAACCGATTCGTGCGCAGGCCGCGCATCGGCACCGGCGAGATCTCCGTGCATCCGGGGATCGCGATCGACGCGCGGCCCACCAACGACGGGCACGCGTTCATCTGGCTGGATTACCCCGACGACGGACGCTATCTGCTGGTCAACCACGACGCCGACGCTTTCTCGATCAGTCCCGCGCCGGTCGACGAACTCGTGCGGCAGTTGCAGCACCGGATCGAGGCTCTCCGGACGCGCTCGCACGCCTGGTGAGCCTCGCTCACTCGCCCGCGGCGCGGGTCTTGATGGCGTCGCGGGAGATGTAGACGTCGTATTCGCCGGGCATGGCGATGACGGCGTTGCCGTACGCCGAGCGCACGAAAGGCTCGGTGTACCAGCTGCCGTCGCGCATGTCCTCGAAGAAGTCGCGGTCCTCGCCGTCGAGGAAGATGTGGTTCTGGGTGGTGGCGACGCCGTCGAGCCGCTGGCCGTACAGGCGGGTCACCTTGTAGCCGGAGTGGAAGCCGAGTGCGTTCACCCACGGTTCGAGTTCGACGATATTGGCCTGCAGCACCCACATGTCGCCTTGCACCTGGAAGGTCTCGCGGCGTTCCTCGGTGTCCTCGTCGCCGTAGATCGTGAGATCGACCTCGAGCTGATGATCCTGGCCGTCGACCTCCCGCACGACGGCGTGCGCGGCCTTGATCTCCCCGGTGAGACCGAGGTAGGTCTGCAGCAGTGTGACGATCCAGAGGATCACCACCGCGACCAGCAGGATGGCCAGACCGCTCGCGCCGCGACCGATCAATACGCGCAATCCGACCGTGCGCACTTTCAGCAGTGCCGAGATCAACAACGCCACACCGACGAGGAGCAGCAGGATCAAACCGATCTGCGCGACCCCGAAGTCCACCGGGAAGTTCATGCGGTAGTTGTACCCATTCGCGGCTGTCACAGCCCGTCGAACCTCGCGTCCACCCGCGCGTCCGAGCGGGACACGCCGCCCGAATTCGCTGGGGCGGGGGCGATCAGGGCTGCGCGCACACCGTCCACGGATCGGTGCGCAGGGTCGACACCCGAGTCTCCAGATCCGGGAGCGCCGCCCGCACGACGCCTTCCGCCTGTGCGCACCAGGGGAATTCGGTGGCCCAGTGGGCGGCGTCGAGCAAGGCGGGGCCGTTCTTGCGCAGGTGCTCGTCGACGGGGTGATGGCGCAGGTCGGCGGTGAGGTACGCGTCCACGCCCAGGCGGATGACCGCGCCGAGGTAGGAGTCACCCGAGCCGCCGCACACCGCGACACGCTCGATCACCCGGTCCGGGTCACCTGCCGCACGCACGCCCCAGACGGTGTGCGGAAGCCCCTGCGCGACGCGAGCGGTGAACTCGCTCAACGTCTGCGGCTCGGGCAGCACACCGACGCGCCCCAGCCCGAGGCTCGACGGCAGCGTGGCGCGCTCGGTGACGTGGTAGGCGGGTTCCTCGTAGGGATGCGCGGCCCGCAGCGCATCGAGCACAGCGATGCGCGCGCCGGGCGCGGCGACGACCTCGATGCGATCTTCGGCGACGACCTCGAGTTCGCCGATGTCGCCGATCGCCGGTCTCGCGCCGGGCATCGGCCGGAACTGTCCCGTCGAGGCGACCCGCACGGCACAGTCACGATAGGCCCCGGAACCACCGGCACCGGCCGCGAACAGCGCCGCGAGTACCGCCTCGGTGTGTGCCTGCGGCACCTGAACGGTCCATTTGTCCACGGCCGTCACCGGTTTCGGCTCCATCGGTCCGGTCACGGTCAGACCGACGGCGGCGGCCAGCGCGTCCGAGACGCCGGGATCGGCGGAGTCGGCATTGGTGTGGGCGGTGAACAGCGCGCAGCCGGAGCGGATGAGCCGATGCAGCAGAGCGCCTTTCGGGGTGTCGGCGGCCACGGTGTCGACGCCGCGCAGCAGCAGCGGATGGTGTACGACCAGCGCTTGGGCGCGCCAGTCGATGGCCTCGGCGACGACGTCGGCGGTGGCGTCCACGGCGAAGAGCACCCGGGTCAGGGTGTCGTCGGGATCACCGCAGACCAGCCCGACGGAATCCCAGGACTCGGCGAGCCTCGGCGGGTAGGCCGCGTCCAGTACCTCCACCAGATCCACCAGCTTCGTCACCCTCGACCTCCTGTTTCGCGCCACCTGCCGAACCCATCATGCCGGGCCGCCCGGTCGGCGACGGCGACCGGCTTCGGGTGTCCGCATCACCGTCCGCAGCCCTTCGAGCAACCGGTCGACCTCGGCATCGCCGCGCACCGCGACCCGCAGGTGATCGGGGCCTAGGCCGGGAAAGGTGTCCGCGCGCCGGACGGCGATGCCGCGCTCGGCGAGCCGGGTGCGCACGGTCTCGCCCTCGGGGATGCGCAGCAGCAGGAACGGGCCCGCGGCGGGGGTGTGCACCTCGACACCGACGGCGGTGAGACGTCGGATCATGGTGGCGCGGCGGACCGCCAGGGTGTGGGCGCGGGCGTCGGATTCGGCGAGGGCGGCGGGGGTCGCGGTCGCGCGGATCGCCTCGAGCTGCAAGGTTCCCAGCGGCCAGTGCGGGCGGCCGTGGGCGAGACGGTCGAGCAGGGCCGGGTCGCCGAGGAAGTAGCCGCAGCGCAGACCGGCCAGCGCCCAGGTCTTGGTGAGGCTGCGCAACACCAGGACGTCGGGTCCCGCCGCACCGGCCAGCGACTCGGGTTCGCCGGGGATCGCGTCCATGAATGCCTCGTCGACGACGATGACGCGGCCGGGGCGGCGCAGGGCGCGGATGGTCGCTGCGGGGTGCAGGACCGAGGTGGGGTTGGTGGGATTGCCGAGGACGACGAGGTCGGCGGACTCGGGCACGACGGCGGGATCGAGGACGTAGGGGCGGTCGAGGAGCACGCGGGTGACGGGGACGCCCGCGTCCCGCAGAGCCAGCTCCGGTTCGGTGAACGAGGGGTGCACCAACGCGGCCAGACGCGGGGTCAAGCGCGGCAGCAGCGCGAAGCCTTCCGCCGCGCCGGAGAGCAACAGGACCTCGTCGGCGAGGCGGCCGTGACGAGTGGCGACGGCGGCGCGGGCGGCGTCGTGGTCGACAGCGCTCGGGTAGCGGCCGAGGTCGTCGAGGCGCGCGGCGAGGCGCGCGCGCAGCCATGGCGGCGGGGCGCTGCCCTGCACGTTCACCGCGAAATCGAGCATCCCCGGCCGCGCGTCGACGTCGCCGTGGTGGCGCAGCAACGCGTGATCGACTGTGTCGGAGGGCACGACTGAACACCCTACGTGGCGGGCTCGTGCGGGCGACGGCCAGAATGGCAGGTGTGGGTGAGCTGCACATTTCGTTCGTCTGTACGGGCAACATCTGTCGTTCGCCGATGGCGGAGAAGATGTTCGCCCACCACCTCGACCTGGCCGGGCTCGCCGACCGGGTCCGGGTCAGCAGTGCGGGCATCCAGTCCTGGCACGTGGGGGCCGACGCGGACCACCGCACCACCGCCACCCTGGACAGATACGGATACCCGATCGGGCATGTGGCCGCCGTCGTCGGCGACGTGCACCGCGACGCCGACCTGCTCGTCGCCATGGACACCGGCCACGAGCGGGACCTGGCGAGGCTCGGCGTGCCCGCAGAGCGCAGGCGGCTGCTGCGCAGCTTCGACCCGGCCGCCGACGGGCCGGACGTCCCCGATCCCTACTACGACGACGAGGCCGCGTTCGAACTCGTCCGCGACCAGATCGAGGCCGCCCTCCCCGGCCTGCTGGACTGGACGCGAGCCGCACTCGGCGCCGCCGGAATCGACGGGCGGCCCTCATGCGCAAGCTGACGTTCCTGCTGCGGCCGAGCTGGGTGATCCTGGCGGTCGTCGTGGTCGCCTTCGCCTACCTGTGTTTCACCGTGCTCGCCCCGTGGCAGCTCGGCAAGAACACCTCCACCGAGGAACGCAACGATCTGATCGCCGAGTCGGTGCGTGCCGCCCCGGTGCCGGTGACCGACGTCCTCGCCGCCCCCACCGACAGCCGAGCGGAATGGCGGCGCGTCACCGCCTCCGGCGATTTCGTGCCCGGTTCGACGGTGCTGGTGCGGCTGCGCCACCTCGACGGCGCGCCCGGCTACGCGGTGCTCGCGGCATTCCGGCTCGACGACGGCCGGATGCTGCTGGTCGACCGTGGACTCGTCGCCGGTGTCGACGGCTCCCGCGCGCCGCAGGTCGACGAGCCGCCGACGGGTCCGCTACGTCTGGAAGCCAGGGTGCGCAACTCCGAGGGCGTCAGCCCGGACCGGTTCCCGCTGACCGAGGACGGCTACCGTCAGATCTACTCCATCGACGTCACCCAGGCGGGCGCCGTCATGGACCTGGCGCTCACCCCGCTGCCGGTGAGCGAACGCGGCGGCTACCTGCAACTGTCGGAAGGCCAGCCGGGCGCTTTCCGTCCCACCCCGCTCCCCCAGCTCGACGCGGGCCCCTACCTGTCCTACGGCTTGCAGTGGCTGGCCTTCGGCATCATGGCACCGCTCGGACTCGGCTATTTCGTCTATGCCGAGATCCGCGAACGTCGCAGGAGCAAGAGCGTCGAGGCCCCCGCCACGCCGACCGAACCCGTGTCGCCGACGCCGTCGGCCGGTCCGTCGGCCGAGTCGACGCCCTCCGGATCGTCGAACCCCGAATCGGTGACACCCGGGTCGACCGCGTCCGAATCGCCGGAGGGGTCGAAGCCCGCCGCGCCGCACGTCCGGCAGACCGCCGAGGCTCGGCTGGCCGATCGCTACGGCCGCAATCGGTGACCCTCGCCGGCGATCTCTCGGCTTGCCGGGTTCTGCGGGGTCGGCGGCCTCGTATCGCGCATCGGTTCCTTGCCGGACCGACCGCCGGTCACACCACCACCTCGCACGTCGTCATGGCGAGACCCGCTCAGTGACGTAGGGCGGCGACCCCGGCGGCGCAGACGACGGCCGCGACCTGGATCGCCTCGGACAGCCGCACGGCGCGACGCAGATCGGGGACCGTGGGCGCGGGGCCGTCGCCGAGGGTGGGTCGCCGTTCGGTGCCGTGACGGTAACGGGTGAGCCCGCCCAGCTGGATGCCGAGCGCGCCCGCGGCCGCGGCTTCGACCACGCCCGCATTGGGGCTCGGATGCTTGCGCGCGTCGCGTCGCCAGGCACGCCAGGCAGCGCTGGGGCGGCCGCCGGCCAGCGGTGCGAGGGCGACGGTCAGCAGCGCGGCGACCCGCGCGGGCGCCAGGTTCGCCAGATCGTCGGTACGGGCGGCGGCCCAGCCGAAGCGTTCGTAGCGCGCGTTGCGGTAGCCCACCATGGCGTCCAGGGTGTTGATGGCGCGGTAACCGAGCAGTCCGGGCACCCCGGCGACCGCGCCCCACACCAGCGGCGCGACGGCGGCGTCGGAGGTGTTCTCGGCGATGGATTCCAGGGCGGCGCGGGCCAGCCCGTCGGCGTCGAGCACGGACGGGTCGCGACCGCACAGCGAGGGCAGGAGTGCGCGCGCCCCGTCGATGTCGCCGCGGTCGAGGCACTCCGCCATCCGGTGACCGGTGCGGGCCAGGCTGCGGCCGCCGAGCACGGTCCAGGTGGCCAGTGCCGTCACCGCGACGCCACCCCTGCCGGCTCCGCGCAGTGCCACCCCGAGACCGACGACCGCGCCGACAGCCACGACCTCGTGCAGCACGCCGGCGGAGCGCTTGTCGGTGTAGGTCAGCGACTCCAGGGCCGTTGCCGCCGAACCGAATCCGGCGACCGGATGCAGGCGCGCCGGATCGGCGAACAACCGGTCTGCCGCGAAGCCGAGCAGCAGACCGGTCGCGGTCGAAATCCCCGTACGCACCGGGCGAGCCTAACGACCGGCCGACGCGCGAAATATCGTGGGCCGGGCCGATGTCACACTCCGTACCGCGGCGTCGTCGTCCTCCCGAAACCAGCACAACGCTCTCGGCCCTCACGAAACGGTGGCACACGATGACCTCCCCCGACTCCGGCGCCATCGGCGGCGCCGACACCGCCGAACTGGCGCGACGTTTCGAGGAACACCGCCCCTACCTGCGCAGACTCGCCTACAGCACGCTCGGCAGCCTCTCCGACGCCGAGGACGTGGTGCAGGAGGCGTGGCTGCGGCTGCAACGTCAGCAGCGACCGGAGGAGATCGACAATCTGCGCGCCTGGCTCACCACCGTCACCGGCCGCCTCGCCCTCGATCAGCTCGGCTCCGCGCGCGCCCGTCGGGAGCAGTACGTCGGCGAATGGCTGCCCGAACCGCAGGTCTCGGCCTGGGACGATCCCGCCGATCGCGTGAGCCAGGACGAACGGGTGACCACCGCCCTGCTCGTCGTGCTGGAATCGCTCTCCCCCGCCGAGCGCACCGCCTTCGTGTTGCAGGACGTGTTCGGCATGAGCGGACCCGAAGTCGCCGAAGTGGTGGGCCGCACTCCGGCCGCGGTGCGCCAGCTCGCCTCCCGCGCCCGTAAACACGTCGAGCAGGGCACCCCTCGCTTCCCCGCCTCCCCGGACGAACAGGAGAAGGTGGTCACGGCGTTCTCGGTCGCGTGGCGCAGCGGCGACCTGAGCGCGCTGCTGAGCGTGCTGGACGCGAACGCCACCCTCACCGCCGACGGCGGCGGCAAGGTGCCCGCCATCCGAAAGGCGGTGTCCGGCGCCGAGGTCATCGCCAAGCTGCTGCTCGGCTGGTACGGCGCGCCGTCGGCGGCGAACGCCTGGGGCCGCCCGGTGCTGGTCAACGGCGAACCCGGGCTGCTCGTCTTCGACGGCACCCACACCGGCGTGTGGGCCTTCACCGTCGACGCGGGCCGCATCGTGGCCATCGACGTGGTCCGCAACCCCGACAAGCTGCACGATCTGCCGACCGACGGCGAGCGGAACTGGTTCCGGCACGGCACCACGTAGCTCGCGCGGCCGGTCAGCCCGCCAATCCGACCGGCCGCGTCACGGTGATGCCGTGCGCCTCGGCTACCTGTGGCGACAGCAGCAGCCCGTCCTCGGCGGTCAGGCCCGCCGCCAGATCGGGGCGGGACGCGCAGGCCTCGCGCCAGCCCTGGTCGGCGATGGCGAGCACGTAGGGCAGGGTGGCGTTGGTCAGGGCGAGTGTCGAGGTGTGCGGCACCGCGCCCGGCATGTTCGCCACGCAGTAGTACAGCGCCCCGGCCACGGGAAAAGTCGGCTCCGCGTGCGTGGTCGGGCGCGAGCCCTCGAAGCAGCCGCCCTGGTCGATGGCGATGTCGACGAGCACCGCGCCCGGCCGCATCGCCGCGACCATCGCCGTGGTCACCAGCTTCGGCGCCCGCGCGCCCGGTACCAGCACCGATCCGATCACCAGATCGGCGGCCCGCACGGCCCGCTCCACCTCGGCCGCATTGGACGCGAGCGTGGTGATCCGGCCGTGGAACGCCGCGTCGAGGTCGCGCAGGCGGGCGAGATCGGTGTCCAGCACACTCACCTGCGCGCCCATGCCCGCCGCCACGGTGGCGGCGTTGCTGCCCGCGACACCGCCGCCGAGCACCACGACGTGAGCGGGCCGCACCCCGGGCACGCCGCCGAGCAGCACGCCCGCGCCGCCGAGCGGCGCCATCAGGTGATAGGCGCCGACCTGGGCGGCCAGTTTGCCCGCGACCTCGCTCATCGGCGCGAGCAAGGGCAGCGAGCCGTCGGCCGCGCGCACCGTCTCGTAGGCGATGGCGGTGATGCCGGAGCGCAGAATCGCCTCGGTGCAGTCCCGCGAGGCGGCCAGATGCAGGTAGGTGAACAGCGCCTGGTCGCCTCGCATCAGCTGGTACTCGGGCTCGATGGGTTCCTTGACCTTCAACACCAGCTCGGCCTCGGCCCACACCCGATCGGCGTCCTCGGCGAGCAGCGCGCCCGCGGCCGCGTAGGCGTCGTCGGTGAACCCCGACCCGAGGCCCGCGCCGTGCTGCACGAGCACCTCGTGACCGTGCCGCACCAACTCTCCCGCGCCCGCCGGTGTCAGCGCGACGCGGAACTCCTGTTCCTTGACCTCCCCTGGCACACCGATTCGCATACCGCCATCGTGTACCTCTGTCAGGCGTTTCGCCACGAACACACCCGCGACCGGCGGCCGGACGAACCTCGGCGCCGCCGATCCGGCCGGAGCCCGGAACTCCGAGCCGCCGCGTTCCCCGCGACAGCGGCCGGTTACTTTCGACCCATGAGGATTGAGGCCGGCGGTTTCGCGCCGGAAATCGACGAGGGCGCCTGGCTGGCGCCGAACGCCACGGTGATCGGGCGGGTGCGCCTGGCCGCCGACGTGAGCATCTGGTACAGCGCGGTGGTGCGCGGTGATCTGGAGCAGATCACCGTCGGCGAGCGCACCAACATCCAGGACGGTTGCGTGCTGCACGCCGATCCCGGCTTCCCGCTGACCATCGGCAGCGGAGTCTCGGTGGGACACAACGCGATCCTGCACGGCTGCACCGTCGGCGACGACGTGCTGGTCGGCATGGGCGCGACGGTGCTCAACGGCGCGGTGATCGGCGCGGGCAGCCTGATCGCGGCCAACGCGCTGATCCCCGAGGGCGCGCAGATTCCGCCCGGATCGCTCGTCGCGGGCGTGCCCGGCAAGATCCGCCGGAAACTCGACGATGCGGGAGTCGACGGCATCCGGCTCAATGCCGCGGTCTACGTGCACAACACGGACACCCATCGCAAGGCCACGGTACTGTGACTTTGCGACACTGTGATTGATCGCACAATGGTCAAGCGACCAGTAGGTGCCGCTGATACCATTTTGCCTGCATGCGCGCTATTTCGCGACTCGGCGAGTCTCCGGCGTGGCGCGCATGATGCGTTGACGGGCAGGAGGTACCGCGGTGTCGTACCAGGATTCGAGTATGCACCGTTCCAAGGGGCGGATCAGTGTGGCCGATATCGCGGCCCAGCCGGGGGGAATCGAGGCGTTGCATCGCCGGGTTCACGAATTACGCGCGCGCGGCGTCGATTTCGCCGCCAACGCGATCGAACGAGAAATGGCGGATCTGGACCTACCGCAGGGCTGAGCGGCGCAAGCGTGACCACACGCTGCGGGTGGATGAAATAATGACCCTCCATCACCCGCAGCGTCGCGCCGCCGCGTCGGCCTCGGCCGCGCCGAAGGACTGGAGACCCCGAATGCCTGCCGTACCCCCCATGCTCCAGCGCATTCTCGACAAACCCGTCGCCGACGGGGAGAAGCTGCTCGAGAGCGCGCTCTCGGCGTTTCTGGATTTCGGCATCAAGCGCACCAGCATGGGCGAGATCGCGCGGCGGGCAGGCATCAGCCCCGCCACGCTGTATCGACGTTTCGAATCGAAGAACGATCTGGTGGAGGCGGTCAGCGTCCGCGAGGCACAGCGGTTCGTCGAGTACATCGACAAACGGGTCCAGACCGTCGACGGTGGCGAGGACCGATTGGTGGAGATCTTCGTCGCCTTCATCACCGCCATCGCGGGCAACGAACTGCTGCGCAGGCTGCTACGCACCGAACCCGATCTGATCCTGCCGCGCCTGACCACCGAGGCCGGTCCGGTACTGGCCGTCGGCCGCGTCTATCTGGCGGAGAAGCTGCGCGAACTGCGTCCCCGCGATGTCGACTTCGACGCCGACCTGGTCGCGGAGGTGATGGCCCGACTGGCGCTGTCGCTGGCGCTGACCCCGGACGGTCTGATCCCGCTCGCCGATGCCGAGGCCGGCCGCGATTTCGCCCGCCGCACTCTGCTGCCCATGGTGGGTGTGTCGAATGCTCAGCCGACACCGAACGCGGTGGCGACCAGCTCGTCGAGCAACTGACCGGCGGAATCGTCGGCTTCGCGACTGCCGTCGACCAGATCGGCGACCAGTGCCGCGATCCGGCGGGCCGGTTCGCCGTTCGGATCGGGCAGCGGTAGCCGCGAGACGTACTGCGTGATCCACCGCCGCCTGCCCGAATACAGCCGGTTGCCGCAGACGGTGTCGTAGAACCGCAGGCCCAGCGCCGAATTCGCGACCCCCATCAGCAGCTGGGCCACGTATTCGGCCGCACACGCGGAACCGTCGAGGTCGGCCAGCGAGATCCAGTAGCAGTCCCCGTTGACGACCGCGCCCGATCGATCCAGTGCGAAGCGCGCTCGCTCGCTGATATCGGGAAAGACGATCTTCGGCGCCCGCCACCGGTCTGGCCGTTGCGGCACCCAGATCTCGAACCAGCGCCTGCCACCGCCGGTGAGATAGGTGCGCGCCGCCAGTCTGGCGCGATGGGACCGCAGATACGTCGCCGCGGAGGGAAAGTCGTCGAGGTCGACGGGTGTGCGCTGCGCGGCCGTCACGTCGTAGGGGTACAGCACACGGGTGTTCGCCGCTCGCTCCACCCGCCAGGGCCGCAGGTCGCGGTGGGTGAGCAGGGCCCGCAGCAGCTCCGGCTCCGGGCACGGCGTGCGGCGCTCCCAGTCCTCGGCGATGAACACCTCGTCGGCATTGGTCTTGACGCCCACCCGCACCGGTGCCAGCTCCCCGAATGTCCGCCAGGTCCGGTCGGCGACCTCGGCGAGCCAGGCCTCCCGGTCCGGGGACGACATCCGCCACGAACTCTCGGTAGCCGCGGGCCGATCCGGCGAGCGCGTCGACGGATTCGGTCGCACGGGCGTGCCTGCCGCGAGGGTGCCCACCTCGATCGCGTAGGTGCGTCCGTTGCGGGCCACCAGCGACGGGGCGTCGGCGAGCAGCGCGTCGAACAGGTCGGCGGTGCTCGACGGGTGTGCGTGCGGGGCCTCGTAGGCGGAGACATGCCGGCAGGCGGAGACGTGCCGGCAGGACGCGCCCGTCCCGGCATGCACGGCGATCGTGACCGCGGGCAGGACGGCGGCGGCGAAGAGCTTGGTGTCGCCCAGGTCGTAGATCTCCACCGGCGGCAGGTCGCGCGACAGCACGGCGCGAATGTTGGCCCCCGCCTTGGTGGTCAGGAAGCGATTGGCGCACAGCAGTCCGAGCACGCCGCCGGTCCGCAGCAGGCGTGGGGCGAGGGCGACGAACGGGTGGGTCAGGTCGATGCGACCCCGCAGTCCGAACTCCCGGCTGAGCAGCCGGGCGGTCTCCGCGCCGAGTCGCTGGACACGGACGTACGGCGGATTGGTGATGATCGCGTCGAAGCGCCGCTCCGCCAGACCAGCCGCCGCGGTGAGGAAATCGCCGCCGTGCCAGTCGGCGTCGACGTCTTCGTCGGCGGCGCGGGCCCGAGCGCGGTCGAGCGCCTCCTGGTCGAGGTCGTAGCCGATGGCGGCGAACCGGAGTCCGGGCGAGGTGCGCGCGGCGGCACGATGCAGTGCGAGCAGCAGTTCGCCGTCGCCGCAGGCGGGGTCGAGCACACGCAGCGTGCCGTCCGGACCCGGGTGCGGGAGATGCGCGAGGACTCGGCGCGCCAGGAAGTCGGCGAGTTCGGGCGGCGTGTAGTGCCTGCCGTGCCGTTTCCGGTCGTCCGCGTCGCGGGCCGGGGAGCCCATCTGCTGATTGTGCCCCGACGGAGCCGCCGGATGGAGGCGGCGGACCCCCGGGCGAGTCGCCGCAGCACTTGAGGTTCCCCCGACGCCGTTCAGCAGCTAGCATCGGTCTCGAAATAGAACCATTTCAAGGAGGCGGGTTCATGACCCCGACCAGTGCGCAGACCGCCGAGCAGACGGCGCTGTCCCGGATTCTCGACCAGCGGTACACCTGCAGGCAGTTCCGCTCCGACCCGGTGCCGCGCGAGACGATCGAGACCCTGCTGCGGATGGCTCAGCGCACCCCTTCGTGGTGCAACACCCAGCCCTGGCACGCCGTGGTCACCGACTCCGCGGCCACCGACCGGTTCCGCAAGGAACTGCTCGACCACATCCAGACCGCCGCACCCGCCCCCGACCTGACCTTTCCCGGCACCTACCACGGGGTCTACAAAGACCGCAGGCGCGAATGCGGCAAGCAGCTCTACACCGCCGTCGGCATCGAGAAGGGCGACAACGCCGGGTCGATGCGCCAGATGATGCGCAATTTCGAGCTCTTCGACGCCCCGCACGTCGCGATCGTCACCACCGAGGCCGAACTCGGCATCTACGGCGCGGTGGACTGCGGCCTCTACATCAACACCTTCCTGCTGGCCGCCCAGAGCCTCGGCCTCGGCGCGGCCCCACAGGCGGCGCTGGCGAGCTACTCACCGTTCCTGCACAGCCACTTCGGGATTCCCGAACACCGCCAGGTGGTCGCGGGCATCAGCTTCGGCTACCCCGACACCGAGCATCCGGTGAATTCGTTCCGCACCCATCGTGGGGATCTCGACGAGGCCGTCACCTTCGTCAGCTGAGTCCTGCCGAGAACATCGACCGCCCCGCGCGACCGGCTCGCGCGGCGCGGTCAATCGACGGGTTGTTCGCGCAGGAGGCCGGGACCGAGTTCCGGGACGATGTCGCGCGCGCTGATCTGCTCACCGCACTCGTCGCATGCCAATTCGATCCTGGCCTCGCCCGGACAGTCCCGATGGCGGTAGCGCACCGGCGGACCTTCCGGCGCCATATAGGTATCGCCCCACGCGCGAATCGCCATGAGGATCGGGTAGATGTCGTGGCCCTTCGGGGTCAGCCGGTATTCCTCGTAGGCTCCGCCCTCGATCTTCTGCTTGACCAGGATGCCGTGCTCGACGAGCCGGTCCAGCCGATCCTGCAGCCGGCCACGGGAGATGCCCAGGGCGCTCTGGAAAGCGTTGAACCGGCGCACCCCCGCGAAGGCGAACTTCAAAATCACCAGGGTCCAGCGATCCCCGAGAACCACCAGCGGCCGCGTGATCGAACACGGCTCGTCGGCAAGCTCCTCATAACGCATCACCCGATGCTACCCAGGCCCCCGCGCGCCGCGGACGGTGAAAAAGCGAACGGCCCCGGAATCGCTTCCGGGGCCGTTCGCGGTACCACTGGGATTCGCTTCGGCTCAGCTCACAGCCCTGATCTGAGCGTCACGAATCCACGCGTCACAGCGGGATGTTCTTGTGGTGGCTGGGGCGCGAGGGCGCGGCGGCCAGTGCGGCGGCGATGACGCTGCGGGTCTTGGCCGGGTCGATGACCTCGTCCACCACGCCGATCGCCAGGGCGCGTTCCACGCCGCCCGCGATCTTCTCGTGCTCGGCCGTCAGACGCTCGTGCAGCGCCTCGCGCTCTTCCTCCGGCGCGGCCGCGAGTGCCTTCTTGTGGAGGATGCCGACCGCCGCCTTGGCGCCCATCACGGCCACCTCGGAGTCCGGCCAGGCGTAGACCGCGGTCGCGCCCAGAGAACGGGCGTTCATGGCGATGTAGGCGCCGCCGTAGATCTTGCGGGTCACCAGGGTGACGCGCGGGACACGGGCCTCGGCGAAGGCGTGCAGCAGCTTGGCGCCGCGGCGGACCACGCCGTCCCACTCCTGACCGACGCCGGGCAGGTAGCCGGGCACGTCGGTGACGACGATCAGCGGGATGCCGAACGCGTCGCACAGTCGCACGAAGCGGGAGGCCTTCTCGGCGCTCTCGGAGTTCAGGCAGCCACCGAGGCGCAGCGGGTTGTTGGCCAGCACGCCGACGGTGCGCCCGCCGAGGCGACCGAGACCGACCACCATGCTGCGCGCGTAACCGGCCTGCAGCTCCTCGAACGAGGACTCGCCGTCGACATTGTCGAGCAGTTCGTGCACCAGCGGCTTCACGTCGTAGGCGCGCTTGGCCGAGGCGGGCAGCATCGCCTTCAGGTCGACGTTGCCGTGCTCGGCGGCCATCATGTCGAACTCGCCCTGCTCGGCGAACATCGACACCAGCTTGCGGGCGCGGTGCATGGCGTCGGCCTCGTCGTCGGCCACGATGTGGCACACGCCGGACTTCTTGCCGTGGGTCTCCGGGCCGCCCAGGGTGGCCATGTCGACCTGCTCACCGGTGACCGAACGGACCACGTCGGGACCGGTCACGAAGATCCGGCCCTCCGGCGCCATGATGACGACGTCGGTCAGCGCCGGGCCGTAGGCCGCGCCGCCGGCGGCGAAGCCGAGCACCACCGAGATCTGCGGGACCAGGCCGGACGCGCGGACCATGGCCTCGAAGACCAGGCCGACCGCGTGCAGCGCCTCGACACCCTCGGCGAGCCGGGCGCCGCCGGAATGCCAGAGACCGACCACCGGGACGCCGGAGTCGATGGCGGTGTCGATCGCGTCGACGATGTGCTTGCAGCCCTCCACGCCCATCGCGCCGCCCATGACCATCGCGTCGGAGCAATAGGCCACGGTGCGAACGCCGTCCACCTCGCCGATCGCGGCGAGCACGCCGGACTTGTCACGCGGGTGCAGCGGTAGAACCGTTCCGGGATCGAAGAACCGCTGGAGCCGGCCCATCGGGTCACGAGGGTCGGTCGCTGTGTCCGGTGTCAACGCGGGTGCCATGATCGTCATCGCGTTTTCTCCTCATCGAAAGAATGTGTGCCGCTGATCGCGGCTGCATGGTCGAAAGACCGGTGGATTCGAAAAACCCGGTGGGGTCGAGGCCGCTGACAGGGCCGACCCCACCGGGGATCGTCGAGCAAATCGGTCGAGCGGCTATGCGCGACCGAAGGCGAGGGCAACATTGTGCCCACCGAAACCGAACGAATTATTGATCGCGTATTCGATGTTCTGCTGGCGAGCTTCGCCCTTCACCACATCGAGATCGATCTCCGGATCCTGGTTGTCCAGGTTCAAGGTCGGCGGCACGATGCCGTCGCGGATGCTCATCACGGTGAGGATCGACTCGAGCGCGCCGACCGCGCCGATCGAGTGACCCAGCGCCGACTTGGGCGCGTACACCGAGGCGTGAGTGCCCACAGCTTTATGGATCGCGTTCGCCTCGGCCGTGTCACCGACAGGGGTGGCCGTGGCGTGCGCGTTGATGTGGGTGATGTCCTGCTTGGACAGGCCCGCGGTCTGCATCGCGCGGGTCATCGCGCGGGCGGCGCCGGTGCCCTCCGGATCGGGGGCGACCAGGTGGTAGCCGTCGGAGGTGATACCCGCGCCCAGCAGACGGGCGTGGATGGTCGCGCCGCGTGCCTTCGCGTGTTCCTCGGTCTCGAGCACCATCAGGGCGCCCGCCTCACCGAAGACGAAGCCGTCACGATCCTTGTCGAACGGCCGTGAGGCCCCCTTCGGATCGTGGTTGCGGGTGCTCGTGGCACGCATCATGGAGAACGCGGCGATCGGCAAGGCGTCGATGTAACCCTCGACGCCGCCGGTGACGACGATGTCGGCGTCACCCATCACGATCATCCGCCACGCGTTCGCGATGGCTTCCGAACCGGACGAACACGCCGAGACCGGAGTGACCACTCCTGCCTTGGCCTTCAACTCGAGTCCGACGCAGGCCGACGGACCGTTCGGCATGACCATCTGAACAGCCAGCGGCGAGATCTTGCGATAGCCACCGTTCTTCAGCTTGTCGACCGAGTCGATCAGCGCGTCGCCGCCACCGAGTCCGGTGCCGATCGCGACAGCCAGGCGGTCGGGATCGACCTCGGGGCTGCCCGCGTTCTTCCACACCTCGCGACCCATCACGGTCGCGAGTCGCTCGACATAAGCCATGCGACGGATTTCAACCCTGGTGAGCAGGGTGTCGGGGTTCACCTTCAGGTGTCCGCCGATGCGGACCGGAAGGTCGTATTCCTCGATGAAGGAATCCTCGAGAACGTCGATACCGCTCTCGCCGTTGAGGAGTCCCTTCCACGTCGCATCGACGTCGCCCGCGATCGACGTGGTAGCCGCCATGCTCGTCACGACGACGTTGGGGAAATTCCCATTCAAGGTGGAAGGAGTGGTCACTGTTTCGGCCCTACTCGCCGTCGAACTTGGCCTTGAGCTCCGCGGCCGCGTCAGCGTTCTCGGCCTCGAGCTTCTGGATGTAGGAGACAGCGTCTCCGACCGTCTTCAAGCTGGCCAGATCCTCGTCGGGGATCTTCACGCCGTACTTGTCCTCGGTCTGCACAGCGATCTCGACCATGGACAGCGAGTCGATGTCCAGGTCATCGACGAAGGACTTCTCGACGGTCACCTCGGACGGTTCGATACCCGTAACCTCTTCGATGATCCTGCCGAGTTCCTCGACGATTTGTTCCTGGGTCAGAGCGGCCACTTCGTGGCTCCCTTCTTGTTTCTGGGTAGGGCTTGTCCCCCCGGAGGGGATTTCTGTTCGGGGGGTTTCTATGTGGTTTTTCGGACCGCGACCGCCGGAGGTTACCGGCGATTCGGTCACAACCGGGCGTCATTACGGCGCACGGTCGCGGTGGAAAGCTAGCCGGAGTGCCCCAGCGCGGTGAACGCGGGGAGGTCCTCGGGGGTTTTCAACGCCAGCGTCGGCGTGCCCTTCAGCTCTCGTTTGGCGATGCCGACCAGCGTCCCCGCGGGCGGCAGTTCCGCCACCGCCGAGACACCGGCGGCGCGGACCGTCTCGGAGCACAGATCCCAGCGCACGGGCCGGGTGACCTGAGCGGCGAGCTTCTCGATCGCGTCGCGCCCCGAAGCCACCGGCTTGCCGTCGAAGTTCGACAGCAGGGTCCGGGTGGGCTCACCGGGCGTGATCCGCGCGATGGCCTCGGCCACCGCGTCCTGAGCCGGAGCCATGAAGGCGGTGTGGAAGGCACCCGCCACCGGCAGCGCCCGCACCCGTGCCTTCTCCGGCGGATTCGACGCCAGTTCGGCCAGCGCGTCCAGCGTGCCTGCCGCCACGATCTGGCCGACCGCGTTGCGGTTGGCCGGCACCAGATCGAGCTCGGCAAGGCGAGCCAGTACGACGGCCTCGTCGCCGCCGAGCACAGCGGACATGCCGGTCGGTTCCAGCGCGCACGCCTTCGCCATCTCCGCACCGCGGATAGCGGCGAGAGTGACGGCCTCGTCAGGGGTGATGACCCCGGCGACCGCGGCGGCGGCGAACTCGCCGACCGAATGCCCGGCCACGATCGTATCGGCAGGAATCGGATCCGTCTCGTTCTCACCCGCGGCGAGTTCTGTGTAGGCGAGCAGCGCGGCCGCCACCACCAGCGGCTGGGTCACCGCGGTGTCGACGATCTCCTCGGCCGTCGCGGTGGTGCCGAGACGGACCAGATCGAGGCCTGCGGCCTTCGACCATAGGGCGAGGCGATCACTCGCACCGGGGAGGTCGAGCCAGGGGGCGAGCATGCCGGGAGTCTGGGACCCCTGTCCAGGGGCGAACAACGCGATCACGTCTCTAAGAAAACACTGTGAGCCCCGCCGCAAGAGATGTCGGTGCGAATGAAGCTTTCGGACCGCTTTTGTGGGGGTCCCACAAAAACCCACGTGGACCGGCCGGATCGGACAGTCGATGCCGCGCGTTACAACCCTTCGGAATCGTGTGTTTCCACAGAGGTTTCTGGTGCGGATTGTGATGTTTCGTTACGCGTTCGTGTCAAGCGACCCATGGTGGCCGCGATCCTGAGTACGTACGCGTCCCGCGCATTGAGCGGATCTCGCCCGGTGACTTCGGCGATTCGCTTCAACCGATACCGGACCGTATTTGGATGTACGTACAGCTGGCGCGCACACGTCTCGACGGCTCCACCGCAGTCGAGATAGGCATCGAGGGTGTCGGCCAGCGCCGAACCGGCAGCCTCCAACGGGAGCACAACATACTCGTTCAACGCGTCCACCGCACCTCTGTCGCCGAGCAACACACGCTCGGGTAACAGTTCGGCCGCGTGCACCGGGCGCGGCGCGCCGCGCCAGCCCACGACGGCCTCCATGCCGGCCAGTGCCTCCACCGCGCTGGTGTGCGCCGCGCCGAGCGTGCGCATGGTCGGACCGATCACCACAGGACCGTCGGAGAACACCTCGGCCAGCAGGTCCGCCACGAACGGCCCGGCATTGTTGTCGCCGAGATGACCGCTGACGACCATCACCAGGCGCGCCCCCTGCACCACCGCCAGCGCGGCGCGACCGTGCCTGGCGGCGATGTTGTGCACCGCGCCCACCGCGGACACACCGTGTCCCCCGGGAGGCGTGCCGACCAGCACGGTGGCGGGCGCCGTGGCGTCCCAGTTCAACGTGGCGGCACGCGAGAGCATGTCCGGACCCGTGTCGCCGCGCACCACGGCGTCGACGACCAGCGCCTCCAGACGGGTGTCCCAGGCGCCGCGCGATTCGGCGGCGCTGGCGTACACCGAGGCGGCGGCGAATCCGAGCTCACGCCCGTATCGCAGCACCGCCTCGGTGAGCGCGACCAGCTGACGATCGTTGCGCGCCAGCGCGGGCAGCCACTGCTCGAAGAACTCCATGGCCACCCGGACCATGTCCACGGTCTGGCGCAGCGTCAGCCGCCGCGCCAGATCCTGCGGAATCACCTGGAAGGTGTCCAGGCTGAACCGGATGTCGCTGTCCGGGTCCTGCAACCACTCCAGGAAGTTCACCACCGCGGTCTGCACCAGCATCTGCACGCCCGCGCGCTGCGCGGCGTCCAGATCGGCGAAGAACGGCAACCGATCCTGCATCGAGCCCACCGCCTCGGTGGACAGCCGCCCGGAGAACTGCTTCACCCTTTTGAGCAGCGTGTCCGGCAGCGGGTCACGGGTCTGGCGGTTCGGTGAGAGCGCGCCCGTCGGCAGATACACCTCGTGCTCGGAAGAGCCTTCGGAGATCCGTCTCGGCCGCGGCGGTTTACGGTCCACCATCCAATGTTGCGCTATGCCAGATCTTCGTCCGAACTCACGGCAGGCTTCGGCGCGGCATCCACGTCCGCGATGCGGTACTTGCGTGCCGCTTCGACGGCCGCGGACCGGTCGATCCGGCCCGCGTTCGCCAGCCCGATCAGCACCGCCACCACGATGGATTGCGCGTCGACGTTGAACCGCCTGCGCGCGGCCGGACGGGTGTCGGAGAAGCCGAAACCGTCGGTGCCGAGGGTGATGAACTCACCGGGCACCCACTGGCGCACCTGATCGGGCACCGCCCGCATCCAGTCGGTGGCCGCGACGAACGGACCGCTCGCCTGCGACAGCGCCTCGGTCACATACGGCACCGCGGGCTCGGCGCCCGGATCGCGCAGCGCGGCGATCTCCGCGAGCAGCGCCTCCTTGCGCAGCTCACCCCACGAGGTCACCGACCACACATCGGCCTGCACACCCCATTCCTCGGCCAGCAGCGCCTGCGCTCGCAGACCGTCGGGCACCGTCACGCCGGAGACCAGGATCTGGGCGCGCACATCGCCCTCGCCGCCCGCCCGGTAGCGGTAGAGGCCCTTCAACAGCCCCGCCACATCCAGGTCCTCGGGCTCGGCCGGCTGCTGATAGGGCTCGTTGTAGAGGGTGATGTAGTAGAAGACGTCCTCGCCGCCGAAGGTGTCCTCCGGCCGCTCCATCGGTTCGGTGCCGGGCAGCGCCCCCGCATGCTCGGCAGGTTTGCCGCCGCCGTACATCCGTCGCAGGCCGTCGCGCACGATGTGGGCGATCTCGAAGGCGAACGCCGGATCGTAGGTCACCACTGCGGGATTGGTGGAGGCCAGCAGGAGTGAGTGACCGTCGTTGTGCTGCAGACCCTCACCGGTCAGCGTGGTCCGTCCCGCGGTCGCGCCGAGCACGAAGCCGCGGGCCAGCTGATCGGCCGCCGCCCACAGACCGTCGCCGGTGCGCTGGAAACCGAACATCGAATAGAAGATGTAGAGCGGGATCATCGGCTCGCCATGGGTGGCGTAGGACGTGCCCACGGCGGTGAACGATGCCGTCGAACCCGCTTCGTTGATGCCCTCGTGCAGGATCTGGCCGACGGCGCTCTCCTTGTAGGCGAGCATCAGTTCGGCGTCCACCGAGGTGTACAGCTGCCCGTTGCGGTTGTAGATCTTCAACGAGGGGAACCACGAGTCCATGCCGAAGGTGCGGGCCTCGTCGGGGATGATCGGCACGATGCGCTTGCCGATCTCCTTGTCACGCAGCAGTTCCTTCATCAGCCGCACCAGCGCCATCGTGGTCGCCACGTTCTGCTTGCCCGAGCCCTTGCGCACCGACTTGTAGGCCTCGTCGCCGGGCAGGGTCAAAGGCTTTGCGGTGCTGCGCCGTTCGGGCAGGAATCCGCCGAGCGCCCGGCGCCGGTCGAGCATGTACTGGATCTCGCGGGCCTCCATGCCGGGGTGGTAGTACGGCGGCAGGTACGGATCCTTCTCCAGCTCCGCGTCGCTGATCGGGATGCGCTGCACATCGCGGAAGTCCTTGAGGTCCTGCAACGTCAGCTTCTTCATCTGATGCGTCGCGTTGCGACCCTCGAAGTGCTTGCCGAGGGTGTAGCCCTTGATCGTCTTGGCCAGGATCACCGTCGGCTGACCCTTGTGCGCCATCGCCGCCGCGTACGCCGCGTACACCTTGCGGTAGTCGTGGCCGCCGCGCTTGAGGTTCCAGATCTCCTGGTCGGACATGTTCTGCACCAGCGCCTTGGTGCGCGGGTCCCGGCCGAAGAAGTGGTCGCGCACGTAGGCGCCGTCGTTGGCCTTGTAGGTCTGGTAGTCACCGTCGGGCGTGCTGTTCATCAGGTTCACCAGCGCGCCGTCGCGGTCGGCGCCGAGCAGCTGATCCCACTCGCGGCCCCAGATCACCTTGATGACGTTCCAGCCCGCGCCGCGGAAGAACGACTCGAGTTCCTGGATGATCTTGCCGTTGCCGCGGACGGGCCCGTCGAGGCGCTGCAGGTTGCAGTTCACCACGAAGGTCAGGTTGTCCAGACCCTCCATGGCCGCCACGTGCGCCAGGCCGCGCGACTCCGGCTCGTCCATCTCGCCGTCGCCGAGGAACGCCCACACGTGCTGATCGGAGGTGTCCTTGAGGCCGCGGTCGTGCAGGTAGTGGTTGAACCTCGCCTGGTAGATCGCGTTCATCGGGCCCAGGCCCATGGACACGGTCGGGAATTCCCAGAAGTTGTTCAGCAGTCGCGGATGCGGGTAGGACGGCAGGCCGCGGCCGAGACCGCCGTGGCTGTACTCCTGCCGGAAACCGTCGAGCTGGTCGGTGCTGAGCCTGCCCTCGAGGAAGGCGCGGGCGTAGATGCCCGGCGAGGCGTGGCCCTGGATGAAGATCTGATCGCCGCCGCCGGAGTGATCCTTACCACGGAAGAAGTGGTTGAAGCCCACCTCGTACAGCGCGGCCGAGGACGCGTACGTGGAGATGTGGCCGCCGACGCCGATGCCGGGCCGCTGCCCGCGATGCACCATGATCGCGGCGTTCCAGCGGATGAAGGCGCGGTAGCGGCGCTCGACCTCTTCGTCGCCGGGGAACCACGGCTCGTTCTCGGTCGGAATGGTGTTGACGTAGTCGGTGGAGGTCAGGGCCGGGATCGAGACGCGGCGCTCACCGGCGCGCTCGAGCAGGCGCAGCATCAGGTAGCGGGCGCGCTGCGGGCCTTCGCGCTCGAGCATCTCGTCGAACGACTCGAGCCATTCCCCGGTCTCCTCGGGGTCGATGTCGGGTAGGTAGGACGCCACTCCTTCGCGGATCACCCGCACGCGTTCGCCCGTGGCGGGCGCCGGAGCTCCGCTCGAGCCTGCGGCGTCTGTTCCGGTGGATTTCGCCGTAACGGAAGAGTCGATGAGGTCGGTCAAATCTGCTCCTCGTGCAGGTGTGGAAAAGCTGATGTGCTTCGTAATCCGTGGACGGGTCCGCTGGTGTGCGGATTCGCCCGATGCGCCAGGTCGGTCGCACCCTCCATCCTTCCCGAAGGTGCGTCCCGAAGCATCATGGCAGCCGGAAATCAAGTACCGTCTGCAGAAAATGGGTTACCGCCCAGTTGCCCCGGCAGACCTCGCGTGCCGGGCTCCATCAGCCACCATGCGCAGCCGCCACCGTGAGCAGGGGAGACGACGATGAAGCTGTTGAATCCGCACCGGATCGGACTGGCCTGCTCGGCGCTGGCCGTCCTCGCCGGGACGGTGGTGGCCTGCGGCGAGCAGGTTCCCGGCACCGCGTTGCCGAACACCGGCGAGGTCGCGATCTACCAGAGCGAGCAGGCCGCCGCCACGTCCTCGCGCCGGGCCGCCGAGCAGGCGCAGGCGATCACCGACAACTGCGCGCCCTTCGCGAACACCAGCGGCATCGGCGTGCAGCGCTACAACGAGTTCGTCGAAGCCCACGACTCGAACGCCCCCGACTACGACGCCCGGCGCGACACCGCCGCGACGACTCTCCAGGATGCGGCGAACAAGGTCGAGGCAGGCGTGAACAACGCCGGCGACAAATTGCCGCCGGATCTGGCGGGCAAACTCATCGAGTACGTGAACGCGGCGCGCCAGCTCGCCGAGGAGACCGGAAAGATGTCCTACCACGCGAATGTCGACCCGCTCAACGCCGCGAGCCAGCGGGTCAACAACGCCCGCAACACCGTACGGGAGGCCTGCCCGTAGCCCCGGATCGGCGGTGCCCCGGAGGCCGTTCCGGCGCTCCCCCCGACGCGACATTCGCCCCATTTTCGACCGATCAGCTTGCGCTCAGGCCGATAACCATGTTCGCTTGCACTTACCTGTTGTCGGGATTGAGGAGGACACCACCGTGGTCGCCGCGGCGGACGCGCAGAATTACGCTCAGAAGCTTGGCATTGCACACGGCATGGTTGTCCAAGAGCTCGGCTGGGACGAGGACACAGATGACGACCTTCGTGCGGCCGTAGAGGAAGCCAGCGGCGGCGAGATGGTCGACGAGGATTCCGACGAGGTCGTGGACGCGGTGCTGCTGTGGTGGCGCGACGGTGACGGCGATCTGGCCGACGAGCTGATGGAAGTC
The DNA here is from genome assembly GCF_001613125.1 of Nocardia shimofusensis NBRC 100134. Lineage (GTDB taxonomy): Bacteria > Actinomycetota > Actinomycetes > Mycobacteriales > Mycobacteriaceae > Nocardia > Nocardia shimofusensis. The sequence continues at coordinate 194,233 of NZ_BDBT01000010.1, forward strand.
ATCAGCCCGCTCGCCGACGACGGTTTCATCTGGGTACTCACGCCCAAGACCGGTCAGCCGGGCCACGTGGACCCGAGTGAGATCGCCGAATCGGCTCCTACGGCCGGCCTGACCCAGACCTCGGCCATCAGCCTCGGTGGATGGACCGGCAGCCGCCTCGTGCAGCCCAAGGCTCCCTCCAAACAGCGCTGACCCTTTTCGCTATGGTTTGCCTCCGGACGGTGGGTAACCACCGTCCGGCCGCAAACCCGTCACGATGGAGGATTCGCGTATGCCCGCCGAGGTCGGCCCACTGGAAGTCGGCACCGTCGCGCCGGATTTCACCCTCAAGGACCAGAACAACCAGCCCGTCACCCTCTCGGACTACCGGGGCGGCAAGAACGTGCTGATCGTGTTCTACCCGCTCGCCTTCACCGGCGTGTGCCAGGGCGAGCTGTGCAAGGTCCGCGACGAACTGCCCAAGTTCCAGAACGACGACGCCGAGATCCTGGCGATCTCCGTCGGCCCCCCGCCCACTCACAAGATCTGGGCGGCCGAGCAGGGCTACACCTTCCCCCTGCTGTCGGACTTCTGGCCGCACGGCGCCATCGCTCAGGCCTACGGCGTCTTCAACGACAAGACCGGCATCGCCAACCGCGGCACCTTCGTCGTCGACAAGGCGGGCATCATCCGCTTCTCGGAGATGAACGGCCCCGGAGAGCCCCGTGACCAGGGAGCTTGGGAGAACGCGCTCGCCGCGCTAGATTCATAAACCGTTCCCGCCGGTTCCGGCCGGCAGGATACGGGCGTATAGCTCAGCGGTAGAGCACTGGTTTTACACACCAGCGGTCGGGGGTTCGATCCCCTCTGCGCCCACTCCGGAATTCGCGGACCACAGCGGTTCGGTATCGCCCACGAACGATTGCCTCGCTCCCGCGGCCCGGCCATACTGGTCGAACCGCGATTCCGGCGGTCGGAACTCGAGAGTGTCTCACCTCGGCCGCCAAGGGATTTGCGGTGTGGGGGGCTCATGGAATTGCTGCACAACGCCGGGTTCGTCGTCTGGATACTCGGCAACGTAGGAATCCTGGTGTCCCGCTGGCGGGAACGGCGCCGGAGCCTCCACGGTAGCCGGTTCACGGTGGCGAGCTTGCTGGTCGCCGCCCTCGGAGCAGGTATCGCCGGGGCGACCTATCTCGCTGTCGCGGAGGACTCTTCGTGGCCGCGGATCGCAGTCGCGGGCGCGCTACTTCTGGTGACAGCGCTGAATCTGATCGCAGCGCTCAGCCGACGTCGCGGCGCAGCCAGGTGACCTCCGCGCCCACGGCGTCGTCGTCCCCGCTGCGGAATGCTTCCAGATCCTCGTCCCACGGCGTCCCCATCGCCCGGTCGATTTCGGCGGCCAGGTCGTAACCGGAGCGCTTCCCCTCGCTGCGCGCCGATTGCAGCATCGATCGCAGGCGGTTCTCGCCCACCATGACATCCCCGTTGGCGCTCACCGCGCCATGCCACAGTCCCAGCACCGGCGAGAAGCTGTAGCGCTCGCCGTCGACGCCGTCGCTGGGGTCCTCGGTGACTTCGAAGCGCAGAACCGGCCAGGAGCGCAGGGATCGGGCGATGCGGCCCGCGGTACCGACAGGGCCGATCCAGTCGCTGGACGCGCGCAGGTGGCCGTCGACGGGCTGGGTGGTCCACCTGAGCTTGGCGGGCGAGCTGAGCGCCGAGGTGAGTGCCCATTCGACGTGCGGACACAGCGCGGCAGGGGCTGAGTGGATCCAGACCACACCCGCCGTCGCGTCCGCGAACTGACTCGATGCGCGCACCACTGACACCTCCAGCTCAGACGAGGGACGTCTTCCCCAACGACCTGTCTGCTGCTGGCGTTGCCCGAGTGTACTCGAGTGTACGGAGTTACGAGTGTTACTCGGTTCGTGTGTTGCCCGGCAGTTACCCGCCGCCGGTTCAGGCCCCTGACTTTTCGGCGATCACCGCGTCACTGAGGAGCGGCCAGGCGGCACGCGCCCAGTCGCCGAAATTCTCGTCGGCGAGAGCGCAACACGCCAGACCCTGTCGCGGGTCGACCCACAGAAATGTTCCGGTTTGCCCGAAGTGGCCGAAAGTACGCGGGGAGTTGGTGGTTCCGGTCCAGTGCGGGGACTTGCCGTCACGGATCTCGAACCCGAGGCCCCAGTCGTTGGGGCGCTGAGAGCCGAATCCGGGCAACACGCCGTTGAGACCGGGGAACTGCACGGTGGTCGCCTCGGCCAGGGTCTGCGGCGAGATCAACCGGGGGTCCAGCAATTCCGCGGCGAAGCGCAGGAGGTCGTCCAGGGTGGAGCGGCAGGCGTGCCCCGCCGGGCCGGCCAGCGCGGAGGATGCCATACCCAGTGGCACGAAAACGGATTCGCGCAGGTATTCGTCGAACGCGATGCCGGATTGTTCGGCGACGAAGTCGGCGAGGACCTCGAAGCCCGAACTGGAGTAGATCCGGCGGGCGCCGGGTTCGGCCAAGACCTCGGTGGTGTCGAAGGCCAGGCCGGAGGCGTGGGCGAGGAGATGGCGCACGGTCGCGCCGGGCGGACCGGCGGGCTGGTCGAGCTCGATCGCGCCCTCTTCGATCGCCACGAGAACGGCATACGCGACCAGCGGCTTGGTCACCGAGGCCAGTGCGAACACCCGGTCGGTGTCGCCCCGGGACGTCGTTGCCGCGCCGGACACCACGCCCGCCGCCGCGTGCCGGACCGGCCAGTCGTCGATCTGCTCGAGTGCTCGCACCCCGCGAGCCTACGAGACAACGCCCGGCGAACCCAAGGGCGCGGGCCCGCCCGGACGACGGGCGGGCCCGACCACGCGCTCTACCAGTCGTTCTCGGTGTAGCGGATGATGCCGCGCAGGTTCTTGCCGTCGAGCATGTCCTGGTAGCCCTGGTTGATCTCCTCCAGCGCGTAGCTGCGGGTGACCATGTCGTCGAGATTGAGCTGGCCGGACTTGTAGAGCGAGAGCAGATGCGGAGCGTCCTGACGGGCGTTGCCGCCGCCGAAGATGCAGCCCTTCACCGTCTTCTGCAGCATCGACAGCAGGAAGGTGTTCATCTTGACGTCACCGGCGTCCATGCGGCCCATCGAGGTGACCACGAGAGTGCCGCCCTTGCCGGTGAGGATCAGGCCCTCTTCGACGTAGTCGCCGTGCATCTCGCCCATGGTGAGGATGACCTTCTCGGCCATGCGCCCCTCGGTGGCCTCCATCAGCGGCACGATGGCCTCGGCCATGCTCGCGTAGGTGTGGGTGGCGCCGAACTTCTGGGCCTGCTCGAGCTTCCACGGCACCGGGTCGATCGCGACGATCTTGGACGCGCCCGAGAGCACCGCGCCCTGCAGCGCGCTCATGCCCACGCCGCCGATACCCGCGACGACCACGGTGTCGCCGGGCATGACGTTGGCGACATGGGTGGCCGAGCCGAAACCGGTCGGCACACCGCAGCCGACGAGGCAGGCGACCTCAAAGGGAATGCTGGGGTCGATCTTGACGACCGACGTGTGATGCACCGTCATGTACGGGGCGAAGGTGCCCAGCAGGCACATCGGGATGACGTTCTCACCGCGCGCCTGGATGCGGTAGGTGCCGTCGCTGATCGCCTGGCCCATCAGCAGTCCCGCACCGAGGTCGCACAGGGCCATCTTGCCCGACACACACGCCGGACAGCGGCCGCAGGCCGGGATGAACGACAGGATCACGTGATCGCCGACCTGCAGATCGGACGGCACGTTCGGGCCGAGCTCGGTGATGACGCCCGCACCCTCGTGACCGCCCATCACCGGATAGCCCGGCATGGGCGTCGCCCCCGTGACGATGTGATGATCCGAATGGCACATACCGGCGGTTTCCATCCGGATCTTCACCTCGCCGGCCACCGGGTCGCCGACCTCGATCTCTTCCACCGACCACGGCTGGTCGATCCCCCACAGGATCGCGCCCTTCGTCTTCATTGCAGTCGACCTCTCGCGTGCACAGTGCTTCAATGTGACAGCACCCACAGTACGAGATAAGTGGAACGTGTTCTAGTGCCGGGTAGGAAAATCATTGCCCAGGGTACGAACAGCGACCGAACACGTTCCAGAAGTGGGTCTTCCCGACTACCGCCGGGACGAATTGTCAGCCCCGCACGTCGTGGACGTGGTGGACGAGATCGTGCAGGAAGTAGCGCGCCAGGGTCTCCACCGTGAAGGTCGATCCGTCACCGCGCCGCGCCTGCAGACCACGATCGGCGGGCGGGACCGACGCGAACGCCTCGGCGGCGGCCACGGCCGCGGCGGCCAGCTCCTCCGCGACGACGGCGGGGTCCTGTTCGCCGTAGCGATCGGCGATGGCGGTCGCGTCCTGATCCCAGTTCGCGAAGGTCGGCGGATCCACCGAGTCGCCGCGGCGGCCGGCGTCGGAATGCCCATCGCCGGACAGCTTCTCGGCATGGACGGGACCGGGGTCGACGCACGGATCGAACGCCGGGAGTCCGGGATCGACAGCCGGGCGACGAGTGATCACCGCGACGCGGAACACAAAGACGCGGCACACGTCCCGCACGTGTGCCGCGTACTCCGTCGGCGACCACACCTCGGGCCGCGGCCGTCGCCGCGCGCCGGGACGGGCGAGCGCCGCGCGCAACCGATCCGCACTCGCCCGCGCCGCGGCAGGGACCGCGTCGTAGTCGACGGTCGCGGCGTCGTAGCCGCAGTCCGGGCAGGGGCGCTCGAGCACCCAGGTCCAGTCCTTCACATCAGGAACGATCGCCATGGGTCGAAACTAGTCCGGCCGGATATGGTTCACCATCCATATCCGGCCGGACTTCATCGAGATGCCGCCTCCCACGAGGCGTGGGCAACTCAGGCCATGAGCTGCCGCGCGCGCTCGAACAGTTCGAGAGTGATCGCGTGCAGGAAGTCGCCGGTCTGCTTGGGCGCCTTGCCCGCGAACGCGCGGGCGTGCGTGCCCTCGAGCACGATGCCGAGCTTGAAGCAGGCCAGCACGGTGTACCAGTCGACGGCGCTCAGATCGCGGGTGGAGAACTCGCCGTAGTGCTCGACCATCTCCGCCGCCGTGGGCAGTCCGCCCGCCGCGCCGAGCTTGCCGATCAGCGCCGCGCCCGTGGTGCCGGGTTCCGGGCGGGTCGCGATCTGCCAGCCGAGGTCGAGCAGCGGGTCGCCGATCGTCGACATCTCCCAGTCGACCAGGGCGGCGACCTGCGGGCCGTCGTAGCTGAACATGATGTTGGCCAGATGGCAGTCGCCGTGCAGGATGCCGGGGGTCCACTCGGCGGGCCGGTTGCGGTCGAGCCATTCGCCGACCTTCTCGATGCCGGGGATCTGCGGTCCGGGGTAGCCCTCGTTGCCCGCGTAGGACTCGAGTTCGGCCATCCAGCGCGGCACCTGACGTTCCAGGAAGCCCTCGGGCTTGCCGTAGCTCTCCAGCCCGATCTCCTTGTAGTCCACCGAGCCGAGACGGGCGATGGCCTCCACAGCCGACAAACCCATCCGACGGCGGATCTCGGCGTCACCGGCGTGCAGGGCGGGCAGTTCGGTCTGCGGGTTGAAGCCCTCGATGGGTTCCATGAGGTAGAAGTACACGCCGATGAGGGACTCGTCGGGGGCGGCGGCGATCACCCGGGGCGCCTTGACGTCGGTGCCGTTCAGCGCGCCGAGCAGGCGGGCTTCGCGCTTGATCACCTCGTTGCTCTTCGGGCGCAGATGCTTGGGGCCGCGCCGCAGGACATAGGTGCGACCGCCGCGGACGAAACGCAGCATGATGTTCTGCGTTCCACCGCCCAGCGGAGTCACCTCCTCGAATTCGCCACCGGGAAGCCCCTGCTCTTCCATCCACTTCCCGACGATCGCGAAATCGACGACGTCACGATCCACCTCGACCGGCTGCGCTACAGACATGCATGACATTGTGCACCACCGCCCGAGACGAACTGAAGGCATCCGACAACAGTTGCCGGTCGGTGGCCGGGCGTAGGGTTGCCCACACCATGCGCACGTTGTTGATCGATAACTACGATTCGTTCACCTATAACCTGTATCAGCTGATCAGCGAGGTGAACGGCACCGAACCCACGGTGGTGCGCAACGACGAGTTCACCGATCCGGCCGAGTTGCGCCTGGACGGCTACGACAACATCGTCATCTCCCCCGGCCCCGGACGACCCGACCGCCCCCGCGATGTCGGTCTCTCGGCGGCGGTGATCGCGACCGCGACCCAGCCGCTGCTCGGCGTCTGCCTCGGGCATCAAGGCATCGTGATCGGCGCGGGCGGGCGCGTCGATCGCGCGCCCGCCCCCCGGCACGGCTACCTCGATCGCATCGCCCATGACGAGCGCGACCTCTTCGCCGGTCTCCCGCAGGACTTCACCGCCGTGCGCTACCACTCGCTGTCCGCCCTGCGCCCGCTGCCGGAGGACTTGGAGATCACCGCGCAGACGCCGGACGGAGTGATCATGGGTGTGCGGCACCGGAGCAGGCCACAGTGGGGCGTGCAGTTCCACCCCGAGTCCATCGAGAGCGAGCACGGGGCGGCGCTGCTGCGCAATTTCGCCGCCCTCACGGCATCGCGGCGGACGATGCCTCCGAGCGTGACCACGCCGCCGAAGAACACCGAGCCACCGGCCACCACCGTGCCGCCGGCCGTGTCCACACCTCCGATGACGGCCGGCTCCCCCGGACAGCGGGCCGTTGGCGCCGGTTGGCGGGTCCACCACGAGGTGATCGACCGCGCCGTGGACACCGAGGCCGCCTTCGTCCGCCTGCACGCCGATTCCCCGACCGCGTTCTGGCTCGACAGCGAGCACGTGGAGCCCGGTCTCGACCGCTTCTCCTTCCTCGGCGATGCGAGCGGACCGCTGGCCGAGGTGGTGCGCTACCGCGTCGGCGACAAGGCGGTGCGGGTCCGGACAGCCCGCGGGGAGCAGCGCGTCGTGCCCGGCGATGTGCTGACGTATCTGTCGTCGCAACTGCGTCAGCGGCGGCGGATCGAACTCCCGGATCTCCCTTTCGATTTCGGTTGCGGTTACGTCGGCTACCTCGGCTACGAGGTCAAAGCCGACTGCGGTGCGAGCCACGCGCACCGCGCCGCCACCCCGGACGCGCAGTGGATCTTCGCCGACCGCCTCGTAGCCGTCGATCACGTGACGGGGCGCACCCACCTGCTCGCCCTCAGCGATCCCGCCGACCCGAACGCGACCGGCGCCCACGCGCAGTCCTGGCTCGCCGACACCCGCGCCGTGCTGGAAACCCTGCCCTCCTGGGCCAATCCGCCCGAGCTGGCCATCGACGCCGACCTCGACACCGTCGCCGGACTGCTGACCCGCGGCCGCGAGCGCTACCTCGCCGACATCGCCACCTGCCTCGAGCGCCTGCACGCGGGCGAGTCCTACGAGATCTGCCTGACCGACGGATTGACCGTCGACGCCGACATCGCCGGCCTGGACTTCTACCGCACCCTGCGACGCTGCAACCCCGCCCCCTACGCCGCCTATCTGCGGTTCGACGACGTGGAGATCGCCTGCTCCTCCCCCGAACGATTCCTCAAGGTCGGCCGGGACCGGACGGTGGAGAGCAAGCCGATCAAAGGCACCGCCCCGCGCGGCGCGACTCCCGCCGACGACGATCGGCTGCGCCGGGAACTGGCCGCCGACCCCAAGACGCGCGCCGAGAACCTGATGATCGTCGACCTGCTGCGCAACGATCTCGGCCGCGTGTGCCGCATCGGCAGCGTTCATGTGCCCGAACTCATGACGGTCGAGACCTATTCGACTCTGCACCAACTCGTTTCGACGGTGCGCGGCACATTGCGCCCGGACGTCGACGTGATCGATTGCGTACGCGCCTGCTTTCCCGGCGGCTCCATGACCGGCGCGCCGAAACTGCGCACCATGGAGATCCTCGACGAACTCGAGACCGAGGCGCGCGGCGTCTACTCCGGCACCATCGGCTTCCTCGGACTCGACGGCGCCGCCGATCTCAATATCGTCATCCGCACGGCCGTCCGCCACGACGGGCGCTGGCGGATCGGGGCGGGCGGGGCGATCGTGCTCGATTCCGACCCAGCCGGTGAATACCACGAAATGCTGCTCAAAGCGGCCGCCACCTACCGTGCGGCCACCGCGCGGGACATGATCAGCGCCGCCGCTTCGGCGGAGCGGGCGGTTCCTCCTCGCGTCGCGCCCCGGTGACCCGGCCGAGCAGCGAGGAGACGCCGGGCAGGCGCGCCAGCGCGCCCAGCACGTCCTCGCCCAGGGCGACCATCGCTTCCAGCCGCGGCAGCAGCCGGTCGTAAGCGGCGAAAGCGGGATCGGCGAGCGCGAGTGTGCGGTCGAGCCGGTCGATGGTGGTGTTGAGCCGGTCGATCGCTTGGGTGAGGCTGTCCACCAGGTCGGGCAGCTGGGCGGCCAGTTGCGCCGAAGCGGGGGGCAGCCGCACGGCCGCGTCGAAGGCGTGCCCGGCGGTGGCCTGCGCGGATTCCAGCGCCTGCCCGGCCGCCGCCTGGGCCGCCGCGGCAGCCGCCTGCGCGGCCGCGATGACCTCGGCCGGACCGGGCACCCGTGGCACGCTCGGCCTCGCCGGACCGTCTCCCGGCTTGCCGCGACCCTTCCCCTTCGGGCTTGTCATGTCCTCCACTGTGCCCGACCTCGGCCGACACCCGCCGGATTTCCCCGGACACCCGCTCTGTGTCGCCCGCCGCCGCTGCCGCGCGAGACCGGCACGCTCGGCGTGTCGGAGGGGCGTGGCAGGATGCCAGCACGATGGAACTCAGCAAGGGCGCTAACGCACCGGTACCGACATCTCTTCTAGCCGTGGTCATTTCATGGCAGACCGAGCATGCCGTCGACGCGCACGCGCTGTTGCTGGACGAGTCGGGCATGGTCGGAACGGACCGAGATCTGGTGTTCTACAACGCCCCCCGGCACATCTCCCAGGCGGTGACCCTCGATCAGGAACCCGCCCCCGGCACCGCCCGCCTCAGCGTCTCCCTGCCGCGCACCCAACGCGATGTGGATCGGATCGTGATCGGCGGCTCGCTCGACGAAGGCAGCTTCGCCGACATCACCGGGCTCACCGTCACCGTCCACGCCGCCGAGGGCCCGATCGCCCGCTTCGAGATCGACGACCACGAGCGCGTCACGGCCATGATGTTCGGCGAGTTCTACCGCCGCGACGGTCTCTGGCGCTTCCGCGCGATCGGCCAAGGCTGGCACACCGGCCTGTCCGGCATGGTCACCGAATTCGGCGTCACCGTCGACGATCCCGGCCGACGCACCGGTACCACCCGCAGCGCCGACCCCTTCGCTCGCGGTCGCGCCGCTCGATCCGACCGTCGCGCGGGCCGGACCGCCGAGCCGGATCCGCGTACCGGCCGGAACCCCGATTCGGGTCGACCCGCCGCCCGCGGCGGCGAGTCCGACCGCCGTGCCGGCCGAGCCGAACCGGACCGGCACATCGGCCGGGCCACGGCAGGGTACACATCCGCAGCCCGCGCCGCCGCGGCCGCGGGTGAGTTCGCCGCCGGCTCCCGTCTCGACGAGGCTCGCGAACGCGCCTCCACCGCCGAGGACGCGCGAGCAACGCACGCACCCACTGGGGCCGAGGACCTCGCCGACCCGATCGAGCCGGACTCACGCCTCCCCGAAGCGGCCGACGCCGTCTCACGGACGGAGTCCTCCGCCACCTCGCCGCCCGACCGGGCCCCCTCGCTGCACCGCCCGACCGGAGCCCCGTTCCCGACCCGCCGCCTCCCGTTGTCCGGGCAGTCCGGCGATCCGTCACCGGGCCGCATCCCCGAGCACGGTGCGGCATCCGAGGACTCCGCACCACGATCCCCGCTGGGCCCCGACGACCCGCCCACCGACCCGGCGCTCGCCGCCGTCGCGCGTTCCGGCCGCGCCGACACTCTCCCGCTGGCTCGTATCGACGCCGTTCCCGCCGCCTTCCCCGGCCCGGCGCCGCTCCCGTCCGCACGCCCGGTCGACTTGACCCGTCACCGCGCCGATCCCGCTCCGCCGCCACCCCCGCCGGACCCGGCCCGCGCCGACTGGCACCCCGATCCCACCGAACCCGCCCGCATGCGCTGGTGGGACGGCGCTCGCTGGACTTCCGACAGCTACCTGCGCACCCACGACGACCCGCGCGACTGCCCGCGCTGCGGTTCCCCGCGCCGCCGCAAATTCTTCGGCGGTCTCTCCCCGTGCGCGGCCTGCGAGGTCGAGATCGAGGAGTTCCTCACCCACTGGCACAGCAGCGCCTGGCGCGTGCTCACCACGTCCGGACCGATAGGCGAACCGTGGGAGCACCTCTGGGCGTCACTGCGCTACCAGCGCATCGACGAGAACCGCGGCCGCGCGGCCCTGCGCGATCTCGGGCTCAGCTATGTCGAGCGCATGGTCACCTTCGCCTTCGCCGACGGCGAGATCCAGCAGGACGAGTTCGACCTGTTCGAACACGCCCTGGCGGAACTGCGCCTGGGGGGACCGCTGGTGGAGGATCTCCGCAGGCGTGTGCATCGAGGCCGGTTGCTGTGCCGGTTGCGGGAGGGCGATCTGCCGCTGATCCGCACGCCCGACCTGCACCTGGACTCCGAGGAGAAAGTGCATCTGGATCTGCCCGCCACCCAGGTCAGGGCACTGGCGCGCGGACCGAGGCGCACCGAGGGCAGATTGATCGCCAGCAACAAGAAGCTCCGCTTCGTCGGCGCGGGCGCGGGTGTCGAGTTGCCCTGGTCGCGCGTGGTTTCCGTGCAGAACGACGGCGGCGCGGTGATGGTCGCGGCGACATCTGCGCGCGGCGGGGCCACTTTCGAGGTCGACGACCCCGACTACGTGACCGCGGCGCTGGAGGGCGCCCTGCGGGTGGCCAAGCGCCTGGTTCTCACGCCAGGGCAGTTGGATTCGCGCAGCATCTCCCAGGAGGTCAAGGCCGAGGTCTGGCAGCGCGACGGCGGCCGGTGCGTGGAATGCGGCAGCGGGCATTATCTCGAGTTCGACCACATCATCCCGTTGAGCCGGGGTGGGGCCACCAGTACGACGAACCTGCAGATCCTGTGCCGGGCCTGCAACCGGCGCAAGGGCGCCCGGATCTGAGGATGCCCGAAGCAGCGGGCGCTCAGTCCTGCGTCAGTCCCCAGGAGCGCGCCAGGTCGGCGAGCACCGCGTCGAACATGACCTCCGGGTCCGACAGCGGCAGCGGATAGTTGCCGAACACCTCGAGGGTGACGTGCCCGTACAGCCGCGCCCAGATCTGGGTCATCAGGTAGGTCACGCCGAGATCGAGCTTCTCGGCCGGGAACTTCTGCCCCGACTCCGACAGCGCCACCAGCAACTCGGTGCGGAAGTCCAGCAGATCCTCGCGCAGGGCGGGCGGGATGACGTCGGTGGCGGGTGTGGTGATCTCGTAGGAGGTCAGCAGCCGGCCCGCCGCCGCGAGGAAGATCCGGCCGAACGGCTCGGTGAACCGCTGCGACACCGAACCGGAGACCGCGCCCGGCGAGGCGAACACCAGGGTGAACTCCTGGGTGTTGGCCAGCGCCCAGCGCCGGAATCCCCGGCAGATGGCGAAGAACTGGACCAGCCCGTTGTCCTCGGCCAGCGCGTCGACCTGTGCGGACAACTCCGCGGCCAGCTCGTCGCAGCATTCCGAGCGCAGTGCGGCGAGCAGGTCGTCGCGTGAGTCGTAGTACCGGTACAGCGCGGGTGCGGTGATGCCGAGCGCGCGGGCGATGGCGCGCAGGCTGACCGCGTCGGGCCCGTGGTCGGCGAGCAGGCCGCGCGCCTGCCTGCGGATATCGGCCTCGGCCACCACGGGGGCGCGACCGCGCGGCTTCGACTCGCTCATAGCAGTCGATTCAAACCCATCGCGTGCCCGCACGGGGCGGATCAGCCGATCATGCCCCGATCACCGCGTTCATGATGGTGCCCGCGCTCGTGGCGACGGCGCCGCCGATCATCGCGCCGGCCACCATCTTCGGCGACTGCAGGCCGCTGCCGGACCACTTCTCCCAGGCGAAGCGCCCGCCCGCGTAGATGATGCTGAGGATGCCGGACAGGATCGCGAACCAGGTCGCGTAGCGGACGAACTGCAGGATCTTGTCCGAGAGCGGAGGCGCCTCCGGTGTCGGGTTGCCGACCTGCGCCAACGTCGACATCGTGTCCCCCACAGCCATCAGGATGATGCTCACTGTTCACACCTCGCGTTGCAGCAGTACCGATTCCGGCGCAACGACTTCCGTGTCCGGCGCCCCCACCATGATCGCGACCCGGCGACCATCCCGCAAGGATGGCGGCACGTACGGACAGGTGACTGCGCCGCAGGGGAATACCGGATACCATTCCTAGAGCGATTCTCCTTGTCCCGAACCCGGAATGAGTAGCACGACGATGATTCTGGCCGCAGCACTCGACACCGCAGCAGTACTCGACACCCTGGCTCAGATCGGTAACCCGACGCCTGAGGCCCCGCCCATGTCCGACAAGATCCTGCAACTCGTGCGGTATCTCACCTGGTTCGTCCTCCTGGCAGGCATCTGCGCCATCATCTACGCGGGTGGCCGTTTCGCCTGGGAGAAGTGGTCCGGCGGCGGTCTGGAGTCGCCGAAGATGGTGGCGGGCGCGATGATCGGCGGCGCCGTCGCCACGAGCGCGGGCACCATCATGAACGCCGTCATCGGCTGAGTTCGGACGTCGGCCGAGTCACCGCTCGGCCGGCCCTCCTCGCCGCACGATCTCGACGCACCATCCCTGCCGTCTCCGCCGCTCGCAACCATTCCGGGAACTCGCCCAGCACACGCGCGTACAGCCGCGCGTCATCGACCGTGTCGATGTCGTCGAGCGCGAAGAATCCGGCGTTGTCCACGAGGTCACCAGCAGCGCCGAGACAGCCACGGCCGCATCGGCGCGCCGACACCATCACCCCGTCGACTGCGGGCGGACCCTTCTGCCCCGGCGAGGCGGCAACTCCGCGGAACGCCGTCTCGACAGGTGAGATTCAGCCGATTCCGCCGAACTCGAAGGACTTGCGCAGGGCGGCGCCGAGCTTGCGTCCCGCCGCGTTCGACTTCGCTCCGAACAGTCGCTCGTCGACTTCGGCGAGCACGTCCTGCGCCTCGTCCAGCAGCCTGCGGCCATCCGCGGTCAGCTCGATGGTCGAGGCGGCGCCCGGCTTGGCGGTGTGGTCGCGCACCAGCCCCGCGGCGGTCAGCGACTTCATCGTGGCGTGCACGCTCTGCACACTCACCCCCGCCATCCGGGCCAGCTCGCTGAAGGAGACGCCGGGCATCTGGTCGATGTGGCCGAGCAGCCCGAGTCTGCGGACGGTGAGATCGAGTCCGGCCAGAGCGGCGTTGAGCTCGCCCTCGACCCGGCGGGCGAGCGAGAGCGCCACGATGGAGGCACTGAGGACGGGCGGCTGAGGGCGCTCGGGCGGCGTTGTCACGGCTCCAGTCTCACCCACGGGCGAACCTCCGGCTACGCGCGTACTCCCGACACACGACAGCGGGTCCGGCGTAATCGCCGGACCCGCTGTCGCAGAACCTGTTTCGGTCGGTGCGTCGATCAGCCGATGCTGAACGGCTGGCCCCACAGCGTGACCGAGGAGATCACGTTGTCGGTCTCGACCTTCACGCGCACGAACGCGCGCGCCTGGGCGTAGCCAGCGCAGCCGGACAGGCCGATGGTCGAGTCGGCCCAGGTGACCGAGCCGCTGTTGCCCTTGAACTTGTTGCGCTTGGCGTGATCCTCGTTGCCGTAGTCGTCGGCTTCCTCGAGGTCGAGGATGTAGAAGGACTTGGCCTGGCCGGGGCCGAGGGTCAGCTCGCCGCCGGACTCGGCGCCGAGGCTACCCGCGCCGTCTTCCCACTCGACGCCACCCTCGATGCCGCCCTCGACGCCACCGCCGTCGATGTTGACCTGGCAACCCACCACGTAACCGGGGTAGATGGCGCCGCCGATCTTCTCGCCGCCGGACAGCTCGACCTGCGCGCTGCCGGAGACCCACGCGTTGCGGTGGACCGGGGTGGAACCCATCGACGGGCTGATGGTGGCCGACTCGCCGACGAGGCGAACGGTCACCACGGTGCCGTCGGACAGGGTCTTGGTGATCTCGCCGCCGGGCAGCGGGACGAAGGTGTCGGCGTTGGCCGCACCCGCGGACAGCATGCCGAACGCGACGGACGCCGCGGCGACAACGCCGGCCGCCCGCATGGAGTTCTTACGGATCTTCATGTTTGGTGCATCCCCTCCGGGATCGAGTTCTTCCTCAGCTGCGCCCATTGCGTGCGGCAGCTGTGACTGGTGTGTGCAGCGGACCCGGAATCAGCCGATGCTGAACGGCGCCCCGTAGAGGGTGGTCTTCGAGTAGTGGTCGCCGATGATCTCGACCACGGTGTAGGAACGCGCCTGGGCGTAGCCCGCGCAACCCTGGATCTGGATCTCGTAGTCCTGGTACTCGACCGAGTAGACGCCCGGTTCGGGGATGTTCTTGTGCTCGATCTGGACGAACTTCACGTCGCCGGGGCCCAGCTCCAGGCCGATCGAGCCGCCGAGGGAGCCACCCTCGAGGTCGATGCCGCCGGACAGACCGGCCGCGATCGCGTCGTCGCCGATGGCGACCTGGCAGCCGACGATGTAGCCGGTGTTCAGCTGCGAAACGCCGTGCGTCGAGGAGTTGTTGGTGCCGGGCGCGTTGGCCGGACCGTTGTTCGGGCCCTCTTCACCCTCGGGGGTGACGGTCACATCGGCGGTGGCGTTACCCGACACCCAGGCCACGCGGCCCGCGCCGTTGGCGGCCAGCGACGGCGAGATGACGGCATGCTCACCGGTACGGGTGATGGTGACGCCGGGTCCCAGCTTCTCGCCGTCGGGCAGCGGCACGAACGTGTCAGCATTGGCAGCGCCGGCCGAGAACAGGCCGACGGCGATGGTGGCGGCGGCGCCGATGCCGACGACGCGACCACCGCGCAACCCACTGGTGCGGTTGTTGCTCATACTTCCCCTCATCAGGTTCAAGCGGTCTGCCCCAGTCCAGGGGCGGTAGAAAATACCCCTCGCGAGGCCGCTCCAGAGTTTCGCCGCCTCTGCTGTCCACTAAGTGAATGGACGTCCGACTACCTGGTGAACGCTTCCAGGCCGGAATATGACCAGAATATCTCCGTTCGATAACGGTCGACGGTGAATACCCTGTGCGAGCTGGGAATTCGCTGTCACTGTTCTGTTATCCGCGCAGAAAAGACCGCCGCCACCGCAAATACGGCGACGGCGGTCACGGCAACCGAACTACTGCACGGTAGCGAGCATTTTCTCTGCCAGCGGCCGTGCGGAGGCCGGATTCTGCCCCGTGTACAAGGTGCGATCGACCTCGACATGCGCCTCCCACGGCGCACCCTCCCGATAGTCCAGGCCCATCCCCACCAGCCGATCCTGGAGCAGCCACGGCGCCCGATCCGCCAATCCCGCCTGCGCCTCCTCGGCATTGGAGAACGCGGTCACGCGGTAGCCCGCGAACGGCGACCCGCCGTCGCCCATCCCCGTGGCGAGAAGTGCGGCAGGCCCGTGACAGACCACGCCGACAGGCATTCCGGCGGCCAGCGCATCCTCGAGCAGCCTGCCCGATTCCGCGTCGACGGCCAGATCTTCCATCGGCCCGTGACCGCCGGGAACGAATACCGCGGCGAACTCGCCGAGATCGACCCGCGCGACCGCGCGCGGATGCCGCAACGGTTCCGCCGCATCCAGCACCTGGCGAATTCGTCGCACCGCTTCCGGGCCGCCGTTGGCATCCTCGGCCAAACTGCTCTCGTCCACGGTCGGCGCCACCGCACCCGGTGTCGCCACCACAACCTCATGCCCCGCCGCGGTGAACACCTCATAGGGCGAGGTGAATTCCTCGGCCCAATAGCCGGTCGGATGCTTCGTACCATCGGCGAGCGTCCAGTGATCGGCCGCCGACATCAAGAACAGAATCTTCGACATTGCGCCTCCTGCGGGGTTGGAAAATTCATCGGATCCCTGGAGGCATATCCGGCGCGGCGACATTCATGCGGGCCCGGCCGGCCCTCGACGAAGCTCACCTGGCCGGCCACCACCGTGAGACATGCCTGGACTGCGCGCGGCAGGCGAATTCGGCTGCGCGTCGGCGGGATCGACCGCGCGATGGTCTCTCCAGCCGAGCGATGGCCGATTCAGAGGAAGCGGCGAATGGGCCGCACGGCGAACTCCCTGGCGCGTTGCAGCGCCGAACGCCGCTGCCAGCGCCCCGCCTCGATCAGTACCGACGACTCGATGTCCTCGTCGAAGTGTCCGTCGAGGGTGGCGGTGAACTGCTCGTCGAGCACGGCGAGCATGACCTCTTCGTCGTGATCGAGTGAGCGGCGGTTGAAATTCGTCGAACCGACCAGGGCGGCGTCACCGTCCACGGTGATGATCTTCGCGTGCATCATGGTCGGCTGGTACTGGTAGATGCGCACGCCGCAGGCCAGCAACTCCTCGTAGAAGTGCTGGCCCGCGAGCTGGCAGACCCGCTGGTCGGTGTGCGGCCCGGGCAACAGGATCTCCACCTCGACCCCGCGGCGCGCGGCCGCGCACAGCAGGTCGATGAAGAACGCGTCGGGTGCGAAATACGCGGTCGCCAGCCGCAGCCGCTGCTGCGCGGACTCGATCACCACGCGCAGCAAGGTCTGCATGTCCTGCCAGCCCACACTGGCCGAGCCGCGCACCACCTGGACCACGGCGTCGCCTTGCGGCGTGTGCTCGATGAAGCGATCCCGGTCGTCGAAGAGTTCGTCGTGGCACTCCGCCCAGCCCTGGGCGAACGCCGCCGCGATTCCGTCGACCGCTGGTCCGCGCACCTGCACGTGAGTGTCGCGCCACTCGGTCTCGTCGCGGGCATCGCCGCACCACTCCTGAGCGATGCCGACACCGCCGGTGTAGGCGACCTCCTCGTCCACCACCAGCACCTTGCGATGGCAGCGATGATTCTGCTTGAACGGGGAGACATAGGCGGGCTTGCGGAACCAGGCGATCCGCACCCCGGCCTCGTCCATGAGCTCCAGCAGATCCTTCTCGATCAGCCTGCTGCCGAACCCGTCCAGCAACAGCCGCACCCGCACCCCCGCCCTGGCCCGCTCGGCCAGCGCGTAGGCGAACTGCCGGGCGATCTCGCCCTGCCAGTAGACGAACGTCATCATGTCGACGGTGTGCTCGGCGCCCGCGATGCTCTCCAGCATGGCCGGGAAGATCTCGTCGCCGTTGCGCAGCGCGACCAGCGCGTTGCCCTCCGACGCCGCGATCCCGATCAGCCGCTCCAGCCGCCTGCGCAGCCGCACCGCCGGCTCCCGGGCCCCCGCATCGGGTCGGTTGACAGTCTCCGGCATGGGTGGCTCCTCTGGTGGCGCGTAAGACGATCACAGCACCCCGAACAGGGCCGTGAACGCTCGTGCGCACACTGTAGAGGCCGGACGAAGGCCGAGTACGCCGGCGCCCGCCCGTTGTGGCCCGCACCACCCCGCGCCGATCCCCTCCGGCCGCTGGTCGGCACCCCTATTGCCACTCCAGGCAGAAGGTGTGCCCTACCGGATCCCGGTATACCCGGAAGGTCTCGTGCTGCTGTACGAGTGTGGCCCCCAAGGCCAGGACGGCGGGCTCGGCGATCTCGATGTCACGCACAAGGATGTCCAGGTGGATCTGCTGTGAAGCCTGTGGATCGGGGAACTCGGGTGGCTTGTACTCCGGCGCGAGCTGGCAGGCCAGCCGTCTGCCCTGCGGGTCCAGCAGGGCGACCCAGGTCCCGTCGCTCTCCTCTTCCAGGATCTCGCCACCGAGCAGTGCCGCGTAGAACTCGGCCAGCTTCCGAGGGTCAGGACAGTCCAAGACGATCGTCCGCAGTCCTTCGACACCTGCAGCGGCCATGGTCGCGCTCTCCTTCGGAGTGGACGGACTCGACGCGCGTCGTCGCCTCGCCGATCGTCGCGGACGTACCCGGCCGCTGCGGCAGGAAACGCTTACAGCTGTCGGATCGTCGGCGGGATGCCATCGCCGCGCTCCCGACCACAGCCCTCGGCGTTTCTCAGTGATCGGTGCGATGGACGCCCTTCGAGCGAGTCGGCTACCTCGGCATCGGGTTCTCGGCTCTTCAGTGCTTCTTCGACGTCTTGATCGGCTTCTTCTTCGACTTCGGCTTGTCGTGGTCGGGCTCCCACTCGTAGCCCGGCTCATTGTTCTCACAGTGGTAGTTCTCGACGAGCACATCGCCCCGATCGAGTTCACACCAACGCTCGGTCTTGCTGCACGCGGAGACACCCACCGTCGCGGCGAGCGCGAAGCCGAGCGTGACTGCCGTGACCCTGGTCCGGTGGCGACGAATCGTCATCGACCTTGCTCCTTCGGATCGCTACCAAGAGTTCTCCGCCGATTCTTCGGCGCACAAACAGCATTCGGGCAAACGGCCGGAATGTCCAGTCGTCGCCGGTCAGCGGCCGGACGCGAGTCACCCGCGCCGGACGCCGCCGTGGCAGGTGCGGACCCGCTCATGGACGGGCAAGCGGCGGCGCGGCAGTATCGGCGGCCACGACGACACGGGACAACCACGGCGCACTCGCGCTGTGATCGCCAAGGGCGCCGCGCTGACCACCGAAGGGTCGACGATCACAGCGACGCCGCGGCTCGACGCTCCATGAAACCGGTGGTGAACGACAATCTGTGGGGCGGGCGGGGCTCGAACCCGCGACCAATGGATTATGAGTCCACGGCTCTAACCGACTGAGCTACCGCCCCGCTTCCGCGGCGCGACCGCGGCGTCTGGATGGTACCGGCTGCGGCGCGGCGGGCACCAGTCGGCCACCGGACCGGATACGGGTGGGAGCCGGGACGCGGGGCACAGGGAATGGCGTACGGCGGCATTGACGTACGCGCTCGGTGCGAGGGATGGCGGCGAGTATGTCGCCTGGGAGCCTGTCCGGCGGTGTTGCCGGGAAACATTGCGCGGAGAGAGATTCCGGATTGCCGCTCACTGCTCGGAAGGAGCGGGCGGCGGGAAATGCGCGTTCCGGCGGGGTACTTCGTCAGGGTCGGTCGGTGCTGTCGCCCCAGGCTCCGCCTGCGCGGGAAGCTGCGGCACTGTAACGACTCCGGTCTCTCGGGGGGCGGCTGGCGAATTGGACGACGGCGACTACGAGCGCGAGGACAACGGCGACTACGCCGACAACGATCAGGATTTGCACGCAGAGACCATAACCTCACTCACGTCGAAGAGCGCTGTGATGCGGGTCAAGTCACAGTTTACACCTGGTTGAAACTTGAACAGCTTTAAAACCATTGGGGCACAGACCGAGCCGATCTCAGCTGTATCGCCGACGAATGTCGACGTTTCGGCTGGTCACGAGCCGCCGCCGCAACCACCGCCACCACCACCGCAGCTACTCCCCCCGCCGCAACTACTGCCACCACCACAACTGCTCGAACCACCGGAACAACGCGACCCTCCCGAACACCCCTCGCCACCGGACCCCGCGCCGCAGCCGCCCGCGTAATCGTCGCGGTGATGATGGTCGCCTCCTCCGCTCGCGTCGGCGGCCGACCACAGCGAGGGGTCATATCCGCCGCCGCTGCCGTACGGAGGTGGTGGGAGTTGCCCGTTGATCGAATTGATCATTCCTACGACGAACGCGGCGATTCCGCCGCCGATGAGGAGAACGAGAATGAGGATCAACAGGATCACGGCCACTGTCATCGATGAATCGTAGCGGCGTCGAGCCGTACAGTGAATCGTGCGGATTTTCCCCTTTCGGGCCCGGCAGGCCGCTCCGATCGATCTGCGTGATGTCGAGCAGGCGGTGGCCGAGCTCGAACTGCCCGAGGCGGTGTTCAAAACCTGCCCGTGGCAGCCGCGGGAACTGGTGGAATCGGGGCTTCGCCAGTGGTTGCGCTGCTGCGGCGCGGCCATGCGCGACGGTCAGGTGATCGGCATGCCCTCGCACGCGGTCGACGAGGCATGGCACGGACTGATCCTGTGCACGCAGCGGTACGCGGAATTCTGCGACAAGGCCTATGGACGGTTCCTGCACCACTATCCGGACGGCGGCGGGGCGCCGACCGGCGTCTCGCACGGAACGATGGCCGAGCAACTGGGGCGGACGGTGGTCGCCTGGTCGATGGTGGCACGGCCGGGCGAGCGGTGCGTGCTGTGGGATCTGGACCGCGCGGTCGGGGTGGAGCATCCCTGGGGCATCCCGCCGGAGCGGGTCGCGGCGATCGAGGCCGAGATTCACCAGATGGCGTCATCCGGAACCGACGCGGACCGGAAAGCCGAGCCCCAGAATTAGAACTCGTTCCAGTAGCATGACGCTATGGAACGTCTGACCGGATTGGACGCCAGTTTCCTGTACCTCGAGACGCGGACGCAGCATCTGCACGTGTGCGCGCTGATCATTCTCGACCCGACGGCCGAGGGCTGCGCCTACTCGTTCGACTCCTTCAAGGCCGAACTGGGTCGCCGCATCGCGCATGTGCCGCAGATGCGCAGGCGGCTACGGCCGGTGCCGTTGAACCTCGATCATCCGTTGTGGGTGCAGGACGCGGAATTCGATCTCGACTACCACATCCGCCGCTACGGGCTGCCGCAACCCGGCGGGCGCAAGGAACTGGCCGACCTGGTCGGCGATATCGCCGGCACCCCGATGGACCGCAACAAGCCGCTGTGGCAGATGCGGGTGGTGGAGGGCGTCGACGGCGACAAGATCGCGGTGATCGCGAAGTACCATCACGCCGCCGTCGACGGGATCACCGGCGCCGACATGCTGATGCACCTGTGCGACCTGGAGCCGGGCGTCCGGAAATCCGAGCCGCCGCCCCGCCCGCGCGCCGATGCCGAGCCGGGCGACCTGCGGCTGATGACCGAGGCCGTGGTGCGACTTCCCGCACGGGTGGGCGTGCTGGGCATGGTGCCGAAGACGCTGGGGATGCTGGCCGGGTTCGCACGCAGGCGGCGCCACCACGAGTCCGGCATGGCGGTGCCGCTGACAGCGCCGCGCACGCCGTTCAACAAGACCATCACCCCGCATCGGGCGGTGGCGTTCACCGAGGTCGATCTGGACATCGTCCGGGAGATCAAGGACGCGTTCGGGGTGAAGGTCAACGATGTGGTGCTCGCCGTGGTGGGTGACGCGCTGCGCGAGTACCTGATCGCCCACGACGCGCTGCCGGATCGCTCGTTGCTGGCCGCGGTCCCGGTCTCGGTGCACGAATCGACCAGGCATACGGAGGGCACGAACAAGGTCTCCTCGCTGTTCTGCGCGCTGGGCACCGATATCGCCGATCCTGTCGAGCGGCTGGCCGCGGTCGCCGAGGCGAACAAGGACGCCAAGGACGAGCACGAGCTGATCGGTTCCGATTTCCTGCAGGACTGGGCGAAGTACGTGCCGCCGAACACCTTCCGGCTCGCGATGCGGCTGTACTCGTCGCTCGAGCTGGCCGAACATCACCCGGTCGTGCACAACCTCGTCGTCTCCAACGTGCCGGGACCGCCGATGCCGCTGTATTTCCTCGGCGTGAAGATGGTGAGCATGTTCCCGTTCGGGCCGGTGTTCCACGGCGCGGGGCTGACCATCACGGCGCTGTCGATCAACGGACGCCTCGATTTCGGGTTGATCGCCTGCCGGGAGCTGGTGCCGGACGTGGACGCGCTGGCGAAGGCGATTCCGGAGGCGGTGCGGCGGTTGCGCGAGGCGTCGGGCGGGACTCAGCCGTAGTGGCAGACGTAGTGCAGGGTCTCGAGCACCTCGATCTGGAAGGAGCTGTCTCCCGGCACGCTGAAGGACTGGCCGCCACTGTAGGTGACCGGGTCGGTCTCGCCCGCGAGCGTCACCCGGCAGCTACCCGCGACGAGTTCCATGACCTCGGGGGCCGCGGTGGAGAAAGTCAGGCTCGCGGGCTGGATGACGCCCACGGACTTGGACGTGCCGTCGGGCAGCTCGAGGCTGTAACTGACGCACTTGCCGTCGAAGTAGACATTGGCCTTCTTCGCGACGCTGACATTCTCGAACTTCGACATGCGCCTTCTTTCTGCTCACCGAACCGGGGATTCGCAGCGTACTGGAGGGCGGGCTGCGACCGGGCTCACAGGTCGGCGGACCTCACGGCTCGAACCGGTAACCGCGGCCCGCCTCGGTGAGGAGGTAGCGCGGCCGGGAGGGTTCGGGTTCGAGCTTGTGGCGCAGCTGCGTCAGATAGACCCGCAGATAGTGGGTCTGCTCGACATAGGCGGGGCCCCAGACCTCGGTGAGCAGTTCCCGCTGGGTGACGAGCTTGCCCTGGTTGCGGACCAGCATGGCCAGCATCCCCCATTCGGTCGGGGTCAGATGCACGTCGACGCCGTCGCGGGTGACCTTCTTGGCCACCAGGTCCACGACGAACGCGTCGGTCACGACACGGGGTTCGGATAATTCGGGTGCGGCGGCCGCGCGCCGGACGGCGGCGCGGATGCGGGCGAGGAATTCCTCCATCCCGAACGGCTTGGTGACGTAGTCGTCGGCGCCGGTATCGAGTGCGGCGATCTTGTCGGCGGCGTCGGTGCGGGCGGAGAGCACGATGACCGGCGCCGTGCACCAGCCGTGCAGGCCGGCGAGTACTTCGATGCCGTCGATGTCGGGCAGACCGAGGTCGAGCACGATGACATCGGGGTGCTGCTGGGCGGCGACGCGCAGAGCGGTGCGGCCGTCGGCGGCGGTGACGACCTCGTAGCCGCGCGCGGTGAGATTGATGCGCAGGGCGCGCAACATCTGGGGTTCGTCGTCGACGACGAGGATGCGGGTCATCGTCGGGCTCCATCCGGCGCGGGCAGATCGATCACCATCGTGACACCTCCGCCGGGAGTCTCGGCGGCGGTCAGGGTGCCGCCCATCGCCTCGACGAAGCCGCGGGCGACGGTGAGACCCAGGCCCGCTCCCCCGGTGCGCTGGTCACCGGAGCGGGGGAAGGCGGCGAAGACGTCCTCACTGCCGCCGTCGTCGCCGAGGCCGGGGCCGTGGTCGGCGACGGTGATGACGGTGCGCTCGCCGGAGGTGGTGGCGCACACGCGGATCCGGCCGGTCGGGGCGTAGCGGAGGGCGTTGTCGAGCAGGTTGGCCAGGACGCGTTCGAGGAGTGCGCCGTCGGCGGTGACGAGGGTGTCGTCGGCGTCGAGTTCGATGCGGTCCCGGCAGGCGGTGTCGGTGAGGGTGAGCACGGCGGACTGGGCGATCTCGTCGACATAGACCGGGCGCCGGTCGGGGGTGACCACGCCCGCGGCCAGCCGCGAGGAGTCGAGCAGGTTCGACACCAGCCGGGTGAGCTGATCGGTGGATTCCTCGATGGTGGCGAGCAGTTCGGCGGTGTCCTGCTGGGAGAAGGTGACATCGGCGCTGCGCAGGCTCGATGCGGCGACCTTGACCGCGGCCAGCGGTGTGCGCAGATCGTGGCCGACCGCGGAGAGCAGCAGTCTGCGCAGCCGGTCCTTCTCGGTGAGGTCGCGGGCGTGGGCGGCTTCGGCGGCGAGTTCGTTCTCCCGCACGAGCGCGGCGGCCTGACCGGCGACGGCGGTGAGAATACGCCGGTCGCGAGGCCGCAGCCGGGGGCCGGTGAGCAGCAGGGCGTAGGGGCTGCTGTCGAGTTCGCCTACGGTGGCGGCGGACTCGACGGTGAGCGGCGGCGTCGATCCGGCCGTGCCGAGCACCTCGGTACCGTCGCCGTTCTCGCGCACCAGGCTCACGCCGCGCTGGCCGTAGGTCTCGCGAACCTTCTCGAGCAGGGCGGGGACATCCGCGCCGCGCAGGATCGCTTCGGCGAACACGGTGAGCAGTTCGGCTTCGCGCGTGGCGAGGCGTGCCTCGCGGGTGCGCGCGGCGGCGGCGTCGACCAGTGCCGCCACCGCGACCGCCACCACGAGCAGGACGACCGTGGTGACGAAGTTGGCGGGTTCGGCGATGGTGAGGCTGTAGCGCGGTTCTGTGAAGAAGTAGTTCAGCAGCAGGCCGGAGAACAGGGCTGCCATGATCGCGGGGCCGACGCCGCCGAACAGCGCCACGGCGAGCACCACGACGAAGAACAGGGCGGTCAGGCCGGCGGTGCCGGTGAGGTGGTCGACGACGGCCATGACACCCGTTGCCACGCAGGGGATGACGACGGCGGCGACCCAGGCCGCGATCCGGCGTTCGCGGCGGCCGAGCAGGGCTGGTCGCGGCCCCCGCACGCTGTGCTCGTGGGTGACCATGTGCACGTCGATGCGACCGGAGCGGCGCACCACGGCCGCGCCGATGCCCTCGTCGAGCATTCGCGCCCACCGGGAGCGCCGCGAGGTGCCGAGGACGAGCTGGGTGGCGTTCACCTGCCGGGCGAAGTCGAGCAGGGTGGCGGGCACGTCGTCGCCGACGACCGTGTGCAGGCTCGAGCCGAGACCGGCGGCGAGGTCGCGCACCTTGCCCAGCTCTGGCGCGGCCAGGCCGTCGCCGCGCACCACGTGCACCACCAGCAGTTCCGCGCCCGCCTTGGCCGCGATGCGGCTGCCGCGGCGCACCAGTGTCTCCGATTCGGGGCCGCCGGTCACCGCGACCACGACCCGTTCGCGCGCTTCCCAGGTGTCGGTGATGGCGTGTTCGCCGCGGTACTTCGCCAACGCCAGGTCCACCTGGTCGGCAAGCCACAGCAGAGCCATCTCGCGCAGGGCGGTGAGGTTGCCCTCGCGGAAGTAGTTGCTCAGTGCGGCGTCGACCTTGTCCGGGGCGTAGACGTTGCCGTGGGCGAGACGGCGGCGCAATGCCTGCGGGGTGATGTCGACGAGTTCGATCTGGTCGGCCCGGCGTACGACGGCGTCGGGAATCTTCTCGCGCTGCACCACCCCGGTGATCTGTTCGACCACGTCGACGAGCGATTCGAGGTGCTGGATGTTGACGGTGGACAGCACGTCGATGCCCGCCGCGAGCAGTTCCTCCACGTCCTGCCAGCGTTTGGCGTGCCTGCTGCCGGGGACGTTGCTGTGGGCGAGTTCGTCGACCAGGGCGACGGCCGGTCCGCGGGCCAGCACGGCGTCGAGGTCGAGTTCGTCGAAGTTCGCGCCGCGGTAGGTGAAGCGACGCGGCGGCACGATCTCGAGCCCGGCGAGTTGGTCGTCGGTGCGTGGCCTGCCGTGGGTGTTCACGATCGCAACCACCACGTCACCGCCGCGGGCCAGACGGCGGTGCGCCTCACCGAGCATGGCGTAGGTCTTGCCCGCACCGGGCGCGGCGCCGAGGTAGATCCTCAGCCGGCCGCGCCGCGGTGCCGACGCCTCCCCGGTAGTGCTGATCACCAGGCCATCATCCACCCTGGCCGCGGTCGCAGGCGGGAGCGGTGAGGCCGAGGGCCGCGTTCAGGGCGGGGACCTCGACGCGCTCTTCGCCCAGGAAACCGGCCTGCCTGCCCGCCGTGTGCTCGGCGACGAGCTCACGCACTCGCCGCTCGCCGAGCCCGGTCACCCGTGCCACGCGCGGCACCTGCAGGGCGGCGTAGGCGGGTGAGATGTGCGGGTCGACACCCGACCCCGAGCCGGTGACGGCGTCCACCGGAACCCGGTCCGTGGACACGCCCTCACGCGCGGCGACGACGGCGCGACGCTGCTCGATCCAATCGGCCAGCAGTTCGCTGCTCGGCCCCTGGTGGGAGGGCAGTGCGGCGGCCGGGTCGCCGGGGGCGAAGGCGTCGTCGTCGGCCACCGAGCCGGTCAGTCGCTGGTGGAAGAACGGATCGGGCCTGCCCTCCCGGACCGCCGGATCGACGCCGACCAGTGCGCTGCCGATCACGCAGCCGCGACTGTCGGTGAGCGGCGAGCCCTCGGCGGAGTCGGTGTCCAGGCGCGAGACCGCCCACACCGCCGCCGGATACGCCGCGCCGACCACCGCCGTCAGCAGTAGCAACACCACCAGACCCGCCCGGGTCTGCCTGGCCAGATCCTTCATCACCGTGCCTGTCCGCATGGTTTCACCCGATTCCCGGAACGAGGCGCACCACGAGGTCGATCAGCCAGATCCCGAGGAACGGCGTGATCACCCCGCCGACGCCGTAGACGAGCAGATTGCGGCCGAGCAGCGTCGAGGCGTTCGCGGGCCGGTAGCGCACGCCACGCAAGGCCAGCGGGATCAACGCCACGATCACCAGCGCGTTGAAGATCACCGACGACAGGATCGCCGACTGCGGCGTCGCCAGGCCGAGAATGTTCAGCGCCGACAGCTGCGGGTAGAGACCGCTGAACAGCGCGGGCAGGATGGCGAAGTACTTCGCCAGATCGTTGGCCAGCGAGAAGGTGGTCAGCGCGCCGCGCGTGATGAGCAACTGTTTGCCGATCTCGACGATCTCGATCAGGGTGGTCGGGTCGGAATCGAGATCGACCATATTGCCCGCCTCCTTGGCGGCCGACGTGCCGGTGTTCATCGCCACGCCCACGTCGGCCTGGGCCAGTGCTGGCGCGTCGTTGGTGCCGTCGCCGGTCATCGCGACCAGGCGGCCCTGCCGCTGTTCGGCGCGGATGAGGTCGAGTTTGTCCTCGGGGGTGGCCTCGGCGAGGAAGTCGTCGACGCCCGCTTCGGCGGCGATGGCCTTCGCGGTCAGCGGATTGTCGCCGGTGACCATCACGGTGCGGATGCCCATCGCCCGCAGGCGATCGAAGCGTTGCGCCATACCGGGTTTCACCACGTCGGACAGTTCGATCACCCCGAGCACGCGGGTGCCCGCCGCGTCGGCGCGCGCCACCACCAGCGGGGTGCCGCCGATGCGGGCGATGCGGTCGACGAGATCGGTGAGCTGTTCGGGAAGCGGCCCGCCCCGGTCACGCACCCAGGTGCGCACAGCGTCGGCGGCGCCCTTGCGAACCAGCACCGGCCCGTCGCCTCCCGCGTCGGTGTCAGGGCCGATGTCCAGACCGCTCATCCTGGTGTGCGCGCTGAACGGGACGAACTCCGCGCGCTGCTCGGCGGCGTCGGGTTCGGCGGCGAGACCGAAACGCGCCGAGCACAATTCGACGATGCTTCGACCTTCCGGCGTGCCGTCGGACAGGCTCGACAGCCGGGCCGCGGCGGCCAGTTCGGCCTGGGTGACGCCGGGCGCGACATGCAGGGCGGTGGCGCGGCGGTTGCCGAAGGTGATGGTGCCGGTCTTGTCCAGCAGCAGCGTGTCGATGTCGCCCGCGGCTTCGACGGCGCGACCGGACTTGGCCAGCACATTGCGCTGCACCAGCCGGTCCATGCCCGCGATGCCGATGGCAGGCAGCAGCGCGCCGATGGTGGTCGGGATGAGACACACCAGCAACGCGATCAATTCGACCGGCCCCTGCTCGACGCCCGCGTAGGCGCTCATCGGGCCGAGCGCGACGACCGCGAGCAGGAAGACGACGGTCAGCGCGGCGAGCAGGATGTTCAGCGCGATCTCGTTGGGCGTCTTCTGCCTGGCCGCGCCCTCGACCAGCGCGATCATGCGGTCGACGAAGGTCTGGCCCGGCTGGGCGGTGATCCGCACGACGATCCGGTCCGAGAGCACGGTGGTGCCGCCGGTGACCGCACACCGGTCGCCGCCGGATTCGCGGATGACCGGCGCGGATTCGCCGGTGATGGCCGATTCGTCGACGGTGGCGATGCCCTCGATCACATCGCCGTCGCCGGGAACGAACTCCCCCGCCTCGACCACGACCAGATCACCGACCCGCAGGTCGGTGGCGGCCACCAGATCCCCGCCGTGGTCGGTGACGCGGCGAGCGGTCATCTCCCGCTTGGTTTTCCGCAGCGCCTGCGCCTGGGCCTTGCCGCGCCCCTCGGCTACCGACTCGGCAAGGTTGGCGAACAGGACGGTGAACCACAGCCAGGCCGCGATGAACCAGGCGAACACACTCGGCTCGACAGCCGCGGCCACGGTGGTGACCACCGAGCCGGCGAACACCACGAACATCACCGGATTGCGCGCCATCCGGCGCGGATCCAGTTTCCCGACAGCGCCCGGCAGCGCCTCGGCGAGTTGGCGCGGCTCGAACCCTTGACGGCCCGCGCGGTGCGGCCGTTCGAGTAACGATGTCATCGTGTATTCAGGCGCGGAGACCCCGGCGTTCACGGCGGGGAGGAAGCGCCTATCTCCTTCCTGTGGGGTTCAGGGGCTCACATTGTGGGGTAGTAGTGTGTGAGGCGTGGGGGAAGTGGTGAAGCGGGCGTACAAGTACCGCTTCTATCCGACCAGCGAGCAGGCTGAACAGCTTGCTCGCACGTTCGGGTGTGTGCGCTTGGTCTACAACAAAGCGCTCGAGGAACGGGCCCGTGTCTACGCCACCGAGCAGCGGAGTATGAAGTACACCGAGTCCTCTGCCGCGCTCACCGAGTGGAAGAAGACAGCGGATCTGGCGTTCCTCAACGAGGTGTCGTCGGTGCCGTTGCAGCAGACGCTGCGGCATCTGCAAACCGCGTACGCGAACTTCTTCGCCAAGCGCGCGCGGTACCCGCGTTTCAAGTCGCGTAAGAAGTCCCGCGCGTCGGCCGAGTACACCCGGTCCGGTTTCCGTTGGCGTGACCGACAGTTGACGTTGGCGAAGATGTCGACCCCGCTCGATATCGTCTGGTCTCGCCCCCTGCCGGAAGGGGCGGAACCCACCACGGTCACCGTGTCCCGCGACAGTGCGGGCCGCTGGTTCGTGTCCCTGCTGGTCGAAGAGACCCTCGAGGCCCTGCCCGCTATCGACGGCATGGTCGGCCTCGACGCCGGGCTCGCCACCCTGCTCACCCTGTCCACGGGGGAGAAGATCACCAACCCGCGCCATGAACGGCGGGACCGGGTGAAGTTGGCGAAAGCCCAGCGTGGGCTTTCGCGCAAGGAGAAGGGGTCGTCGAACCGAGCGAAGGCCGGTCGCAAGGTGGCCCGGATTCACGCCCGGATCGTTGATCGCCGTACCGATCACCTGCACAAGTTGTCGACGAGGCTCGTCCGTGAGAACCAAGCGGTCGCCCTCGAAGACCTCAACGTGTCCGGCATGGTTGCCAACCATTCGCTGGCCCGCGCGATCTCGGATGCGTCGTGGCGGCAACTGCGAACGATGCTGGAATACAAGTGCGCCTGGTACGGGCGCGACCTGCTGTTGGTGAACCGCTGGTTCCCCTCCAGCAAAATGTGTTCCGCCTGTGGGGCGCTGCGGGCAGCGATGCCGTTGAATGTCCGCGAATGGACCTGCGCCTGCGGGACCGTCCACGACCGAGACATCAACGCCGCGAAGAACATCCTCGCTGCCGGGCTGGCAGAGAGATAAAACGCCTGTCGAGTCGGTGTAAGACCTCAACGGAGTAATCCGGGCGGGCAACTGGCGGAGAAGCAGGAATCCCCGTCCTTCAAGGCGGGGAGTAGTCAATGCAGTGCCTCCGCGATCGGTCCCAGTGCTAGGACGGGGAAGAAAGTGAGCGCCGCGACGAGGACGGTGGTGCCGGTGAGCAGACCACCGAAGCCCACGCCCGCGGTGGGAAGGGTGCCCGCGCTCGCGGGCGTGCGCTGCTGCGCGGCCAGCGAACCGGCCAGGGCGAGCGCGAACAGGATCGGCAGGAACCGGCCGAGCAGCATGCAGATGCCCAGCGACGACTGGAACCAGTCGCTGGTCACCGTGAGCCCGCCGAACGCGCTGCCGTTGTTGTTCGACGCCGAGGCGTAGGCGTAGAGCACTTCGGTGAAGCCGTGGACGGCGCCGGGTGTTCCCGGATCGCCGGAGTTGCCCAGGGCGCTGCCGGTGGCGGGCAGGATCACCGTCACGGCGGTGCCCGCCAGCACCAGCGCGGGCATCACCAGCACCGACAGCGCGGCCATGGTGATCTCGCGGCGGCGCAGCTTCTTGCCGAGGAATTCCGGGGTGCGTCCCACCAGCAGCCCGCCGACGAACACCGCGAGCACCGCGAGCATCAGCATGCCGTAGAGGCCGCTGCCCACCCCGCCGGGCGCGATCTCGCCGAAGAGCATGTTCAGCAGCACCGCGCCGCCGCCGAGCGGGGACATGGAGTCGTGCGCGGAGTTCACCGCGCCGGTGCTGGTGCCGGTGGTGGTGACCGCGAACAGGACCGAGCCCGGAATGCCGAAGCGAACTTCCTTGCCCTCCATCATGGTTCCCGCGGCGGTCGCCGCCGCGCCGCGCGCGCCGGATTCGGCGGCGAGCGTGACCGCGAGGACCGCGGCGTAGATCAGCGCCATCACCGCGAGGACTGTCAGCCCCTGGCGGCGATTACCGACGAGCGTGCCGAAGGTGCGGGTCAGAGCGACCGGGATGAGCAGGATCGCGATGATCTCGACGATATTGCTGACCGGCGTGGGGTTCTCGAAGGGATGGGCGGAGTTGGCGGCCAGGATGCCGCCGCCGTTGGTGCCCAGTTCCTTGATCGCCTCCTGGGAGGCGACCGGGCCGAGCGCGACGGTCAGCGCGTGCCCGTCCAGGCCGGTGGCGGTGAAACCGCTGCGATAGGACTGGACGACTCCCTGGCTCAACAGGATCAGGGCGACCACGAACGACAGCGGCAGCAGGATGCGCAGCGTGCCGCGAGTGAGGTCGACCCAGAAGTTGCCGATCTCCCCGCCGCGCGCGGTACGGGCGAAGCCGCGGATCAACGCGACCGCGACACCCATGCCGACGGCCGCGGAGACGAAGTTCTGCACCGCGAGCCCGGTGGACTGGGTGAGCGGGCTCATCGTCGTCTCCGGGACATAGGACTGCCAGTTGGTATTGGTGACGAAGGAGATCGCGGTGTTGAACGCGACCGCCGGGCTCACCCCGTCCAGCCCGTTGTTCAGCGGGAGAACACCCTGAACGCGTTGCAGGACATAGAGGAACAGGGCACCGGCCAGTGAGAAGCCCAGCACGCTGCCCGCGTACCCGTACCAGGTCTGTTCGGCCCGCGGGTCGACGCGGGCCAGCCGGTAGAACAGCGATTCGACCCGCAGGTCCTTCGACCGCAGATCTCCCTCGGTGGTGTACACCCGGGCCAGGTAGTCACCGAGCGGTACATAGACGAGCGCGAGAACTGCCACGACCACGGCGATCTGCAGTCCCGCGGCGAAAGCGGGTGACATCCGACCTCAGAACCTCTCCGGGTCGAGCAACGCCGTCAGCAGGTAGACCACCGACG
The DNA here is from genome assembly GCF_001613125.1 of Nocardia shimofusensis NBRC 100134. Lineage (GTDB taxonomy): Bacteria > Actinomycetota > Actinomycetes > Mycobacteriales > Mycobacteriaceae > Nocardia > Nocardia shimofusensis. The sequence continues at coordinate 225,373 of NZ_BDBT01000010.1, forward strand.
CCACTGCCATGAGCAGCAAGGCCACGCTCGTGACCCCCGCCCAGGTCATCGGTCCGTCCCCGCACCATCGAGCGCCTGGCCGTCGGGACCGTGCGCGTCGCTGTCTCGGTCGAGAACGCGGGGCGCCACAGGCCCGCCCCCGGCTCGCCCGTTGATCGCGCGCAACACCAGCGCGCAGGCGAGGAAGCCCGCGAAGATCAACACCACGTAGGCGGCGTCAGCCATCTCTCATCCTTGCGTCGGAACACAGACGCCGATCGGCGTCCTGAGCACACGATGCGTCGGAATCGGAGGCCGGGCGCCGATCCTGGCGGAATCTTGACGGGCGGGCGGGCGGTCCTTACGCGATCTTTACAGCGCCGCCGCCCCCCGTTTCAGAGCCGCTGTGGATGGATCACGCCCGGCGGCAGACGCACGGTGGATACCGCGTCAGCCGTGGTGGAGGCAGAGACCACCCCCGCAGCGCCACTCCGGTCCGGCTCCGCAGTTCGTCGAGGGAGATCCCGTAGGTCGCCCGCACCCGCACGCCGTCGCCGGTGATCTCGAAGACCGCGTGGTCGGTGTAGACGCGGCTGACGCAGCGCCGGCCGGTGAGCGGGTAGGTGCACTCCGCCACCAGCTTCGAGGTCCCGTCGCGGGTGAACAGCGACATCATCACGAAGACCTGTTTCGCCCCGATGGCCAGGTCCATCGCGCCGCCGACGGCGGGGATCGAGCCGGGCTTGCCGGTATCCCAGTTGGCGAGGTCACCACTCACGGAGACCTGGAAGGCACCGAGCACGCACACGTCGAGATGGCCGCCGCGCATCATGGCGAAGGAATCGGCGTGGTGGAAGTACGACGCTCCCGGCGTCTCGATCACCGGGACCTTGCCCGCGATGGACATCGTCCTGACCGCGAATGGTCACGACTTCACCTTCGATGACGCCGACGCCCTGACCTACGAGGTCTACGGCGCCGACGCCTTCTTCGAACTCATCGACGACTCGAATCCGGCACTCGTGCGCACCGTGGCACAAGAGCAACTCGTCTACTGGTTACGCGGAAAGGGAAAGCGTTGCCCGAGGCCCTGCGGGCGGCAGGAGCCGGGGGGTTCGCCGAACGTGTGCGCCGGCACCTCCAGACGATGGACGTCGGTCGAATTTTCGCAGCTGGCCCATAGTCCTGATTCAGAGCCGCACGCCCCCAGAGCCTCGACCGAGAACCAGGGCACCAACGCATCCGGCCGTCGAGCGCGAACCGTACTGTGACCTCGGCGGCAGCCCGCTCGTCAGCCCACAGCACACGGCACACCCTCGCTGGACACTTTCGACGGCAGCCTTCTCCATCGAGTGGGTGACTCCCGACCGCGACCCGAGTACGGTCGGGCGAGTCGACAACGAAGCCGCCCGTCTTGGAGCGACGATGACGAGAACCAGAGATCCTGCGTCCATCCGCCCTCGGAGAGCCGATGGACGCTCGGGCGGGCGCCGATCATCGCTCGGCCGGGCCGGGCTCGCGGCGGCTGCGACACTGGCAGTGCTTGCCTCCTCCTGCTCCGCATCGGAGGACAACAGCAGCACACAAGTACCGACTGCGGGCAGCGAGATTCCAGGATTCGAGCCGGAGGCGGAGATCGCTCGTGACATAGATATTCCCTGGGGCCTGGGGTTCCTCCCCGACGGCGCGGCATTGGTCGCCGAACGCGACACCGCCCGCATTCTGCGCATCGAACAAGGCCGACCCCCGCAGGAGGTCTACCGCGTGCCCGGCGTGGTCGCCGAGGGCGAAGGCGGCCTGCTCGGCCTCGCCCTCTCCCCCACCCACGCCGACGACGGCTACGTCTACGCCTACTTCACCGCCGCCGACGACAACCGCATCGTCCGCTTCCGGCTCGACGGCGCCCCGCAACCGATCTTCACCGGAATCGCCAAGGCGGACAACCACAACGGCGGCCGGATCGCCTTCGGCCCCGACGGCATGCTCTACGCGGGCACCGGCGACGCCGAAGACCCCGACCTCGCCCAGGACCCGACCTCACCGAACGGCAAGATCCTGCGCCTGACCCCGGAGGGCTCGCCCGCACCCGGTAACCCGACAACCGATTCCCCCGTCTACAGCCTCGGTCACCGAAACGTCCAGGGCCTGGCGTGGGACAGTGCCGGTCGCCTCTTCGCCGCCGAATTCGGCCAGAACTTGTTCGACGAGATCAATCGGATCGAACCCGGCAGGAACTACGGCTGGCCCGCGGTGCAGGGCGGGGGCGGAGCGGACGACGGATACACCGACCCGCTGCTGATCTGGACGCCCTCGGAAGCATCACCGTCCGGCATCGCGATCACCCGTGACACCCTCTACGTCGCCGCACTGCGTGGGAAGCGGCTGTGGACGGCGCCGCTGAGCGCGGGAACGACAGGTGAACCACGCGCCGTCCTGGACGGCACCTACGGCAGAGTCCGCACTGTGACCGTCGCCCCGGACGGCGCCCTGTGGCTCACCACCTCCAACACCGACGGCCGGGGCGACGTCCGGGACGGAGACGACCGGGTCCTCCGCTTCCCCCGCCAGAACTCGTGAAAGCGGAAGCCGCCGGCCTTCCCGTCGACTGAACGCACCCACGCACCGTCACCCCGGCTGGAAACTCACCTCAACGGCAATCGAACGCCTCGGTTCGGCCACCGCTTCCCGGCGGGGTCGACGAGGAGTCGGAGCACATGACTACGCCAGCCGCCGTTCATGAACCGGCGAGCGAGTTGCCGGGTGGGATCATCCGGGTCGAACCCGGAGTGTTCGAGAAAGAGGCGAGTGCCCGTCTCCTCGGGCTGCAGCGTCCAAGTGACCTCGATCGCCATCCGGTCCGGATCGGCCGCGTCGGCCCAGCTGATGCGCAGCCGCTTCGGCGGCGTGCACTCCAGCACTCGGCAGGCGATCTGCCCGGAGAATCCGGTCTGCAGGACGTAGCCGTTGCCGTCCGGGTCGGCGAATGTCACCTGCTTGCCCCACGGGGGTCCCGAACGGATATGACAAGAGATTTGACATGTCCAGAGAACGTGTAAAAAAAATCCGAAAAACTTTACATATGGAACGATGCGTGACACCTTCGTGCACATGACCACGTGGCAGCCCGAGGTTCCCTACAACGATCTTCCGCCCGTGCCGCATGCGGCGGACCTCGAGACCCATGACGTGCTCAAAGCCGCGATCCGCGCCAACAGGACCCTCGCTCAGCTCGACCAAGCGGCCATGGCCATACCCAACCCGACCGTGCTGATCAATACGATCCCACTCCTGGAAGCCCAGGCCAGCTCCGAGATCGAGAACATCGTCACCACCACCGACGCCCTCTTCCAACATGCCGACGACGACGCGAACGCCGACGCGGCTACTCGTGAAACTCTGCGCTACCGCAGTGCCCTGCGCATCGGCCACGACCATGTGACAGCCCGTGGCCTGACCACATCGACAGCCGTGGAAGTGTGCAGCACGATCAAGGGCCGCGACATGCAGCTGCGGTCACTGCCCGGCACCCGGATCGGGAATCCACTCACCGGTGCCGTCATCTACAGCCCGCCCGAGGGCAGGGAGGTGATCGCCACCAAGCTCGCCGAATGGGAACGCTTCGTCCACTCCGACGATGGCATCGACCCACTGATCGCCATGGCGGCCGCGCACTACCAATTCGAGGCCATCCACCCCTTCTCCGACGGCAACGGCCGAACCGGCCGGATTCTGAATGTGCTGATGCTGTGTGAAGCGGGCCTGCTGCGGCTGCCGGTGCTCTACCTGTCGCGCTACATCATCGATACCAAGCAGCAGTATTACGACCGGCTGCGCGCTGTCACCGCCGAGGCGGCATGGGAGCCGTGGTTGCTCTACATCCTCGAAGGTGTCGCCCGAACTTCCGAGACCACGCTGAGCAAGATCACCGCGATCCGTGAACTCCAGGACGACTTCTCCGCCCGCGCCCGCGCGGTGTCCCGAGGCGGCGGCGACTCCGAATTCCAGGCCGTACTCTTCGAACAACCGTACTGCAGGATCGCGACGGTCATGCAGCGCTGCAACATTTCTCGACCCACCGCCACATCGTGGCTGAACGGTTTGGCGCAGGCCGGAATGCTACAGAACCTGAAGGTCGGGCGTGACCGGGTATTCGTCAACCGCGAGTTTCTGCAGCTGCTGACCACGCCGTAGGACGCATGCGGTCGTTGAGATCCACACCGCAGCAGACCCATGTGCTCATAGCCCGGCGCGCCGCGACGGGTCGACATGCGGCATCACCCGGACAATCATCGAGACATCCGACCTGGCAGGAGATCCGCATGCGAGTGAACCGCATATCGACCAACCTTCCGGTAGCCGACATCGGCGCCGCGAAGAGCTTCTACACCGATTTCCTCGGCCTGAGCACCGAGGAGTTCGATCTCGGCTGGGTCGCCCGGTTCACCTCGCCCACGACCGGCGCCCACGTGCAACTGGTGACGAGCGATGCCACCGCACCCGAGGACTCGGCCATCTCCGTCCATGTGGACGACCTCGACGCCGCCTACGAGGAGGCCCGCCGACGCGGTTATGAGATCGTGCACCCGCTCACCACCGAGGAGTGGGGCGTGCGGAGGTTCTTCGTCCGCGCGCCGGACGGCACCGTGGTCAACATCGTCGCCCACCACGACTGACCCGTCCGCCCCAGCAGATTTCCCGCCCGCCCGGCTCGATTCTGCTCGCCTGCGCAGGGCGATACGGTTTCCACCGCGACGAGTTCTACATCCGCGAATCCGGTCGGCCATCCGGCCTGGGGCTACCCCGACCATCCGCCGCTGAGCCCGCTGCTCGCCCGGATCGCCGGCGAACTCGCACCGAATTCCCTGCTGGCACTGTGCATCCCGGCAGCCTTCGCGGCCGCCGTGACCGCGCTACTGATCGCCCGGGAGTTCGGTGGCGAGCGCCGCGCGCAGTTCCTCGCATCGTCCATCGCGGCGGGTTCGATCCTGGTGCTGTAGTCCACGGCGCCGGGATGCAGTCCGATCGACAGCACCGCCGGTGTTCTGGAATTGCGCTGACTTACTGAGACCTCCGGTTCTGCCACGATCATGAACTGCGCGAGAGAAGCAACCGCCAACGGTGCTGCGATCATTCCAGCCCTCCCCGTGCTCCATCCATGCCGACGCCGCGAAAAGCTTCTGCCATTCAGTGGTCACCGATAGGGCGACCAGCCCGGTGTGCGCGGGACAACCGTCCGTGGCGCGATCAGCGTGCAGGCCAGTGTGAGCGCCTTCGAGGCCGAGCCGAAGTGCGCCATGCTCGGGGCGAGGATCACGACGGCACCGACCGCGTGCGCGGTATGGGCGATCAGTGTGGTTGGCATATATGTGTTTTCGTCGACCGTGATCACGGTGGCGAGGCGGCAACCGTGCTGGACGGCCAACTCGGCAAGCGCGGTCCGATCGAGGGCCTCGCACTCACTCATACCGAGGTTCACCAGTCCGACTGCGGTGCCCATTCGTCACCTTCCATCAGTCCGCGGTCGCGGAAGTAGCGGTAGTCGTCGGCGCTGACAAGGATCGCCGCGACTCGGGTCGAGCAGTGCCAAGGGCATCGGCCGTGCAGGAGCAGCACTTTCGCGGCGTCGACCGGTGAGCGCACGGGCCAGTGCGGATTGTCTTGGCGGAGCCGGTCGGTGGCCGTGCGATCACGAATGGTGAAGGCATGGGTGATCGGGATGACGCCGCCGACAGGCGACATCGGCTCCGGACTGTCAGCGACCATGACGGCACTCCCCTCCCCGACCGCCCGACCACCCCGCCCCGCCTCGCTCGCGCCGTAGCGCCCTCACCGGCCGGAGTCCGCGGACAGCCGCACGGGCAGCGACCGATGACCGTGGGCGACGAAGCTGCTCAACGGCTCGAGCGCTTCCGGCGCGACGGCGAGCGTGAGGTCGGGGAACCGGTGGAACAGCGCGGGCAGCGCGATCCCGGCTTCCAGGCGGGCCAGCGGCGCGCCGAGGCAGTAGTGCGGGCCGTAGCCGAAGGACAGGTGCTCGTTGCTCGGGCGGGCCGGGTCGAAATCGTCGGCGTCGGATCCGTGCGAGCGGCGGTTGGCGGCGGCGAAGCAGGCGAGAACGGCCTCCCCGGCCTTGATCCGTCTGCCCGCCACATCGATGTCCACGACCGCGTACCGCAGCGGCAGATTCGCCACCGGCGGCGCCCACCGCAAGGTCTCCTCGACGAGACTCGACCAGCTGATCCGCCCGGCACGAAGCCGAACCAGCAGCTCAGGGCGGCGCAGCAACTGACACACCGCCTGGTCGAGCAGGTTCACGGTGGTCTCGTAGCCGGCGCTGATCATCAGCAGCAGCGTGTGCACCAGCTCTTCCTCGCTCAGCCGGTCCCCGTCGTCGCGATGACCGATGAGCAGACTGGTCATGTCCTCCCCCGGCTCGGCCCGGCGGCGGGCCACGAGCGTGGTCAGGATGTCGACCATCTCGGCGAACGTGACTCGCGGATCACGGTGCGGCGCAGTCGAGAAGATCTCCCCGACACACACCCGCAGCCCATCCCGCAGGTCCGTCGGGACACCCATCAGCGCGGTGATCACCCGCAACGGCACCTGCGCCGCGAACTCCTCCCGCAGATCCACCACCGCCCCCGCGGGCCGCGCGGCCAGCCCGTCGAGCAACTCGGTGACGATCCGCCTGATCTGCGGCCGCAGCAAGTCGATCCGGCGCGCGGTGAAGGCGGGCCCGACGAGTCGGCGCAGCCGTTGATGGTCGGTGCCGTAGGCGGTGAACATATTGCGCACCGACACCCACGAGATCAGCGGCCAGTCCGGCGGGACCAGTCCGGCGACGAAATCCGGCCAATGCCGATGGGCGTCCTTGGACACCCGCCAATCGACGAACAGATCCTTCACCAGGTCGGCATCGGTCACCGCCCAGGCACGTATCCCGCCGGGCAGCACCACCGGCACCAACGGCCCCAGCTCACGCAGCCGGGCCGCTTCACCGGCGATATCGGTCCCGGTGACATCGAGCACGACGGGTGTGGGGGCGGACTGAAGATCGGTCATCACGTTTGCCTTCTCGAGTCGGATGGATGTCAACGGCCGGTGGGTACAGCCAGCGGCGGAACAGGCGCGAAGACGACAGGCAGCGTTTCCAGCGCCCGGTGGAACGGTCCGGGCCGCCACCGCAGCTGGTCTGCGGGAACCGCAGGCACGATCTCCGGCAGGGCGTCGAGGAACTGATCGATCGCGTCCCCGGCGATCAGATGAGCCAGCCGCGACGCCGGGCACCTGTGCGGTCCGGCACCGAGCGCCAGATGCGATGCGTTGTGCCGGATATCGCCGCCCACGATGTCCGGATCGGTATTGCACGCGGCCAGGCTGATCACGACCGGCTGATGCGCGGGCACCCACACCGCGCCGCCGATCAACTGCGGCCGACGCGGATAGGACATGCAGAAATTCGCGATCGGCGGGTCACGGAACAGCACGCGCTCGAGCGCGTCCCGGGTCGAGCACGCCCCACCGGCGACATCACCCCCGAAATCGGCGCGCGTCATCATCGACAGCAGCGCGTTGGCGATCAGGTTGGTCAACGGCTCACTCGCCGCGCCGTAGAGGGTGACCAGCTGGTGGACGAGTTCCTCGTCGGTGAGACCGGCGCGGTGGGCCGCCAGCCAGGAGGTGACGTCCCGACTCGGCCGGGCACGTTTGCGGCGGACCAGTTCGGCCAGCGCCTCCACCAGCAGCCGGTTCCCCTCGGCGGCGTCGGTCGTGTCGAAGACCATCGCCATACCGGTGGCGGCTTGCTCGCTGAGGTCGGGGTCGCATCCCAGCAGGTCGCTGATCACGTCGAAGACCAGCGGGAAGGCGAACTCGCCGATCAGGTCGGCGTAGCCGCGTTCGCAGAACCGGTTGATGTGGTCGAGGGCGATGCGCTCGACCACGGCGTGGGTGGCGTGGAGGTCGACCCGGTCGAGCGCGGCCACGGTGGCGGAGCGGTATCGGGCGTGCTCGGGGCCGGTGCTGCGCAGGGCGTTGGGGCGCCACTGCATCATCGGCAACACCGGGCAGTGCGGTGGGATGTCTTGCTGCCAGGTGCGGGGGTCGGTGGGGAAATGCTCGGGGTCGTGCAGGATCTCCAGGGCGGTCCGGTACCCGATCACCAAGGTTGCGGGGACGCCCGGCGCGAGCCATACCGGAACCAGTGATCCGAACCGCTCGCGCATCTGCGCGTAGACGGCGTGCGGGTTGACCGCGAACTGCTCGGTGTACATCGAGACGCGGAACGCGTTGTCTGCGAGCACAGGTGAGCCGTAACCAGCCGGACACCTTCTAGAGACTGCGGATGATGTTGTGAGCAAGACAGGTACTCCGAAATCCGAGGAGTTGGATAAGGTGCGCGGTACGTCGGCAAACCCGCTTCGGCCGCAGGCTGGCGCGGAACAACGACACGATCGGAACCACGCACCTGAAGCCAGGTTCAGCAGAGCCGGCAGCGACGGAATCGCTTGTGGCGATCTGGGTTCCGACGGTGAGCTCAGGGCGTCTTCGACCTGGTGGCGAGCTGGTTCAACTATTTCGCGGCGGTGCAGGTCAGACCAGGTACAGACGAGGCACTCCGGGGGTACCCTCGGTGCACTCGGCGGTGGTGAGGGGGAACCGGATGCAGGCGCGTGGGCTATGGACCGGACGCGAGGTCGCCGCATTCAGGCAAGCGCTGGGCATGAGTCGAGAAGCCTTCGCAGCCCACACCGGCGTGTCTGCCGAGGCGGTGCGGAAGTGGGAGAGGCGTCGACAAACCATCCAGCTCACCGCCCCCTACGCCGCCAGGATGGATCGGAAGCTCCATCAAGCCGATGCTGTTGACACAGAGCGCTTCTGGTCGATTCTGCAAAGCACGGAGGAC
>NZ_BDBT01000011.1 GCF_001613125.1 Nocardia shimofusensis NBRC 100134
GCATCACCTCCCACGACACCGCCGGCGCGACCGGTGGCCCCGGCGGCACCGGCGACGCACCGCGCCGGTCCGCGCCCGGAACGGATTCCGCCGGGAGGGATCCCGCGGATCGCTCGGTCGCCGGCACGAGCGGCGCCGGCACGGACCTCGGAGGGAAATCCGAGACCGGACCGAAGCCCACCGGCGCGCAACGGTCCGCGGTCGGCGCCGACGGTACGGCGGCGGACGTCACCGGGCAATCCGGTACCGGACCGAACCGCACCGGTACCGACACATCTGTCCCCGCCGACCGCGCACCCCGCAGAAATCGCCGTTCCGGTCGCCGGCGCGGCACCGAAGGTTCCGAGGGACCCCGCGCCGATGGCATACCGGAACGCACCCGATCGGCGCCCCGGGAGATCCCGGAGGCCGCCGCCGCGGAGTCGGTCCGTCCCGCACCTCCCGCCGCGGCGCAGGCCGAAACCGGCGGTTCCGCCCCGGGCGCCGGCAGATCCAGGCGCGCCCGGGCACGGCGCGCACGCAACGGTGGATCGGGCGCCCGTGGCGGCGCGTCCGGCACCCGGGGCAACGCTCTCTCCGTTCGAGGCGGCGCTCAGAACGCCCGCGGTGGAGCTTCCAAGCAGACGGCACGAACAGAATCGGAGCAGCAGTCGTGACAGAGCCGAATCGAATCCAGGTCCGCACCGCCGACCCGTATCCGGTGATCATCGGCCGCGGCCTGCTCGGCGATCTCGTCGAGTCGGTGACCGGCGCGACGTCGGGCGTGCGGACGGTAGCGATCTTCCACCAGCCGACGCTGGCCGAGACCGCCGAAGCAGTGCGTGCGGCCTTGGCCGACACCGGGATCGACGCGCATCGCGTCGAGATCCCGGACGCCGAGGCAGGTAAGGATCTCGCGGTCGCGGGATTCTGCTGGGAGGTTCTCGGCCGGATCGGCCTGACCCGCAACGACGTCGTGGTGAGCCTCGGCGGCGGCGCGGCGACCGACCTCGCCGGTTTCGTGGCCGCCACCTGGATGCGCGGTGTGAAGATCGTGCACGTGCCGACCACCCTGCTGGCGATGGTCGACGCCGCGGTCGGCGGCAAGACCGGCATCAACACCGAGGCAGGTAAGAACCTGGTCGGCAGTTTCCACGAACCCGCCGCGGTGCTGGTGGATCTGGCGACCTTGGAGACCGTGCCGCGCAACGAGATCGTGGCGGGCATGGCCGAGATCATCAAGGCCGGTTTCATCGCCGACCCGGTGATCCTGGAACTGGTCGAACGCGATCCCCAGGCCGCTCTCGACCCGACCGGTGAGGTGCTGCCCGAGTTGATCCGCCGCGCGATCCAGGTCAAGGCCGACGTGGTGGCCGCCGATCTGAAGGAATCGAGCCTGCGCGAGATCCTCAACTACGGCCACACCCTCGGCCACGCCGTCGAGCGCCGCGAGCGTTACCGCTGGCGGCACGGCGCCGCCGTCGCGGTCGGCCTGGTCTTCGCCGCCGAACTCGGCCGGCTCGCGGGCCGTCTCGACGACGCGACCGCCGACCGGCACCGCGCGATCCTGGAATCCGTCGGCCTGCCGACCACCTACGACGCCGACGCACTCCCCCAATTGCTCGACGCGATGCAGACCGACAAGAAGACCCGTTCGGGCGTATTGCGTTTCGTCGTCCTCGACGGTCTGGCCAAGCCCGGCAGGCTGGAAGGCCCCGATCCCTCGCTGCTGGCTGCCGCCTACTCGGCGATCGCCCGCGAGGAGAGCCCGAGCGGCGGCGCGATCCTGCTCTAGAGCTCACCGGACGATCATGCGGACGACGCGGAATCGAGCGGGTACGAAGGCAATTCGTAGACGTCGGTTCCGCTCATCATCCTGATCATCACCGGTCGCAGCGGCCGCGAGACCATCAGCCGGGTCACGGCGCGGGTGAGCATCGAGCCGATCCTGGTGGTGGGCAGCATCATCGACAGGCCGCCACCGGGCAGTTCCTTCGCCTTCTCCAGGAACGGCGTCACCCCGGCCTCGTAGCGGGCCAGCGCCCCGACCGGATCGGCCGGATCGGCGGCGAGCTCTCCCGCGAGCAGGTATGCGCCGACCATGGCCATGGCGGTGCCCATACCTGTCATGGGCGAACCGCAGTAGCCCGCGTCACCGAGCAGGGCCACCCGCCCAGCCGACAGGTGCGGCATGTCGATTCGGGCCAGCTCGTCGAAATAGAAGTCCGGCGCATCGGCCATCGCGTCGAGGATGTGCGGAGTCAGCCAGCCCGCCTCGGCCAGCATCCGCCGGATGAGCCGTTGCTGGGCTCCGACATCGCGGCGCAGTGCCGGATCGGCGTCGACACGCAGCATGACGATCGCCTTGGACGTGGCGGGGTCGGCGTCGGGGCGGATGCCCACGGCGGCCCGCGGCACCATGCGCATCGCCATCCATCCCGGCTCGACTCCGGCCGGGGTCGGCACGGTGAAGTAGGACGTGTATCCGCCGAGATAGGTGGAGAACCGCTCTTCCGGGCCGAAGACGAGCCGCCGCATCGCCGAGTGGACACCGTCGGCACCGACGACCAGATCGAAGCGCTCGACGCCGCCCGAGGCGAAGGCGACCTCCACGCCGTCCTCGTCCTGCGTCAGCGCCTCGACCCACTCGCCATACCGGTAGTCCAGCGCACCGCCCGCCTCGGCCAGCGCATCCAGCAGCACCTGATTCAGGTCGCCCCGGGTGATCTCGATATCGGCGACCGGCCCCTTGCCGTCGAACATCTCCGCGGGCATGCGCACGTACGCGTGCCCGGTCCGGTCCACGTAGGTCATGCCGCGCTCGTCCAGCTGCCGTGCCCGGATGCCCGGCATCAGCCCCATCCGCTCCGCCACCTCCCGGCTCGGTCCCCGCAGGTCGACCGCCTGCCCACCGGGTCGTGGGCCACTCGCCCGTTCCACAACTGTGGCGCGGATGCCGGCCCGGACCAGTGGCAACGCCACGGCATTGCCCGCGATGCCGCCACCACAGACCAGAACGTGGAGTTCGGTACTCATGGGCTCACCTCTCCTAGAACGAATGTCTCAGACATTTGTCTAACAGAGGGTCGCACGGATGTCTAGAACAAATGTCTAAGACGCTGTTAGGCTGCGCGCATGGGAAACCGAGAGGACCTGCTGGAGGGAGCTCGCAAAGCGATTCTCGAGCGCGGGCTGGCCAAGGTCACCGCGCGCGATATCGCGACGGCGGCCGGGGTCAGCCTGGCCGCCATCGGCTATCACTTCGGGTCGAAGGACCGCTTGGTCACCGAGGCGCTCACCGAAGGTGTCGGCAGCGGCATCGGCGACCGCATGGAGTCGGCGATCCGCGATGCGGGCAATGACCTGCCGCTACGGGAAACGGTGGGGAAGACCTGGGACGAGATGGTCGCCATCCTGCGCGACCACCGCGAGGACATGATGCTGAGCCTGGAGAACCTGGTACGCGTCGCCCGCTCGGAGGAGTCGGGGCAGTACATGGCCGACGCGTCCGAGCACGCGTACGACGACCTGGCCGCCGCTCTGCGCGAGACCCACCCCGATCTCTCGGCGGAGCAGGCCCGCGCCCTGGCGAAGCTGTTGTTCACCCTGTTCCAGGGGATCGCGATGCTCTGGCTGGCGGCGCCGACCGCCGACCTGCTCGACGGCGACGAGCTGGCTCTCGCCGTCGACGCGCTGAAGAATCGCTGAACGGACGGTTCAGGCACCCACCGGCGCGGACTGCGCGCGGGCCTTCTCGACATCGTCGCTCTTGCGCCCGGCGAGCATGCGACCGATGCCGATACCGGCGAGCCCGGGGACGAAGATCAGCAGGAGGAAGAACGCCGAGCACGCGGTCGACTCGAACAGCAGGCCGTTGTCCCCGAGGTCGAAGCCGGGCAGGAAGTCCAGCAGCCAGCAGACCACGCTACTTCCTATGCCACCGAGGGCGCCGGCCTGCAACCAGCGGATCGTGAGATCGGACCCGCGCTCGGGATCCGGATGGGCTTCGCGGTCGCGGCGCCCGTCGAGCGCACCCCAGGCCACCACGGCGCCGAGCAGGACGACCAGGCACAGCAGCCGGAACCACACACCGTGCGTCGGCCAGTTCGCCATAGCGAATCCGAGCGCCACGCGCAGCGCGACGACCAGCGCGCCGAGCAGCAGCCCGCGCACGATCCAAGCATTCATGGTCAACACCATAACCGCCATCACCCCGGCGCATAAATAGAACCGGTGTCAGAAATGTGGGAATTTCACGAGGTCAGCGCGGCAGCCATCGCCGCCTTCGGCGCAGGCTGCCCGGTGAACTGCTCGACCTGGCCGAATGCCTGGTTCAGCAGCATGCGCAGGCCGCCCACGACGGTGTGCCCGGCGGCCTCGACAGCGATGGCCAGCGGTGTCGGCCACGGGTTGTAGATGGCGTCGAGGATCACCGGCGCGCGCGCGACCGCCCCTGCGATCAGCGCACCCGCCTCGGCGGGGATCGTACTGACCACGGCGTCGGCCTGCGCACAGGCCGGACCGATCTCCTCGGAATCGAAGGCGGTGAAGGAGACCGCCATGTCCAGCCGCTCGGCGAGTTCCAGCGCCGAGTACGCCCGTCCGGAATCGCGGGCGACCACGGTCACCGAGCGCGCGCCGAGCTCGCGCAGTGCGAGCAGCGCGGGTCGCGCGGTGCCACCCGCGCCCAGCACCACACCCGCTTCGACCGTGCGCACTCCGCCCTCGCGCAGGGCGCCGAGCACACCGTCGACATCGGTGCAGTCGGCTCGCCATCCGGCGGCGGTGCGCACCAGAGTGTTCGCCGAGCCCACCAGTACCGCGCGCTCGGTGCGCTCGTCGGCGTGGGCCAGCGCGGCCTCCTTGCCCGGCATGGTCACCGACAGCCCGACCCACTCCGGGCCGAGACCGTCGACCAGGGCGGGCAACTGCGCGGCGTCGCACTCGATGCGCTCGTAGGTCCAGTCCAGTCCGAGCGCCCGATACGCCGCCAGGTGCAACTGCGGCGACCGGGAATGCGCGATCGGCTTGCCGAGCACCGCGGCCCGGCGCGGGCCCGCGTTCGACGGCTCAACGGCCACTGTCGAGGATTCCACTGTCGAGCGCCTGATCGATATTGCTCAGGTGCTGGGAGTAGCTGTCGGTGAACAGCGTCGTGCCCTTCATGTCGATGGTCACGAAGTACAGCCAGTTGCCCTGCTCCGGCGATTCCATGGCGCGCAGCGCGTTCAGCGACGGCGCCGAAATGGGATTCGCGGGCAGCCCGGACATGGCGTAGGTGTTCCACGGCGTGACCCGCGCACGGTCGGCGTCGGTGGTGGCCACCTCGGTGGTGTCGAGCGAGTAGTTGACCGTCGAGTCGAACTGCAGCGCCTGCCCGATCTCCAGCCGGTTGACGATCACGCGGGCCACCTTGCCCATGTCCTGCGGCAGCGCTTCCCGCTCCACCAGCGAGGCGGCGATCAGCGTCTCGTAGGGGCTCAGGCCGGTGTTCGCGCCCGACTCCAGCAGTCCGGTGGACTCGTAACTCGCGGCGCTGGAGGTGATCAGCTCGCGCAGAATCGCCCGCGCGTCGCCGCTCGGATCGAAATCCCAGGTGCCCGCAGCGATCAGTCCCTCGAGCTGCCTGCGCTGGTCCGGCGCGGACCGGACCTCGGCTTCGGCCCAGCTCGGCACCCCGAGCGCGGCGAGATCATCGCTCGCGCCCGCGGCGTCGAGTTCCTCGTAGGTCACGCACTTGGCGGCCGCGCCCTCGCCGACGCAACTGGCGGCGGCGATCTTGGTGTAGATGCCTTCCTTGCGGGCGCCGGTGTTCACGTCGGTCTGATCGTGCAGCTGTCGGCCCTCGGAGATGACCATGTTGCCGACCCGCGCCTCCGGACTGAGCAACGCGGTCACCGCGTCGACGGCCGGGCTCTGGCTCGGGATCTGGTAGTAGCCGGGATGAATGGCGTTCATGCCCTCGTTCTGCACGGCGGCTTCGTAGAACGCCTCGGAGCTGGCGACGACACCCTTGTCGTACATCTCCTGCGAGATCTGGGTGGCGGTGTCGCCCGACTCGACCCGCACGACCACCACGGGACCGGCCGGTCCGGCGAAATCCGCGGGTGGGGTGTAGCCACCGGTCAGTTTCATGACCCCGTAGGTGCCCACGCCGCCGAGCAACAGCACCGCGAGCGCGATCAGCATCCAGCGAGTGTGCTTGCGACGGCCGTCGTCGCCGGCCGAACGCTTCGAACTCGGGCGACGGCGGGCGGCCTGCGGCGAGCGCGCGGCCCGGTCGGAACGCGCGGCCCCCGCGGCCTTTCTCGGACGCGCGGCGGGCGCGCCGCGCTCGGCTCCCCGGGTGCGACCGGCCGGACGCGAACGAGGGGCGGGCCTGCTCCGACTCGCCCGCGCGGTCTCCGTCCCGACCTCGTCGTCATCGAGGACCTCGTCGTCGAGGCCGTCGCGATCGGGCTCGTCGTAGGCGACATCGGGCTCGTCGTAGGCGGGCTGGTCGACGCGAGGAGCATGCTTCCCGCGGCTGCGCGCGACCTCCGCGTAGGCGGGGTCGTCGTCGGCGTAGCGCGGGATGACGGCGGTGTCGTAATCGTCTTCGTAGCCGCCACGGTCGCCGTAGCCACCGGGTGCGCCGTGCACCCCGGATTCGCCGTAGCCCGGCTCGTCGAAGCCGTCGTGGTCGCCCCACGAGTCGTCGAACTCACCGCGATCGTCCTCGTCGCGCTCCCACGCCGCATCGTCGCGCCGGTAGCGGCGCCCCGCCTCCCGCTGCCGGAAGGCTTCCTCGGCTCGCGCCCATCGATCCGTCATGCATCGTCTCCGGACGACGCGTCCCCGACCGACCTCAACACCGCACTCCGTTCGTCCAACCATCCTTGCAGGATCGATACGGCCGCCGCCTGATCGATAACCTGCCGCTGGCCACGTGCGCGAACTCCGCTGTCTCGCAATGCACGTGCAGCAGACACCGTAGTCAAACGTTCGTCGGAAAGGCGTATCGCCACGTCGGGCATTTCGGATCGCAATCTTTCAGCGAACGCGATGGCCATCGTGGCGGAGGTCCCCTTCTCCCCGCGCAACGTCCGCGGCAGGCCCACGACGACCTCCACAGCCTCGTACTCCCGCACAATCTCGGCAATTCTCACGATGTCGGACGAGACGGCACCGCGCACGGTTTTCTTCGCGCGCGGCACCGTCTCCACCGGGGTCGCGAGGATGCCGTCGGGGTCACTCGAGGCGACGCCGATCCGGACACTGCCGACATCGATGCCGATGCGTCTGCCCCGCCCGGGGTCGGTCGCGGGGTCGGGTCGATCGGAGCGCTCCTGCTCGCGCATCAGCCGGCGATTTCGGCCACCCGTGCACGGACCGCCGCTAGACCCGCGGGGATGCCCGCGGGATCGGACCCCGCCCCCTGCGCCATCTCGGGCTTGCCACCACCACGACCGGAGATGCTCGGGCCGAAGCTCGCGACCAGGTCGCCCGCCTTGAATCCGAGTTCCTGAGCCGGTTTGTTGACCGCCACCACGAACGGCACCTTGCCGTCGGTGTCGCCCAGCAGCACCACCACCGCGGGCTCGCTGCCGAACCGGCCACGGATATCGGTGGCCAGCGTCCGCAGATCGGCGGCGGCCACTCCCCGCGGCGCGGCGGCGGCGACCAGCAGCACGCCGCCGACGCGCTCGGCGTCCTCGACGAACTTCCCGGCCGCCGCCAGCACCGCCGCCACCTTGGTGCGCTCGAGTTCCTTCTCGGCGACCTTGAGTCGTTCCACCAGTTGCTCGACGCGCGCGGGCACCTCCTCGGAAGGCACCTTCAGCGAGGAGGCGACACCGGCGAGCAGCGCGCGTTCCTTGGCCAGGTAGCGGTAGGAGTCCAAGCCGACGAACGCCTCCACGCGACGAACACCGGAACCGACCGACGACTCACCGAGCAGCGTGATCGGTCCGATCTGCGAGGAGTGCTGCACGTGCGTGCCGCCGCACAGCTCCATCGAGAACTTCCCGCCGATCTCCACGACACGCACTTCGTCGCCGTAGTTCTCCCCGAACAACGCCAGCGCGCCCATCTGCTTGGCCTTGGGCAGGTCGGTGACGAAGGTGTTCACCGGGAAGTTCGCGCCGACCGCGTCGTTGGACACCGCTTCGATGTCGGCCTTCTGCTGCTCGGAGAGCTGTCCCTGCCAGTTGAAGTCGAAGCGCAGATAGCCGGGCTTGTTGAGCGAGCCCGCCTGCACGGCGTTGGGGCCGAGGACCTGGCGCAGCGCGGCGTGCACCATGTGCGTACCGGAATGCCCCTGGGTCGCGCCACTGCGCCAGGCCGGGTCGGCCTGCGCGAGCACCACATCGCCCTCGGTGATCTGGCCCTGCTCGACGGTCGCCTTGTGCACCCACAGCTTCTTGGCGATCTTCTGGACGTCGTTGACGCGCAGCCTCAGACCGCTGGAGGTGATGGTGCCGCGGTCGGCGATCTGACCGCCGGACTCGGCATAGAGCGGGCTGCGATCGAGGATCACCTCGACGTCGCTCCCCTCGGTCGCGGCGGGCACCCGGACGCCGTCGGCGATCAGGGCCAGCACACGGGCCTCGGAGGTGAGCTCGTCGAAGCCGGTGAACTCGGTGGCGCCACGGTCGACGAGCTCCTTGTAGATGCTCAGGTCGGCGTGCGCGTGCTTGCGGGCGGCAGCGTCCTCCTTGGCGCGGCGGCGCTGCTCGGACATCAGCTCGCGGAAGCCGTCCTCATCGACCGACAACCCGGCCTCGGCGGCCATCTCCAGGGTGAGATCGATGGGGAAGCCGTAGGTGTCGTGCAGGGTGAAGGCGTCCGAACCCGAGATCTTGGAGCCACCCCCGGCCTTCACCGCCGAAGCGGTGTTGTCGAACAGCGTCGAACCGGTGGTCAGTGTCTTGAGGAAGGCGGTCTCCTCGCCGACGGCCACGGTGGAGATGCGGCCGAAGTCGGTGGCCAGCTCGGGGTAGGACGGCGCCATCAAATCGCTGACGACCTTCATGAACTCCGCCATGACCGGCTTGTCGGCGCCGAGCAGACGCGCGGAGCGCACGATGCGGCGCAGCAGGCGGCGCAGCACGTAGCCACGACCGTCGTTGCCGGGGTTCACGCCGTCGGAGATCAGCATCGCTGCGGTGCGGGCGTGGTCGGCGATGACACGGAAGCGCACGTCGGAGGCGTGCTCGACGCCGTAGCTGCGGCCGGTCAGCTGCTCGGCCTTGTCGATGATCGGGCGAAGCAGATCGGTCTCGTAGACGTTCTCCACGCCCTGCAACAGCATGGCGACGCGCTCGATACCCATGCCGGTGTCGATGTTCTTCTTCGGCAGCGAACCCACCGGCGGATGGCCCTGCTTGGGGCTGAGCTCGCCACGGATGTCCTGCATGAAGACGAGGTTCCAGATCTCGAGGTAGCGGTCCTCGTCGGCGACCGGGCCGCCTTCCTTACCGTGGGCGGGGCCGCGGTCGTAGTAGATCTCCGAGCACGGGCCGCCTGGGCCGGGCACGCCCATGTCCCAGTAGTTGTCCTTGCCGTCGCGGAACTGGATCCGCTCCTTCGGGATCCCGGCCACGCGATGCCAGATCTCGGCGGCCTCCGGATCGGACTCGTAGGCGGTGACCCAGATGCGTTCGGGGTCGAAGCCGAAGCCGCCCTCTTCCTGCGGCTTGCTGATCAGCTCCCAGGCGAGGGTGATGGCCCCCTCCTTGAAGTAGTCGCCGAAGGAGAAGTTGCCCGCCATCTGGAAGAAGGTGTTGTGGCGGGTGGTGACGCCGACCTCCTCGATGTCACCGGTGCGCACGCATTTCTGCACGCTGGTCGCGCGCGGGAACGGCGGCGCCTCCTGGCCCAGGAAGTACGGCTTGAACTGGACCATGCCTGCGTTGACGAACAGCAGGTTGGGGTCGGCCAGGATCAACGAGGCACTGGGTACCTCGGTATGCCCGGCACGGACGAAATGGTCCAGGAAACGCCGTCGAATCTCATGGGTCTGCACAGCTATCGAGCCTACCGGGGCCGCGCACCCGATTTTTCAGCGCCCGGCACGCCCGGGGACGCGCGTCAGCGCCCGCGAACGATGCGGCGCAACTTCTCCACGCGCGAACCGATCTCGCGCTCGTAGCCGTGATCGGTCGGCCGATAGTAGTTCGCGCCGACGATCTCGTCGGGCGGATATTGCTGCGCCAGCACCCCGTCCGGATCGTCGTGCGGGTACTTGTAGCCCTGTGCGTTGCCCAGCTTCGCCGCGCCCGCGTAATGACCGTCGCGCAGGTGCGCGGGGACCGCGCCCGCCTTGCCGGCGGAGATATCGGCCATGGCCGCGGACAGCGCCGCCGGGACCGCACCGGACTTCGGGGCCGTCGCCAGGTGGATGGTCGCGTGGGTGAGCGTCAGCTGCGCTTCGGGCATCCCGATTAGCTGCACCACATGCGCGGCGGCGACCGCGGTCTGCAGCGCGGTCGGGTCGGCCATTCCGATGTCCTCGCTCGCCGAGATGACCAAGCGGCGCGCGACGAAACGCGGGTCCTCCCCCGCGCTCAGCATCCGAGCCAGGTAGTGCAGCGCGGCGTCGACGTCGGAGCCGCGGATGGATTTGATGAACGCGCTGACCACGTCGTAGTGCTGGTCCCCCGCGCGGTCGTAGCGCACGGCGGCCCGGTCCACGCTGGCCTCGACCAGTGCCAGATCCACCACGCCGTCCGCCGAGGACTCCGCCGAGGCCTCCAGCGCGGTCAGCGCGCGCCTTGCGTCCCCGCCGGCGATCCGCACGATGTGATCCAGCGCTTCGCCGGTCGCCTCGTACGCGCCGCCGAATCCGCGCGAGTCGGCCAGTGCGCGCTCGAGCACCACCCGGATGTCGGCATCGGTCAACGAGCGCAGTTGCAGGACCAGCGAGCGCGACAGCAGCGGGGACACCACCGAGAACGACGGGTTCTCGGTGGTCGCGCCGACCAGGAGCACGATCCGGTTCTCCACCGCGGCCAGCAGCGCGTCCTGCTGGGTCTTGGAGAACCGGTGCACCTCGTCGATGAACAGCACGGTCCGCTCGCCCGCGGTCAGCCGCCTGCGGGCGAGATCGATCACCGCGCGCACCTCCTTCACCCCGGCAGAAAGCGCGGACAACGCCTCGAACCGGCGGCCGGTGGCCTGGGAGATCAGCGCGGCCAGCGTCGTCTTCCCGGTGCCGGGCGGACCGTAGAGCAACACCGAAGCCGCGCCCGACCCCTCGATGAGACGACGCAGCGGCGAACCCGGTCCGAGCAGATGCTGCTGACCGACGACTTCCTCGAGCGAGCGCGGCCGCATCCGCACCGCCAGCGGCGCCTGGTCGCCGGGGCCACGGAAATCGACGCCCGCGCTGTCGTGGCCTGCCTCCGGCAGCGCCGCACCCGGCACATCGAAAAGCCCGTCGCTCATGTTTTCGACCGTACCGCCGCGCGCCGACACGGCGTTTCCCCGCCCGAGCCCGGCCCGATTTGCGAGGGCCGCCCGGATGGGCTGGGATCGTCGCGTGGCCGTGATGGATTCGATCGCCCGACGCACTCTGCTCAAGGGCGGTGCGGCCGCCTGCGCCGTGACCGCCGTGACCGCTGTGGCCGCGGCGCCGCGTGCGCGTGCCTCCGGCACGGTCTTCCGGCACGGCGTCGCCTCCGGCGACCCGCTGCCGACCGGTGTGATCATCTGGACTCGAGTCACCGTCTCCGACGACGCCACGCCCGGTTCCGGAGAGGGCGAACCCGCGGCCGTCTATTGGGCGGTCGCCCGCGACGAGGAATTCACGCAGGTAGTCGCCTCCGGCGCGGTCGTCACCTCCGCCGACACCGATCACACCGTGAAGGTCGATGTCTCCGGTCTGGCGCCTGGCCAGGACTATGTCTACCGCTTCACCGCCTTCGGCCAGCACTCCGCCGCCGGCCGCACCCGCACGGCGCCTGCCGCGAACTCCTCCCCCGACCGGCTTCGTTTCGGCGTGGTGTCCTGCGCGAACTGGGAGGCCGGAGCCTTCGGCGCCTACCGCAGGCTGGCCGAACGTGGTGATCTCGACGCTGTGGTCCACCTCGGCGACTACCTCTACGAGTACGCCCACGGCGAATACGGCACCGGACTGCGCACGCACGATCCCGTCCACGAGATCGTCACCCTGTCCGACTACCGGACCAGGCACGGCCAATACAAGACCGATCCCGACCTGATGGCTCTGCACGAGCGCGTGCCGTTCGTCTGCACCTGGGACGACCACGAGTCGGCGGACAACTCCTGGTCGGGCGGCGCCGGCAACCACCAACCTGCCGTCGAGGGCGCCTGGACCGACCGTCGCGCCGCTTCGGCGCGCGCCTACCTGGAATGGATGCCGGTGCGGGCGGACAGCGTCGGCGACGAGGTGAAGATCTATCGCCGGCTGCGCTTCGGCGACCTGGCCGAGCTGTCCATGCTCGACCTTCGCAGCTACCGCGACGAGGAGGTCGTCCCAGGCGCGCAGTGGCGCAGCGTGGACGACCCGGAGCGCACCATCACCGGCCACGCACAGTTGGAGTGGCTCACCGCGGGCTTGGTGTCGGCACCGGTGCAATGGAAACTGGTGGGCAATTCGGTGATGATCGCGCCGCTGTTGTTCCCGCCGTTGGACCCGGCGACCACCCAGGCGATGACCAGCGTCCTCGGCATCCCCCGCGAAGGCGCGCCCGTCAATGCCGACCAATGGGACGGCTACACCGCCGACCGGCGCCGGTTGTTCGAGGCGATCACCGCCGACCAGGTCGACAACGTCGTCTTCCTCACCGGCGACATCCACTCCTCCTGGGCCGCCGACCTCCCGGTCACCGCCGCCCCGCACGGCCCGAGCGCGGGTACGGAGTTCGTCGTCCCGTCGGTCACCTCGGCGAGCATCGGCGATCTGCTGGCCGCGCCACCGCGCACCGCCGCCGTGTCGGTGGAGACGGCGATCGCCGCGATCAATCCACACCTGCGCTACGTCGAACTGGAGTCACACGGCTACGGCGTCCTCGATGTCACGCGGGAACGAACCCAGATGGACTGGTTCTACCTCGCGAACGTCGCCGACCCCGCCTCGCCTGTGCGCCACGGCGCATCCTTCGCGGTCCCCAGCGGCGGGCGGGTCGAACCCCGTCCCGCTCCAGTCGGCTGAGCACCTGCTCCGGTCGGCTCGGCACCGGCTCCGGTCGGCTCAGCGCCGAGGAGCGGGATTCACTCGGCCCAGCGCTCCTCGAGCATCGCGGACACCTCGTCGGCGAAGTCACCGACGAGATCGTCGCCGCTGCACCGGGCATCCTCGGCCAGCGCCGCCCAGCGGTTGATCAGCGCCGCCGAACGCGGGGTCGACAGCCCGTGCTCGCGCGCGGCCGCGATGCGCGCGTGGTCGGCGGGCAGGAACCAATAGGTGGTCAGCCACACCCAGATCAGGCGCGCTTCCAGAATGCGTTCGGCCAGCGCATCGTCGTCGGCCAGCGTCGGGAACACCCCGACCACCTCGGCGCGCCACGCGTCCACCATCTGCCTGGCCCGGTCGCGGGAGAGTTCGATATCGCACAGGCACCCGGGAAAGGACACCAGCGCGTAGGCGATGTCGAGCGTCGCGTCGCGGAACCCGCCCCACTCGTAGTCGAGGAAGCGCGCGCCGTCGTTGTTGATCATGACGTTGTCCGGGCACAGGTCCGACGGACTGAACGCCCGGTACCGGCCGGCGGAGAACAGCCGGTTGCCGCGCACGATGCGCTCGGCGAACTCGCCGGGCACCTCCAGACCGAGCTCGCGCTGCAGCAGTCGCGGCACTTCCACGACCGACGACTCGGCCTGCTGCGCGATGCCGTCGCCCCGGTGCACCCCGTTGACCCGGCGCAGCAATGCGACGAAGTCGGCTTCCCGGCCGACGGTCGCGGCGTGCATACGGCCGAGCGCCTGCGCGAAGGCCATCAGCGCATTGCGGGTGGTCGTCTTGTTGCCCGAGCGCAGCGCCGCGGTCATCCCGGCGTTCTCGCCGAGGTCGGAGAGGATCAGCAGGCGGTCGGGCAGGCTGTAGGCGATCAGGTAGGCGCCGGGCCGGTGGTCCCGACCGAGCGAGGTCGTGAACTGGTAGGAGACCGCCTCCCGGAGGAAGGCCGAGTCGACGCCGGCCACGCCCGGCGCGAGACCGCCGGTCGTGCGTTCCTGCGCCGCGCCCCGGACCTGCTTGACGATCAGCGTTCGCGGTAGGGAGTAGGAGTTCTCCGCGACACGCACTCGCAGGACGGTGGTCCTGCCACTCCCACTGAGTTCGATCGGATCACTCAGCTTCACCGGAGCACCCATGCGCTTGGTGAGCAACTGTTGTGCTGCGGATACGACGTCGGCGGCGCGTTCGGCCAATAGTGCGGTCATCGCCTCTCAAGCTACTCGCTCGGGGTCACTTCTAGCGAGCGGTTACACAACCTTTCCGCGTCGCTCGGCGTGTCCACCTGTTGTCGCCCACCGGAGGCCGTCGACCGGGGTCGACAACACACGACTCCGCCACGGCAGGCCGCCTTGACACTATTGCGTGTGTCCGGTTTTCTCATCGTGAACTGCTCTGCGCCACTTCGCAAACCGGTTGTCGCCGAAAGGTCTTCCAACGTGACCGAAACACCACCACCCGCACCGCGCGACCCCGCTGTCGGCGATGCCTCGGCGCCGGGAGGTGATCCGCACCGGACCGATGGCGGACAGTACTCCGCCGCACCGGGTATGGGCCCGCAGGACACGCCGCCGGTTCCCGGGCAACCCCGCTACGGCCCGCCCGGCACCGGTCCCGCCGTCGCGGGGCAACCGGTCTACGGCTACCAGACGGCGACCTTCGGGCTGGACGTCGGCCACGCGATCAGCTACGGACTGGATAAATTCCGGTCGAATCTCATGTCATGGCTGGCAATTACGGCTGTCGGCATCATCATCTACCTGACTTTCGTGTTGGTGGTGCAGACCTTCGATCCCACCTCGCTGACCACGCTGGTGCTGTTGTTCCTCGTGGTGATGGTCGCGCTCTGGCTGCTGCAGGCGATGATGGTGCGCGGCGCGCTGCTCGAAACCGACGGACCGAGGCCGGATTTCGGCGACTTCATGCGGAATCTGAACGCGGGCAATGTGCTACTCACAGCGCTGCTCGCGTTCCTCGGCACCTGGCTCGGGGCGGCGTTGTGCGTGCTGCCCGGACTGGTGGTCGGCGTGCTGTGCATGTTCGCGCTGCACTTCGTGATCGATCAGGACATGGGTCCGATCGATGCGATCCGGTCCAGCGCGATGCTGGTGGCGGCCAACCCGTGGAAGGTCTTCCTGCTCGCCCTCTCGGTCCTGGTGATCACCATCGTCGGCGCGCTGGCCTGCGGAATCGGTTTGCTGCTCGCCGGTCCCGTGTGCACCATCGCGGTCACCTACAGCTACCGCGTCCTGGTCCACGGCGTGGTCTCACCCGCCTGATCCGTCCGAGACGCCGATCCACCGAAACGCCCGCGGCGCCCGCGATCTTCACAGACAGCGGGCGCCGCGAGTCGGTACGAATCGCCTACTCGGACTTCGCCCCGACCTTGGCCGCCCCGATCTCGGCCGCCCCGGCCTTGATGTTCTTGGCGTCACTGTTCTTGGCGTCCTGTCCGGGCTTGACGTCCAGCCCGGCCTCCTTGCGCTGCTGCGCGGTGATCGGCGCGGGCGCGTCGGTCAGCGGGTCGACGCCGTTGCCGGTCTTCGGGAAGGCGATCACCTCGCGGATCGAGTCCAGCCCGGCCAGCAACGCGGTGACCCGGTCCCAGCCGAAGGCGATGCCGCCGTGCGGGGGTGCGCCGTAGGCGAAGGCGTCGAGCAGGAAGCCGAACTGTTCCTGGGCTTCCTCGGCGCTGATGCCCATCACGTCGAAGACCCGTTCCTGCACGTCACGGCGATGGATACGGATGGAACCGCCACCGATCTCGTTGCCGTTGCAGACGATGTCGTAGGCGTAGGCCAGCGCCGACCCCGGGTCGGTGTCGAAGGTGTCCAGCGATTCGGGCTTGGGCGAGGTGAACGCGTGGTGCACCGCGGTCCAGGCCGAGTAACCGAGCGCCACGTCCCCGCTGGCGGTGGCCTCTTCGGCGGGCTCGAACAGCGGGGCGTCCACGATCCAGACGAACGCCCACGCCTTCTCGTCGATCAGGCCGACCTTGCGCGCGATCTCCCCGCGCGCCGCGCCGAGCAGCGCACGCTGCGCCTTGGCCGGACCGGCGGCGAAGAAGACGCAGTCGCCGGGCTGCGCACCGACATGCTCGGCCAAGCCCGCGCGCTCGGCGTCGCTGAGGTTCTTGGCGACCGGCCCCCCGAGCGTGCCGTCCTCGTTGACCAGCACATACGCCAGGCCCTTGGCCCCGCGCTGCTTGGCCCAGTCCTGCCAGGCGTCGAGCTGACGCCGCGGCTGGCTCGCGCCGCCGGGCATGACGACCGCGCCGACGTAGGGGGCCTGGAACACCCGGAACGGAGTGTTCGCGAAGTACTCGGCGCACTCGGTGATCTCCACACCGAACCGCAAGTCGGGCTTGTCGGAGCCGAACCGGCGCATCGCCTCGGCGTAAGTCATGTGCGGGATCGGCGTCGGGATGTCGTAGCCGATGAGCTTCCACAGTGCCGAGAGGATCTCCTCGGCCAGCAGGATCACGTCCTCCTGGCGCACGAAGCTCATCTCGATGTCGAGCTGGGTGAATTCCGGCTGACGGTCGGCACGGAAGTCCTCGTCGCGGTAGCACCGCGCTATCTGGTAATAGCGCTCGATACCGCCGACCATCAGCAGCTGCTTGAACAGCTGTGGGCTCTGCGGCAGAGCGTAGAAGCTGCCCGGCTGCAGGCGCGAGGGCACCAGGAAGTCACGCGCGCCCTCGGGGGTGGACCTGGTCAGCGTCGGTGTCTCCACCTCGACGAACTCGTGCCGGGCCAGCACCTCGCGCGCGGCGGCGTTCACCTTCGAGCGCAGCCGGACGGCATGCGCGGGGCCCTCGCGACGCAAATCCAGGTAGCGATGCTTGAGACGGGCTTCCTCGCCGGGCTGCTCGTCGAGCTGGAAGGGCAGCGGCGCGCTCTCGTTGAGCACCTCGAGCTCGGTGACGTTGACCTCGATCTGCCCGGTCGGCAGTTCGGGGTTCTCGTTGCCGTCCGGTCGTTGCTCGACCACGCCGGTCACCCGCACGCAGTACTCCGCGCGCAGACGATGCGCCTGTTCAGCGGGTTCGCCCTCGCGGAACACCGCCTGCGAGACCCCCGAGGCGTCGCGCAGATCGATGAAGATCACGCCACCGTGGTCGCGCCGGCGGGCCACCCATCCGGAGAGGGTGACGGTCTGACCGGCATGCTCGCTTCGCAGCGAACCAGCCAAGTGGGTGCGCAGCACGGGATTCCTTTCGACGAGGTTTTCGCACCGGCGAGACGAAAGACCAGGTGCGGTTGCCATCGTAGTGAGACACATTCGCCGAGTGGAAACCGATATCGGCTCGCAGCGTGGAAAGCTGGGTTGCGAACCGGTCGCGACCGGCTTCGCAGCATTCCGCCCGCCGCCCGCGGCGTGCGGGCCGAACCACAGAAAGCGATGACGATGACCTTCAACGAGGGGTTGCAGATCGACCCGAACCGGGCGTCCTCCGGCGGTGGTCCAGGTCGAGGCGGCAAGATCGCGCTCGGCGGCGGCGCCGGTGGCCTCATCCTCATCGTCATCGCCATGCTGTTCGGCCTCGACCCGACCACGCTGGTCGAACAAGGCACCCAGGACAACGGTCAGTCCCAGCCCGGCCTCGAAGGCACCCCGGATCACTGCAAGACCGGCGCCGACGCCAACCAGTACGCCGACTGCCGCGTCGTGCTCACCGCGCAGAGCCTCGATGCCGTCTGGTCTGTCGAACTGCCGAAGCAGACCGGCGTGCGATACGAAGAGCCCGGCCTGCGACTGTTCACCAACGCCGTCTCGACCGGCTGCGGCAACGCCACCAGCGCGGTCGGCCCGTTCTACTGCCCTGCCGACCAGACCGCCTACTTCGACGTGGCCTTCTTCCAGGACCTGGTCACCCGGTTCGGCTCCAGCGGCGGACCGCTGGCCCAGGAATACGTCGTCGCCCACGAGGTCGGCCATCACATCCAGAACCAGCTCGGCGATCTCGGTCGCTCCCAGCGGGACCCGCGCGGCCCCGAGTCCGGCGCGGTGCGCACCGAACTGCAGGCCGACTGCTACGCGGGCATCTGGGCCTACTACGCCGACAAGTCGCCCGCGCCCGGCGGCAGCGAGCCGTTCCTGAAGCCGTTGTCCGATACCGACATCCGGGACGCTCTCTCAGCCGCTTCCGCCGTCGGCGACGACCGCATCCAGCAGTCCACCCAGGGCCAGGTGAACCCGGAGGCCTGGACCCACGGTTCCTCCGAGCAGCGCCAGAAGTGGTTCCTCGCCGGTTACCGCACCGGCAGGGTCGACGCCTGTGACACCTACTCCGCGAACGATCTGAACAATCCGCCCGCCCTGCGCTGACCGGGCGAGCGGACACGCGCTGTCACGGTGCCTACCTGTGCTCCGTCACACTGTCATGATCAATGCCGCCGCACCGCGGCCCCCGCAGCGTCGCGGGATCCCTGTTTCCACCGAGTAGGACGTGACATGCGAACGATCGCGTCGGCGCTGCTGGCCGCAGCACTGACCCTGGGCAGTCTCTGCGGTGTCGCCACCGCCGAACCGGACCAGGAGCCCCCCGACTTCGCCTTGGTCTCCCTGACCACCATCCCCAGCGGCTGGACCGCCCGCACCGACCTGCGCCCGCTGCTGGAGGTCGATGCCGACGGCACCGCCTTGCACCGCCCCGACATCCTCTCCCCCGACCGGGCGGCCGACACCGCACCACGCGAGGTCGAGGGCAAGGTGTCCACCGACGACCTCGAGAAGGCCCTCGAAAGAATCCGCGAACTCCGCGAGACCGACTTCGGCGTCCCCGCCGTCACCGGCCAGGGCATCCAGATCATCGACCTCATGCCCGAAAACCCCTCCGATGACGTGCATCTCGTTCTCTACGCTCCGGACGCCACCGACGGGCTCAGCGACGAGCAGCGCGATGCCCGCGAGAAGTTCGCCGAGGTCTTCGACGACCTCATCGACGCCTTCGAAGAGAACGAATAACCGCTCGTGCAGCGTTCGGGCAACGCGCCGACGGCGGCAGGTTGCCGCGCAAGAGATCGTGGCTGCGGGTGGTACGAGGCTTATGTGCCCGGCCCACCCGTCGGCCACGATCGGGCTGAACAGCGACCCCGCCGCCCGATGTCGTGGAGTCCGAGGTCGCCCTTCCCCCGCGTCGATACCGCCGAGTACGGCGTTACGACCTGACTCGAACTACTCACCCGTGTGGTCAGTAGTCGTCGTCCGCACGGAGTCGGTCCAGCGTTTCGCCGATCCAGGTGGTGAAATGCCGGGTGAGGTCGGCGGGGGCGGCAGGGCGGACGGTGATGTTGGTAGCGCGCTCCTCGGTGTAGCGGCCGTCACCGGAGATGTCGTACCACTGGAGCAGGCGGGCCGGGGCCGAGCGCTTGTAGAGGGGGCCGGTGAGCAGTGCGGCGGTGCCGCCGCCGTCGGCGGGACGGCCGAGCAGGCGTTGATAGCGCTCACGCGGGGTATTGCGGGCGTTGTCCTGCGCATACCCGTCGCGGCGCGGGGCCAGGTCGCCGGGATGAAAGACTTCCGGCCGCTGCGCACCCGGGTGGCAGGCGGGAATCGCCTGGGTGAGACGCGCCGGGAGCTGGGCGGAATCGAAGGCGCGCAGGCGGATCGGGCCGTGTTCGCGATCGGTGCCGTGCTGGGTGAGCACGACCGCACGCTGACCGGCGCGCGCGCCGAGGACGCGGTACTCGCGCAGGTCGTTGCGGCCGGTGCTGTTGCGGTGCCGGCAACTGCCGCCGAGGATTTCCACGCGGATGTCGGAGACGCTCAGTATGTACAGAGCCGCGTTGATGTCGTCGAGTTCGTCCGCCGAGTACCGCTCACGCACCGCGACCCGATGTGCGTCGGCCTCGTCGTTGAACGCGAAGCGGCTGATGTGCCGCAGCGGACCGGGAATCCGGTCATGGGCGTCACCCAACCACAACGCCGCGAAATCGTCGGTGTCCCAACTCCACTCAGCCATTCACAATCTCTCTCCCGGCGTGCCTGCTCCAGGCCGCCGTCCCGCCACACGATGAGGCGGCGGCGAACCGTTCTCCGCCGCCGCACCGACCACACCTAACCCGGCTCGCCGCCGATGACACCACCCGGCACGGCCGGCGGCGTCTCACCGAGCAACTCCTCGGTGTTCTGCTGCGTGATCAGATAATCCGGAATCTTGTGGGCCTCGTCGTCCTGACCGCCACCACGCGAACCCGGCGCACCCGCCATACCGCCCATGCCACTGCGGCCGGCCGCACCTGTCGACGCCGCGGCCGCCGACGTTCCCGGCGTCGTCGGCGTGGCCTGTCCGCCGCCGGGGATACTGCGACCTGGCTGCGGCGTAGTCGATCCCGGACTGCCCGGCGAACCGGAACCGGGGCTGCCCGGCGATCCCGATCCCGGGCTCGACGGATTGGAACCGCTCGGCACCGTCCGGTTCGGGTCCGACGGGTTCGAGCCCGCCGGGTTGGTTCCGGCTGGATTCGTGCCCGCCGGATCCTGGCTCGACGGGGTGGTCGACGAATCGTCCTCGTCCGAAGCCGAGTTGTCCTCACCCTCGGGCTGCTGCTCTCCAGGCTGCTCTTGGTCGCCGGGCTCGTCGCCTTCCGGCGTAGTTCCGCTCGGATCTCCCGAGGACGGATCGCCCGACCCGCCACCGGAACCGGAGCC
The DNA here is from genome assembly GCF_001613125.1 of Nocardia shimofusensis NBRC 100134. GTDB lineage: Bacteria > Actinomycetota > Actinomycetes > Mycobacteriales > Mycobacteriaceae > Nocardia > Nocardia shimofusensis. The sequence continues at coordinate 20,813 of NZ_BDBT01000011.1, forward strand.
GTCACCGGAATCAACGACGAAACCGCCCGGCGGGACCGTGATGTCCGGCGAGGACGTCGGGCTCACCGGAGTCGGCAGCACCGGAATACTGCTGTCGATCGCCTTGAACGGCTGCACGTAGTAGTTGTTCATGGCATCACGCGCAGCCTGCTCCTCCTCGGTCTGCTCGCGCTGCAGATCCCAGCGGTTGGGGGGCCAGAGCCATGAGGTCCAGGTGATCACCACCGGATCAGGCAGCGCGCTTTTCGTCTGAGTGATCGCCGATGCGGCCTCGGTGACTCTCGTCGACAGTTCGTTCAGCGCGGGCGTCAGCTCCTCCGCCTTCTTGACGTAGTTCTGAATACTCTCCTTGGACTTGCGAGCCGCTTCTCCACCTGACCAAGCCTGTTCCAACGAGGTCTGGATACCGCGGGCAAAAGTCCGCAAGCCTTCGTCCCAGAGCTCGCTGATCTGGTAATACTGCTGGGCTTGGTTGTTGGCGTCGGTCGGATCGAGGGGTTGGAACGCGCCGACGATCTCCGGATGCTCCCAACTGGACGGATTCTCGCCACCACCCGGGATCGCAGGGCTCTCGTGCCCGCTCACTGCCCCACCCCTGGTAGAGGCACACCCGGCCACAGCGACGGAGTCGTTGCCGACGGCGCGGATCCGTACAAGTCACCCAGCACGCCGGGCATGCGCCCTAAAGCTTCCAACGCCTGCTCAGGAGTCCGCTCGGCCGGCCCCCGATCGGGCAGAGTCTCGTTCAGACGGTTGAATTCTGCCGCGAAATCGCTGTCGGCCTGCATCATTCGCTCGCGAGCTATTCGATGAAACTCTTGGATGTCCTCCACGATCCGCAAGTGGTCCTGCATGATCTGCCACACAGAATTTCCATCGGCCGAGCCGTTGGCTTTCCCCTTGAATCGATCGACCAGTGTCCGACCGGAGACCATTTTAGTATTCCCCTCACCCAAACCCCAGTGGGACTGAAGTGACACAGCGTCCGCAATCATAGTTATTCGATTTATTACCCCCTTGAAATACTCACAGTCCCGGTCGATGTAGATGAAATTTTCGGGATTCATCGCGACCGTCGCACCACCCTCACGCACGGCAGCAAGGAGGTTGGCCATCGGACGCGGCGCTTCGCTATCAGTCATTCATGTCTCCCCCAACTCGCACCCTACGCTATCATTATCAGTTGCTCGCCGGGAGCGAAGGCGCAATGCGCTCGGCCAACCGGCGAGCGATCTCGCAGGTGTCCTGGTCTACCATATTGGAGGTAGGCGGATTCGTGATACTGATCTGCAAACTTCCCTCACGCATCTCTACATTCACCGTGCACGAATACTCCAGCCGCTCAGGTATCTGACGACCAGAGATAGCAGCCCTGCCGCCGATCGAAAATTCTCGCGAATCGGCAAAATTCTTTGCGCTGACCATCGCCACTGTAATATTCGTAGTCTGAATATTTGCCCCATACCCGCCATTGGATGGGATCCAAGTACAGCCGCGCCATTTGATACCGCCCGAGGCATCCGAATTTTGCGGTCGCGGCGACTTCAAATTTTCGGACGCGAACACGCTCTGAGGAATGTCCGTACATGGATCGAAGCCAGCAGGAACATCTGGCTGCACACCGTGACCGGAGGTCATTGAGGCATCCGTTTCCACGTCACCACTGGCGTCGCACCCTCCGAGCAGGACAACCACACCGACTGCGGAACACGCTATCCAGGACAGGGCAGATCTGCTCGACATTAGCAACCCTTATCTGCCGGGGATCATCCACGACAAGGGAGCGGACCGGCATCTCCTCCCCCTGCCACCTGCCGGTGATACTACCGATGCATCGAGATCGGCAAGCCTCACAGCCTCGCGAACTCGCTTTGCCCTGCGGTGATTCCGAGACGGCTCACCGCAGAGCCCAGGCAACGCCTCAGAACTGATCCTGCTCGTAGTCCGAGCTGAGCAGTTCATCGGTATGGGTCGCACCGATGACCTCCGGGGTCGACTCACCGAGCGGTCCGGTGAGATCGTCGTTGCCGGTAAGACTTTGGTACGGGTCGACACTGCGCGAGTGCTGGTCGTCGTCGCTCTGGCGCTGGCCTGCGGCGCCACCTCCGCCACCCATGTACGAGCCGCTCGTGCCTGCGGGGGTGGTCGAGGTACCCGCGCCCGCCGGCATGCCGGTGAGCGGAACACCGGTGACGGGACGGGCTCCGGGGAGGCTGGAGCCGGGTGAGCCCGAGCCGGGGGTGCCGGTGGTGGGGATGCCGGTGATGCCGGGTGATCCTGAACCGCCGCCGGAACCGCCGGAACCCCCTGGGCGGCCGAGGGAGCCGAGCAGGCCGCTGCTGGGGGTGCTCGCGTTGGAGGTGTTCAGCGAGGACGGGTTCGTCGAGTTCAGCTGGTTCGGGGTGCCGGTAGCGGGGTTGGCGCTCGCGGCTTGGGTGGTGAGGCTCTCGGCCTGGGTCAGCAGCGGTTCTCCGATGTTCTCGGCGGCTGCTTGGGCGACGTCTTGGGCTGCGGGCAAGCCGCTGTCGCCGAGGAGTTGGCCGACGAGGCCGTTGAGTTCGGCGGTCTTGCCTGCGAGGTCGCCGCGGGTGGCGTTGACGACGGTGACCGCCTGGCCGAGATGCTCTGTGGCGCTGGCGATCAGGGTGGCCTGGCCGGGTGGGGTGAGGATGACCGGGGCCAGGGCGGTGGCCTGTGCGGCGAAGGTGCTCGCGATGCCGACGAGCTGGGCATTGCCCTGCTGGACGACGGCGGCGGCGGCCTGGGTCAGCGCGGAGATGTCGAAGCCGCGCTGGCTGGTGTCCTGGCCTTGCGCGTTCGCCTCCTGACTGGCGACCTGAGCCTGGCGCGAAGCCTCACCCTCCCACACCTGTTCGACGGTGGCCATGCTGCCCTTGGCGAGTTGCATGGCGGTTTCGACCATTTGGGAGGACTGACTCAGGATCGCGGTCGGGTCGAGTGCGCCGAGGATGCCGGTGCCGAAGCTCTGGAGCAGCTCGAGGATCGGCTGGAACAACACGTCCACGCCGGGCAGCGCGGGAATCTGCAGCCCCTGCATGAGCGAGCCGACCGGGTCCGCGGGCAGGCCGGGCAGCTGCGGCAACTGGTCGGCGGCAGCCGCGGCGACCTGGGTGGCATGGGCAGCGGCGCTCTGGGCGGCTGCTCCGGCCTGACCGAGCGCCTGCTGCACCGAGCTCTGGGCCTGTTGCACGGCATAACTGATGCCGCTGCTCTCCAGCAGGGTGTTCGCCTCGGTCTGGAAGCCGCCGAGGATGTCCTGCGGATCGGTGGCCTGACCGCCGCCGAGACCGGGCATCCCCGCGGGGACGGTGCCGGTGGCACCGTTGTCGTCGGATTCCCTGCGCGACAGGATGAATTCGGGAGCTTCGATCGGCGGCAGATCGACGGGCAGCTGCGGGAGGGGCAGGTCGATCAGTGCCTGATCGGCCGGGATGCTCGCCTGCTCGGTGGGCAGCTCGGGTTCGGTGGCGGGCGCGGAAGGCGACACGGCCGGACTCGAACCCATGAGGGGGTTGCCGGTGTCGATCGCGGGGTGCGCGGCGACGGGCTGGGCAGCGCCGATGATGCCGGTGTCGGTGACGTCGAGGGGCTTCATCCCGGCCTCAGATCCCGCTCGCCTGCGTGTTCATCCGGGCGGCGCTCTCGTCGTCGGTCTCCTCGAACAGCGAGGCGGCCGAGAACGCCTTCCACGACAGGTCGTTGTATTTGCCCGCGAGATCGTGGATGTCCCTGGCCTGCAATACCTGCGCGGCCGCGAAGCTGGCCAGGTAGTCGGCGCCGATCAGGCCGAACACCGGCGTGAGCGCCGAAACCTGGCCGACCAGATCCATATCCGCCGCGGCCGTGACCTGACCCGCGATAGTGGCGTGCTCCGTGGCGAACTGCCGGACCGCCGTGGGATCGACCGAGACTTCACTCATCGAGTGGCCCCCCATTCGTCGTAATGTGTTGTGTCGCCGCATCGGACGGCTCGTGACGTCCGGTGCGACCCGACCGCTCCGAACGTCCCTGCACGTCCCTGCTTGTCCCACCCCGAAGCGGTCGCGCCGTCGCCGGCCGAGGCCGCTACGGTTCGGCTCAATATAGCCGATGGGTACGATGCGTTTCGAGTTCGTCACGCCTCCTGGTCCGCCACTGCCGGGATTCGAGGCAGGAAACTAGAACGTGTTGCAAATTAGAACAAGTTCTATATTCTCGGTCTCATGAAGGTCGCAGTGACCGGCGCAGCCGGCTACCTTGGCACGAATCTGCTTCGACTGCTCACCGCCCGCGGGCACGAGGTGATCGCCGTCGACCGCGCGGTCCCCGACCGCGCTCGACCGGGCGTGACCTGGGTCGAAGGCGATGTGCTCGATCCCGCTTCGATGCGCGCGGCGCTCGACGGCGCCGAGATCGTCTATCACCTCGTCGCGGTCATCACCCTGGCAGATCGCAACGATCTGGCCTGGCGGGTCAACACCGAGGGCGTGCGGGTGGTCGCCGAGGCGGCGCTGGCGGTGGGCGCGCGGCGCATGGTGCATGCCAGCTCCATCCACGCCTTCGACCAGTACAGCTGCGGCGGGCACATCGACGAGACCTCGGCGCGATCGACCGATCCCGGCCTTCCGGTCTACGACCGATCGAAGTGGGCGGGCGAGGTCGCCCTGCGCGAGGTGATCAACAAGGGCCTGGACGCGGTGCTGTGCAACCCCACCGGGGTGTTCGGCCCCGTCGATCACAGCGTGCCACTCTCGCGCATCAACCGCTCGCTGCGCGACGCCGCGAAGGGCAGGCTGCCGGCGATGGTCGACGGCGGCTTCGATCTGGTCGATGTGCGCGATGTGGCCGAGGGCCTGATCCTGGCGGGCGAGAAGGGCCGCACCGGGGAGAACTACCTGCTCGGCGGCGCGATGATTTCGATGACCGAGGTGTGCGCGATGGCCGCCCGGCAGCACGGGAAGCGCGGACCCCGCTTCACCATTTCCCCGAAGCTGGTCGGCAGGCTGATCCCGGTGCTGGAACCGATCGGCAAGATGCTCGGCACCGACATCCTGTCCAAGGCCGCGCTCGGCGCGCTGATCTCCGCACCGACGGTCGACCACAGCAAGGCCGCCACCGAACTCGGCTACCAGCCGCGCCCGACCGAGGAAACGGTGCGCGACCTGGTCGCCTTCTTCGACGATCCGGCGAGCGTGGAGGCGTCCGACGCGCGGGCACCGCTTGACACTCCCTAGAACGCGTGTTCGACTGTCCTGGTGCGGTGGCAGAACCAGATACTGGACGCCGACGACGGCGCTCTGCCCGGCCTGAGCCGAGCAGAGTTCGTCCGCACCGTGACCACCCCGGAGTTCGAGGGCATCACCTTCCACGAAGTGCTCTGCAAGAGCGCGCTGAATCGAGTGCCCGAGGAGAGCGGCCTGCCGTTCCGCTGGACGGTCAACCCGATGCGCGGATGCTCGCACGCCTGCCGCTACTGCTTCGCCCGCCCCACCCACGAGTACCTGGATCTGGACGCGGGCCGCGATTTCGACGCCGAGATCGTGGTGAAGACGAACGTGGCGGCAGTCCTGCGCCGGGAGCTCGGCAAACGTTCCTGGCATCGCGAGCCCGTCGCGCTGGGCACCAACACCGATCCGTATCAGCGCGCCGAGGGGCGATACCGATTGATGCCCGGCATCATTCGCGCGCTGACCGATTCGGGGACGCCGTTCTCCATTCTCACCAAGGGCACGCTGCTGCGGAGAGATCTGCCGCTGCTCACTCTCGCCGCTCGTGAGGTGGACGTGCGACTCGCGGTGTCGATCGCCATCCTCGATTCCGAACTGCACCAGCAGATCGAGCCGGGCACGCCGTCGCCGAGAGCGCGCCTGGACTTGGTGAGCGCGTTGACCGAGGCCGGTTTCGCGGTGAACGTCATGGTCGCGCCGATCATTCCGTATCTCACCGACAGCAAGACCCACCTCGACGAATTGTTCCGCGCGATCGCGGCGGCGGGCGCGGCCTCGGCGATCACCATCCCGATGCATCTGCGCGGCAGCACGCGCGGCTGGTTCCTGGGCTGGCTGGCCGAAGCTCATCCGGCGTTGCTGCGCCGTTACCGGCAGCTGTACGGGCGGGGCGCGTACGTCAGCCCGGAGTACGCGGGCTGGCTGCGCGAGCGCACCACTCCCCTGCTCGAGCACCACGGCCTGATCAGGCCGCCCGCCGAACCCACGGCACCCGCGGCCGCTTCGCCGCACGTCACGGACCCGCAACTGGCGCTGTTCGCCTGACCCCCGCCGCCGCGCCGCTCGATGGCCGCGTAAGGGCCGTATTCAGGACGCAGAATTCACTTTGCCGCCTCGGACAGCCTCCTCGGAGTAGGTTGGCGAGAGGCACCTTCTCACGCGACTTCTCCTGTGACGAGGAAGTGAAGCAGGCATATGGATCCGCACGATATCGATCGCCGCCAGGATTCCGGATCCCGCACGGCGACCGCGAAATTGGAGCAGGTCGTGATCCGCTTCGCCGGTGACTCCGGCGACGGCATGCAGCTGACCGGCGACCGTTTCACCCATGAGGCCGCCGCTTTCGGCAACGATCTGGCCACCCAGCCCAACTTCCCCGCGGAAATCCGCGCGCCACAGGGCACGCTACCCGGCGTCTCCTCTTTCCAGATCCAGATCGCCGACTACGACGTGCTCACCGCGGGCGATCAGCCCGACGTCCTGGTCGCGATGAATCCGGCGGCGTTGAAGGCCAACCTGGAGGATCTGCCCCGGGGCGGCACGGTCATCGTCAACACCGACGAGTTCACCAAGCGCACGCTGACGAAGGTCGGGTACTCCACCGATCCGCTGACCGACGACACGCTGGCCGATTTCGTGGTCCACCAGGTGCCGATGACCTCGCTGACCTTGGCCGCCGCCGAGCCGGCGGGCGTCGGTAAGAAGGACGGCCAACGCGCGAAGAACATGTTCGCGCTCGGCCTGCTGTCGTGGATGTACGGCCGTCCGCTCGGCGGCACCGAACGCTTTCTGCGCGAGAAGTTCGCCGGCGCGCCCACCATCGCCGAGGCGAATCTGCTGGCCTTCCGAGCAGGCTGGAACTACGGCGAGACGACCGAGACGTTCGCGACCACCTACGAGATCGCGCCGGCCACCCTGCCGCCGGGTACCTACCGCCAGATCACCGGCAATACCGCCCTGGCCTACGGGCTGATCACCGCAGGCCGGCTGTCCGGGCTGCCGGTGTTCCTCGGCACGTATCCGATCACCCCGGCCTCGGACATCTTGCACGAACTGAGCAAGCACAAGCATTTCGGCGTGACCACCTTCCAGGCCGAGGACGAGATCGCCGCAGTAGGCGCGGCGCTCGGTGCGGCGCTCGGCGGCTCGCTCGGGGTGACCAGCACCTCCGGTCCCGGGCTGGCATTGAAGAGCGAGACCATCGGCCTGGCGGTCATGACCGAACTGCCGCTGGTGATCATCGACGTCCAGCGCGGCGGACCCTCGACCGGTCTGCCGACCAAGACCGAGCAGGCCGATCTGTTACAGGCGTTGCACGGGCGCAACGGCGAGTCCCCGATAGCGGTGCTCGCCCCCCGCTCACCCGCCGACTGTTTCGCCACGGCGGTGGAGGCGGCCAGGATCGCGCTGACCTACCGCACCCCGGTGCTCCTGCTCTCCGACGGCTCGATCGCCAACGGCTCGGAACCGTGGTCCATCCCCGACGTGGCCGCGCTCGAACCCATAGATCCGGCCTTCGAGCCACCCGCCGACGACGACTCCGCCTTCCAGCCCTACGCGCGTGATCCGGAGACACTGGCCAGGCCGCTGGCCGTGCCCGGCACCAAGGGGCGGGCGCATCGGATCGGCGGACTGGAGAAGGCCGACGGCAGCGGGGACATCTCCTACGACCCGGCCAACCACGAACTGATGGTGCGCCTGCGTCAGGCGAAGATCGACGGCATCGCGGTCCCGGAGGTGACCGTCGACGATCCGGACGGGCGTGCGGAACTGCTGCTCATCGGCTGGGGCAGCTCCTACGGCCCGATCGGCGAGGCGTGCAGGCGAGCGCGGCGACGGGGCGTGCCGGTCGCCCAGGCGCATCTGCGCCACCTCCACCCGCTGCCCGCGAACCTGGGCGAGGTGCTGCGGCGCTATCGCACGGTGGTGGCGCCGGAGATGAACGGCGGCCAGCTGGCCATGCTGCTGCGCGCTAAGTATCTGGTGGACGTGCGGCCGTGGACGAAGATCGCAGGCACCGCGTTCTCGGCGAGCGAGTTGGTCGGCGTCATCGACGCCGCGCTCGACGGGTCGCTCGAGGAGATGGAACAGAACAAGGCCTTCACCGCCCGTGCGCGGGCGAGCTACCGCAGGAGTGACCGGTGACCATCATGGAACCCTCGCCATCGCCGCGCACCGACCTGGGACTGACCGGCGTCTCGGGGGTGCCCGCCGCCGACGCGCCGCAGAAGGTCAAGGACTTCACCTCCGACCAGGAGGTGCGCTGGTGCCCGGGCTGCGGCGACTACGTCATCCTCGCCACCGTGCGCGGATTCCTCGCCGAACTCGGGTTGCGCAGGGAGAACCTGATGTTCGTCTCCGGAATCGGTTGCTCGAGCCGCTTCCCCTATTACCTGGACGCCTATGGCATCCACTCGATCCACGGTCGCGCGCCCGCCATCGCGACCGGGCTCGCGGTGACCAGGCCGGATCTGTCGGTGTGGGTGGTGACCGGCGACGGCGACGCGCTCTCCATCGGCGGCAATCATCTGATCCACGCGCTGCGCCGCAACGTCAACATGACGATCCTGCTGTTCAACAATCGCATCTACGGGCTCACCAAGGGCCAGTACTCGCCGACGTCCGAACAGGGGAAGATCACCAAGTCGACGCCGCTGGGGTCGGTGGATCACCCGTTCAACACCCTGTCGGTCGCGCTGGGCGCGGAGGCCACCTTCGCCGCACGGGCCCTCGACTCCGACCGACAGGGCCTGACGGAGGTGTTGCGCGCCGCGGCCACCCATCGCGGCACCTCGTTCGTGGAGATCCTGCAGGACTGCCCGATCTTCAACGACGGCTCCTTCGACGCGCTGCGCCGCGACAATGCCGCCGACCATCTCGTCCCGCTGCGCCACGGGCAACCGATCGTCTTCGGCACGGACGGTGAATTCGCGGTCGTGCGAAGCGGTTTCGGGCTGGCGGTGGCGCGGACAGCCGAGGTCGAGGCCACCGACATCGTGGTGCACGACGCCGAGACCGACGACCCCGAGTACGCCTACGCGCTGTCGCGGCTCGGCGATCAGGAACTCACGCACGTGGTCACCGGAGTCTTCCGCAGCGTCGCACGCCCGACCTACGACGACGGGGTGCGCGCACAGAACGCCGAGGCGGCCGAACGCGCACCACTGCAACCGGATTCGCTGCAACGACTGCTGAACGGACCGGAGACCTGGACGGTGGGCTGAAGGCCCGGGCAGCACCCCCGAACCCCTGGGGTCAGTCCTTCTTGGCGAAGCCGAGACCGATGACGGCGTCGCGTTCGGCCGTCAGCTCGGCGACCGAGGCGTCGATCCGCTCGCGGGAGAATTCGTCGATCCGCAGGCCGTCGACGATGGTGTAGCGGCCGTCGGCGCAGGTCACCGGGAACGAGCTGATCAAGCCCTCCGGCACGCCGTAGGAGCCGTCCGAGGGCACCGCCATCGAGGTCCACTCGCCTTCCGGGGTGCCGAGCACCCAGTCGTGGATGTGGTCGATGGCCGCACTCGCCGCGCTCGCCGCCGAGGACGCGCCCCTGGCCTGGATGATGGCGGTCCCACGCTGCTGCACGGTGGGGATGAACTCCTCACCGAGCCATTGCCGGTCGACCAGTTCCAGGGCTGGCCTGCCCGCGACGGTGGCGTGCGTGATGTCGGGATATTGGGTGGCGGAATGGTTGCCCCACACCGCGACTCGGTGGATGTCGGCGCCGGGCACGCCGGTCTTCTTCGCCAGCTGGGCGATGGCCCGATTGTGGTCCAGGCGGGTCATGGCGGTGAACCGGTCGGCGGGCACGTCCGGGGCGTTGCTCGCGGCGATGAAAGCATTGGTGTTGGCGGGATTGCCGACGACGAGAACCTTCACATCGTCGGCGGCGCTGGCATTGACGGCCTGGCCCTGATCGGTGAAGATCGGCCCGTTGGCGGCCAGGAGATCCGAACGCTCCATCCCCGCCGTGCGCGGACGCGCCCCGACCAGCAGGGCGATGTTTGCGCCCGAGAACCCGATCCACGGATCGTCGCTGATGTCGATCGAGTCCAGCAACGGGAACGCGCCGTCCTCGAGTTCCATCGCCACGCCCTCCAGCGAGCCGACGGCCGCCGGGATCTCGAGCAGCCGCAGGCGAACCGGGGTGTCCGGGCCGAGCATCGCCCCGGACGCGATACGGAACAACAGGCCGTAGGCGATCTGCCCGGCCGCACCGGTCACGGTGACGGTCACGGGGGTGTTCCGGTCGGCGGCACTCACCACAACTCCTCGGGGGTCGACTGTTTCTCGCTGCCTACCCTAGCGATTCTCACCACCGCCGAGTCCGGGTGGTGAGCTACGGAACAGCCCGCGGGTTCAGAGGAGTCCGGCGACCTCGCGATCGGTGAGCACGATCGGTGAGACGTAGTCCTTCGCCCGGACGGTCCGCGCCGCGCGATACAGCGGACGCTCCTCGAGGCCGGCGTCCCTGGCCTCGGCGCGCAACTGCTGCACGAGCAGGTCCGACACCGCGACGGCGGTCACGGAACTACCGGCGGCCAGTGCGTCGGCGAGCTTGCGCAGACCGAGCAGGTGCAGTTCCCGTCCGCTGCCGGAATCGGTGTACATGGCCAGCGGGACGATCTGGATGCGACCGCCTCCGGTCAGGCGCAACGCGACACGGCTCAACCGGCCCGGATATACGATCAGTTCCACCCTGTCCGCCGAGGCCACCTCGATCCGCTGCGTACCGAGGAACCGGCGCGCGTGCACGGTGGTGCCGGTCAACCAGATCCGGCGGCGGCCCAGTGCCAGCGCGGAACAGACGGTGGGCACGCCGACGACGAGGCCGACGCCCAGCGCGACCGGCCAGGAGACGAAGATCGCGGCGATGAACCCCGCGCCGACGCCGACGCCCACCGCCGCCAGCGCGAGCTTGCGCAGCATGGGCGTGTAGGTCTCCGGGGCCACCAGATCGAGCCCCACCGGCTGTTCCGTCACGGGCCGATCGGCGTTCGGGTCCACTGGTCACCTCTTCGAGCACATACCGCGACGCCGGGGTTCACGACGTCCACACACCCGGCGCACGGCGTCACCACTCGACCGGGACGGACGGTCGCCGCGCCGGGACGCGAGCGACTGCGTCCGGGCGGGCGCAGCCGCCGCACCGGTCGCGGGGCGTACCGGCGTACCCGAAGTGCGAAACAACGGTACCTCTGTTGTCCGGGCGCCGACCGACGGTCACCGGATCGAGATCCGGCGGGCCCTCACGATCCGGACAACTCGGTGCGCAGCACCTCGACGAGGTCGGGCAGCGCCACCTGCCGCTGATCGCCGGTGCCCATGTCCTTGACGACGATGGAATCCTCGGCCAGCTCGCGCTCGCCCAGCACCAGGGTGAACCGGGCGCCCGAGCGATCGGCGGCCTTCATGGCCCCCTTCACCCCACGCCCGCCGTAGGCCAGGTCGACCCGGATACCGCCCGCCCGAAGCTGCGCGGCCAGCACCACCAGACGCTGTTTGGCGGCCTCTCCCATCGGCACACCGAAGACCTCGCAACGCGCGGGACTGCCCGCCGACTTGCCCTCGGCCTGCAACGCCAGCATGGTGCGGTCCACGCCGAGGCCGAAACCGATGCCCGACAGCGGCTGCCCGCCGAGCTCGGCCATCAGCCCGTCGTAGCGCCCGCCACCACCGATGCCCGACTGCGCGCCGAGACCGTCGTGCACGAACTCGAAGGTGGTCTTGGTGTAGTAGTCCAGGCCGCGGACCATGCGCGGGTTCACCACGTAGGGCACGCCGAGCGCGTCGAGGTGGCCGAGCACCTGCTCGAAGTGGGCCTTGGCCGATTCGGAGAGGTGGTCGATCATCAGCGGCGCGGCGGCGGTCATGTCGCGCACCTGCGGGCGCTTGTCGTCGAGCACGCGCAGCGGGTTGAGCTGGGCGCGGCGGCGGGTCTCCTCGTCGAGCGGGAGCTCGAGGAGGAACTCCTGCAGCAGTTCCCGGTACTGCGGACGGCAGGTGTCGTCGCCCAGCGAGGTGAGTTCCAGCCGGAAACCCTCCAGGCCGAGCGAGCGGAAGCCCGCGTCGGCCACAGCGATCACTTCGGCGTCCAGCGCCGGGTCGTCGATGCCGATGGCCTCCACGCCGACCTGCTGCAACTGCCGGTAACGACCGGCCTGCGGGCGCTCGTAGCGGAAGAACGGGCCGGAGTAGGCCAGCTTCACCGGCAGCTGGCCGCGGTCGAGACCGTGCTCGATGACCGCGCGCATGACACCGGCGGTGCCCTCGGGGCGCAGCGTCACGCTACGATCGCCGCGGTCGGCGAAGGTGTACATCTCCTTGGTGACGACGTCGGTGGACTCGCCGACGCCGCGGGCGAACAGTCCGGTGTCCTCGAAGATCGGCAGCTCGATATGCCCGTACCCGGCCAGTCGCGCGGCCCGCAGAAGGCCGTCGCGCACGGCGACGAACTCGGCCGAGCCGGGGGGCACGTAGTCCGGTACCCCCTTCGGGGCGGAGAAGCTGCTGGTCTTGGTCACGATGTTCCAGTTTTCCCCACCGCGCCCCGACAAGTCCAACCGGTTACCCCCTTTCCCCGGGTACGCGGTGGCAGAACGGGCGACATGATCTCTCTCTCAGCAAGAGATGGCACACTCTTACCTCGACGTACGCCGACACGGGAGGATTGTGGTAGTGCCGAGCAACGAACAGCGACGAGCGGCGGCCAAGCGCAAGCTGGAGCGTCAGCTGGCCAATCGGGCCGAGCGGGCGCGTAAGCGGAAGCAACTGACGATCGCGGGATCGGTGCTCGGTGTCGTGGTGCTGGTCGGCGCCGTCGCGGGGGTGTATTTCCTCACCAAGGGCGACGGCGGCGACAGCAGCGACAGCACCGGCGACGCCGCCGAGTCGTCGTTCTCGGCGGCGCCCGCGCCGGATCCGGCGCCGAAGCCGGAAACGGTGAACTGCCTCTACACCGACGGCGCCCCCAGCGCGAAGCCGGTGCAGAAGCCGAGCCGTACCGAGGGCATCCCGACCACCGGGGCAGACGCCAGGGTCAGTGTGAGCATGGATACCAACCTGGGACCGCTGGGGCTGACCCTGAACAACGCCGAGTCCCCCTGCACGGTGAACAGTTTCGTGAGCCTGGCAACCCAGGGCTTCTTCGACGAGACCGAGTGCCACCGGATGACCACCGGTGACACGCTGAAGGTGCTGCAGTGCGGTGACCCGACCGCCACCGGTCAGGGCGGACCCGGCTACATGTACGCCAACGAGTACCCCACCGATCAGTACGCCGAGGGCGATCCGGCCTCGATGGAACCGATCCGCTACGAGCGCGGCGTACTGGCGATGGCCAACGCGGGCGCGGGCACCAACGGCAGCCAGTTCTTCCTCGTCTACGGTGATTCCCAGCTGCCGCCGCAGTACACCATCTTCGGCACGGTGGACGAATCCAGCCTGGCCACCCTGGACAAGATCGCCGAGGTCGGGCAGGACGACTCCAACGGCCTCGGCGACGGCAAGCCCAACACTCCGGTAACGATCCAGGCGGTAAGCCTGGACTGATCAGGTTCACCGGGCTGTAGTGGGTAGTTCTCGGGTAACCTCGAAAAATACACAGGTTCTTCTCAGTACCACTGTTCGAAGTACCTCTGTTCGTCCACAGCGACCACTTTCAGCATCGGGGAGCAGCCATGTCCGAGGAATTGGACGATATCGGCAAGGAAACAGCGGCCGTGATGAAGACGATGTTGAGCTTGGCGACACTGGTCGCGCTGCGCACCCGCGAGCGCGGCCAGAAGGAAGCCGAGGCACGCGTCAAGATCACCGAAGCGCGTATGAAGGAGGCCAAGGAGCTGCGGATGCGCGAGGAGCGCGAGTCGAAGGCCAAGGACCCTCGTAACCTGGAGCTCGCCCGGATGGTCGAGTCCAATACCTCCGTCAAGGGGCTTTCGCTGGAGAAGGAATCGGTCGGCTCGATGATGTCGGGCGCCGCCGGTGCGCTCGCGGACTCGGCGACCGGATCGTCCGGGCCGTCGCTTCCGCAATTCACCTACGACTCGGCCGAGCGGCGCAGCGCGGTGGCCGCACATCTGGAGAAGATGGGCGTCGCACCGGATCTGGCAGCGGTCCGCATGCTGATGGAAGTCGGTCAGGGTCTGCCCGCCGAGGAGGCGGTCCGCGCCAAGACCGCCGAGGCCAGGTCGACCAATCGCAGCAGGGAGCTGGAAGGGCGCGGACTGGAACGCACCCGCGGCTGAGCCGAGCGCGAACAACGAGCGAGACCCGCCGGATGTCCGGCGGGTCTCGCTCGTTGCGTCATCCCTTGTGTCACATAGGCATTCGTACTGACGAGATCAGACCCGGAAGTCCTCCGCCGCCGGGCTGTCGAACTGGCCGCGGGCGGGCGAACGCAGCGGCAGCGGGTTGAGCATGTCCTTGTGCCCGTTGCGGACGCTGCAGTACTTGAACGGCCCGCGCGGATCGAACAGCTTGCTCATGTGCGGATCCGCGTGATCGAGCAGCCACACGCTCATGCCCGTCGCCGGGTCCAGCCGCAGGTGCTCCCAGGCGCGCCACAGCGAGTCCAGCCGAACGGCGGCCTCGGCATGGCGGAACCATTCGGGGCACCAGACGGTTTCGCTGATGTCGGTGACCTGACGGCGGTAGACCACGCTCAGATAGTTCTCGACGAATTCGACGACAGTGTTGTAGACGGTCTTCCCGGCCATGGGAGGACCGGGGGGTAGGTTATGGGTCACCGAAGCACCTCTTCTCCGTTACTTACCGACATGTCCACCACCGACGTGGCCGCTGCGTAACCGTTCACCGCGGCCGAGCCTCGATCTCACCGGCGGGCGGATCCGCCGGATCCAGCTCCGCGATCGGCTCGTCGTCGGACTTGCGCAGCTCGGGCTTGTCCGGCGAGGGGGCGAGCCCGGACGGTTCCGGGCCGGATTTCTTCGTCAGCGCGGGTGAGCCGATCGCCGCGCTGATCCGGATCTTGGTCTGCGGGTCGTGCTGATCGATCGACTTCTTCACCGCGGCCGCGTATTCGCCCTCCCACCACGGCACCGTACGCACCAGCACCGCGGGCTGACCGGAGGTGAACACGATCGCTCGCCCGCGCGGCAGCGTCGTCAACGCGTTGACGCTGAGCGTCTTCGACGACGACAGCGACCGTGAATAACTCTTGCCGCCCTTGGATTCCGACACCGACTGCGAGATCGAGTCGTACTCGCCGATCGCCTCGGAACGGTCGCGCAGGAAGTTCATGTCGTCGATGCCGCTGCCGATGACTTTGACGTTGGCCGCCGACCACAGCGCCGCCATACCGGCATCGCCCCAGCAACGCGCACCCTGCGCCCAGGACTGCAGAACCGTCATGACCACGATGCCGCGCGAGCCGAAGTGGCTGTACTGCTTGGGCAGATCCTTCCAGCGCACCACATTGGCGGCCTCGTCGAGCACCGCGAGCAACGGGATCGGCAGCCGCCCACCGCGCGAACGAGCCGCCTTGTACATGGCGACATCGACCACGGCCTCGGTCAGCGCGCTCACCAGTGGCGCGGCCGAACCACGGCCCTCCAGCGAGAGCGAGTAGAGGGTGCCGTTCCTGTCGATGAACGTGGACTCGTCGAACTGCATGCGCGGCTTGCCGGTCTCCGGATCGGAGCCGGGCAGGATCCAGTCGTGGATGTTGGACAGCTGCAGGGAGCGCACCATCTTCTTGGCGGTGCCGAAGATGCCGCTGCGGGTGCGCGGATCGGCGTTGTACTGCATGGCCAGACCCGAGGCCATCGCCTGATGGGCCGAGCCGCGCAGCAATTCGATCGGCTCGGTGTCCTGGGAGTTGGTCACCCATTCCCACACCTGCACGATCGGATAGTCGCCCACCGCCGCGGCCAGGAACAGCGCCGCCAACAGGTCTTCGGCCTCGGGATCGAAGAAGTCGTCCTTCTTGCCCTCGCCGCCCTCGTCGGCGTCGGCGAAATGCCCGGCCAGTCGCTGGGCGCGCATCTCCTTGCCGGGCCGGTCGGCGTTGACCCAGGCCAGCGGATTCCAGTACCAGCTCGGGCTCTCGTCGGCGACGCCCTGCGGATCGAAGACGAAGGTGGGGCTGCCCTTCTGCGCGCGTACGTCGCGGGTGGCGTCCACCACGTCACGCTTGTTGGAGGTCGCGATCACCGGGCCGATGGCGGCCAGGATGGCCGGGATCACCCGCGAGGTCGACTTGCCCTGACGCGGACCCCAGATGTCGAGGTGCAGGTCCTCGTAGGAGCCGTAGAGCATCACGCCGTCGGCCACGCTCACTCCGATCGGGACGCCGGGAGCATCGTTGTAGCCCAGCTCGATCCCCAGCTGCGCGGCCTTCTCCTTCACCCCGGCCTCGGTCAGCGCGTAGACCGCGCCGCCGCTGCCCATGTACTGCGCCTTCGCGTCCACCGGAAGCACACCGACCGACGCCCGCTTCGCCCGCTGCTTGCGGCCCCACAGGAACGCGATCGCGGTCGCGATCACCAGCAGCACGATCATCGTCGAGGCGAACGGCCAGGTGTACTTCCCGCGCGCCATGCCCGCGGTCACCTCGATCGGGTTGATCGGCAGCTCCTGCGGCGAACTCGACAACTGGTTGCCCAGATGCAATGCCACCATCAGCAGCGCGAATACCACGAATCCGGCGTAGACGGCGATCAGGCCCAGGTCGGGGCCGGGTACCGCCGGATCCGTCACCTTTTTCGTCTTCGCCATCCCTGCCTCCTCGAATCGCCCTGCGGGGTAATGCCTGTCTTGTGGTCAGCCGAACGCATCCAGCCGCCATCCTTCGGCGGTGTTCACCACCGTGGCGATGACGGTCGTGGCCGGCAACGCCTCCGTGCGCCCGTCCGGATAGACGACGGTCTGTTCGATGCCGATCTTGAACTGCTGGACATCGCCGCCGTTCTCGCCGGGCGGCCGCTCGCCGGAGGCGAAGGTGAACGCCTCGACCCGCGCGCCCGCCCGCGCCCATTCCGCCCAGCGCAGCGACGGATTCGGCGATTCGCCCGGCGAGCTGTCGAGCATGCGGGTCAGGCTGGGGCCCAGCCATTTCCGGGCTCGGCGCAACGCCTCGCCGTGTGCTTCGTCGGCCGGGCGCCAGGTGTAGATCTCACGCAGGGCCGTCACCGCGACACCCTCCGGGGTGACCGGATCGGGCGCGGGCGCCTGTTCCAGCAGCCGGGTCGTGGTGGGAATCCCACCCGCCGAGCCGGATTCGGAGCTCTCGCCCGAACCGCAGGCCGCGGCGAAGACCGCCGTGCTCACCACGAGCATCACCACCAGTTTCGCGCGGGATCGTCCGTGCTTCCAGGCTAGCCGCCCTACCGGGCCCGACGACCGCCTCGACACCGCCTTTCCGCTGCCGTGTCGTTCTTTCTCGACCCCTCGTGCCATCCCGGCTCCGCGTAAGCTCACAGGATCCTCCGCATCCGTGCGTCCCCCGGCACCGCGACCTCGCTCACGCCGCCCGCGCCGGTGTACCGGCCCGCGGGCGCGGACTGGATCATCCGGCCGTCGCCGGCGTAGATGCCCACCTGCGCGGGGCCGCGCGGGCCGAAGGAACTGAACACCAGATCACCCGGCTGTGCCTTGCGCATCGGAATCTCTTCGCCGAACTCCCATTGCTGCTCGGCGGTGCGCGGCATGATGATCTCGCCCGCCGACGCGGCGAACACCGCCGCGGCCACCAGCCCCGGCCCGTCCATCCCACCGTTGCTCGGCCCCTGCGGTCCACCGCCGCCCCACACGTATGGGGTACCCAGCCAGTCGTGAGCCGCCTCCAGGACCTGCGCGGAGCCTCCGCCCGCCTCCGGGCTGAACCGGCCCAGCGAGCCGGGAGCGCGGTACTGCGGCTCCATGGCGAGGATGTTCGCGACGTAGGGGCGGGTCTCGAAATAGTGCGCCGCATATTGATTCGGCATGCCGCCGCTGGCCAGCACCGCGCCCTCACCGGCGTTGTAGGCCGCCAGGGTCAGCGAGGCGATATCGCCCTGCACCCGGCCCTCGCGTTGCCACTGGGTGATCTTGCCCGCGATGGCGCACATGTAGCGGCCCTGGCCGATGATCGCGTCACCGTCGTCCCAGACGCTGGCGACCCCGTTGCCGTCGGCGTCGATGACGTAGGGACGTCCGTCGTCGGGATTGGTGGAACTCGCCGTCCCCGGCAGGAACTGCGCCAGGCCCTGCGCGCCCGCCGGTGAGGTCAGGCCGCGCCGGAACCCGGACTCCTGCCTGCCCTGCGCCGCCAGCAGCGAGGGGGTGATCTGCGGGCACAACGACCCGGCCCGGCGATACCAGATCTCCAGGTCGGCGGGCACCTTGCCGGGCGCGAGCGCGCCGCCGGGACTGCCGAAACCGAGGTTGCACCGCGGGTCTGCCGAGTACCACTGCGCGCCGCCGAGATCGGGGGTCGGCGCACCGTCGAGCCAGGGCATCGGGTCGATGTGGCGGCCACCGGTGAACCGGCCGCCGGGCACGATCTCGAAATGCAGGTGCGGCCCCGTCGATTCGCCCGCCGAACCGACCGCGCCGATCTGCTGCCCCGCACGCACGGTGTCCCCGACGCGCACCAGCACCCCGTGGTCCCACATGTGCCCGTACACGGCCGAAAACGACCGACCGTTGACATCGACCGAGTCGACCACGATCCAGTTGCCGAAACCCGAGGCGGGCCCGGCCGCGACCACCCGGCCGTCGGAGACCGAGAAGATCGGCGTGCCGTCCGCTCCCGCCATGTCGATGCCCCGGTGACCGCCGTTGCGGGAGCCGAAGACGTCGGAGATCGAGAAGGTGCCGATCGCCATCGGCAGCGTGCGCCTGATGGTTCCGGCGCCCGCCGCCTGAGTCGCCGTCGCGGTCGTTGCCGCGCCGGTCGGCTCGCTTTCGGCATTCGCGGCGGGCGCGACGCTGGGGTCACCCGGCGGGATCAGTGCGGTGCGACCGGCGCCGAGCAGTGTGGTGTCCGCGCACGGGTCCTCGACCGAGGGCAGCACCACGACCACCACCAGCGCCATCAGCGCGACGATCATGCCGAGGACGCCCCACAGCACGCCCTTCACACTCATCGCGACCACCTCCGCCGGCCGGGGCAGGCGCCGCGGTCGCTCGTCGACTCGCGGGGAGCGGTCACGGGCGTCGTCGGGCTTCGTCGAGGGTCCGCGCCAGCGTCCGGTTCATCTCGGCGGCGGCGGCCAATTGCTGTTGCAGCAGAGCCACTCTGCGCCGCAACGCGATCACGTCCATGCGCTCCACGCTCGGACCCTGCGCGGCGCGCACCCAGTTGCGCACCGAATTGGGGTGCACGCCGATCTGTTCGGCGACCGTTCGGCAGGCCTCGCTCTCGCTGCGCAGGGTGCCGGTCAGGGCGACGACCTGCTCGACCGCCGCCTGACGCACCTCCGGCGACACCCTGCGATACGAACGATGCGGCATCAACGCGCTCTCCTCCTCATGCCACGCTGCCGCTCGAAGGCCTGCTGCGCGTGGCGGATTCGGTGAACTCGCTGAAGCGCTGGTTGGTGTCGTGGATACCGCTGGCCCGCTCCGACTCGGTGAACTCCATCTGGAACGGAATACCGGGACGGCGATCCTCACCGATCTTGAGCAGGAACTTGCCGGTACCCGGCGGCGTCGGCCGGACCTGGCCCGGTCGCAGCGCCTCACCGGTCAGCGCCTGCGGGGCCGACCAGCCGGTCACCATGTCGGCCTCGGTGGCAGTGAACGGCACGGTGCTGTCGAGCCGCCTGACCTCTTCGGCGGGTAGCGCACCGAAGATCTTCGCCCGCGCGCGTTCCAGGAAGCCGAGCGCCTTGGCGATCGCGGCCTCGGTACCCAGCGACTGCAGGTCCTTGATGGTGTGGCTGATCATGATCAGCGCGGTCGCGATGCTGCGCTGCAGACGGGTCAGCTCGTCGACGCGGTCGACCATGAAATCGCCCAGGCCGAGCACCTGCCACAGCTCGTCCATCACCACCTGGAAGTAGCGCTGCGGACCGAGACCGGCATCGGCGAGCACATGCGCGGCCTCCACCGAGGCGAAACCGTCCGCCCAGCAGGCCAGCATGACCGCGGCCTTGAGCTTCTTGTCGCCGGTGGGGATGTGCGAGACGTCGATGCAGACCGCCACCGAGCCGGTGTCGATCGGCACCGAGGTCTGGCCGTTGAAGATCGCGCCGAACGGGCCCTGGGTGAGCGCGCGCAGCGATCGGCGCAAACCCTTGATGGCGACCTGGTATTCGGCCTGGTCGTCGGCGCCCGCGTCGAGCATGAGTTCCTCGCCGCCTGCAACGATCACCTCGAGCAGGTTCTCCATGATCGGCGGCTTGTCCGGGGCGTAGCCGCTGCCCGGCTGGTAGAGGATGCGCAGCGCGGTGGAGATCAGCGTCTCCTCGTAGTCGCGCACCCGCGCGCCGCGCACCAGTTCGACCAGGCCCGCGATCAGCGTGACCTGCCTGGCCCGGATGTCCTGCAGCACCTGCAGTTGCAGCGCCGGGAATTCGTCCAGGCGCGGCACCACCGCGCCGAGCACGCCCGCGGCGAGCGGGTTGAGCTTGCCGTGGCCGTAGCCGAGGTCGATGACCTGACCGCCGACCAATTCCACCATCTTGCGGTAGTCGGGTTTGACGTCGGCCAGGATCAGCGGCGTGATGCCCTGGGCGATGCCGCCGAGCACGATGCGGCGCACCAGCGAAGACTTGCCGAAACCGTTGAGGCCGAGCACGAACAGGCTGGGCGCGGTGATGAAGCTGCCGCGCATGAACCAGTTCATCGGGTCGAAGCACACCGGCGCGCCGGTGTGCAGATGCGAGCCCAGCGGTGTGCCGATCAGCGGCGCGCCGGCGCCGACCGACCACGGCCACAAGCCCGCGACCTGGGCGGTGGTGGCCCGGTACTCGACCGGCCTGCCGACCACGTTCGCCCGGCCGCCGCCTGGGCCCGCGTAACCGCGGTCGGTGAGCGGCGCGGTGGCGCGGTCGAATCCGTCCTCGATGGTCTGTTCGGCGCGCGCGGCGTAGTTGCGGCGGCGAACGTCGTCGGTGTGGACGCGGAAGGTCGCCCAGGCCGCGCGCAGGCCGGAACCCTCGCGGCTGACCTCTTCCAGCCGGGCCCTGGTCGCCGGGTCGAGCAGCGGCGGGCCGGACTGTTTGCGCTTGTCGGCCTTCTGTTTCGCGCGGCGGGCGGCCTTGTCGGTGGGCGCGCCCATCGCGCGGTCGGCGGTGTGATCGACACGGCCACGGCCACGGCCACGGCCACGGTCGCGGTCGTGGTCGTGGTCGTGGGTACGGGTGCGATCGCGCACCGGACGATCCGGACGTCCGTTCTCGGTGCGTGGCACGCGATCACCGCGCGGCGCCCGTTCCCGGTCGGGCCTGGCCGGGCGCGCGTCGGTCCCTCTGCCGCGCTGCGCGTCCAGCCTGCGTTCGGCCGGAATCCGGTCGTCGCGGTCGGTGGCCGGGCGCGGTCGGCGCACCGGTTCCCTGCCGCGGTCCTGACCGGAGCCGCGGGCCGGGTTCGGCGCGGGCCGCCGCGGCCGCGCGCCCTCCTCCCTGCGGCGTGGACCGAGGTCCTCGTCGTCGTACGGCCGCGCCCACTGCTCGCGCTCGTCCGGTTCCGGGCGCCGCTCGCGGTGCCCGGTCGTCGCGCGCTCCCTCACGGGTGGCTCGTGTTCGCGTGCCATGGTCAGCTCACCCCGCCAATGCCTTCGGAATGGTCGCGTGCTCCGGCAGGATGACGCCGCAGCCGAGCGAGGCCGCGAAGGCCGCGCCCTGGTAGCGGTAGCACCGCCGGATCTTCAACCGCGCCTGGGTGGACAGGTCACGGGTGATGGCCTCGATGCGCGGCAGATCCCCGCGCAGCGGTTCGGTGATGGTCACCAGTGCGCCGAAGCGGGTCACACCGTGGCCCCTGGCCTGCTCCTCGCGCGCCTGCTGGGTGGCGCCGACGCGCAGCGTCGCCGCGGCCGACACCACGCCGCGTTCGCTCTGCTGGGCGACCAGCGCGTTCTTGAAGTCGTCGTCGACGATCTCGGCGGCGTCGGCCGCCGAATGCGGCCGGTAGACGATGGCGATGCGCTTGCGCGGCACCTCCGGGTTCGGTGCGAGCAACCGCTGCAGCACCCGCTCGTCGACCGCGCCCTCGGGGGCGGCGTCCATCTCCCAGGTGACCGACCGGCCGCCGTCGTGGATGAAGTGGTCCCACTTCTCGTCGTGCGAGACCGGGCCCGCGTCGGCCCAATCCAGGCCGTGCCCTTCGGGTTCGGAGGCCGCGACCTCGAGGTCGGCCTGCGAGGCCGGGTCGTAGCTGCGGCGGATGAACGCGATCACTTCGTCGGCCGACATCGGCTGAGCGCGCACACCCGCCTCGGCCAGCGCCGCGCAGATGCCGGGCAGCCGTCTGCCGATCTCGACCGCCTCCTCGGCGGGATTCTTGCGGCGCTCGGCGGTGGTGGCCTTGAAGGTGATCGCCACGCGCGGCAGCAATTGCACCCGCTCCTGCGGCAATTCGGTGGCCAGCTCGTACATCACCTGCTGGGCCAGCTCCGGCGCTTCCGGCTTGGTGATCGTGGAGACCTCGGTGAGCAGCCGGTTACCGGTCTCGGGCACGGTGTCGATCACCGGCACCACGGCCACGATGTCGCTGGTCTGGCCGACCGAGGCCAGGAAGGTGCCCCACGCGGAGACCCAGCGGTCGATCACCGGCTGGTCGACGGCCTCGTGGCCCTGCGGCCACGCCCGCAGCACCACGGTGTACTGCGCGAACTGCGGCAGGTGGATCATGCCGAAGCTGTAGCCGCCCGCGTCGATGCCCTCGTAGAGCTTCGAGGGGGCGAGCAGGCCGGGCAGTCGGGTGACGCCACCGGGAATGCGGGAGAACCGGCCGCCCCGATACACGTGTTCGCCGCGACTGCGCGAGCGCATCCAGTTGAACATCATCAATCCCGTCTCGTAGCCGGAGCGGCCCCCCGTCCGCCACACCAGTGGAACCATCACCGCCACACCGATTCCGCCGACGACCAGGCCCAGTGTGAATCCACCGACCATGGCACAGATCAGCGCGGTGATCACGACGACGAAGCCGATCACCGTCTCTTCCCAGCGCAAGCCGAACAGGCCCGCGCTGCGCGGCTTCTGCCACAACCCGTAGGAGCGGCGCTCGTAGGTGTCGCTGATCGTCATCGCGGAATGGTGCTCCTCCCGAGGTCGGGCGAACGGTTCGCCCAACGATCCCCTGCCACATCACCCATCGAATCGTCGGCCCGGCGCATACCGCTGGTCGCGGCTCTGGCCGCGCCGACCCGCCCGGCCGCGGTGGCGGCTCCGGAGGGTACTCCGCGCGAGCCCTGCGCGCCCGAGGCTCGCGGACCGCCGCCACCCTGCGGATTGTTGGGACCGGGCCTGCCGCCACCGGGGCCACCCGCGCCGCCCGGACGCGGACCGGAGCCGCTGCCGCTGACGTAGCCGGCCGAGCCCGGTGCGGCGGCCTGCTTCACGCCGACCGCCTTGGTGCCCATCGCGCCGAGCGCCGCGGCCGCGACCAGGGTGCCGCCCGCGGCGGTCAGACCCGAGCCGCCGGAGCCGACGATCGCGACGGCCGGAGTGACCAGGCGCATCAGCGCGGGCAGCACGAAGGCGACCGAGCACAGCAGCACGATGGCGACCAGCATGCGCTGGGCCTGTTCACCGTCGGGCATCGTCGAGGTGGACAGCCCGTCGACATGTCCCGCGGTGGTGAAGGCGATCATGTACACGATCGCGGCCACCGGCTTCCAGAGCATGAAGGCGATGATCCAGCCGACCAGCTTCTGATACGACTGCTTGCCGACGTTCATGCCGGAGGCGGCCGCCGCCAGCGGGAGCACGCCCGCCGCGATGATGAGCAAGCCCTGCCGCACGATCGCCAGCACGATCTGCGCCAGCGCGCCGAGCAGGCCGACGATCGCGATGATCAGCACCAGACCGGGCGAGAACGCTTGCAGCGCACTGGTTTTCACCATCAGCTCGGCCATGTCCTTGGCATTGCCGTTGGTCGAGTCCTCGATGATCCACTCCGCGAACCGGTCCGAGGCCTGCGTGCCGGCGACGATCACCGCGCCCAGCATCCAGGAACTGAACACCACCCGGGCGAACATCCGGAACGATTCGGCCGCCTCGCTCACCGCCGCACCGCGTCTGGCCTCGGCCAGGCGCGCGCCGGTCAGGATGATCGAGGCGATCAGCAGCAATATCTGTATCTGGTAGGTGTAGTCGTTGATCTTGGTGAACAGCGATCCGCCGTCACTGGCCGCCTCGTTGGGCACCTTCATCCAGAACGTCAACGCCAGGATGATCGCCTCACCCAGGCCGTTCATCAGCGAATCCACCACGCTGCCGAACGTGGATTCCCACGCCTTGTCCTTGACCGCGGTGGCGGCGTCGCCGGGATGGGACGCGGCATTGCCCGCCTTGCACACCGCCGAGGCGGCATCGCCCAGCGAGATGCCGGGCAGGCCGACCCCGTCGAGGGTGTCGTGGATCTCGTTGCAGGTCTCGTCGAATCCGTAGGTCTGGCCGTAGGCCACCGTGGGCGTGGCCACCATGACGGTGAAGATCACCGCGAGGATGGTCACCAGTTTGCGCACCATCGTGTTCGCTCCTCGGGGCTCGGCTGATTCCGTGCGTAGCTCGGCCTTGTCCATGCGTGGCGCCGCCTTGTCGATGATCACCATGTAGTCCACCCCGCAAGCGATTCGATGTATTCGGTACGGCTGCCCTCGGCGGTGGCGGGTTTGAGCCGCCAGTCACCGGCCTCCCACACCATCACCAGGCGCAGGGCGACCCACAGCTGTCTGTCGTCGACGACCTGTCCGCGCGAGGCGAACCGGACGACGGCCAGGTCGTCGGCGTAACTCTCGACTTGGAAGGCGTCGGGAGCCACGAAGTAGCGGGTGATCCGCTCGGGTTGCTGCTCGGGCAGCCGGTTCTGGTCCATGGCGCGGTCGTACTCGGCGAGTTGCTGAGCCGAGGCGCGCACCTGACGCACGTACAACTCGCGGTCGGCGGGCCGGGCGTTGAGCCGGTAGGTGATCTGCGCGGCCGCGAGCACCGCGCCCTGTGGGGTGTGCGCGTACCCCACCGGCTGTCCTTCCTCCAGCCGGGCGGGCCC
This sequence comes from Nocardia shimofusensis NBRC 100134, assembly GCF_001613125.1. Lineage (GTDB taxonomy): Bacteria > Actinomycetota > Actinomycetes > Mycobacteriales > Mycobacteriaceae > Nocardia > Nocardia shimofusensis. The sequence continues at coordinate 46,204 of NZ_BDBT01000011.1, forward strand.
GTCGGAGGTGGAGAACGGCACCGAGGCGCCGTAGACCCGCTGCCAGCCGCGCGGCTGATCCAGCCCCGCGGGTCTGGCGGTCAGCCAGTCCAGATCCGAGGGCTTGCGCTGTCGCGCCGGGTCCTGCGGAAGTGGTTGTCCCGCAGCATTGTTCGGGATATCCACGCGACGGCCGAACAGGTCGACCTCCGGTGTCGCGAAGCCCTCGCCGACGGTCGCGGCGAGCTCGGCCTGCCCGCCGCCCGCGGCGTCCTCGTCACGGGAGATGTAGACGACCACACCCACGATCACGATCAGGGCCAGCAGCGCGGCGGACGCGACGGCGCCGAAGGAGACACGCTCGCGCGTGTAGGGCTCCTTCTGACTCACTTCGGTGCCTCCAATGTCACGATGTCGCCGGGTAGCGCGTCGACCGCCGCTATCGGCCGGGCGGTCGAATCCAGGTCGGGCAGCCGTAATCTCCAATCCTGCGTGGACCACTCGACCGCGGTGTGGTTCACCGCGAGCGAGCCGTCCGAGTACTCGGTATAGACATCCACCAGACCGCGCTCACCGGTGTACTCGGTGATCCGGTAGCCGCGCAGCCGCGGCGCGTACTCCGGGTCGGCCGGTCCGGTGATCGACACCCGCACCCGGTCCACCGCCCACGCGTCACGCGCCGGACCCGGCAGGACTTCCTTCGCCACCACCGCAGGCCAGTCACCGTCCGGTGCCACCGACAGGCGCACCGTGTGGGTGATCGCGGCGACCGCCGCGCCGGGCGGGGACTGCTCGAAACCCGTTGCCGCACCGTCGGAGAGGACTTCCGGCCCCTGCGCGGTGTGCGGCAACGCCACACCCTGATACGGCTGCCAGCGCACCTCGGTGGGCGGCGCGGAGAGATCGGCTCCCTCCTGCTCGCCACCGTCCGCGCAGCCGACCGCCGCGGTGAGCGCGACCGTACCCACCATCACCGCCGTTCCCATGCTCCGCCCCACACTCACGCCGGAAGGAAGGCCAGCGCGATACTGGTGGCCCCGCTCGCGACGATCGCGCCGATGAGACTCATCAGCACGCCGTGCGAGGCGTCGTTGGCGGCCAGATCGGTGCGGAAGGCGATCCACAACTTGCCCGCGGACAGGATCATCCAGGACAGGCACACGATGAGCACGAACCACAGCAACCAGTTCAGCAACTGCATCAGCGGTTCGAGCACCTCCGACGGCATCTGCTTGTAGGCGAGCAGATCCGTCTGCATTCGAAGCGTGGTCATTCCCCGACCCTTACCCTTACGTACCGATGACAGCGTTCATGATGGTGCCCGCGCTAGTGGCGACCACGCCGCCGATCATCGCGCCCGCCACCATCTTCGGCGACTCGAGGCCGCCGCCGGACCAGCGCTCCCAGGCGAATTTGCCGCCCGCGTAGATGATTCCGCAGATCCCGGACAGCAGGACGAACCAGGTGAGATAGCGCACCAGCTGCAGGATCTTCTCCGATCCGGGGGGCGCCTCCGGGGTCGGATTGCCGACCTGAGCGAGCACGACGCCGTAGGTGTCCTGGACAGCCAAGAGGAACATGCTCATCGGGGCCCTTTCTCGAATGGTGGATCGGTTACATCGTCGTCGGCGAAATCTGTTCTGCTGTCAAGCTTCTCACGGACCGCGTCGACAATGTCAGCCCCCAGCTCGCGAACCTCCACCGGCACCTCGTCCAGCGGATCGATCTTGCGTTTACGTTCGGGCATCGGGTCGCCCGGCGTCCAGACCGGCAACTGCTCGGGCTCGACCAGAGTCCATTCCTCGTACCAGGGCACCTGCCACACCGGCCCGGCCAGCGAGCCCACCAGCTCGCGGTACCGGCGGATCTCGGCGGGCATCCGGCCCGGTCGCGCGGCGACCGTGATCAGACCGATCACCTCCGAGGGGCCGCCGAAGCCGAAGTGGTGCTGACGCAGCAGATCGTGCGCGCGGGTCAGCCCGGAGATGGTCTCGCGGGCGACGAGCACCACGAACGGCGACTCGCGATCGAACCCGCCCGGCCAGCGACGGCTGGCGTCGGCCGTCGGGGCCAGCACGTGCGCCAGAGTCGTCGCGCCCGCGCCTCCGTGCACTCCCAGCAACCACACCAGCGGGGCACGTCCGACGCCCGGCACCGGCCGATCCCATACCGGGGCACGGCGGGATTCGGGCGGCGCGACGACGCCTGCCGGACGCGGGTCGAGTTTGCGGCGCAGCCGCATGGCGGCGGTCACGAGGCCACCCCCGCCACCAGCCGCGCGTACGCGCGGCGCGTCTGTTCGGCCAGTTCCGCGTGGCACACCAGTTCGCCGCGCGCGAGATGCGGATCGTAGGGGATCTCCCTGATGTCGCGAACCCATCCGGACAGGTGCTCGCGCAGGTGGTCGGCGACACGGGAGTCGTCGCCGGGCGCCTGGTGCGAGATCACCAGCGTGGTGTCACCCACGATGCCGTTGCCCTGGCCCTCGGCGGCCTCGCCGAATTCGTCGTCGAGCCACTCCAGGGTGACCCGCAAGCGGTTGGCCGCGTCCGGGCGCGCCGGAATGGTGAGTACCAGGGCGATGTCCCCGTCGTCGAGCAGCGGACGCAACTGCCTGCCCGCGATGGGGTGGCCGCCGTCGTAGACCGCGGTATAGCCGGCGTCGGCGACCGCCCGTGCCACCGTCAGGTAGCTCGCCCGGCGGCGTAACGGCGCGGCGTCCCGCCAGAGCAACCCGATACCGGAGGTCGCGCGCGACAGGCACTCCTTCAGCGGGGCGGGTTCGTCGTCGCCGCGGCCGTACAACCAGGACTGCAGGCTGATCGGATGCAGATGCTCGTCGGCGCCGCGCAAGGCGATGTCGCCGCCCGCCGCGGTGGCGTCCACCGCTACCGTCGGGGTGCCCGCGGCGCCCAGTTCGCCCGCGATCCCCAGAGCCGTCGTCGTCGTGCCCGCGCCACCGCAGCCGCCGACCACCAGGATCGGCCGCTGCCCCCATTCCTCGCCGCCGTCACCATCCCCACCGGCCCGACGCCGGAACCGCACCACCGGAGCCTTGGTACGCGCTTCGCGGCTCGGCGGTTCGCCCCGGTCGGGCGCCTCGTCGAGCCAGCGGCTCCAGTCCTCTCCCATCGCTCTCAGCTCTCCTTCATCCGGCCGTGATGCTCGAGATGAGCACCCGGCCGCCGACCACCGCGGTGGTGACCGTCTGCTTGTTGTACGTGGCGGGCGCGCCACCGGGCCGATACTCGGTGACCTCCACCGCGTACATGCTCTCGCCGGCCGCCTTCTCGCCGATCGTGGTCACCCGCACGCAGTGCGTGGTGCCCACCGGGACCGTGCCGATGCCACGCTGGATGATCTCCGCGCTCGGCACCGCGGCGTCCGGTGCGACGAAGTGCCTGGCGCGCTCGCCGGAACGCTCGACGTAGTAGGCGTATTGGAAGCCGAGCACGGCCTCGGGCCCGGAGGTGTCCCCGCCCGCAGCCGCACTGCGCAGCACCCGGTCGGAGCGTTCGGTGGGACAGCCGGTGGTGATGCCCGCCTGCGCGCTGCCCGCGGTGAACCGCATCGGCGTGGGGTCGGCAGCGGCCGCGGGCCGGTCGCCGGAGAGCCGCACGAGCACGAGTGCGCCGACGGCCGAGGCGATCAGCACCAGGATCGCGATCACCAGGACGATCACCGTCCTGGCGCGGCGGGTCGCCGGATGCTCGCGCAGCGAGCGCGTGGCGGGCGGCGTGGGCGCCGGATCCTCGTCGTAGTCGTCGTCATCGGGCCACGGGAAGCGGACCAGGTCGGCTTCGCGCTCGGGGAAATCGTCGTCGGGGCCCGGCGCGTGCACCGGGACCGGCGCGTCCTCGGCCACCCAGTCCGACCAGCCGCCAGTGAATTCGCTGCGGCGGGTCGGCAGATCGGCGGGCACCTCGGCGACCGCCCGCGCGTCGGCCGGATCGGCGTCGCGGTCCTCGTCGCGAAGGTGGTTCGGGAACCGGGCAGGACCCTCGGGGTCGGGCGCGGCGAGCCGATTCCGGTCGGCCTCCGGTATCGGCTCCGCCTCCGCGGGCGCGGGTGTGCCTGCCGGTTCGATCGGGCCGTACCAACGGGACAGATCTTTGTACGACTTCAACATTCCCCCATTCCCACGGGGCCGGGCGCGTGATATCGCATCGTCGGACCTCTCGGCGATCAGTTCGTGGAGAACGGGTAGTGGCGATCGGCTTCGCCGGTTCGCGCGGTGGGCGGAATCGAGGTCACGCCCCCGGATGAGGCGCCATCGGCTCCTGTCCCGAACGGAAATTGTCCCGCACCGCCGGGGTTCGGAGTAGCCGACGCGCCGGGGGCGCCCGCAGTTGATCGGGTGTCCACATGCGCCTGCCCCAGCGCGGGCGCGCCCGCGGCTCCGGTGTGTTCGGCCAGGTCACGGGCCGTCGCGGCGAACCAGTCGGCGACGAACCGGGTGGGCGCTTCGCCCCCGCCGCCCGCCGTCGCGCTGTGATAAGCGCCATGGTGGCGGGCGGTGTCCCAATACCGTACCCACGTCGTGAGATCCAGCAGTTCGCGATTGTCGGTGACGTTCCGAACGATCGCGTCGTAGGCCTGGGCGACCAGCCGGGAGATGGTCGTAGGCGGCACCAGTTCGGGCGTCGCGCCCGCGAGTTTCCCGCCGAGCAGCGCGAGTCCGGCGGAGGGATCGCTCAGACCGGCGGTCGCGAGTTCGGACAGCACCGCCGGGCTGAGCACGTCCCTGACCACGGCGACCACCGCGTTGAATCCGATCAGGCCGACCCGCAACAGACCGCGCAGGGCCTCGCCCGCGTCGAGCGGGGTGCGCGGGTCGGCGGCGTCGGCCAGGCGTTCGGAGATCGACTTGCGCGGGGAGAGCGAGATGTCCGCGGGCGTGCCGCCCTGGATGTCCTCGGTGGCCACCGTCGTGGCCGTCTTGATCGAGGTGAAGGCCAGTGCCTGCCCGACCGAGAGCAGCGAGGCGACCGGATCGCCGCCGCTGACCTGCGCCTGCCCGGCGATGTAGGCGACCACCCGCAGGATCGGCGCGTTCGCCGGCGCGTCACACGCGAGATCGCCTGCGGCGCAGAGGCTTGCGACACGGCCGGTGAGCGCGGCGAAGTTCGCGGCTCGATCGCGGTCGGGCCCGATGCCGCCGCCGGCCGCGGGCGTCTGCGGCAGCGCGGCGATCGTCGCCAGTTGCCGTGCTTGCACACCGGGCGCGGGATCGGGGGTGATCTTGCCGGGCGAGCCGGGGAACAGCGGTGCACCGGGAGTGCGGGTGGGGTCGGCGAACAGCGCGACCGCCGCGACCTTCTCGGCCGGGACCACGCCCGCGCCCTGTCCCACTTCCTGGGCGAACATCGAGGCCACGTGCGCGCCCTGGGAGTAGCCCACCACCCCGAGCCGGGTGTCCGGGCATCGGTCGGCGACCTGGCGAGCCATCGAGCGCAGTCGTTCCAGACCGCCGAGTACGGAATCCGCGTACGAGACGGGGGCGCCGCCGGTGAACCCGCCGAACCCGGCTTCGTAGGGTACGTAGGCGCGTTCGACCAGCCCCGGTTCGGCGGCCCGTGCCAGCATCGGCATGAACACCATCGACAGCATCCCGGTGTCGGTGGTCGGCGCGGCGTCGGGTGAGGATTCGCCGGTGCCCTGCACGCCCAGCGCGTACAGCGCCGGGCAGTCGTCGATCGTCAACTCCGGCGCGGCCGGTGAATTCGAAGCGGGCGCAGCGGGATTCGCGGGAGCGGCGTATGCGGGAGCCGGAGCCGAGTACGCGGCAACCACGGTGACGGTGGTTGCGACCACCAGTCCCGTGAGACCAGCCAGGTACCCAGTCATAGCGCTTCGCAATCAGTCCCGTTGCCGCAACAACCCTCAACCCTGAAACGCAATAGACCGTAACAGATTCCGGCTATGACTCGCCCAACAGCGAAAACTTTACGCAAAAGCGCAAACACTACCCCACACCGCGCGGCGCGTCCCGGTGCCACGCCCGGCAAGTTTCCGAACACATGCACGAGAACGCAATCGAGCCTTCGCGTTCCGATTCCGGTCCGGGCCCGGCGGGTCAGCGCGGTGCGTACATGATGACCGCCACTCCCATCAGGCAGATCGACGCCCCCGCCAGCGGCAGATCAAGGCCCCCGCCGCGATCCACCACAGTCCGCGCCCCTCCCGGTAGCCCTGCCACACCAGCCAGGCGCCGCCGATCTCGGCGAGCGCCGCCGGCCGAACAACACCAGGGACCGCAGAACCGTCATTGCGCGAAAAGTACCGACACCTCGCCGCGGGCGCGGCATCCCCGGTTTGCCGAACGCTCGCTGCGCCGCCCGAGAAGGGCCGATCGACGCCGATGCTCTCCGGACGTCACCTCAGCCGTCGCCCACGCGACGGGACGGGTGCCGGGAAGGCTCCCGGCGCGTCTCGTGTTGCACCTTTCCGGCGCGCGAACAGTGGGGAGAACGAGCGCGAAGGGCTCCGGCGCGGGACAATGGTGGCAACGTTGCGCCGCGACCCCGCGACGAAGCGGAGATCGCGGCCGACGTCGTGGTCCGGGCAGTAGCCGTGGTCGGATAATGTGGTGCGGATCGCGGCATGGAGAGGCGGTGGCATGACTCAGCACTTGGGCGAGGCGAATGTCGAGCAATCGGCGACGGCGACGCCGCCTTCGCCACCGTCGAAAACTCCCGACCCGAAGCCGACTCCCAAGTCCCTGCCGCCCAAGCAGCCCTCCGCCACGTCCGCCGTGCCCACCTCCGCCTCGCGCCGAGTGCGCGCCAGGCTGGCCCGCAGGATGACCGGTCAGCGCGGGATAGCCGCGGTCAAGCCGGTGCTCGAGCCGCTGGCCACGGTCCATCGCGAGCTGTACCCGAAGGCGAACCTGACGCTGCTGCAGAAGGCCTTCGACGTCGCCGACGAGCGCCACGCCCACCAGTTCCGCAAGTCCGGCGACCCCTACATCACCCATCCGCTCGCGGTCGCCAACATCCTGGCCGAGCTCGGCATGGACACCACCACGCTGGTGGCCGCGCTGCTGCACGACACCGTCGAGGACACCGGCTACACCCTCGAGCAGTTGAAGGCCGAGTTCGGCGACGAGGTCGCCCATCTGGTCGACGGCGTCACCAAGCTGGACAAGGTCAATCTGGGCGCGGCCGCCGAGGCCGAGACCATCCGCAAGATGATCATCGCGATGGCCCGCGACCCGCGCGTGCTGGTCATCAAAGTCGCCGACCGCCTGCACAACATGCGCACCATGCGTTTCCTGCCGCCGGAGAAGCAGGCGAAGAAGGCCAAGGAGACCCTCGAGGTCATCGCGCCGCTGGCCCATCGCCTCGGCATGGCCACCGTCAAGTGGGAGCTCGAGGACCTCGCGTTCGCGATCCTGCACCCCAAGAAGTACGACGAGATCGTGCGCCTGGTCGCCGACCGCGCACCCTCGCGCGACACCTACCTGGCCAAGGTGCGCGCGGAGATCGTCAACACGCTGGCCGCTTCGCGTATCCAGGCGGTCGTGGAGGGCAGGCCCAAGCACTACTGGTCGATCTACCAGAAGATGATCGTCAAGGGTAAGGACTTCGACGACATCCACGATCTGGTCGGCATCCGCATCCTCTGCGACGAGGTGCGCGACTGCTACGCCGCGGTCGGCGTGGTGCACTCGTTGTGGCAGCCGATGGCCGGCCGGTTCAAGGACTACATCGCCCAGCCCCGCTACGGCGTCTACCAGTCGCTGCACACCACGGTCGTCGGCCCCGACGGCAAGCCGCTCGAGGTGCAGATCCGCACCCAGGACATGCACCGCACCGCCGAGTTCGGCATCGCCGCGCACTGGCGCTACAAGGAGACCAAGGGCAAGCACTCCGGTGACGCCGCCGAGGTCGACGACATGGCATGGATGCGCCAGCTGCTCGACTGGCAGCGCGAGGCGGCCGACCCCGCCGAGTTCCTGGAGTCGCTGCGCTTCGACCTGAAGTCGCCGGAGATCTTCGTCTTCACCCCCAAGGGCGACGTCATCACGCTGCCGCAGAAGTCGACCCCGGTGGACTTCGCCTACGCCGTGCACACCGAGGTGGGCCACCGCTGCATCGGCGCGCGGGTCAACGGCAGGCTGGTCGCGTTGGAACGCCAGCTCGAGAACGGCGAGGTCGTCGAGGTCTTCACCTCGAAGGCGCAGAACGCGGGCCCGAGCCGGGACTGGCAGAACTTCGTGGTGTCCCCGCGCGCCAAGGCCAAGATCCGGCAGTGGTTCGCCAAGGAACGCCGCGAGGAAGCCCTCGAAAGCGGCAAGGAGCAGATCTCCAAGGAGGTCCGCCGCGTCGGACTACCGCTGCAACGGCTGATGAGCGTGGACGCGATGAACGCCGTCGCCCACGAACTGCACTACAGCGACATCTCCAGCCTCTACACCGCCGTGGGCGAGCACCAGGTCTCCGCCCATCACGTCGTGCAGCGCCTGATGGCCCAGCTCGGTGGCATCGGCGACGTGGAGAACGAGCTCGCCGAACGCTCGACGCCGTCGACCACCCCGAGCCGTCAGCGCGTCACCGGCGACGCGGGCGTGCTCATCCCGGGCGCCTCCGGCACCGTCGCCAAGCTGGCCAAGTGCTGCACCCCGGTCCCGGGCGACGAGATCATGGGCTTCGTGACCCGCGGCGGCTCGGTCAGCGTCCACCGCACCGACTGCACCAACGCCGAATCCCTGCGCCAGCAGCCCGAACGCATCATCGACGTGGAGTGGGCGCCCTCGCCGTCCTCGGTCTTCCTGGTCGCCATCCAGATCGAAGCACTGGATCGCACCCGCCTGCTCTCCGATGTCACCAAGGTCCTCGCCGACGAGAAGGTCAACATTCTGTCCGCCTCGGTCGCCACCCACGGGGATCGGGTGGCCATCAGCAAGTTCACCTTCGAGATGGGTGACCCGAAGCACCTCGGCCACCTGTTGAACGTGGTGCGCAATGTGGAGGGTGTCTACGACGTGTACCGGGTGACCTCGGCGGCCTGACAGACCGTCGAAACGGGTGAGACCGGGCTTACCTTGACCTCATGCCATCGTCTCGGCCCGACGAACCCTACCTTCCGGAGTTCATGACCTGATACGGCGAGCTACCGCCTGGTGTACGACCGCTGCATCCGGCGGACTACCGCCTGGCAGGCGAATGGACTCCGGCCGACGAGGCCGGAGTCCATATCGACTTTCCCTTTCCGATCCGCATCCCCTGGTCGGATCTCGAGTATTGACCCGTGCAGAGCGTCCGTCCGTCAGGCGAGTAACCAATCGTTCGGGGTGAAGAGCTCGAAGTGGACGCGGTCGTGGGAGATGCCCGCGGCGTCGAGCTGGGCCCGGGCCGACTGGAGGAAGCCGGCGCCGCCGCAGAGGTAGATCTGGGCACCGGCGGGGAGGGCGAGGGTGGACAGGGCGAGGGTGCCGGTGTGCGCGCCGGGGGTGGGCTGTTCGTACCAGAGTTCGAGGGTGGCGTCGGGCAGGCTCTCGATCAGGTCCTCCTGTACGGCGCGCAGCGGGTGGGTGTCGCAGGTGCGGTCGGCGTGGATGGCGAGGACCTTGCGCTGCGGGGTGGCGGCGGCGAGGTATTCGAGGATGCCGATCATCGGAGTGATGCCGATGCCCGCGGATATGAGGACCAGCGGGTCGGTGGCGGCGGTGTCGATGGTGAGGTCGCCGAAGGGCAGGGTGACGTCGAGGACGTCGCCGGTGCCGATGGTGCCGGTCAGGAAGGTGGAGACTTCACCCGCGGGCTGTTCGGCGGTCGCCTCGACCGGGCGAACCGCGAAGGCCAGACGGCCGTTGCCCGGTGCGGTGACCAGGCTGTACTGGCGCAGCTGACGGGCGCCGTCGGGCAGCGTCACACCTACCGAGACATACTGTCCGGGAAGGAAATCCGAGAACGGGCGGGCCGGGTCCGTGGATTCCACGACGAAGGTGACCACGCCGGAAGGATCCTCGATGCGGTCGACGACGACGGCCGTGCGGAACACGTCACCGGGCGCCACGCCCGCGCCGTCGTAGAGTTCGCGTTCGAAACCGATCAGGGTGTCGGCCATCAGCCAGTAGACGCGGTCCCAGGCGGCGGCGATCTCGGCGGTGACGACATCGGCGCCGAGCACCTCGACGATCGCGGCGAACAGGTGCTCGTGGACGATCGGGTACTGCTCGGCGACCACGCCGAGCGAGGCGTGTTTGTGGCCGATGCGGGCGAGCAGTTCACGCGGATGCGGCAGCGTGGGATCCACCAGGTGGGTGGCGAAGGTGGCGATCGATGCCGCGAGCGCGCGCTGCTGCGCTCCCTGCTTCTGGTTGCCGCGGTTGAACAGATTCGCGAGCAACTCGGGGTGGGCGCCGAACATCTTCTGGTAGAAGAGCGCGGTGATGTCGTCGATATGTTCGGCGATCACCGGGAGCGTCGCACGCACCACGTCGGCGTGGTGGGTCTCCAATTCCGCGGGAGTATCCAGCGCCGAAGGCAGAACGGTGGTCATGGGGTTCTCCTCGTCGAGATTCCATCTGGGCTCGATTGCCACTGGAAATACGGTAACCAATCGGAGCACCGGAAATCGACTCCGGAGCCGGTGAGCTCAATTACGCACGCCAGTGCGGAATATGTCGCCAGGAACACCATCTACCTGCTGATTTGCCGGTCACAAGATCGACATCGAGGGCGCACGCCGAATGCGTGACAGGAGAAGTACCACCACAGTATGTGCGCATGCACAGCAGAAAACAATCCTATTTCACAGAAATAGGATTCGTCGTCGTCCCGGATTTCGACAGCGAAAGCGCGCGGTCCGTCGAATTATCGAATGTGCGCACCCGCCGCTTCGGGCATGTCCGGCATGTACAACATCCGGACTGTGCGATCGTCGACGAGGTCACCGAGGGTGTAATTGTCCAATTCCCGGTAGAACATCTCCTGTGCCTGCGCCAGCATGCGCCGCAGCCGGCAGGCGGTGGCGAGCGGGCAGGGATGCTCACCGGAGCAGTCCACGACCTCCGAGGCGCCCTCGAGTCCGCGAACGATCTGCCCGACGGTGGCCGCGCGGCCGCGTTCGGTGAGGAAGATCCCGCCGGTACGGCCGCGGTGCGAGTCGACGAACCCCAGATCGGCCAGTTTCGTCACCGCCTTGGCGACATAGTGTTCCGAGGCATTGACCTGCCGGGCGACCAGGCGGACCGTGACACGCTCCTCGGCGGCGCCACCGACAGCCAGGCGCATCATGGCACGCAGGCCGAGATCGGTGAACCTGGACAGCTGCATAGTGGGAGCATACGTAATTCCGCCTCCCGGAGGCGAATTATCGGGCCCGAGTATCGCCGGGCTCACAGCGTCGCCGACACCGTACCGCCGCACCGACCGCACCCGGTGACGAGACCCCGCCCTCAGCCGGCCGCGTCCGGCGCGTCGGCTACCGCAAGTCCGTCGCCGGTGAGTTCCACGCGGCGCGTCACCCCGATCTCGCCCAGGAAGCGTGGATCGTGACTGACCACGATCAGCGCTCCCTCGAAACCCGCCAGCGCCTCGGTCAAATGGCGCAGGCTGGGCAGATCGAGATTGTTGGTCGGCTCGTCGAGCAGCAGCAGTTTCGGCGCGGGCTCGGCGAGCAGCAGCATGGCCAGGGCCGCGCGCAGTCGCTCGCCGCCGGACAGCGCCGCGGCGGGCACATCGGCCGCCGCCCCACGGAACAGCAGCCTGGCCAGCTGCGCGCGGATGCGCACCGGCGATGCTTCCGGCGCGGTGGCGGCGACGTTCTCGAACACCGTCCGGTCCGGATCGAACAGGTCCAGCCGCTGCGGCAGGATCCGCCAGGGCACCTTCGGCGGCTCGGCGGCGATGCGTCGCAGCAGCGTCGTCTTGCCGACACCGTTGCGGCCGGTCAGCGCGATCCGTTCCGGGCCGGTGATCCGCAGGGTCACCCGGCGATCGGGGTCGGCTGCGCCACAGGACAATTCGGCGTCGACGAGGTCGAGCACGTCCTGGCCCGGATACACGCGGGTATCGGGCAGATCGAGGCGGATCTGCTGGTCGGCGCGCACCGAGTCCTCGGCTTCGCGCAGGTGCTCGGCAGCGGCGGCGACGCGCTCGATCTGGGTGTTGCGCAGTTTGCCCGCCGATTCCTGTGCCGCGCGTTTGCGCGCGCCGGCCAGGATCTTCGGCATGTTCTCGGCCGACTTCTCCCCGTAGCGCTTGCGCCGATCCAGCTTGGTCCTGGTCTCGGCCAGTTCCCTGGACTGTCTGCGCACATCGTTGCGGGCGGTGCGCAACGCGACCTGCGCGGCCTGTTGTTCGGCGGCTACCTGTCGCTCGTAATCGGTGTAGTTGCCGCCGAACACCCGTAGCGCGCCCTGGCGCAGTTCGGCGATCGCGTCGACGCGCTCGAGCAGTTCGCGGTCGTGGCTGACCACCAGCACCGTACCGGAGAACTGGTCGACCACGTCGTAGAGCCGTTGGCGGGCAGCCTGATCGAGGTTGTTCGTCGGCTCGTCGAGCAACAGGACCTCCGGGTCGCCGAGCAGTTGCGCGGCCAGGCCGAGCAGCACGGTCTCGCCGCCGGAGAGGGTGTCGAGGCGGCGATCCAGACCTGCGGCGGAATCGGCGAGGTGGGCCAGGCCCAGGCGCGCCAGCAGCGCCACCGCCCGCTCCTCGACGTCCCAGGCCGAACCGATGACGTCGAAATCGTCGTCCTCGGAGCGGCCTGTCTCGACGCGATGCAGGGCTGCCCTGATCTCGGCGATGCCGAGCACGTGGTCGACGCACTGGGCGTCGGCCAGGCCGAGGTCTTGACGCAGGTAGCCGAGGCGGCCACGCACGGTGATCGAACCACGCAGCGGACGCAGTTCACCGGCGATGAGCCGCAGCAGGGTGGATTTGCCCGCACCGTTCACCCCGGCCAAGCCGATGTGGCCGGGACCGAGGTCGCCGTCGAGACCGTCGAAAACGGGGGTGCCGTCCGGCCAGGAGAAGGTGAGATCGGAGAAGGACAGTGAGGTCATGGTGAGTCCTCGAGGTCGCGTCGTGACGCGGCGCGCGAATACGGGCCGCACGAGAGCACCTCAGAAGAGCACCACTACTCCGATCGCCGGGGACGAGGACGCCATCCAGGATAGGCGGGCAGACAGGACCGCCGCCAACTGTTTTCCTCGCCCGGCCCGCCGCGGGTCAGGAGATACGAACGATCGAGGTCAGCGGGTAGTCGCCTTGGAGGGCGCGGCCGCCGAGCGCCTCCAGTTCGAGCACGACAGCGGCGGCGACGACATGAGCGCCCGCCTCCTCGAAAAGCTGTGCTGCGGCGGCGAGGGTGCCGCCGGTGGCCAGCACATCGTCGAGCAGCAGCACGGTGCGTCCGCGCAGTTCCACCCCGTTGCCGGGGATCTCCAGCGCGGCGGCACCGTATTCCAGGCTGTACTCGCGGCTGATCACCGGCGGGGGCAACTTGCCCGCCTTGCGGATCGCGAGCACTCCGGTGCCCAGAACGGTGGCCACACCCGCACCGAGCAGGAAGCCCCTGGCGTCCACACCCGCGACCAGATCGGCCTCCGGCGCACAGGCCGCCAGCGATTCGATCACTGCGCGGAAGCCGTCGGAACTGGCGAAGACCGGGGTCAGGTCGGCGAAACGGACCCCGGGAGTCGGAAAGTCGTCGTGCCAGCGGGTGAGACGCTCGACGTGCCCTGCGGCCGCGGCGATCCGCTCGGCCACCTGCTGGTCGGACTCCGTTGCCGCGTGCTTGCTCATCGACACCTCTCCCATGGTCATTTCGATCGGCCCGTCCCCGTCGGACCCGGTCACCGCCGCAACACCCAGCGGTCCATGTTCCATCCGGTACCGCCCTGGGTCGGCCCGGCCACACCGTTGTGCAGACCGTTGCCGAAGGCGATGACGCGCGGGGTGGCGAACAGCGGGATGCCGGGCATCTCCGACCACAACAGATTCTCGGCCTCGGTCAGCAGATTCAACTGTGTGGTCGAATCGGGGTCCGCGGCAAGCTGATCGACGATCGCATCGTAGCGGCCGTTGCCGAACCGGCCGAAATCGACGCCGCTGCCGGTCCGCCAGGCACTCATCGCGGCCACTCCGGCCAGCGAGCCCGCCGGACCGGGAGCACCCGCGGTACTCGACAGGATCGCGTCCACCGTGCCGTCGGCCAACTGGGTCGGCCGGAAGTCGGTGGCGCTCGCGTCCTCGACGGTGATGCCCGCGGCCTTGCAGGATTCGGCGATCGCGGCGACCGTCCGCGCGCGCCGCTGGTCCGGAGCGAGGTAACCGATCCGGACGACCGGGTTCGGCGCACCCGCGAAACCGGCCTTGGCGGCGCTGATGTCGGTCACCTCGTACGCCTTCGCGGCACCAGCCGTCGATACCCCGTAGTACAGCGAATCCTGCTGGCTGATCAGTGAATTCAACGGAGCTGTGCCCAGTCCGGTGCTCGGCACGTCGGCCGCCTTGCCCAGGTCGTTGTAGAGCGCCTGGCGCGGGACGCAGTGGGCGAGGCCCCGGCGGGCCGCCGGCGAGCCGAGCACGCCGCCGGTGGCCAGGATCAGCTGTTCGGTCCCGCGACCCGGCACCGTGTTCGAGGAGAAGCCGTTCAGGTCGAGCTCGGCCACCGAGCCCGCGCCGAGGTCGAGCACACTCACCGCGTTGTCGGCGAGCTTCGCCGTCAGATCCGAGGTCTTGTCGAAGACGACCACACGACCGGTCTCGGGCGCATTGCCCCACCACCGTTCGTTGGCGACCAGTACCAGCCCGTCCTCGGGACCGAAGGACTCGACCCGATACGGGCCGGAGGACGGGAACCTGGCCGCGTCGAGTTCACCCGTGGTGAGGGTCCAGCCGTTGTTCCAGAAGTCGGCCAGCTTGCCGATGGCCGCCCGGTCGCCGTCCTGCACGGCGGAGACCACGTTGGCCACGCCCGCCTCCCTGGCGGCGACGTGCGCGGGCATCATCTCACCGGCGGTGAACAGCGTGCGCCACGGCAGGTACCGGCGGTCCGGGCGGAACACCACGGTGGCGTCCTTGGAGCCGGGTTGGCAATCGATCCGCTCGATATCGCGGTAGCCCGCGGTGTCGGCGGCGTCGAACAGCGGCACCGGACCATCGGTGAAACGACCGCTGCGCGCCGCCCAGGTCAGCACCAAGTCGTCGCAGGAGGTCGGCACGCCGTCGGAGTACACCCCGTCCGGGTTCAACCGGTACTGGATGGTCTGCGATTCGCCGGGCACCTCCTTGGCGGTGCCCACATCGGTGTCGGCCACCTGCTGGCCGTCCGGGCCGGTGTAGAAGAAGCCGGTCAGCACGCGTTGGAACACCGCCGCCGAACCGCTGCTCACGCCGAGCGTGGTGCCGCCGTTGTAGGTGGTGAGCACCGCGTCGACGCCGTAGCCGATGGAGGGCACCTGGCTCTGAGTGGAGCATCCGGTCGCCAGTCCCGCGGCCAGCGCGAGCGCCGCACCCACTCCCGCCAGTCGCAGCCCGCCACTGAGTGGCTTTCGCATGAAACGAAACCCCTTATCTACCTGATCCGCCGGACTGTTCGACTCAGTTCCTTCGCTGACGCTTGCCCGCGGGGCGCTGCTCCCCCGCTGCGCGTCCCTCGCCGCTGCGCGGACGCGCGCCCGGACGCGGACCCGCTGCCGCGAAGTCCTCCCCGCCGGCGCGCCTGGTCGCGTTCGCCACCCGCAGTTCGGCTTCCCTGGCCGCACGGGCCGCGGCCGCGTTGGATCGCTTGGCCAGCACCTTCTTGGTGTGCGCGGCGACCGGCCCCCAGCGCTCCTTGAGCGAGACGAGCAGCGGGCTCGCGAAGAAGATCGACGAGTAGGTGCCGACCAACAGGCCGACCAGCTGCACCAGCGCCAGATCCTTGAGCGTGCCGACACCGAGCATCCACACCGCGATCACCATCAGCGCGACGATCGGCAGCACGCCGATGACGGCGGTGTTGATCGAGCGCATCAGCGTCTGGTTGACCGCCAGGTTGGTCTGTTCGGCGTAGGTGCGCCGATTCAGGTGCAGGATGCCCCTGGTGTTCTCCTCGACCTTGTCGAAGACGACCACCGAGTCGTACAGCGAGAAGCCGAGAATGGTGAGCACGCCGATCACCGTCGCCGGGGTGACCTCGAAACCGACGAGCGCGTACACACCCGCGGTGACCACGACGTCGAAGACCAGCGCGGCCAGCGCCGCGAGCGCCATATCCCGTTCGAATCGGACCGCGATGTAGACCGAAACCAGCACCAGGAAGACCGCCAGCGCGATCAGCGCCTTCCTGGTGATCTGATCACCCCAGGTCTCGCTGACGTCGGAGACGCTGATCGCGGCCCGGCTCGGTTCACCGTCGCTGTTCTTCGGCTGGAACTCTTCGTACAGGGCGCTGGTCAGCTGATCGACCTCGTTCGCGTCCAGTGCCTCCGAGCGGATGAGCACGGTCGCGGTCGAGCCGACGCCCACGGTCTGCACCGTTTCCGGGTCCGATCCCATGGTGTCCCGGTAGACCTCTTCGACCTCGCTGGTCGTCGCGTTCCCGGCAGGGAACTGAATGCGCGAGCCGCCCTCGAAATCGATGCCGAAGTTGAAGCCCCGGATCAGGATGCTCGCCAGCGCCAGCAACACGATCACCGCGGTCACGATGTACCACATCCGGCGGCGGCCGATCACGTCGATCGCGCCGGTGCCGGTGTAGAGGCGGTTGAAGAACCCGTGGCGGGGCGCGCCCGAACCGTAGGCGAAATCGTCGACCGAACTCTGCGCGCGATCCTCGTCGCGCTTGTTCAGCGACGAGCTGCCGGTATCGGTCATGTTGTTGGGTTTGGTCATCGCGTCCTCACACCTTCCGCAGGGGCGGCCTCGGCGGCCCTGCGCTCCCGAGCGACCTCCTGGATCGCACCCAGACCGTTCACCGAGGGTTTCGCCCAGAAGGCCGAGCGCGAGGCGAGCAGCACCAACGGCGCGGTCATCAGGAAGACCACCACCACGTCGAGAATGGTGGTCAGACCGAGGGTGAAGGCGAAGCCCTTGACCTGACCGGCCGCGAGCACGTACAGCACGGCGGCGGCGATGAAGCTGACCGCGTTGCCGGACAGAATCGTGCGGCGTGCCCGCTGCCAGCCGCGCGGCACCGCCGAGCGGAAACTACGGCCCTCACGCATCTCGTCCTTGATGCGTTCGAAGAACACCACGAACGAGTCGGCGGTCATGCCGATACCGATGATCAGACCGGCGATGCCGGCCAGGTCGAGGGTGAAGCCGATCCACCGGCCGAGCAACACCATCAATCCGTACACCGCGAAACCGGAGCCGATCAGCGAAAGCGCGGTCAGCAAACCGAGCATCCGGTAGTAGAGCAGGCAGTACAGCAGCACCACGATCATGCCGATCGCGCCGGCGATCAGGCCCGCGTGCAGCGACGACAGCCCCAGAGTGGCCGAGACGGTCTCGGCCTCGGAGGTCTGGAACGACAGCGGCAGCGAACCGTACTTCAGAGTGTTGGCCAGCTCCCTCGACGATGTGGCGTTGAACTGACCGGAGATCTGAGTGCGTCCACCCAGCTGCGGACCCGCCTGCACCTGCGGCGCGCTGACCACCTGGGAGTCCAGGGTGAAGGCGACCCGCTTGTACAGGTACTCACCGGTCAGGTCGGCCCAGGCGTCCGAACCGGAGCCCTTGAACTCCAGGTCGACGACCCAGCGGGACTGCTGGGTGTCGAGATTGGCCACGGCGTCCTTGATCTCCTGGCCGTCGATGCGGCTGACATCGAGCAGGAACACCTCGGTGCCGTCCTGCGAGCAGGTCACCAGCGGCAGGTTCGGGTCGTCGTTGCCCGCGAGCGGATCCTGCTTGCTGCAGTCCATCGCCGCCATGGCGGCCTGCTGGGCGGTGGGATCGGTGCTCTGCCTGGCCTGCTTGGCCGCGGCGATATCGCGCTGGACGCGCTCCTGCGGGGTGAGGTCGTCCTCCTCCTGCGTATCGACAGGAGGCTGCTCGGCAGGGGGCTGCTCGACCGGCGGCTGCTCGGCAGGAGGCTGCTCACCGACCGGCGGCTGCTCGACCGGCGGCTGCTCGTCGATCGGCGGCTGCGCGGGGAACACGCGCGGCTGCGGGGCCGGCTCGACCAGGGCGTCGGGCGCGGGCAGCGCGTCCGCGGGCGGCGGGGGCGGGACCTCCGCCGGGGGCGGGACGTCCGCGGGCGGGGCTACGGCGGGCGGTACCTCGGCAGGCGGGACCTCCGCGGGCGGAGCATCGGCCGGAGGAACGTCGGCGGGCGGGGTCTGCGGCGCGGGAGCGGGCGCGTCGGTCGCGGGGGCACCCTGCGGCGTCCCGGCGAACGGCGTCGCGGCCAGCACCGGGCGGATGTAGAGCTTGGCGGTGGTCGCCAGCGCCCGGGCCTGCTGGCCGTCGTCGCCGGGCACGGTGATGACGATGTTGTCGCCCTCGATCGCCACTTCGGAGCCGGAGACGCCGAGGCCGTTGACGCGGTTCTCGATGATCTCCTGCGCCTTGCGCAGGCTGTCCTGGCTCGGGCTGCTGCCGTCCGGGGTGCGCGCGGTCAGTGTGACGCGAGTGCCACCCTGTAGGTCGATGCCGAGTTTGGGTGTCGGGGATTTGTCACCGGTGAAGAACACCAGCGCGTAGATCACGGCCAGCAGCGCGACGAAGACGCCGAGCAACCTGAGCGGATGCGCCGATCCCTGGGAAGGTGGCACAGTGCGTATCTCCTAGGCGGAAGTCGAGAGTGGAACGGGCGTACACCGGGGCAGCCGGCGCGCACGCGCCGACCCGCCTCGGTGGCGGTGGTGCGGTATCAGTCCTTGTTCAGCCGGTTGTCGTTCAGCCGGTTCTCGGTCTGGTCGGCGGACTCCTCCACCCCGGAGGCCGCCCGGTCGGCGGTCGTCTCGGGGGCGGTCGTCTCGGCGGTAGCCGATTCGGTGGTCGACTCGGCGGCCTGCTCCTCGACACGGACCTCGCGGATCGCCTGGCGCAGCCAGGTGGTCACCACGTCTTCGGCGATCTCCAGGTCGACGGTGTCCTCGTCGACATCGACGACCGTGCCCCACAGGCCCGAGGTGGTGATCACCGAGTCACCGACTTTCAGGCCGTCCTGCATGGCTGCGACCTTCTCGGCTTCACGCTTCTGACGGCGGATGCCGAGGAACATCGGCACGAGCAGGAGGACCAGCAGGAGCGGGAACAGTAAATCGATCATCGATGTCAGTCCATGTCTTCTGGGTGGAGGTGGGCCGGGGACCCACACAGTCTGCCAGCTACCGCAACTTCGGCCGCATCCGCACACCCCGCGGGGCACGCGACGGCGTCCCCGACGCGATGTCAGCGCGCGGCTGTGGTCCCGACCTGCCCGTAGATGTAGTCGTCGAGGGGGAACGACGCCGCCCGCCGCGATCTCGGGCACCGACTGGACGGCGGTGGCGCCGGTGCCGATGATCGCCGCGCGCCTGCCCGTCGGATCGAAGTCGTCGTCCCAGGCGGTGGTGTGGATGACCGTGCCCGCGAACTCGTCGATGCCGGCGCACGGCGGCTATCGACGCCGAACGCCCGCCGTCTCGGTCGCGTGCAGGTCGTCGGGGAACACGAACCGCCGGATCGCCCAGAACCGGAACACCATGGCCAGCAGCACGCCCAGGATCTGACCGGTGATGAAATTCGCGAGTGCCTGGGTCACCGCGGACACGTGCGGCACCCGCAGATCCAGTACGTACAGCGAGATCGCCTGCGGGATCATGGTGACGCCGATGCCGAGCGCGCTGACCGCGAAGAACAGCGCGGCCTCGTGCGATCGCTGCCTGCCACCGCGGGTGCGGAAGGACCACTCGCGGTTGAGGATGTAGGAGGCGATGGTCGCGATCAGGACACCGAGCAGGCGCGCGGTCAACGGCTTCTCACCGAGCACGGTCAGCTTCACCGTGTAGACCACGCCGGTGTCGATGAACCAGGTGATGGCGCCGACCGTGGCGAACTTGAGCAGTTCGCGATGCTCGATCGCCTTGCTGCGCAGCGGCTCGGGCATTCGATCGAGCACGGAGTTGACCACCGTCATGCTGCGACTCTAACGGGGGCACGGATTTCGTGCCGCCGCCGAGGGTTTCAGTCGAACAGGTCCAGCGTCGGTTGCGGAGTCCGGCCACGCACCTCGACGGCGCCGAAGACCAGGTCCGGCGGCGGTACCAGGCCGAGGTGTTCCCAGGCCGCGGCCGTGGCGACGCGACCGCGCGGAGTGCGGGCCACCAGCCCGGCGCGCACCAGGAACGGCTCGCACACCTCCTCGACGGTGGTGGCCTCCTCGCCCACCGCGACGGCCAGCGTGGACACACCCACCGGCCCGCCGTTGAAACCGCGGACCAGGGCGTCGAGCACCGCGCGGTCGAGCCGGTCCAGGCCGAGCACGTCGACGTCGTAGACCTCCAGCGCGGCGCGGGCCACCGGCAGGGTGATGAATCCGTCGGCGCGGACCTCGGCGTAGTCGCGGACGCGGCGCAGCAGCCGGTTGGCGATGCGCGGCGTACCGCGCGAGCGCCCGGCGACCTCGGCGGCGGCATCGTCGTCGATGCGCACCCCCAGGATCTGCGCCGAGCGTTGCAGGATGCGCAGCAGTTCGGCGGGCTCGTAGAAGTCCATGTGGCCGGTGAAGCCGAAGCGGTCGCGCAGCGGTCCGGTGAGCGCACCGGAGCGGGTGGTGGCGCCGACGAGGGTGAACGGGGCGATGTCGAGCGGGATGGAGGTGGCGCCGGGCCCCTTGCCGACCACGACGTCGACCCGGAAGTCCTCCATCGCCAGGTACAGCATCTCCTCGGCCGGGCGGGCGATGCGGTGGATCTCGTCGATGAACAGCACGTCGCCCTCGACCAGATTGCTCAGCATGGCGGCCAGGTCGCCCGCGCGTTCCAGGGCGGGGCCGGAGGTGATGCGCAGCGCCGTCCCGAGTTCGGCGGCGATGATCATCGCCATGCTGGTCTTACCGAGGCCGGGCGGACCGGACAGCAGGACGTGGTCGGGTGTGCTGCCGCGCTGTTTGGCGCCGCGCAGGACCAAGGCGAGTTGCTCGCGAACCCGGGGCTGGCCGATGAAGGTGTCCAGCGATTTCGGGCGCAGATCGCCTTCGATCTCGCCGTCGGAGCGCAACAGGTTCGCGGTGACCGGGGATTCGTCGTCGTCGTAATCGTCTGCCATCTGGTCTGCCAAGTCGTCGCCTGCCGAGTCGTCGCCTGCCATGTCGAAGTTCTCTGCCATGAGGGGCTACCGGTTCTTGCCCAACAGCGACAGCGCGGCCCGCAATGCCACCGACGTGGTCGCGGCGGGCTGCTCGGCGAGTACGGCGTCGACGGCCTGTTCGGCCTGCTTGAGCGGGAACCCGAGCCCGGTGAGCGCTTCGACGACCTGGTCGCGGACCGGGGTGAGGACCGCGGCGGGCGCGGTGCCCGGCGGACCGGCCTGCACCGGCACCTGATTCACCTTGTCGCGCAGTTCGACCACCATGCGCTCGGCGCCGCGTTTGCCGATACCGGGCACCCTGGTGAGCGCGGCGACATTGCTCTCGGCCAGCGCTTTGCGCAGCGCCTCCGGCTCGAGCACGGCGAGCACCGCCATCGCCAGGCGGGGACCGACGCCGGAGACAGTCTGCAACAGCCCGAACAGGTCGCGCGCCTCGGTGTCGGCGAAGCCGTAGAGGGTCATCGAGTCCTCGCGCACGATCATGGCCGTGTAGAGGCGAGTCTCCTGGCCACGTGTCAGGCCGGCCAGCGTGGTGGGAGTGGCGTTGAGCCGGTAGCCGACGCCGCAGGCCTCCACCACCGCGTGATCGAGCGCGATCTCGAGGACTTCACCGCGTACCGACGCGATCACCCGCGCACCGCCTTTCCTTCTGGGACCGAGCGTTCTCGAACCGACCGCTGCTGCGCCGAGCGCTGTTCGGCCAGGCGTTCGGCATACCGCCGCTGCGCCTCGGCCGCCTGAGCCTCGGCCGCGGCCATTCTGGCCAGCAGCGGCGCCCGCCAACAATGGCAGATCGCCAGAGCCAGCGCATCCGCCGCGTCGGCCGGTTTCGGTGCGGTCTTCAACCCCAGGATGCGGGTCACCATCGCGGTCACCTGCGCCTTGTCGGCACTGCCGTTGCCGGTCACGGCGGCCTTGACTTCGCTCGGGGTGTGGAACACCACCGGGATATCGCGGCGCGCGGCGGCCAGCGCGATCACCCCGCCCGCCTGCGCGGTCCCCATCGCCGTACGCACATTGTGCTGGGCGAACACCCGCTCGATCGCGACGGCCTCCGGCCGGTGGGCGTCCATCCATTTCTCGGCGGCGTCGGCGACCTGGAGCAACCGGTGGGCCAGATCCATCTCCGGCGGGGTCCGCACCACGTCCACGTCGATCGCGGTGACGGTGCGACCGCGCCCGCCCTCGACCATGCTCAATCCGCACCTGGTGAGTCCGGGGTCGACGCCCATCACCCGCACGACAACCCACCTCTTCCCGGACACGAACAATTGTTCGAGAGTCTAGTGGACGGCCGGTGAGCGGCGGGCAAGCGACACGACTCAGCCCGGCTCCGACTCCATTCGCTCACGTTCGGCCAGGAAGGCATCGAGCAGTTCGAACAGAACGGTGAGGGCCCGGGATTCCTGCTCCGTGTGAGGTCGCTCATGGACATCGATTGCCCGAATCGGTCGATCGGAAAGGCGATCTGCATGATCTGGGCCCACCAGACCAGGTGAAGTACTCGCGCTCGGTGAGATCGCTCGTACTGGTCACGATGCGGCCGTTCATGATCCAGGGCTTTCCGCCGTACGACCGCGGCGCGCCCCCTTCTTCTGCCATACGGCGACTTCATCACTGCCCGCACCCGGCCGCAACGCACGGCGTCGACCGCCTCTCGGGACACTCCCCGCGCCGGCCATGCGGTGCGGAACCTGCCCGCGTTCCGCCCGGCGGCACATCCCGGGCAGGGCGCGCGGCGTGATCAGGGCAGGCGCGCGGCGAAGACGTCGTAGGCGACCGCGTCGTAGAGGACGAAGCGGATCTGCTCGATCGCGGTGTCGGCGGCACGCACTGTCTCGATCGCGATGCGCGCGCCGTCGTCCATGGGCCAGCCGAAAGCGCCGGTGGAGATGGCCGGGAAGGCGACCGTCCTGGCACCGAGTTCGTCGGCGATGCGCAGGGATTCGCGGTAGCAGGAGATGAGCTGGTCGGAGCGGTCCTCGCGAACGGAATGGACCGGGCCGACGGTGTGCACGACCCAGCGAGCGGGCAGGTCGCCGCCGTTCGTGGCGACCGCCTGACCGACGGGAAGTCCGCCGGGATAGCGCGTCTCGCGCAACTGCTGGCACTCGGCGAGGATGCGCGGTCCGCCCCGGCGATGGATCGCGCCGTCCACCCCACCGCCGCCGAGCAGCGAGGAGTTGGCGGCGTTGACGATCGCGTCCACCTCCTGCAAGGAGATGTCGCCACGGACGAGTTCGAGGGAGGCCATGCCCGTATTCTTCCCAACCGCGGCGGGGGATGCCCGGGATTTCCGGCGGCCCTCGGCGGTTCGGACCGCGGGCTGCCGTCGCTCGGATCGGTCAGGCGGCCGGGGCGGCGCGGCCGGGAGCATGCGTGCGGTAGAAGTCGAGGTGCGCGGCGGCCGTGGCGTCCCAGCTGAAGCTCGCGGCGAGGTCGCGGCCGCGACGGGCTCTGTCCGGATCGGGGACGAGGGAGGCGGCCATCGCGGCGGCCATGTCGGCGGGGTCGGCGGCGAAACGGACTGCGCCGCCGAAGACTTCGCGGAATACGGGCAGGTCGCGGACCACGACCGGGACGCCCGCGGCCAAAGCCTCCATAGCGGCGAGGCCGAATCCTTCCTTGGTCGACAGGAACGGGAAGACCGCGGCGCCCGCCATCAGGGCGGGGAGTTCGGCGTGGTCGACGGTTCCGAGCACACGGGGTTCGATGCCGAGTTCGCGGGCGCGGCAGTCGAAGGCGGCTCGATAGTCGCGGTAGTCGAAGAGGGTTTCGCCGCCGGCGAAGACCAGAGCCAGACCGGGGTCGTCACGGGACAGTGCGGCATAGGCCTCCAGGAGGGAGAGGCTGCCTTTGCGCGGTTCGATGCCGCCCACGGCCAGGACGTAGCGGCCGAGTTCGCGTTGCCACCGTGCACGCGCCGCGACGGCAACCGGCGTGTCCGAGGCGGCCGCCGCGAAGCGGTCGTGGTCGACGCCGTTGGGGATGACCGCCGGTCGCAGGCCCCAGCCCGCTTCGACCTCCTCGGCCACGGTGCGCGATACGCAGATGCGGGCGTAGGGGTCGACGATCGCGCGTTCGTGACAGCGGGCCAGTTCCGGCGTGGTGAAGGTGTCGAGGTGGTGGATGGTGCGCACACAGTGGCCGACGGCGTTGGCGCTGATGCAGTCCTGGGCGTGCACGATGTCGTAGCCGGAGGGGTCGAAAGCCGCCCGCAGCACCTCGACGGAGCGCAGGATGCGGGCTCCGACGGTCTCCCCGGCGACCTCGGGAAAGGGCACGATCCGCAGCGCCACGGCGGGATCGACCGGACGGAAGAAGCCGGTGTCGCCGCCCCTGCCCAGCGTCCATACGGTGACCGCGGCGCCCGCACGGGTCAGGGCTTCGGCGAGGGCGAGGGTGTGGACCACGCCGCCGCGCGGTTTGGTCGAGTACGTCAGCAGGGCGATGCGCATCATCGGAAGTCCTTGTCGGCGGGCAGGTTGCGATAGGTGTCGACGCGGCGTTCGGCGATATGGCGCAGCACGCGGCGGGCGCGTTCGACCTCGGCGGCGATGTCCAGATCGACCTGGGCCAGCCCGCCTTTGGACCAGGTACGCGAAAGGATCTCCCCACCCGGGCCGACGACTTTGGCCTGGCCGAGGAAGCGCAGATTCCCGGTCGCCCCGGTCTGGTTCGAGGAGGCGAGCACGACCTGGTTCTCGGCGGCGCGCGCCTGGTCGTAGAGGTCGAACAGGCGGGACTGGCGGTCGTTGGGCAGGCGCGAGGCGCGGTCGGTGATGCTGGCGGGCCAGGCCGACAGGGCCGCGATGAGATGGGCGCCGTCGAGGGCGAGGGTGCGCGCGGATTCGGGAAAGGTCTTGTCGTAGTCGATGAGCATGCCCATCCGGCCGACCGGGGTGTCGAAGGCGGCGAACTCGTCGCCCGCGGCGTAGGCGAGGTGCTCACCGGCGGGCTGGTGCACTTTGCGGTGGCGGCCGAGGATGCCGTCGCCGGTCAGGCAGACCGCAGAGTTGTAGCGCCGATCGCCGTCACGTTCGGCGTACCCGACGCACACAGTCATCGGGCCCGCCATCCGGCGCAGCAGCCGGATCTCCGGGCCGTCGGGGTCGATGGCTTCGGGTCCCGTGGCCGGGTCCGGATTGCGCAGGTCGCCGATGTAGCCGCCGAGAGTGGCGTCGGGCAGGACGAGCAGATCGACGCCGCGCTCGGTGAGTCGTTCGATGATGCCGGCCAGCTTTTCCAGCGCTCGGCCGATGTCGGGACCGAAATGGCCTGCCAGCGCCGCGATCCGGGTGGTGGGCACCGCGCCTCCTGTCTCCGGCTGCCGCGGCTCAGGCTGCCGCGGTTTCCCGGACGGCGGGCATGATCTGCTCGGCGAGGAATTCCGCGTCACGGGCGACGGCGGCGAACCGGCCCGAACCCCAGGTGTGCAGCCAGGGCAGGCCGAGGAAATACAGGCCGGGTGTGGCGGTGACGCCGCGGTTGTGGCAGGGGTGGCCCTCGCCGTCGAAGACACCGACCCGCAGCCACCGGTAGTCGGTGCGGTAGCCGACCGACCACACCACCGAGGTGATGCCGCGCTCGGCCAGGCCGAGTTCGGTGACCTCGCGCTCGGGCCGCCACACCGGCACGTAGCGCGCCTCCTGCGGGGCGTCGATGCCCGCGCGCTCGATGTAGGCGTCGATGCTGTCCTTGATGCTCTCGGCCACCGCGTCGGCGGCGTCGAGCGAGGCGGCCAATGTCGGTGCGAAAGAGACGATTCCGTCGGCGGAGACATCGGTCATACGGCCGTAGAGCGACATGCCCTCACGGGCGAACCGGCGCAGGTCGATGTCGCGGCCACCGTCACGGCCGGTGACGTAGTGGTTGGTGTTCTCGCGTTTGCCCAGCCCGCCGGGCTGGTCCTCGATGGGGATGTCGTAGTGACCCATGTCGTGCAGCCAGGCCACGCAGTCCCGGCCGCGGTAGAAGCGGGCCACGCGCGGGGCGTTGCCCACCGCCAGGTGCACGGCACGCCCGTCCAGGTGCAGGTCTTCGGCGATCTGGGCGCCGGACTGCCCGGTGCCGACGACGAGGACCGCGCCGTCGGGCAGGTCGGCGGCGCTACGGTAGTGCGCCGAATGGATCTGGGTGATTCCCGCGGGCAGTCTCTCCGCGAAGCGCGGCACGATCGGTTCGTGGTAGCCGCCCGCCGCGACGACCACCTGACCGGCGTGCCAGCGGCCCGCGCTGGTGACCACGTCGAAGCCGCCGCCGGGAGCCTGGGTCACCGACTGCACCGTG
The DNA here is from genome assembly GCF_001613125.1 of Nocardia shimofusensis NBRC 100134. Taxonomy (GTDB): domain Bacteria; phylum Actinomycetota; class Actinomycetes; order Mycobacteriales; family Mycobacteriaceae; genus Nocardia; species Nocardia shimofusensis. Next base: position 72,711 of record NZ_BDBT01000011.1, read on the forward strand.
ACGTGCTCGCGCACCGGCGGATCGAAGGTGTCCGCGTAGTCGCGGACCCAGCGGTACACCTCGTCGCGGCTCATGAACCCGTGTGGGTCGCAGCCGTGGTAGCGGTAGCCGGGCAGCACGCACTGCCAGTTCGGGGTGACGAGGGTGAAGTTGTCCCATCGGCTGTCGAGCCATTCGTGGGCGATGGTGTCGCGTTCGAGGACGAGGTGGTCCACGCCGCGGTCGGTCAGGTGCCTGCTGATCGACAGACCTGCCTGTCCCGCGCCGACGATCACCACGTCACGGTGTTCGATACCGGCGGAGGGATGGTGTTGTGCGGTCACTGGTTCGCTCCCTGGACGGTGGGCGGTGGAATACGGGGCGGGGAACTCGCCGGGCACGGCTCACGCCGCCGGCGCGGGCCGGTCCGGCTGCCCGACCACGCCGTAGCGGTCGACCACCCTGTGATAGAGCTCGGGCCTGCGGTCGCCCAGGTTGTACATGCCGCCACCACGAGCCCGGCCCAGCTCGTGACCGACGTCCACGGTCGCGGTGGCCAGCCCCGGCGCCACGCCGGTGTCGGCGAGGATCTCCCCACCCGGGCCGACGATCTTCGCGCTACACACGAAGCGCAGCGAACCGAACCGGCCCGCCTGGTTGGAGGCCACCCAGATCAGCTGGTTCTCCAGCGCGCGGGCACGGTCGTAGATGTCGAAGCGCTGCTTCCAGCGGTCGTCCTCGAGCCGTTCGGCGGCGCCGGTGCGGGCGGTCGGCCAGGCCGACAGCGAGGTGATGATCTCGGCACCGTCGAGCGCCAGACTGCGCGCCGCCTCGGGGAATGCTTTGTCGTAGCAGATCTGCATTCCCATCCGGCCGACCGGCGTGTCGAAGGCCTTGTACTCCGAACCCGCTTCGTAGCAGAGGTTTTCGCCCAGCGGCTGGTGCACCTTGCGGTAGGAACCGAGAATGCCGTCGCCGGTCAGGGTGACCGCGGCGTTGTAACGGATGTCGCCGTCGGCTTCGCAGAAGCCGAGAGTGACGACGAGATCGCCCGCCATGGCGGCGACCCGGCGCAGTTCCCGGCCGTCGAGTGCGAGAGCGGGCGGCAGATTGCGCAGCCTGCGTTGCCTGGCCTCGTCGTTCTCCGCGCCGCCGCCGAGGCTGGGCAGATAGCCGCCCAGGCAGGCCTCGGGCAGGACGAGCAGATCGCTGCCCCGTTCCCGCGCCTGGTCGATGAGAACGCCGATGGTGCGGTAGCACTGCTGGATGTCGCGGCCGAATTCGGCGGCGGCGACCGAGATGGTGGTCAAGATTCTCCCAATCCGGTGACGGTGCCGTGCACCGCTGTCGTTGTCGTCCCGTCCGGCCAGCGCAACCGCACCCCCGGCGCCGAGGTGAGGACTCCGCACACCGCGGACTCGGCGGGACCGGCGGGGGCGATGGGCGCACCTGCGCGGTCGGCGGTGATCATGGCGAACCCCGGGAAGCAGGTGAGCCATTCGGCGACCGAGGCTCCTGCCGGGCGCGGGATGCGGGCGATGTCGAGTTCCGCGCCGACTCCCGCTGCCTCGGCGAGCATGCCCGCGGTGCCCGCGAATCCGGCCATGGAGACGTCCTTGGCCGCCGTGGGCGCGGTCCGGGCGACGAAGCGGCCGAGGGCGCGCAGTTCCTCGCCGGTGCGGCGCGACGACGAATCCCATTGCCTGCCGCTGTAGCCGGGACGCCAGTCGCCGCCCAGGTCGGCGGTCAGCCGTATCTCGTCGCCGACCCTGCCGCCGCCACCGCGCACCGGAGTCTCCGTGCGACCCAGCGCGGTGACCGACAGGGCCGCCGGGACGCCGAGCTGGGTGTGTCCGCCGAGCACCGGCACCTGCCATGCCTCGGCGGCGCGGGACAGACCCCGCAACACCCTGGTGAGAATCGAATGGTTGGGCGCGCCGACGGCGTCGAGCATGCCCACCGGCTCCGCGCCCATGGCGGACAGGTCGTTGAGGTTGACCAGGACCGAACACCAGCCCGCCCACTCGGGATCGCGTTCGACCATGGAGGGCAGGATGGCGTCGCAGGCGGCGATGAGATCGGTACCGGGGACCGGTGCGCCGTCGTCGCCACGGAAACCACGGCCGCCCAATCCCATCGGCTGCGCCCGCAGGGGTGTGAGCGCCTGGGCGAGCATCGCTTTCGCCGCCTGGGCCTGCCGCTCGATCCGGTCGATCGGCCAGCGCATCCACACGTGCGGTGCGCCCGCTATCTCCCTGTCGCCCAGCCTGATCCAGCCGATCTCGGTGAACATCGACTCGTAGCGCGCACGCACGGTGGCCTCGAACCGCAGCACCTGCTGGTTCTCGGCGAGCGCGCAGGCGGCCCGGATCAGCGCGGGGCCCAGCCCCTTGGCGCGGCTACGCGGATCGACCACCAGCCTGCTGCCGGTCCACCAGCCGATGTCCGCACTGGTCGCGGGAGCCAGTCGCACGCCGCCGAGCAGGGTTCCGTCCGGCGCCAGCGCCACCAGGACGTGACAACGCGGATCGTCGTCGATGTCGTCGGCGTCGCTACCCGCGAACAGGCCCTGCTCCCGGACGAAGATCTCCCGGCGCAGTGCGCGGTAGGCGACGAGCAACGGGCCGTCGGCGGGCCGGATGAGGAAGCCCGGATCGTCGTGCCGCCTGCTGCCTGCGAGCACGCACCGCCCCGGCGAGTCCGGTCCGCTTGCGGTGTAGCCGGCCCAACCGGTCGTTGTCGACGCGCCCCCGGTCGCCGTAGCCCCGGCCTGGGTCCCGGCGCTCCTGGACACACCGCCCGTCATCTCGGACTCCCGCATCTCGGACTCTCGCATCTCAGCCTCCCGCATCTCAGCCTCCCGCCGCTTGCAGCACTCCGCACGCGCCGCACGCCGCACAGCCCGCGTTCTGGTCGGCGCCGAACATCGATGCCCGGCGCAGTGCGCTCGCGACCCGCTCGGTCACATCCGTGAGTACCTCCGGTGGCGGAGCGCTCGCCCCGTCGACGTCCACCGCGAGGGTGCCCGCCAGCGGGCGGAACGGTACGACGAAGGGGTAGACGCCCATGTCGATGAGTTCCTCTGCGCCCGCGACCAATTCGTCGGGGTCCTCGCCCAGGCCGACCAGCAGGTAGGTGGAGACCTGGTTGCGGCCGAAGACCCGGACCGCTTCGGCCCACGCGGTGCGGTACGCGGTGAGCGGGACGGTCGACTTGCCCGGCATCCACCGCGCCCGCACCCGGTCGTCGAGTGATTCGACGTGGATACCGATCGAGTCGGCACCCGCCTCGTACAGATCGGCGATGACCGACAGGTCGCCCGGCGGCTCGCACTGCACCTGGATGGGCAGGTCGGGCACGGCCTTCGTGACCGCGCGGACGCAGCGCGCGAGGTGGCGCGCGCCGCGATCCTCGGCGGCGGAGGTGCCGGTGGTCATGACCATCTGCTTCACGCCGTCCAGGCGGACCGCCGCCGCGGCGACCTCGGCCAGCTGCTCGGGACGTTTCACCGCGATGGTGCTGCCCGCCTCGAGGGATGCCTCGATGGAGCAGAAGCGGCAGCGTCGGTCCTCGGCGTAGCGGATGCAGGTCTGCACGACGGTGGTGGCCAGCACGTCGCCGCCGTGCAGCCGGGCGATCTTCGCGTAGGAGACGCCGTCGGCGGTGGCGAGGTCGTAGAACTTCGGTCTGCGCACCGGATCGACCGGCACGTCCACGTCGACGCCGTCGAGCAGGAGGCGGCCGTCGAGTAGCGAGTAGGGGCTGTCGGAGCGGATGGGGACGGCGACGTTGGCGCCGTCGATCCGCACGTGCCCGTCGTCGCTCGGCCCCGCCCCGGACCGGCGGCTCAGCGGGACATCGACGCGGACGCCGAGCAGTGCGAGGTCCACCCGGGTGGAGATCTCGGCCATGACCGGATCACCTACAGCTGGTAGGTCGAGTTGATGATGGCGCCCTTGCGCGCGTAGTGGATCAGCGCGTCCTGGACGTCGAGCGGGTGCGCGGGCACGACGCCCTCGATCAGGTCTTCTTCCCGCGCGCCGTGCAGTGCGAGACCGAAGCGGCAGGCGAAGACGGTGCCGCCTTCCTTGATGAAGGTGGCCAGCGCCTCGTTGATGTTCTGCTCGCCGGGGAAGCCGCTGTCGCCGGTGGTCGGGAAGCCACGGGTGGCGACGCAGTTGATGGCGCCGGGGCCGTAGAAGTAGATCGCCGACTCGAAGCCTTTGCGCAGTGCGCGGGTGGCCTGCAGGATGGCGACGAAACTGACCGAGGACTCGTGGGCGATGCCGTGCACCAGGGTGAAGTAGGTTTCGCCCGCTTCGGCCTGGTAATCGGGGAAGATCTTGGTGGAGCCGTAGATATTGCTGCCCTTGGGCAGAGCCGGATGCGGAATCTCGGCGAGAGACTTCGCCATGTTCTCCGCGATCAGCTGGTCGATGTCGGGGGTGCTCGTGGACATGCGCTCTTCTTCCCTACGGGTCGTGAATCCTGGCCTGCGATGTCTGCCCGCACCGCGTTGGCTCGTGCCGGCACCACTGAGTTCACTCCCCAGGTGTTTCCGAATGGTCGCATCGGGAATAACTCGGCGTTGCCCGGGTTACGAAACCGAGCTCTCTCCCGAAAGGCTCCTGACATGCTGTCCAGCAACGGATTTCGTTGCGCGAGAGAGCTGCGCACATCGGTGGGCCCGGGACGCGGTTAGCCGCGCCGTAATCGACGTCCGCGATTCGGCTTGCCGGATCGACGGCGGATGTCACTTTCGCGTCCCCGGATGTCACGCCGTGGAAATGACCGCACCCGGAAGGTCGACGGGGCGGAAACGACCCGAGGCGGGTCACGGACCTTCCGGCCCGTGACCCGCCTCGGCGGAGAATGCGTGAAGAACCGAGCGGTCGGACCGCTCAGTCGTCGAGCTGTGCGAGCACCTCGTCGGAGAGGTCCACGTTGGTGTAGACGTTCTGCACGTCGTCGCTGTCCTCGAGCGCGTCGACCAGCTTGAAGACCTTGCGCGCGCCGTCGGCGTCGACCGGGACGCTGACCGAGGGCTGGAAGCCGGACTCGGCGGAGTCGTAGTCGATGCCGGCGGACTGCAGGGCCGTGCGCACCGCGATCAGATCGCCGGGCTCGCTGATGATCTCGAAGGAATCACCGAGGTCGTTGACCTCCTCGGCGCCCGCGTCGAGCACCGCCATGAGCACGTCGTCCTCGGACAGACCGTTCTTCTCCAGGGTGACGACGCCCTTGCGGTGGAACAGGTACGCCACCGAACCCGGGTCGGCCATGTTGCCACCGTTGCGGGTCATGGCCACGCGCACCTCACCGGCCGCGCGGTTGCGGTTGTCGGTCAGACATTCGATGAGCACCGCGACGCCGTTGGGGCCGTAGCCCTCGTACATGATGGTCTGCCAGTCGGCGCCGCCGGCTTCTTCACCACCGCCGCGCTTGCGAGCGCGCTCGATGTTGTCGTTGGGCACCGACGACTTCTTGGCCTTCTGGATGGCGTCGTAGAGCGTCGGGTTGCCGTCGGGATCACCGCCACCCGTGCGGGCCGCCACCTCGATGTTCTTGATCAGCTTCGCGAAGAGCTTGCCCCGCTTGGCGTCGATCGCGGCCTTCTTGTGCTTGGTGGTGGCCCATTTGGAGTGGCCGCTCATTCCCTACTTCCTTCGGGTCGGTTGCACATTCGGAGTGTGTACGTTACCCCGGAACGCCCGCGCGCCCGTCGCTGGCCTCAATCCCGACGCGCCGCGCGCACGATGTCGACGAACATCCGGTGCACCCGCAGATCGCCGGTGACCTCCGGATGGAAGGAGGTCGCCAGCACGTTTCCCTGCCGCACCGCCACGACGCGACCCGCGCCCGGCCCCTCCGGCACAGTGGCCAGCACCTGCACCCCCTCGCCCACGCGCTCGACCCAGGGCGCCCGGATGAACACGGCGCGCACCGGGCCGTCGTCGAGCCCGGCGAAGTCCAGGTCGGTCTCGAAGGAGTCGATCTGCCGGCCGAAAGCGTTGCGCCGCACCGTCATATCGATGCCCGACAGGTGCTGGGCGTCGGGGCGGGTGTCGAGCACCTCCGAGGCCAGCAGGATCATCCCGGCGCACGAGCCGAAGGCGGGCAAGCCGTCGCGCAGCCGGGCGCGCAGCGGCTCCAGCAGCTCGAAGACTCCCAGCAGTTTGCTGATCGCGGTGGACTCCCCGCCCGGCAGGATCAACCCGTCCACGGCGTCGAGTTCGCTCACCCGGCGCACCAGCACGGCATCCGCGCCACAGCTCTCCAGTGCCGCGAGATGCTCGCGCACATCACCCTGCAGGGCCAGCACGCCGATGGCCGGGCGGGACTGCGACACCTGCGCGTCGGTGACGGGAGCGGAAACCGGGGTCTGGGTCACCGGCTCAGCTTACGAGCGGGCCCGGTGTGGGCCCGCTCACGCCCGCTCGGGCCGTGCGCGCCCCGGAATCAGTCCCGCAGGGTGCGGATCAGGCCCTCCTGGACCACGGAGGCCACCAGCTCGCCCTTGCGGTCGAAGATCCGCCCCGAGGTCAGGCCGCGACCGAAACCCGCCGACGGCGAGGACTGGTCGTAGAGCAGCCAGTCGTCGGCGCGGAACGGACGCAGGAACCACATGGCGTGGTCGAGCGAGGCGTTCTGGGTGGGTTCGTCGGGGTGGGTCACCTTCGACGAGCCGAGCAGCGTCATATCGCTCATGTAGGCCAGCGTGCAGACGTGGAACAGCGGATCGTCGGGCAGCGGCTGACGGTACCGGAACCACACCTGCTGCTGGGCGGCCACGCCCTCGCGGCGCACCACCGACTCCTGGGGGACCATGCGGATGTCCCAGTGCTCCCATTCGCGCAGTGCCCACAGCCGCTCGGGGCTCATGGTCTCCTGCGAATCGCCCAGTTCCTCCGGCGAGGCGACCGGCGGCATCTCGTCCTGATGCTCGGGACCGGTGTCACCGAGGTGGAAGGAGGCCGACATGGTGAAGATCGCCTGGCCGTCCTGGATGCCGGTGACCCGGCGGGTGCAGAACGAACGCCCGTCGCGAATCCGCTCCACCTGGTACACGGTGGGTTGCTGCGGGTTACCCGGCCGCAGGAAGTATCCGTGCAGCGAGTGCACCTGGTAGCGGGGCTCGACGGTGCGCACCGCGGAGACGAGTGCCTGACCGGCGACTTGGCCGCCGAACGTGCGCTGCAGCTGGGTCTTGGTCGACGCGCCACGGAAGATGTCGCGCTCGATGCGCTCGATCTCCAGCGCTTCTTCTATGGTCGCCATGCGCTGAGACTATCCCGAGCCGCAGAACGGCCCGTGCGGGGCGCACGGGCCGTTCGGGTCTGCCGGTTTCCGGGGCAGGTTCTGCTACCGGTTCACCAGCCGCGTTCGGCCAGCCGGTGCGGCTGCGGGATCTCCTCGACGTTGATGCCGACCATCGCCTCGCCCAGGCCGCGCGAGACCTTGGCCAGCACATCCGGATCGTCGTAGAAGGTGGTGGCCTTGACGATGGCCTCGGCGCGCTGGGCCGGGTTGCCGGACTTGAAGATGCCCGAGCCGACGAACACGCCCTCGGCGCCGAGCTGCATCATCATCGCGGCGTCGGCCGGGGTGGCGATGCCACCGGCGGTGAACAGCACGACGGGCAGCTTGCCGGTCTCGGCGACCTCGCGGACCAGCTCGTAGGGCGCCTGCAGTTCCTTGGCGGCGACGAACAGCTCGTCGGCGGGCAGCGAGGAGAGCTTGCGGATCTCCTGACGGATCTTGCGCATGTGGGTGGTGGCGTTGGAGACGTCGCCGGTGCCCGCCTCGCCCTTGGAACGGATCATGGCCGCGCCTTCGGTGATGCGGCGCAGTGCCTCACCCAGGTTGGTGGCGCCACAGACGAAGGGCACCGTGAACTGCCACTTGTCGATGTGGTTGCTGTAGTCGGCCGGGGTGAGCACCTCGGACTCGTCGATGTAGTCGACGCCGAGGCTCTGCAGGATCTGCGCCTCGACGAAGTGACCGATGCGCGCCTTGGCCATGACCGGGATCGAGACGGCGCTGATGATGCCGTCGATCATGTCCGGATCGCTCATCCGGGACACGCCGCCCTGTGCCCGGATGTCGGCGGGCACCCGCTCGAGCGCCATCACCGCGACCGCACCCGCGTCCTCGGCGATCTTGGCTTGCTCGGGGGTCACGACGTCCATGATCACCCCACCCTTGAGCATCTCGGCCATGCCGCGCTTCACGCGGGCGGTGCCGACGGTCTGGGTGGTATCGGACGTGGTCACGGCATTCTGCTGAGTCATGTGCGCCAATCGGGTCGCTCGGTAGGAAACGAACCAATTCTAGGCGCGCCGTGAATGCCACTTGATAGCCAGTCGAGCACGACTGGCCTGGTGGCGCAGGCCACGTCCGTACCCGGCCGATCGGAGTGGACCGATCAGATCGGGCCGACGACCAGCAGCTGCGCCCAGTATTCGGCGACCGACGGACCCAGGATCGGCAACAGGAAGTCGTAGAGCAGGTACGACATGGGTAAAGCCACCTCCACATCAGCCGGGACACCAGCCGCCCGGCTTCGTCGCGGGTTGGTCCCGCGCGGGTGCGCGGCACACGTCGAGTGGGCTACCCGAAGGGCCCGCGAACCAGTCCGAAACTAGCACGATCGTGAAGCGGATCACACCTCGCGCGGCGCGGTCAGCGGATCGATTGCACCACGGGATCGGAAGTGCCCGAAGCGACTTCGGCCGCCTCGACGAGCAACTCGTCGAGATCGAAGGGGTAGACCGGCTCACCCGCGGCCTCCAGTGCCACGATATCGGCCGGTGCGCACCAGCGGTGGGCGGTGACGCAGCGTTTCTCGAGCGAGCTGAGATTACCCGGCTGCGGTTCGTAGGCGGGCACCCGAAGCGCGAAGAACAGCTCCTCGGCGCGGATCAGGTCACCGTCGAAGGGGAACACCGCCACCCGCCGCCAGATCGGACCGCGCAACGCGGCCGGGTCGGCGGTGTAGCCGGTCTCCTCCCACAGCTCGCGCACCGCGGCCGCGCGCAGGCTCTCCCCCGGCTCGACACCGCCGCCGATGGTGAACCAGAACGGGGTGTCCGGGGTGTTCGGGTCGCTGCCGCGCATGAGCAGGATGCGGTCGCGTTCGTCGAGCAGCACCACGCGCGCCGAGGTACGCACGGTGTCGACAGCGAGCCCGGTCGACGCCGCGGGGGTGACCCGTTCGGTGATCTCGAAGTAGGTCGGCAGCGCAGCGGTGCCGCCCAGGTGCAGCCAGCGCACCGGGCGGCGGGTACGCAGCGCCAAGGTGTCGCGCACGGCGTCGTTGTGGAAGCGTCGGGCGATGAGAACCCTGGCCTCGGCGTCGGCGAGTTCGGCGACCAGCTGCGGGCGCAGCAGCCCGATGTCGATCCCGGACAGGGCGGTCGAGAGCTGGTTCTCCACCACCTCCCGATCGGCGCGATCGACCCGCTCCGCCCGATCGGCCAGTACGGCCAGACGTTTGGCCTGATCGCCCAGGGCCGGATCGGAGACCGGACCGGCGATCGCCATCGCCACCGATCTGGCCACCACGGCGCGGCGGGCCAGCGCGGCGTCCAGCGCCTGCCAGGACTGGTCGGAGCGCACGTGCAACCGGTCCAGCCGGTTGGCGGTCGAATACGCCCAGACGCCGGTGGCGACCACGATCGCGGCGATGAGCGCGAGAACGAGGACCGTGGTCGCGGAGAAGGTGATCATCCGGCGGCCCGCACCCGCGCGTCGCCGACCGTCACGGTCTCGTAGACGCGCAGGATCTGTTCGGCCACCACGGGCCAATCGTATTCGGCGACCACCTGATTCGCCTTGCGCACCAGCGCATCCCGCTGCTCCGCATCGGTGAGGAGGGTGTCGATGGCCTCGGCGAGCCGGGCCGCGTCGCCGATCGGCACCAGCCGGCCCGCGGCGCCGTCGCGCAGCACCCGGCGGAAGGCGTCGAGTTCGCTGGCGACCACCGGGGTGCCCGCGGCCATCGCCTCGATCAGGATGATGCCGAAGCTCTCGCCGCCGAGATTCGGCGCGACGTAGACATCGGCGCTGCGCATCGCGGAGGCCTTCTCCTCGTCGGAGACCTGACCCAGCAAACGCAGGCGACCGGCGTTCGGGCCTGCCTCGCGGCGCAACCGCTGTTCGTCACCACGGCCGACCACCAGGACCTCGATGTCCGGATGCCTGCGCACCAGCTCCGGCAATGCCTCGAGCAGCACCTGCATGCCCTTGCGCGGCTCGTCGTAACGGCCGAGGAACAGCACGGTGCCGCCCGCGCGGGGATACCCCGCCAGCATGGGCGCCCGAGCGAAAGCGGGCACGTCCACGCCGTTGGGGATCTCGACGGCATCGGAGCCCAGCGCCTCCACCTGCCAACGCCTGGCCAACTCCGAGACGGCGATGCGGCCGCTGATCTTCTCGTGGTACGGCCGCAGCACGCCTTGGAAGGTGCTCAGCACCAGCGAGCGGGTGGTGGAGGTGTGGAAGGTCGCCACGATCGGCCCCTCGGCGATCTTCAGCGCCAGCATCGACAGGCTCGGCGCGTTCGGCTCGTGGATATGCAATACATCGAAGTCGTTGCCCTCGATCCAGCGCCGGATCCGGGCGTAGGCCATCGGGCCGAAGGACAGCCGCGCGACCGACCCGTTGTAGGGGATGGCGACCGCCCGGCCCGCCGAGACCACGAAGTCCGGCAGCGAAGTCTCCTCCGAGGCAGGCGCGAGCACACTCACCTGATGCCCACGCTCGATGAACACCCGCGCCAGTTCGACCACGTGCGCCTGCACACCACCGGGAACATCGAACGAATACGGGCAGACCATGCCGATCTTCATGCTGTCTCGTCTCTTCCCCCGCGTACCACTCCTTCACCGCGTTCGGCGAGGCGGGCCTGCGCCTCGGCGATCCTGGCCCGCCGTTCCGGCGACAGGTCGCTCTCCCACAGCGGCTGCAGCATGTGCCAGTCTGCCGGGTGCTCGGCGATTCCGGCGGCGAACCGGTCCGCCAGCGCCTGGGTGGCCGCCGCGACACCGCCGGAGACGTCCAGCGGCGGATCGACACGGAAACCCCAGCCCTCGACGCCGTCGTCGTCCACGGTGAACCAGCACTGCACCGGCATCAGCGCGGCACCGGTCTCGATGGCCAGCTTGGCCGCTCCGGCGGGCATCCAGGTGCGCTCGCCGAAGAACTCGACCGGCACCCCGCGCCCGGTGAGGTCGCGCTCACCCATCAGGCACACGAACTTGTTCTCACGCAGCCGCTGCGCGAGCTGCACGAACGGCGGCTGTTCACCGCCGGTCAGAGCGAACACCTCGAAGCCGAGGCTCTCCCGGTAGGCGACGAAGCGCTCGAACAGCGACTCCGGCTGCAGACGCTCGGCCACGGTCGCGAAGGTGCCGTAGTTCTGCACCAGCCACACCCCGGCCATGTCCCAGTTGCCCGAATGCGGCAGCACCAGCACGATCCCGCGACCGCGATCCAGCGCGGCCTCCAGGTGCGGAATGCCGTCCACCGGCAGCAACGGTGAGTGTCCGAGCGCGACGTGATCCATGGTCGGCAGCCGGAACGCCTCGCGCCAGTAGCGCGCGTAGGAGCGCAGGCTCGCGCGAATCAGTTCGTCGGGAACATCCTCCGGAGCGACGCCGAGTACCCGGGCGAGATTGCGGCGCAACTGCATCGGGCTGCCGTTGCGCGCGGCCCGCCCGCCGCCCCAGTCGAAGGCGCGGCGGGCGGTGCGCTCGGGCAGTGCCCGCACGATCCGCCAGCCCGCGGCGTAACCGGCGGCGCTCAGCCGGTCGCCGAAACTCACGCCTGCCCCTTTACCCGACGCCGGGCAGCCCGCGCGCCGTCGCCGGTGGAGCGCGGCCGTGCGACGCTCATCGCGAGTCCCCCGAGGAGGCCTTCGCGGCGGGCGGGATGATCTCGCGCGCGCCGGGCGAATTGCGCACCGCGAGCACGCGCTGGAACACAGTGACAATGCTCAGCACCGCCAGCGTCCACATGGCCACGTGTACGGCCCAGGTCAGCCATTCGATGCCCCAGTGCCCGGCGATACCGGTCAGACCGGCGCCGACGAGCACGATGACCAGACGGTCCGGGCGCTCGATCAGGCCGCCGTCGGCGGACAAGCCGCTGGCCTCGGCGCGTGCCTTGGCGTAGGAGATGACCTGCGAGGTCACCAGCACCACCAGCGTCGCGGCGAACAGCCACCTGTTGTTCTCGTGATAGACCGCCCACCAGGCCAGGCCGCCGAAGATCGCGCCGTCGGCGATCCGGTCGCAGGTGGCGTCGAGCACCGCGCCGTATTTCGTGCCGCCGCCGCGAGCCCGGGCCATCGCGCCGTCGAGCATGTCGAACATGACGAACAGCCAGATCAGCAGGGTGCCCCAGAACAGATGACCCGTCGGGAACAGCGTGACCGCGGCCGTGATCGAGGCGACAGTGCCGATCAGCGTGACAGCGTCGGGGGTGAGACCGGTGCCGACGAGCGCCCGGCCGAGCGGTGCGGTCGCCTTCGCGAAGGTCTCACGGCCGAAGAAGCTGAGCACCTACTCCATTTCCTTCCACGCCTGCGCGAGTAGGTTCCTGGTCTCGCCCAGCAACTGCGGCATCATCTTGACCCCGCCGATGACGGTGATGAAGTTCGCGTCACCACCCCAGCGCGGGACGATGTGCTGGTGCAGATGGTCGGCCAGCGAGCCGCCCGCCACCCCGCCGAGGTTGAGACCCACGTTGAAACCGACCGGACGCGACACGCTCTTCATCACCCGGATCGCCCGCTGGGTGAACGCCATCAGCTCGGCGCTCTCGGCCTCGGTGAGTTCCTCGAGGTCGGCGACCCTGCGGTAGGGCACCACCATCATGTGACCCGGGTTGTACGGATAGAGGTTGAGCACCGCGTAGACCGTCTCGCCGCGCGCCACGATCAGCCCGTCCTCGTCGGTCATCGTGGGGATGTCGGTGAACGGGTGCCCGGTGCTGCCCAGGCGCGAGGCCGGGGTCTCGGTGATGTAGGACATCCGGTACGGGGTCCAGATCCGTTGCAGCCGATCGGGTTCGCCCACCCCGACGTCGACGATGCCGCCACGCTCGGTGTCGTCGCCCGTGCTGTCCGCGATACTCATCTAGCTCTCCCCCGCCGACACGATCTCGAAGCCCTCCGCCGTCGGAGAGGCGTTCTCGCGGTTGGCGATCCACGCCACCACGGTGGCCACGGCATCGGCGACCGGGACACCGTTGACCTGGGTGCCGTCGCGGAAGCGGAAGCTCACCGCGCCCGCCTCGACATCGCGCGCGCCTGCCAGCAGCATGAACGGGATCTTCTGCGCGGTGTTGTTGAAGATCTTCTTCTGCATCCGGTCGTCGCTGCGGTCCACGTGCGCGCGCACACCCTGATCGGTCAGTGCCTCGATCACCGTGTCCAGGTGCCCGGCGAAGGCCTCCGCGACCGGGATGCCCACCACCTGCACCGGCGACAGCCAGGCCGGGAACGCGCCCGCGTAGTGCTCGGTGAGCACCCCGAAGAAACGCTCGATCGAGCCGAACAGCGCGCGATGGATCATCACCGGCCGCTGCTTGGTGCCGTCGGAGGCGGTGTACTCCAGGTCGAACCGCTCGGGCAGGTTGAAATCGAGCTGGATGGTCGACATCTGCCAGGTGCGGCCCAGCGCGTCCTTGGCCTGCACGGAGATCTTCGGGCCGTAGAAGGCGGCGCCGCCCGGATCGGGCACCAGCTCGAGACCGGAGGCGTGCGCGACCTTCGACAGGGTCTCGGTGGCCTCCTCCCAGATCTCGTCGGAGCCGACGAACTTCTTCGGGTCCTTGGTGGACAGCTCCAGGTAGAAGTCGTCGAGGCCGTAGTCGGCGAGCAGACCGAGCACGAACTGCAGCGTGTTCGTCAGCTCCTGGTGCATCTGCTCCTTGGTGCAGTAGATGTGCGCGTCGTCCTGGGTCATGCCACGCACTCGGGTCAGGCCGTGCACCACGCCGGACTTCTCGTACCGGTACACCGAGCCGAACTCGAACATCCGCAGCGGCAGCTCGCGGTAGGAGCGCCCGCGTGAACGGAAGATCAGGTTGTGCATCGGGCAGTTCATCGGCTTGACGTAGTAGTCCTGGCCGGGCTTGCGCACGGTGCCGTCGTCGTTGTACTCGGCGTCCAGATGCATGGCCGGGAACATGCCGTCGCGGTACCAGTCCAGATGGCCGGAGACCTCGAACAGGTGGCCCTTGGTGATGTGCGGGGTGTTGACGAACTCGTAGCCCGCCGCGACATGCCGCCGCCGCGAGTACTCCTCGAGCTCCTTGCGGATGATGCCACCCTTGGGGTGGAACACCGGCAGGCCCGAGCCCAGCTCGTCGGGGAAGCTGAACAGATCCAGCTCCAGACCCAGCTTGCGGTGGTCGCGGCGCTCGGCCTCGGCCAGCACGTGCAGGTGCTCCTCCAGCGCCTCCGGCGACTCCCAGGCGGTGCCGTAGACGCGCTGCAGGTCCTCGCGGTTCTGGTCGCCGCGCCAGTAGGCGGCCGAACTGCGGGTCAACTTGAAGGCGGGGATGAACTTGGTGGTGGGGATGTGCGGGCCGCGGCACAGATCGCCCCAGATCTTCTCGCCGGTGCGCGGGTCGAGATTGTCGTAGACGGTCAGCTCTGCGCCGCCGACCTCCATGACCTCCGGGTCGTCGATGCCGGACTTGTCGCTGATCAGTTCCAGCTTGAACGGCTCGTTCGCCAGCTCGGTCCTGGCCTCGTCGATCTCGACCACCCGGCGCGAGAAGCGCTGTGCGCCCTTGATGATCTTCTTCATCCTGGCTTCCAGCTTGACCAGATCCTCCGGGGTGAAGGGCCGCTCGACCCGGAAGTCGTAGTAGAAGCCGTCCTTGATCGGCGGGCCGATGCCCAGCTTGGCCTCGGGGAACTCCTGCTGGACCGCCTGGGCGAGCACGTGCGCGGCCGAGTGGCGGATCACACTGCGCCCGGCCTCGGTGGACGCGGCGACGGCTTCGACCTCGGTGTCGGCCTCGGGAATCCAGGACAGATCCTTGAGCGTGCCCTCGGCGTCGCGGACGACCACGACGGTGTCCGGGCCCTTCGTCGGCAATCCCGCTTCCCGCACCGCGGCGCCGGCCGTAGTCCCGGCCGGCACCCGGACGAGGGTGGACGGACTGAGCGGGGCTGAGGTCGTCACGACGGCGCTCTCCTTGGCATGTTCGGGGGCGGGCGAGTTCCCGCGCGGCATCACCGGCGACGTATCCGCTCCGGCGCGACCATGCTATCGGCACCCGCGCGCCCGCGTGTCGATGGACCGGCGCTCTCGCGTCGAATCCGTCTCGCGGACGCGGGGGCACGACGACACGGTCCAGCCACACGACACGACCGACACGAGACACAGCCGCGCGCGGCGTGAGACGCAGCCGCGCGCGGCACGACGACCCGACACAGCGCGCGTACAACGGCAGCGCGAATGGAAACGGCACGCGCATGCGGCCGGGCGTTCGCACGGACGGGCGGCGGCTCAGCGGCCCGCGGCGTAGCTCTCCAGAAGAGCGGCCCGCTCGTCCGACGAACGCTTGGGGCAGCTGGTGCACATGGTGGCGCCGGGCACCTCGAAGACCAGGCAGCAGGAGATGCGCCGGACGAAGGTGCGCCCGCCCGCCTCGACGAAGCGGGGCAGGGGCAGTGTTCCGCCGACCTGTTCGGCCAGCGCGATCGCGACCCGCGGAGCGCCCGCGTCGATCGCCCGGTTGCCGATCGCGTCGGCGACGACCGCCCACAGCGCGGGCATGCCCGCACCGGACACCTGCGCCACGACCGGGATCACCCGGGTGAGCGTCTCGCGCAGGGACAGCGCGGCGACCAGGTCGGCGTCACCGGCCGCCGCCCTGCGGACGTCGCGTTCCGGATGTGCGAGCATCCGCTCGACCCCGCCGTCGGGACGCATCCGGCAGTCCAGTGCCTCCAGCCCGGCCGGTGGCGCCGGACGACCCGCCGCCCGCGCCGCGACCACCTGCTCGACGAGCGCGGAGGCGACCATGCACCACCACAGCGTGCCCGCCACGCGAGGTGCGGTGGTGCCCCAGGACGCGCCCATCTCTGCGATCCGGTCCCGCACCCACGCGGGACGGGTCAGCGCGATCGCGGGTGCGGTGCTCATCGCTGTAGCGGACTGCGTAACCATTCCCCATCGACTCCGATCCAGCCGGCGAACCATCCGAACGTGTTCAGTACCCACAGCGTGGCCACGACCACCGCGGCGGTGAGGACCGCGCCCAGCACACGGATACCGAGGCCGCGCGCGGAGTACCACGCCATCGCCTTCCGGTACCGGACTCGCACCCAGCCCAGGACGTGATGTGCCCAGGCGAATTCGCTGGCGAGAATGCCCAGGCCGGCGAATACCATCGCCCAGCCCGGTCCGGGATACGGAATCGCGAGAATGCCGATGGCCAGCACGACCGTGCCGACGACACCGATTCCGATCCGGTAGGCGAGGTTCAGCGTAGGCCGAGCGGCCACTCGGGCGCGGAAGGCGCGCAGGCGATGTCGCAACGCCCGGGAGGTCCGGCGCCGCCATGTGGCGATTCGCCTCCTCCCGGCCGCCTCGTCCTCGGTCGTGCGCACCCGATCCGGCGCTTCGGACGTCGGGTTCGGCGGGATCGAGCCGCCTGTCGAATCCAGCTCGCTGCTCACCTTGCCAGCCTAGAGATTCACACCAGTTCCGGCAGGCCCGTGCCCACCTCGCGCTCGCCGATCGCGGCGATGCCCTCGGCCGTCACTTCGATGACCCGGGCGGTGGCGATGTCGAAGAACAGTCCCGACACCGTGACGCCGCGCTCGGCGACCGCTCGGCGGACCGCGGGATGGCGGTGCAACGTCGCCAGCTGAACCGCCACGTTCACCATGCTCAGCTGGTCGATCTCGCCGTATCCGGCGGCGCGGGCGGCCTCTGCGACGGGGTGCCCGGCCAGGAATCGCTCCAGGCTCGGCTGCGCGTGCACCAGCCAGGGCGCGATTCCCGGCCCGGTGTCGCCGCCGGAGTGCAGCGCCGTCATCGCCCCGCAGCCGGAGTGCCCGCACACCACCACGCAACGCACGTTCAATTCCTCGAGGGCGAAGACCAATGCCGCGTCCACCGACGCGTCCCCGCACGCGGGCACCAAATTGCCGACGTTGCGCACGGTGAACAGGTCACCCGGTCCGCTGTTGGTGATCACGTTCGGCACGATCCGGGAGTCCGAGCAGGTGAGAAAGAACGAATCCGGGTCCTGCCGGTGCACGAGATCGTCCAGGTGCGGGCGGACCACATGGGCGTGACTGCGGTGGTAGGCCGCCACCCCGGCGGTCACCGGATCGCGGTGCGGGATCTGCGCGGGCCGCCACGGCCCGAGCACCTCGTCCCAGATGGACCGGCTGAGGCCGCGCGCGGGCGGACCGGTGAGGGCGTCGGCCATCCGCACACTGCCGATCTCCACGAATTCCACACTCCCGCCGCTGCTCTCCTGCCTGCGCACCCAGTCCTGCAGCGCCTCGAAGGCGGCATGGTCGAGGAAGTCCACCGTCAGCTCGACGGTCACGTCGGCGTCCGCGGGCACCTTCGCCAGTTCACCGAACAGCCGGGGCAGCGCCAGGAACGTGCACGAGCCGTCCACCCGAACCAGCCAGCGCTGTGACTGCGGGATGGGCTCGGCGACGATGGCGACGCGCACCACCCGCCACAGCAGCAGCGCGAAGGCGAGCAGCAATCCCAGGATCACGCCCGCGAGCAGATTCAGCAGCACCACGCCGCCGATGGTCACCAGGTAGACCAGCAGATCGCCGGTGCGGCGGGCGAGCTTGATGTGGGCGATCTTCACCAGCTGGACACCGATGACGATGAGCAGTCCGGCCAGCGCCGCGGTCGGGATCTGCTCGACCACCGAGGCCAGGGCCACCGAGAACACCAGCAGCCACACCCCGTGCAGCACGGCGGACGCGCGGGTGCGCGCACCGGCCTGCACGTTGGTCGCGCTGCGCACGATCACCCCGGTCACCGGCAAGCCGCCCAGCAGTCCGGAGAGCACATTCGCCGAGCCCTGCCCGATCAGCTCGCGGTCGAAGTCGGTGCGCGGCCCGCTGTGCATCCGGTCCACCGCGACCGCCGAGAGCAGGCTCTCCACACTGGCGATCAACGCGATCGTCAGGACCATCAGCGCCACCGCACCCCAGCCGCCGGAGGGGATGCCGGGCAGCGCGATCGCGTCGAACAGCGAGCCGCTCAACACGATTCGCTCCACCTGCACCGGCGCGAGCAGGGAGAGCACGGTCGCCACGACGACCGCCACCAACGGCCCGGGCACCACCCGCACACGGGCGGGCAGGTACCGCCAACCCAGCATCAGCGCGACGACCACGCCACCCACCAGCGTCGCGCCGATGTTCATCGAGAGCAGCTGTTCCGGCAGCGCGGTCAGGTTGGCCCACGCGGAACTGCGCGAGTCGCCGCCCAGCAGCACATGCGCCTGCTGCAGCGCGATCGTCACGCCGATGCCCGCCAGCATCGCGTGGACCACCACCGGCGCGACCGCCAACGCGGCACGCGCGACGCGGCTCAGCCCGAACAGGATCTGCAACACTCCCGCCGCGACGACGATGAAACACGTCACCCGCCAACCGAATTGCGCGATCGACTCGGCGACCACGACGGTCAGGCCCGCGGCGGGTCCGCTGACCTGCAGCACCGAGCCGCCGAGGCAGCCGACCACGATGCCGCCCACTACCGCCGCGATGAGCCCCGCGGCGACCGGCGCCCCCGAGGCCAGAGCGATGCCCAGCGACAACGGCAGCGCGACCAAGAAGACCACGATCGAGGCCGGAACATCGTGGCGGGCAACAGATTTCCAGTAGAGGGCGCGCGCGTTCGAGCCGGTTTCCCGGCCGGGCGACGGTGGGGAGTGTTCACTCGCAATAGACATGGCTGTCTCCCTTCGCGACCCGCCCCGGATCGACACGAGGGCGCGGTCGGCTGACGAATCGACTTGTGCTGCGGAAGAATTGATCGCGAAGCCAGGAGCCTCGCGGCAAGGGCTCACGCGGGGCGGACTCGCGCTAGGGCAGAGCCTCGGGGCACCCCGGGTGCACCTCGTACATCCGACCCGAGATCGGTGACCCGGCAACGGAATCCGCGACATCGGGTGACACTGACGTCTCGTGGGGCTCGGGGAACATATTTCTCCTTCGCCATCGGCGGACCTCGCGGGCCGGATGGTTCATCGGTGGAACATGTGCGGGCGGGACGATCGGTGGCAGACGAGGCACAGCGCCCCGACGCGGGGCACTCGAGCCTTGCGCGACCCGAAGCGATCGGGCCGAGATCAATAGTAAAGACTGACCAAAGACTTCGAAAAGCCCGTAATGATCATGATCACCAAATCGCTACGAGAATGTGATCGGCATCACAGCGATCGGCCTCGGAGGCTTCACCGAGGCGAGGCTGGAGAAGGTGCCCGTCGGCTGCGCCGCGAATGTGCGGCAGGCAGCCTCGTCCCCTATCGGATCGCGCCTATCGGATCGGGCGCGACAGCCCCGGCGAGCGGATTCTCTCCGGATCGGAGTCGTGGTCGCCGGGGCTGTCGTGGCGGTGTCATTCGATTGTCGTCTCGGGCAGCGTGCTGCTCCGGCTGGGACTCGGGGCGTCGACCTACCCGGTCCGTCCCGCTTCGGGCGCCGGGATCAGCGCGCGCGGGCCGATGCGATTCGCCCGGCCACGATCACCGCGGCCAGCGCGACCACTCCGGCCACAGTTGCCAGCCGGTTGACGTCGACCGCGGGCTGCCAACGCACCTGACCGTCGCGAATCACGTAGGCCCCCACCGGTTTCGCGCCCATACCGAAACCGGCTCCGGAGCCTTCCTGTCCCTCCTCATCGATGCCGCTGCCGCCGCCTCCGCCGCCGCTGACCGAGGCGACACCGATGATCGTGGTGCCGTCCCGTTCGATCGGCTCGGCGTACACCCGCTTCACCGTCATGGCGTCACGGGCCGCGGTGAGTATCTCGTCGACCTTCATCATGCCTCCCTGGCACTGCTGTTACTCGATCGCTGTCGTCCGGATCATCGGGTCCGGAGGTCCGCACAGGTTCCACCACGGATGGTCGTAACGTTGTCGTCGGCAACGTCGTCGTCGGCAGCAGATCACGGCCCTCTCGCCGTCGCCCCGCCGCCTCGCGGGAATTCCCCCAAGGGTAGGCGCTGTCGTGCCGCATCGCGACAGGCAACGCCTCGCGGCGGCCACCGTCGACTCGGTCGCCGCCGACTGCCGTCGGCCATCGGCACCCCGGTCGGCCGGCCGGGCCTCGATCACCGTCCGGCGGACCGCGGCACCCGGCCGCGCCCGGGTGCCGCAGAAAATCCGCCGAAGTGCACAGAGACCACAGTCCGCGGCCGGAACCCGGCGTAATGTCGCGAAGAGACCCTCGACGCGGGTCCGCGAGGGCGACACCGGCATCTCCAATCCGAGGAGATCTCCATGACCGACACTCGAATCGGCACCGAAGCCCAGGCCGTCGACCGCACCGGAGACGGCGCGACAAGCGGCGCCGTGCAATCGGCCGAGCCGCCGGTGGTGCGGCACGACGAGATCGACGCGGTGGTCGACGCCGCGAGCGACGCGTCGGCAGCCTTCCGCCGTCTCGATCAGAAACAAGTCGACGCGATCGTCAAGGCGATGGTCCGGGTCGGCATCCGGGCGGCGGCCGAGCTGGCGATGGTGGCCGTCGAGGAGACCGGCTTCGGCGTCTTCGAGGACAAAGTGGTCAAGAACTACGTCGCCACCGAATTCCTCTACGACTACCTCCGGGACAAGAAGTCCGTGGGGGTGATCGACGAGGATGTCGAGCGCAGCATCGTGCGCGTCGCCGAGCCGATCGGCGTGGTGCTGGCCATCACCCCGGTGACCAATCCGACCTCGACGGTCCTGTACAAGGCCATCGTCGCGGCGAAGACGCGCAACGCGATCGTGTTCCGGCCCTCGCCGTTCGCCGTGCGGTCCTGCGCGCGCACGGTGGAGATCCTGCGCGAAGCGGCCGAGGCGGCAGGCATGCCACCCGGCGCGCTGCAGGTCATCCCCGACGCGGCGCACGAGGTCACCCACTACCTGTTCAAGCATCCACGCGTCGACTTCATCTGGGTGACCGGCGGCCAGAAGATCGTCGCCTTGGCCAATGCGGCGGGCAAACCCGCGCTCGGCGTCGGGCCCGGGAACGCGCCCATCTACCTGCACCGCACCGCCGACATCCGCGGCGCTGTGGTCGACATCCTGATCTCGAAGACCTTCGATGCCTCGGTGATCTGTCCGGCCGAGCAGACCTGCATCATCGACGACGTCATCTACGAGGAGGCGGTCGCCGAGTTCGAGCGGATGGGCGCGCATGTGCTGACCGACGAACAGTCCGCCGCGATCGCGGAGTTCGCCTTCGGCTGCGGCGACAAGGTGAATCTCGAGGCCCTCGGCAGACAGGCGCCCGACCTGGCCGCCCGCGCCGGGTTCACCGTGGACCCGGCGGTGAAGGTCCTCCTCGCGCCGCTGCCCGCCGATCTCGACCAGCTCGCCGCGCATCCGCTGGTACAGGAGAAACTGATGCCCGTCCTGGGGCTCGTGCGGGCCCGCGACGTCCAGCACGCCGTGGACGCGGCCGTGCTCGTCACCGAACACGGCGGCCTCGGGCACACCTCCGCCATCTACGCCGACGATCCCGCCGCGGTCGAGGCGTTCAGCCTGGCCGTGCGCACCGGACGCATCCTGGTCAACGCACCGACTGCGGTCGGAGCGCTCGGCGGAATCTACAACAAGCTCACCCCCACCTTCTCCCTGGGCTGCGGCACCTGGGGCGGCTCGAGCACCACGGAGAACGTCAACTACGAGCAGTTGCTCAACATCAAGACGGTGTCGTACCGGCGAACGCCCCCACAGTGGTTCCGGGTGCCGTCGAACACGTTCTTCAACGCGGGCGCCCTCGAGAATCTCCGGGACGTCGAGTGTCGCAGCGTCGTGGTGGTCACCGACGCGCTGACCGAACAGCGGGGCGTGGTCGACGAACTGCGCGGCTCCGTCCGCGCCCAGCACTTCAAGGTGTTCAGCGATGTCGAGCCGGAACCCGACGAGGCCACGATCCGGCGGGGTGTCGCGCTGCTCGAGGCGTCGCCGCCGGACCTGCTCATCGCGATCGGCGGCGGATCGGTGATCGACGCGGCGAAGGCGATCCGGCTGTTCTACGAGCACCCGGAGAAGGACGTCGCCGAACTCACGCTGCCCTTCCTCGACCCGCGCAAGCGGATGGCCGAGTACCCGCAGGACCCGCACAAGATCCGGCTGGTGGCCGTGCCGACCACCTCCGGCACCGGTTCGGAGGTGTCACCCGCGGCGGTCCTGACCGTCGCGGGCCGCAAGGAGACCCTGGTCGACTATTCCCTCGTGCCCGACATCGCCATCGTGGACCCGCTGCTGGCGGTGTCCATGCCGCGCACGTTGACCGTCGACACCGGAGTGGACGCGCTGACGCACGCCCTCGAGGCCGCCGCCTCGATCTTCGCCTCGCCCTACACCGACGCCTTCTGCGTCCAGGCCGCTCGACTGATCTTCGAGGCACTGCCCCGGGCATACGATCACCCCGACGATCTGTCCGCCCGCACCGACATGGCCAACGCGGCGACACTGGCCGGTCTGGCTTTCTCGAACGCCTTCGTCGGCACGAATCACGCTCTCGCCCATGCCGTCGGCGCGCGGTTCGGCATCGCCCACGGCCGGGTGAACGGCGTGTTCCTTCCGCACACCCTGCGCTACAACGCCTCCCTGCCGACGAAATTCATGCCCGCGCCCGGCTATTCGGCCTACGTCGCGCCGGAGAAATACGCCCAACTCGGACGAGTTGTCTTCGGCGGGCACGAACCCGACGAGAGCCGTCGTCGCCTCTTCCAGGGCGTGGACGACCTGCTCCGGTGCCTCGGCGTGCCACGCACCCTCGCCGAGATCGGCATCCCCGAGGACGAATTCCTCTCCGCGCTGCCGGAATTGGCGATGACAGCCTTCCAGGATCTGAGCAATCGCACGAATCCGCGCATGCCACTGATCAGCGAAATCACCAGCTTGCTGCGGCTCGGCTACTACGGTGCCGAGGAGATCACATCCGAAGACGCGTGACCAGATCCGACCAGGACCGGATCGTCGCGACGGCCGGGTAGTCGTCCTCGTCGATCCGCGCGCCGACGGCGGCGCTGATCCGTTCGACGAAGGTCAGGTAGTCGATCGAGTCCAACTCCAGGACGTCGCGCAGCGCATCGTCCGGGCCGAGCTCGCGAAGGCGCGGCTCGTCGGCGAATCCGCGCAGCGCGGCGCGGACGATCTCCTCCGCCTGCGGTCCGGACACGGCGGGTCGGTTCATGGTTCGTCACTCCTCGAGATGCCGCGGGATCTCACCGGCCAGGATCTCGCCCATCCGGTTCAGATAGCGGGCGCCGATCGCGCCGTCGGTGGCGCGGTGATCGGCGGCCAGTGTGGCGGTGACCTGTGTACGCGCCGTCACCACCGTGTCCACCACACAGGGGCGCTCGCTCACCGCGCCGAATCCGACGATCGCGACCTGCGGCACGGGAATCACCCCGAACACCGAATCCACGCCCAGATCACCGAGATTGGTGACCGTCAGGGTGGCGGGCACGGTGTCGCGCGACCGCAGTCGTTGCGTGCGGGTTCGAGCGACCAGCTCACGCAGCGCCCCCATCATGGCCCGGACGGTGAGCGTGTCGGCGTCGGGCAAAGTGGGCACCATGATGCCGCCGCCGCGCAGGGACACGACAATGCCGAGATGAACGGCGGCGGCAGGCCGAAAGGCGTCGTCGATCCAGTGCCCGTTGAGCGCGGGTACCGACCGGGCCGCGCGCGCCGCGGCGCACAGCAACAGCGCCGAGGCCACGATCCGCTCCGTGACCGGAAGGGCGCGGTTGTACTCCCGCATCCGGGCGGCCGCGGCGTCCATGTCGATGGTGCTGGACAGGTAATAGTGCGGGATCGTCCGCTTGGAGCGGGTCATCGCGGTGGCGATGACCCGGCGGGCCGCGTCTCGGTCCCGGGCCGGAGCGACTCGTTCGCCGGCGCCGGCCAGACCTTCCTGGGGCACCGGCGCCGGTGCCGGCCGCACGACCTCCGCCGGGCGGACGTCGACCACGTCGCGCGCACGGATCGCCCCGTTGTGGCCACTGCCGCGAATCCGGCCCAGATCGAGGCCGGTCTCGGCCGCCAGACGGCGCGCGTACCCGGAGGCTCGGATCGTCTCGCCGCGTGCCGAAGCATCCGGGGGTCGCGTCGTGGTCGGCGCGGCGATATCGGCGCGGACGATTCGTCCCGCCGGTCCGGAGCCGTGCACCGCCGCCAGGTCCACGCCGGCTTCCTCGGCCAACCGCCGGACCAATGGGGTGGCGCGCATCGGGGTCTCACCGGACGGCCGGTCCTGCGCGCCGGTGCCGATCGGGGCTGCCGTCGGCTCCTGCGCCGCGACTGTCGCCGTGCCCGCGGGCGCCGCGACGCCGGAGTCGATCGTGGCCAGCGGGGTGCCCACCGCGACCGTGGCGCCCTCGGGCACGAGCAGTTCGCCGATGGTGCCCTCGTCGAAGCACTCGACGTCGATGGCCGCCTTCGTGGTGTCCACCTCGGCGACGATGTCGCCGGGCCGCACCTGATCACCCGGCCGCACCAGCCACCGCAACAGGGTGCCCTCGGTCATGTCCGCGCCCAGGGAGGGCATGCGGAACTGCGCACTCACGCCACCACCTCCTCGACGGCGGCCACGACGGCGGGCACCGAGGGCAATGCCGCCTCCTCCAGTTGCCTGGCATAGGGAATCGGCACGTCGGCGGTGCACACCCGGCGCACCGGCGCGTCCAGATCGAAGTAGGCGTGTTCGGCCACACACGCCGCCACCTCGGCCGCGATGCCCACTCGCGGCCAGCCCTCGTCGACCACCACCAGACGATGGGTGCGCGCCACCGAATCGAGAACAGCCGCGGTATCCAGTGGGCGCAGCGTCCGCAGATCCAGCACCTCGGCGTCGATGTGCGCGTCGGCAAGCCGCTCGGCGGCCGCGAGCGCGGTCGGCACGGTGCCGCCGTAGGCCACGATCGTGACATCGACGCCGGGCTTGCGGACGGCCGCGGCATCGATGCCGGGTACGGCGGAAGGCTCGGCTGCGTCGGATTCGCTGTTGTAGAGCGCGATCGGTTCGAAGATGATCACCGGGTCCGGATCCTGCAGCGCGGGCCACAGCATCGTGCGAGCGTCCTCGACCGTCGCCGCCGAGAGCACCCGCAGTCCCGGGATGTGGGCGTAGAAGGCTTCCAGGCTGTGCGAATGCTGCGCGGCGAGTTGACGCCCCGCACCGGTCGCCATCCGGATCACCAGCGGCACACCGAGTTGCCCGCCCGACATGTGCCGCAAGGTGGCGGCGTTGTTCAGAATCTGGTCGAGGGCGAGCAGACTGAAATTGGCCGTCATCACCTCTACGATGGGGCGCATGCCGCCCAACGCGGCGCCGATGCCCGCGCCGACGAAGCCGGCCTCGCTCAGCGGTGTGTCACGGATGCGCTCCGGGCCGAACTCCTCGAGCAACCCGCGGCTCACGCCGAAACAGCCACCGTAGGCGCCCACGTCCTCGCCCATGAGGAACACCCGGTCGTCACGGATCAACGCCTCGCGCAGCGCTTCTCGTACCGCCTCCCGATAGGTCGTCACGATTCCTCCGCGTACACGTGCCGGGTGAGGTCGGCGATCGGCTCGGCCGGTGCCTCCAGCGCGGCGGTGATCGCCGCCTCGATCTCGTTGTGCGCGGCCTGCTCGATGTTCTCGGCGTCGGCCTCGGTGAGCGCGCCCGCGGCGCGCAATTCGTCGGTCAGACGCGGGATCGGGTCGCGCGCCTTCCACTGCGCGATCTCGGCCGGGTCGCGGTAGCGGTCGGCGTCGTAGAGGGAATGCGCGCGGAATCGATAGGTGCGCAATTCCAGGAAACAGGGCCCACCGCCCGCGCGGATCGAGGTCACCGCCCGCCTGCCCGCCAGGGCGACGGCCTCGGCGTCCATCCCGTCGACCGGCCATGCCGCCATGCCGTATCCGGCGGCGCGCAGAGCCAGATCGGTCACGGCGTGCTCGCGCCGCAACGCGGTGCCCATCGCGTACTGGTTGTTCTCGCAGGCGAAGAGCACCGGTAGATGCCACAGGGCGGCCAGATTGGCACATTCGTGGAAGATGCCCTCGGCCAGCGCTCCGTCGCCGAACAGACACACTGTGACCCGCTGCCGGGCGCTGAGCACGTCGGCGAGCGCGAGCCCGACCGCCAGCGGCAGCCCACCACCCACGATGGCATTGCCGCCGTAGAACCTGCGCGAGCTGTCGAACAGGTGCATCGATCCGCCCCGGCCGTGACTGCATCCCGCACTGCGCCCGAACATCTCGGCCATCAGCGCGGTCATCGGGATGCCCCTGGCCAGCGCATGACCATGCTCGCGATAGGTGGAGACCACCGCGTCCTCACTCCCGAGCGCGCCGAGCAAACCGGCCGCCACGGCCTCTTCGCCGATGTAGAGGTGCAGGAAGCCGCGGATCTTCTCCTCGCTGTAGAGCCGGACGCATCGTTGTTCGAAACGGCGGATGCGCACCATCTGACGCAACAGGTCCAGCCGCTCGGCGGTGTCGAGCGGCGCGGGACCGGTGGCCTCGGCGCTCATGACGACGGATCCAGCGTCGAGACATCGCCCGCGGCCAGCCCCAGCTCACGAGTGCGCAGCACTCTGCGCATCACCTTCCCGCTGCGGGTGTGCGGCAACGCCTCGACGAAATCGATCTCCCTGGCCGCCACCGACCCCAGCGCCTGCCGGTTGAACGCCACCAGCTCGGCGGACAGTTCCGCCGAGGGCACCCGGCCGGCGCGCAACACCACGAACCCCTTCACCCGCTGCCCGGCGACGGGGTCGGGAACACCGATCACCGCGGCCTCGGCCACCGCGGGGTGGGCCATCAGCGCGCTTTCGACCTCGAACGGGCCGACCATGTGCCCGGCGGTCTTGATGACATCGTCGGCGCGGCCGACGAATCAGTAATAGCCATCGGCGTCGCGGCGCGCCAGATCGCCGGACAGATACCATCCGCCCGCGAACGCTTTCTCATAGCGCGCGGGGTCGCCCCAGTACCCTCGGAACATCGAGGGCCAGCCCGCCCGCAGCGCCAGTTCCCCGACCTCGTCGGTCCCGGCGGGCTCTACCGCGCCGTCGGTCACCCGCGCCCGGCCGTCGGGACCGCGCGCGAGCACCGTGGCCTCCACATCGGGCAGCGGCCTGCCCATCGAACCCGGACGCACCGGCTCGGCGGGATCGGCGGCGATCATGATCGCTCCTGTCTCGGTCTGCCACCAGGTGTCGTGTACCGGCCTCCCCAGAACCTGCTCCCCCCAGCGCACCACCGCGGCGTCCAGCGGCTCACCGACACTGGCCACCAGCCGCAAGTGCGACAGGTCGCAGCCCGCGGGCAGCTCGTCACCGCGCCTGCGCAACATCCGCAGGGCAGTCGGCGCGGTGTACCAGACCGCCACCCGCTCGGCCGAGAGGATCTCGTACCAGCGTCTGGCATCGAACTCGGCTTGGTCGCTGATCACGGTCGCTCCGAGCGCCAGCGGCGCGATGACTCCGTAGGACATGCCGGTCACCCATCCGGGATCGGCCGTGCACCAATAGATGTCGCCGCCGCGCAGATCCAGGGCCCGCGCCGCCGTCTCGCGGTGCGCGAGCACCGCGCCGTGCACGTGGATCGCGCCCTTGGGCCGCCCGGTCGTGCCGCTGGTGAAATGCAGCAACGCGACGTCTTCGCTGTCGGTCCGCACCGCTTCGAACCGCGGGTCCGCGACGGCCATCGCGGCCGGCAGATCCACCACACCGGCCTCGGACGCGGCCGGCTCGGCGGATGCGGCCGGTTCGGTATCGGTGAGCAACACGTGCCGCAGCGAGCCGAGCGCGGCACGAACGGGCGCCACGCGGCGCCGGTGCAGCGCGGCGGTGGTCACCACTACCTCCGCTTCGGCGAGGGTGATCCGCTCGCGTACCGGCTCGGGACCGAACGCCGGGAACAACGGGACGACAACGCAGCCGGCCTTCCACGCGCCGACGATGACGGTGTAGAGATCCGGACATCGACCCAGCAGGACGCACACCCTCGTCCCTGGCCGGACCCCGAGCCCGGTGAGTACGTCGGCGAAACGGCCCGCGGACGCGGCGAGCTCGGCGTAGGTGAGCGATACCGGGTCTGCCAGGGGGCGCAGCCATCGCACGGCCACCTGGTCCGCCCGCGGCGTACCCAGGTGCCGATCCACCGCCTCGTACGCGATATTCAGCGGCCCCGTGGTCGGGCGCGGCCGTGTGCCCCTGGAACGATCCGCGGCGTCCATGTAGCACCTCCTCGACCGGGTTCGGTCAGGTCTGCCACCCCCGCCGGCATCGTCGTCCTCGGCAAGAAGCCACGATGTCGGCGCGCTCGCTCGGCTCAGCCCACCCCGGCGGGAGTGATCAGCCCGAAGTGCCCGTCGTACCGGTGGTAGAGCACGCAGCCACGGCCGAGGACCTTGTCGCGGAAGAACACGAACGGCTGGCCGGCCAGTTCGAGCCGGGTGGCGGCCTCCTCGACAGTCAGCTCCGGCGGAGGTGTCGTGCTCATCGTCATGCCGGGCAGATCGGCGATCACCGCCTCCGGCCTGCCATCGGCCTGCGCGAGCCGATAGGAACCGTCCTGGGTGCGATACAGCACGCTGTCGGCGCCGCTGCCCGCTTCGACGAACAGGTGGAAGTCGTAGTCGAGCGCTTCGGCGTCGGCCGCCGCCGCACCACAGGTCTGCTCGGCCAGCGCATAGGACTTGTGCCGCACCACTTCCCGTGTCTCGGGCGGGCGGGGATAGTAGGGCAGCTGCGGCCGGGGCGCGTCGCCGTGGCGCCACTCGTGCTCGCCGTGGGCCCGCAGCCGTCGAATCGACTCGCCGCGGCGATCGATTCCGGCCAGCCGTGCCTTCAGCCGCTCCTGCAACAGGTCGACCGCCTCGCGCGTGGTCGCGGCCTGCACCTGGACCCGGACGCTGCGACCGCCGACATCGGCGACGACCTGGGCGACCACGCGTGAACTCACCGCGGGATCGCCGTGCCCGCTGAGCCGGACCCGGGCCGAGAGCACCGGCGCGGGCGCGTGTGTGAGCGCGTGCCCGATCTTCTCGCGCGCGTACTCGGCACCGGCGGCGGACACATACCGGCCGGTGGACACCCGTATCGGCTGCGCCGTGGTCGCCTGCTGCGGCGTGGCCTCGCCACCGCCGGCTGCGTCGCCGGACGAGGGCTGCGCGGCAGCCAGTTCGACGGTGCGCTCGCCCGCGGCGATCGCCTGATGCAACCGGGCTCTCGACAATGT
This sequence comes from Nocardia shimofusensis NBRC 100134, assembly GCF_001613125.1. Classification (GTDB taxonomy): domain Bacteria; phylum Actinomycetota; class Actinomycetes; order Mycobacteriales; family Mycobacteriaceae; genus Nocardia; species Nocardia shimofusensis. The sequence goes on from NZ_BDBT01000011.1 coordinate 102,160, forward strand.
CGCGGGCCCGCATTCGCAGCCGGCGGGCAACGCGTCGTCGCGCGGATCCTCCGCCGCGAGCAGATCGACATAGGCGGTGCCGCGCTGATGTCCACCATGACCGGTATCGATGCGGTCGCGGTCACCGTGGGCATGTGAGCCGACGACCGATCGGTACACCGCACCCTGCGCGGTGTCGATCACCTCGGCCACGTGGTGGCTGCGGGGACACCGGATCGTGAGGAGCACCTCCGGGCCCGAACCCGCCGATTCCATCGCGTGCTCCGCCAAGCGCCTGCGTTCGAGTGGAGATAGGCTCGAGTTCTCGGGCATGTATCCACGATCCCCCCGCACACCCGGCCGCGACAGTGGCCGAAGACTTCGATGACGATGACGATCGACTCTTGGGCCCGTCCGTCGTCCGGGCCAGACTCCCGCCCGGCGAGAACCCCCGAACACTGCTGACCAGATTCACGCTCAGAAGGAGAATCCCGTGCCGCAGCTCCCGGAGGGCGAGCCCTATGTGCAAGTGCGCGAGACCCACACCGGGGTGGTGATGCTCTGCGGTGATCGCGCCTACAAGGCCAAGAAACCCATCGTCACCGACTTCCTCGACTTCGGCACCCCCGCCGCGCGCGAGCGCGCGTGCGCCCGGGAGCTCGAGCTCAACCAGCGCCTCGCCCCCGATGTCTATCTCGGCCTGGCTCACGTGACCGACCCCGCGGGCGGCCCGGCCGAACCGCTGCTCGTCATGCGCCGGATGTCCGCGGCGATGCGACTGTCGGCGGTGCTCGCCGATCCGTCGCGGCGCCCGTCTCCGCTGCCGGACCTTGCCGCCACGGTGGCGCGATTCCACCTGGCAGCCCGCCGCGCCACGGAGATCGACGAGGCCGCCCGCCCCGAGCGGCTGCGACGACGGTGGCGCTCCCTGCTCGACCCGCTCGCCGACCACCCGTGCCCCGGCGTCGACCCGGCCGTTCTCGCCCGCATCGACGCGCTCGCGATGCGCTACATCGACGGCAGATCACCGCTTTTCGACGAACGGATCGCCGCGGGACGCATCATCGACGGCCACGGCGACATGCTCGCGGAGGACATCTTCGTGCTCCCGGACGGCTTCCGAATCCTGGACTGCCTCGATTTCGACGACCAGCTGCGCTATGTCGACGCGCTCGATGACGCCGCCTTCCTGGCGATGGACCTCGAATTCCTCGGCCATCCCCAGCACGCTCGGTCGTTCTTGGACGACTATGCCGACGCGGCGCGCGATCCGGCGCCGGTCACGTTGCGCCACCACTACATCGCCTATCGCGCGACGGTCCGCGCCAAGACCGACCGAGTCCGCTACGACCAGAACGACCCGGCCGCCGCGGGCAACGCCCGCCGCCACCTCGACCTGGCGGTGCGTCACCTCGAGCAGGGCGCGGTGCGGCTCGTGCTCGTCGGCGGCCTGCCCGGCACCGGGAAGTCCACGGTCGCCACGCAGCTCGCCGCCGGGACGGACGCGGTCGTGCTCTCTTCCGACGAGGTGCGCGACCGGATGCGCGCAGCGGGCGCTCTCACCGGCGATTCCGGAACCTTCGGCGCGGGGGCCTACGCACCGGCGGCGAAGACGGCGGTCTACACCACGCTGCTCGAGCTGGCACGCGAGCGCCTCGAGCACGGTGTCTCGGTGATCCTGGACGCGAGCTGGACAGATCCCGCCGAACGCGACCGCGCCGCGGCACTGGCGGATCAGACGTGCAGCGAGCTGGTGTCGCTGCACTGCACGTGCCCGGCAGAACTCGCACATCAGCGCATCGAGACCAGGACGCGCGGATACTCCGAGGCGACGCCCGCGATCGCCGACGCACTCGCCGCGACGGCAGCACCCTGGCCCGAGGCCACCCGGGTCGACACCGCACAACCACTCGAGGACTCGCTCGCCCTGGCCCTGCGGGCCTGGCAGGACCCGATGTGTCAGCAGAGGACTGTCCGGCAGCGTTGACAGCGGGCGACCGGCGTCGTACCAGAGCCGATGGTCACCCACGGCGAGGCAGGAATCCTCTCTCCCCTGCCCAGCAGGGCGAGAAGGCTTTTCTCGGGAGAGCTGGAGCGCCTGCCCCGGTGAAAGGAGGCTCTCATGACATCGGCGCCGGACACCAGGAACACACCGCAGCCGATCTTCCGTGACCGGAGTGAAGCCGGACGCGTGCTCGCCGAACTGCTCATGCACTATCGCGACGACCCGCAAGTGATCGTGCTCGGCCTCGCCCGCGGCGGTGTCCCCGTCGCTTGGGAGGTCGCGGCCGCCCTCGGCGCCCCGCTGGACACGATCATCGTGCGCAAGCTCGGCGCGCCTGCCAACCCGGAGTTCGCGATCGGCGCGCTGGCCGGTGACGGCCGGATCGTGCTGAACGACGACACGGTGCGGGCGCTGGGACTGACCGCGGACCAGGTGCGCGACATCGCCCGCGACGAGGCGCGCGAACTGGCCCGCCGGGAAGCCGCCTACCGGGGCGGCCGTCGCCCGCTCGACGTCGCCGGTCGCACGGTGATTCTCGTCGACGACGGGCTGGCGACCGGCGCGAGCATGGTCGCCGCTGTTCAGGCGATCGGTGCCGCCGAGCCCGGACGCATCGTGGTCGCCGTGCCCGCCGCGCCCGAATCCACCTGCCGGGAATTCGAGTCCATGGTCGACGAAATGGTCTGCGCGAGCATGCCCTCGCCGTTCCTGGCGGTCGGCGACTCCTTCTGGAACTTCACCCAGGTCACCGACGACCAGGTACGCGCACTGCTCGCCGACACTCCCGCACGGGCCCGCTCCGCGGTCCCGGACACGACCGAGCTGGTACGGGCGGCCGCCATCCCGGCGCCGGGAGGGGTGGTGCCCGCCGATGTGATCGACGATCTGGTCGGCGACGCGCGATTCGTGCTGATCGGGGAGAGTTCGCACGGCACACGCGAGTTCTATGCCGCGCGGGCGGCGATCACCCGCCGGCTCATCACGGACAAGGGCTTCGACGCGGTCGCGGCCGAGGCGGACTGGCCCGACGCCTACCGGGTCGACCGTTACGTCCGCGGCGTCGGTACCGACGACTCGGCAGCACACGCCCTCGGCGACTTCGAACGATTCCCCACCTGGATGTGGCGCAACACGGTGGTCCGCGATTTCGTGTCCTGGCTGCGCCTGCACAACGAGGCCCGTCGCCGGGCGGGCGGCACGCCGACCGGGTTCTACGGGCTCGATCTCTACAGCATGCACCGCAGCATGCAGCGGGTGATCTCGTATCTGGAGACCGTGGACCCCGCCGCCGCCGAACGAGCGCGCCGCCGCTACAGCTGCTTCGACCGCAATTCCGACAACGACGCCCAGGCCTACGGATTCGCGGCCGCCTTCGGCGCGGGCGAGTCCTGCGAGGCCGAGGCGGTGCGCCAGCTGGTCGAACTGCAGCGCGGCGCAGCCGCGCACATGGACGTCCACGACGGCGAGGCCGGCTTCGACGCCCTGCGCAACGCATGGACGGTGCGCGGCGCCGAGGCGTACTACCGCGCCATGTTCGGCCCGCGCGTCTCCTCCTGGAACCTGCGTGACGAACACATGGCCGACACCCTCGACGCGCTCGCCCGGCACCTCGATCGGCCGGACAAGCAGGCGCGCGTCGTGGTTTGGGCGCACAACTCGCACGTCGGGGACGCGCGCGCCACCGAAATGGGCGCCGAGGGGCAGCTCTCGCTCGGACAACTGGTACGGGAACGGCACGGGGACGATGCCCGCCTCATCGGCTTGACGACCGGCCACGGCACGGTGACGGCGGCCGACGCGTGGAACGGCCCCGCCCACTTCAAGCGCGTCCGCGACCCGCTCCCCAGCAGCGTCGAAGAGTTGCTGCACGACACCGGTATCCCGGCGTTCCTGGTGCGCACCGATCGGCCCTCCGAGGCGGTGGACGTGCTCGGCACGCCGCGCCTGGAACGCGCGATCGGTGTCATCTACCAACCCGCCACCGAACGCCACAGCCACTACTTCCACAGCCGCCTCGCCGACCGCTACGACGCGGTGATCCACATCGACGAGACCACCGCGATCGAGCCGCTGGAACCCGGTGAGCACTGGATCTCCGGCCGAACCCCGGAGACCTACCCGAGCGGACTGTGAGGCGACTCGCACCACGCCTGCCGGGCTCCGACTGGCAACCTCCGGCCCCGCGATCTGTGACGTTCGTCTCTGTTCAGGGGCGGGCCGATCGGGCACGGTGGAGAAGTCCGTCCGGACGACTCGACGCATCCGCACACATGGCAAGGCAGCCGACCATGGGCTCTCGCGAATCACACATGACCCAGACGGATCTGTTCGCTTGGAGCATGGAACACGATCCGCTTCTGCGGTCGACCATCGTCACGGTGTTGATCCTCGACACCGAACCGGACCGGGCGCGGATGGTCGAACTCATGGATCGCGGTACTCGCGTGGTTCCCAGATTCCGGCACGTGTTGTCGGTCGCTCCGATGAATCTCACGCCGCCCCGGTGGAAGGCGGATACCGACTTCGATCTGTCCTGGCACCTGCGCTGGTCCGCGCTGCCCGCGCCGGGCGACATGTCCACGGTCCTCGACTTCGCGCGCACCGAGATGATGACCGCCTTCGATCCGATCCGCCCGCTGTGGACCTTCACCGTGCTGACCGGGCTGTCCGGCGGCCGGTGTGCGGCCGTCCTCAAGGTGCACCACAGCTTGACCGACGGCATCGGCGGCATCCAGATCGCCGGGGAGATGCTGGATCTCGCGCGGGAGGGCACCGAACGCGAGCCGGTCGGCGACAGCGGCCCACCCGATTCCGGAGCGCTGGCCGACATCGTGGAGTGGAATCTGTCCACCGGATACGAGGTGGTCCGGGCCGGGCTGTCGACGGCGGCATCGGCGGCGCGGCAGACACTCACCTCTCCGGTGCGGGCCGCCCGCTCCGGAGCCGGCTTGGCCTGGTCGCTGGCCCGGTTCGTGCGGCCCATCACCAGCACCCTGTCGCCGGTGATGACCGAGCGCGGTCAGAGCAGGCGACTGAGCGTGTTGGAAGCACCGCTCGCCGAGTTGTCCGCCGCGGCCCACCGAGCGGAATGCACCCTCAACGATGCCTACCTCGCGGCCTTGCTGATCGGTCTGCGGGCCTACCACGAACGTCAGGGCGCCTCGGTCGAGCAGCTCCGTCTCACGATGCCGATCAGCACCCGGACCGCGGCCGACCCCATCGGCGGAAACCGCATCACTCTGGCGAGATTCGCCGTGCGCGCCGACATCGACGACGCGATCGCCATGATGCGCGCGGTGCACGCCACCGTCGAGGGCTGGCGTCACGAGCAGGCGATCCCGCTGACCAACGCGGTGGCCGCCGTGCTGAACCGGCTGCCCAGCATGGTGCTCGCACAGATGCTCGAGCACGTGGATTTCGTCGCCTCCGACGTCCCCGGCTCACCGGTGCCGCTCTATCTCGCCGGTGCCGAGATCGAGCAAATGCACGCATTCGGCCCGACGTTGGGAACGGCCTTCAACGCGACCCTGGTCTCCCACATCGGCACCTGCTACATCGGACTCGATATCGACACCGCCGCCGTGACAGACCCGGCGGAGTTCCTCGACTGCATCGACAGCGGTCTGCGCGCCGTCCGCGCTACGGGCGCCCGGCCACCGGAAACGGCGCCGCCGCCGACGGGAACGTGAACCTCGCGAAGTCCGTCGCAACGACCGAAAGGTGCTGTGCCCAGTGCATTCTCCCGGTGGCTGTGCTCGACGTGCTCGACCGGTTCGCCCGGCCGGATCGAAAGGACTCCGATGATGTTCGAACTCGATGGCCGCAGCGCCGTCGTGACCGGCGGCGCACGCGGGATCGGCGCCGCGGTCGCCCGGTCGCTGGCCGACGCCGGAGCGGGAGTCGTCGTCGCCGACGTCCTCGACAGCGAGGGCACGGAAACCGCTGAGAGCCTCGGTCACCGCGGGCGCTTCGCTCACCTCGACGTCACTCAGGAGAACGACTGGCGGAAAGTGCTCGACATCGCCGAGGACACCTTCGGACCACTCGCCGTATTGATCAACAACGCGGGCATCCTCGATTTCGGCGAGATCACCGAGCAGTCGCCCGCCGCGTTCCGGAACGTGCTCGATGTCAACCTCTTCGGCTCCTGGCTGGGCATGCACACCGCGGCGCCGCTGCTGCGTGCGGCCGGAGGCGGGGTCATCGTGAACATCTCCTCCACCGCCGGGCTGACGGGCTATTCGGGCATCGGCGCCTACGTGGCTTCCAAGTGGGGTCTGCGCGGTCTCACCAAGACCGCGGCCATCGAACTCGGCCGCGCGGGCATCCGGGTCTGCTCGGTCCATCCCGGCCCGATCGACACCCCCATGACCGCCGAGATGGACCGCGCCGTCGCTGCCGCGCAGCCACTGCCGCGCTTCGGCGAGTCCGCGGAAGTGGCCGCGATGGTCACCTTCATCGTCACCGAGGCCGGCTTCTCCACCGGGTCGGAATTCGTCCTCGACGGCGGGGCCACAGCGGGCCAAGTGCTCCCGCCGCTGTCCAGCTGACCGACACGGAGAACCAGCTCCCGCCTCGCCGGGCGGAAAGGAATTCTCGATGACCACTCGTCCCGAGGACAACCGTCACGCACTCGCCGCCGCGGCCGTGGTCGTCGGCGCCGACGGCTCCGAGCCCGCCGCGATCGCCGTCCGCTGGGCCGCGCGCACGGCCGCCGACCGAGGCCGCCGCCTGCTGATCGTGCACGGCATCGACCTGGCGAACACCCGCGCGACATACGACAACAGCCAGATCGAGGCGCCCGCGATCGTCGAGGCGTTCCACACCCGTGGCGCGCGATTGCTGTCCGAGGCGGTGGCTCTCGCTCGCGAGATCGCCCCCTCTGTCGAGATCGGCACCGATCTGGCCGACGACAATCCCGCCAGCCGCCTGATCGCTCTGTCGGAGCGGGCGCACATGGTCGTCCTGGGCGCCGCGGCGAGGGTCGGCCCGTTCGCCCACCTGGGGTCGACCCTGCTCGCGGTCACCGCTCACGCGCACGGCGCCGTGGTGGTGGTACGAGGCGGTCCCACCCCCGATCGCGCACCGGTCGTGGTCGGGGTGGACGCCGGCGCGGCCGGGGAGCCCGCGATCGAGGCGGCATTCGCCGAGGCCGCGGTCCGCGGAGTCGAGCTGGTCGCCGTGCACGCCTGGAGCGACCTGTCCTCCACGGCGTTCGCGGGCGCGTCCTATGTCGGTGATCCGCCGGACGCTTTGATGGACGGCGAGCGAGCGCTGCTGGCCGAACGGCTCGCCGGCTGGCAGGAGAGGTACCCGGACGTCGCCGTGACGCGCCAGGTGTATCTGTCGGGCCCGCGCGAGCAACTGGGCGAGTGGTCGGGCAAAGCGCAGCTACTCGTCGTCGGCAGCCGCGGTCGAGGCGGATTCCGTTCCCTGCTGCTGGGTTCCACCAGCAATTGGCTTGTACAACATGCCGACTGCCCGGTGATGGTCGTCCACGCCGATTGAGCCGAGCGCCCCTCACGGCATCGCAGGTGGCGTTTCAGCCTTCGACCCGCTTCTTCAGGCCGTTCAACGTGCTGTCCACCAGACCTTTGATCACCCGATTGCGAATGAAGCCGGGCAGCGGCAAGTTGTGGTGGATGGTCAGCTGATAGGTGACCGACGTGGCGGCCGGACCGGCTTCCTCGAGCTGATAACGACCCTCCTGACCGGTCTGCATGCGACCTTCGACCATCGACCAGCTCATACCGTCGTCACGGTGACGGTAGGTGAGGGTGTAGGTGTCGGTACCCACCGTCGCCGAAGCCTTGAACCGGGCAGTCACCGGCAGACCGGTCTGCTCATCCGCCTCGAGCACCTCGGCTTCGAGGATCTCGGGAATCCACTCCGGCTGGCTTTCCAGATCACGGATGGTCGCGAGCACCCGTGCCGCCGGGGCGTGCAGACGGACGGTTTTCGTCGCGCTGTCAGTGGGCATGGTCGCCGCGCCCGCCATGATTCGCCGCTCGGGGGACGGCGCAGATCCACATGTCGGTCATGAGATCTCCTCGTGGGTGGAGATGCCGATGTTTTCGGGAACCCGGACGTTCGTTCGCGACACTACTCCCCGCGCCCGGCGGAGAGTAGCCCGATCGATGGGGGACTCCGCAGGGTGCCGCGCATCAGCATCCTCCCTGGCGCCAACCGATGTCGATGCCGCGGGCGCTGCCGAACGCCCTCACCTCTATCCGGGAGGCGCTTTCGGACGTACCCTATGACCGACCGGTCGGTCATAGGTGTGCGTGATCCGTACGCACTCGGCAAGGAGGCGAGCAGTGAACTTCGTCAGACGATGGGTGGCGGCGGCAGGCACGGCCGCCGCCGTGATGGTCGCGGCGGCAGGTGGGGCCTCGGGCGAGGCCCCCGAGCCCGTGCCCTACAGCTATCTGGCCGGGCTCGCCGCCCAGGCGCAGACACCGGGGCAGGCGCCGGCCGGTGCCAACGATTGGTCGTGCCGCCCGACGACTCGCCACCCCCGCCCCGTAGTACTCCTGCACGGACTGGGCAACGAGACGGTGAGCTGGCAGACCCTCTCGCCCCTGTTGGCGCGAGCCGGGTATTGCGTCTTCACCACCACGTACGGCACCGGTGCGCTGGGACCTGCTGTCGGCGCTCTGGCTCCGCTGGAACGCAGTGCCGCCGAGGTCGGCGCTTTCATCGACCGCGTGCGCGCCGCGACCGGGTCGGACCGGGTCGACATCGTCGGGCACTCGATGGGAGCGGCCGTGTCGTTCTACTACATGCGTCATCTGGAGGGTGCGCCCGCGATCGCCCGCCTGATCGGTCTGGGCGCGCCGTACCACGGATCGACGGTCAGCGGACTCGATGTGCTCGGCCGGTGGGTCGCCGACCTGCCGGGCGGAGCGCAGATCGTCGAGGACTGCGGGCCGTGCCAGATGTCGCCCGGATCGCCGGCAGTCGAGTTCCTCGGCGCCGACGCCCGCCTGGCGCCCGAGACCGAGTTCATCAGCATCGTCAGTCGGTACGACGAGATCGCCACGCCGTTCGCCACCGGAATGCTGGAAGGCCCCAATGCGCGCAACATCGTGCTCCAGGATGTGTGCGCCTCCGATTTCAGCGAACACTACGGACTGACCTCGGACCCCATCGCGGTCGCCGAGGTCCTCAACGCGCTCGACCCCGAGCACGCGCGAGCGGTGGATTGCCGCTTGGTCGCGCCGCTGCTGGGCCCCGTGATCCCGCCGACCGAGCCAGGAGCACGGTGATGCCGGCCCGGCGGCTGGAAATCCGCACTCCCTACGGCGTGGTCGCGGTGTGGCTGTCCGGACCGGAGGACGCCGCGACACCGGCACTGATGCTCTTGCACGCCAATCCCGGTGACCATCGGGACTTCGCGCCGGTGACCAGCGCGTTCGAACGCGACCGGCTGGTCGTCGGCGTCGACTGGCCCGGCTTCGGCGACTCGGTGGCCGCACGCCCGGACGAGGTCACCGTGGCGGCACTGGGGGAAGTGGCGACAACGGTGGTGCATACGCTGGCGGACAGAGGGATTCGGCGACTGTCGATCATCGGCAACAGCGTCGGAGGCCACGCCGCTGTCCGGGCCGCCCAGCACCACCCCGGCCTGGTCGAGTCCGTGGTGCTGGTGCAACCCGCGGGCTTCATCCCGGCGAACTCGGCGACGCGCGCGCTGTGCCGTGTGATGAGCCGGCCGACCGTAGCGCGGTGGGTCATCGCACCGAGCGCACGCGGGTACCTGGGCCCGTTGCGCAGTGAGAGCCATCGCGCCATCTACGAACGGGCCGTGCGGGTTCGCCACGACCCGGCACGATCGGCTGTCTATCGCGCACTGTGGCGCAGCCTCGGCGGTCCCGATGCCGATCTCGGCGCAGAGGCGCCGCTGCTGCCGCGCACCCGCGTGCAAGTGGTGTGGGGCACTCGGGATCCGATCAACCCGTGGTGGCTCAATCGACGTGCCCTCGCTCGCGCTCTGCCACACGCACAGATCGTGCCATTGCCCACTCGGCACGAACCGTTCAGCGAGAATCCGCAGCTGTTCCTCCGCACCGTCCGACAGTTCCTCACCGACCAGGCAGGATCAGCCTCATGAGACCCGCCGAACCCGGCCGTCGCGCCCTGCTGAACGCGGGGCGTTCACTCCTGGCCGGCTCCGACTTGACCAGATTGTCGGTCAACTCTGTCACCACCGCCGCCACCATGGCCAAAGGCAGCTTCTACCAGCACTGGCGCAGCCGCGAGGACTACATTCGAGCCCTTCACGAGATATTTCACGACGAACTGTTCGACAAGGTCCAGCAGCAGGTGGCCGGATGGCCGCCCGGCGCCGAACGACTGGCCACGGGCATCGCGGCCTATCTCGACGGCTGCCTGGCCGAGCCGGCGACCAAAGCTCTTCTCGTCCAGGCCAGGACCGAGGCCGGCCTCAGTGAGGAGGTCGCCCGGCGCAACCAGCAGGCCGCCCAGTTGCTCACTGCCGACCTCGCCGCCATCGGCTGGCGCGACCCCGAGCCCCTCGCGGTCCTGCTCGTCGCCGCGATAGCCGAGACCGCTCTCATCGAGCTCGCCGACGGACGGCGGCGCGACGACATGCGCACCGCGATCCAGCGGCTGGCCCGCCCCGCACGAGACTGACACCGACGAGCCCCGGCCCGAGCAGAACCGGTTTGCCGTTCCCCCTCGGGAACATGAAAACACCCCCTGAGTAGCGATATCAGGGGGTGTACCGGTGGTCCCAGCTGGGATCGAACCAGCGACAGAATGTATCTCGTTGGCGCGCCGATCAGCCCAGATATAGCCTCTACCTGGCACTTTCCAGAGAAATTGAGTAGCAGCCGTACGCATGTGTAGGCACGAATGGGCTGCGCTATTGCGCGTATATTGCGCGCGGATCGGAGGAGGGACATGCCTGCGACAACGAGACGGAAGAGGACTCGGGCACCCCGCCGGGCCTTCGGAAGGGTTCGGCAATTCCGGTCGGGCCGATGGCAGGCGTCCTATGTCGGGCCAGACCTCGAAATGCACATAGCGGACACCACCTTCGATACAAAGGGACGAGCCGAGGGCTGGCTGGCCCAGGAACGCAGGCTGATCGATCTCGACATCTGGACTTCTCCCGCCGCCCGCGCCGCCGCGGAAGCGGCCGCGAAGGCCGAGGCGGAGATGGAGGCTCCCGAAGTCGTCTGCTTCGGTCCGTACGCCAAGAACGTTGTCGCGACCCGCGTCTCACGCCGAGGGAAGCCACTCTCGCGCCGCACGGTGGACTCCTACACCTACCTGCTGCGTGACCACATCAATCCGAGCTTCGAGGACACCCCTGTCGCCGACATCACCTTCGAGATGGTCCGCACCTGGTACAGCAACGTATCCCGCCGTCGGCCACACGGGCGGAAATCGAAGGTCGAGAACGTGAATCGCGACGTACCGACCACGCGAGCGCGCGCCTACGAGGTTCTTCGAATGGTGCTCAACGTCGCCGTCGAAGACGGGCTGATCTCCCAGAACCCGTGCCGGATCAAGGGCGCGACCGCGATCGAACCTGCCCACGACGCCACCGTCCTGACACCAGCCGAGATCGACGCTCTTGCCCGCGCGATGCCCGCCGAACTCGGCGCCTCGGTCCTGCTGGCCTCATGGTGCGGACTACGCCCCTCCGAGACCTACGAACTGCGCCGCCGCAACCTCAACGCCGACTGCTCGATCCTCACCGTCGCGTTCGCCGCGACCTACCGAAACGGCAAGACAGTGATCGACCGCCCCAAATCCGGCTCCACCGGAGAAGTCGTCATCCCCGACCACATCCGACCCGCGATCCGCCGGCACCTCGAAAAGCATGTCGCCGAAGCACCGGACGCTCTGCTGTTCCCCGACCCCGTGACCGGGAAGACCATGCGTGAATGGGTCTACCGCCGCATCTTCAAAGCGGCGTGCGCCAAGATCGGCCGACCCGACTTCCGCCCAGCTGAGCAGCGTCACACCGGCGGCACTGTCGCCGCACAGGCAGGCGGCACCCTGCCGGAAGTCATGGAACGACTCCGCCACAAGACACCGCAGGCCGCCATGCGCTACCAGCGGATCGCCGCAGGTCGAGCTCAGACACTCGCTTCGAACATCTCCAAGTTCGCCAATACTGAACCACCGGCATAGGACCATGTCTCACATGGGCGCTTCGCCTTTGGCGTGAACCGTCAACTTATCCGGAGGGCAGGACACCCCATCTCGATGACGACAGACGACGGTTCGGACCGAGCGTGCGTCTCGGTCCGAACCATCACCACGTTCTACCAACCAAATGCCCGCGTAGCCCATCAGCGCTTGAGTCCTTGTGTGTGCCAAGGCTATTCCGAGATCACATCTATAGATGCGCATATCTACTTGACGACATTTATATTCGACGAGCGCGACACCCTTGCTCACCCATGAGCGCCATCCACCTGATGTTCCATCCGGGCGGATCGCGGGCGGACCTCGCCATTGATGCACTGTTCCCGGATTACGGGAACATCGAAGGCTACGAACACGACGCTCCGCACTCCCCTCCTCGGCTACCGCATGACAGCGGTCGCGAGGTTGGACACCCCGTGATTCCGCCTTGCGACGGCCAAGCTCTGCGATCCCTTGCAACGCGAGGCACGTCGCGACCGAAAGCGCACCGCTTTGGCGGGTGCAGTCGAACGCTGGAGATACCCACGACCCCCAGACCGATTGTCCACACCGGCCCAACGGACGATCAAACCATGGATGCGGCCAATGCCGGATGGCAGGACCGGTGGAGTGCCAACCCCCTCATCGCGTCGTCTGCCAAGCTATGGGGACTCGAACCCCTCACCCCACGCCAAAAAATGCCAGGTCAGCGAGCTGATGAGGGCCGCCCACCGCAGGTCAACAGCCGTTTCAAGACCGTTCGTGCCATTTCAGGACCAAAGCTAACCTCCATGTGGTGACGGCGTCAACGCCGCAGGTCATCAGGTTGCTGCTCTCGGGGGCGGTGACGGGGTCACCACCCCCGAGAGCAGCAACCTGGAGCCCGAGATCACCTATCGTCCGCCGTTCCTCTCCACGGGAGACAACCCGACGGACTTACCGAACTGCTCGACCGGGTGAAACCGCTGCGTAGCCGGCCCGGACGGCCACGTCACTACGTCCAGACCCTGATCTCCGACAAGGGCTACCACTACCCCCGCGTTCACGAACTGCGGTAGCGTCGCATCACCGGCCACATTCCCCGATGCGGCACCCGCGACAAGGTGACAGTCGGCGGTGGATCGTCGAGCGGGCCTTCGCCCTGTTGCATCAGTACCGGTGTCTGGCCGTGCGCTGCGAGCGCCGCACCGACATCCACCTGGGATTCCTCGACCTCGCCGCAGCACTCATCTGCTCGCGAAGACTCGGCAACCTACCCGGTAGGAGCTGATAGGCGCACAGTCGAGCTGAAGTTCCGACCTTCGTCGGCTACGACCAGACCGATCCCTCTTCATACTCCAGCTTGAGTTTGCGGATAGCGTTCTGGTGACTTTCAGACAGCTGAACGAACTCCACCCCAACCTCCCTGCTTGACGGACTGAAGACGAAGGCGATCATCTGGCCTGGCCGCTCGCCCGGCGAAACCAGCGCCCCAGCGAATGCCTCACCATCTGACACCCGCTCGATAACGTAGGCGGGCGGCGTCTCGCCGAGTTCCCATCGCAGAAATCCGTTGATCGTCACCGTATCTATGCGACAGACGGCGTCGCCATTCTGAAAGTAGATCTCGTCGGCGGCAACATCGAGCGTATGTGTATGCGGCCACCGCGGGCCGCTGCGCACAGGACCGTTCGGAGCGTCGAGGGATGTCAGAGGAAACGTCCGCAAGACGGTGTTGGCAGGTTCGAGCTGATACAGAACCTCTGTTGACCGAAGAAGCAGCTCATCCCAGTAATCCGTGAATCTCCTATATTTCTTGTGCGATTTACCATTCTGATCCAACACTGCACCGCTGTCGTCGACCGCGAATGCAGTACGAGCCGCCGACGACACGAGGGCCAATTTGTAATCATTCCAGGTCAACAGCCTTTTCTGCCTCGGAAAACATTCGGCGACAGTGCCCGTCATCTCCAGCAGCGGAAACTGTTCTTGCAGCGGTCGTGTCCACTCCTTAAGCTGATACAGCTCGACGCCGTGGCGTGCCGCCTTCTTCTGCGCCGTCGGCGAGAATCCCGATGTCGAGACGATCGCACGGTGCGTGATCGACGGCATATCGTTCAGCTTCAGACAGAGGGCCTCCACCTTCCCAACATCCAGCGCCGGACCTTCATGCTTCACCTCGTAGGCCATGAACGCATCGGTCACTGAGTCAAAATCCTGAATCGTCACCGTCACGTCGACGTCGCGCGTTGACTCCGATGCCTCGTCCTCGACCATCTCACCGATGGTGATGTCGACCGCGTTGGGATTCCGCCTCAGACAACACAGTGCGGTCAGATACTGCACCAGCATGGGAGTTAGCGGGATCTTGGACACCCTGTCCTCCTGGTTCGAGTGGATCGTACAACGGCATCTCACCGAGAAGCCCTATGTCACCGCTTATTGACATTGAACTAGCGTCTGAAGCGTAAAGCATGTGTGGGGCTTTGAAGTAGCTGCGGACGTGGTCGGGAAACTTCTGGACGGCGCTGGAAGAACGACCGCACCTCCAGTTTCATCTGGTCTCGGGTGAGGATAGTTTTAGTCGGCGAGGGTACGTTTGAGGTCGGCGTTGACCAGTTCGTCGGGGTTTGAGATGGGAGCAGGCCCAGGGTGCCGTCAAAGTCATGAAATGACCGCTTGACCTGGCGACCTCGGGGTGTGTCGCTGGCGCGGACACAGCATCGCCTCGGTGATGATCATGGTTCCTACACTGATCGCCGAAAGCTGTTGCTGTGCCCGCATTGTCATCATCGCTGGCTGCGGCCGCCGACGCCACCCCGGGGTCCGCTCACCGCGGATCCGGCCGCCGATGCCGCCACGTCCATCGTTGCTTTCGGTTCGCTGGAAGTCCTGGCCGCCGTGCCCGATCCACGTCACAAACGCGGAGTCCGGCACCCGCTCGCCACGGTTCTGGCCGTCGCGGTCACAGCGACGATCGCCGGAGCCCGTTCCTACGCCGCGATCACGGACTGGGCCCACGGCGCCGGCACGGCAATGATGTCGCGCCTCGGCCATCACGACCCGGCACCGTCGGAGCCGACGATCCGACGGGTGTTGCAGCAGATCAGCGCCGATGGTCTCGACGAGCTCGTCGGCGCGTGGATGTGGTTATCGACCAGCATGATCGATGGCCGTCGCGTCATCGCTTTCGACGGCAAAACCCTGCGCGGAGCCCGCGACACCACCGGTGACCTGCCGCACCTACTCGCCGCGCTGTGTCAACGCACCGGTGTCGTTGTGGCCCAGATCGCGGTCGGTGCGAAAACCAACAAGATCTGCTGCCTGCGGAGACTGCTCACCGTTCTCGACCGGGCCGACGCCGTCGTCACCGCCGACGCCATGCACTGCCAGCGAGAAACCGCCGAATCGATCCGGGCAGGCGGCGGCCACTTCATCCTCACGATCAAAGGCAACCAAGCCCGGCTCCGGCAACGGGTGAAGCCTTGCCCTGGAAAGACATTCCCGCACTGGCCACCACGACCACGACCGCGCACGGCCGCCGCGACACCCGCACCATGAAGATCGCCGCCATCGGTGACGGCATCGGATTCCCCGGCGCCGAACAAGTCCTGCGGCTGCACCGCACCCGCACCCGCACCCACCGCAGCGGGAAACACACCCGGGAAACTGACTACGCGGTCACCAGCCTCACCGCACTGGATGCCACCGCCGAACAGATCGCCGGATGGTTGCAAGGCCACTGGCTGATCGAGAATCAACTGCACTGGGTCCGCGACGTTACCTATGACGAGGACCGCTGCCGGATCCGGACCGGCTCGGGCCCACAGGTCATGGCGACCCTCCGCAACACCGCCATCAGCCTGCCGCGCCTCGCCGGCCACACGAACATCGTCGCAGCGACTCGCCACTACGCTCGCGACATCAACCGGCCCGCCGAACTATTACCGACCTGCTAAAATCCGACTTTGACGGCACCCTGGGGCAGGCCAGGGCGGCGTCAAAGTCTTGAAGTGACTGTGTGAGCAGCGGTCTCGTGTGTCGTTGAGGGCGGGCACGGCCGCTTTCAGTGATGATCTTGGTTACCACACACAGGACCATCCGAAGCACACCTGCAACGTTTAGTTCTATGTCAATAGCTCCTTGTCGGCCCCCGGCGCTACAGTCGGCCCATGACGCCTCGACCGGGTGGGTTCCCAGAGGAAGAAGCTTTCGGCACGGACCAGGTGTGGCTTCCCGAGCAAGCCACTGGCAGACACGGAACAATTCGGTCCTCTCTGCCGCCAGGGCCTGAACGAGAAGCCCTGCTGCAAGAGATCATGGCATCCCTCAGAGAAAAGGCCAGCGACACGACTTCGCTGGTAGCCGAGCTTCGAGATCTTCTGGCGGGTAAGGATCTAACACAGCTGATCAATGCCGTAGCGGTGCCTGCAACTATGTCTCTCATCCCTGATGTGGGCTCTGGTGCACTCGATGACGGCCCCCATACGTGGAACTGGGCTGCCAAGATCGAATACCTTGTGGGTATTGCGCTGTCCGTGGATAGTTCGGGGACCGAAAATTCTCCCCACGCTGTCGTCGAGCAGGTCGTAACACTAGTTGGCGCCATCTTCGAGGCGGAAGAGGCTCGAATCTTTATAAATTCGATAGATGAAGCCGATCACGGTGAAGCCGAACTCGGGTTCGCTCGTATGCAGCTGCAAATGGAGCACCTGTCCGATCGAATGCCCGGGTACGCGATCCACATGGAGAAGATCGACACCGAGGTTTTCAGTCGGCACCGTCAGTATTATATCGATGCCTGGGGATTCAACCCGGCCGACGTAATGCGGATTACTAGACAGCATTCACAAGCAGTACGAGAGCGGTTTTCCACCGCGATAGCCACTCTTCGAGCAAGTATTGATGCGGGCGATGATGCGGATTTCTCGGCCATCGTTGATGGCTTGAACGCGGCAAGCATTTGGACGGCCGAAGCGATTGCAGAGACGACTGATTCTGAAATCGGCGAGATGCAGGCCGTGCTGGAATTCTTCTCCACAACCTACGGATGCCAGCCAGACTTCCGTTTGCCAGGTGATGACAATATCGTACGGAAGCGACCGTGCATCACCCTCGGCAACGGACAGTATCTGGTCCCAGATCCGTGGGCATTACCTACAGCACTCCATGACCGTTTGGCGACGGAGACCAAGACGGCAACCTATGATCCCGCCAAATACCATAAACATCGACAAGATGCGCATGAGCGGCTGGTGGAAGCTACGCTTACGCGCATTTTTGGTAGGGGAATGTCCATGCAGGTCAGCACTACACTTCAAAGACTCGCGGCGAAGGTGAGATAGATGTACTCGTCTCAGCCGAATGGCCGCTAGTCGTAGAAGCCAAAGCTCACAGTCTGACTGAGGCTGGTCGGCGAGGCAGGCGCGACAGGGTTATCTCGCGGGTGGATGACATGCTCGGGAAGGCCCTTGATCAAACCGACCGAGCGGCCACCTATATCCTTGATGAGGATGGTCGAGCATTTTCTTTGAAACAGCGTGGCAAAATGCGTGAGATTTTGCCAGCGGACGTTTCTGGCGTGACGTCAATCGTCGTGACGTTCGAGCGCATGGATCCAATCGCGACGTATGGTGCAGCTATTGCGGGTTCAGTCAAGCGTCCAACATGGGTTCTGGGGATAAGCGATCTTCTTATGGTCGCCGATCTCTTGCCGAATCCGGCAGCTTTTCATCATTATGCACGGCTACGAGCCGCGATGTCTGACGATGGCGTGATCGCGGCCTGTGAGTCGGATGTGCTTGGCAGCTACTTCTATGACCGCGTGCAACCCGTGCTCGCCCAGGAGAGTGACGGACAAGTCGTGCGTATAGTCGGTTATTCCAGCGGGCGAATAAATCGATACTATTCGAATCGCGAAATGGAAATAGCAGCCGCCGAAGCTCCGACAACTGGCGTGCCTTCCAATGTCGCCGTCGCATTGCGCGCAACCAGTGATAGCGCCGGTTGGGCTCAATGCGCAGAGGTGGTTATGTTGCTGGAACCAGCTACCTGGACCAAGTGGAAACGCTTCGCGCGCCGACACAAAGGCAAAGGAGAATTCAAAGCCAATGAAAGACTTACCATTATAGCCTGTGACGGCCAACCATTTATTGAGTCGGTCGATGGTGTCTCCCGGTTGGGAGTGAATCGGGCGGGTGAGTCGAGCGTAAAGGCGCAGCACGGGTGAACGGAACAGCTGCATGAGTAGGTGACGTCTTGACCTGATGCTCCTATTCGTGTCAACCGGCGGTGAGCCAGCGGCGATAGCGTGCTGCAAGGAGGGAGTCGGGCCGTTTGCCTCACCCGAGTTCGCTGAGCCTGGCGGGCTCGGCGCCGATACTCATAGCAGCATGGACGAGGGACGCCCCACGTTGATGTCGCAGCGCCCTGAGATCGGTTGCGCCGGGGACCGGTTGCGGGTGCGCGATGAGGTGGAACGCTTCTCTCGCGATCGCTCTCTTCAGACACCGCAGGATGTCCTTCTTCGATTTGCCAGTCGCGCGTAGCCGTTCGGCGTAGTCGCGGGTGCGGGGGGTCGTTGGACAGGCGGACGAGCGCGATCTGGTGCAGCGTCCAGTTCGCTTGGCGGTCGCCACCGCGGTTGAGCCGATAGCGGCGGGTTCTCCCCCCGATGATGCTGGGATCGGCGAGGTTCCGCAGAGAGCAGCGAACGACGCTTTAGAACGGAGCCGCTGCGGGTTCGCCCAGCGGTCACCAGCATTGTATGTCGTCGTCGAGTTCGGCGATTTCCATGCCGAGGTAGTGGTGACGACGGGCGAGCCGGCGAAGTGTTCGAGCGGTGGCGGCCGCGACGGAATCGGTCGCGGCTCTTGGGCGGGTTGCTGCCAGTGATGCGAGCAGTTCCCTATCCGGCAGGTGTGCCCAGCGCTGCTTGCGCGGCTCCGGGGCGGTGATCAGCAACGACTTGATCTGACGGATTGCAGCGACTCGCGCCTTGATCGCCCTGCGGCGGACCGTGAGCAGCACTCGGATCTGCTCGACCATTCCGTCGCCGGATTTGGCGATGGGCAAGCCGTCGGGATCGGCCAGGACCTGCTCGGCGGCCGCGTAGGCGTCGAGTGGGTCGGACTTTCCCTGGCGGCGCTGTCTCCGCCGTGGCCGGATGACCTCGCGGAATTCGATCGCTTGGCGTCGTCAGGAACCGGGCGCGCCCGGCGCCGTAGGAGCTGGTGCCCTCGACGCCGATCATCTGCACGACCCCCGAAGGTGGCGACGAAGTCGACGAGCGCTCGACACCCGGCCGGACTCGCGGGAATCTCGATGTCTCCCAGTCTGGTTCCGGTCAGTGAACACACCCGGGACCGCTGCACGAGTTGATGACCTTGTGGCCTCCGTTGTCTCCCTTACGATGCACTGCCAAGGTCAGAGGCCGTCGTCCCAGGAGCGCCGAGGAAGCCGGAACTCCGCGGTCGGCAGCCTGGCGCTCCCGCCCATCGCTACCGGCCTGGCGTGTACGCCGCGGTGCGCGGGGGGGCGGCCCAGCAACGCGCATCCATCGACCGCATTCCGCAGGCGATGGCGACTGCGTCCACCCGAGTAGGCGGACGCAGCCTGGCCTCACCACCTGAGCAATTATTACGCGGTCAGAGTAGCCCGATGGGAGTCAGGATTTCGATCTGAGTAACAACAATTCAGGCCGGTCTACCGAGAGAGGACAACCATACTCGCGGTGGGGTTAGCTTGCCTATTTCTATATTGTATATCTCATGCCCTTCGCGCACAGTGTAGTTCTCGTGCACTCTATCTCCCGCTGGATGATATTTCGCATGTAGCAGAAATTCATCTTTGGCGATTCCACCGAGGAGAAAGAGTCGTTGCAGCGGGAATTCATAGGAGGCGAAGAAGTAGTGTTCCACAGGCTCTTCGGCGTGCTTGGCGGTGATCTGAGCCGTATATCCCATCCGAGGAGGACCCTTCCGCTTCACAGTCTTCATACCAATCGGGGTATTGCCGATCAAGAAGTCTGCATTTCCAGCGACTCCTTCTTGTATCCACTCGATCGGGAGGGTCGTATTCCTTATAGCCCAGCCATAGAAGCACAGTTCCCCAACTTCTCCAACCCACCTGAGGTCACTGGCTCTCTCGCTGTATATGTTCCCGTAAAGCCTATCCCGTTCCGCTCGGATACTCTTAGCCCTGGAAATAAACTCTTCACTAACATCGCCGACCACAAATCGATCCACCTGCCGACTCCGACTCCAATTCAGCTACCGAGTTGCGGGCCGCCCTTATGAATACCCATCTCGACTCATACGCACATTGAGACGTGCGATCGAAACTTACGCGTACGGCCCCAGGAAGCGCTCACCGTTGAAATGGATCAGGTGGGTCGGATCCTCTGCACACCAAACTTCCGTTTCCCATGCGATCTGAGTCAGATACTTCCTCATCTCTTTGCGGTCAGGGAAGCAGGAAACAAAGACCAAGCCGGGGGTTGCGGAGCAGAACAGGGCAGCTAGCTCAGCGTGCCGCTTGGAGTCGACTGGCCCGTGCGAATTAGCGGCCTCCATCAAAACAAGCCATTGCTTGTCCGCTAGATAGACGACCAGATCCGGCATTTTGCCGTGCGCATCGAAAGTTACGCCGAGTTCAGCGAACCGATCCTTCTCGAAGACGACGAATTTGTCACCAGAGTCCCCGACGTACAGCAGTTCCGCCCCGGGGGTAAAGAGCGAACAGAATTCTTCCGTCATCAGCTTGATGAGCGGATTCTGGCCACCCGGCGTCAAAAAGAATTCCCTACCATCCGTGCTAACAACCGGGATCCGGTTCATCTCTCGGGCCGCTGCGTATTGCTTCTTCAGCCCAGGGACTTGCTGACGGTAGGCGTCGAGACAAGAATCAAACTCCGGGGTTCCGAAGGCCCAGATCACCTTGAGCGCTTCGGTGGTTACCTGATAATTCCATTTTGGCGAGTTGATCGGCCTGTCAGGCCGGTCTGCGTTCTCCACCACAAGCAGCGCCTGTACAAACTGGTGAAGCGTTTGTCGACGGACCGTTTCCCTGGTGTTTGCCGCATAGTCACGGTCGTACTCATCGCGCATCCAGTCCATGATTGCTCGGGTACCGAGCATCGGGTTACTGGCCGCGTGCCACGGATCGGAGGCCCGAAGACGGAGTAATGCCAGCAAAGTCAGTGCTGACCGCTCATTAGAACGCTCGTCATCCATACCAAGGGCATCGAGGAGCATCCTTGCTTCACTGACCCTGTCAGAGATGCTGTTCACACAGCACTGTGTACCACATCGAGGGCCTTCTGGACGAGCGCATCGATTTCACCTTGCTCTGGGAGCCGTTGCGGGGCAAGGGAACCCAGCCATGACAGCACCTCGCAGTCCGGAAACCTAAGAGTTCGCAGGTCAGTTGCGTTCACCTGCGTGTGTCCAGAGAAGGTTCGAAAGAACTTGTCGACGAGCGAGGAGTTGAGCCACATGGAAAGGCCGAATGCCGTGTCTCGGTCCACGCCCGCGCCGTCACGGTGGAAGACGTTGACGTGGTTCTCAAACGCAACCGGGCCAGGGTTCTGTTCCGGCGACCACACCGCAGCCACGATGCGGCGGCGCTCTTCCTTGGAGGAGAACCGCTTGACGATGCAGTACCAACCCTCCGGGACCAATAATCTTTCATCCTTGTCGGTCATCGGCGAGAACCACTGAGGCTTCCGGATCTCACGCGGCCAGCTGACCATTCCGTCACGGATGTTGCCTGGGTAGATCAGAGGAGTCGCTGACTCGCACGGTTCGGTGCGCAAACATTCCTTTGAGCGAAAATCGACAACACGACCAGTCGACACAGTCATCCCGAGGGTGCTCAAACTATCAGGAAATGACAACATCTGCTCAGCGACTTCGGTGTCTTCGTCGTTGGCGGCAATGCGAATAAAGCGATGGGGGTCGCTGGGATGCACGACTTCCGAGTATGAAACATCGCGGTGCGCAGCGTCGTCTTCATGTCCGTTGCTGGTAGACAGCGTCACGCGGCCACGAGAGCCACCCTTTGTGCCGGAGAAGATAACATTCTCCTGCAGAACACCTGTATCTGCGAAAACAGTCGATCGAGACTCGAAGACATGAACTCTATTAAGCGCGAGCTCATCAAGGAGAAACCTGCGAAAATCGCCGAAATACGGGCCGTTACAGAACGATCGCGGAGTAATCGCGACAAGCTGGCCCCTTGGGTTGAGTGCGGCAGTTGCGAGCGCTAGGAACGCTGCGTACAAATTGGGTGCGTCCACACCCACACTCCGCACGGCAGCACGAGCCGATGATGATGCGGCCAGCTTCGCGTACGGCGGGTTTTGTATCACTAAGTCAAATCCGGTGAGCCTTTGGTCAGCATCCAGTCCGGTGGATTCTGCGATGTAGTCACCGACAATGAAGTCGGCGCTGACTCGGCCACGGCCAGCGTCCCTGCAAATATCAAGCGTGTTCGCCAGGTAGGGTGCCACTGTGGAGTCACGCTCAACTGCAACAATATGGACCGATAAACCCGGACATTCTTGAAGTATCCGTGCCACAAGCGCAGCGGTCAGCATTCCCGAGCCAGCACCGGGATCAAGGACACGGATGTGTCCACTGCCCGGCAGTGCGGGCATCTTTGCGATCAACGATGCTGCCCGAGACGGGGTGAAGAACTGACCGAGCGCCTCCTGACTCTTCGGGTCCAGCCCGGAGAGCGCGGCTACTCGGTTCCGTTCAGCGATGGCCAGGATGTCGCGGGACATCCGCTCATCATGCCCGACCCTAGACGATGGGTCCAAGCCCAGGGCATCGGGCACACCCCCAAAGACAATTGCATCAGTCCGAGGGCCGGGACCGATCCGAGGTCGGTTAACTCCTGATCTCAGACTGTCAGGTCCGCTCTGCGAGAAGATGCACCACCGCGCCCAGCCGCCACGGCCCCGTCCCGGGTGCGGGGAACGACGGGGCTGCTGCACGATGAGGTGACAGTGGTTACGCAGCCTGTCGGGCTGCTGTGGTCATGATCGTTTCGAACTCCACCGGGGTCAACCGGCCGAGTCGGGTTTGACGTCGGCGGCGGTGGTAGGTGCGTTCGATCCAGGTCACGATCGCGATCCGGAGTTGTTCGCGGGTGTTCCAGCTGCAGCGGTCCAGGACGTTGCGTTGCAGCAGGCTGAAGAAGCTTTCCATCGCCGCGTTGTCCCCGGCCGCACCGACCCGGCCCATCGATCCGACCAGGTCGTGCCGGTTCAACGCGTGGACGAAGCGCCGGGAACGAAATTGCGACCCGCGGTCGGTGTGGACGATGCAGCCGGCGACCTCACCACGACGGGCGACAGCATTGTTCAACGCCGTCACCGCCAGCCTGGACTTCATGCGCGAGTCGATCGAGTAGCCCACGATCCGCCCGGAAAACACGTCCTTGACCGCGCAAATATAGAGCTTGCCTTCGCTCGTCCGATGCTCGCTGATGTCGCTGAGCCACAACGCATTCGGCCGGTCTGCGGTGAAGTTGCGGTTGACGAGGTCATCGTGGACCGGCGGTCCCGGTCTTGTGGTTTTGCTGCGGCGGGGTTTGCCGAACACGCTCCACCACCGGTTGGCCGAGCAGATCCGCCAGGCGGTCCGCCCGGTCATCGATTCCCCCGCCTCGGCGGCTTCATCGGCCAGGAATCGGTATCCGAACTCGGGGTCGTCGCGGTGAGCGTCGAACAAGGCGTTGGATCGATAGGCCTCGGTCAGTTCGCTGTCGGTGATCGGCGCGGCCAGCCAGCGGTAATAGGGTTGGCGAGCCAGTTTCAACACCCGGCACGTGACCGCCACCGCAACACCCTCGGCGGCAAGTTCTTTCACGAGCGGGTAGAGCCTTTTCCCGGCAGGTTCGCCTGCGACAGATACGCTGCCGCCCGGCGCAAAACCTCGTTCTCCTGCTCGAGCAACCGGATCCGGCGCCGGGCCTCACGCAGTTCAGCGGACTCGCTGGTGGTGGTCCCGGGCTTCACGCCGTCGTCGATGTCGGCTTGACGCAACCATTTGGTCAACGTCATCGGATGGACTCCGAAATCGGCCGCGATCTGTTCCAGGGTCACGCCGTCTTCACGGTTACGGGCGACGCGAACCACGTCGTCACGGAACTCACGCGGGTAGGGCTTGGGCACGATGACATCCTTCCAGGCATACCCTCCGGTAAGCCAGATCGATGTCACCTATCAGTGCAGCAGCCCCGACGGATGACATCCACTGAGGCTGGCGATAAACCCGCTCGACAACGCGCGGCAGACGGTGTTGGATATTCTGCGGAGTTCTCTGCACGCACCAGCACAAGCACGCCGTAAGAGCGACTTTGGGAGGCGGATCCCAGCGTGACCATCGACATCAACTGCCCCGATTGTGGTCTGCTCGACTGCGTCCAGAGCGTGCCCGCATTATGTGCGGGTGGTACCTCGACCTCTCTCGCGGCGGGCTCGTACTCGGGTGTCGCTTTTTCGTCGGCTGGGTTCATGCCGGCCGTCGGGACCATGACCGTCGACCGCACGCACACGTCCTCCCTGGCGGCCAGCTTCGCCCTCGCTCCGGCCATGCGTGCGACGAGTCGGTTGACGCGGGTGGGTTGGTTGTTGATGATTCCGGCGGTGCTGGCGTTGCCGCCGTCGATCGGGTCTGTGGTCATGGAGGACCCTGATGTTCCTCGCTGGGCAGCGGTAGTCGTTGCACTGTTCTTCGTAGGTGCGCTCGCCTGCCCCGGACTGCTGACATTGGCCGTAGCCAGCGGTCGACGTCGCATCAATCGTCGGATCGCGCGCGGCCGCGGGCGTGCGCGCCCGGTGTGGCAGGCCGGGTTCTATTGCCATCGATGCGGCTCCGGATTCTGGCCGCACTCGCCCGCTCCGGGTATCCCTGCCCGTCAGGCGCTCACGCCTCAGCACTTTCGGTGGCATGTGTGGCAGGCCGGTGGCTACGCCGCGTACTGATCTCCTCGTTCCGCCGTTGGCTTACTCACGCTGATCAGCGGGTGGGGCACCCCTGAACTTCAGGCACATGGCCGACCGCGTATTGCCCGTCGTAGCCGCCGCGATACTTGCAGCTCACCGATAGCAAATACATACCGACCGGTGTGATCGGCTAGTGTTCAACAGGTGCATTTCGAGGTCGGGTCGTTGATCAAGGTCGTCGCTGGCGGCGTCAGCGTGTTCCGGGTACTCGAGATCGGTGTCGACGGCAACCCGGATATGGCGTTGGTGCAGTCCGTGGAAGATCAGCCCGGCGTCTACCCGTGGCGAACCGATTTGTCTCTGGCGGTGCCCGCCGATCTTCCACCCTCTCCGAGATAGTCCGGCGAGCCGCCAGCGAAACCGCTGGGAACGAGTCAACCTTGTCCGCCGCCGTCCGTGTGTGTGGGTCACTCGCTGTTCTGCTGGGGTACTCCTGGTTCGTCGGGCAGGTCCTCGCGATCGGATACTGCGATCGCTGTTCGAGGGTGCGCTGCCGGTGACTGCGACGGCTCGGTCCGCGCGAGGGTGAGGAGTTGTCGGGCCTGCTTGGGGGTGATTTCGAGCAGGTTGGCGACATCGTCGTCGGTGTGGCCGGGTTGGTCTCGAATGGTTCTGGCCGCGGCGGCTTGCTCTGCGCGCAGCGCCGCGATGCGCGCGTCGGCCTCGTCTTGGACGACGCCGATGCGGCGGCGTAGCTCCGCGGTCTCGTCATCGCGTTCGGTCTCGCACAGGGTGATCGATTGCCACGCCGCGAGATAGCGCCGCACCGCGGCCGTGGTGGCGCGTTCTCGCTCGCGCATTTGCTCACGGCGCTGGCGCACGCGCGCTCGTGATCGTTCCAGTCGTTGAAGGAGTTCTGGTGATCGATCGGCTCGTGGTCGTGATGTGCGTGGCGGGCGGCGTGAAGTCATAGCTGACCTCCAAGGGCGTTCGGCCAGCCCGCTCGATCCTCCCTCGGCGATCTTACCCCGCTCGATGCTTGAGCACCGCCCCTTGATTGCCGTCCCCGCTACCTCGTCTACCTCGTCCTGCTTCCTCGTCCCCTTCGAACGCCGGCCCGGAGTCCTGCTCCGGGTCGGCGTTCTGTCATTTCTGGAAGGTGCTGTCATGCCTCATCCCGTTCTCGTGGTGAATCCGACATGCGTGGTGTGTCGCCGCGCCCGCGCCGGCGACTTGTACGTGCTCGACGAAATCGCTGGTCAGTGGCTGTGCCCGAGTTGTGTGTTCGAGGTGCCGCGCTGTGATCGCTGCCGCGGATTGACGCGCGAGCCGATCACCACCTCGGAGGATCAGCGGCTGTGCCGGTCGTGCGCGGCGGGGCTGGTGGGGTGTGTGTCGTGCCGGGCGTTGACCGCCCCGTCGTTGCGCACCGACACCGGCGAGTTCGTGTGCGCCCGGTGCGCGATGGTCTTCTTCGATCGCTGCTTCAGCTGCGCGCGCTACAGCGACGCCAGCCGCTACCTCTCCGGTGGCCAGCGGGTGTGCCGACGGTGCGTGACCGGGTTCGAGTCCTGCCCGGACTGCCGAACCTTGCTTCGTGCTGGCCGGGCGTGTGATTTGTGCGCGCGCCCGGATCGGGTGTGGAACTACAGCTTCAAGCCAGATCCCCGCTTCCACGGCGACGGGCCGCTGTTCCTGGGGTTGGAGCTCGAGATCATCGTGCCAGAGCACTCCTACGCCGAGTGCGTTGCCCTGGCGGCCGAAGAGCTGGGTGGTCTGGGCTATTTGAAGCAGGATTCCTCGATCCGGCCCACCGGGTTCGAGCTGGTCACCCATCCGATGTCCTACGGGTACGCGATCGAGCGTTTCCCGTGGTCGCTGCTGGACGCTCTGGCCGAGCGCGGGTGTGAGACCGACTCCACGGTCGGGTTGCACGTGCATGCCAGCCGCGCCGGGTTCGCCTCACCTGCCCATATCTATCGCTGGTTGAAGCTGTTGTACCGCAACGAATCCGCTGTCGCCCGGCTGGCCCGGCGGCGTTCGCATTACGCGCCGTTCGACGTGCTCGCCCGGGCGAAGGCCCGCGATACCGCCAAGAGCCATCAGCATGCACTGGGGTTGGACCGGTATCAGGCGATCAACCCCTACCCCCGTCACACCCTCGAGCTGCGGGTGTTCGCCAGCTCGCTGGACGTGCAGTGCGTGCAGGCAGCGCTGGCGTTCACGACCGCCTCGATCCACTACACCCGCGATCTGCGGGTCACCGATGTGCGTGCCGGGGCCTGGGAGTGGACGCGGTTCGCCGCCTGGGCCGCCGCGCAACCCGCCTATCGGCCGCTGGTCGCGGAGATGGAGGACTTGGCATGTGCCTGCTGACCTACTACCCGCCCACCGTCGTCCCGGATCCGATCGCCTTGTTCTACGGCGCGGGCGCGAACCCGCACGGGCACGGCTACGCCGTCCTCACCGGCACCGAGATCATCGTCGGTCACGGTATGGCAGCCGAGTCGGTGATCGAGGAGTTCGTCGCCGTGCGGGCACGTCACCGCCACGGTGCGGCGTTGTTCCATTCCCGCTACGCCACCCAAGGCGCCCGGGAGCTCGGCAACTGTCACCCCTTCCCGCTCGGCGGGGATCGGCGGACAGTGTTGGCGCACAACGGGACGCTGCCCAAGCGGGTGCATCCCCGGGCCTACGATCCGCGCTCGGATACCCGGATCGCGGCCGAGGATTATCTGCCTGGTTCCCCGTTCGGGTCGATCGACACCCGACGTGGGGCGCGGGGGCTGTCGCAATGGCTGGGCCGCAGCAAGCTGGTGATCCTGACCGTCGATCCCGCCTACCAGCAACAGGCATACGTGTTCGGTGAGCAGGCCGGCATCTGGGAGGACGGGATCTGGTACTCCAACACCAGTTACCTCCCGCCGGCCCGGCGCTGGCCGGGAAAGTACCGATACCTGTGCGGATACTGCTGGCGTTTCGACGTCTACCGCACCAGCCGGTACTGCGGTGACTGCGGCTGGTGCTTCGCCTGCCGCACCCCGGTCCCCGACTGCTCCTGTCGTCCGCCGCGGCCCTGCGAACCCGGCGCAGACATCTCCGGCCCGACTGTCGGACGGCATCGTCACGCAGCT
Organism: Nocardia shimofusensis NBRC 100134; assembly: GCF_001613125.1. Classification (GTDB taxonomy): domain Bacteria; phylum Actinomycetota; class Actinomycetes; order Mycobacteriales; family Mycobacteriaceae; genus Nocardia; species Nocardia shimofusensis. Next base: position 130,376 of record NZ_BDBT01000011.1, read on the forward strand.
GTCTCCTCACTGACCCGCCCCTGATTCTGCCAATTCCCGCAGAGCCCCGCACCAGCTGATTCCCGTCGGTGCGGGGCTTTTCTGTCCCCTTTGTCCGAAAGGTCGTGATCATTCATGCCTGCTGCCATCCTGGCCGACACCGCATGTGAGGAGTGCTCCCTTCCCGTTGCGGCGATCGCGCTGACCGAGACGGTCGAAGGCGACCGATTGTGCGTGTCCTGCCTGTCCGAGGTCGCGTGCTGTGACGAGTGCGCCACTCCTGCCCGGGAGCGGCGTCTGACAGTGGACGGCACGTGGTTGTGCGGTGAATGCCGTATCGGCTGGCACCGCTGTCAGGACTGCGACCACCACACCCGCGACATCACCGCGATCATCAGCGGCAACGACGTGTGCGAGGACTGCCGCGACCGCTACAGCACCTGCGACGACTGCGGCGCCTACGCCGCGAACACGGTCTACGTCGATGACGGCGACCAGGTGTGCTCGACCTGCGAATACGACAACTACCACGAGTGCGCCGACTGCACCACGCTCATTCTTCGCACCGATTCCTACTGCAGCTCGTGCGAGCACTCCTCCAGCGGACATCCCCATATCCACGACTACGACTACAAGCCCGCCCCCGTCTTCCATGGGGATGGCCCGCTGTTCCTGGGGCTCGAGCTGGAACTGCAGGCCCCCCGCCATGTTCTCGACGAGGCCGCCGACACCGCCGTCGAGCACCTCCGAGGGCTCGGCTACCTGAAGGAAGACGGATCGATCCGGCCGTGCGGGTTCGAACTCGTCACCCACCCGATGTCGTATGCCTTCGCTCGCGAGCAGTTCCCGTGGTCGCTGCTGACCCGGCTGCGGCTGCTCGGCGCTTACACCGACGACGGTGTCGGCATCCACATCCACCTCTCCCGAGCGGGGTTCACCTCGCCCGGGCACATCTATCGGTGGCTGAAGTTCGTTTACCGCAACGAAACGCCTGTCACCGCCTTGGCTCGGCGCAGTTCCAGCCAGTGGGCCGAGTTCAGTCCCGACGCCCGGGCACGTGCGGCCGACGACGCGAAACGCACCTATCGACGCGATATCTACATTCCGCGCTACGAGGCGGTCAACGTCCGCCCCACCACCACTTTCGAGCTGCGGATATTCGCCAGCTCGCTCAAACCACAGCAGGTCAAGGCCGCGCTCGCCTTCGCCGCCGCGTCGGTGGAGTACACCCGCCACCTCACCGCAGCTCAGATCGCGCGGCGTCGCGGCTGGGAATGGCCCGCGTTCTGCGCCTGGGTCGCCAACCGACGTCCTGCCTACGCCCCGCTGCTCGCCGAAATGGAGGCCCTGCGTTGTGCATCCTGACCTTCCTCAAACCCGGCCACGCCCCTGACCTCGACGCCCTGCACCAGGGAGCGCTGGCCAACCCGCACGGCCACGGCTACGCCGTCATCACCGGCGCAACCATCACCGTCGGACGCGGTATGGACGCCGCCAGCGTGCTCACCGAATTCGCCGCCGTCCGTGAGCATTTCCCAGAGGGCCCGGCATTGTTCCACTCGCGGCTGGCCACCCACGGCGTGCGCACGATCGACAACTGCCACCCGTTCACAGTCGGTGGTGATGCGCGAACCGTGCTCGCCCACAACGGGATCCTGCCGGCCCACGTGCACCCGGCCCCGGGAGACGACCGCTCCGATACCCGGATCACCGCCGAGGACTATCTGCCGGGCCGGCCGTTCGGGTCGCTGGACTCCTGGGCCGGACGCGAACGGCTCGAACGCTGGCTGGGCAGCGACAAGATGGTGCTGCTCACCACCGATCCCGCCTACAAGCACTCGGCGTACATCTTCAACGAACACGCCGGCATCTGGGACCAGGGCTCCTGGTACTCCAACACCAGCTACCTGCCCTACCAGCACGATGGCTGGTACGACCTCGCGGGCTACTGCCTCAACTGCGGAGAACCCACCGACATCGCAGAGGACGACTCGGAGATCACCGGCCCGCACTGCCCCTGGTGCGGATTCTGCGCCGACTGCAGCCTCATCTTCCCCCGATGCGTCTGCCCCGCCGTCGACGGCACCCACCGCTACGCCGACATCCTCGACCTCGAACACACCTGATCTCCTTCCTGGCCACCACGCACGAGACAGCCATGGCTGGATAGCGCCGCCACCGGATGCGTACTTCGCTGCTTGGTGTGCCCCGCCTCGCGCCCCGCCAGCCGTTCGCTATCCGGCCGCCAGGTTCTCTCGTTTCCCCGACTCCAGGAGTAGACGATGACCGACCCCCTTCAGCCTGATCCCACAGTCGTTGCGGAGGGCCCCGAACAGCGGTTCCTGCAGCAGGTTCTGCATCACCTCGACCGCGAGTTCGGCGACGACACCCACCTCGAGCACCTCGGACACGCCCGCGACCTGCTGCGCCGAAGGAACACCGTCCTGGCCGAGACCGATGCCGACACCGTGCGGGAGTCGCCGATGGCGGTCCTCGGGGCCGAACTGCATCGCGCGCGACGCACCGGCGCACTGATTTCGATCCGCACACGCGGCGGCCACCGCTACCGGGCGGTGCGGGTCGAGGCCGTGCACCGCCACCACGCCCGTCTGACCAGCCACACCCATCAGGGTGTGTTGCTGCCGCTGGCGTTCATCGAGTCCCTCCATCACCTCGACCAGGAACTCCCGCAGTGAACGCGGGTCCGCAGGATGGCGCTGCACCCCTGCCCCGAGCGGAAGTCCCGACCGTGCTGCTGGAAAGCCTCACCGGCTATTTCGCGTCAGTGCAGCAGCTGCTGGGCGCCGGACAGGTGATGGCTCGCCTCCTCGGCGGCGACCACCTGGTCGTGTTCGCGCAGATGCTGGCCGAGCACGAACGCCACGACCGCGCTGTGCGGCTCACTCACCGCGCTCTGCTCCAGCACGCCGAGCCCAGGAACAGGGGCGACGGTGAACACTGACGCCGACCGCTACCTCGCCCGGGTAACACTCGCCCCGGCCTACGCCCGCTACACGCCCGAAACCGCCGCGCCGAGTAGGCCGGTCATGATCGTCGGCTACCACGCCGCGTTCGCCTTCCACCCCGCCCCAGGCACCGCTCTGGCCGCCTTTCCCGGCATCGACCTCGCCGGCATGACCGCGAGCAGGTTGGCGCTGATGGGGCTGGTGCGCATCGAACACGCCACCGAAATCCTCACAGTGCACCGCGACGGCAGTACCTCCACCGAATGGAACGACACCCTGTTCAACCGGCTGCCGCACGGAATCACCTGGTATCTGACGCCCGCCGAACCCGACCCGATCACCGGACGGCCCCGCACAACGGCCCGACGCTGGGCCGCCGGAAGGCACCGAGCATTGCTGCCGCGCTCGGTCACCACCCAGGTCCCCGGAGCACCCGCCACCGTGACCATCCATGACCACGACCCCCACACCGGCCGCCGCTGGTCACCCTGACCCTCACCTGCGTCCCGCTCGCGGTCCCCGGCACCTGAGCGGCGCCCGCCGGTTCCGGCGACCGGCCGGTTGTGACGCACAGCCGTCGCCGTCATCCCTTCAGGCTCTATCGATTCGAGGTGGTCATGACCGATCCGAACACCCGAGCACACCGCATCGACCGGATGCCGATTCCGATCCGGCTGGTCGATGCTCCTACCTCCCAGGGCATGGTCGTGCCGTTCGTGACCTTGGCCCACCGTGACCGGTCCCGCCCGGTCTGGGGCAAGCTCGACCCGACCCGGCTGCGGGAAGTGTGGCAGCACAAGCTGTGCCAGATCTGCGGGGAGCCGCTCACCGACCCGGCCGTGCTGTACCTGCGGCCCGCGGACTATCTGCGGGGCATCGCGGTGGAGCCGGGCCTGCACCCCGAATGCGGTCTCTATTCCAGGCGGGTCTGTCCGATGTTGTCCGGGGCAGTGGACCGCTACAACCCCCACCCCACCTATCACCGCTGCACCGATCCCGCCTGCACATGTGCCCGCTGGATCGAACCCGAACCTGCGCCCGGTGAAGCTGTACGCGACGGACAACCCGCCGAAGCCTGGTACGAGGCATGGATCGCCCTCGCTGATTACGCGATCGTCTCCGACCCCGGCACCGAGAACACCGCACCGGCCACCGGCATCGATCTGCAGCCCTCGTCGCGGATCCGCCGATTACGCCGCATCCGCGATGCCGCCCCCGGTGCGCACACCCTCGACCTGCTCGCCGCGCTCATCGCCACCCGAGCCCTGTTCACGAGCGTGGATGAACCGGAATGAACACCGCCGGGCAATGGCTACCGGCGGTTCAGTGGCAGTCGTCGAATCGGCACGGCACCGCCTCGCGCGCTTCCCCACCCTCCGTGCACCGATGCGTCGGGTCTGCCCGGATTCCGCGTCTTCTTGTCGTGCCCTTGTCCCCCTTCGAGGAGGCTTTCATGCCGCTGTTGCATGCCCCGGGCCGGTTCATCGCCGAAACACTGACCTGGCTGCCGACGCCGCCGTACCGATCGCTGGTGTTGCTGCGACTCCACGAGATCGATTGCCAGCCGGACCCGTATGTCGCTGTCGAGGCGATCCGCCGCCACGACCTGTATCTGGTGCTGGACTACCCGGCCACGGTCGCGATCGTGACCAGCGCATTGCAGATCAGCGACCGGTATCGGCCCGACGCGATGGCCGCGATCGTCATCGACGACGACCGAGACGACGACCGTACCGATCCCGTCGCGGTGCATCGTGAGCTGACCGGGCTGCTGCGCGGCAGGCTCGCCGAGAACGGAACCGACCTCATCGCAGCGTGGTCGGTCTTCGGCACCGCCCCGGGCAGCGCCTGGATCAGCTTGTTCGATAACGACCACGGCACACTGCCTTCCCTTCCCCCGACCGCTACCTCCAGCGACATCCCAGCGTCGACCGGCGGGATCCGCCCTCACAGCGCGACCGCCGAACAAGTCGAAGCCGAACTCGCCCGCCACGCGCCGCCACCGAGCTACACACTCGAGCCGGACGGGGATCGCGATCGTTCACAACACCGGGTGCGACTGATGCTGGGCTGGGCGCGTCAGGTTCACAACGGCGCGACAGTGACCATTCCCGGGCTGGTAGCGATGGCAGAAGCGTTGCAGGACAGCGATGTCCGCGATGTCTTGTTCGCGTTCGCCTGCGGCCCGCACGGCGAGGCGGCGAGCCCGTTGTGGACGGTGCTGGCGCGGAGTCTGCCCGCGAGCCATCGCGGGCGTCCCGCGTTGCTGCTCGCGGTCACCACCTACCTGTCGGGCCGACGCGACCGCGCGATGACCGAACTGCGCTACGGGCTCGCCGACACCCCCGACGATCCCACGCTGCTGGCGATGGCACGCGCCTTCGCCGACCGCATTCCCGCCGAGGTCCTGCACGCGGTGGCTCGCAGTGGCCGCGCCACCGCCGCCGATCTCGGCATCGACCTCGATTGACCACCCCCGACACGTCCGTCTCCACTAGGGAGGATCCATGCCCACTGACGCCGGCCCGCTCACTCCCGTCTGCTCGAGTCCGGATCGCCGCCTCGCGTGGGCGGTCCTGGCCCGCGCCGCGTTGACCGCCCCGACCGCTGTGGAGCGATTGTTGGCCACCACCGACGTCGAGGACGCCGCCCACCAACTGGTCGACGGGTACGAGACGTTCTCGGTCTCCGCCGACCTGCGTGAGCGCGCGGTTCGCGATCTCGACCGGGCCGACGCTGTGGCTGCCCGTCTGTTGACTCGGGAGGAGTTCGAGTGGCCCGCCGCGCGGCTGGCCGGACTGGGCACACCGGGAGTCGGTGGCAGGATGCCGGTGGCGTTGTGGCTGCGCGGCCCCGCCCGGCTCAACGCATTCTCCGGCCACAGTGTCGCGGTCATCGGGGCACGCGCGTCCACCCAGTACGGCAATACCGTCGCCCACGACTTCGCCGGGCACTTCGCGCAACGCGGATGGACCGTGCTCAGTGGTGGCGCGTTCGGCATCGACGCCGCCGCCCACCACGCCGCCCTCGCCCAGGACGGCGCCACGGTGGCGGTGATGGCGACCGGCATCGACCGCTACTACCCGGCCGGCAATCAGAAGTTGTTGACCCGCATCGCCGAACACGGTCTGCTCGTCTCGGAATACCCGCCCGGCGAAACGGCGAGCCGGGACCGGTTCCTGGAACGCAATCGTCTCGTCGCCGCACTCGCCGCCGGCGTGGTCGTCATCGAGGCCGGACGCCGCAGCGGCACCCTCGACACCGCCCGGTGGGCCCACCGGCTCACCCGGCCGGTGTTCGCCACTCCCGGTTCCATCTATTCCGCCGCCTCGGACGGCGTCCACGACCTGCTACGGCAGCACAAGGCGACGGCGGTCACCCATCCCGACCATGTCATCGACGCCATCACCCGCCCCGAGCCGACCGACCATCACTGACCTGCGCGGTCCCTGCGCGATTCCTGCCCGCTTTGGTTCGCGCAGCCCGCGCCATATCCCCCTGCTGCGAAGGAGATTTCGTCGTGTCCCCATCCATTCCCACCGTGCAGAGCCTGACCCGCGTCGAGTTCGACCAGCTCGAACGCCGCGGCGCCGCCGGCGCCACCCCCGCCCTCGCCGAAGCGACGGTGCTCGACCGGTGGCGCACCGAATACCGCGGGTGGCGCGGTCGTCACTGGGCGTTTCTCGATGACGTCCACGGTGTGCTGCGCCTGCATCCGGTCAACGTCACCCGCACCCAGACCGTCGCCGCCTGACCACCGGCCCCACCCACAAACCCGCCAAACATGGCTGGCGCGGCCGCATTGCCCTTGCTGGTGATCCGGCCGCGCCGCTGTCCGCCACGAGGAGGCACCAATGACCGCCACCACACTGAGCGTCGTCACCGACAACACCGATCCCCCGACCGATTCCATCGTCGTCTGCTCCGAGACCGATGCGGGCGAGTTCTCGACCGACAACGCGGACGAGTCGGAGACCGCCACGGCGCGGCCGGCGAAGGCCCGCGCACAGTATCTGGATCCGAACGACCTCGTGATTGGTGAGAACGTGCGCGTCAGCTTCGCCCTCGACGACCACCCCGCAGAAGCCGAGTCGATCCGCCGGTTCGGGGTGCGTAACCCGATCCTGGCCGAACGCCACCCCGACGGGAGCATCGAGGTCGTCGACGGGCAGGTCCGCGCTCTCATCGCCCGGGCGGTCGGCGCCACCCAGGTCCCGGTGTGGGTCACCGATGCCCCTACCGGTGTCGCCGACAACGAACGCCGCATCGCGCGGACGTTGGATCAGATCAATCTCAACGACCGCCGCATCCCCCTGTCGGAGGCCGACCGCGCCGCCGGTGTGGCGCTGATGCTCGACCTCGGCGCGTCGGCCACCCGCGTCGCGAACGGGCTGCAGCGCACCCGCTCCGAGATCCGTCAGGCCGCCACGATCGGCCGCTCCGCCACCGCCAAGCAGTTGCTCGACGACGGCCAGTACACCCTCGAGCAGTTGGCGGTCATCGCCGACTACGAAGCCGCCGGCGACACCGACGCCGTCCAGGAATTGACCCGCGCCACCCGCTACCAATTCGGCTACGTCGCCCGCCGCATCGCCGCCGACCGCACCGAAACCCGCGACCGCCTCCACGCCGCCCTCCCCTACGCCGCCACCGGCTTCGGGACCCTCACCCACGAACCCGACCTCAGCAGCGAGCCGACGGCGTTCATCCCAGCCGCCGACCTCACCACCACCGACGGCAGCCCGGTCGGTGAACATCAGATCTACGCCGACCCCGCCCGCTGGGTGGTGTTCCTCGAGGTCGAGGAGAACGCCGAACTCGTCGACGCCAGCAGTGGGGAACTCGTCGACCCCGGCACCGTCAGCTGGGACACCGACCCTGATGCCGCGCCGGGCGAGGGACTGCGCCATGCCGACACCGTGCGGTGGCGGGACCGGTGGACACCGACCTACTACCTGCTCGCCGAGCACTTGTCCGACAGCGGCCTCACCCTGGTGACCTCGCCCGACATCAACGACGAGCAGGCACGTGCGTCGATCGCTGCCGAAGCCGCCGCGCGCGAGACCTCCCGCCAGGAGTACCGGCGGGTGCGGGAGCTGAACAAGCGAGGCGTGGCGGCCAAGCAGCGACGCGAGGAATTCCTCACCGAATACCTCACCCGACGCAAACCCCCCGCCCAGGCCGCCGGGTTCATCGCCACCTACCTGGCGGGTCAGCTCGACGCCTCGACGGTGCAGCTGGTGACCAAGATCCTCGGCATCGGCCACTCGCGGCAGGAGTTGCAGACCGCGATCACCGAGTCCCCGGTGAACCGGGTGTGGGTCATCGTGCTGGCAATGGTGCTCGCGACGTATGAAGCACCGATCGACAAGAGCTTCTGGCGAGCCCGGTCGAGCGCGACGACCGACTACCTGCATCTGCTCGCCGAACTCGCCGCCGACTCCGGATCGGACTTCGCACTCGTCGACGTCGAACACGCTGCCGCCGGCGACATCGACCACCACGACATCGACCTCGCCGCCTGACATCAGTATCTCAGCCCGTGCCGCCCACCGGCTTCCCTTGGGCGGCACGGCTATCCACATCTGTTATCCACAATCTGTGAAAGGAGGGCGAATCATGGCCGGGGACACCGTCGTTACCGTCACGGGGAACGTGACGGACTCGCTCGACCTGAGATTCACCCCCGCAGGCGTCGCGGTGGCCAACTTCACCGTCGCCTCGACCCCGCGGTACTTCGATCAGCAGTCCAACGAATGGAAGGACGCCGACCCTCTGTTCCTGCCCTGCACCCTGTGGCGCGAACATGCCGAAAACGCCGCCGAATCGCTGATTATCTAGATGCGGGCTGACGGAATGCCTTTGCAACAGGGATTTTGCGGCGTGGACATGTCCAGGTCGAGTGGGTTCGACGCACCGATTAACCGGTGGCGATCCTTTAGCAACCAATCATCGATCGCATCAAGAAGGAGTCCGTCATGACTGGAGAGCCGGTCATCACCGTCATCGGAAATCTGACCTCCGACCCGGAGTTGAGGTTCACCCCGGCAGGTGTTGCCGTTGCGAACATCACTGTCGCCTCGACGCCTCGCGTGTTCGACCGCAACAGCAATGAATGGAAGGACAGCGACGCACTGTTCCTGCGCTGCAATATTTGGAGAGAGGCCGCCGAGAACGTCGCCGAGAGCCTGACCAGGGGCTCGCGTGTCATAGTGAGTGGGCGTTTGAAGCAGCGTTCGTATGAGGCGCGCGACGGCGAGAAGCGGGTGGTCTTTGAGCTCGACGTCGAGGAGATGGGCCCTTCGCTGCGCTTTGCAAAGGCGAAAGTCACGCGGGTCGGTCGCAACGGTAGCGGCAACGTCATCGTGAGTGCCCGCAGCAACAGACCCGGCGGCGGCAGCGCTGGTGATCCTTGGGGATCCGCAGAGACAGCCTCAGCGTTCGTGGGTGCCGAGGCAGGGGTGGGCGGCGGCGAGCCCGGGTTCTGACGCCAGCGGGGTGTCGCGCGCGGTCTTCGATCGGATCAAGTCATGGTCGCTGCGCTGTGCGTAGAGCGCGAATCTCACCGTAGGCGATTTCGAGTCGTTCGGTCAGCTGGGTGATCTGCTGGCGCAGTTGCTTGTTGCGCTTGTCGGCCGCTTCGAGCCGGGTTCGCAGCGATTCTTCCGATGCGCGCCCTTGGTATCTGGGTCCTGTATTCCGTGGTCGGAGGGTGTCTATGGCCCCGACGAGGTCGGGTTGGGTGTAGATCCATGATCGTGAAACGCCAGCAGTCCTGGCGATGCCTGCAACTGTTGCGGTCCCATCGTTGCGGCGTGCGGCGGAGGTGATCGCAGCTTTGGTGCGGCGGCGGGCGTCTTCGTGGCGGCGGCGGGTCGCTTCCAGGAGGTATCGGGTGTTGTCAGCCGGCGGCATCGAGGTCTTGGACCTTTCCGCCGGCCAGGATCTGGCCGGTCTCGACGGATTTGAGCGCGCCGATGATGGCGTCGAGTTTGCTCAGGGTGCGGGTGTTCTTCTCCACCACTCGAGCGAGGCCAGCGGACTGGGCGTCGCCGATCATGCGTTGGGTGTCGTGGCGTTGACGACGGTGCTGTTCCAAGAACTCGGTGGTGGTGATGAAGAACCGGCAGTCCAGACAGGGGTTGGCGTATTCGCAGTCGGTTTGGACCGGGGCACCGCAATATCCGTTTGGCAGAGTTACTTTCGCGCGCACCATGCTCAGCTTTGCCCATGCCGCCTCGGCGAGCGGGTGATCGGAGGCTATGGTCGCGGGTCGGCCTTGGGCGTCGATCTTGACGGCTTTGAGCCAGTGCTCGCGCAGTGTGTCGTTGTGCAGTCGGGCATAGACCGCGGTCATGGTCGGTGACATGTGATCGAGCAGCGCCTGGACTACCGGTTGGGGGACGTCGGCGTTGATCAACCTGGTGCCCAGGGTGTGTCGGAACTGGTGGAAGGTCACCCGGACCGGTCGCTGGTGTTCATCGACGAGTGCCAACTGTTGCAACCAGCGTTCCAGCTGTTGGCGTAGTCGGGTGCTGCTGGCGTGGCGGCTGCCGTCGATGTTGCGGTGGACCGCGGGGAACAACCACGGAGACCCGCCCGGGAACCGGTCGAGTACCGCCCGCTGCTGCGCGAGGATCTTTCCCGCGAGTTCCTCGGAGAGGGGGAAGAAGGCGGGCCGATCCGACATCTTGCGGTTAAGCCAGGCCAGGTAGGGGTTGTTGTCCTCGTCGCGGACAATACACTCGAATGGCAGGGTGCGCACGTCCTTGAGCCGGAGCCCGCAGTTGATGAGGATCTCCACGATCAGACGGCCGTCCGGTGAGGGGAACTGAGCCAGGGACTGCGGGGATTCGATCTGGCGCATGAGGTGCTCGGCGATGAATCGTGGCTTGGCGTGGGGGCGTTCGGGCAGGTCGTCGTAGATGACCGCATTGCGCGGCAGCTCCGTCTGCCATTCGTGGCGGTGGACGTCGGTGAGGAAGGTGCTGATGGAGACGATCATCGCTTTGCGTGTCACCGGATCGGGGACACTTGTCTGCAGTTGGGCCAGCCAGCCCTCGATGCGGACACGTGTGAGTTGCGCCGGTGCTGCCTCGGTCCCGATCGTCGCGGCGAGGTATTCCGATAGCAGTTGGCACGCTCGGATGTTGATCGCGACCGTCGCGGGGTTCAGCTCACGGCTCAGCCGCCATCGGCACCAGCGGCGAACCAGTTCGTTGAGCCAGGGCTGGGTGATGCCGCCGAAGCGAAGGCGCCGGACGGCCTCGGTGTTCAAGCCAAGGTGCTTGAGGTCCCAGAGCTGGCGGGGGTACTGATCGGCCCATGGGTCAGCCTCGATCAGCAACGCTCGCAACTCGAATCGGGTATCGGTGATGAACGCCAGCGACAAGGTGTCGTAGTTGGCCGGCTTCGGGCGGCAGAACGCCTTCCACTGCGCATCATCCCAGTCCAGCAGGCTGTGCACGCCAGCCGACCGGATCCAGGTCACCGCTTTGGTCACGACTCGCGGTGCTGTGTGCTGGTGGCCTTGCTCATGTCGACGCTGCAGCCCGTAGCCGATCTCGAGCCGCAGCGCTCCGTTCAGATCGTGCAGACGGACATGCGGGTGACGGCTTCGCTCGATGTGGACGAACCACTCGTGCAATGGCATGCGCCCGCCGTAGCGCCAGCTCTCGTAGTGAGCACGACAGAGTTCCATGCTCGGGCCGTCGGTCCATCGCTCACAGCCCGGGAACCGGCATTCCGACTCGATCGACGCCCGCGGCGGCGAGTAGAGCGTGTGTGCAACCCATGCTTGCAGATCGGGGCTGCCGTGACGCATCCACGTCTCGGCATGTCGGTGGCACAGACCTTTCGACTTCGCCGCCCGGTTGCACTGCCCGATCAGGCAGTCGGGCACGATTCGCCGCGCCCGGGTGGCCAGATCCTCGCCGCCTACCCACTGCTCGATCTCAGGGGAGCCGTCCTTCTTCCACCGCTGATAGTGCCCCTGACACAACCGGCGAGACGCGAAGCTCAGCGCGATGCCGCACGACGGGATCCGGCAGACCCCCTGGACGAAGACCAGGCTTTCAGGTGGCGGGTAGAACACTTCCCCGCGAAACGGTGGCGTGACCGTTTGCATCAGCCGCTCGAGCAACCCCGCAGCGGTATCGGACCTCAGCGGTGTGGTCACTCCTGGTTCGTTCCTTCCCGCAGCACCCCTGCCCCGACGAGGGCGGTGCGATGGTCTTCGGCACTCAGATGTGAATATGTCATCTCGGTGGTCTGCGAATTCGTATGCCCCAGCAGTTCCGCCACGATCTCCACACGCATCCCCGCTCGCAGCAACCGGGTCGCGTAGGTGTGGCGTGCGATGTGCGGGGTGAAGAACTTCACTCCCGACCGGGCACGCAGTCGCGCCGCCAATTTCTCAACGTTGGCATCGGTCATCGGAGATCCGATCGGCGGCCGGAACAGGTTGACGAACACGTAGTCACTGTCCAGGGCACCGTATTCGACCTCCATGTACTCCGCGTAGAGATCGAACACTGTGTCCGCGGCCGGTACCATCCGCGGCTTGAGTCGTTTGACCCGCGCGTCGTTGGCGTTGTCCTCACGGGCCACGACGTGGACCTCACCGGAGCGCAGTTTCAGATCATGATGGCGCAGCCCCAGCGCCTCACCGAGCCGCAGTCCCGTCTCGAACAGCAACACGATCAAGAAGCGGTCCCGCAGCCGCGAGCACGCATCCTGCACCGCCCTCTGCTGCTCGGCGGTGACCGTCTTGGGCACCGTGCGATGCGCATGGATCCGGATCGGGCTGAACTCCTTTCCGCCGCGACGCCTGGTATGCACGAGCAGTGGTACGTAGCCGCCAGTAGGGCGCGGACCCATCAACTCCCCGAGCAACGCCGGCACCGAATCGTCCCGCCGAGAATGGAATCGATAGAACGAGGCCACCGCAGCACGCTTACGCACCAGAGTTGTTCGCTCCACCGCTGACGGGCCGCCCGGGAGAACGAGGATCCCCGGACGTCGAGCATCCTTCGGCCGCTGTAGCCAGTTGAAGAACTCCGACAGCTGCTCCACACTCAGCTCCCGATAGTCCCACTCGCGCTGGCCGAGCCACTCGAACAGATCCCGCAGATCGTAGGCGTACCCCTCCACGGTGTTCGGAGCCTTACCCACCGCCACCAGGTGCGACAAGAACTCCTCGACCGGCCACACCGGCACCCCGGCCCCATCGACCACCGTGAACGAACGCCGCCCCGTACCCGGCGACCGCAACCGCTGTACCCGAAGCAGCAACCCTCCCCCTCTCCCCCGAACGACACCATATTGATGAGATGACTATGTAGCAGAGACCGCCGTGTCACTCCAAACTTATTGAGCGTCAATCACATTCAGCTGGTGAGTCCAGACCGGCGACGGGCCCCGGGTCCTGATCAGATGACTGTTCCCGCCAAGATCGCCTCGATGCCCGCACGGAACCGCCGGTCGCGGTCGCTGCCGAGAATGGCGATAGCGTCGGAGGCGCCGGCGGGTTCGGCTCCGCCGGGGCTGGGAGGGTTTCGGACGAGGTCGTCCCATTCGCCGGTGGCGACCAGGCCGAGATATGCCTGTTCCTCGATGACGAATCCGACGGTGTAGTTGCGCAGCACGTAGGCGAGGTCTCCAGCGTCGAAGGACGGTAACGCGACAGCGTGCAGGAGCGTGCGCAGTGTGGTGCCGAGAGCGACCGTCGCGGCGAACGGCGAGTACGAACCCGCGACGATGCGGCCGCCGTCGCGGAATTGCAGCATCGCGGCCCGCAGGCGTACGCAGCAGGTGATCACCTGCTCGACCGTGGGTGCGGTGATGTCGATGTCGGACAGGTCGATGGTGTCGTAGACGGCGTCGGCCATCGCGCGGCGCAGGTCGCGTTGGTTCCGAAAGTGCTTGTAGAGAGCGCCAGGTGTCACGTCGGCAGCGACAGCGAGCCGCCGCACGGTCAGCGCATCCAGGCCGTGCTCGGCCACGTACTCATGGGCAATCGCCACGAGTCGATCCCGGTTCAGTCCACCACGTGCCGCCACGACCACCGAGCCTACGGCGGGCATTGACGCCGACCGCGACGGACTCTAACCTCAGTGAGGTGAACAATGTTTACCTCGCTGGTTCGGTGACGAAATCCCGACCCCGACTGGTTGCGGTACTCGCTTTGGCTTGCGGAGCGCAACTGATGGTGGTCCTCGACGGACTCGTGGTGAACGTGGCGCTACCCCAGATACGCCTGGATCTGGACATGACGGCCTCAGCGCTGCAGTGGGTCGTCAACGGATATCTGGTCACCTTCGGCGGCCTGCTGCTACTGGCCGCCCGCGCCGCCGACCTCATCGGCCACCGCCGAATCTTCCTCGGCGGCATCGCAGTGTTCACTCTTGCCAGCCTCGCCGGCGGCCTGGCGCACGACCCGACGACCTTGATCGCAGCGCGTGTGCTGCAGGGTGTCGGCGCAGCGGCGCTGGCACCGGGCAGCCTGAGCCTGCTCACTGCCACGCACACCGGAGAACACCGCGCTCGCGCACTGGCGATCTGGAGCGCAACCTCCAGCGCAGCCGGTGCACTCGGCCTGGTGCTGGGCGGTGTCGTCACCGATCTCCTGGGATGGCGCTGGGTGCTGCTCATCAACGTCCCGATCGGTGTGCTGCTCTGGTTACTGACGGCGATGACCCTCACGACCGAGCAGGTACGCGGCAAGCAAGCCCTCGATGTGCCCGGCGCGGTGACCATCACCCTCGGCGTCGGCGTCCTGACCTACGCAATATCCCAAACCGGTTCCCTGGGATGGACCTCCAGTCACGTCATCGGCCCCCTGATCGCCGCCATCGCCCTGCTCGGATTGTTCGCTCTCACCGAACAGCGCAGCCCACAACCACTGGTGCCACTACCGATCCTGCGTCGACGCAACATCGTGGTCGCCAACACGATCATCGCCGGACTCGGCGCGATCATGACCGCCACGATGTACTTTCTGTCGCTCTACCTCCAGCAGATTCTCGGGAACAGCCCGTTGCGCACCGGTCTTGCCCTCGTCCCGATGAGCATCGTGCTCACCGGCGGTGCCCTCGCCTCGAAATCGCTGCTTCCCAGAATCGGGATACGCCGACTCATCGCAGCAGGCGGCATCCTCATGACCTGCGGACTCGCTTGGCTGGCCACCATCACCCCACACAGCGGCTACCTGCATATCCTCGGACCCACACTCGTCTGGGCGGCCGGCGCCAGCATCGTGCTCATGCCCTGTGTCGCCCTGGCCACCACAGGTATCGACGCCGAACATGCAGGCCTGGCCTCCGGACTGATCAATACCGCTCGAACGATCAGCGGCGCGATCGGGCTCGCCGTTCTGGCCACCATTGCCAGCACCGTGACCACCCACTCGACGGCCACCGACGCACTACAGCGAACAGCACACGGATACAGCGCCGCCATCGTCGCCGCAGCGATCATCGCCGGACTCGTGACCGTCCTCGCCGTTCTGGCCCCAGCGACAAGCACCCCGATTCCCGGTTCTAAGCGAGACGCATAAAGAGACACCGAGCGAGTTTCAGTCGTCGCAGCCGCCGCGCGTAGGCGGCTGCTGCGACATCACCCGGCACTCCTCTGACTCGCGACCCCGTGCGACGAGGACTTTCGGCCCGAACCGCCATTCACGTCGTCTGAGGCGGCAGGCGGGAACTTCGCTGTCATCTCTACCCGAGGCAGCAACCCTCCCCTCCACCACAACGACACCATGAGACGAGATGTCTAGGTAGCAGAGACTCCCGCGCCATTCCACGCTGCTTGGACGTCAAGGACATCCGAGCAGCAACTCCAGATAACGCTGACCCGAGGCGCGAGGGTGATCGTCACCGGACGGCTCAAACAGCGAACCTATGACACCCGCGAAGGCCAGACGCGGACGGTTGTCGAACTCGCCGTCGACGAACTCGGCGCGTCCCTGCGGTATGCCACCGCGACCATCTCGAGAGCCAACCGCGCGGCGGCGTAACGAGCAGCTCGAACACCAACGCCGGCCAGACACACGGGAGGAACGGCATCCCGGTGAATCGGCGTTGGCCGGGACCAGATTCGGGAAAGCGGATCAACCGCCGTTCTGACGTTGCGGCCGAACCCGGGTCCTCCCCATCGAGGTACCGGCGAGAGGACACAGCCGGTATGCCGGGCCGTTCGGCGCGGCTCAGCGGATCAGGTTGGTGTCGGTGGTGAGGGCTGTTCGTCCGGCCATCTGCCCCGCCTGCCCGAGTGCTACCAGGGCGTGCTCCCGCCACACTGCGGGCCCGCGCCCGGCCGTCACCGACTTCGCACCGGCGCGCCGCCCCTGACGCTCGCGGCGGTCGGCCGGTCTGGCGCAGCGAATTCGCCGCCGCCCGCATCGGCGCGTTCCCTCCGTCGTGTCGGGTGCCCGCCCCGGTCGAGTCGCACTCAGGCGGGTCAGACGACCCGCCGCCCAGCCCCGTGCCGGAGTTGCCTGCCTCGTGCGCGCGTCCGGTGCGGGGCCGAGCTGTTGTCCATCGACAGAACAGGAATCCTGCTGATGACCGCTACATTGAACACACCCGACACCACCGTCCCTGCCAAGGCCGCTGATGTGGTCTCGCCGTTCGCCGCCGCGCTCGGCGAAATCGAATACCTGCTCGAGGTCGACCCCGATACCGCGCGTGAGCGTTTCACCGCGGTGCTGGCTCTGGCCTCCCCTGATGAGCGGGAGTTCCTCGACCGCGCCGCCGACATCATGGCCCGCTCCCCGTGGAAGGTCGCCGCCCGCCGCCTCGGGTGGATGGCCAAGAGCCGCCCCGAACTGCGCGCGATGATCATCGACCATACCGCCGACGGCGACCCCGGCCTCTACCGCCCCGAACTGCCCACCCCATCCGACACCTCCCTCGAAGCCGCCGAATGGGTCCGCCGCTCCATCCGCGACCGCCGCCACCGCGACCGACTCACCGCCACCCCCACCCCCGCGACCGACAAAGCCCGCTACCGCGCCGAAGCGATCGACGCCCGCCGCGCCCGCATCCCCGCACCCACGACCGGGAGGGTGAGCCTGCGCCACCGCGACCGCGATCTGCGGGTGGCCGAACGCCGCGAACGCGAGTACGCCGGCTATGCCGCCGACCGGCTGTTCGCGATCGACACCCCGGTCGACGAGGACCGCACCGCGCCGGTGCCCGACCCGAGGAAGGCAGCCGATCAGGTGTGGGCGCACGTGCAGGCTGAGCTGTGGGACCGCAGCTACTTCCTGCACGTCGCCGACTGCTACACCGAAACCGACCGCCACCTGCTCGCCCCGACGATCCCCGAACGCCACACCGGACACAACGACCGCCACACCGGTCTCGACGACCAAGCGCGAGAGTTCCTGCACGAGCACGACACCAGGGGCGGGGCCGGGGCCGAGCCGTCCTCGCACCCGCGACGCCCACGTGTCCGCCGCAATCGGCCGCAGCTGCCGCCGCGGATCACTCCCGCCGATCAGAGCCGCTTCGCCGAACGCCGGACCGGGATCTCGGTTCCTTCCGACTACGACATCCTGCTGCCCTACAGCGAGCTCGACACACCCGAATCGACCTGGCAGGGCTCCGGGCTGGACTACGACCTCGCCGCCATGACTTCCTACCTCGGATGGCCGTGCGTCGGCTGCTGGATCGACCGCCCCGCACGCGACCGCCGCCCCCTCCACGACCGCAACGGCGCCCCGGTCAGCGACGACGGACTCTGCGACGTCTGCCGCGCCGACGGCCGCCCCGGTATCCCGGCCCTTCCGGAAGGTTTCGGGCTGCGCTCCTACGTCGCGTCCCGCTGCGCCCACATCACCGCCACCCACCCACGACAGGCCCGCGCCTTGCTCGACCGCGTCCGTGACGCCGCCGCGAACACCGGACCGACCTGGCGGCTGATCACCCGGTGGATGGCCGCCAACCTCGACCAGCCCGCCGCCTCCACACGCCGCCCGGCCCCCGCGCCGCGACGCCCGCGTCGCAGCTCCGCGCTCGGGGCCGGGCAGCGCATCGGACGCTGCGACGCCTGCGCCCGCAACGGCATCGTCCACGCCGACAACTACTGCACCGGCTGCCGCATCGACCTCGGGCTCGTCCCCACCAGCGGCCGCACGACAGCAGCCTGACCTCCGCTCAGCATTCTCTGCCCCCTTGTTCGCTGGTCCGCCGCGGTGCCTACTCCCCGCGGCGGACCGGTCCACCAATCCCTCTCGCCGACAGGAACACACCTCCATGCCCCACCGACCGAGCCCGGCACGCCGCTTCGGCCCAGCGCTGCACCGCCAGCGACGCGCACGACCGACCACGATCCAGATTCGGGTCTACCTCAACGCCGACCCGACCGCACTCCGCAACGGCCACCAGTCGGGAGCCCCGCTGATGCTCGCCTACACCTACCGAATCCGCACCGACACCGACGACGCCTTGGCTTGAACGCGTCTTCTCGACATTCAACGACCACCCCAGCCACCACGACGACCACGAACACGCCCGCGCCTGGTATGCCCTCAGGCACCGGTCGCTTTCGGTCGGAGACGTCGTGGGCCTCGATGACCGCCACTACGCCTGCCAGTCCGCGGGCTGGACACCAGTCCCCGCGCCACCGACCTGACGCGATCGCCTCGTGGGCAGCTCGGTTCGGCTCGGTCGCTATGACCGGGTCCGGGCCGAGCGTGCACGGCCCGGCCGGCCGGCGCGAGCGCCGAGCCCACCGGCGAGAACACACGCGGATCCCTACGGCAACCCTCAACTCGTTCGAACCGGCTCCCGTACCTCTGCCACCGCTCGTTCATCAATCGCTGCTCCCGCCCTCTTCTGCTGTTCCAGCCTTGCGCGCCTCGCTCCAACGCCCTCCGCATCGCCTCATCCCTCGCGCTCTGCCCACCTTTTCTCAAGCACACCTCTTGCATCCAGGCGTGAAACACCGACTCTTCAGATACCGATCCGGTAACGTGCAGGCATTTTTCCCGAAGTGCCGATAACTGCATAACTCGAAACCCTCGACTTTCTCCGGTTCGGAGCGCTCGATGGAGTTATGACCGCGACGATTCACAAAGCCGTCGCAGGCAATGGCTACCAGTATTACCTGCGAAATGTTGCCGCGCATGACACCGACTCCCGCGGCCGGTCCGATCTGTCGGATTACTATTCCGCCCACGGGGAGTCTCCCGGCATCTGGCGGGGCACCGGCATGGCATCGCTGGACATCGAGATCGGCGCGGAAGTGACCGAGTCGCAGATGAAGTCGCTGTTCGGACTTGGTCGCCATCCAGACGCCGACCTGATCGAAGACCGCGTCTACAACAACGAGATTGCGGCCGGTTCGACACCGAAGCAGGCCGACGAAGCGGCCGATAAGGCGTCACGCTTGGGTAGCCCATTTCGCGTTTACGCGATCAATTCCGATTTCCGAAACCGATGCTTGGAGGAATACAGGGAACACAACATCGCACACGGCAGACCGGTTGACGACATCATCGCTGATGCCGATCGCGAGCGGATCCGTACCCGGGTCGCGTTCGACACGTTCATCGACGAGTACTCCCGGCCGCCGAATGATGCGCGGGAGTTGTCGGGGTGGATTGCGAAGAACTCACGCCCATCCACGACGGCGGTGGCGGGTTTCGACATCACCTTCAGTCCGGTCAAGTCGGTTTCCGCGTTGTGGGCGTTGGCGCCGTTGTCGGTGTCGGCGGAGATCGAGGCCGCCCACCAGGATGCGGTAGCGGATGCGTTGGCGTGGTTGGAGCAGCACGGGATCTACACGAGGTTGGGCCGAAATGGTGTCCGGCAGGTCGATGTCGAGGGCATTATCGCGGCCTGTTTCACCCATCGCGACAGTCGTGCCGGTGACCCTGATCTGCACACCCACGTCCTTATCGCCAACCGGGCACGCACGCTCGATGGCCGCTGGCGCACCCTCGACGGCGCCGCTGTCTATCGGGTGGTGGTCACGGTGTCGGAGATCTACAACACCCGCCTCGAACACCACCTCGAAGACAGCATCGGTGTCGAGTTCGCCGAACGCGCCGGAACCGACCCGGCCAAACGCCCGATTCGTGAAATCGTCGGCATCCCCATGCGGTTGATTGAGGCGTGGTCGCGGCGAGAAACCGCGATCCGCTCGCGTGTCGGTGAACTGGCCGCGGACTTCCAACACCTCCACGGGCGCGAACCCATCCCGATCGAGCTACGGCGTCTGGCTCAACAAGCCACCCTGGAAACCCGCCCCATCAAACACCGATCACGCTCCCATGCCGAACAGCGACGCGGCTGGCGTGGTGAAGCCATCACACTGCTCGGTTCCCGGCAGGCCGTCGCGGCCACGGTGTCAGCGGCGTTGAATCCGGCGCGTTCACCGCGGACCCAGATCACTCGCGAGTGGATCGCACGGACCGCCGACCGGGTCCTCGAGGTCGTGGCCGAACACCGCTCGACCTGGCGGCCGGCGAACGTACGCGCCGAGATCGAACGCCACATCCGGGGCCGAGTACATGGCCGAGACTGGGGTTCTGCTGCCGGGGCGGTACTCGCCGCTGCCCTCGACCCCGCCCGCTCGATCGCACTCGACGACCCCGATATCACCGCCGAACCCGAACTCGCCACCGTCCCCGAGGCGCTGCAACGGCGCGATCATTCCAGCGTCTACACCCCGGCCGGCGCCCGCATCTACACCTCGACCCGGATCCTTGCCGCCGAGGACGCGTTGATCGAGTTGTCGGTGCAGCCTGGCGCGCGTCGACTCGCGCCGGAGGTGGTGGCCACGGCCATCCGCGACCACAATGCCGCTCACCCCGATCGAGCGTTGAACGCCGGGCAGCGCAGCGTGATCGAGGGATTCGCCGCCTCGGGCTTGCGCGTGCATACCGCCAACGCACCCGCCGGAACCGGGAAAACCACCGGTATGTCGGTGCTCACCGCGGCCTGGCGAAACAGTCGCGGCGCCGTGCTCGGGCTCGCGCCCACCGCAGCAGCAGCCGCGGTCCTCGGTGAATCGATCCAGGCGCGCTGCGAAACGGTCGACAAGCTCCTCACCGTCATCGACCTGCACCGACCCAACCCGACCAACCCAGTATCCGAGCAAGATCACCCGCCGCCGCTGCCGCAGTGGGTCCTCGACATCGACTTCACCACCCTCGTGATCGTCGACGAACACGTCAAAATCGGCACCGTCAAGCGCCTGAAACTCCTGCGATTCCTCGCCGATCGCGGTGCGACGATCCGCTGCCTCGGCGATGACCATCAACTGCCTGCTATCGACGCCGGTGGCGTCGATGCCGATATGACCGCCGCCGCACCGGAGCACGCTCTCACCCTCACTCATGTCGTGCGGTTCGCCTCCACCGCCGAAGCGTCGGCCAGTTTGATGCTGCGCGAGGGCGACCCGGCCGCTTTGGGCTGGTACCTCGACAACGATCGTGTGCACGGCGGCCATGTCGGCGCGACCCATGACGACGCCTACACCGCGTGGGCAGCAGATCACGCCGCAGGGCTTGAGGCGATCATGCTGGCTGCCAACCACGACACCGTCACAGCCCTCAACACCCGAGCGCGGGCCGACCGCCTCACCCGCGACAGCGGCATCGACGGACTGGAAGTGGCACTCGCCGACGGCACATCAGCATCGGTGGGCGACACCATCCGCACCCGCCGCAACAATGCGAAACTGCGACTCGGCGACCGTGACTGGGTGCGCAACGGCTACGCCTGGACCGTCACCACAGTGCACACCGACGGCAGTCTCAGCGCCCGCCACCACAGTCGATCCGCGGAAAGTGTCCGGCTTCCGGCCGACTACGTCGCACGGTACGTGCGTCTGGGATACGCGGCAACGATCGACTCCGCGCAAGGAATCACCGCCGACACCTGCCATGTCGCGCTCACCGGCGGCGAAACCCGGCAGCAGTTGTATGTCGCGATGACCCGCGGTGTGCACGCCAACCACGCCTACATCCCCTCGGCATTGAGCGGAGACGAAGGCTCCTTCTACACCGAACCCGCGATCGACCCACGCACCGCCGTCGAGAACCTCATCCAGATCCTCGCGCGTGACGGCGCGCAGAAGTCCGCGACCACCCAACTGCGCGACGCACTCGACCCGCATCGAAGAATCGGCCGCGCACTCGACATCTACCACGACAGCATCGCCCTGGCCGCCGAACACGCCCTCGGCCCGACCACGCTCGCGCGTCTGCACACCGCCGCCGAAACCCTGCACCCCGGCCTCACAGACAGCCCCGCCTACCCGACACTACGCGGGCACCTCGCGACAATCGCCGCCACCGGCACCGACCCCATAGCAGTACTTCGTGCCGCCATCGCCGAACGCGAACTCGACACCGCCGCCGATCCCGCCGCCGTCTTGGACTGGCGCATCGACCCCACCGGCACGCACTCCACCGGAACCGGCCCCCTGCCGTGGACACCGGCCATCCCACCCGGGCTCGACACGACAACTACCCAGGCCGATGCCCGCGCCCGCATCCTCACCGAACTCGCCGCACACATCCGCCGCGACACCATCGCCTGGAGCCCCCTGACCGCACCCGCATGGGCGCGGCCCTTACTCGGCGCCGACCCTGTCCTACTCGCCGATCTCGCCGTCTGGCGCGCGAGCCTGCACATCCCCGACGCCGATCTGCGACCGACCGGCCCCCGCCGGTACCCCGTCCGCGAACACAACCACCAAGACCTTCTCGACACCCGCATCCAAGCAGCACTCGGCGATCCCGCGCGCCCCATTCACCAGTGGGCCGAAACCGTGCGCGCCATCGAACCCCGGATCCTCACCGACCCGCACTGGCCAGCGATCGCCGAACGCATCGACCTCGCCGCCCGCGCAGGCATCGACATCGCCACCCGCCTGCGCACCGCCACCGAAGCACGGCCGTTACCGGACGAGATGCCCGCCGCCGCGTTGTGGTCGCGCCTGGAACTGGCCCCCTCCGCACTCGACGGCCGCGACCGCAACCTGCGCCCGGACTGGATCACCGACCTCCACGACATCCTCGGCCCCGACACCGCAGACCGCGCCATCGACGACCCCGCCTGGCCCAGGGTCGTCGCCGCCGTCGACCGCGCCGCCGGCACCGGATGGACACCCCGACAACTCCTGACCACCGCACACGAACTCCTCACCGCCGCAACCCCCGACGACCCCACCGGACTACGCCCCGACCAAATCGCCGCCGCCCTCGCCTGGCGCGCCGACGCACTCCTACACCACACACCCACCCCACCCACCCAGAGCACCCCCATGAACAAACAACCCACCACACCCTTGCCCGACCCCAACAGCCGCGAACACCCACCCGACACCGAAACGCCTCACCACAGGAACGACGCCCCTGCACCAGCGACGCCGACGCAGTCACCACACAACGCACGGCCACCCCAAGCGGGCGCGGAGATCGATATCGTCGCCGAGTTGCTTCGTCAAGGGCGCGTTCGTGCGGCAGTGCGGCGGTTCCGCGAGTTCGAGAACCGCCTCACCGAGGAACAACGCTGGGTCCTCGGCGCCGTCGCCGACACCCTCTACCGCTACCCCTATCCCGTCGCCACCGCACACCTACGCCACGCCGGACAACGCTTCCCCCAACATCAAGCGCTCATCGACGCCTGCACCCCCACCAGCGACCCCGGCATCTACCAGAGCCGCCCCGACCACGCCCCCACACCACCGACGTTCGAGCGCCGACACCGCGAGCGAGCACCACGCGACCACGCACCTCAGCACGATCCGGAACTGATCCACGATCCACTACCGGACCCGCAGGTCCGCGCCCGCCGCCACGAGCAGGACTATCACGACACCCGCGCCGGCATCGACGACCAACCCTGGGCACGACCCGACGCCCACGAAGTCCGCCGCCTGACCGACGACCCCGACCTACCCCACTCCCACCTGCCTCCACTACCGCGGCCTCCCGAAGCGCCGCCCCGAGAATCGGATCCGCTTTCCGCTCGCGGATACCGTCGCGACGAAGCCAAAGACCCAACCCCAGCCGCCTACGCACTCGACTACGACAAAGCCGCAACCCACCGCGCACGCGGCCTGGAATGCGTCGCATGCAACATCGAACGCCGCCCCACCGACGCCACACCCATCCCGCCCCGCCGATCAGACGACGGCCTCTGCCACGACTGCCGCGACACCCACCAACCCGGCGTCCCCGACCACGACCCCGCCCACCATCCGACCGCCCGCGCGAACCACCTCGCCGCCACCAAACCCCTCACCACCGTCCACGCCATCCTGCGCCGCGACTGGAAAGCCACACCCAACCCAGCCCACCGCGCCCAGATCGAAGCCTGGGTCCGAGAGCACCCCCTCGCCAAAACCCCACCCGCCTACACCCCGCCGGTCGACAATCCGCTGTTCACGCTCACCGACACCGAACTCGCCGACCGGATCACCGAACTCCACCAACAACTCGCCCTCAACGACACCTACACCGCCGCCTATGCCCCGGCACCACCCGAACCCGACGACCAACCCGGGATCGACCAACTCGTCGCCCGCCACCGCACCGCCCAAGACGCGATCCGAACAGCACTCCACGCCGACGAACTCCTCCACCACGCGACCCGCGCGCTCCACGCCACCCGCAGCGAACTCGCCACCCACCGTCGGCGACTCGACCAAACGCCCACCCGGCAACGCCGCACCCGCCACATCCTCAGCACCCGCATAAACGAACTCGTCAGTCGACAAGCCGCCAACGAACGCGACCTCACACGCACCCGCACCGACGCCCGCGAAGCCCGACGCAACGCCATCAATTACGCAGGAAAACCCGAACATTGGGATGAGCTCCTCAGAAGAGACCAGCCCGATCCGCCCCTGAACCCTGCCGCAGGCACCCAGGCGATGTCCGAACAGTTCGTCGTCGACACCCGAACCGAGATCGAACAACTCCACGGCGAGCAGCGACGACGACACGAACTCAGTCCTGCGGAACACCAACACGAACACGAACTACGGCACGCCGTCCGAACCGACCTGCCCGACGAACAGCCCGCACCCGACCACACCACACCCACCCACGACCCGGACATGGACCTCTAACAGACTCCTCGGCCACGCGACCGCCCAAGGGCCCGTGGAATCGAGATTCGACACGGTCGCCGTTCTCACCTCGCGGATCTTCCTCCGTCAGCGTCCGCGCGCTTCCCGCCCTCACTCGCGTTCCTGGGCCCGAGCTTCTCGCCCGGCGCGAGTCATGCCGCTGCCCGGCGCCACGGGCTCACAATCCAATTCCCGTTCCAGTGGCGGCATACTCACCTCGAGTACCCGCGCGACATCGGGCGGTAGCCGTGCCAACACCTGTTTCCGCGCAGCCTGGATGCGCGCGAGTTCGTGCCGGCGTGCCTGCTCCGCTGCTTTCTGAGCCTGCTGTCGTGCAATCGCCCGCATCGCCGCTTCCTGCGAATTCGAGACCGTCTCGGGTCGGGCAGTTATGCTGGAGCCCGGAGTCAGGACGCGCACGCTCCCCGCCGGAGTCGAACCGCCCACGCCGGTTCACGACGATGATGGCCAAGGTCCTCACCAGGGGCCCGCGAAGCTTCATACCCCTATGCCCACGAACGTGTTTCGTCATCGGCGGGGTGGCGTGGGCACCTGCGCTGGACAGGACGAGACCATGCCCAAGAGCAGCAGCGCACGCCGACGCCGACGCACCCGTCGCATCGCCGAAGAAGCTGGGCTCAGCTTCGCCGCAGCCCAGCGCCGCGGCGACGAACTCGCCGAGCACGCACGCCTGAAGGCTTGGCTGCGCCCGCACAAGATCGAAATCGACGGAGTGCTGCGATACGTGCGTCGGCGCGATGCCGCGCACCTCGATCCGGCTGGTCTGCACGACCCCACCGAAGCCGACGTCGTAGCCGCTGCGGAGGTATTGTCGCCGCGTGTACGCAGACTGAGTTCAGCTCGACTGCGGCCGGTGACCGTGCCCGGACCCGACGGCCAACCCCACCGGCTCGTGCAGTGCGAGGATCCCGGCAGGTTCCATACGAGTGTCCGTCAGGTGATCGAGCATCTGACGCACGTGCGGGAAGACGCCGAGATCGCCTACATCGAATGGCACACCGTGGCCCGCGCCTTCTACGAAATCACCGTGCCTCTGCGGGGGCTGCTCCGGATCACCGACGGGCCGTTGCGGGATCAGCTCGGGCTTGCCGTGAAAGCGGCCGAGGTCCTATCGACATCGGCGGAGGCCGTCCACAGCCGCGGCTGCCTGCTCGGCGCCGGGGAAAACAGATCCCGCCGCGGCGAGGGATACTCTCCCTGCGGTGGCGGCCCGGTCCGGGTCCGGGTGCGGATCCACGACGACGAGACCATCGTCACCGATCCGGGATGTCCTCGCCACGCCGCCGAAGAGATCGCCTACCACGACTATGACGTCGAGGAAGGATACTCCGACGTCGAGATCCTCGGCGGGACCGATGCCGATCTGGACACCATCTACGACCTCGCCGCCGCCGTCCGCCGCGAACGCCAACAGCGGCAGCGCGAACGAAACCTTTCCCCCGGGGTATTCGTCCTGGTGTCACCGCCGTGGATGCAGCGTAGGACTCCCGGTGATCACCGGTGAAGTACGCATCACTCGACGCTGTGTACACGGCGCCGAGGGCGCGGTCAGAGTGTGTCGGCAATAGCAGCGAGCGTCGGCAGGGTCAGCGCGCCCGCGGCCAATACGGCGTCGTGGAATGCGCGTAGATCGAAGCGACGCCCGAGGCGCTCACTGGCTCGAGCACGTTGACGCTGAATCTCGAGTTGCCCGAGTTTGTATCCGAGGGCTTGGCCGGGGATGTCGATGTACCGGTCGACTTCGACGGTGATCTCCTCAATGCTGTTCGGTGTGTGGGCGGACATGAAGTCGATCGCCTGCTGGCGCGACCACCCCTTGGCGTGTAGTCCTGTGTCGACAACCAGGCGACAGCTACGCAGGGAATCGCCGGCAAGCATGCCCAGCAGGTCGAGATCATCGTCGTAGAGGCCCATTTCGTGGGCGAGCCGTTCCGCGTAGAGGGCCCACCCCTCGACAAACGCGGTGTTTGCCCACGACTGCCGCTGGAAACGTGGGAGGTCGGTGGACTCTGCAGCCAGGGCAAGCTGCAGATGATGGCCGGGCACGGCTTCGTGGAAGACTACCGCCGCGGTCTCGTAGCGCGCCTGACCTTCCGCGTTGTGCAGGTTGACGTAATAGGTGCCGGGACTGCTCCCGTCGGCGGCGGGCGGATAGTAGTAGGCGGCGGGTGAATCCGCGGCCAGGTAGTCCGGAACCGCGACGATCTCACAGGGGTGGGTAGGCAGCCGACCGAACCAATCAGCTGCGGCCGCCGCTGCGGCATCGAAATACCTGCGGGTGCGGGCGAGGATTTCCGCACCGTCGCGATATCGCAGATCAGGGTCCTGGCGCAGGCGGGCGAAGATGAGCTCTGTGTCGGTGGTTCCGAACTGTCGATGCCCGACCCGTGCATATTCCTCGCGGAGCCGGTCGAGTTCGGCCGAACCAATCCGATGGATATCGTCGGCGTCGAGTCCCAGCATGGTGGTGTGGCAGCGGATCAGGCGGTGATAGATCTCGGCGCCGTCGTCGCCGAGCCAGCACAGACCTGCCCGCTCCCCCGGTCTGCTGTACGGGAGGAGTTCGGTGGCCAGCATGTCGCGATAGCGGTGAAACGCCGGCCGAACCACCTCCTGAGCGATCTCGGCCAACTCGTTGCGCCACGCCGGTTCCCCCATCCAGCCCTCGGGGCCTGTCACGGTGACGAACGGGTCGGCCGACAACTCCGATGCCAGATACGAATCAATCTGGTTGATGGAACGCTCGATGGTGACACGGGCCGGGGCGCGGCCGACGCCGAGCCCGTCCCGGAAGCGACGTGCCGCCTCATCGAGCAGGGCGCCGATCTGCCTGTGCCGCTGCGCCAAGGCTTCAGCAGCGATCGCGTGCGGGGCCGTGATCTGAGACAAGCTGGTCAACAGGCGAGCATGCACCCCACCCATTTGTCCGGCGCTCATCTCGACCGGCCGCCACTCCAGTTCGGTGACAGCTCGAGCGATATCAGCAAGCAGAAGGTCGCGAGCGAGATGATCGGCGGGATCGAGGCGGGAGGCATCGATCGCTACAACCTGCTGCTGTATCCGCCGCCAAGCCTGCATCGTGCGCTGTTCCGCCTCGACGGAGACATCCTCGATACGGTCGTCGAATCGGTGATCACCCAGCATCGTCGCCGTGGTGGGCGCGAACTCCAGCACGGTATCCCAGTAGTGCTCGGCCAACCGCCATAGCTCCCGATCCATAGCCATAATCCTCGCGGACACGGAGGCATCACCGGCCCGGGTTTTCGAATTTGAGAACACCAGAGTCGCTCGAGCTGACGATGTCATCGGACACTGCCACCGTGCGGCGTCGCCCCACTGCGGAGCGCTCGCCAGAGTGGTGCACGGCGGTACGGAAGCCTGTCGTGAACTCCGCGATGTTGTCGGTGGCGAGAACGATCGTGGCCGAGGATTGCGCGCGTCGTAGAGCCGCGAGCAATTGCTGATCAGCGGTCAAGTCGGAGAAGCCGGCGAGCAACTGGACCAGAAGCTGGTCGGTGTCGAGCTGCGGGTGGTGGGCAGACAGGGCTGTGAGGATCGCGCGTGAGCCGAGTGCCCCGCACATCCCGTCGCGGCCTTCCTGTTGCCGGGGGTGAACAGCCTGTCGAGCTCTCTGGTGAGGATCGCATACGCCGGGTGATCGGAGTCTTCGGTGATGCTGTGCCAGAAAGGTTTCCGGCACAGCACGCCGTTCCAATCACAGAAGATGACCTGAGGGCGGCTGCGGGGCCGCGCAATCAGGTCCTCGAGCAGGGCGATCGTGGCGTGCGGTGGGCGCATCACATGTAGACGCGGGCGGCGGTGGCCCGGTCGAGCCGATCGCGAGTGAGCAGGTCCTCGATGATCCGGTGGTCGGCGATGTAGCCGATGACGACTTGGCGAACCAGTTCGTCGCCGAGTTCGGAGAGGTGGACGCCATCGCTCCATATGCTGGGGCCGCCGGGAGCTGGTGTGGACGGCGCGGTGGGTGACCATCCGTAGCAGGTGGCTGCGTAGACGATGGTGTCCCACAGGTCGATGTAGTGCGCGCCGGTATCTTCGGCGGCACGGCGGGCACGGTGGTTGTAGGCGATCAGGTCGGTGTTGGCGGCGGGAACGTCGATGCCGAGGGCCCAGCCCATGGGTGGTTCGCCGATAACGACGACGCGGCGGGCACGGCCGGTGAGCAGGTCCAGTGCGGTGTGCAGGTTGGTGTCGTATTCGTCGATGTCGACAGCTTCGCTGTGGCGGCCTTGATGGTTGCGCCAGACGTCGTTGATGCCGACGCCGAGTACGGCGAGATCCCATCGACTGCCGACCTCGATGGCGGTACGCAGGTTGGTGAGGACCCGTCGGGAGGTTGCGCCGCCTTCGCCGTGGTTGTCGGTGCTGATGGTGATCCATGGGTAGGTGGCCTGCCAGCCGGTGGTCACGGCGTGGACGTAGCCGCGGTTGCGCCACTGGGTGACTTCGATCTGCTCGCCGATCGCGGGCAGGTCGGCTTGGGTGGACAGGCGCGGGTTGTGGGCTTCGTAGTGTTCCATCAGGCTGGTGCCGAACCAGCCGATATGCAGCTCACGGCGGGGCTCGTCGGAGACGAGCGGGCCGATATGACGGCTGCTGACGCGGGCCGGGGCGCCGAGTGCGGTGGTGTTGGGTGGGATCGAGGCGGTCACGACGGCGTTGGCGCCGATGCGTGCGTTCTGGCCGATGGCGACTCCGGCGGTGATGGAGACCTTGTTCGAGACGATCGCGCCGACTTCGACGGTGACGGGTGCGGTCTCGAATGCGCTGGCCCACGAGGTGAGCGCGTCGTCGGAGGTGACAGTGTGGTGGGTGCGGGCGCGGTGGTTGTGGTCTTGAATGTCGACCATGTTGCGACGCCGCGGCCGATGCGAATGTGGGTCATGGCGGAGATGACGACGTTCTCGCCGATCGCGGCGTCGTCGCCGATGGTGATGTGGCCGCCGGTGTTGGCTTGCAGGGTGGTGCCGCGGCAGAGGCTGACGCGATTGCCGAGGGTGATGGTGGCGTCGGGATCGATGAGGAAGTCGACGTCGGCGGCGATGTCGCAGTCGGCGCGGATGCGCACGGCGTCGCCGTGGCGTACGCGGATGCCGTCGATGATCATGCTCGGGTCGGTGTCGGTCACGCTGGTCATGTTCCTTTCTCTTGGTCGGGTCATCGGATGAGCTTCGCTGCTGGTTTGTCGATCAGGTAGTCGCCGATCACCAAGGCGTCGAGTCCGAGGCGAGCGACGTTTGGACGCCAGAGCTTGTTATGGAACGCGACCTCGACGACCGCGCTGACACCACCACGGGCCAGCATGGCCAGCACGTCGAAGTACACGTTGAGGACGGAAATGCTGAGATTGTCGCGGTCGCGCACCGGCGCGGTGGCTGCGACCAGGCTCTATTTGATCTCGTCGCGGATGATCGTCGGCATGCCGACACGCCTTGGCCAAGGCTTGGGCGGGGTGGACTCACCCGAACCCCGGAGGACCGCTTACAACGGCGATTAGCTGCGCGTTGGGTCTGGGCTTCGGCCGAGGATGTAGTAGTGCGCGATCGACTCCCGCAGTTGGCCGGACGGCTCGCGTTCGAGCAACTGTGCTCGAAGGTCGTTCTCGAATCCTTCTGCGCGATTGGGTTCCTGGCGAATCCGAGCGGTGTAGGAGGTCGACCACAAGAATCCGAGAAACTCATCCACCGTCCAAGCGTGTGGCGTCGGGAACCGGTACTCGGTGACGTCGAGGAACCCTGCTTCTTCCAGGATCTCTTCGTGGGTGCGCCGCGTTGGAGCGTTCTCGGCCGTCGCTGGCGACGCACTCGCAGGGCGGCCCGGTTCGCCGGACCATCGGGCTACGACATCGACGGCGACGGTTTGCCACGGTTCGGTCCCGCTCCAGGGTGTGCTGCTGCCCAGGATGGCCAGGCAGCCGCCGGGGGCCAGCCACTGGCGGGCGCGCTCGGCGATCAGCGGTCGGTCCAGGCGGTGGAACGCGTTGCCGATCGTGACCAGCTGCGCCGGGTCGGTGATGGCCAATTCTTCGGCCGGGCCGGTGCTCCAGGTGATGTTGGCGGCGCCGGCCCGCTCGGCCTTGGCGCGTCCGACCTCGATCATGTCGGGTTCGAGGTCCACGGCGTGCACGTGGGTGAATCGGGTGTGCAGGGGAATCGCGATTTCTCCAGTGCCGCAGGCGAGGTCGATCAGGACGCCGCCCTCTCCAGCTCGGTTGAGGAGGTCGTCGAGCAGCGGCTGGGGGTAGGCCGGGCGGTACCGGCTGTAGTACTCGGCTGCGCCTCGGAAGAGGCCTTCGCGGTAGCTGGGTTGCACGGGCCAGCTCGGTGGGGTCGACGGGGTCTTGGTCATTCGGGGTGGCGCTCCTTGGTCTCGCGGTTCAGTGCGATGCGGCTTGATTTGCTGGGCTTGATCATGGTCAGGGGACCAGGTCAGGGCGGGCGAACTGACGCCGGTAGGCGCTGAACCCCTCCCCGCAAACCCGCGAGCACACTTTGAGTTTCCCGCCCGCGATGGTGTCGGTGCTCCAGCTGTGTTCCACGGCCGTGAAGAATTCGCTGACGAGGATTTCATCGAGCGCGCGCTTGGCGGCATCGAGGGTGGTGGCTCCGCCGGAGGCGGTGAGCAGGTTGTGGACCTGAGCGTCGGTGGCGGCTTGTCCACGATACAGCTGGGGCAGGGTCGCTTGGACGTAGAGCCAGCAGCACGGGTAGACGTGTCCGGTCGCGGAGATGAAGATGGCGTGGGAGTCCAAGGCCTGGCATTGGATGGTGCAGGTGTCGAAGAACTGGTCGAAGTATTCGGCGCGGGCTTCGATGCTGCGCGCCCAGAGCACGACCTCGTTGACGAGTCGTTCGTCGGCCGGTGGGCGCAGTTCTCCGACGACCGCGCCGGTGCGGTCGTAGATCGGGGCGGCGTCGATGCCCTCACTGGGACGCAGTTCGGGTGCGGGTTCATACAGCGGTCGCAGGAAGCGGGCGGTCTTCTTGACGCTGAACTCGGCGAATCCGAGTTCGGTCGCGCGGGCGCGGGCGGTGTCGATCTCATGTTCGTTGTGGGCGAAGGCGATGTAGTCCCACTGGGCGCGGCCGCCGGCATCGATGAACGCGGCGGCGTTGGCCAAGACTCTGCCGATGTCGACCTTGCGGCGGTAGACGCCGTTGGTGGCCAGGCCGTCGATGGCGAAGATCGTGGTGATGCCCGGGATTTCGGCCAGCCGTGCCCACCAGGTCGGGGTCCGCAGGCCGCCGTTGGAGTAGATGCGGATGAAGGTGGCCGGGTTGGTGGCGTGGATGTGGTGGCAGATGGCGAGCAGCTCGGGAGCGATGGCAGGGTCACCGTAGGCGCCGCAGATGTCGACGATCTCGAGTTGGGCCAGGACGTGTTCGGGCAGGCAGGTGCGGAACTGGTCCAATGTCATCGAGGTTTCGGTGAGGCCGGGGGCGGGGGCACCGAAGAGGTTACGGGCGCACATGGGGCATTCGGCGTTGCAGCGGGTGGAGACCTCGAGGTGGAGTTGGCGCAGGTCGGAAACGGTGTACATGCTTCTCACCTCGGGTTCAGTGGTGGATGGCGGTCGGGGCGGTCTTGGTGGCCTTGATTCCGGCGATGCAGTTGCAGGATCCGGCGGTGCAGGTGATGCCCGCGGTGGGCAGGGGCAGGTTGTGGTCAAAGATCGATCCGATACGGCCGCCCTCGCGACAGGACGCCGGCCAGATCTCGTCGAATCGGATGAACAGGGATTCGGCGCCGACATTGCAGGTCCAGCCGGGCCACCGGTTGGACCCGGTGTCGATGATCTGCGACGGCGTCAGGACTTGGTGGGTGCCGTCGAGGTATTCGACGTCGAGGTCACCTTTGAGCAGGGCGGTTTCGCGGGAGCCGGGCTGGTCGACCTCGGTGGCGAGGGCGTCGGTGAGCGTGGCGTGCTGGTCGGGGCTGTAGTCGGCGGGGCGGGCCCAGCCGTCGAGGAACATGATCTTGCGGTGCACTGGTGCCTTGCCGTCGGCCTGAATGGTCGCGGCAAGGTTCATGGTGGTGTCGAAGGCGGCGGGGTCGATCACCACGTTCACATCGACGCTGGTCTCGGGGGCGAGTGTGTTGACGACGGCGCGGAAGTGGTGGGGTTCGGCGCGTTCGTGGTGGTAGCTGAGCAGCACGTGGTCGAAGGCGGGTGCGTGGGTGGCCCACCAGGGCAGGGGGCGGGTGCCGTTGGACAGGACCGCGATGTCGATGCCGAGGGCGCGCAGGTCGGCGGCCATGCGTAGCAGTTGTGGCCACAGGGTGATCTCGCCGCCGCTGAGCAGGAAGGTGATGTCGCGCCCGTGGTAGTGCTCGGCGACGGTGCGGGTGAATCGGTTCACGGAGTCGTAGTCGGGCCAGCGGACCCGGTTGTCGTGCAGGTAGATCGGGCAGTAGTGGCAGGCGTAGTTGCAGACGCTGCTCATGATCCATTCGACGACGACGCGGCGGGTGTCGGCGGTGGTGGCCGGGGTGATCCGGAGCGGGATGGGGGTCATGCCCCTCCGTTCGGGCGGGTGGCGATGATCAGCTCGGTGGTGAGGTGTTCGGTGAGCACGGCGTCGGCTCCGAACCGGTCGACCAGCGCGGTTCGCAGGTCGTGCTCGAATGCCACGCGGGCGGACTCGTCGCTGAATTGGCCTGGCGCGCTGTAGGAGAAGGAGAACTGGAGCCCGATCACGGAGTCGATGTTGCGGTGCAGGTCCCAGTGCCAGGTCGTGATGTCGATGTCGGAGAACGCCGAGGTGGCCAGGACTTCGGTATGGGTGAGGCGAGGATGGGTGTAGGTGCTGGTGCCGGCGCGGCGCTGCGAGCCGAGGTGGGCGGTGCGTACCTGGGTGACGATGTCGTGCCAAGGCGGTTCGGTGGCGGTGGCCGGGGGCCCGCCGCTGGCCAGCGCGACCGCGCCGGTAGGGGTGAGGCGGCGGTCGAGGTCGGCCAGCAGTGCGGGGCGGTCGGTCCAGTGGAAGCTGGCGCCCATGGTGACCAGGTCGAGCTCGGGCAGATCGAGGGCATCGAGGTGGTAGGAGTCGCCCTCGAGCCAGCTGATGTTGTCGATTTCGGCTGTGGTGGCGAGTTTCGCGCCTTCGTGCAGCATCTGGGGATCGGGGTCGACGGCGTACACGTGGGCGACCAGCGGTGCCAGATGGAGCGCGATCTGGCCGGTGCCGCACCCGAGGTCGAGCGCCTGCTGGGTGCCGTCGAGACCGAGGCGGTCGCGCAAGGTGGTGAACAGCGCGGCCGGGTAGCCGGGCCGGTACCGGGCGTAGAAGGGGGCGGCGCCGGTGAACAGGCCGCGCGGGTCGTAGGTCATTCAGTGGACTCCTTGCCGGATGAGGGTGCCACCGACGGTGTTGTCGAGCAGCGCGAGGGCGGCGTCGTGCAGCGATGCTGTTGTGATCCCGGTGTGGTGGAGTAGTTCGTCGTGGGTCATCGGGCGGGGCGGATTGGTCCACCCACGTACGACGACCGTGCGCGATGCGCCGCGTTCCCCGAGCAGCGCATGGACCGCGGCCGGGTGGCAGGTGGTGGCGATGAGGATTCCGACCCCGGGTGGGAACAGCCGCTCGAAGTCGGCGGCCGAGATGGCGGCGTCGCGGCGGCCGGGTGCGCCGAGGCTGGTCAGGTCGTGGATGTGCAGGTACCGCAGGCGGGTTGCGGGCCGGGTGGCGGTGACTGCTGCTGCCGCTCGGGTGAGTTCGCGGGCGGCGATGTCGCCGATCGATACCAGCATCATCTCGGGATCGGGGTCGTCGGCGATGTGCGTCCAGACGGCGTATCCGTCCCGGAGCTCTGCGTCGACGGTGGTGTGCGGATGCGTGGGCATAGGGTGTTTGGAGGCGATGATCAGGCTGGCGCGGCCGAGTTTGCGCACGGCGAAGGTGAGCGCGGCCGCGGTGCGGGCGGCGTCGGCGGGCATGTAGACGTGCACGCTCGGGTCGGCCGCGGCGATGGCGATGTCGATGAGTCCGGGGTTGGCGTGGGTGATGGTGTTGTGCCAGCCGAGGCTGGTCAGCAGGTACACCAGGCTCGGGGTGGGTGGGCGTCCGGCGGCTGCGGCGAGCCGGTGGGCGAGGAGCTGCTGGGCCAGCAGCGATGCGGTGATCGGGGCGAACGCCTCGTAGCCGATGACCACCCCGCGGCGGCCGGTGGCCTGGTATCCCTGGGCCCAGGCGTGGCACAGTTCCTCGTTGAGCACTTCGATCGTCCAGCCGGAGTCGGTGGCGTCCAGCTCGATTCGGTTGGAGGTCAGTTCATCCGGGCTGAACACCCTCAGCCCGTAGACGGTGTTCAGCTGGCGCAGGCTGCGGGTGATCGCGGTACCGAAGTCGAGTCCGGCGACCTGGTCGGCGACCGCACGGGCGGTGGCCACGCAGCCGCGCGGTGCGTTGAGTTCGACTCGGTTGGGTGCGGCCGGCGCGAGAACCCGCCGTACGGTCCCGGTCGGTGCCCCGCCAGTGAACAGCTCTCCAGGGCGGTAGCCCGACAGCCAGCTCGCTAGCGCAGCGAATTCTGCACTGTCCTCGCGCGGGTTGCGCAGGGGAACCTTGTGCACTCGTGGTGTGCGCGCAAGCTGTTGCCCAGCAACGGATTTCGGTACGCCGTGTCCCTTGTCGACGGTGACGACGACAACGGTGGACGGCCCGTACTGCAAGGGCCGCAGCCCGGTCAGGGCGCGGGCCACGGCGGCGATGATCTCATGGGTGTCCGGTCCGGCGGTGATCACCTGGTAGCCCAGGCCGCCGAAGTGACGTGCGAGATCGGAGGGGTCGAGGCCGGCCAGCAACGATGCCGATCCCATGCGCAGGCCGTTGGCGAGGATGACCGGCAGCACGCGGCCGTGGGTGCCGGTGCCGATCATGGCGCGTGCGCCCAGCCAGGCTGCTGCGGTGGCGCCGGTTTCGCACTCTCCGTCGCCGATCAACGCGACAACGAGCCGGTCGGGGGCGTCCA
The DNA here is from genome assembly GCF_001613125.1 of Nocardia shimofusensis NBRC 100134. Taxonomy (GTDB): domain Bacteria; phylum Actinomycetota; class Actinomycetes; order Mycobacteriales; family Mycobacteriaceae; genus Nocardia; species Nocardia shimofusensis. The sequence continues at coordinate 166,429 of NZ_BDBT01000011.1, forward strand.
AGCCCATGCCGTGGGCGATTGCCAGAGCGGGCCCGAGTTGGCCGCCGAGGTGGTCGTGGCCGGGGATGAGCGGGGTGATTTCCCCGCCGAACCGGGTGTGTGGGAACTGCGCGCACAGCCGCTGAAGGTCGGGCTCGGTGTGACCGAACGCATCTGCGCCGGTGTCGAGGGCGCCGGTGACCCAGGCGTGCGCGAGCGCCGATGGTCCGGCGTGACCGCCTCCGTGCACGACCCGCACGTCCATGCCGGGCATGCGCCTGTAGGGGCCCAGCGCGGCGAGTACGGCGTTGACCGGTGGGCACACTCCCCAGTGCCCTGCCGGGGCCGGTTTGACGTGGCTGGGCTGCAACGGCGCGGACAGGGTGACGTTGTCACGCAGATACAGCTGTGCCAGGCACAGGTAGTCCAGGGCGCGCCGCGCGGTGTCGACCTCGGCGGCGGTCACCGATGCTGCGGCCGCTGCGACGTGGGTAGTCCAGTCGGTCATTCCCGGGCCTTCCGGTGGGTGCCGGCCTGGGCGATCGAGTGCACGGCGACGGCGATGCGGTCGGCGCGAACCTGCTCGTTCCCGGATTCGACGATCATCTCGAGGATCTGGGCCAGCTCGGGCTCGGTGATGTGGTCCAGGTCGAGATCAGCTGCGGCCAGGGCCTGTTGCAGGTCCGGGGGGATGCGATGGTGGCGGCGATCCGGGAGTGGGCGCAACCGCAGCTTCACCGCTCCGCTGGTTTGCTGGGCGGCCCAGGGCGGTGGACGCAGGGCGGCGCGGCCGTCGATGTTGAACACCACTCGTGAACAGCCGCCGGGCCCGTGGTGGTGCTCGACGCGGTAGCGGCGCCCGCGGTGGGGGCCTCTGGGCGCGGCGAAGTCGAGCACCACCACGGTGCGGCCAGGCAACCGGCGAAGGGTGCCTTCGGTGGAGACCGGGATTGCGGGCAGCTCAGGCAGCATCACACATCACCCGGGCGAGATCGACGGTGACGAGGGCCCCGGCGGGACCGCCCGCGTGGCGGCGTGCCGCTTTGGCCGCGAACAGGGCTCGATCCACCGCGGCGAGCAGGAACTTCGCGCGCACTGCCGGGTCTGGGCTCGGCCACGCCAGACCGGGCCCGACGACTGTCGCGGCGAAGGACACGCTGCACGGCAGTGCGGCGCAGCAGCGGTCACGCAGATCGGTGACCGAGGCGGTGAAACCTGCCTCAGTGACGCCGGTCGCGGCCACGATCACCTCGTCACCACCGAAAGTCGATACACATCCAGCGGGAAATGCGGTGTCGGCGAACCACTCTCGGCACACCGAACCCAACTGCGTCATCAGCGCGTTGCCCGCCAAGTGCCCGAAGCTGTCGGGATCGGTGGCGTTGCTGTGCTCGACGTGGCCCTTGAGGTCATCGACGTCACCGATGGCCAGACCGAGCAGGGTGTGCTCGGCGACGACACGGGCCAGAGCCTCGGCAACGGCGTGCGGGTAGAGGTCGGGGAAGGCCACCAGGCCGGTGATCGGGTCGGAGCGGGCTCCTGTAAGCCACTCGGCTCGGCAGGGCAGCTCATCGAGAATGTTGTTCACGGACAGGGCCTTTCAGCTCAGCAGAGGTGCCAGATCGGTCAGGGCCCCGATGCGGGCAACATCGGGGTGCGCCGGGGCGGCGCTGTTGCGGGCGAGGTGGATGGCAGACCAGCCCGCGGCCAGTGCGCCGTCGATGTCGAAGCGGGCGCTGTCGCCGACGTTGAGCAGGTGGTGCGGCGCCAGGTCCATCGCAGACTCGATCGCACGGAAGGCGGCCGGCTGCGGTTTGCACGCGCCGATCTGCCAGCTGTGCAGCACCACTTCGGCCAGGGCGAAGTACGGCGGCCGCGCGGGCCCGGTGTCGGGGTCAGGGCCGATCGCGTTCGACAGCAGGCAGATGCGGAAGCCGAGCCCGGCGAGGTGTTCCAGGGTGGGGACCGCATCGGGATACAGCGGCGGATCGGCCATGTCGGCGACCCGCAGGCGCAGCCGGTCAGCCACCGCGGCGGCTGCGTGCGGGCGGCCGCATGCGGTGGCGAGGATGGCCGCCAGTTCACCGGCCGGTGTCCGGCGGGTCTTGGCGTGTTCGATCAGCAGGTCGCGGAGGTGCTCGACGTCGGCGTCGAGCAGTTCGGCCAGTTCGGCCGCGAGGACTCCACGGGGCATCTGCACCAGGACCCCGCCGATGTCGAAGCAGATCGCCCGGATCTCACGCTGCGGCACCGGCGTCTCCTTCGGCGAAGCGGTAGCCGCTGGTCAACCCCGCGACCGTGCGGGCGTCCAGGTGCCCGGCGACAGGCACCAGCGGCTCGAGCTGATGGTCTTGGCGCAACGGTTCCAACGTCAGGTGGTACTCGATCGCGGGAACAGCCTCGGCGGGTGCGCTGGCGGCCAGCGCCAGCGCGACCGCCAGGCCGGAGCCGTGCGGCAGACTGCGGATGCCCAGCCGCGCGGCCAGTTCCACCATCGACAGGGTGTGGGCGAGCCCGCCGCACCAGGTCGGGTCCGGTTGCCAGATCTGGATATCGCCGCCGAGGGTCCGCAGCTGGTCGGTGGGCTCGTAGTCGTGTTCACCGGCGGCGCGCGCCAGCCCGTGCCGGGCCAAGTCCGCATCCGAGATCAGGCCGGGCTCCTCGACCCAGCACACCGCCACGTCGGCCAACACCGGCAGCAGCTGGCGGGCGTAGTCGGCAGGCCACCGGCCGCCGACGTCGACACAGAGGCGGGCCAGCGGCCCGGCCGCCTCGCGCAGGCGTCGCAGCCGGGCGGCGTCCGCACGCGGTGTCTCGCCTCGGGCCGCGCCGGGCAGTCCCCATTTCTGGGCCCAGAAGCCCTCGCCGACGAGCCATGCGGCGATGTCGGGTGCCAGCGGGTGGTCGATGTCGATGCCCAGCGCCGTGGCATACACCGGGATGCGATCGCGTCGCTCACCAGCGAGCAGCGCGCCGACCGGGATACCGGTGGCGTGGCTGCGCAGATCCCACGCCGCCAGCTCGACCGTCGACACCGCCAAGCGCAGGTGCCCGCCCTGGCGGTGCCGGCCGTGCGGCACCAGCGATGCCATCGCCCGCCAGGCGGCGAGGTCGCGGCCGATCACGGCGGGAGCGACCTGATCGAGAGCCAGTCGGGCAACCGACGCCGCCACCGGCCCGAACCAGCCTGTCGCGCCGGTGTTGTCGACGACTCCAACCGCCACGCGAGTCAGGTTCTCCGGCCACGGCTGGGCCGCCGGGTGGCGCCGCGCGGGCCCAGCCCAGTCGGGCAGGACCTCGGCCGCCACAGCGGCGGCAGGCAGCGGGGGCAACATCCGGGTGATCACGTCGGTGATCGTGCGAGCCGTCATCTTCAGATCCTGGTCCCGGCCAGTGGCTCGTCGGCGAAGCTGAAATACCACAGCGGCCGGTAGTTCTCCCAGGACTGCGGACGCAGCCCGGTCGGCCCGAACAGCTCCTCGATGCTGCGGCGCGCGGCCAGGTAGAACTCGATGTCGCGGGCCCCGTCGGCGAGGAACACGTCCATCATCGGGGTGTGGGACTGATACACCTGGAATCGCGGGAAAGTCGTGGTCACCTCGACGAAGTCGGTGAGATGGCGCGCCGCGACATCGAGCGGATCCAGGCCGATGATGTAGGTGAAGTCGGTGCGGATCCCCGCGGCGACGGCGTCGCCCAGTACCCGCACCATCTCGGTGGGGGTGAGCGCGGCCTTGGATTCTTTGAGGATCAGGTCGCGCTTGGTGAAGGCTTCGGCGGTCAGCGTCAGGTGGAACGGTCCGATCGCGGCGGCCTCGGCCAGCCCCTCGGGGCTGGTCAGCACGCTGGACAGAAAGTGGATCTCCCCGCCGCAGTGGTGCGTGGTCATCGCTTCGCGGACCTGACGCAGATGCGTCAGCGCGAGCTGCTCGAACCGGAAACACCCGGTGCACACGGTCACCTTCTCAACGCTCGACAGACCCCCGCCAGTGTGGTCGTCGACCAGGGTGGAGAAGTAGGCGTTGACGTCATCGAGGGCCAAGCGGGGATCGTTGGCTTCCTCGAGAGTGTTCGGGCAGAACACGCAGCCGGTGCACGCGCTGCGCGCGTTGGAGTTCAACGTCAGGACCCGGCCCTCGTTGCGCCAATACCCGAGCACTGCATCGTCGGCCTCGGCGACATCGATAACCGCGACCTGCTCACCCCCCAGCAGGACCTTCGTGTCGACCAGCTTGAACGGTGACCGGCGCCTGCCCAGCGACAAGATCATGTACAGCTGATCGTCCGGGCGGGAGTTCAGCCGCAGCCGAAACCGCAACCGCGACACCCCGATGTCGGCGTCCAGACCACACGCATTGAGCGCGATCAACATGATGTCGTCGGCGTCGATGCCCCACCGAGTGGCGAGTCGTTCGGCGTCGCCTCTGGTCCCCAGCATGTTGTACCTACCCCTTATGGCCGGTGTCAGTGGATATTTGTGCCTGGCAGGGTTTCGTCGACGTAGAACAGGTCCGAACCAGGTCGCTGTACCCGAGCTCGAACTCGGCAAGCTGTCTCCACGCCCGATGCATCCGCTCCGTGAGCGCTTCGGACATTGTGGAAGTCGGCATCGAAGGCAGGAGGTAGCCCCTTCGGGGGTGGTGCCGGCGAGCGGTGCCCGCGCGTGGGTCAGGACCAGTGGGTCGTTGTCGACGTAGACGACCTTCGACCCCGACGCGACGGTTTGCGCGATCTCGTGGGTGTTGACCACGGCCGGTGGGCCGACACCGATATCGAGGAACCTGCTGGATACCTGCACGCTCGGTGAGGTATCCGACCGTGCGGTGAAGGAGCTGGCGGGACTGCACGGCCATCATGGTGATGGCGGCGTCGCCGGCGATCTGGTCGATGCTGTAGTAGTCCTTGCCGCCCATCCAGTAGTTCCAGACGCGTGCCGAATGCGGAATGTCGGTGCGGATGATCAGCGAGCGCGCCGCGCCCGCAAGGGCTGTCGGGGCGGTCACAGGGTCTTGACCTGTTTGGCGACCGGGCCCTTGGGGCCGGTGCCGGGCCGGAATTCGACGCGCTGGCCGTCGGTCAGGACGCGGAATCCTTCCGCCTGGATCTCGGAGTGGTGGACGAAGATGTCTTTGTCACCGTGGTCGGGGGTGATGAACCCGAACCCCTTTTCGGCGTCGAACCATTGAACGGTTCCGTGTTCCATGAGCGAGCCTCCTCGGCTGGGGCAAAAGGGTTGGAGTGCGCGAAGGTGTCGCGGTTGGTCGCAGACGCGCCCGGTGTGGATGGCGGGCTGGTCGCTGGTCGCCGATCAGCGCGGCAGGAAAAGTCGCTGGTAAGGAAGCTGCTGTAGGTCGTCGGTCACCAGGTCGTCGACCGTGACGCGGGCCAAACCCTGACGCAGAGCGTTCTCGGCGAAGGCCTCGGCTGCGCATCCGGGCGCCCGGTAGTGCTGAATCGGGACACCCGCGACGCCGAAATCGACGATCACGCGGCGCTCCCCGATCACCGCAACGGCGGTCGGCCGGTCCATCCGGGGAGCCGCTCGAGGATGCGCCGTAGGGTCTGTTCATCACGGCGATACCGCGAACTCCGCTCACCAGGACCGGGCCGATACGTCGAGCACCGGATCGGGATGTCGCCCTTGCCGGCACCTGTGAACAGTGCAGCGCCTGGAACACGCTGCGGTAGAGAGTGATCCATTCGACCTTCCTCCCTGTACAGGTCATCGAATCCCCCAGAACCCGAAGGGTCGAACTCGTCGCATCGACGCGGACCGCCGAAAAGCCCATCGAGAGGCCGACGGGGGCCGTCCCCAGCTGCGATGCCCGAGTTCGGGGAGACCCATCGAATGTAAGCTCCGACACACAAACAGTCAACCACTTTGCTAGCAAAGTGCTGTGCCATTGGTGATGTCTGCTGCTGATACCGTGAAGGTCGTGGCTAGCGAGATCACCGACGAACGGTCCATCCAGACGCGGATTGCCGACGACATCCGGGCGCGCATCGAACTCGGCGAGTACGCCGCGGGCGACCAGCTGCCCACCTACGACGAGCTGCGCCAGACCTACCTGTGCAGCACCGGTGTGGCCCGCAAAGCCATCGACCTGCTGCGCCAGCAAGGCCTGATCATCTCCCGGCAGGGCAAAGGGGTGTTCGTCCGCGAGCGAGCCCAGCCGAAACGGCACGGCATCGAGCGCTACGCCCGCAGCCGCTGGAAGACCGGCGGCACCGCGATCCACGATGCCGAAGCCGGCAGCCAGGGCCTGCCGGTCACCCAGCTCTACCGTGAGCTGGGCGAAACACCCGCGCCCGCGGTCGTCGCGACCGCGTTCGGGATCGAGGAGGGGACGCCGGTGTGGGTGCGCAAACGCACCACCGTCGTCGACGGCCGCCCCCACCAGCTCGCCGATTCCTACTATCCCCTCGACCTCGCCGAGGGCACCCTGCTCACCGAAGAGAACTCCGGCCCTGGCGGCGGGTTCGCCCGCCTCGACGAAGCCGGTGAACCACTGGCCGAGATCAGCGAGGAGTGGAGCGCCCGCATGCCCAGCTCCCCGGAAAGCGTGGCCCTGCAACTGCCCGGCGGCACCCCCGTCCTGGACCTCACCCGCATCGTCTACGACACCACCGGACGCGCGGTCGAAGTGATGCTCGCTGTCATCGCGGCCGACACCGTCCGCATGAGCTACCGATTCGCCATCCCCGACTAACCACCACCCGGCCAGGAGAACGCGATGCAGCCTTCGATCCCCGCCGTCACCCTCAACGACGGAACCACCATCCCCCAGCTCGGCTTCGGCGTGTTCCGAGTCCCCGACGACGAAGCCACCCCCGCCGTCGCCGCCGCCCTCGAGGGCGGCTACCGCGCCATCGACACCGCCGCCTACTACCGCAACGAACCCGGCACCGGCGCCGCCATCGCCGCCTCCGGAATCCCCCGCGAGCAACTGCACATCACCACCAAGGTCTGGCACACCGACCTCGGCTACGACGCCACCCTCGCCGCGCTGGACAAGAGCCTGACCAATCTGAATCTCGACTACCTGGACCTGTATCTCATCCACTGGCCGGTACCCTCCCGCGACCTCTACGTCGACTCCTGGCGAGCTTTGGAGAAGATCAAGAGCGACGGCTTGGCCCGATCGATCGGCGTCTCCAACTTCCCGATCCCGCAGCTGGAACGCCTGCTCGCCGAGACCGGCACCGTGCCCGCGGTCAACCAGGTCGAGTTGCATCCGTGGCTGCCGCAAACCGCGCTCCGCGAGTTCCACACCCGTCATGGCATCGCCACCCAGGCATGGAGCCCTCTCGGCCACGGGCGGCTCGTCTCCGCCCCCACCGTCGAACAGATCGCCGCCCGCCACGGCAAAACCGCCGCGCAGATCCTCCTGCGCTGGAGCATCGAACTGGGCAACATCGTGATCTCGAAATCCGTAACACCCGAACGAATCCGGTCGAACCTGGAAATCTTCGACTTCGAACTCACCGGTGAGGACCACGACCTGCTCGCGACACTCGACAACGGAACCCGCACCGGCCCCGACCCCGCCGTCTACGGCGCCTCCTGACAGGCAAGGTGACCTGGACCGGGATCGACAACGACTCGGCGAGGCCGGCTGGACTCTCATCCGGGTATGCGTGGGATAGCCGTCTGAGGCACCACCAGCGTGCAGGCCGATCTCAACGCCTTCACGGCGGTGCCGAAGTGCGCCAGGCTCGGGGCGAGAATCACCGCCGCCCGGGCCGTGTGAGCGGTGTAGGCGATCAGCGTGGTCGGCATATACGTCTCGGCGTCGATCGTGAGCACGTCGGTGATACGGCAGCCGTGCCACGCCGCCAACTCGACGAGAGTGGCCCGGTCGGCGGGTTCGGATTCGCTGACAGTCAGGTTCAGCACTGCGATGGCGTTGTCCATGAATCGCTTCCGATGATTCCGCGGTCGCGGAAGTACTGGTAGCTGTTGTCGCTGACTCGTAGGGCGGCCACCCGGGTCGAGCAGTGCCAGGGACACTCGCCGTGGAGCAGCAGTGCGTTCGCTGCATCCGTCGGTGATCGGACGGGCCAGTGCGGATTGTCGTGCCGGAGCTCATCCGCGGAAGCCGTCGAGTGACGGACGCTCGGCGCCCGGTCGATCGGGATGACCAGGCCGATTGGCGGAGGTGGCTTCTGTCGTCGGGTGTCGGCTGCGGTCATCGGCCGGCCCCCTCGGTCGCGGGATCAGCGGCACCGACCCCATCCAGATAGGCGGGCAGGCTCTGATGTCCGTGGGAGATGAAGCTGGGCAACGGTTTCAGCTTCTGCTCGTCGACTGCGAGGGCCAGTCCGGGGAATCGCCCGAACAGGGCTGGCAAGGCTTCGACGGCTTCGAGGCGGGCCAGGGCCGCACCGAGGCAGTGATGCGGCCCATATCCGAAGGACAGGTGTTCTTTGTTCGGGCGAGCAGGGTCGAAGGCGTCGGGGTTGGGGGCGTGGCGGTGCGGGTTGCGGTTGGCTGCGGCGATCCCGGCGATGATCGCCTCACCGGCGGTGATCCGCGTGTCGGCGATGTCGATATCGGCGATCGCGTAGCGCAGCGGCAGATTCGCCACCGGCGGCGCGTAGCGCAAGGCTTCTTCGATCAGCTGTGACCACGTGATAGTGCCGGTCCGCAGTTGGCGCAGCAGTTCAGGCCGGGTCAGTACCTGGTAGACGGCTTGGTCGATGAGGTTGACGGTGGTCTCGTAGCCGGCAGTGATCACCAACAGCAGCGTGTGGACCAGCTCTTCTTCGGTGAGCCGGTCGGCCTGGCCGTCGCGGTGGCTGATGAGCAGGCTGGTCATGTCCTGCCCCGGCTCGGCACGACGGCGCGCCACCAGCGCGGTCAGCAACTCGACGAGTTCGGTGAAGGTGTCGTGCGGGTCGCGTTGCGGGCTGGTGGAGAAGATCTCGTCCACACAGACCCGCAACCGTGCCTGAAGATCGACGGGGACGCCCATGAGGGCGGTGATCACCCGCAACGGCACTTGGGTGGCGTAGTCCTCACGCAGGTCGATCACCGTGTGGTCGGGGCGGGCGGCGAGCTCGTCGAGCAGGTCGGTGATGATCTGCTTGATCTGGGGACGTAGTGCGGTGACGCGGCGGGGCGTGAAGGCGGGACCGATGAGTTTGCGCAGGCGTTGGTGGTCTTTGCCGTAGGCGGTGAACATGTTGCGCACCGACACCCACGTGATCAGCGGCCAGTCCGACGGCACCTCACCGGACCGGAATCGCGGCCAATGCTGGTGGGCGTCCTTGGACACCCGCCAGTCGGTGAACAGTTCCTTGAGTACCTCGGGATCGGTGACTGCCCAGGCAGGGATATCGCCGGGCAGCACCACGCGAACCAGCGGACCACGCTCGCGCAACGCGATGGCTTCGCCGGGGATGTCGGTGCCGGTGACATCCAATATGACCGGAGCAGAACCAGAACCATAGGCAGGAGTGAGGGCGGGGGCGGGTTGCAGATCAGTCATCGCGGGTCACCTAACAGTCAGCGAGGGAACGAAACAGGAAGTGGAGAAATAGGTTTGAACACCACGGGCAGCGCTTCCAAGGACCGATGAAACGGTCCCGGCCGCCACCTCAACTCCTCGACAGGGACGGCGAGTTCGATCTCGGGTAGCGCGTCGAGGAGCTGGTCGATCGCGTCACCGGCGATCAGTTCCGCCGGTGTGCGGGCGGGGCAGCGATGCGGGCCGGCACCGAGGCCCAGGTGAGATTCGTTGCCGTAGATGTTGCCGCCCAACACAGCCGGGTCGTTGTTACAGGCGGCCAGACTGATCACGACAGGTTGATGCGCCGGCACCCACTCCTTTCCGTCGACCAGCTGCGGCTGCCGGGGATAGGAGAAGCAGAAGTTCGCCAACGGCGGATCGCGAAACAACACGTGAGTGAGCGCGTCACGGGTCGACACCGCGCCCCCGACAACCCGGCCCCCGAAATCCGGGCGGGTCATCATCAACGACACCGTGTTCACGATCAGATTCGTCAACGGCTCACTCGCCGCCGCATACAGAGTGAACAGCTGATGGACCAGCTCCTCATCATCCAAGGCAGCAGGATGAGCCAGCAGCCAGGACGTGACGTCCTTGCCCGGACGGGCACGTTTGCGGGCGACGAGCTCAGCCAATGCCTGCACAGCCAACTGGTTGCCCTCGGCGGCGGCGTCGGTGGAATCGAACATCATCGCCATACCGGTCGCCGTCCGTTCGCTGATGTCGGGATCGCAGCCGATCAGATCGCTGATCACCCCGAACACCAGCGGGAACGCGTAATCCGCGAGCAGATCAGCCCGCCCCTGGGCACCGAATCCGTTGATCAACCCCACGGCGCTGCGCTCGACCACCGCGTGAAGATTGACCAGGTCCACCCGGTCGAGGGCATCGACCGTGGCCGCCCGGTAGCGGGCGTGCTCGACACCACTGCTGCGCAATGCGTTCGGCCGCTTCTCCATCATCGGCCGCACCGGGCACTCCAACGCGATCCCCCGCTGCCAGAGACTGGGATCGGCAGGAAAATGCTCGGGATCATTCAGAATTCCCAGCGCAGTCCAGTAGCCGATCACCAACGTCGCCGGAACACCCGGCGCCAGCCACACCGGCACCAGCGACCCGAACCGGTCACGCATCTGCGCGTATGCGGCGTGTGGGTCCGCGGCGAAGTCGGCGGTATAGAGCGAGACACGAGACTCGTTATCGGCATCCAGTGGAGTGTCACGCCTGACAGGGCAACGGGTGGAAGGGGGAATGCCGGATTGCACTGTAGGCAAGGGGATACTCCCGAATCGAACGAACTGTGGACGATGTGTCTCGTCGGAGCGGACGTAGCGTGGCGCACTCTCTCTGTCCAATCTCATTGCCCACCTGACGATGCTGGTCGACACCCGGCGCCGAGGACTGAACACTCCTTGTCGACCCGACGCCGGGGCCTGTCCTCAGCATCGCCCTACACACCCGGCCCATACCCGAGCCATGACAGCCCACTTGGGCCCATATCCGGCCCATTCCTCTCACGACATCGTCTTTGTGGGGTGGAATACCGATACCGTCGGACGACGAAGGGGAGAGGGAGAAGCGGATGGGGCAACCACGGACGAGGCTCGAACAGCTCACCACTCAAAGGGGAATCAGCACGAGCGATTTCGTACGTGAATTCAGCCGTCGCGCTGACGAACTCGGCCTCGCAGCAGGAATCTCGCGCAGCGCGGTGAAACGGTGGGTGCAGGGCGCATCCGGACCACCTCGCGTCCCCGCTCGTCGAATTCTCGAAACTTGGTTCGGTGAACCAGCATCCGTCTTACTCGGTCCGCCTCGAATCGATAGCCCTACCGCAGCCACGGAGAAGGATCTGGCAGTGAATGCAGCACACGAATCGGTGAATCACGCACTCGACGCCGCCTCGGCACTCGATCCATCCGCTCTCGAGCATCTCCATGCGGCCGCTGGAAACGCTGCCTGCGCCTACTACGTGACGCCGCCGCTCGATATGCTCACTGACCTTGTTCTGCTGCGTGACACCATCTATCAACAGCTCGACCGCACCCACAAGCCGCTGCAGCAAGCGGAGTTGTACCTTCTCGCTGGTCAGGTCTGCGGACTGCTGTCGTCGGTCACGTGGGATCTCGGACTGGTCGAGGCAGCCGAGGAGCAAGCACGCGCCGCATACACCTACGGATCGGTGATCGACCATCCGTCGTTGCAGGCGTGGGCGCGTGCACTGCAGGTCACGCTCGCGTTCTGGTCAGGACACCCGCGCCGCGCCCATGCCATCGCGACGGCGGCCCTGCCTACCGCACCAACGGGAACCGCGCGGGCACGTCTGCATTCGGTGAACGCACGCGCACTCGCTCTGTTGGGTGCACGGGGCGAGGTTCGATCCGAACTCGACGCCGCGACGGATCAGCTCGATCAGGCAGGCGGTGACACGCTGCTCGATGCGGTCGGCGGGGAACTCTCGTTTGATCGGCCACGTCGCGCGCTATGCGCCGGTGCCGCCTATGTCGCGCTCGGCGACGGCGACCAGGCCGAACGTGAGGCCTCGGAGGCAGTCGACCTGTTCGGGCAGATTCCCGCCGAACAGCGATGGGCACTCGGCGCACTCGGCGCCCAGGTCGATCTCGGAGCGGCACGTACCCTTCGCGATGACCTCGCAGGCGCGCAGGCAGCTCTGCAGCCCGTGTTCGATTTGCCCGCCACCCGCCGCACCGAGGCGATCGCGTTACGACTGCACGCGCTGGCCCGGATGCTCGGCACCGCACGCTATCGCGGAGCTGTGGAGGCGTTGCAGCTCGGTGCCGCGATCGAGGACTTCACCGCGGTCTCGTTGTCCCGTACGACCGGGATGAGAGCACTTCCAAAGTAGAGATCAGGCACCGCAGTGGTCGAGCTGAACGGCGTCCCACAACCGCAGGATGTCGTGCTCGCGTGCAGGAGTGATCCCCAGCTCGCCGGCACGCTCATGCTCCACTGCCGCACCGCCGGCCAGCAACCACTGCCAGGTGTCGGCGACCGTCTCTTGGATCGGCCTGCACGTCAGCCCAGCCTGCCGTGCGCGGTCTGCGTCGACAGACCACGCACCGTGGTAGGAACGCCACAACGGCAGCTCCGTCCACTGCCGCACACCTTGTTCGATGAGCCACTGCTCATCGGTCACCCACTCGAGGATGGCTGTACTGCCAGTCACGGTGGAGCATGCTGACAGCAGGTCCCCCATCGTGTCGCGGCCCTTCGCCACGACATTGAAAATCCCCGTCAAGTGCGGACGGAGTGCGAATGCAGCGACATCACGTACGTCGATCGGCTGGATCAACCGTCCACATCTCCCCGGCGCCAGCACGCGTCCCCCGCGCACCATGCGTCGGAGCCACCATTCGAGACGGCCTACGTACTCCCACGGGCCGAGGATCACGCCCGGACGCAAGAGCAGGGTCCGGGCCGAGCCGAATACTTCGAGGACGGCGCGCTCGCATCCAGCCTTTCCGAATCCGTACGTTGTCGGGCCAGGGTCGCCGTCGTATCCGTAGCCGGGCCCGGCATCCGCAGGACAGTCCAGGACCGGCGAGTCCTCTGCGAGCGGATGCGTCGGCCATCCCTCGTACACCGATACGGTCGACACCAGTACGTATCGGGTGGTGACCGGTTCCAGCGCACGTGTGAGCGCAAGGGTCTCCCGCGGCACGAAAGACGATGTGTCGATCACGACATCCCAGGGGCCAGCCTCTGCGAGCCGGACAAGGGAAGCAGGGTCGGTGCGGTCGCCGCGGATCGTGCTGACACCCCCGACATCACTGCCGGTCCGGCCCCTACGGAACGTAGTGACATCGTGACCGTTGGCGATGGCTTGTTCGGCGATGGTTCGGCCGAGGAACCAGGAGCCGCCGAGAATCAGTAGCCGCATACCTCATTCGTACCACTCAGCGGAAGCAGTTGAGCATGGGTGAGGCTCATGGATCGCATCCGACCTCAGAGCGAAAGGGATTGGCCTGTCATTCGAGCCAGCAACGCACCGAGCAGGGCTGCGCGTTCAGGCATCGTGTCGATGAGGACGTGTTCATTCCATGCATGCGGATGTCCACCGACGGCGCCGAGACCGTCGAGGGTCGGTATGCCGAGCGCTGCAGTCAGGTTTCCATCAGACCCACCTGCCGACCGCACTGCCGCCAAGTGGCCGATTCCGAGCGCGGCCGCGGCAGCTGCGGCCTCGGCGTACAGAGTGCCAGCGACAGCGTCTTCGAATGGGGGCCGCTCGATGCCTCCGGATACATTCACCACGGCGTCGGCGAGTTGCGCGGTCAGCCGGTGCATCGCAGCGTCGACCCGATCAAGTTCTGTGATCGTCCACGACCGCGCGTCGACATGCACCCGGGCGAATTCTGGCACCGTGTTCGCGGTTGTTCCGGCTGACGCCACCGTCGGGACCACCGATGTCTCGCGAGCCGAATCTCCTATCGCCGTGATCCGAATGATCTGATGTGCGAGCTCGACGCTCGCGTTCACACCCAGATGAGGTTCGAGGCCCGCGTGCGCCGCACGACCGGTTACCGTGACCTCGTAGTTCGCGATTCCCTTCCGCCCGATCTTCACAGCTCCCCCATCGGCGGACGGCTCACATACCAGGACGGCACCGGCATCTTGAGCCAGCTCCGCGATCAGCGCACGTGACGAAGCTGAGCCGACCTCTTCATCGCTGGTCAGCAACACACTGACCTGATCCGAGTGGGGCAGCAACTCTATGGCGGTGAGCGCCTGCACGATACCGGCCTTCATATCGAAAATCCCTGGGCCGCTGCCTATCCGCGAGCATATGTCGATCGAGAATGGCCAGTCGCCGATCGTTCCGACCGGCCACACCGTATCGAAGTGCCCAAGTATCAAAACTCGCGGATCGGGTGCTCGCGCGACTAGATGCACGTTCTCCTCCACTCGGGTGATCTCGGCGGGACGATGGAGCGCCGAGGACAGCCAGGGCTCGACCAGCGCCGCGCACTCCTCCAGATGACGCGCCGACGTCGACGGTGACTCGCAATCGACGAGCTGCTGCAACCTGCTGATCATCGTGGGCAGACAGCGTGCTGCGGCGGTGAGAGCATCCAGTGGCATAGGCACGATCATGCCCTGCGTCGCCGACAAAATCACTATGATGGTTCGCCGGACCAATGGTATATCGCCACACCAGGGCCGCGCCGGTGTCGAGCACACCTCACTCAAGCTTAATCCCCTCTTTCGCGGCCCATCGTTCCAACTTCCGTCCATTCAAGCGAACAAATCAAGGGATTCGACAGATCACTTGCGGCACGGAGATTGTTCGACTATTGGCCGACGATCGAGTGCAATAGGCCGACTGCGGCTATAGCTGTCGCAACACCAAGCGCTAGGTCGCTCGCCATACCGACGGTGACGCCGGAGACTGCACCTATGGCCAAAATCAGAGCCCAGCGCATCGGCAGCTTTTCCAGCCGAACCTCTTCAGAGGAAATGTTCGATGTGTTCGATCCCACGGATCGATACTCCTTATTGTCGATTGGAGATTTACATAAGAACGAAGGCCTCGGCGTCAACCGGTTTTACAGGGCACCATGCCTGGATGATCACCGACGCTCCGGACGTGGCAATCTCTACACTGAGAGCGTCGGCTACCGATTTCTCCCGGATTGCCTTTGCTGCGCCATGGCCCGGTTCTCCGTAAACGACGTTGGACGGTGCTTGTACTTCCGATCGATATCCACCGAAGGTGGGAGCGGCCGCGAGTCCAAGATCGCCGCCAATATGTCACTCGTGTGATCCACCGGCTCCGCCAAGGTAGCGACTCGGTCGAGCGTCTCTCGGAATCTTCGCACCTCGTCGGGGCTATGCCTCAGTACAAATGCTTGCAGCGTGGGCCAGTAGATGACATCCTGCAAATTAAACATATTCGACCGAAGGTATGTAACGCTGTGAGGTATGATCGCCGGCGCGCAGGCCTCGGATCTGAGGATCTGGAGGGTTAGGCCCGGCTGCGCAGTTACCGAAAGCCGACCATCCGACTGACGCGCGGTCTTCGCTATCAAGAATTCGATCTGCTGACGCCATATCGCTTCTTCGGCCACCCTTGCACGCAAGGCAGACTCTTCGATAAGGACCCACATCCTGGGCGGATCGCGCTTCGTTAGAATTTTCTGGCGTTGCAATTGAAGAGCAACTCGGCTATCCACCTGCTCTGCACTGCAAATCAACTCACCACGAGCACCGCGAAAGGACGCCCCGATTACCGAGCGAGTGTAGTCAGGCGTCTGCAGAAGATCGGGAACATGTCGCGTCTCATAACACTTGAGAACAGTCGCCGCTTTCTCCAGGGGACGCAGACGGTTCAACCCCTTCGGAGCCCAGCGTTCGTGTGAACTCTTCCTTTCGATCTTGTTCCCGCAGTAAGCAAGCTCCTGCAACTCGGCCAGTTCGGACGCGTCGTCCAACGCGTACAAATCCAGCAACGATGCAAGATCGTCTTGGCGGCACCGAACATGCCCGCCTTCGATGCGACTGATCTTCGAAGCCGAGGCGTGGATCGACTTGGCGACAGCCTCAGCGGTGATACGTCTATCCTCGCGTAGGCGACGAAGATACGCCCCTAGTGCGATCCGGGCAGCTCGCGGATCACGAAGCGGTGCATCATCGACTTCCGCCGGTATACCCATCTCAGTCTCGCGCTGTGGCACCGCATGAGTCTGCCATGCAAGATGTCGATCGTCGGCCACTCCTCGCGCAGAATGCACGTGCATCTGCAATCACAGATCGACGTATGTGATTGCGCTAGAGGGTGTTCCGTGTGTGCGGGACTGCTGCTCGATCGGTGACAGGTTGATCGGCCCTACCGGTTGGACTCCAGCTCGGGTGGCTAACTGCTGACGACCTTTGCGAACGAGCTGGGCAACCTCAAACGCGACCCCCGCAGAGGCTGGCGCCAAGCGCACGTACCGAACCCCGAATCGGTCGCCGACCACACCTGTCGGGCGGCGCAGCTCGCCTCCGTCATCGCCGCCTCGAGGGCGGCGACCCGGCTACGGCCACACCCATGGCGGTCTGGCATGACAGCCGGGAACCCGCACCGGCGACAACAACAACAAGACCTCCGTCGAGTGATGCGGTGGTGAGGATGAGGGCTTCCGCAGCTGCCGATTCAGAGGATGGCGGTCGGGACGGGTTGCCAGTGGTGGATGCCGCCGATGGTGGTGACGCGGCCGAACTGGATGTCGGCGAAGTGCACGCCGAATCCGACGGTGTCGGGGTGGGTGAGCTGGTTGATGAGCCATCTGGCGCTGGCGCGGGATCGGGCAGGGTCGTCGTCGGCGGAACTGGTCAGATTCGGGTGGGTGATCTGGATAGGGCTGGTGAGGGCGTCGCCGAAGACCAGTAGTTGCTCGCCACCGCTGGTGAGTCGGTAGCTGGTGTGGCCGAGGCTGTGCCCCGGGGTCGGGATGGCGTGTACGCCGGGGAAGATTTCGTGCTCGCCGATGGTGCGGACCTGGGCGGCGATGACTTCGAGGACTTCCGGTGGTGCGCCGTCGGCGATTGCGAGGTCGAGGTTCTGCCATTCGTTGTGGGAGACCAGGATCGGGATGCCGGCGAAGAGGTTGGTGGTGGTGTCGGGGTGGGACTGCCACAGCCATCCGAGGTGGTCCATGTGCAGGTGGGTCAGTGCGACGAGGTCGAGGTCGGCGATACTGCGGCCGGCGGCGGCGAGGCTGTCGATCAGTTTCCCGCCTCGCAGGAGTCCGACCTGGGTGGGGACAGCGAGGGGTCCGAATCCGGCGTCGATCAGCATGGCGCGGTTGCCGTATTCGATCAGCAGGGCTCCGACGCTGGCGGCGAGGTAGCCGTCGTCGTCGACGTGGTCGGCGAACTGCTGCCAGATCTGTTCGTCGGCGTCAGGGAGCCAGTGGTAGGGGTCGATGCGGGCGACGCCATCGGGCAGGTAGGTGACGCGGTGGTCGCCGATGTCGAGGCTGCGCAGGTCGACGGCTTCGTGGTTGAGGCGGTCTCGGGTGATGGTCATGATGGGCTCTCCTGGTGAAGGTTGTGTCCGAGCTCGGTTGGCTCGGTACACGGTGGGTCGTCGACGTCGATGGCAGCGGTGGGGCTCGGGTCGGGTGGAGTCGCGTCGTCCGGGTGGCCGGGTCATATCCGCCACGGCACGTCCCTCCGGACATGACAAAACCTCGGGTGTGTGCTCATGGATCCGGTCCGGGTTCGATCACAGCGTTCGCGCCCGGCATTTCATCGAGTCCGTGACCGTGGTGATGGTCGGCGTCCTTGCCGAGGATGTGTGCGTGGATCGCTGCGTCGACAGCGCGTTCGATGTCGCGGTTGTGTTGCGGCGGTCCGCCGGCGGTCAGGTTCGTGTGGGCTTGGTCGAGCCAGTGCTGGGGGTTGGGTAGCGGCGGGTTCGTACTCCGACCGGGTCCTGTTGTCGCGGTGATGGATCGACGGTAGGTGTCGGCGAGGCCGCCACCGGTGTAGGCGTGCCAGAGGGTGTGGATGTCGTCGAGACTCATCTCCCGGTAGAGGCCGATCCGCTGTGTGAGGTCGGCGGCTGCGGCGGCGGTGATCCGGGTGCGCTGGTCATCGCTGAGATTGATGAGGTCGGCGGTGATGATGCTGCGTTGCCAGATGGCGCCCATGTTGCGGCGGAACTGGACCGCGTCGGCGGTGGTGGGGTCGATGGGGTGGCGGTGGTGGTTGAGCAGGTGGTCTCGCAGGACGCTGACCGCGGCCATGTCGACGAGTAGATGGGTGTCGGCCGCGACTCGGTTGCGGCTGCTGCGTCTGGTGTCCGTGCGGGCCGGTGGCAGGATCTGGTCGGTCGTCCAGGGTTGGTGGGCGGCTCCGAGTCGTCGTGCGACGTCGATCCACACCGCCGGTATCCTGCGGCTGCGCAGGTTGATTTCCAGCAGTGCGCGGTCGCGGTCGGCTGCGTCGACCTGTCGAACCAGGTCCAGCCGGTCGGCGATGGTCACTGCGGTCTCGAGTGCCCGGTGCAGCTTGGCGCTTTCGGCGGTGAGCTTGTGTACTCGGCGCAGTCCTTCGGCGTGGTCGGCGGGTATGTCGCGAACGCGTTGTGGCGGCGGGACCGGGCTCACCAGCTGGCTCCGTCGCTACTCGAGAACACCGGCACCGCTTCGGCGTGGTCGGGACAGTTCATCCATGGCTGGTCGACGCCCTGCGAGGCACTGAAAACCATCTCGGTGGACCCACTGCCTGGTGGGGTGATCGCGGCCTCGACCGCAGAGCTGATGGAAGACCCGGCAGAGACGAATTGAGCGTGTATGTTGCTCAGTTCAGTGTGGATGGCGGCGCGTAAGTCCCTGGTGGGCGGGATCGCGGCGGCAGCGTCGACCGGGATGCCGGCGTCAGAGGCCAGGGCGGTGGCTTGACCGGCGTAGGCGCGGGTGTCGGTGGCGGCGGCGGCGTGCCAGCGGTGGATGATCTGTTCGGCGGGGACGGCGTCGAGTTTCGCGGCGGCGTAGCGTGCCCAGTCCGACACATCGCCCCACAACTCGACCGACAGGTCGGTGGTGAGGCCGAGGAGGTTGGCGACCCCTGCGGTGCGCATCCGTACCGCTTCGAGGCCGGTGCGCAAGCCTGCCGACGCGGTGTCGCCGGTGGGGTGTTCGAGTCGGTGATAGGCGGCGTCGAGCGCTTCCCATTCCTGGATGCGGGCGACATCGGTGGTGAGGTCGGTCAGGATTTGGTCCCAATCAGTTGCGCCGGGGTTCGGCAGTGGCGACTTCGGGGTCCAGGTGGTGCCGCGTTCGCCGAGGGTTTGCACGTGGTCGATCCATGCTTGTGGGACTCCGCCGGCGGTCGCGGCGGTGGCCAGATCCGCGCGGGCGATGGCGTGGTGGTGGTAGGTGACCAGCCAGGCGTGTGGTGCGGGTTCGGCATAATCTGTTGTTTCGCTGAGCATTTCGGTGATGGCTACGGTGTGGTTGTGCAGGGCCTTCAGGACGCGGGCTTGGGCATCTGTCGGGTTAATTCTCGGTTCGGTCATCGTGTTCGTCCCTGGTCCGTGTCGGCGAATGCGCGGAAGTCGGGGCCGAAGCCGGCGCGTTCGATCGGGGTTCGGGCGCCGGGGGCGCCGAACCAGTTGCGGGGGATGCGGGCGCTCGTCAGACCGGGCAGGTGCAGGTGGTCGGTCGGTGAGCAGCGGTGCAGGGGTCCGTGGGCGGCGTCGAGTACCACGCGCATGGTCGGGTCGATCTGGCGGACGAAGAAGTTCGACATCGCGGTGCGGTCCTTGGAGATCACCGCGGCTTCGAAGGCGGCGTGCAGCAGGGCGAAGCGGACAGCTACGCCGTGGTGGTCGAACCAGCGTGAGCACCAGGTGTAGGTGCCCTCCCGCTGCTGGGCGGCGATCCTGGCTGCGGTCACCGGAAGTAGCCACTGCTGCACCCACAGTGCGTAATGGCTAAATCTCGGTGGCGGCGGTCTCTTTACGGTGCCGCCGTCCTCGGACGTGTCGACGGGGCCGGTGTCCTCGGCGGGTTCGCTGTCCTCCCCGCTTGTGCCGGTTCGGCTGAACCATTCGTCGGAGACCGGTTCGAAGGGCAGTGATGGGGTGGGCACATGTTCGGTTGGGGTGCAGCGGTGCAGGGGTCCTTTCGCCGCGTCGAGGATGGTGCGCAGGTGGGCATCGATGTGGCCGGTGACGAAGCTGCTGGCGGCGCTGCCTCGGGAGGCTTCGAAGGCGGAATGCAGGTGGGCGATGCGTACCGCGACCGGTCGATGGGCCCACCAGTGCGCGCACCAGGTGTAGGTGCCGTCGCGTTGGCCGTGTGAGAGACGGACGCTGATCAGCGGCAGCAGCCACTTTTCGGCGAAGGCCGAGAAGTGCGGGTAGGCGGGTTTCGGTGGCTGCTTGCTGTTTCGTGTGCCGCCGGTGCTCACGGCGGGCGGGATTGCGCCGGTCACTGGGCACTGTCCTCGGTCGCTGGCTCGCCATCGCCGGGGATCACGGTGAGCACGGTCTGTGCGTTGCCGGTGGTGAATCGTTGCAGGGATCGGCGGATGATCGGCGCGTATTCGGTGTCCTGCCACCAGGTTTTCGCGACGACGACGGGGCCGTGTCCGGGCAGGCGCACCAGCGCGCGGTCTTTGGGTAGTGCGGCGAGTTGGGCGATGTCGAGGATGGGTTCGGCTCGCCAGGAAAGGGTTCGGTTGGTGCCGCCCGTGCCGCGGCTGCGGGAGCGGTCGGCTACATCGTGCTGGCCGGCCATGTGTGACCAGTGCTGGAGGTAGTCCACTGCGGCGATGCCGCCGCCGTAGACTTCGATCGACTGGGCGCGCATGGTCTTCAAACCGTTTGCGCCCCAGAGGTCTTCGCCCTGTTCGAGGACTTGCAGGATGGTGATGAGGATGATGCCGCAGCCGCCGGCGTAGGTGTAGTAGCTGGGGAGTTCGGCGATGCGGGCGCAGTTGGCGGCCTCGTCGAGGACAGCGAGCAGGGGCACTGCGAGTCGTCCGTCGGGGCGTGCTCTGGCTGTGGTCAGGGCTGCTTCGATGATCTGGCCGACCAGCGCTGAGGTGAGTGGTGTCGCGCTGTCGGGGCCGGCCATGCTCAGCGCGTAGACGGTGTCGGTGGAGGTGACGTATTCCAGGGGTTTGAATTCGGGCAGGTCGTGGGTGGGCGGGAGTTCGGTTTCCTCGATCACGACGGTCGCCTCGCCGCTGTGTTTGTCTGTTTGTTCGCGAACCCGCAGGCGGGTGCGTGCCGGTGGTGTGATCATGCGCGCGTAGTCGGCGTCGGCGAGCACGTTGAGATACCTGCGGGCCATGTCGTACAAGCCGTCGCGTTGGCGGGCGTAGAGGGCCTGGGACTCGCGGATCCTGTCCGCGGGTCGATGCTGCCCGTGGTTGTCCAGGATCAGCGCGGGTGTCTGGTCCTGGTCACGGCCGAGCCATTCGGCCACATGCAGCAGGTCACCGCCGGACCGGGCGGCGGCCAGGATGTAGAGCGCCAGCAGTTCTTGGGCTCCGCCGTCGAAATACGAGTCGACCTTCGCGTTCGCCGCTTGCGCCGCCGACCCCGATGCCGCCGAGACAAAGAATCCTGCCAGTTTGCGTGCTGCGGGCAGGTTGGTGACCTGGGTCAGCAGGTTCACCCAGAAGCCGCAGGTCGGTGTTCCGGTGACACCTTGCAGGTCCGACAACCACACGCGACCGAGTTGTTCACGCCCGGCCAGGGTGTGCCTGTAGAGGTCGGGTTTGTTGCTGGTGGCCAGGCAGGGACCCCACGCCGCCAGTACGGCCGGGATCGCCCAGGCCATGGTTTTGCCGGTGCGGGTACCCGCGGCGATCGTCACGCCGAGTTCGGCGGGGACGAACAATTCGACACCGCCGATGACGGTCGAACCCAATGGTGGTCCCTTCTTCGCCCGGACTTCTGCGGGCGCGTCTGCCAGCAATCGCCGATTGGCAGTCGTGTTGTCGACGGCGCGGGCGACGCGGATCTGATTGGGGCGTTGCATGGTTCGCGCCGCGGCATCGATTTCACTCGGTGGGCCCAGCTGGCGCCGGACGGCGATGAGTATCCCGGCCTCGACGGCATAGAGCAGCACTGCGGCGGCGGTGGCCTGCCAGGGCCACGCGAGAGTGCCGAGTGCGACGCCGGCCAGCGCGGCGGCCGGGTGCTCGGTGATCGGCAGTCCGGCCCACCAGCTGCCCACGGCCAGTGCTGCCCATGCGGTGAGCAGTACCGCGAGCACTGCGATGAACAGAAGCAGCAGTGCGGTTTCCTCGCCGAGTCCGCCTTTGGTGCGGCGGCGGGTCTCGCGGTTCGAGATCATCGGTGAGCTCCTCGATTCTTCGTGGATCTCGATGGCGCGGCAGCGGTTTTCACAGCATCACCCCCGCATCGTGGGACATTTCGGTGTCGGGTTCGTAGGCCGCTGCGGGATCGCGGACGGTCCCGTCGTCGGGTTCCTCACCGATCGCGGCGGCCACCGCCGCGTCGATCCGGGCCACCGTGTCGAGTTCGGCTCGCTCAGGTCCGGGCTCTGGTCCCGATGGGGTGGTGCTGTGGTAATAGGTGCCGTCGCGTCCGGCCAGGTAGGCGGTGTGGATCTGCTCGGGGCTGGCGCCTGCTCGCTCGGCGGCGCTGCGCGCGAGCCTGGTTTGTGCCAGCAGGCCGTCCAATCGGTCGATCAGGTGTTGGTCGTGGCCGGGGTGTCCGGTGAAGCGTTCGCTGGTGTGGGCGTGTTCGGCGGTGAGGTCTTGGACCTGTCGCAGCGCGCTGTGGCGGGCCACGGCGCGTTCGTCGGCGCCGGTGTCGAGGTCGCCGTCGCGTTCTTCGGCCTCGAGCAGTTCGTCGGTGGCGGCGATGATCGCGTCGATTTCCGCGAGTGAGCTGATCTCGGGGCCGCGTCCGCCGAGGGCGCGGTCGAGCAGGTTCGCCGGGTCCGCCGCGATGCCCAGTGCTCTGTCCTGCGGGCGTGAGCGGGCGCCGTCCTGGGTTGAGCCGGTGATGCCGGGTTCGATTCGTCCGGTGATGACCGCGGCTTGGCTCAGGGTCCGCCATGTCTGGTCGTCGACCGGGAGGTCACCGGCGGCTTTGGCGCGAGCGAGCTGGAAGTACTGGGCGCGGGCGGTTTCGGGGCGTGTCTGCCAGACTGCTGTGGCGGCGTCCAGTTGCGACCACAGGGTGCGTTGCTCCATCGGTCCCGACCGGCTCCACCGGGTGTTCAAGTCCTCGGCGCGAGCGGTCAATTCCGCGACCTGATCGGGTGTTTCACCGTACGGTGCGATTTCGCGGAGGTAGTGATAGCGGGTGAAGTCCGCGCGCAGCTTGGCTTCGCGGGGACTGGCGGCGTCGTGGTAGTAGCCGGGGTCGGTGGGGGTGCCGGTGCGGGCTTGCAGCCAGTTCATCAGCGTCTCCCGGCCTGGTCACGGCGAGGGGATGCTGGGCTGGTGGATGATCGTGGGACGGACATCGGGAAGTCCTCCGATTCGAAGCGGAAGGTGTCGGTGTCCCTGGCGTGGCGGGTTCGATGTCGCGGTCAGTACCCGTGACCGGAGATCGACGACAAAGCGTTGCGGCAGCGTCGATTCGACGTCTCCGGATCAGGGATCGTTGCCGTAGTCGGTGTGGTATCCCGGTTCGGGTTCGCTGCCCTGATCGATACCGCCGCCGGTGTCCTCGGCGCCGATGGGATCTGCGGGTAGGGAGTCGATCGCGGCGGATATGGCGCCCAGAGCGGTGGTGCCGGTGTCGGTGCCGGCGAGTGCGGTGTCGAGGAATTCCGATCGCCGGGATGCCTCGGCAGCGTTGATCATCTGCTGGGGTGTCGGGGGTCGAGCCGATATGCCGGCAGTGGAGTCGCCGGCGGGGTCGGGGGGAATGTAGGGCGGGCTGGCGAGTTCGCGTGTCGGGCGGGCGTGGGTCTTCCATTCCTGGATCAGGGTCAGTTCGTCGTATCCGTCCAGGTGGATGGCGTGTTGGCGGCGTACTGGTTCCGCGCCGCTTCCCCATAGTTCTTCGGCTTCGACGGGGGTGATGTGGGCGGCAGTGGCCAGGGCGGTGACGCGCTGGTGGTAGAGGTCCATGTTGGCGGCGAATCTGGCTTCGGTCAGTGGGTCGGTGCCGAAGCTGTAGCGGCCGGTGGCGATGCGTTCACTGCGCGCGGCGGCGATGGCGGCCATGCGTTCCAGCCGCCACAGATCGACTACCAGCATGTCGACGTAGAATCCGGTCGCGGCGTCGTCTCGGGCCGGTGAGGACAGCTCGCGGGTGGCTGCGTCGACTCTCGGGCGGGTGCGCTGTCGGCCGAGTGCGGCGGCGTCGGCGATCAGCTCCGGATCGACACCGGCGCTGAGCGCGGTCTGCTCCAGCCGTTCGCGTTCACCGTCGAGGGCTTCCAGATGCTGCTGCCATGCGGCTTCGGGGCCGCCGTCGTCGACGGCGTCGAAGCCGGTCCAGCCCGCATCGAGGATGCGGGCGTGTTCGGCTGCCAGATGTCCGATCGTGAGCAGGGTCCGCGCCTGCCACTGCTCAACTGTTTCAGGCGGGTCGTTCGGTGTGCTCATAAAGGTCTCCGTCGGTTCAGAGTTCGACTTCGGGCTCGGTCGTGGCGTCGATGTCGAAAGATGACTCGGTCGGTTCGCCGCCTGCGCTCGGTGCTGCCCTCGACGGCGGGAGCAGGGCGGCGTCGAGGGCGTGGTCGATCCCCGGCGCGGCGAGCTCGGTCGCGCCGATGTCGTCCAGTGCGGCGCGTGCGCGCTCGAACAACACTGTCGGTGTCGGAGGCCGGTGACGGTCCGGGGTGGAGAAGGCTTCGGCCTCGCCGGCGAGATTCTCGCTGGTGCGGTTGACATCCCATTCGACGCCGGGCCAGGCATGGGCGCGCCAGAGCTGTTCGAGGTCAGCGTCGTCGTAGCCGGCGACGCTGACCTCGACCAGCCGCCGCCACCCCGCTGCGTCGCGTCCCCACAACTCGCTGCGCTCGGCCACCGATAGGTGCGCGACCGCAGCGGTGAGATCGGTGCGCTGCCACAGCGCATCCATATTGCGTAGGTACTGCTCATGAGCGGCCCTGTCGGCCCGATCCCCGCCACCGCGGCGTTCGCGGTCGACACCGATGGCGGCCATGTGCTCGAGGCTCCACACGTCCTCGGCGATCTGGGCGATCATCTGCGCACGGACCGGATCTTCGCCATAGCGGGTTGTCGGCGGGTTACGTACGCTCTCACCCCACCGGCGTCCCTGCGTTCCGTTGTCGATCGCGGCGGTGATCATCGCCTCGGGGACGCCGGACGCGGCGGCACGCACGATCAGTTCGTGCTGTTCGGCCTGGAGGTCGAGCAGGTGCGCGCGCCAGGTCGCGATCGCGGTATCGCCACGTCCGGTCGCCGGGTCGTAGTCCGGGTATCCGCGGTACAGCACGCGCGCGTGGTCGAAGGACCGCTGCTGTATGCGTGCGAGTAGTACAGCTTTCCAGCCGGCCAACTCCCCTGTGTCGTCGCCGGGACTGGCTGTGGTCATCGGTCGACTCCTCGGCTCGGGTCGGATTCGGGGCCTGCGATGGAGTGCTCGGGCACCGGTGGGCCGCTCCGTCCTGGTTCCGAACCTCCACGGCTGGTCGCGGCATCGACGGCTGTCTGGATCTCGGCTGCCGCCCGTGGCAGCGATCGCGACGTTGCCGGTGCGTGCTCGGTGGCGGCGAGTGCGTCGATGGCCTGGGCGACCATGCGGTCCGGGGATGTCGGCATCGCCGCGGCGGAGTCCTCGGCGGTGATTCCGGCGGCTTGCAGCACGACGACCGGAATCGTGGCGGCGCTGAAATCGGTGGCCACGATCCGGTTCCATCGCTGTGCCAGCGACTTCGGATCCGTGTTCGCGAACTGGGTGGCGACCGCAGTGGACCAGTGCCGGTCTCCGCGGCGCCACACCTGATGCTGTTCCTCGTTGCTCAGGCCCAAGGCGTGGGAGATCGCGCCCAACCGCTGCCAGGTCATGCCCATGACGCGGCGGAATCGAGCGACCACGTCGGCGTCGAGTCCGCCGCGGCCGATGTAGATCGCTCCGATGCCGGCCATGTCCTGCAATCCGCGGACCTCTCGCCCGAGCATGGAGATCAGGTGTTCACGCTCGACATGGCCGGAGCCCAGCAGCGACTGCCCCGCTTCCCAGCGCATTCCGCGCTGTCCGGCCGCCCGCGCGTAATCGATCCAGGGCTTGGGCACTCCGATGCCGAGCGCGACCTGCTCTAGCTGGGTCAGCGACCGCTGCCCGATCTCGAGCTGCTCGGCCGCATCCGCCGACGTCCCGGCCTCGGCGAGTCGGGCGCGGTGGCGCTCGTTGTCCAGCGCCAGATTCTGAATTCCTTTGAGCATGTGCGCTTGCAACGCGGTCGCAGTGGCCATCACAGGACCTCGCAGCGACCCGACCTGCGTGCACACCAGCCGAGGGGCCTGCTCATGACTCCGGCTCCCATACCGGCTCGGAGAAGACATCGGCACCGATCGGATCGCGTTCGATCGAATCCTCCGCCGCCGTGCTGCCAGTGCCACCGTCTCCGACCGCAACGTCCAGCGCGTCGGCGACGGCTTCGAAGGGGGACAGGTCGGGGTCGGAGTCGAGAACCCCGGTTCCGGCCAGGTGGGTGAGGTGGGTCTCGGCGGTCAGTTCTTCGGCCAGCCCCCGCACCGCCTCCAACGACGCCAACCGGTACTCCGGTTCAGCGACCTCTCCCCACTCCTCGCCGACCCCGGTGTCCGCGGCGGCATCGAGGTCACCATCGAGATCGCTGTCCAGGGTGTCGGCGTCGATCACGTCCACACCGTCCGGCGTCCCTTCGACATCGCTGATGTCGTCGACGACGACTGCGTCGATGACATCGGTGGCGGTGCGGCCGGTGTCTTCGGTGAACCGTTGCTCGTAGGCATCGGCGTCACGGGCGTGGTCCTCGGACAGGTCGCGTTCGGCCTCGGCTGCCGCGAACGCCGCTGCTGACGCCGCGGCCTCACCGGACTGTCCCTCGCCGGACAAGGTCTCGGTGAAGCCGGCCGCGCGCCGCCGGATATCGATCAGCAGCTTCTTGTATTCGACGTCGAGGGAATGCAGTTCGTCGGCGCGGGTCTCGCGTCCGGTATAGGCGCCGAGTTTGGCGTCGTGGACTTTCCGGTTGTGCCGGAACTGCTGTCGCCCCAGTCGATTGCGTCGCGCCAGATCCCGATCCGCGCGTCCCATCCTCGCGTCGGTCTCCCGTTGAGCGAGCTGCTGCGCTTGCTCGTTGATGGTGATCCGGCCGCGGATCTCATCGACGCGGGCATCGTTGACCCGCACCTTGGAGTCGGTTTCGAAAATTGTCGCGTTGACCCGCACGTTGTGCTCCCGCAGCGAACGCGCTTCCCGGTTGTCGGCGTGTTCGAGACGCTGGTCATGTTCGGCGCGGGACCGGCTCTCGCCCCCGCGCCCACGCATGAGCGCAGCCGTGGTGTGCGCGGTCTGCAACGCTTGGACGAATCCCTGTCGAACCTGCTGGCTGCTCTCCTCGACCGGGTCCCCGCTCATTGCGGCACCTGCAATCCGGCCAGACGCCATGCGTGCCGGTCACCGGCTCGGGTCACGGTGGCGTAGACCGGGAAGCTGATCACGCCTTCAGCGGGCAGATCGAATTCGATGCCGAGCACACGAGCGAGTCGAGTAGGGGTATCAGGTGGATGGTCATCGGCGGTCAGCCGCACCTCCGGGTGAATTTCCGCGCGTTTCTCACGCAACTGCTGCCACCGGGCGGTGATGATCGGCACCCACACCGGCACCGTAGTGCTGGCCTGCGCGGCGAAATGGTCGTCGAGCAACGGGGAGGCTGATCGTACCGCCTCTGCTGGGTCACGTTGCCGGAGCGGCCGGTAGGTGAACAGCGCCCGGACCGCGGCCAAAAGGACGTCCTCACCCGCGCAGGGATCAACCTGATCGAACGGCGCAACAAAAGCGCTTGCACGGCAGAGGCTTTGATCCGTCATCGGCGCGTCGGCTGTGTTCACAGCGCAAGCGGCCGTCGAGAGTGTGACCAATGCGCTGACCGTCGCCGGCAGGCGGGCGATCATGACCGGTCCGCAGCGGAGTCGATGAGGACCGCCGGGTCACTGCCGTGCCATTCGACAGTCGCAGCACCCTTGGCGCGGGCGGCGGGGTTGTGCAGCGGGTCGGTCACCAATTCCAACAGCAGGTTGAACGCGAGGGCGCGCTGGTGCAGCCCGAGCAGATCGACCCCGTGGCTGCGGTCCATGGTCAATCGCAGGGTGGCTGCCTCTGCTCCCCACTCGGCGCGGGCTCGGCCCGCTACCCAGATCGCCTGCCCGGCAGCGGACTTCGCCGCTCGAGTGGGATGTACTGGACAGGCGTGGGGGTGGCGGTCCCGCCAGATGAGTTCCCCTCCGGCGCGGGCCACCGTGAAACGGGTGCGGGTGCCCGCGCACCACAGCGCCAAGCGCGGTCCGCGCGCCGCCTGCGCGACGAACACGGGCTCGACGCGCTTCTGTGCCTGATTCAGTTCCCGAATCGCGTCGATGTCCACACCGGCGACGCGCCGCAAGGCGTGCACGAACCTGCTGAATGCGCGCTGGTCGCACAGCCCGTGGGTGGTGGCGAACCGCTCGAGATCCAGCACGCGGGTGATGCGACGCAAGTGCGCGGTGTGGGCGGCGACCAGGGCCGTGATCTCGGGCTGTGTGACGGCCCCGTCGGGGGTGTTCCCCCGGTTCTCGCTGTCGGTCATAGTGTGTCCTCCGATACCTCGGGTAGGAGTTCTCGTTGCGGGTGAGCGGCTGGGGTGAGGAGCTGCCCGGCGGGCGGGCCCGGGTCGGCGCCAGCGGCGTAGCGACGTACGTCCATGCGTTCGCCCTCCCACGCGCTCAGCGGGGTGAGCGTGACGGTCTGGCCGGATTGCGGGGCATGCAGCAGCAGGTCACGGCCCTGCTCGTCGCGGCCGTAGTAGATTCCGACGTGGTGGGAGTCCGCACTGCCCGCCGTGGTGAAGAAGATCAGGTCTCCGGGCTGACGTTGTGCCGGTGGTACGACCTGTGCGGTGGAGTGGTCCTGTTGGGCTTGGGTGTAGTGCGGCAGCCGGATTCGGCCGCCGGAGGCGTGATGGACCGCATAGAGGGTCAGCCCGGAGCAGTCGAAACCGCCCGAGGTCGGGCCGGAGGTGTCTCCGCCGCCCCACACATACGGGGTGCCGATCCAGCGTGCGGCATGCTCGATCACCGCCCGCCCGAACCCCGACGCCTCGGCCGGGGTCAACGGAGTCCCCGAGACCGAACCACACCCGGGACCGGCAACACCGGTGGATGTCTGTGCTGCCGGACCGGGATCGATGTCGGCGAACAGCGCATACAGGTGGCGGGCCAAGGGCAACTGACCGGCGTAGGCGTTGGGGGCGCTGCGTTCGATGGCTTGCGCGAGATCGGCCGGCGCCATCCGTTCGGCCGCGGAGCCGAGTTCATCGGCGTGGTCGTAGAACCAGTTGATCTGATAGACCGGGTCCATGAGGGCGGCGATGCCGACCGATCCCCAGATGCTGGCACGCAGTTGATGGGGGCCGACCGAGTCGTGGTCGTGGCCGAGCCCGTCGTTGGCGTAGCTCAGCGACTCGGGCACCGACGGGTTGGCGAGGTTGCGGAACGAGGATTCGGTGGCCTGGGCGGCCAGTTCGGCCACGATGACCGACTCCGGCATCCGCCGCTGCTTGCCGATCGCCACCCCATCACGCGCCAACCGCAGCTGGGCCTCCGACATCCCGGCCACTGTTTGCCCGGTAGGCCCGTCCACCACAGCCCCGGCGGGCACCGGCGTGGCACACGAGGACCGTTCGTCGACCCCGACAGCCACCAGCAACAGCAGTATCAGCAGAATCGGTATTGAGATCGCCGTCGCAGAAACAGCTTTCGACATCGGGCTCACGGGTGCTCACCACCAGGGGTGCCGCCGCTGGGCAGGTTGTCGAACCGGCGATTGGTGTGATGGACCTGGCTGGTTCGCTCTGTCGGGGTGAAGTTCATCCGGAAGGCGACGCCGGGTTCGGCGGCCTCACCGGTTTTCAGTAGGAAGCAGCCTGTGCCGGGCGGTGTTTCGCGTCGGTTCGGGTCGAGGTCGTCATCGGTGGGTGGGCGCGGCGCGGCCCAGGAGGTGATCAGCAGTTTCTCGGTGTCGGTGATCCCGACCACGGCGCGGATGCGATCGACTTCCTCGGGCCCGACCGGGCCGATGATCTTGGCGCGGGCCCGTTCGAAGAAGCCGAGCGCTTTGGCCTGTGCGGCGACGGAGTCGAAGGCGGCGAGGTCTTTGATGGTGTGGCTGCACATGATCAGACCGGTGCCCAGGGTCCGGTTCAGGCGGGTCAAGGCATCGACCCGATCGACCATGAATTCCCCGGCGCCGAGCACACGCCAGATCTCGTCCATCACCACTTCGAAGGTCCGAGGGGGTTGGAGTCCGGCGTCGGCCAGGGCGTGGGCGGCGGCGACCGCGCCGAACCCGTCCGACCAGCACACCATCAATACCGCGGCCAACAGTTTGGTGTCGCCCTCGGGAATGCGCGAGACATCCACGCACACCGCCGGACTGTCCAGGTCCAGCCGTGTGGTGGTGGGTCCGTTGAAGATGGCCCCGAACGGGCCTTCGACCAATGCCCGCAGCGATCGCCGGAGGGTTTTGGTGCTCGCCCGATAGGAAGGCTCGTCGTCCTCCTCGGCGAAGCGGCGCAGCCGGTCGCCGCCGGTGGAGATGACCTCGAGCAGGTCGGCCAGCAGCGGTGCGTGCGCGTAGCTGAAACCCGTAGCGCCGTAGAGCTCAC
Source organism: Nocardia shimofusensis NBRC 100134 (assembly GCF_001613125.1). Classification (GTDB taxonomy): domain Bacteria; phylum Actinomycetota; class Actinomycetes; order Mycobacteriales; family Mycobacteriaceae; genus Nocardia; species Nocardia shimofusensis. Next base: position 197,246 of record NZ_BDBT01000011.1, read on the forward strand.
GCAGCCCGGCGGCGATGAGGACTTCCTCGTAGTCCGCGACTCGGGAACCACGTACGAGTTCGATCAATCCGGCGACCACGTTGACCTGACCGGCTTCGACCCGTGCGCTGACCTGGCGGCGTTGGTCGGGATCGGGCAGCCGGTCGATGATCGAACCGAGTGCGCCGACGTCGAGGGGGTTGATGGTGCCGTGTCCGTAACCGACATCGACGACTTGGCCACCCAGGCGATCCACCAGGTCGCGATAGTCGGGTTTGGTGTCGCCCATGCACAGCACGGTCTCCCCCGCCGCGACCGCGCCGGTCACCATCCGCCGGATCAACGACGACTTACCGAAACCGTTGAGCGCCAACACGAACGCGATCGGCGCGCTGATGAACCCGCGCAGGAACCACGACATCGGGTCGAAATGGACCGGGGCACCGGTGATGTAATGGGTCCCGACCGGGGTACCGACCGTGGGCGCGCTCGCGCCCACCGAGAACGGCCACAGGCCGGCGACCTGGACGGTGGTGGCCCGCCATTCGGGGGTGGCAGGGACCACGGCGGCTCGGCCGCCGCCCGGCCCGCGGTATCCGCGGTCGGTCAGCGTTGCCAGCGATCGGTCGAAGCCATCGTCGCCACCGTGGGTTTCGGTGCGGCGGGCAGCAGTCGCCCGACGATGATCATCTCTGGACATCGCCAGCCGCGCCCACCAGCCACGCAGCCCGGGCCGGGCGGCAGCGGCTTCGGTGGCCGCCCTCGCTGCGGGAGTCAGAACGCGCACGCCTGCGACGGATTCGGTCCGCCGTTGGCGTGGGGTGTCGGTGCGGGTCATGCGCTCACCCGCTTGGAGATCGAGGAGTGTTCGGGCAGGACCAGTCCGATCCCCAGCGAGGCGGCGAACGCGCTGGCCTGGAAGCCGTAGCAGCGCCGCACCGACAGGCGTGAGGCAGCGCTCATGGCCTTCACCGATGCCTCGATGCCGGGCAGATCCCCGTCGAGGTGGTCGGTCACCGTGACGAGCACACCGAATCGGGTGAGTCCCGCGCCGCGGGCTTGTTCCTCCCGTGCGGCGCTGGTGTTGCCGACCCGGATCCGTGCCGACGCCGAGGCGATGCCGCGTTCGGTCTGTTCGGCGGCGATGGCGTCGCGGAAATCGGAATCCACCAGGCTGGTGGCCTCGGCGGCCGAATGCAGCCGGTACACGATCGCCACGCGCTTGCGCGGCACATCCGCGCGTGGGCGCAGCAGTTCTTCGAGCACGGTTTCCATCACCGCGCCGCGCGGGGCGGCGTCCATCTCCCAGGTGACCGAGCGGGCGCCGTCGTGGACGTAGTGATCCCAGCGATCGACATGGGAGAGCGGGCCGACCGAGTCCCAGGACTGGGTCTCGGCCAGTTGAGCACCGGCGGCCTCGACATCACGTTGGGAGGCCAGGTCGTAGCGGGTACGCACCAGCGCGAGGACTTCCCACGCCTGCAGCGGGGTGGCGGGCAGCCCTGCGCGGGCGAGTTGGGACAGCACGCCTTGCAGGCGCTGGCCGATCTCGCGGGCTTGCTCGGCCTCGTCGCGGCGGACCCTGCCTTTGCCGATGGCGCGGTAGGTGATCGCGATCCGCGCCTCGATTCGCACCCCGATGCCGCCGGAGTCGGCGGCGGCCTCCTGCATCACCGCGCGTGCGTACTCGGGCGCTTGCGGCCGGATCAGTCGGGTGACCTCTCTGGCCTGCTTGAGACGGGTCTCGACCACGTTGTCGAGCACCGCGGTCACCGCGACCACTTCCCCGCCGCGGCTCTGGGTCGCCAGAAAATGTCCGTAGCCCTCCACCCACGCGTCGATCTGGGGTTGGTCGACCAGTTCTTTGCCGCGCGGGACCACCCGCAACACGACCGTGTAGTGGTCGCTGCGGCGCAGTTGCAGCATCGCGAACCGGCCTCCCCCAGCGGTCTCGTACTCCGACAGCCGCGAATCAGCCCACAAACCAGGCAGTTTCGCTACTCCGGGGATCCGGGCGAACCGCCCCGCACGGTAGATGTGCTCCCCACGGGCGCGCGCGGCAACGAACTGGATGCGCAACAGCACCAGCTCCCACCCGGTGCGGCCGTCGATGGTGACCGCGACCGGTATGAACACCGCCGCCGCTGCCACCACCAACCCCAGCGCGACGCTCACCGAACGGGTGAGCAGGAACCCCACCATGACCGTCACGATCAATGCGAGCCCGACCATCGACACTCCCCAGGTCAGGCCGAAGAATCCGGCGCTGCGAGGACGCTCCCACCGCCCGTACATGCGACTGCTCATCGCCGCACCTCCCCCGGTCCCAGCGAATCGGGATTCCAGCCGCCCTCGGCCACGTCACGGGTCTGCGCCTCCACCGCCGAAACAGCTTGATCGCCAGCGGCTTTGATCTGTTGCGCAGCCATCACCGCGGCACCGGCCGCACCACCGGCAGCCGAACCCGCACCACCAGCGGCTTGCGAGCCGCCCGCGCTCTGCGACCCCGCCCCACCCCCCGACGAGGCCCTGCCCGACGGATCAGTCGAACGCACTCCCCCGCCGGCGGCGCCGCTCGCCGAACCACCGCTGCCACCGCTGTCGCCGCTCGCCCCGGACGCGGGTGCGGACCCGCCGCCGCCACCGCCCATCCGACGGCCCCCACCACCGCCACCAGGCCCACCGCCGTGACTCGATCCCCCGGAAGGCCCTGCCCCGGGGGCGGCGTCCTCGCCCTCGCTGACTTTGCGCGCGCTCCCGCGATCGCCCGCCGATCCCATCGCCACACCTGCCGCGCCGCCGGCCAGGACCGCGGTTGCGCCGCCGCCGCTGCCGAGCGTGGACACCGCGGGGGCGACCAGTCGTACCAGGGCGGGCAGAACGATCACGCTCATCAGCAGCAGGATCAGCCCCAACAGGATCTGCTGAGGATCGGTCTGGTTTTCATCGCCGATCACGGTGAAAGCGATCGCATACACCAGCGCGCCGGCCGGTTTGTAGAGCACGAACGCCAGCGCCCACGACAACAGCCGTTTGTAGGATTGCGAGCCGGGCCCGGTGCCCGAGGCTGCGGCCGCGAGCGGGATCACCGCGACCACCAGAATCAGCAGCGCTTGCCGCAGGACGAGCATCACCAGCTGGATCAGGGTGCCGATCAACCCGAGCAGGCCGATGATCAGCAGGACACCGGTACCGAGACCGGCTTGTGCGGTTTGCTGGTCGAATTTCGTCAGCCGGTCGACCGCACCGACCCAGTCGCCGTCGCTGGCGGAGAAGATCACCCAGGTGGCGAAATTGTCGCCGGCGCGGGTTCCCATGGTGACCAGCACCGCGAACGCCATGGACATGAAACTCGCCCGCGCGAGCATCAGGAAACTCTCTTGCGCCTCGCCGGCGACACCGCCGCGTTTGGCCAGCGCCAGGCGTGCCGCGGCGAACATGATGCCGGCGATCAGGAACGTCACCTGCAATCCGCTGGTGTACTCACGTACTGCGGTCAACGCCGAACCCGGTTCTCCGGAAGGGCCGGTCAGCTCAGGTGAGGGGAAGTCCGTCCACCACGCCATCGCGATCCTGATCAGCCGGGCGTAGCCGTCGATCAGGACGTCGACGAGATTGTCGATGGCCGAATTCGCGGCGTCTTCCACGGCTTGGCCGACTTGTTCGCATGCCTGTTGCGGGCCGAGCGGGATATCGCAGAGGCCGGGGAGCGACAATTGTTCTCGGGTACCTGCGGGTATCACGGAAGCGATCGGGGTCGGGCTCATGAGACGGTCCTCCACACCCCGAAGTCGCTCAGCGAGTCGGTGTAGGTTCCCGGGCCCCAGAGCGTTTCGATGTCGGTGGGGATCGCGACGCGCCAGTCACCGTCGAGCCAGGTCATCGGCCAGCGGGCGATCCGGTAGCCCATCCCGTCGCGGGCGGCGAACTCGACGACGGCGAAGTCGGGGCTGTATCCGGGGACGATGCGTACGCCGTCGGGGACGACGACGTAGCGTCCGGCGTCCGGGGTGCGTGAGCGTGAACGGGCGAACCGATCCAGCACCGCCTGCTCGTCGCCGTGGTAGCGCTCGGCGACCACACGCTGCCAGGTGCCCTCCGGCGCGGCCAGCGCGCGGGCCAACGCGTCCGCCGCGGCCAAGGCCGCACCTTGCGGTGTGCGTGCGAACCCGGAGGCGATCCCATCTCGGACCTCGGTCGGTCCGTCACTGGCCGAGACCGGCAGCGCCGCACCACCCCACCCGCGCTGCCATCGCAGCTGTGCGGGCGGGGTCACCAGGTAGTCCACACGTGTGGGGTCGGGTCTCGCGGCGGGGTCTTGGACAGCCGGGACACCGGCTTCGACCGCCGGGATCTCGAGGCGATTGCCGAACAAATCCGCACTCGATTCCCCTGTTGTGGTCGAGGGAGGCCGGGTGGTCGGGTCGATGGTCGGCGCCGAGGGCGGGGCTGCGGGCTGCGGTTCGCCGCGGGTGATGGTCAGCACCAACACCGTGACCACGACGGCAGTGATCGCAGCGAGCAGAATGATCAGGATCTTGTAAGAACGCATGCGGCACAGTCGCTTTCAGTGCTCTTGGAACGCGATGAGTTCGGGTGGGGTGGTCTCGACGGCAGCCACGGCGGGCCGGGAGGAGGGGGTGATGTCGGGCAGCGTCAGGCGCCAGTCGTCGTGCTGCCAGATCACGGTGGTGTGGTGTCGGGTCACCGAGTTGTCGGGGTGGCTGCTGTAGAGATCGACGTCGGTGGCGTCGGGGCTGTAGTGGGTGATGACGTAGCCGAGCAGCCGCGGCGCGCCGCTGGTGATCGGGGCGGTGATCGAAATCTGAGCGCGCGCGACCGCCCAAGCGTCGCGGCCTGCCCCGGGAGCGAGCATGCGCGCACCGATCTGGGGCCATTGGCTTTCGGCGGCGATCGAGACTCGAACACTGGCCTGCGCCGCCGCGACTGCCGCACCAGCCGGGGACCTGTCGAATCCGGTGACGACAGGGCCGTCACTGCGGTGAGGTCCTTGGTCGGTCATCGGCAGGTCGACGCCTTGAAAAGGCTGCCATCGCAGGCCTGTCGGCGCGGCCTGGATATCGATGACCGTGTTGTCGCTGGGATCGCCACTTCCCACAGCGTTTTCGGTGCCGCACGCCATCAGTGCGGCGGCGGCGATCGGACCGGTGAACGCCAGTACGGCGGTCACCGCCAAACAATGAATTCGGTCCGGACGCACAGGTATCGACCTCCTCGAGAGGTGACGGTCAGGTGGAGGGCAGGACAGACAGAGCAAGGGAGCTGGCCATGCCGAGCAAGGCGGCACCGAGCAAGGCGCCGAGGAGTCCTTCGAGGCTTTCCTCGCGGTAGACACGGATCGCCAGCAGCCCGCCGACCCAGATCGTGCGGGCAATGCACAGCAGCAGCACGCACCAGGCCAGATAGCCCAGCAGTTGGGTCACAGGAGACAGCACGTCAGCGGGGAGGTTCGCGGCCAGCACCGTCGACTCCGGCGACGGATTCGCCGACACTGGGCTTGCCTCGGGGCCGTCGCGCATGTCAGGCACCTCCGTTGACGACCGCGTTCATGATCGGTCCCGCGCTGGTGGCCAGAATTCCTCCGAACAGCGCGCCGAGCAGGATCTTCGGGGATTCGACCGACCCGCCGTGCCAGCGTTCCCATCCGAATTTGCCGCCGGCGTAGATGACGGCCGCGATCCCGGCCAGTGTCACGAACCAGGCCATGAAGTTCACCAGGGTGATGACCTTGTTGGCTCCCGGCGGGGCCGTGGGGGTGATGTTGATTTCCTGCGCCCACACGGTCACAACCGTGTGGGCCAGGGCTACGGCGGTGCTCATGATGAGGTCTCCGAATCGTTGCGAGCCGCGCCTGTTCGGGTCGCGGCCAAGCGAGTGAGGATCTGGGTTCCGGCGCGATACACATCGACCGGAACCGCGTTTCGCAGCCGGGCACGTCGTGGCGGTGGCGGATCGAACGGCGTGAATTCGGCCAAATCGGTGAGCTCGGTGGCGAGAAGCTCGTCGTGCCAGCCGATCTCGTAGACCGACTCGACCAGTTCGGTGACCACCGACCGGTAGCGGCGCACCGCCGCGGGCACAGCGCCCGGGCGCGCGGCGGTGAGCACCAGCCCGATCACTTCGACCCCGGGGGCGGCGCGTCCGGCGTGCCATTCCCGCAGGCGATCGGCAGCGGCGGTGAGCCCGGGCATGCACAGCCGGGCCGCGACCAGCACCAGCTGGGTGGTCGCCGGTGAGGCCGGCCAGGACAGTCCGGTGTCGGCGGCCGGTGCCCACCAGCGCGCCAGGGTGGAAGTGCCCGCGCCGCCGTGCGCACCCAGCACCGCCCACAGCGGCGGGTGCGCGCCTGTCGTCGGCAACGGATCGGTCCGCAACGGCGCGACCTGGTCCGGCGCGGACAATGTGTGCGGGTCCAACCGGCTGCCGGTGCCAGGCCGGGAGGCCTGTTCGAGGTGTGAAGCGGTGGCGGTCATGTCAGCCTCGCTTCTGGAAGTTGGTGATCAGCACGTCCCCGTCCGGGGCGGGATGGGTGTTGATCAGTTGCAGGTAGTCCACGCGGCTGCCGTCGGGGTGACGCTCCACCAGGTGCACCTCGGCGGCGGTTGCAGCGATCGGGGTGATCGCGACGCAGTGCGTCGTCCCGGCAGGGATCGAGGCGATCCCCGCGGCCAGGGAGTCGGCGGCGAGGCCGGCTTCGAGTGCGACCAGCCGCAGCGCTGCCTCGGCATCGCGGCGCTGGTAGTAGGCGTGCTCGAAGGCGGCGATCACCCCGGGCATCGACCGTGTGTCGCCGGGGCCGTCGGTGATCGTTGTGCCCGTCAATCCAGTGCACGCGTCAGCGATAGCCGTCGTCGCCGGTGGTGTGGCATTCAGTGTGGGAATCACGGCGGGGGTCTCAGGGATGTCGGTGACCGCCATGATCCCTGCGCCCGTCACCGCGGCGGCGAGGGTCAACGCCGCGGTGAGTGCGATCCACACCGCTCGGTGTCCCGGAAGGTGCCGCCGGCTGTCCGTAGCTGCGGGCACGCTGTCCGCGCGTTCCGCGCCGAGCCACTGCCATTGGTCGCCTTCGTCAGTGGGAACGCCGGTGCGTGTATCCGGGGCGGGTTGCGCGACAGTGGTTTCGGTGCGCAGCCAGTCCGCGCCGTGGTCGGTGTCGATGGGGGTGTCGTGTCGCATGGGTGGGTGTCACCTCCTCGCAGCGATGGCAGTGGGGGAAGATGGGCCCTCCGGGCGGGTCGCCGGGGGAGGATCAGCAGACTGGTTGGGTACGTCGGCCGAACCAGCTCCGCCCGGAGGGGTCTGTGGGGTCACCGTCCGCTGGGTGCCGCAGGGGGCGCGGTCGACGGCGTCGGAATGCTCGGCGAGGAACGCGTCGCCGACGAGGTCGTCGAGGTTGGTGATGGGGCTCCCGATGTCGGGGCGGTCGGCGCGTCGCGTGTGATGGCGATGAACCAGTCCGCGACGGCGCGCAGTGCGGAGCTGCCGGTGCTGGTGGCGGGGACGGTGTCGTAGGAGCCGTGGCGGCCGGTGGTGTCGCTGTATTGGGCGGTCGCGGCCAGGGTGTAGAGCTGATCGGAGTCGGTGACGGTGCTGGTGATCGCGTCGAAGGCGTCGTTGACCCATCGGCTGGCCGTCTGGGGTGGGATGAGTTCGACGACCGCGTCGGCGAGTTTCGTGCCGAGAACCGCGACCGCGGCCAGCGGATCGGCCATGCCCACGGTCGCCAGCTCGGCCACCGTGGCCGGGGTGATCACCGTCCGTGCCACCGTGATAGCGGCGTTGAGCCCGATCGTGCCGATCTTGAACAGCGCACTGAGTGCTTCGGCGTGGGTGGGCGCGGTGGCGGCCGAATCGGAGGCCTCGGCCAAGCGTCGGCCGAGTGGTTCGGCGGGCTGGTAGGACAGTTCATCGAGGCTGGTGCCGGAAAGGTCCTCGTTGACCACAGTCACGGCGGTGTTGAAAGCAGTCGCCGACAGGGCGGCGGCGATGGTGGAGATCGCCGCGATCGGATCACGGGTATCACTGCGAGCGGCGATGTTCGCCGCGGTAGTGGCCAGCGGACTGCTGGCGGGAGTGTCGCAGGCGCCGTCACCGGCCATACACAGATCCGCGACTCGACCGGTCAACGCCCCGTACCCGGGCGTACTGGCCCCGGTGCTCGCGATCCCGCCTCCGGCCAGCGCCGGGGTGAGCAAGCTGATTTCAGAGACCTCGCTGCCGCTGGTTCCCGGGGCCGCAGACGGCGTGCTCGATTGCGGGCGGCCCGGCAGGACTGGAGTGCCGGCAGCGCGAGCGGGGTTGGCCAGCAGCGCGACGGCGGCAACCCGGTCGGCGCTGATGCGACTCTGCCCGGAGCCGACGCGTTGGGCGAAGCGGTCGGCCGCCGCGGCGCCGTGAGCGTATCCGGCGACGGCGAGAAGCGTGTTCGGGCAGCGGTCCACGACCTCGCCGGCCATGTCTTCGAGCTGTTGGGCTGCATTCTCGACTGCGGCGTCGAAGGTCGACGTGGTATCGCCGTAGGGCACGTAGGCGCGCTGCACCAGCTCCCCCGCGGCGGCGGTGACCGGCCCGAACACTTGCCCGAGCGCACCGGTATCGCCGCCGGTCTCTGTCGCGCCTTCCTCGTGGCCCTGAACGCCCAACGCGTAGAGGACTGGGCACGCTTGGGTTTTCGTGAAGTCGGGTTGTGCGGTTGCCGTTGCCGGTGCCGCTGCGAAGAAGGTGGTTGCCAGTGCCAGCACAGTCGCGGCACTGCGGAGTCGGGTGTGAATGGGGTGGGAGTGCATTGATGTCACCTCGATCGGGGCGCCTGCCCGCTCAGACAGCGCTGTGCGTGGCGGGCAGGCGCGCATTCAGGTGGTCTGCGATGGCGATGCGTCGATGGGGCGGGCGGGACGACGCAGCAGGTAGGAGCTCAGAAGAGTCAGGACATCCGCGGCGGCGTCGACGGCGGTGCGGGCATGACCGGTGGGGTAGTCGCGCCAGCTCAGGTCGACATCGAAGAGCCGGTACTCGGCGAACAACGCCCGGCTCATCGCGATCGGGATGAGACCGTCCCTGCTGCCGTGATACAGGTGGACCGGGACATGTGGGCGCAGGTGGGCCGCGGCTTCGGCCGCCAGGACATAGCGCCACAGCGGGTCGTTCCACGGTTCACGACGTTCGCACCAGGTCCCCAGGGGAATGTGGCGGTAAGTCTCGAGTAACTCGGTGGCGGTCAGACTTTGTGCGTGAGTGAAGCGGTGGTGCCCTTCTTCGGTGAGAACGTGAGTGACCGGTAGGTGGGCGTAGGCGCGGGCCAACCCGACCATGCCGGCCATCGCCAGGCCCGACAGCGGGCCGCCATCGATGTCGGCGACCAAGGCACGCGGGTTCGCTGGGACCGCGCCGGCCGCGACCCCGCGCAAATCCACCTCCGGGGCATAAACCGGTTGCTGTTCGGCGGCGAAGATCGCCGCCCGCCCACCATCGGCGTAACCCCAGATCACGCACCCGCCCGAGACATCGAGGTCGGCCATCGTCGACACGGCGCGGGCCAGGTCGAGCACTGTATGCGCCGCAGCATGCCCCGCCAGAAACGGAAGTGCCCCCAGGCCGGTCATGCCCAAGCCCTGCCCATCGGGGATCGCCACCGTCCAACCACGTTCCAGCGCCAGCGCCACATCCGCGAGTGCGGGGTCGGCGACCCCCTCGGGCAGGAGTTGTGATGGTGCGATCCGCCCGCCCAGGCCCCGGAAGCTCGGGCAGTACAGCAGGGCGGCGGCTCCTTCGCCAGCATGTGTGGTGGCGGTGGGGGTCACGACGAGTCCGGACGCTGGCAGGGGTGCGTGGAAACTGGTGCGAGTCGAATACACCACCTGCCAGGCCCGCGCCGCGCCGGCCATGCCCTGAACATCCACTTCGCGGGCACGCAGCAGTTGACCTGCGCGCGCGGTGAAGTCTTCGGATACGGGCAGGTAGAAGTCGTCGCCGGACTCGGTTTCGGTTTCGGTCGGGGTGGTCATGGGTCACCGTCCTGCGAGATCGTGGGCGAGAGCGACCATCCAGGCCACCCCGGAGTCGAGCTGGCCGCTGGTGGCGTAGCCGTTGTGGCGGGCGATGGTGTCGGCATAACGCAGCAACACCGCGGGGTTCACCAGGTCGACGTTGTCGGCCAGCAGCCCTGCCCACGCCGCCGACAACTGCCCGGCCAACTTCGGCAGCAGCCCGACCGGATTCGCCGTCACCGCAGCGACGATCTCGTTCCAGCGGCCCGCCGCCGCCCCGGCATCCGGTGCCGGTGTGCGCGGGTCGGCGGCATCGACCAACCGACCTGCGAGACTCCGCTGCGGCAGATAGTCGACGTTCCCGCTCTCGACAGCGAAGTCGTTGAGCAGCACGGCATTCCATGCATCGCCCAGCGCGGTGTGCAGCAGGCCGTTCAGGGTTGCCAGGGCCGACAGGGGGTCGCGTAGGTCGGCTTGGGCGGCGATCGCGGCGCCGACGCGGAGCAGGGCCGCGCGATCGGGAGCCGAGCACGCGAGGTCTCCGTCGGTGCAGATATCGGCGACACGGCCGACCAGCTCGCCGTAGCCGACCCCGGTAGCGATACCGCCACCGGCTGCGGAGGGATTGGTCAGCGCGACCTGCGACACCGCCGCCCCGCTGGTTCCCGGGGCCGGATCGGGCACAACCTGGCCCGGCCGACCGGGCAATACCGGCGCGCCGGGCGTCCGGTCAGGATTGGCGTACAACGCGATTCCCGCGATCCGGTCCGCCGGCACCGGACCGAGATCGGCGCCGACATCGGCGGCGAATCCCGACATCGCCTGCGCTCCCTGGGAATAGCCGATCCCAGCGATCAACGTGCTCGGGCAGGCAGCGACTATCTCGACCGCCGCGGCGTCGAGTCGATTGCGGGCGTCGGTGACCGACACCGTGTAAGGATCGGTTCCCCCGCCGGGCACCGCGCCGCCGAAGCCCGCACCGTAAGGGATATAGGAACGCTGCACTACCCCGGGCACTGCACCCAGGACCGGCGCGATCAAGGCGCCGACCACACCGGTGTCAGCGAGCGGATCCGCTGTCGGTGAGGATTGCCCGGTGCCCTGCACCCCCAGCACGTATAGGGCGGGGCACCCCGGCCCGATCGGCACTGCCTCAGCAGCGGGTGGTGCGGCGCACATCGGAGCGCCGAGTTCGACGGTGGCCGCCACCGCGACCGCCATCATCGTTCGCGCCGCTCCGCGACGGTGACGTAGGTGGTCGGTCATGGTTGCCCCACACCGACTCCGGCGCCGAAGCCGGCACCGACCGTGCCGCCAGCTACCGCACCGACCGCGCCGACCGGGACTCCGGTCACGACCGCACCGGCGGCGGCACCAGCCGCGGCACCGAGCGCGGTTCCGGCGACCCCGGAAGTCACGGTGCCGATCACCGGAACCGGCACGACCGTGCCCAGGGCCGCTCCGGCGATCCCGCCGATGGTGCCGCCGACCAGCCCCCCGACCACCGCTCCGGTGACCGCTGCCGGGCCCCCGGCGACGACCGCACCGGTGGCTCCGCCGATCCCGGCGCCTGCGAGGGTCGCCCCCGACACCCGATCCGAGCGTCCGGCAGGGATGCCGATCGAGTCGAGAGCGGTGGAGACCTGGGCCTCCGCTCCAGCTGCCGTGTCGTTGATCGCATCGGCACATTCCGGAGGTAGCCAGTCCGGGCGCGGGGCCTGCCACTGCCCGATCCGAATGGTGTTCTCCGGGGGTTCGATCGGCGCTACCGGTTCCACCGGCTCCGGTAGATGCAGGTCCTCGATTCGGATCGGCGCGACCGGCTCTTCCGGCGGAGGCGCTGGACGTGATGGAGCGTTGCGGACCTCGGGTGGCTGCACGTAATACACCGGTGGCGAAGGAGCAGGAGCGGGCTCCGGCACAACCGGCTCCGGGGGTAGCGCAGGTCCAGGCGGAGATTGCGGTGGCGTGGTGCCCGGCTGCGCGGGACCGGTCACCCCGGGCTGGTCGGCGACCGCGACCAGGGGATCAGCAGCATGGGCACCGCCGGCCGCGAGGACCATCGCCGCCACCGGAATCATCGTGGCCGCCGCGACACCGCTTACACGGACGGTAGACGAAGGAATGCAAGATCTGGGCATGACGAAATAAGCCTTCCCATCAAGGGATCAGGACTACGAGGTGGGAGCAGCTGCGCCGACGGCACAGCATGTAGCGGCCCCATCCCGCAGCCGAACAGGCTGCGGGAGGCCGCTTTTCAGACCGACTCGGTCAGATGAAGGGCAGGATCAGGCTCAGTGTCTGCGCGACGACGAACAAGCCGTTCGACAGCACCGACAGGCCGGCATTGACATAACCCAGGATTGCGAAGGGGTCCACGGTCCACTTCCTTCCAGAATCTTCGGATTCGCGAGTTCGTAGCCGAACGCGCAACTCCATCCAAACTCCGGAACACCCTCAGAATCCAGCACTTTCGGTTATGCAGTTAGCGGTACCGATGCTTGCGTAATTCGCTACACGAGCCCTCACCAGTGGGTTTGCCGACAAAGTGCCAACACTTGCGTCACGGAACTTCTTTGGCGAAATCGCTGCCAGACAGGAGGACGTCCCGACGCCAATCAGCGCAGAACGGCATCTGCTCAGCTATCCACTCGGATGGTTGCGCGATCTGCGCAGTTGCCGGGTCATACCCATTCTGGTAGGAACAAAACCACTACCCGGGGGCCAACTGTTCAACATAACTCTCTTCGGCCTGCCACGGAAGATGATCGAAGGAGGGGAACTCCGTTGAGCCGAGATCCCGCACACCGCAGACCGCCAGATCTCCACCAGCCGCGACCGCCGAGCATCCCGACCGTGGGCGCCACGTGCCGACTGATCCGCGAAGAACGCGGCCTCACCCGCGACACATCCGCGACCCGCCTGGGAATCAGTCGCAGTCACCTCGCCGACATCGAACGAGACCGCCGAGCACCCAGCGAAGACCTCCTCGAGCAGATCATCGTCGGCTACCAACTCGACCTCCCCCTCGCTCGTCACTTGCGCGAGTTACGGGCAACAGCCGACACTCTCGAGCCGACCTCCGCCCTCCGCGAGGCCGTGACCACCAACCCAGCACTCATGCGTCACCTACAACGGCTACACGAACGCGGCGAGCTGGCCGCCTACGTCGACTCCGCCTGGACTCTTCTGGCCTGCAACAATGCCTTCCGCGAATCCGCCCCAGGACTCAACCCCGGAACGTCGATCCCGGTCTGGATGTTCTCCGACAACGCCAGAAGACTGTTCCCACGCTGGCCTCACGAAGCCGACCACGCCACAGCCAACATCCGCGGCATCGTCGGCCGCTACCGCGGCTCACAACAAGTCCAAACCATCTTCCGCAGCCTTCGTCCCATCAAAGAGTTCGGACTCCGCTGGAACGACGGTGTGCACACCGCCTACGGTCGCGACCCCAGCGACCTCATGCACGCCCACCACCCCACCGGACGAACCAGCTCCTACAGCCTGACCATCACCAACCAGAGCGAGCACATCTTCCTCATCATCCTCTCCGAGCATCCCGGCAGAGACATCGAAACCATCGACCCTAGCTAATTTCCGACACGCCCACCGACACGCCGAAAACGTCTGCGACAGATCACGGAACCGCCCAATCCGACAGATCTTGATCTCCACACAACCCTCACACAGAACAGCCCGCCGATCAGCCAACTCCTCCTCCATCGGGCTATCATCGGGCACCACGTTGAGCCGCCTGCCAACCGACGAGACACACAACCGAAGCGTCACCGTCCACGCGATTAGCTGCAATCCGAGACGAGTGGGTGACAAATTGTTCCGCTTTCTCACTTTGGTGCAGGATGCGATTCTTCGATCCCGGCTTCGACGCGGCGCCGCCCAGACCATTGCCGAAACCAGCGCGGTGCGGGCGCGGGCCGAGACCGGCACAGCGGGAAGCCAGACCTGCAGATCTGGCGCGAGCGGCTGCGTGAGGTTCTGGCGGCGTGCATTGCGCTGGCACCGACCGGGCACTGATCGAGTTCACCGTCGACTACCTGACCGTGAACACCGCCGAGATCGACCTGCTCCGACACCCCGGTGCTCGTCGACCCCGGCCAGGAAGTCCGTGGCCGGATACCGCAACTGCTGGAACGCTTCAGCGAGCGTCGTATCGCCCCCGCCGAGATCGCGGAGGAGATTTCGGTGATGACCGACGACGGTCAGCAGGGGGTGCGGGAGGTCGGCCGCGCGATCGTCGCCAGCGCCGAGGGCGATGTTCGGGTGTGGCCAGGCTGGGTCGACCGCGTTCGAGTCGCCGATCGGCTGCACGAGGACGCGATCGAAGCGCGTGAGCATTACGGCGACATCGATTACCACCACCTCACCGCCGTGATCCGCGATATCGACACCGGAACCTCAGCGGCGAAACCGAGCTGCCGGAGCTGATGTGGGTCGACATACGCAGCAAAGCCGCCGGATACCGCGTCTCCTCGGCAGTCACCGGGGAAGTGACCCGACTGCTCAGCGAGGCAGGTGTCGACCCGAGCCACCGCGATCACGCAAAGCTCAAGTCCTCGGTGTCCTCGATCGGCAGCACCCTGGACAGCGTGGCTCATGGCGGATCGCTGCTGGGCATGGACTCCGACCGCGAGGAATTCCTCACCAGACGCACCCGACTCGGCAACACCTGCGCGACAACGGGATTACGACCCGAGGCCATGACCACGATCCGTGAGGTCGTCGACGGTCACACCCGCGGCGCCGGTCAGGCCGCGATCGAGCGCCGCGGGCGGTGGAAGGACCGGATCACCGCGATCGCCGCCACCCGCGACGATGCGCTCGCCCAACGGCAAGCCGCCACCGCGGGCCGCTCCAGCGGCCCGGTCCGTGCCTGCACCACCAGCCCGGCCCTGACCGCGCAGGTCATCGGCCCGACCCACTCACCGCACATCCGGCATCTGCACGGTGAGGAGATCGGCCGGTGATCGAAAAGCAGGTAGTCCGCCACCCGTGACATAAATCAGCCCAGGGCGCGAACCCCTGGGCTGATCTGCGTTCCGGGCCGCGACTACTTCTTGCCGCT
>NZ_BDBT01000012.1 GCF_001613125.1 Nocardia shimofusensis NBRC 100134
TGCGGGTTTGTCGCCCTCGGTCGCTTTCGCGGTCGCCGCCTCGGTGGTTCGGGCGGTCGCGGCCTCGGCGGGTTCGGTGGTCGCGACCTTGCGGGTGCGACGGCGGGGAGTGGTCGGCCCGTCCGCTGCGCTTGCCTCGGCGGCACGGGCGGTGCGCTTGCGCGGCGCACGTTCGACCGGCTCGGCGAGGGCCTGCGCGACCTCGGCGTCCGCCGATTCCGCCTCGGCCGGCGTGGCCGCGGCCGCCGGAGCGGTCGCAGCGGTGTCGACGGTCGCAGCGGAATCTGCGGCCGCAGTGACAGTCGCCGTGTCGGTGGTCGCGGTGTCGGTGGTCGCGGTGTCGGCCGCCTTGGTGGCACCCGTACGACGACGAGTCCGGCGACGGGGCGCCTCGACCTCCGATGCGCCCGCCGCATCCGTTGCCCGGACCGAGTCGTCCACGGTCGTCGCGGCGTCCGAGACGGTCGCCACAGCAGCGGAATCGACGCCCTCGTCGAACGACTCGGCTTGTGCCACCGCGAGATTCGCTACATCCGCATCGCTCGCCGGGGCGTCGGCACGCGGAGCGGCGCCGTCGGAAGCCGAGGTTTCACTCCGGGGCACTGCCTCGCTCGACGTCACGGCGTCGGTCTGGGACACGGTAGCGGCCCGCGCACCGGCGTCGGCCGATGTCGAATCGTTCGCGACCGCCGAATCACCCTGCGTACCATGGGTATTCGTACCGGAGCCGCCGCGACGGCGCCTGCGCCTGCGGCGAGCCGGAGCTTCGCCGGTGTCCGTCCGATCGCCTTCGGTGCGCGCTTCCGCGACCGAGCTATCGGCGGCCGGAGTGTCGGCGGAGACGCGTTCGGCGGTGTCGGCTGCCGAGGTCCGGCTGTTCTCGGTGGTCTGCGACTCGTCGAGCGGCTTGCCGCGCAGGGTCCGCTTGCGGTTGCGCTTGCGCGGTGCGCGGGCGGGGCGCTCCTCCACCACGGCCTCGGCTTCGCGGACGCGCGGGGCCTTGCGCACGGTGCCGGTGATGCCCTCGGGAATACCGAGGTCGGCGAACAGGTGCGGCGAGCGTGAGTACGTCTCCACCGGCTCGGGGATGCCGAGGCCGAGGGCGGTGTCGATGCTTGCCCAGCGGTTGAGTTCGTCCCAGTCGATCAGCGTGATCGCGACGCCGGTGCGGCCCGCGCGACCGGTCCGGCCGATACGGTGGACGTAGGTCTTCTCGTCCTCGGGGCACTGGTAATTGATGACGTGGGTGACGTCGTCGATGTCGATGCCGCGCGCGGCCACGTCGGTCGCGACCAGCACGTCGATGGCGCCCTTGCGGAACTTGTCCAGCGCCTTCTCGCGCTGCACCTGGTTGAGGTCGCCGTGCACCGCGCCGACCGCGAATCCGCGTTCGGCCAGGTCGTCGGCAACCTTCTGAGCGGTGCGCTTGGTGCGGGTGAAGATCATGGTGGCGCCGCGGCTGTCGGCCTGCAGCACCCGCGCCACCAGTTCGGCCTTGTCCAGCGCGTGCGCGCGGTAGACGAACTGGGCGGTGCGGTCGTGCACCGCGGAATCGTGCGGCTCCTCGGCCCTGATGTGGGTGGGCCGGGTGAGGAAGGTGCGGGCCAGGGTGATGATCGGGCCGGGCATGGTGGCCGAGAACAGCATCGTCTGGCGCTGCGCGGGGACCATGGTGAGGATGCGCTCGATATCGGGCAGGAAGCCCAGATCGAGCATCTCGTCGGCCTCGTCGAGGACGAGCACGCCGATCTTGCCGAGGATCAGGTGGTTCTGCTTGGCCAGATCCATCAGCCGGCCGGGGGTGCCGACGACCACGTCGACGCCGTCGCGCAGCGCGGCGATCTGGGAGTCGTAGGGGCGGCCGCCGTAGATCGCGGAGACCTTCAGGGCGCCCTTGTGGTTGCGCAGGTACTTGGCCGCGCGCTCGAGATCCTCGGTGACCTGGATGCACAGCTCGCGGGTGGGCACGATGACCAGCGCGCGCGGGGTGCCGTCCAACGGCGTGGTGCCCGAATCGGCGGTGGCCACGCGATGCAGCAGCGGGACGCCGAATCCGAAGGTCTTGCCCATACCGGTGCGGGCCTGACCGATGAGATCCTCACCGGCCAGCGCCAGCGGAAGGGTGAGTTCCTGAATTGCGAATGTACGTTCGATACCCCGCTCGTCGAGCGCGCGGACGATTTCCTCGCGCACTCCCAATTCGGCGAAAGTCGGGGCGGTATGCGTGGTGTCCAGTTCGGCCGTCACCAGGGTGTCCGTCAGACCTGGTTCCTGCTCGACAGTGATCTTGCTCAGGATCGTGCCTTTCCTCGTCATCGCGTCACGCGCGCACGAGGCGTGGGGCGGACCGGCCGGTCCGCGACGACCACGTATCCGCCTGTGATGTTCACCGTGGCCGCTGCCGGATGTCGCTGGCCCGTCGTGATCGACGGCGGGCGGTGGGCGCTTTCGGCCCGGAGCAATCGGCGCGGCGCGAGGGTGATGCGGATCTGGTGCGCGCACATTTCCGGACTGCGAAACGCATCCTGTCCACCTGGTGTCACCGCCGCGGTCATCGGTGTACGGACCGCTGTTCGGCGTGACTTCGAGGTGGACTCGGGAACGAAATTCTCCGCAGTCCGCCTTGATTGTAGCGTGATAATGTGCAGCCCCCGAATTTCCGGGCCGGTCGATTTTCGGCAAATGATCACCGACGCGCTATGCGGAACGGATTCACCGTGCGCGACAGGTGAATTCGGAGGGACCCGGGCTGCGCGGGCGGGCCTCGGCACGGCCGGGGAACGCGCCTGTCCGCCCCTGTGGCCTGTCACTGTCCGCGACGGTGGCCCGCGTCTGTCTGCGACAGTCTGTGAGACATTCTTGGGCGTGAGCATCGCAGACACCGTCACCCTCGCCGCCCGCAATGCCTGGGCACTGACCTTCGGTCCCGGCGTCGAAGCGCCCGAGCCCACCGCGTCGACGGTGCTCTGGGATCAACCGCATCGGCAGCTACGCCGATTCGAGCGCGACGAGGCCCGCGACGGCGCCGCGGCCGCGCAGCCGCCCGTGCTGCTGGTGCCCCCGCTGGCCGCGCCCGCGAGCTGCTTCGACCTGCGACCGGATCAGAGCCTGGCCCGCTTCCTGCTCGGCACCGGGCGCACTCCGTACCTGGTCGACTACGGCGAGATCGGCTATGCCGACCGGCGCATGGGCTTCGAGGACTGGATCGACGACATCCTGCCCGATGCCGTTCTGCGGACCAGCGCCGATGTCGGCGGAGCGCCCGTCGATCTGGTCGGCTGGTCGATCGGCGGCACGCTGTCCCTGCTCGCCGCCGCCGCGCACGCGCACCTGCCGATCCGATCCATCACCGCGGTCGGTTCGCCACTGGACTACGACAAGATGCCGGGCATGGGTTCGGTGCGCACGGTCGCCAGGATCGACGGCGGGCGCACTGTCTCGACCGCCGTGCGCGCCACCGGCGTGCCCGCGCCGCTGACCCGCGCCGCCTATCGGGCCACGGCGTGGAACCGGGAACTGACCCGGCCCTGGTTCGTCGCCAGCAATATCGCGCGCACCGAATCGCTGGCCAAGATGGAGTCCATCGACCGGTTCATGGCCGCGATGCCCGGCTACCCCGGCCGGTTCTACGCGCAGTTGTGGGAACGGCTGGTGCTGGCCAATGACATCGGCCGCGGCGGACTGAGACTGCGCGGCAGGCGGATCGCGCTGTCGGAGGTGAACGCGCCGGTTTTGCTGATCGGCGGCACCACCGACGTGATCACCCCGGCGAAGGCCGTGGCGGCGGGCGCACGGTTGCTGACCGGCGCCCCGTTCGTCCGCTACGACACGGTGCCCGGCGGTCATCTCGGCATTCTCACCGGCGAAACCGCACGCGAGACCACCTGGGCCCAGCTGGAGAAGTTCCTCGCCGAAGTGTCCTGAGCGACACCGGCGCCCCGCGGGCGACACGGGAGCTATCGTCCGTCCCGCGGGGGCTACGCTGGGCGGCATGGGAGCACAGTCATCCGCAGCGGTCGGTGTCTCGTCATCCGACTCGAGTTCGCAGTCTGTCTCGTCCTCGCGGAGTCAGGCGAATCCGCCGATCGCCGCCGACCATCCCGGCGTCACCGAACTGTTCGCGGTGCTGGCCTACGGTGAGATCTCCGCGTTCTACCGTCTCGCCGAGGAAGCCGAACTCTCCCCGTCGCTGCGCGGGAAAGTCGCGGTGGCCGAGATGGCGGCTTCGGAGATGGCCCACTTCCGGACCCTGCGCGCCGCGCTGAGCGAGCGCGGCGTCGACGTGTTCGACGCCATGGCGCCCTACGTGCGGCCACTGAGCGCCTATCACGCCTCCACCGACCCCTCGACCTGGCTCGAGTCGATGGTGAAGTTCTACGTCGGCGACGGCATCGCGGCGGACTTCTACACCGAGATCGCGGGCGCGCTCACCCCCGAGGTGACCGCGATCGTGCGTGACGTGCTCGCCGAGACCAGCCACTCGGAGTTCGTCGTGGAAGAGGTGCGCCGGGCGGTGCGCGACAACCGCTCCGAGCGCGACCGGCTGACCCTGTGGGGCAGGCGGCTGCTCGGGGAGGCGATCACCCAGGCGCAGTACGTGATGGCCCAGCGCGACGAGCTGACCGACCTGGTGCTCGCCGTGACCGGCGATCTCAACGGGATCGGCGCGCTGTTCGAGCGCATGCAGGCCAGCCACGCCGAGCGCATGGCCGTGCTGGGCATCTGACGGTTCGCTGACCGCCCTGGTTCGTTGGCCCGCCCCGGGTTCGCTGAGAGCACAGCACTCCGTGTGCTCCGGGGGCCCGCGACTGCACTAGCCTGGTTCGGACAGCACAGAACTCTAGGTTCGGAGGTTGGCCGTGGAGGTCAAGATCGGTATTTCGGATAGCCCCCGCGAGTTGGTCATCACCAGCACACAGACGCCGGATGAGGTCGAGGCGCTGGTGTCCGAGGCGCTGAAAGGGGCCGAGGGCATCGTGAAGCTGACCGACGACAAGGGCCGCACCTTCCTGGTCCAGGCCGCCAAGGTGGCCTACGTCGAGATCGGCACCTCCACCGCGGGCCGGGTCGGCTTCGCCGCCGTCTGAGCCCTGGGCCGAAAACACCGAGCCCTCGATGTTCCGGAAGGAACGTCGAGGGCTCGGTTCGTCTGGTCGGTCGAGCGGCGGGTCAGACCCGGCGCTCCTCGTTGTGCAGCGGGACGTGCGACAGACCGCCCCAGGCCAGCGCGACGGTGGTGTCGACGGCCTCTTCCTTCGGGATCGGCCGGTCCGCCTCGAGCCAGTAGCGCGCGGTGAACTGGCTGGCGCCGACCAGGCCGACGGCCAGGATGCGGGCGCGGTAGGGGTCGAGACCGGAATCGTGGGCCACCAGGTCGAAGACCGCGTCCACGCACGCCTCGGTCGCCTGCTCGACACGGCGCTGCACCTGCGGCTCGCTGGTCAGGTCCGATTCGAAGACCAGCCGGAAGCCCTGCATCTCGTTGTCCACGAAATCGAAGTAGGCCTGCACGGCCGCGCGGACGCGCTGCTTGTTGTCGGTGGTGGAGCGCAGCGCCTGGCGCACGCTCGACACCAGCATGTCGACATAGTTCTGCAGTACCGCGATGTAGAGCTCGAGCTTGCTGGTGAAGTGCTGGTACAGCACCGGTTTGCTGACGCCGGCGACCTGGGAGATCTCGTCCATGCCCGCCGCGTGGTAGCCGCGTAGCACGAAGACCTCGCTCGCGGCGTGGAGTAGCTGCTGCCGCCGTTCGTCGCGCGGCAGCCGGGTGCCGCGTTTGGGCGGCTGCGGGGCGTCGGAGGACAGTCTGCGCGCTGCCATCCGGTCCACGAGGTCGGTCATATGTTCGCTCTCCCAGTCGATTCCCCGGGGCAAGAAAGGGGTTGTACACCGGGTATTTCCTGCACGATACTCGCTCGGGTGTCCTCAGCCGACCCGGGTGCGCGATGAGATCGCCCGCCGGTGAGATTTTTCGCAGCCTGCCGGCGCGTGCGGTATACGGCCGGTGGCCTCGATCGCGCACTGTGAGAACCTGGTGTCCGTGACCGACCGAACGGAAAGACCGTCCGGCGGCGGGCACGATGTGACCTCGGGAGTGGCATCGCGGCCGGACGCACCCGCAGGCAACGGCCGCTCCCCGGGGACCGCGACCGAACCCTGGGCGCGCCCCGACCGTTCCCGTCAACCGCTGCGCGCCCGCTGGGACCCGACTGCCGCCACCGACAACAACCGCCGCGCTCCCCGTCCTGATCGCCCGGTCAAGAAGCAGAGCGCGCTCGGCCGCTTCGTGTCCACCTACGGCTGGCGCGCCTACGCCCTGCCGGTGCTGCTGGCCGTGACCGCGCTGGTACTGGCCGACGCGATGCGCAGCGGGGCCGGCCTGACCGCCGACGGCGAGGAACCCGGATTCGGCACACTGAGCGCGCTGACCGAGGGCGGTGTGATCGGCGCTCCGCCCGGTGACGGCTCCTTCCCCGCCGACCTGCCGACCGGCGCCCTGCCCGACGGCGGTCCCTTCACCGAGGCAGGCGCGGGACAGTGGCGGGTGGTCCCCGGCGCGAGCCCCGAGGTGGGCGCGGGAACCGAATACCACTTCTCCTACACCGTCGAGATCGAGAACGGTGTGGACACCTCGGGTTTCGGCGGCGACGCCTCGGTGGCGACGATGATCGACAGCACCCTGGCCAATCCCAAGAGCTGGGTCCACGATCCGAAATTCGCCTTCCGGCGCGTCGATTCGGGTACTCCCGACTTCCGTGTCTCCCTCACCTCGCGCCGGACCATCCGGGAGGCCTGCGGATTCGAGATCCCGATCGATTCCTCCTGCTACAACGCCGGTCTGGACCGGGTGCTGCTCTCGGAGGCGCGCTGGGTGCGCGGCGCCCTGGCCTTCGACGGCGACATCGGGTCCTACCGCCAGTATCTGGTCAATCACGAGGTCGGCCATGCCATCGGCTATCACCAGCATCAGCCGTGCGAGACCGACGGCGGGCTGGCGCCGATCATGATGCAGCAGACCTTCGGCACCGACAACGACGCCATCGCCGCTCTCGATCCGGGTGGGGTGGTGCCGATGGACAGCAAGAGTTGCCGGTTCAATCCCTGGCCCTATCCGCGCGGCTGACCAGCCGGGTCGCCGCGAGGCGGACAATGGAAGAACAGCCGGGCGGTTACCGGGAAGAACAGCGCAGCCCCCGACGTTGTACTTCGGGATTCGGCCCCCACGATTCGAGGAGTCCTGGACGTGTCACTTTCGAAGTCCCTGCCGCCGCTGGTCGAGCCGGCCGCGGATCTGAGCAAGGACGAGATCGCCCGCTACAGCCGTCACCTGATCATTCCCGATGTGGGCGTGGACGGGCAGAAGCGGTTGAAGAACGCCAAGGTGCTGGTGATCGGCGCGGGCGGACTCGGGTCACCCGCCCTGCTGTACCTGGCCGCCGCCGGTGTCGGCACGCTCGGCATCGTGGAATTCGACGAGGTGGACGCGTCGAATCTGCAGCGTCAGGTCATCCACGGTCAGTCCGACATCGGCAGGCCCAAAGCCGAGAGCGCCCGCGATTCCATTCTCGAGATCAACTCGGACGTGGACGTGCGGCTGCACCAGTTCCGCCTGGAACCCGACAATGCCGTGGAGCTGTTCGCCCAGTACGACCTGATCCTGGACGGCACCGACAATTTCGCCACTCGTTACCTGGTCAACGATGCCGCCGTGCTGGCGGGCAAGCCGTATGTCTGGGGTTCGATCTACCGGTTCGAGGGCCAGGCCTCGGTGTTCTGGGAGGACGCCCCGGACGGCCGCGGCATCAACTACCGCGACCTCTACCCCGAGGCGCCGCCGCCCGGCATGGTCCCCTCCTGCGCCGAAGGCGGCGTGCTCGGCGTGCTGTGCGCCTCGATCGGCTCGATCATGGTCACCGAGGCGATCAAGCTGATCACCGGCATCGGCGAACCGCTGCTGGGCAGGCTGATGGTCTACGACGCACTGGACATGACCTACCGGACCATCAAGCTGCGTCGCGATCCGGAACGTCAGCCGATCACAGAGCTGATCGACTACGAGGCGTTCTGCGGTGTGGTGTCCGAGGAAGGCCAGGCCGCCTCCGCCGGGTCCACGATCACCGCGAAGGAACTCGAGGACCTGATCGACTCGGGCAAGGGCATCGAGCTGATCGACGTGCGTGAGCCGGTCGAGTGGGACATCGTGCACATCGAGGGCGCCACGCTGATCCCGAAGGATCGCATCCTCTCCGGCGAAGCGCTCTCCGAACTGCCGCAGAACCGGCCGATCGTGCTGTATTGCAAGACCGGTATCCGCTCGGCGGAAGCGCTGGCCGTGCTCAAGAGCGCCGGGTTCGCCGACGCCACCCATATGCAGGGCGGCATCGTGGCCTGGGCCACCCAGATCGACCCGTCGCTGCCGGTTTACTGACAGCTCCCGCACCACCCCGGACCTCGGCAGATCACGGACGCTGCACCCACGGCGCGCCGCGCTGAATCGGGCGCCGTCACGGCGTTAACGTACGAGTCGTGACCACCCCCGACAGCACGGAACCACCCGAGCACGTGCGGTCCACGTTCGGTCTGCGTGGGTTCGCGCCGGTCTGTCTCGGCGACTGGGAGGGTGGCTGGCGCTGTGGCGACGTGGTGCTGACGCCGGTCGCCGACCACGCGAGAGCCGCATGGTCCGCGCGGGTCCGGGAGACGCTGCGGGTGGACGGTCTGCGGCTGGCGCGTCCGGTGCGCGCCACCGACGGCAGGTACGTGGTGTCGGGCTGGCGCGCCGACACCTATCTGCCCGGCACCCCGCAACCACGTCACGACGAAGTCGTCTCGGTGTCGCTGCGGCTGCATCAGGCCACCGCGGGCCTCGAGCGCCCCCGGTTCCTGGCACAACCGCCCGTCGCGCCCTGGGTCGAGGTGGACATCTTCGTCGCGGCCGACCGCGCCGCCTGGGAACAGGTGCCGCTGCGCAGCTTGCGCGCGGGCGGCATCGCCACGCCCAGCACGCCCGACGGCCATCGCAGCCTGGAACTGATCGGTCAGCTGGCCACGCTGCGCAAGCAGGTGCGGACACCGCCCCAACTGGTGCACGGCGACCTGTTCGGCACCGTGCTGTTCCAGGGCGCCGAGGTGCCCGGCCTGTCCGACATCGTCCCGTACTGGCGTCCCGCCCCTTGGGCGGCAGGCGTCGCGGTGGTCGACGCGCTGTCGTGGGGCGGCGCCGACGACGGCCTGCTCGAGCGCTGGTCCGATCTGCCCGAATGGCCGCAGATGTTGTTGCGCGCGGTCATGTTTCGGCTCGCGGTGCACGCGCTGCACCCGCGTTCGACGCCCGAGGCGTTCCCGGGATTGGCGCGCACCGCGGACATGGTCCGCTTTCTGCTCTGAGGCGGGCGAACCGGCCTGCGCGGCAGGTGCGGATCGTCCGATCCGGCAGAGCGCGCGAGAATGCCGCGCCGGGAGACCGGCGCGGCATCGGTCGACAGAGAGGACTCTTCGGTTCAGAACCGGTTGGGAGACATCACACCTGGGCGTAGGCCAGCGAGGGCACCCGCCCGACCGCGAACGAGGAACGCAGGTAGAAGAACCAGGTGACACCGGCCATCACCAGGAAGGCTCCGGCGTAGGCCCAGAAGGCCGGGTTCATGCTGCCGAAGTTGATGTTGGACAACCGAAGCGCCTGCTGTAGCAGGTAGCCGCCGGAGGCGCCGATCGCGCCGATGACGCCGATTGCCGCACCGGCCTGCCGCTTGGCCGAGGCCGCGGCTTCGGTGAGGTCGAGGCCGTGCTCGGCGGCGTACTTCTTGGATTCCGCGCTGAAGATCGACGGGATCATCCGGTAGGTCGAGCCGTTGCCGATGCCGGTGAGCACGAACAGCACCAGGAACGCGATCAGGTAGAGCGGGAAGCTGTCGAGTTCCAGCGCCGCCACGATCGCGGCCACCGCCAGCGCCATGCCGGTGAAGACCGCCACGGTGATCTTCGCCCCGCCCATCTTGTCGGAGATCCAGCCGCCGAACGGACGGCTGAACGAGCCGACGAGCGCGCCGAGGAAGGCCAGATTGCCCAGGGTGGTGATCCAGCCGATCTTCGCCAGATCGGGGAAGTTGGCCTTGATCAGGGTCGGGAAGGCGAAGGAGAAGCCGATGAACGAGCCGAAGGTGCCGATGTAGAGGAACGACATCACCCAGGTGTGGCGATTGGTGAGGGCCAGCTTGTAGGACTTGCCGTCGGATTTGGCGGTGGTGATGGAGTCCATGTAGCGCAGTGCCCCGAAGGTGGCCACCAGGATGAACGGCACCCAGACCAGGACCGAGAGCGTGATGCCGAACCGGTACCCCGCCGCGTCTTTCGCGGTCAGATGGGTGCCGAGGGTGATCAACAGCGGCAGTACCAGCTGGGTCTGCGCGACACCGAGGTTGCCGCCCGCGGCGTTGATGCCCAGCGCGGCGCCCTTCTTGCCCTCGGGGAAGAAGAACGAGATGTTGGCCATCGACGAGGAGAAGTTGCCGCCGCCGAAACCGGCGAGCGCGGCCAGCAGCATGAACACCCACATCGGGGTGCCGGGCTGGTTGACGAACCACGCCAGGCCGAGAGTGGGGATCAGCAGCATCGCGGCGCTGAACGCGGTGAACGCGCGCCCGCCGAAGCGGGGGATGGCGAAGGTGTACGGAATGCGCAGCGCCGCACCCACCAGGGTCGGGGTGGAGGTCAGCAGCAGCGCGTTGCTCACCGCGACCGGGTTGCCCTTGCCGAGTCCTTCGAGGAACGGGAAGCCGGCGGCGCCCATGCTGGTGACGACGGTGCCCCAGATGACCCAGACACTGAATCCGAGGTTTTCCGCGAAGACCGAGAAGCCCAGATTCTTTCTGGCGGTGAGCTTTCCGCCGGATTTCCAGAAGGCGGTGTTGTCGGGATCCCAGTGATCGAGCCAGCGTCCACGCTTGCGATGCGTGAACGCCGGCGCTTCGGAATGCTGGCCGGCGGCAGCGGCTGTGGCGGTCATCGGCTTCCTCTCGACGCCTCGTAATTCGGTCGTGTCGAACGTAGAAGCCAGTTGTTGCGGCGCCATGAGCGCGAGTGACGTTCCCGGCAAATCCGTCTCACATCGCGAGACCGCGCGTGGTGCACATTTGGTTACGTACGGTCGGTCACCTGAGGTCGGGGTCGGGATAGGCGGCCAGGACCGTGTTCAGTAGGCAACGCGCGGTCCCGGCGGCCCGCTCGGGATCACCGTCGATGATCGCCTGGACGAGCTCGGTGTGCTCGTCGGTATAGGACTCGTCGGTCTTGGCGGCGTGCGCGCGGTTGACCTCTTCGATCCGAGGCAACAGCGAGTCGTAGAACTCGAGGTAGACGGCGTTGTGACTGGCGGCCACGATCGCTCGGTGCAGCGCCGCGTCGGTGGCCATCGAGTCGGGGTCCAGGCGCCAGTCCTGGGCGACGCGCGCCGCGAGCAGCCGGCGCAGTTCGGCGATGTCGGCGTCGTCGCGGCGGCGCGCGGCCAGCGCGGCGGCGGTGGTGTCCAGGGCCAGGCGCAGTTCGATCACGTCACGGTCGCGGGCATCGGCGAAGTACTTGCCGAGGGTGCCGCCGACCTCCGAACCCGCCACCACATAGGTGCCCGAGCCCTGGCGGCGTTGCAGCATGCCCGCGTGCACGAGGGCCTGCACGGCTTCGCGGACGGTATTGCGCCCGGTGCCGGTCAATTCGGTGAGCTCGGGCTCGGTGGGAATGCGGGAGCCGATCGGCCATCGGCCGGAGCGGACCTCGGCGCGCAGTTGTTCGGTTACCTGGGCGATGAGGCTGGTGCGCCGGACGGGTTGCACGCACAACAGGGTACCGCCGATCGGCTCGGCGAGCTGTTTTCATCGGATCATCCGATGAAAATTGAACGCCGGAAGCCGCGTCGGAGGAATCGGTTCGACGTTCCGGTTGCGAGGCTCGCGCGGTGGGCGCATGCTGTGCGCGTCACACTCACACCCGCCTTCGGGTGGGCCGTGTCACTTCGTGACCTGCCGAAAACCGCTGTGTCACATGCGCGAAACATAAGTACGGAACTCACCTCGGCGTGCCGGAACAGGTGAGCAACCGTTGATCGACCCGTCACGCGCGGCAGCATTTCGGCAATACCCGCTCCCTACCGTTGGGGCCAACCGATTTTGGGAGGCCCTTGTTGAGCACGCTGACGCGTAACCACAACATCGAGCATTGGGATGCCGAAGACGTCGTTGCCTGGGAGGCCGGCGGTAAGGACATCGCCCGGCGCAATCTGATCTGGTCGGTGTTCGCCGAGCACGTCGGTTTCTCGATCTGGTCCATCTGGTCGGTCATGGTGCTGTTCATGCCGACCGAGAAGTACGGCATCGACGCCGCGGGCAAGTTCTTCCTGATGGCGGTGCCGACCCTGGTCGGCGCGCTGCTGCGGATCCCCTACACCGTGGCCACCGCCCGATTCGGCGGGCGCAACTGGACGGTGTTCTCCGCGATGCTGCTGCTGATCCCGGCGCTGCTGACGCTGTACTTCATCAACCAGCCCGGCACCTCGTACACCACGTTCCTGGTGGTGGCGGCCTTCGCTGGCATCGGCGGCGGCAACTTCGCCTCCTCGATGACCAATATCAACGCCTTCTACCCGCAGCGGCTCAAAGGCTGGGCGCTGGGGTTGAACGCGGGCGGCGGCAATATCGGCGTGCCGGTGATCCAGCTGATCGGCCTGCTGGTCATTGCCACCCTCGGCAACGAGTACGCCACCCTCATCTGCGCGATCTACCTGGTCGCCATCGCGGTGGCGGGCATCGGCGCGGCGCTGTACATGGACAACCTGCGTAATCAGAAGGCCGACCTGTCCTTCATGATCGAGTCGCTGAAGGTCCCGCAGTCCTGGGCGATCGCCTTCCTCTACATCGGCACCTTCGGCTCGTTCATCGGCTACAGCTTCGCCTTCGGCCAGATCTTGCAGATCAGCTTCAAGGCGGGCGGCGACACCGCCGCTCAGGCCGCCCTGCACGCCGCGCAGATCGCCTTCATCGGACCGCTGCTCGGTTCGCTGGCCCGCCCCTACGGCGGCAAGCTGGCCGACCGCCTCGGCGGTAGCAAGGTCTCGCTGGCCACCTTCGCCGCGATGATGGCCGCCACCGTGCTGGTCATCGGCGCGAGCACGGTGGCCGACGGCAACGCCGGCGTCGCGACCGGTGGCGTGATGGCTGTGCTGGTCATCGGCTTCGTCGCCCTGTTCGTGCTCTCCGGCATCGGCAACGGCGCGGTCACCAAGATCATCCCGTCGGTCTTCGAAGCCAAGTCCAAGAGCCTGGACGTGAGCCCGGCGGCTCGTTCGGCCTGGTCGCAGAACACCTCCGGCGCGCTCATCGGCTTCGTCGGCGCCATCGGCGCGCTCGGCGGCGTGGGCATCAACCTGGTGCTGCGCTCCTCCTACGCCTCCACCAACTCCGCGACCACCGCGTTCTGGGTCTTCCTGGCCTTCTACATCGCCTGCGCCGCGGTCACCTGGATGGTCTTCCTGCGCAGGCCGAGCCTGCGCTCGCCCGCCGGCGACGCGGTCGTCGAATCCGCTCCCGCCACCCCGTCCGTCGTGTCCGCCGGCGCCTGACGCCCGATCCCCACCTGGGAGGTCTCTCATGAACCCCGAAACCACCACACGCAAGACAGTGGTCGTGGCCGGCCACGGCATGGTCGGGCATCGCTTCGTCGAGGCGCTGCGCTCCCGCGACGAGGAGGGCCGCTGGCAGGTCGTCGTCCTCGGTGAGGAGCAGTTGCCCGCCTACGACCGCGTGGGGCTGTCCTCCTACGTCGGGGCTTGGGATCCGGCCGCGCTCGCGCTGCCGGGCAACGAGTACGCCGGTGACGATCTGGTCGAGCTGAAGCTGGGCCGTCGCGCCGAGTCCATCGACCGCGAGGCACGCAAGGTCACCACCTCCCAGGGCGAGATCATCGGCTACGACGCGCTGGTGCTGGCCACCGGCTCCTACGCCTTCGTGCCGCCGGTGCCCGGCCACGACCTGCCCGGCTGCTTCGTCTACCGCACCCTCGACGATCTCGACGGCATCCGC
Organism: Nocardia shimofusensis NBRC 100134; assembly: GCF_001613125.1. Lineage (GTDB taxonomy): Bacteria > Actinomycetota > Actinomycetes > Mycobacteriales > Mycobacteriaceae > Nocardia > Nocardia shimofusensis. Next base: position 14,073 of record NZ_BDBT01000012.1, read on the forward strand.
GCCACCGCCGAAGCGGCGGGCCCGGGCGCGCACGGTGTGGTCATCGGCGGCGGCCTGCTCGGCCTGGAGGCGGCCAACGCGCTCAAGCTGCTCGGCATGACGCCGCACGTCATCGAGTACAACAACCGCCTGATGCCCGCCCAGGTCGACGAAGGCGGCGGCGCGGTCCTCGAGCGCCTGGTCACCGACCTCGGCCTGAACGTGCACACCGGCGTCGGCACCTCCTCGATCGAGCAGACCGAGACCGGCCTGCGCTTGACCCTCTCCGACGAGTCGACCATCGACGCCGCGCTGGTCGTGTTCTCCGCGGGCATCCGCCCCAACGACCAGATCGCCCGCGACGCGGGTCTGGAGGTCGGCCCGCGCGGCGGCATCATCACCGACCTGGGCATGCAGGCCTCGGACCCGAACATCTGGGCGGTCGGCGAGTGCGCCGCGGTCGAGGGCACCTGCTACGGCCTGGTCGCCCCCGGCTACACCACCGCCGAGATCGTCGCCGACCGGCTGCTCGGCGGCGCGGGCGAATTCCCCGGCGCCGACATGTCGACCAAGCTCAAGCTGATGGGCGTGGACGTGGCCAGCTTCGGCGACGCGCACGGCACCACCGAGGGCGCGCTGTCGGTCGTGCTGCACGACGCCGCCAAGGGCACCTACGCCAAGCTGGTCGTCTCCGACGACGCGAAGATCCTGCTCGGGGGCATCCTGGTCGGCGACGCGAGCCAGTACGCGGCGCTGCGCCCGCTGGTCGGCCGTCCGCTGCCCGCCGATCCGGCCGCGCTCATCTCCCCGGCCGGCGCCGAACTGGGCGCCGACGCGCTGCCCGACGATGCGCAGATCTGTTCCTGCAACAACGTGTCCAAGGGCTCCATCTGTGGCGCCATCGCCGAAGGCGCCTGCGACATCGCCGCAGTCAAGGGCTGCACCACCGCGGGCACCTCGTGCGGCGGTTGTGTGCCGATGCTCAAGAAGCTGCTCGAGCAGTCCGGCGTCGAGATGTCCAAGGCGCTGTGCGAGCACTTCGAGCAGTCGCGCGCCGAGTTGTTCCAAATCGTGCAGGTCACCGGCATCCGCACCTTCTCCGGCCTGATCGCCAAGTACGGCAAGGGTTCCGGCTGCGACATCTGCAAGCCGACAGTGGCCTCCATCCTGGCCTCCACCTCGAGCGATCACATCCTCGACGGCGAGACCGCCGCGCTGCAGGACACCAACGATCACTTCCTGGCCAACCTGCAGAAGAACGGCACCTACTCGGTGGTGCCGCGGATGCCCGGCGGCGAGGTCACCGCCGATCAGCTGATCACCATCGGCGAGGTCGCCAAGGAATTCGGCCTCTACGTCAAGGTCACCGGCGGTCAGCGCATCGACCTGTTCGGCGCCCGCGTCGAGCAGTTGCCGTTGATCTGGAAGCGGCTGGTGGACGCGGGCATGGAATCCGGCCACGCCTACGGCAAGTCGCTGCGCACGGTGAAGAGCTGCGTCGGTTCGACCTGGTGCCGCTACGGCCAGCAGGACTCGGTCGGCATGGCGGTGCTGCTGGAGAAGCGTTACCGCGGCCTGCGTTCCCCGCACAAGATCAAGCTGGGCGTTTCCGGTTGCGCCCGCGAGTGCGCCGAGGCCCGCGGCAAGGACGTCGGCGTCATCGCCACCGAGAACGGCTGGAATCTCTACGTCGGCGGCAACGGCGGCCTGACCCCCAAGCACGCGGTGCTGCTGGCAGGCGAACTCGACGACGAGACGCTGGTCAAGTACATCGACCGTTACCTGATGTTCTACATCCGCACCGCCGACCGCTTGCAGCGCACCGCGCCGTGGCAGGAGGCGCTCGAAGGCGGCATGGACTACCTGAAGAGCGTTGTCTGCGACGACAGCCTCGGCATCGCCGAGGAGTTGGAAGCCGCGATGGCCAAGCATGTCGAGGGCTACCAGGACGAGTGGGCCGCAGTGCTCGAGGACGAGAACAAGCTCTCGCGCTTCGTGTCCTTCGTCAACGCTCCGGAGGAGTCGGACCCGACCATCTCCTTCGACGACAGCGGCGAGCGCAAGGTCCCGGTCCTGCTGGGGATGCCGGAAGTGACGCGCGCCACCGCGGGCACCGTGAAATGAGCTACTGCCGGTCAGGCGCAATGACGGCTTAACCAGGCGGAAACAGGACGCCTGAACAATTGGGACAGGCTTCCGGAGGAGGAACCGATGACCGTAATCGATACACCCAGCATTGCCCCGTCCACCGTGACCGGCTGGACGCAGGCCTGCCGCTTGGACTTTCTGATTCCGGGCCGTGGCGTGGCGGTACTGTTGAGAGGCGGGAGGCAGGCGGCCCTGTTCCTGATGACCGACGGCACCTTGTCCGCGGTCGGCAACATCGATCCGTTCGGCCGGGCGGCGGTCATGTCGCGCGGCATCGTCGGGGACCGGGGCGGCGTTCCCGTCGTGGCGTCGCCCCTGCTCAAGCAGGCGTTCTCGCTGATCGACGGACACTGCCTCGACGACGAATCGGCGGCGTTGCCGGTATACGCGGTGCGCGTCGACGACGGCATCGTTTCGATTTCCAACGAGCCGGTCACGGTCGAATCCTCGGACGGATGAGCTATCTATGAACACCATTGACGCGGGCGACGGCCTAGCCGGATTCACTGTCGGAATCACCGCGGCACGCCGCGCCGACGAGTTCGCCAAGCTGCTGACCCGGCGGGGGGCGTCGATCGTTTCGGTGCCGGCCATCCGGATCATTCCGCTGGCCGACGACACCGAACTCGAACGGGTCACCCGCACCCTGATCGCCGAGCCGCCGCAATTGGCCGTCGCCACCACCGGTATCGGGTTCCGCGGCTGGATGGAAGCGGCCGAGGGCTGGGGGCTGGCCGAACAACTGCGCGACACCCTGGCCGGGACCAGGATGCTGGCGCGCGGTCCGAAAGCCAAGGGCGCGATCCGCGCCGCGGAACTGCGCGAGGAGTGGTCACCGGCCTCGGAGTCCTCGGCGGAGGTACTCGATCACCTGCTGGCCGAGGGCGTGGAGGGCGTGCGCATCGCGGTGCAGTTGCACGGCGCCACCACCGAATGGGAGCCGGTCCCCGACTTCTGCGAGGTACTGCGCTGCGCGGGCGCCGATGTGGTGCCGGTGCCGGTGTATCGCTGGATCCCGCCTGCGGATCAGGGGCCGATGGACCAGCTGATCGAATCCATCGTCACCGCGGGGCTGGACTGCGTGACCTTCACCAGCGCGCCTGCGGTGGCCTCGATGCTCATGCGCGCCAAGGAGACCGGCCTGCTGGAGGGCCTGTTGCACGCGATGCGGACCCGGGTGCTGCCCGCGTGCGTCGGCCCGATCACCGCGGCGCCGCTGGAAGAGCTCGGCGTGCCGTGTTCCATGCCCGCCCGCGCCCGCCTCGGTGCGCTGGCCAGGCATGTCGCCGAGGAACTGCCCCGGCGGGCCAACCGGATCCACGCGGCCGGGCACATCGTCAGCGTGCGCGGCGGGTGCGTCGTCGTCGACGGCGAGGTGCGTCAGCTGGCGCCCGCGCCGATGGCCTTGATGCGTTCGCTGGCCCGCCAGCCCGGCCGGGTGGTCTCACGTGAGGACCTGCTGGCCGCGCTGCCCGGCGGCGGTGAGGACACCCATGCGGTGGAGACCGCGATCGCCCGCCTTCGCGCCGGTCTGGGCGCGCCCAAGGCGATTCAGACCGTGGTCAAGCGCGGCTATCGGCTGGCGCTCGACGCCGCCGAATGCGCCGACGACAACGCGCCGGTCGTGCGCCCGTCCATCGGAACCCCCGCCCGTGCGCCGCGCTACGCGCCGACGATCGGGGCGTGGTGAACGGCCCGGCCCTGGTCCTGGTGGCGCACGGCACCAGGAGCACCAGGGGAGTGGAGATGATCGCCGCGCTCGCCGAGGCGGTCACCCGGGAACTGTCCGAAACCGTCGCGCCCGGACTCCGCGCGCCGGTCGTGCGCACCGCCTTCGTCGATGTGCTCGGTCCTTCTCCGTCCGAGGTGCTGCGTGATCTGCGCGCCACCGCGCCGGACATGCCCGCCGTGGTGATCCCGGCCTTCCTGGCCTCCGGTTACCACGTGTATCAGGATGTTCCGCGCGAAGTCGGCGAGAGCGGGCATCCGACGGTGACGGTGACTCCGGCGATGGGCCCTGATCCGGCGCTGGCCCGGATCATGACCATGCGCCTGCGCGCGGCGGGCATGCGGCGCGGCGACGCGGTGGTTTTCGCCGCGGCAGGCTCCTCGGACGCCCGCGCCCGCGCCGATGTGCGCCGCGCGGCGGCACTGCTCACCGAGCAGTTGGACGCTCCGGTGCGTATCGCCTACGTCGCCACCGGCGCACCTCGTGTGCCGGAAGTCGTTGCCGAACTTCGTGATTCGGGCGCGCGCCGGGTGGTCATCGCCTCCTATCTGCTGGCGCAGGGCCTGTTCCAGCAGCGGCTGCACGAGGCGGGCGCCGACGGCGTGGCCGAGCCGATCGGCGTGCATCCCGCGGTCGTTCGCCTGCTCGCCGACCGCTATCGCAGCGCCGCAGCGCAATCGACCGCCGTTCACGTACGCTGAGTTGTTACCTGCGCGGCGTTGCTCACACCGCCGGTAGGTCTAGGCTCGTAGGTATGTCCAAGCGCGAGCGGGTATCAGAGCAGTCACTGCTCGATCACGCGCGAACCGTCTCCCGACGGGTCGCGGCGGGCGCGGCATGTGAGATCACCGTCGGTGGCAGGCCCTTGGGCGCGCTGCCCTCCCGGCGTTCCTCCCGCCCCGCTCAGGGGTCCTCGCGCTACGCCGTGCCGCACGCGGATCCGGTCTGCGAACGACTCGACCGCGTCTTCGCCGAAGCCGCCCGCCTCGATCCGCTGCCGCTGGATCCGCTGTCGGTCGATCCCGCGCAGTTGCGTCGCGCCATCCTCGATTCGGCCGAACACCCGCACCGTTCCTGACCGGTGAACGCACCGGCATCGGCGGAATCCGGCGCGCGATCACGCTCGGTCGTGCCGACACGACAATCCGCACGATTCCTGGCGGCGTTCGCCGCCGCGATCAGCGCGTGAGCGTTCGCCGCCGCGCGTAGGAGGAGACATCCGTGGCCTATGACACCGAACTCGCCGAGCGTGTGCGCGAACTCCTGGCGACCGCTGCCGATGTCTCCGAAAAACACATGTTCGGCGGCCTCGCTTTCCTGATCGGCGGAAACATGGCCGTGGCCGCCAGTCACGACGGCGGCCTGCTGGTGCGCGTCGATCCCGAGGACGGCGACCGGCTGGTGGACGACGACCGGGTCAGGCCGATGGTCATGCGCGGCCGGGAGATGTCGGGCTGGCTGAAAGTGGCTGCCGAAGCCGTCGTTCCGGCGGCCCGTCTTCGCGACTGGGTGCATCGTGGCGTCGCCTACGCCCGGACACTGCCGGTGAAATAGACGCGGCCGGCGTCCCGGCGGCAGCGGCGATCTCGCCGGTGGCCGGAATGTGTTCGCGTTATACGGCTTCTCGGGCCGCGGTCAGAACGGCCGCGATCCGCGGGTCGTCCGCGGCGATATCGCCGAGTGCCCCGACGAGCGTTTCGGCGTAGGTCGTGCGGGCTTCGCGGAAGCGGGCGCGCCCGGCGTCGGTGAGCACGGTGTAGGCGCCGCGCTTGTCGTCCGGGCACAGATCGCGGACGGTGTAGCCCACCGCGTTGAGCCTGCCGACGAGCCGGGTGACCGAGCTCTGGTTGAGACCGAGGCCGTCGGCGAGTTCCTGCATGCGCAACTCGTGGCGCGATGCGCCGTCCAGCAGCCCGAGCGCGCGATACTCCGACAGGCCGAGCCCGTGGCGTCGCTGCATGGTCGTGGCGAGGCGGTTCTCCACCTGAGAATGCAGTCGCAGCAGGCGATTCCACAGCTCGACGTCGGCTGTCGCGGTCATGGCGCTGACCTCCTCGGCGCGGCACTGTTCCAATGGACGGGCGGGGACCGCGGGTCGGGCGCCCGAGTCTTGACACGAGTTTACATGTACATGCATTCTTATCTCCGGCAGTAGAAAGTTGCATATACATACAAATACCACCGAAGGAGTGCCCGTGCCCTGGGTCTATCTGCTCATCGCCTCCGTCTTCGAAGTCGTGTTCGCGCTCGCCACGAACGCCACGAACGGATTCACCGTGCTGGGACCGTCCGTGCTGACCGCGGCCGCGGCGGCGGGCGGGATCTTCTTCCTGAGCCTGGCCTTGCGATCCCTGGACGTCGGGGTCGGCTACACGGTCTGGACCGGCATCGGGTCCGTCGGCACGGTGGTGCTCGGGACCGTGGTCTTCGGCGAGGCGATGACCGCGCCGAAGATCGTGGCCTTCGTACTGATCATCAGCGGAGTGCTCGGCCTGCGGCTGGCGGACAAGCTCGCCGAGAACTCGGCCGGTCACGTGCCCGCAGGGCGATCCGAAGTGCCCGCCTGAGCGCCGCCGCGCGCGATCCCATCGATCTGTTCGTCAGGAGTGCTGTCATGGCTTGGATCTATCTGCTCATCGCCGTGGTGTTCGAGATCGCGTTCGCGCTCGGCACCAATGCCACCAAGGGGTTCACGCGACTGTGGCCCTCGGTGTTCACACTGCTCGCCGCCGCGGGCGGCATCTATACGTTGAGCTTGGCGTTGCGCACGCTGGATGTCGGCGTCGGCTACACCGTGTGGACCGGGTTGGGCGCGATCGGCGCGGTGGTGCTCGGCGCGCTGATCTACAAGGAGCGGATCACCGTCCCCAAGGTGGTCTCGTTCGGCGCGATCATCGCCGGGGTCGCCGTGTTGCGTCTGGCCGCCGGGGGCTGAATCGTCGCGAACAGCGCCGTGGTCGCGAACAGCGTTGTGCCCGCCGGGTCTCGGCGGGCACAACGACGTTCTCAGCGCCAGCGTTCCGGGGTCACCGGAGAATCCCACGCCCGCGCGTAGCGGCGAGTGTCGGCGGCGTTGGTCTCTTTGGCGCGGTAGACGATGTAGGGGCGGGTGAGATAGCCGAGCGGGGCGCTGAACATGTGGACCAGGCGGGTGTAGGGCCACAGGGCGACCAGAACGAGGACGGCGAGGCCGTGCAGCTGAAAGGTCCACGGGGTGCCGACCATCAGCTCGGGCTGCGGTGCGAGGGTGAACAAGCTGCGGAACCAGGGGGAGACGGTTTCGCGGTAGTTGTAGGTGCCCCACAGCAGATTGCTGCCCCAGGTGTTGAGCAGGCCGGTCGCCAGCGCGGCGGCGAGCAGCGTGTACATCACCTTGTCGTTGCCGGTGGTGGCCTTGCGTACCGCAGGCACGGTGACCCTGCGGTACAGCAGGATGGCGACGCCGGCCAGCACGGCGAGGCCCGCGACCGAGCCCGCGCCGACGGCGATCACGTGGTAGGCGTGCTCGGAGATGCCCACCGCGTGGGTCCACGATTCGGGGATCAGCACGCCGAGCACGTGCCCGCCGAACACCCCGAGCATGCCGAAGTGGAACAGCGGGCTGCCCAGGCGCAGCAGGCGGCTCTCGTAGACCTGCGAGGACCGGGTGGTCCAGCCGAACTGGTCGTTGCGGTAGCGCCAGATGTGGCCGAGCACGAACGAGGTGAAGGCGATGTAGGGCAGGATCATCCACAGTTCGGCGGGCAGATTCAGGCTGGCGTTCATCGGCGCCCTTCCGAGTCGGTGAACAGCGAGGGGTCCAGGGCGAACGGGTCGAGACCGACCTCTTCCTCCGGTGGGCCCTCGGCGGCGAGTTCGGCGATGCGACGCCGATCGGCGGTGGTCAGCGGCGGCAGGGTGGCGACCACGGCGGCCAGCGCGCCCGCGTAAGGCGATGCGTTGTCGGCCAGCGACAGCCGCAGCAACTCGATCACCGGCAGATGCTCGCCGAGCAGGCGTTCGCCGCCGATCGGATCGACCGTGGCGGCGAACTCCAGCAGCACCGGCAGGTGGTCGGGCAGCTCCTCGTCGCCGAGTTCCACGCCCGCGTGCCGGTAGGCGTGTTTGAACCGCAGCAGCGCCATACCGCGTTTGCGGGTATCGCCGTAGGCGTAGAAGGTCAGGTGCATGCTGGCCCGCTTGCGCAGATCGAAGGTGGCCACGTAGTCGGCTGCCAGCGTCAGCGGCGGGGTCACCCGCAGGTGGGTGAGCAGCGGCTCGAGCGGGAGGCGCACCTCGTCGGGCAACTCCGCGGCCGCACCGGACAATTCGTCGAGCATGGCGAGCAGCGGCTGTCCCGGGTAGTCCAGGACCAGCGCCGCCAGCCGCCACACCAGGCGACGGTCGCGCTCGGACATGCGCACCACCGGCTCGGGCCTGCGCCGCACTTTCAGCAGGCTCATCGCGGTGCTCCCGTCACATCCGGGGTGGCAGCGGAGCCGGCGCCGTTGCCGGTCGCCCCGCTGCCGTTCCCGGCCGCACCGTTGGTGCCGGAGCCCTTCGCGGTCGCGCCGTTGCCGTTCGCGCCGTTTCCGGGTGCCCCGTTACCGCCGGTGCCGTTCGCGCCGATGCCGGCTGTCGCATCGCCGGAGCTCCCGGTATCGGCTGCGCCGTCGCTGTTCGCTCCCACCGGCACCAGCCCCGCGGTGCTCTTGCCGTCCCAGTTCAACAGGTTGATCCGGTTCGACTTGGCTTCCGGCGCGGCCGCGTTGGTGTCGGAGAGCGAGGTGTCGGTCAGGTGGAACTTCTCGACCATCTGATCGAAGGCCGTCATACCGGGTCCGCCGTCGGTGTCCAGGCTGCACCCGGTCGCCAGCGAATCCAGTTCGTGGGCTTGCGAAGTCGCGCCCTGCGGGATCACGTAGCGGTCCTCGTACTTGGCGATCGCCAGCAGGCGGTAGAGCGCCTCGATCTCCTCCGGCTCCAGCCGCACCGACGGCGCGATCGACGGATCGGGCTCCTCGCCGAGGTTCACCGAGCGCATGAACGAGCGCATTCCCGCGAGCCGTTGCAGGGCGGCCCGCACCGGGCCGATCTCGCCCGCGGTGAACAGTTCGGCCAGATATTCGACCGGAATGCGCAGCGCGTCGATGGCGCCGAACAGGTTGCGGGCGCTCTCCCCGTCGTGCCCGGTCTCCGACAGCACGTCGACCACCGGGGACAGCGGCGGCACGTACCAGACCATCGGCATGGTGCGGTACTCCGGATGCAACGGCAGCGCGATCTGGTAATCCACGATCAGCTTGTAGACCGGCGAATCCTGCGCGGCCTGAATCCATTCCGGCGAGATGCCCGCCCGCTCGGCCTCGGCGATCACCCGCGGGTCGTGCGGGTTGAGGAATACGCCGAGTTGCGAGGGGTACAGGTCGGCGGTGTCGGTCACCGACGCGGCTTCGAGCACCTTGTCGGCGTCGTAGAGCATCACGCCGATGTAGCGCAGCCGTCCGACGCAGGTCTCCGAGCACACGGTCGGGATGCCGACCTCCACGCGCGGGTAGCAGAAAGTGCACTTCTCCGCCTTGCCCGTCTTGTGGTTGAAGTAGATCTTCTTGTACGGGCAGCCGGTGATGCACTGGCGCCAGCCGCGGCACTTGTCCTGATCGACGAGCACGATGCCGTCCTCGGCGCGCTTGTAGATCGCGCCGGACGGGCACGAGGCCGCGCACGAGGGATTGAGGCAGTGCTCGCAGATGCGCGGCAGGTAGAACATGAAGGTCTGTTCGAACTCCAGTTTCACCTGCTCCGACAGCCGGTTCAGCAGCGGGTCCTTGCCCACCTGCTCGGGGCCCGAGCCCAGATCGTCGTCCCAGTTCGCGCCCCAGGTGACCTTGGTGTCCTCGCCGGTGATCAGCGACTTGGGCCGCGCCACCGGGGTGGTGTCGGTGGCGGGGGAGGACAGCAGGTTGTCGTAGTCGTAGCTCCACGGGTCGTAGTAGTCCGACACCGTGGGCAGGTCCGGGTTGGCGAAGATGTTGAGCAGCCGCTTCAACCGCGAGCCGGACTTCAGGGTCAGCTTGCCGCGCTTGGTGAGCGTCCAGCCGCCCTTCCACTTCTCCTGATCCTGGTACTGCCGCGGATAGCCCTGACCCGGCCTGGTCTCGACATTGTTGAACCAGACGTACTCGGTGCCGCCGCGGTTGGTCCAGGCCTGCTTGCAGGTGACCGAACAGGTGTGGCAGCCGATGCACTTGTCGAGGTTCATCACCATCGCCATCTGTGCCATGACGCGCATGTCAGTACTCCACTTCCTGGGACCGGCGGCGGATGGTGGTGACCTCGTCGCGCTGATTGCCGGTGGGGCCGTGGTAGTTCAGCGCGAAGGACTGCTGGGCGTAGCCGCCGATGAGATGGGAGGGCTTGATCATGATCCGGGTCAGCGCGTTGTGGATGCCGCCGCGCTTGCCCTTGCCGGGTTGCTCGCCGGGCTGCAGGCCCGGCTTGGGCCAGTCGAAGCCGCTCGGGTCGGTGCCTTCGATGCGCGGGACATCCACCGCGCGGTCCTGGGCGTGGTACATGAACACGGTGCCCTCGGGCATGCGGTGCGAGACGATGGCGCGGGCCACCACGACGCCGTTGCGGTTGACCGCCTCGATCCAGTCGTTGTCGGCGACCCCGATCTTGGCGGCGTCCTTGTCCGACATCCAGATCGACTGACCGCCGCGCGAGAGCGTCAGCATGTGCAGGTTGTCCTGGTAGGCGGAGTGGATGGACCACTTGGAGTGCGGGGTCAGATAGCGCACGGTCACGCCGCGCTCGGTGACATCGCCGACGCCCGGTTCGCGGAACAGCGCGGTCATGTCCAGCGGCGGCCGGAAGATCGGCAGCTGTTCGCCGAGCTCGATCATCCAGTCGTGGTCGAGGTAGAAGTGCTGGCGGCCGGTGAGGGTGTGCCAGGGCTTGAGCCGTTCGGTGTTGATGGTGAACGGCGAGTACCTGCGCCCGCCGGTCTCGCTGCCCGACCATTCCGGCGAGGTGATGACCGGGACGGGACGGGCCTGGGTGTCGGCGAAGGTGATCCGCTTGCCCTCGGCTTCCAGCGCGAGATCGGCCAGTTCGGTGCCGGTGCGGCGCTCGAGCGCGTGGAAACCCTCGACGGCGAGCCTGCCGTTGGTGGTGCCCGACAGCGCCAGGATCGCCTCGGCGGCATGGGTGTCCTTGGCCAGCGACGACCTGCCCTGCGCGATGCCGGAGACCACCTTGCCGTTCTTGCCCGCCAGGTATTCGACCTCGGCGTCGGGCAGCGTGGTGACGCCCTTGGTGGTCAGACCGAGCGTCTCCACCAGCGGACCGAGGGCGGCCATCTTCTCGGCGACCTTCGGATAATCGCGTTCGACGACCACCAGCTTCGGCATGGTCTTGCCCGGAATCGGCTCGCACTCGCCGGCTTTCCAGTCCAGCACCCGGCCGCCCGCCTGGGCCAGCGCGTCGGGCGAGTCGTGCTGCAGCGGCACCGCGACGATGTCCTTGCGCACGCCCAGGTGCTTCTCGGCCATCCAGGAGAAGCCGCGCGCGATGCGGTGGAAGGCGTCGAAGTCGGTCTTGGCCTCCCACGGCGGGGAGATGGCGGGGGAGAAGGCGTGCACGAACGGGTGCATGTCGGTCGAGGACAGATCGTGCTTCTCGTACCAGGTGGCCGCGGGCAGCACGATGTCGGAGAACAGCGTGGTGCTGGTCATGCGGAAGTCCAGGCTCAGCAGCAGATCCAGCTTGCCGGTGGGCGCCTCGTCCCGCCACACCAGTTCCTGCGGGCGCACCCCGGTGTCGTCGGTGGTCTGCAGATTGGAGTCCGCGCCGAGCAGGTGGCGGTGGAAGTACTCGTTGCCCTTGCCCGAGGAGCCGAGCAGGTTGGCCCGCCACACCGTCAGACAGCGCGGGAAGTTCTCCGGGGCGTCGGGGTCCTCGCAGGCGAAGCGCAGTTCCTCGGACTTCAGCTGGGACACCACGTGATCGGCGGCGCTCACCCCCGCGGCCTCGGCTTCGTCGGCGAGGTCGAGCGGGTTGCGGTCGAAGGTGGGGTAGCTGGGCATCCAGCCGAGCCTGCTGGCCAGGGCGATATTGTCGGCGGCGGTGCGCCCGGCGAACGCGCCCTTGCCCAGCGGGGAGGAGAACGAGTCGGCGGTGAACGGGTCGTAGCGCCACTGGTCGTTGGTCAGGTACCAGAACACCGTGCCCTGCATCTGGCGCGGCGGGCGCTGCCAGTCCAGGCCGAAGGCGAGCGTGGCCCACCCGGTCACCGGACGGCATTTCTCCTGGCCGACGTAGTGGGCCCAGCCGCCGCCGTTCACGCCCTGGCAGCCGGTGAGCAGGGTGAGGGTGAAGAAGGCGCGATAGATCTGATCGGAATGGAACCAGTGGTTGGTGCCCGCGCCCATCAGGATCATCGAGCGTCCGCCGGAACGCTCGGCGTTGTCGGCGAATTCGCGCGCGATCCGCTCGGCCTGCACGGCCGGGACGCCGGTGATGGTCTCCTGCCAGGCCGGAGTGTAGGGGGAGGAGGCGTCGTCGTAGCCGCTCGCCCACTCGCCGGGCAGTCCGTCGCGGCCGACGCCGTACTGGGCGAGCAGCAGGTCGAACACCGTGGTCACCCGCCTGCCCGCGACGGTGACGGTCGGGACGCCGCGCAGCACCACGCCCGGCTGGTCGCCGTCGTAGCGCGGCAGGCGCACCGCGATCGATTCCGCGTCCTCGCGCCCGTAGAGGGTCAGCAGCGGGTCGACGCCCTCGAGATCGAGGTTCCACTTGCCCGCGTCGGACTCGTTGAACCGATGACCCAGCGCGCCGTTGGGCACGACCGGATCACCGGCGGCGTCGAGCAGCACCGGCTTGTGCTCGGCGTTCTCGTCGCCGCGCCCCAGATCGGCGGCGGTGAGGAATTTGCCCGCGGTCGCGCCGTCGTGGTGGTAGATGCCCTCGGCGTCCCAGCCCTTCGGGTCGTCCACGCACACCAGGTACGGTAGGTCGGTGTAGCGCTTGACGTACTCCAGGAAGCGCGGCGTCTGCCGCTCGACGAAGAACTCCTTGAGCACCACGTGGCCCATCGACATGGCCAGCGCCGCATCGGTTCCCGGGCGCGCGGGCACCCACTCGTCGGCGAACTTGGTGTTGTCGGCGTAGTCGGGGGAGACCACGACGACCTTCTGGCCGCGGTAGCGCGCCTCGGTCATGTAGTGCGCGTCGGGCGTGCGGGTCACCGGGACATTGGAGCCCCACATGATCAGGTAGCCCGCGTCGAACCAGTCGGCCGATTCCGGTACGTCGGTCTGATCGCCGAACACCTGCGGCGAGGCGACAGGAAGATCGGCGTACCAGTCGTAGAACGACAGCATCGAGCCGCCCAGCAGCGAGATGAACCGCGCGCCCACCGCGTGACTGACCATCGACATCGCCGGGATGGGGGAGAAGCCCGCCACCCGGTCCGGGCCGTAGGTCTTGATGGTGTGCACGTGCGCGGCCGCGGCGATCTCGGCGGCCTCCCACCATTCCGCCCGCACGAAACCGCCCTTGCCGCGCGCGGCCTTGTACGCCTTGGACTTCACCGGATCCTCGACCACGTCGGCCCAGGCCAGCACCGGATCCTTCAGCCGCGCCTTGGCCTCGCGATAGAACTCGAGCAACGTGCCGCGCACATAGGGATACCGCACGCGGGCAGGCGAATACGTGTACCAGGAGAACGAGGCGCCGCGGGGGCAGCCGCGGGGCTCGTACTCCGGCTTGTCCGCACCGACCGAGGGATAGTCGGTCTGCTGGGATTCCCAGGTGATCACGCCGTCCTTGACGTAGATCTTCCAGGAGCACGAGCCGGTGCAGTTCACGCCGTGGGTCGAGCGCACCACCTTGTCGTGCGCCCAGCGGTCGCGATAGAACTCGTCGGCGTTGCGGCCGCCGACCTTGTGCAGCGATCGCTGATCGGCGGAGATCTCGCCGCGCTGGAAGTACTTGCCCAGCGCGAGCAGGGCGTCTCCGGCGTCCGCGGATCGCGGTCCCACCGGGTTGGCGGAAGCCGAATCTGAAGTGCGCGAAAGAACCACGACGCCCCCTTCGAGCTGTGAAATCGGGCTGTTGCACCGACTGTAAGGAGCCGGACAGGCGCCACCAAACGGTTCTCTCACATCGCTCGACCGCTTTCGGTGAGGTGTGAGATCGCCGCAATGTCCCGGTCACCGGGCAGGTGCGCGTTCCGGCCGCCGGGGTGGCCGCGACCTGCGAACGGTGCTCGGCGGCCCGGTCTCGGCGGGCTCTCGCGGGTGAGGTGGTGAAGCTTTGGAAACGCGGACTTCTCGGGCGCTTTACAATCGTTAACACAATGCGGCAGTGCGTTGTGCAGCGCGAATGTGGTCTACGTCATGAACTCTGGCATCAGACCGGCGGGTCGGATATCGGTCTCGCGGCCTTCGCGGTATGGCGACGGCGCGCGGGGGGCGTCGATCGTGGCGTGGTCGTCGGCGTCGAGGCGCCGGCTCGCGCAGACCGTGCGGTATTTATTCTTCGGTAGCTGCCGACCGCTCTTCGGGTCGACATGTACAGTCGCCGGATATTTGCGGTGCTCGCCGAATTCGATTGGAATAATTCAGAAATCGACACGAGTAAAAACTTCGATACCGGGTGTGGGGCTCGTTTTCGGGTGGAGACGTGGGTCGCGGTCGGAATATCGCTGTTGTGTCCGGAGCGGTCGAATCGATCGGATGTTCGATCGGGGTGTGCCGCCGGTGTGCTCGCCCGGTCGCGCCGGCCGGTCGGGCAACTGTCGTCGCGGGGGTGCTTCGAGAGATGTCCGCGAGCTCGAAAGGGGTGGCAGGCGACGGTAGTTCCGGTGGGAATGGGTAGCGGGCGGTAAACCTGCGGCCGGGCGCCGGGTGCGCCGCACATCGGTGCGTGTCGCGTTCGCGAGGCGCATTCGTTCGGTTCGGTGCGGTGAAGTCGATACGCGACCATTCCGAGACCTATTCGTTACTCGGCAATCCCGCAGCACAGAGGCCGTTTTTGGTCGAAGTCACGGGAAACAGGGTGTGGATCGCGCGAATGTCACGATGTGGCGCAGGCGTGGCGGATATGGTGGCGAAATGCGTTGCCGGAGAAATGCGGAGCCGGATACGCACCCCGCTCCGGCGGTGGGTGCACCGGCCGGTGTGGGTCTTCCCCGGTATGCGCGAGAACGACTGGATCAACTGGACATCGGTCGAACATACGTATTCGATGCGTTAATCACCGGACCGGGAATCGGGTGGCTGCGGAGGATGGACACGGGGTGGCCGGGTGCCGGGGACAACAATTGCGCGAACATTGCGGGGAGTGAGTGCTACATGGTCGACGACATCGGATTGGTACCCCACATTTCGCTCGCGGCGGCGGCGAACTGCTCCAACGGCACGTTCGCGGTCTGCGGCGACGAGGGCCGTGCGCTCTGGTACGGCCCCTTCCTGGACAGTGACGCCGACAACCCGCACGGGGACAGCTTCGCGGGCACCATGGCCGCCGCCGCGCGCGCGATCTGGCTGGCCGGGCGGGCACGCTCCGACGCGGGCCACACCGAGGCGACGCTGCACCTCGTGCTCAGCGACAGCGATGTGGACACCGTGACGCTGGCCTGCGCGGCGTCCATGTCGGGCTTGATTCTGGACCTGGTGATCTCCGAGGACAACCCGGCGCTCGACTGGTGCCAGGTCTTCGGCAGCCTCGACTGGAACCCCGGCGCCCTGGTCAGTCTGGTCGACCAGGACGAACCGGAGGGCCGATTGGGCAGGCACCTGCGGGCGGTGCACACCTTCCCGTATGTGAACGATGAACCGAAGGAGGCGTTTCCCATGATCCGCAACCCAGGTGAGGATGCCGGACCGGTCGAGGACGCGGGCATGGAGCTGCGCTCGGCCCTCGAAGCGCTGCTGCTGCACGACGCCGCGGGCATCGACGCCACGATGCGGCATGCCATCTCGGCCACCGTGCATCTGGCCGTGGACACCCCGCACGGCCGTCCGGACGACGCCGAGGAATTCCTCGGCCGCCTCGACGCCGCGTGGCTGATCGCGGCCTGGGCAGGACACGACACCGAGATGTCGCTCATCGCCACCCTGGCCGCCGGCGAGGTGCCCGCGCTGTCCTGGTGCGAACTGATGTTCACCACCGCCCTGGCGCCGTGGTCGACCAACCCGGCGGCGGTGCAGGCCAGGCGCATATTCTCGGCGGTGCCGCAGGGCCGCCTCGGTGCGGTCCCGCCGCAACCCGCCCACGTCTTCGGCGCCTAGCCGTTCACGCGCCTCGGGTCAGGCGAGTTCGTCCAGCTCGGTGAACGAGGCGATCCATCGATGCGGGGGGCGCGGCCGATGGGGCTCACCCGCACGATGGACCCCGATCGCCGACCAGCCGGCCGCCACCGCCGCGTCCAGCTCGTCGGGGTGATCGGACAGGAACAGGATCTGTTCCGCCGCGACGCCGAGAACCTCCGCGATGCGCCGATACGAGGCAGCATCCCGTTTGGGTCCGGCGCTCGACAGGTCGAAATGCTCGCCGATCAGCGATCCGAGTTCGCCGCCGCGCGCGTGGGCGAACCAGTCCCGCTGGTTGCGCTCCGACCCCGAGGAATACACCGCCAGCCGCAGGCCGGCCGCGTGCCAGGACCGCAGGACCGCGGGCACGTCGGGAAAGAACTCGCCGTGCAGCGCGCCGGTGACGAAGCCTTCGTGGCAGATCAGCCCCTGGGCCGACTTCAACGGCGCGGCCTTGACGTCGTTGCCCAGCCAGTCCCGCAGGATCTCGGCGACCTCGTCGGTGCTCGCCTCGGGCCGCCCGGCCAGTTCCCTGGTCTCGGCCAGAATCCCGGCGGCCGTGGTGTCGGCGTGTTCGGCCAGCCAGCCGGGCAGCCGCTTGCGGGTGTAGCCGTAGAGATCCTCGCGGACCGAGCTGGTCGGGCTCGTGGTGCCCTCGATGTCGAGGACGACCACCGACACACCGGTCACGACGCGGCCAGCAGTTCGTCGAGGGTGGGGAAGCCGGAGCTGATCCGGTCACCGGTGAAATCACCGATCCAGCCGTCGGCCTCCTCGAAGAACCGCACGGCGATGAAGTCGGGACGCTCGCCCATGTCGAACCAGTGCAGGGTGCCCGCGGGCACCGACAGCAGGTCGCCTGCCTCGCAGACCACGGCCAGCACTTCCTCGCCCAGGTGCAGGTAGAAGCAGCCGCGCCCGGAGGCGAAGTAGCGCACCTCGTCCTCGGCGTGGCGGTGCTCGTCGAGGAACTTGGCGCGCGCGCCCTCGGCTGTCTCGGGCCAGGACGGATCGGAATCATCCGGGTGGATGCGGGCGATGTCGATGTGGCGGTAGCGACCGTCGGCGTTGAGCTCGGCGACGTGATCGGCGTAGCGGGCGAGCAGGTCGTCCGACGACAGGGTCGCGGCGTCGTCGTGCGCGGGCCAGCGGTCGAAAGCGATGCCGTGAGCGGCCAATTCGGCGGAGATCACGGCCTCGTCGGCGGTGCGCAGCCGCACCCGGTCGGCGTCGTCGGCGGCCATCACCTGGAGCAGGGTCATGAGAGAGGTCCCATCTGGAGAACGGTGTGCGTGGTGCGCGCTATCGGCTCGCGGGCAGCGACTGGTCCCGCGTGCGCGGCGGCGAGCCGGGTTCCGTGCGCTGCGGTGCGGATCGGGGCCCGGTGCGGAGCACGGTGTCGCTGTCGGTGCGGAGCACGGTGTCGCCGCCGGTGCGGAGCACCAGTTCGCACAGGGCTTCCAGGCACTCGGCGCGGTCGCGCGCTTGCGCGAGAGTCTGCCCCCAGGTGGTGATCCCGTGCCCGGAGATACACAGCACCGGCGGCGCGCCGGGGTGCTCGGTGAGCCAGCGTTCGATGTCCTCGCCGATCCGCGGGACGGTGCGCCAGTTCGGGAACACCGGCAGGTCCACGGCCTCCGGATCGGTGCCGCCGAGGCCTTTGATCAATTCGAGGCCGGTGATCCTGACGGTGCCGGGCGTATCGGTGGCCCCGGCGCGGGTGGCCAGGGCCGTGGCGAAGGGTGAGTGCACGTGCACCACGGCGGCGGCGTCGGTGGCGCGGTAGACGGCGGTGTGAATCGTGGTCTCCGCCGAGGGTGTCCTGGTCCGGCCGGGGAGCGGGACCGAGTCGGCGATCCGCACGGTGACCATGTCCTGCGCGGTCAGCTCGCCCTTGGCCAGGCCGCTCGCGGTGACCACGGCGGTGTCGCCGGTGCGCACCGAGAGGTTGCCCGCGGTGCCCGGCATCCAGCCGCGCGCATGGAGCTCGCGTGCAGTGGCGGCGATGAGCGCGCCCGGCGCCGGGGCGGTCTCGAGGACGGTCCCGTGCACGATGCCGTTCTCCGTGACCACGGCGGTGATCAGATCGGCAGGCGTGACGTCGAAGGCCGGGTTGAACACGGCGGTGCCCGCGGGCGCGGTCGGCGTGCCCGCGAAGGCGGTGACCTCGGTCGCGCCGCGTTCCTCCACCACGATCTCGCGCCAGGTCGCGGTCGCCGGATCGCGGGTGGATTCGGGGGCGACCACGATGAACGGCAGGCCGTGCCGGTGCGCGGCCAGCGCGACGGCGTAGGTGCCGATCTTGTTGGCGACATCGCCCGCGGCGGTCACCCGGTCGGCGCCGACGAGCACGCAGTCGACCTGGCCGGTGGCCATCGCCCAGGCGGCCGCGGAGTCGATGGTGAGCCGGTGCGGGATACCGGCTTCGGCCAGTTCCCAGGCGGTCAGCCGGGCGCCCTGCAGCAGTGGGCGGGTCTCGTCGACGATCACGTCCTCGATGGCGTCGCGCTCGGCCAGCACCCGCAGCGCACCGATGGCGGTGCCGAACGCGCTGGTCGCGAGTCTGCCGGTGTTGCAGTGTGTGAGCATCCGTAGCTTGCGCCCTCCGCACAGCCGCTGCACGAGGTCGGCGGCGTGGGTGGCGGCCGCCCGGTTGACCCGGCCGTCCTCGGCGAGCATGTCGAGGGTCTCGGCGAGTACCGCCTCGGCGCCGCCGGCGATCCGGGGGCGCACCCGCGCGACCGCCCACGCCAGGTTCACGGCGGTGGGGCGGGTGGCCACGATCCGGTCGGCCTCGGCGTGCACCGCCTCGACATCCACCACACCGTCACGGGTGTGCGCGGCGGTCGCGATGACGACGCCGAACGCGCCCGCGATGCCGATGGCGGGCGCGCCGCGGATCGCGAGAGTCGCGATGGCGTCGATGATCTGCTCGACCGTGCCCAGTCGCATCCGGCGCACCTCGTGCGGCAGTCCACGCTGGTCGATGGTGACCAAGGCACCGTCGTCCCAGATCAGGGAACTGTCGTTCATCGCGAGGCGTCCTTCGTCGAGAGAGAATCCGGCGCCGGAAACGATATCGGCTCGCTCCCGTCGCGCCACACTCGGACTCAGGGTGATCCTTGGTCGGGACAGCGCGAGACGTGGACCGGTCGAAGCGCTCACCGAGGGCGAACGGAGCAGGCCGGGGAATGCCCCCGGAGAGCGCCTACCAGCGCAACGGGATGAACTCGACGAGATCGCCGTCGCGAGCGTCGGCGGGCACGACGACCAGTACGTCACGGTCGATCAGCCCGCCGAGGTGGGCGGTGCGGACAGAGTGGTCGCCGATCAAGCCGCCTTCGTCGTCGCGGCGGGCGGGGACGATGCGCGGCACCGGTGCGGTGATCGCCGCCGCATTGCGCAGCGGAGCACGCGACGGGCGTGCCGGGTTCGCGCCTGTGCGGCCATCGACGATGGCGGGAGTCAACGCCAGTGCGGTGGCCACGGCCGCGAACGGATTGCCGGGGAGTCCGAGAACTGTTGTCCGACAGGGAAGTTCGGCGACGATTGTGGAACCGCCCGGGCGCAGTCGCAGGCGCGGGACCACGACGGTGGCCGAGGCTCTGCCGAGCGCGGCGCGCAATTGGTCGGCCGCCCCGCCGCCGGTCGCTCCGACGACGACCAGGAGATCGCAATCGGTCGCGGCGGCGAGCACCTCGTCGAAACCGTTCGGGGTGTCGCGCAGGTGCACCCGGTCGGCGGTGACCACACCGCACCAGCCGAGCAGGTCGGGCAGGATCGGGCCGATGGAGTCGCGGGTCTGGCCCGCGCGCAGGGGGCCGTCGCTGCGGATCTCGTCGCCGGTCATCACCACGCGGGCGCGCACGGGTCCGCGCACCGGCGCGGCGGTCACTTCGACGCTGGCGGCGGCGGAGATCAGGGCGGCGGTGACCGGGGCGCCCTGCGGGGCGACCGGATCGCCCGCGTGCCGGTCCTCGCCGCGGCGGCGGATGTCCTCGCGCACCGGGCTGTCGGGCAGGCGGTGCAGGACGCGATCGGTGGAGATGTCGGCGAACTCGTCGCGCAGCACCAGAGTGGCGCCGTCGGGCACATGCGCGCCGGTGGCGATGCGCACGGCCTCGCCGGGCAGCAGTCCCTCCGGACGCTGCCCGCCCGCGAAACCGATGTCGCGGCGCAACCGCCACGGTCCGTCACCGCTCACCGCGTAGCCGTCCATGGCCGAGACGTCGAACCGCGGCAGCGCCTCGGCCGCCGTGAGCGGCGCGGCCAGCGCCGCACCTCGGACGGTCCGCAGGTCGGCGGTGTGGATCGGCAGCGGGGTGAGGTCGGCGCGCAGCGCGTCGCGGGCATGGGCCAGGTGCAGGGGCTCGCCCGCGAGTGCCCTGGCCCGGCGGATCTGGTCGTCGGTATCGCAGTCGGCGATGCCTGCCGACGCGGCCCCGGACAGCTCGACGATCTCGGTCCGCGCCGGGACGATCGCCTTCATCGGCTGGTTGACCACCGAATCCAGACCGTCGAGCGCCGCCCGCAAGGCGCTTCGCCGCCACACTCCCACCAGATACTGCGGCCGCCCGTCGGCATCGGCGGCGAACACCGCGTCCACATCGGATGCGACAGCGCGTCCGCGCAATTCGTCGACCGCCTCGGCGGTGAGGAACGGCATGTCCGCCGCGAGCACGGCCACCAGCGCCGCGCCGGACTCGCCCAGCTCACCCAGCCCGGCGTCGATGGCGGCTACCGGCCCGGTGCCCGCGGGCGTTTCCCGGACCTGCCGGATGTCGGCCGCCAGATTCGGCCGAGGCGGGCCGACCACCACCGTCCTGGCGCAGTCCGCGACAGCCGCGAGCGCGGCATCGAGCATCGAGCGCCCGCCGATCACCAAGCCGGGCTTGTCGACACCGCCCATCCGGCTCGCACGACCACCCGCCAGCACGATGGCATCGGCGGTGGTCATCGGCCGAGCCCCCGCGCGTGCTCGAACGCAGGAAACGGCATCGCGAAGGTCGGCATGGACCAAATGCTAGTGGCCGATGCGGTGGAAAGACGCCCGGTCAGGCGCCGAGGTGGTCGGCGGCCGGTCGCAGCACGCGGAATTCGTTGGCCTCCGGGTCGGCGAGCACGACCGCCGCGGGATCTGCGCCATCGACCGGAGTCGCGCCCGCCGAGCGCAGCCGGGTGAGTTCCTCGGCACAGCCTGACCACACCTCCAGATCGAGGTGCAGCCTGCCGCGCCGGCCGCTCGCGTCGTCGCTGCGCACGAACTCCAGCCAGGAACCGAGGTCGGTCGCCGAGCGCAGCCCCACCAGGGCCGGGTCGCGATGCGCCACCGGCCATCCGACGGCGCGAGACCAGAATTCCGACAGTCGAGGGGGGTCGACGGCATCGACGACGATCGCCGCCAGCGCGCCCGTACCCGCGTACTGTTCGCGAGGTTCGAGCACGCAGAACTCATTGCCCTCCGGATCCGCCAGCACCGTCCACGGCACCGCGCCCTGCCCCAGATCGATGCGGCGCGCACCGAGGGCCAGCGCACGCTCCACCTGCTCGCGTTGATGACGCGCGGTACGGCTGCACACATCGAGGTGCAGCCGGTTCTTTCCGGCCTTCGCCGCGCCGGCGGGCCGGAAACTCAGCCCGACCTCGCAGCCCGCCGCGTCCGAGGCGGCCACATCCACGCGCTCGGCGGTGTCCAACAGCACTGTCCAGCCGAGCAATTCGGCCCAGAATCCGGCCAGCCCGCGCGGCTGATCCGCGTCGAAGACGACACACGCCAGGTGGGTGGACATGGACCCACGGTAGCCCGCGCGCGCTGTCCGGACGCCGAGTTCAGGAAAGCGGGAACCGTGTGGCGGCCAGGTCGACGCGACCGTCGCGCACCGGCACACCCTCCTCGGCCAGCAGCCGCGCCTGCCGCTCGGGTTTCCCGGTGGCGAGCCTGCCGCCCGCGCCGACCACCCGGTGCCACGGCAAATCGGCGGAGTCGGTGCGCATGATCCAGCCGACCGTCCGCGGCGTCGACAGCCCGGCCGCGGCGGCGAGGTCGCCGTAGGTGACGACGCGTCCCGGCGGGATGCCCGCGATCAGTGCGCGGACGTGTTCGATCTGCGCCTCGGAGGTGGCCATTCAGAGCACCCCGCGGATCAGCTCCGCCGTCTCGGTGGCCCGGGCCAGCGGCACCATGTGATCGCAGTCGAACTCGTGGATCGTCAGAGCGGAACCCAGGTGCTCGGTCAGCGCCGCGCGGAAGGCCGGGGTGACGAACGGCGGCTGCACGAGCATCGCCTGCACCAGCACGGTCGGCAGCCCCGCAGGCGGCAGCACGAACGGGCGGGCCAGCTGTCCCCAGTAGGAGGTGACGGCGGGCAGGCTCAGCCGCCAGCCGACCCGTCCGTCCGGCCCCGGAACCAGGTGCTCGTCCAATTCGATCTCGAGCAGATCGGCGGGCACGTCGTGCCAGGCGCTGGCGAGCTTGTCGCCGCGGGCCTCCTCGCGATCGGCGTAGTCGGGGTGATCGAGGGTGCGCTGGGCGACGTCGGCCAGCGTCGTCGGATCGATCGCGATCGCCGGGTCGAGCAGCACCAGGGCACGGACCAGTTCCGGATGCCGGGCGGCCAGGTGCACGGCGGTCGCGCCGCCGAAGGAATGCCCGGTCACCACGACCGGGCCGGCGGTCTCGGTGCGCACCAGCTCGGCCAGGTCGGCCACCACGGTGTCGAAATCCCAGGGCGGCAGGTTCGTGGACCGGCCGTGGCCGCGCAGATCCGGGGCGAGGATCCGGACCTCGGGCAGTTCGCGAGCCAGCGACGCCCAGCGTGCGCCGTGTCCGGTCAGCCCGTGCAGGGCCAGCACCACCGGCGCGTCCGCGGGACCGAAGCGGTGTAGATGAATGGTCGACACCCGGACCATTGTGTCGGGCGCCTCACCACCGGTCACCACGTGGTGACGCAATCGACTCCACGGTGCCGTACCGGCCGATCGTGTCGGCCCGGTCTGTTGCAATAGCCCACGTGGTGCGATCGGATAGCGCGGTGCGACTGGTTCGCCGGACAGTAACGCCACCCGGGGCCCGGCTCTGGGGCGCCGAACTGCGCCCGCTGTTCGAGGCCGTCGCCGGGCCGCCCGCCGCCCGCCCGCGATGGCAGCCGTGGCAGGTGCTCGGCGGCCCGGGCACCGGCAAGACCTCCCTGCTGGTCGACCTGGCGGCGGGTCGCATCGCCGCGGGCGCCGACCCGGAATCGGTACTGGTCCTCACCCATGCCAAGAACGCCGCCGCCGCGGTCCGTGACGCCGTGACCACCCGGCTGTCCGGCGGCGACCCCACCGCGGGCGGCGTGCCGGGCGCCAGCCGTGAACCATTGGTGCGCACCGTGCATTCGTACGCCTTCGCGGTGCTGCGCAGGCACGCCACCGCCCACGGCAACCCGCCGCCGCGTTTGCTGACCGGTGCCGAGCAGGATGCCGTGCTGCGCGAAATGCTGCGCGGCGATCTCACCGACATCGCCGCCGGTGCGCGGGGACTGTGGCCGCAACGCCTGCACCCGGCTCTCGGTCTGGACGGGTTCGCCCAGCAACTCCGCGATCTCATGCTGCGCGCCACCGAGCGCGGCCTCGGCCCCGAGGACCTGGAACGGCTCGGCCGCGACCACGACCGCGAGGAATGGATCGCCGCGGGCCGGTTCCTGCGGCGCTACGAGGAGTCGCTGCTGCTGCGCTGGTCGGTCGGCGTGGAAGCGCCCGAGGCCACCGCCCCCGCCCTCGACGCCGCCGAACTGGTCGGCGCCTGCCTGGATGCCCTGGCCACCGACGCCGACCTGCTCGCCGGGGAACGCGCCCGGCTGCGCTATCTCTTCGTCGACGACGCCCAGCACCTGGACCCCCAGGCCGCCCTGCTCATCCGCGTCGTCGGCGCCGCCGCGCACACCGTCGTGGTCGCCGGCGACCCCGATCAGGCCGTGTTCACCTTCCGCGGCGCCGACAGCCGCTTCGCCGCCGACCCGGGCGCCCCCGAGAACCGCCGAATCATCCTGCGCGACAACCATCGCAGCGCACCGGGAATCCGCGTGGTGACCCAACGGATCGCCGCCACTCTGCCCGGCAGCGCACCGCAGCGCGCGGCCCCCGAGCCCACCGCCCCCGGCGACAACGGCGCGGTCCGCGTCCGAGTACTGGCCACCCCCGCCAAGGAAGCGGCCCTCATCGCCGACCACCTGCGGCGCGCCCACCTCACCGGAGGCGTGCCGTGGTCGCGCATGGCGGTCATCGTGCGCTCCGTGCCGCTCTCGCTCGCGCCCTTGCGCCGGGCGCTGCTGGCCGCCGGAGTGCCGGTGCGTCAGCCCACGCTGGACGCGCCGCTGGCCCGGCGGCGCGGCGCGGCCTGGATGCTGCTGGCCCTGCGCGCCTTGCTGGCCTCCGACCGTCCCGGCGCGCAGTCGGCCGCCGTTTTCTCCGCCGAAGACGCTCTCGATCTGCTCGCCGGACCGCTCGGCGGAGCCGACCAGATCACCTTGCGTCGTCTGCGCCGAGGCATCCGCCGCACGCTGCCCACACTGCGGCGAGTTCCCGAATCCGCCTATGGCGACGGTGAATTCGCCGATCGTGTCGCCGGATCCGGCGTCGCGGCCGGGTCCGGCCTCGCCGTTGCCGCCGACGCCGATGCCAGGGCCGACGTCGACAGTGTCGACCTCCATGAAACCGTCGGCGCGCCCGATGGTTTCGGTGCCCCCGCGGCCCTCGCCGTGCGAGCCGATGCCGATGCAGGGGAGACAGCCGACGGGGCGACCTGGTCCGCGCCGTCGGACCCGGAGGGGGACGATCCCGAAGCGAACCAACGGATTCCGCTGACCGAGGATGCGGAGTGGCGTGTGGTCGACGCCTACTGGGGGCTGGAAGTCGACGAGACCGCCGACGACTCGGCGCGCGGAACCGGCCCTCGGCCGACATCGCTCGAGCCGGTGGACCCGCGGGCGCCGGAACGATCGCCCGCCGCTGTCGCGTCGACGGCGGCCGGCGCGGGGTCGAGCGTCGAAGCCGAGGTGGAGCAACCGCCGCTGTTGGACCAGTCTTCGGCCGAGGTGTTGCGCGGTCTGCTCGTGGGCGGCGGGGATCGCGCGCTGCTGGACGGGCTGACCGAGGTGGAGGCGGCGCCGTTGCGGCGGGTGCTGCACGCGTTGGATCGGGCGCGGGCGGCGCGGGAGCGTGGCGCGAGCCTCGAAGACGTGTTGTGGGCGTTGTGGACCGCGTCGAGGCTGGAGCGGCGCTGGGTGGCGCAGTCCGAGCGGGGCGGGGCGGTCGGGATGCAGGCCGATCGGGATCTGGACGCGGCCGTCGGGTTGTTCGACGCGGCGGCCGCCTATGTCGACCGGCTGCCGCGCGCGGGTATCGAAGGTTTCGTGGATTACATTTCCCAGCAGGAGATTCCGCACGACAGCAGGCCGCTGACCCCGCCTGCCGAGGAGGTCGCGCTGCTGAGCGCGCATGCGGCGGCGGGCCGGGAATGGGATGTGGTGGCGGTCGCCGGTGTGCAGGAGGGCATCTGGCCCAACACCCGTCCGCGCGGCACGCTGCTGCACTCCGAGGAACTGGTGGATCTGCTGGCCGGTGTCGGCGGCGCGGGCGAGTACGTCAGCCGCTCGGCGCCGATCCTGGCCGAGGAACGCAGGCTGCTGCTGGTCGCGTGTGGGCGGGCCCGTCGATCCCTGCTGGTGACCGCGGTGGAATCGGTGACCGGCGATCGTGATCTGGTCCCGTCCCGCTTCCTCGCCGAACTGCTCGGCCGCACCGAGGACTCCGAACCCGGTGTGCTCCCCGTCGTCGATCCCGGCCGCGCCCTGGTGATGCACTCCTTGGTGGCCGAATTGCGCGGTGTGGTGTGTGATCCGGACGCCGAACCCACCCGCAGGCGACGCGCCGCGCATCAGCTGGCCCGCCTCGCCGACGCGGGTGTTCCGGGCACCGCGCCCGACGAGTGGTACGGCACCGCCGAACTCAGCTCGACCGATCCGCTGTGGGACGATGACGAGGCGGCGGTCGCGCTCTCACCCTCCACCGTCGAGCTGCTGCGCACCTGTCCGCTGCGCTGGGCGCTGGAACGTCACGGCGGCACCGACGGCAACAATCCGCACGCGGTCAAGGGCAGCCTGGTACACACGCTCGTGCAGGCACTGGCCGGTCGCGTACCGGCGGACGAGGTGCGCGCCGCCCTCGACAAGACCTGGCGCGCAGTCGATCCCGGTGACGGCTGGCATTCGCGTCAGGAACGCCGCCGCACCGAGGCCATGCTGGAGACCTTCATGGCCTGGGTGCACAACACGCGCGGCGAACTCACCCAGGCAGGCGTCGAGGTCCCGGTGGACTGCGTGCTGCCTGCCCGCTCACCCGACGAACGGCCGGTGCGCATCCGCGGCCGGGTGGACCGCCTCGAGCGCGACGAGCAGGGCCGCTACGTCATCATCGACGTCAAGACCGGTAAGAACCCGATCAGCAAGCAGGCCGCCGCCGACCATGCCCAGCTGGCGACCTACCAGGTCGCCGCCGCCTCCGGCGCGCTCGACGGTGAGGTCACCGGCGAGGCCGACGCCGCGCGCACTCCGGGCGAGCCCGGCGGCGCCCGCCTGGTCTACGTGGCGAAGTCGCACAAGACCGAAGGCGCCACCCAGCGCCTGCAGGACCCACTCGACGAGAAATCGCTGCGGGACTGGCGCGCCACCATCCACGACGCGGCCGCCGCGACGAAAGGCCCGAGCTACCTGGCGATGCGCAACGACGGTTGCAGGCACTGCTCGGTCGCGGGCAGCTGCCCCGTGCAGGACGCGGGCAGGCAGGTGACCGACGAGTGAGCGTCTCCCCGCAGCGCATCGCCGAATCGCTCGGGCTGCCGCCGCCCACCGACGAACAGGCAGCGGTGATCGCCGCCCCGCCCGGCCCCACGTTGGTGGTCGCGGGGGCAGGGGCGGGCAAGACCGAGACGATGGCCGCGCGCGTGGTGTGGATGGTGGTCAACGGCCTGGTGTTGCCCGAACAGGTGCTGGGTCTGACCTTCACCCGTAAGGCCGCCCAGCAGCTGACCGCCCGCATCCGCACCCGGCTGGCCAGGCTGGCCGGTTCCCCGCTGCTGCGCGAACTGGACTCCGGCGGCACGGTACGCGCTCAGCTGGCCGCGGCCGAACCCGAGATCAGCACATATCACTCCTACGCGGGCAGGCTGCTGGGCGAACACGGTCTGCTGCTGCCGGTGGAACCCTCGGCGACCCTGCTCACCGAGACCCAGCTGTGGCAGCTGGCCCACCAGGTGGTGCGCACCTGGGACGGCGATCTCGACACCGAACGCACTCCGGTCTCGGTGACCGAAGCGGTGCTGGCACTGTCGGGGCAGCTGGCCGAGCACCTGGTCGACCCCGATCAGCTGGCCGAGGCGCACACCGAACTGGAGAAGCTGATCACCACCCTGCCCGCGGGGCCGCGCCAGCGCGGCGGACCGAGCCAGGCGCTGCGCAATGTCCTACGCGCCCAACGCGAACGGGTGGCGCTGCTACCGCTGGTCCGTGCACTGGACGAGGCGCTGCGCCGTCGCGGCGCATTGGATTTCGGCGCGCAGATGTCCCTGGCCGCCCGGCTGGCCGCCGAACATCCCGAGGTCGCGGACGCCGAACGCGAGCGGTTCCGACTGGTGCTGCTCGACGAGTACCAGGACACCGGCCACGCCCAGCGTGTGCTCCTCTCGGCCCTGTTCGGCGGCATCGACGGTCCGGCCAGGCCCGCCGTGACGGCGGTGGGCGACCCGATGCAGTCGATCTACGGCTGGCGCGGCGCGTCGGCGGCCAACCTGCCCCGGTTCGCCACCGATTTCCCCAGTGCGCCCGGTGTTCCCGCGCCGACCCTGCCGCTGCTGACGAGCTGGCGCAACCCACCCGAAGCGCTCGCGCTGGCGAACCTGGTCGCCGATCCGCTGCGCGGTGCGGCACAAGGCGCGGGCGGGGCCACCGTCGACGCGTTGCGCGCCAAGCCCGGCGCCGAACCCGGTGTGGTCGCGCTCGCGCTGACCACCACCGTGGTGGACGAACGGGAGTGGGTGGCCGAGCGGATCGCCGAGCAATGGCGCGCCAGGCACGAGGCCGGCGCGGAGCCGCCCACCTCGGCGGTGCTGGTGCGCCGCAATGCCGATGCCGCTGCGCTGTCGGAAGCACTGCGAGAACGTGGGCTGCCGGTGGAGATCGTCGGTCTCGGCGGTCTGCTCGCGACTCCCGAAGTCGCCGATATCGTGGCGACGCTGCGCTTGATCGCCGATCCCTCTTCGGGCAGCGCGGCGGTGCGGGTGCTGACCGGGGCGCGCTGGCGGATCGGGGTCGCCGATCTCGCGGCGTTGTCGCGCCGCGCCAGGGACCTGTCGGTCTCTCGTCACGGCGGCGACGCGAGTGCGCAGATCACCGACGGGGCAGCGCTGCGGGAGGCCCTGCGCGAGGTCGCTCCCGAACCGGTCGAGCAGGCCGGGCTCGCCGACGCGATCGCCGATCCCGGTCCGGCCGAGAACTATTCGCGCGCCGGCTACGCCCGCATCGAAGCCCTCGCGCGGGAACTGGCCGCCCTGCGCGAACGCAGCGGCCAGCCGCTGACCGAGCTGGTCGCCGACGTGGAACGCACCCTGGGCGTCGGCGTGGAGACCCAGGCCAGACGCGTCATGCTCGGCGCAGGCGCGGGCCGCGAGCATCTCGACGCCTTCGCCGAGGTGATCGCCGGCTACGCCGCCGACCCGCGCGCCTCGCTCGGCGGGCTGCTGGCCTTCCTCGCCGCCGCCGAATCGGTGGAGAACGGCCTGGAGCCCGGCGAGATCGAGGTCGCCAAGGACCGCGTGCAGGTACTCACCGTGCACGCCGCCAAGGGCCTGGAGTGGGAGATCGTCGCCGTCCCGCACATCGTGCGCGCAGTGTTCCCCTCCGGTGCCGCCGCAGGCACCTGGCTCGGCGCGCTCGCCGAACTCCCCACCTCCCTGCGCGGCGACCGCATCGCCGCCGACGCCGCCGAGGGCGTGCCGGTGCTCGACCTGTCCGACCTCGCCGACCGCGCCGAACTCGAACGCGCCATCGCCGACCACAAGAAGGCACTGGATCGCCGCCGCCTCGACGAAGAACGCCGCCTGTTCTACGTCGCCCTCACCAGAACCGAACGGGTGCTGCTGGTTTCGGCACACCACTGGGCCGAGACCGGCAACGAGCCCAAGGGCCCCTCCGACTTCCTGCTGGAACTGAAGAACGCCGTCGAATCCCCCGGCTCCCCGGCCTTCGCCGCCGCGCGGATCGCCCGCTGGGACGATCCCCCCGACATCGATGCCGCCAACCCTTTCACCGACAACCCCGCCACCGCCGAATGGCCACGCGACCCCCTCGGCGCCCGCCGCGACCCGGTCGAACAGGGCGCCGCCCTCGTGCGCGCCGCCCTGGCCGATCTGCGCTCGCGCCCGCCGTCGCCGCCCCGTCACACCCCGAAGCTACCGCGACCCACCGACATCTCCGGCGCATCCGAGCACCGGTCGACCGGCCGCGGCGCCGGTGAATCCCGCACGCGCGCACAACGTCCCGCTGTCGCCCACGACGCCGATCTCGTACCCGTCCCGGGCCTGCAAACGTCGTCACCGTGGTCGGAAGCCGTTCCGGCGGACCAGGACTATCTCGTCCTGCCGTCGGATGACATCGGCCCCCCGCCGGATGACTTCGTCCTGCCGCCGGATGATCTCGTCCTGCCGCCGGATGACTTCGTCCTGCCGCCGGATGATCTCGTCCTGCCGCCGGACGACTTCGCCCTGCCGCCGGACGACCTCGCCCTGCCGCCGGACGACTTCGCCCCTGCGTCGGCCGCCCTGCCGCCGCCGGACGACTTCGGCCCTCTACCCGACGCATTCCTCCCGCCGGAAGAGCGCCGACGTCTCGCCGGGAATCTCGACCGACCCGAAGACGCCGCGATCCATCCCGGCGGCCGGGAACTCGGTGCCGAGCCGGAAACAGTGAGCGCCGAACCCGCCGACGACCCCGACGATCCCGAGGGCTGGGCGGCGGACGTGGACGCGTTGCTGGCCGAACGCGAGGCCACCCTGGCGGTGGAGCGAGAAGTCGAACTGCCGGGCCAGATCCCGGCGACCGCGCTGGTGGAGATGCGCGCCGACCCGTCCCGGCTCGCCCGCAGGTTGCGCCGACCGCTGCCCTATCCACCGAATCCGCTGGCGCGCCGCGGCACCGCGTTCCACGCCTGGGTGCAGCGCTGGTTCTCCGGCACGCGACTGCTCGGTCTCGACGAGCTGCCCGGCGCGGGAACCGAATCGGAGGAGGGGGCCGCCGACGCCGAACTCACCCGGATGCAGGACGCGTTCCTGAATTCGGCTTGGGCGCATCGCAGCCCGATCGATGTGGAGGTGCCGTTCGAGACCTCGATCGCCGGCGTGGTGATCCGCGGCCGCATGGACGCGGTGTTCGCCGAGCCCGGCGGTCGCTGGGTGGTGGTGGACTGGAAGACCGGCGCGGAACCCGACGCGGGCGACGAGTCGGCGGTGGCCATGCAGCTGGCCATCTATCGGCTGGCCTGGGCCCGTCTCATGGCCGCCCGCCACGGCGAGAGCGAGCGGGTGATGCTCGACCGGGTCGGAGCCGCCTTCCACTACATCCGCACCGGCCGCACCATCGCCCCCGGCGATCTCCCGGGTCCCGACGAATTGGCCGAGCTCATCAGCGCCTCCGCTCCGCCACGCGCCGTCGAGGGCTGAAACCGCTCGCGGCGGCGCGGACTCAGCCCCGGGCCACCTTGCGCGCCGCGGCGATCATCGGATACTGCAACGGCAACCGCGCGAGGGTGCCGATCTTGAACGCCGTCGATGCCTTCGAATTGCCCAGCACATCAACCGTCATCTGCAGATTCGCCGGGAACACCGCAGCGAAGAGCAGGGCCGCCGATCGCCCGCCCAAGCGCCGGGTGCGCGGCACGGCGAGGGCGGCGGCCACGCCGATCTCGGCGACACCGGAGGCATAGGTGTAGTCGCGGGCTTTCCCGGGCAGCGACCGGGGCACGATCGCGTCGAAGAACGCCGGTCGCACGAAATGCAGGACGCCCGCGCCGAACAGCAGCGCAGCCAGGGCGAGGGCGGGTGTGCGGGTCGCATCAGGTGCCGATGCCTGAGTTGTCGGTGCCATGGTCGTTCAGCCTGCCATCGCGGGCCGGTCGCGTCGAGACCCGGAGCCCACGCGACCCGGTAGGCTCAGCCACCGTGAGTGGGAGACAGACGCGCCGGTCGCGGACGAGGGTGCGGTGCCCGGGGGTACACGATGCTGGGTGATTTCGTGGAGCGTGCCAACCGCGGTGCCCTGACGTCGCGTCCGGATCACACCCTGGTCGGTGTCCTGCGCATCCCCGAAGGCGCGCTCAGCCCCTGGGTCTCACTCACCAGGCGCATTATCGGCGCGATCGCGCTGCTGTTCACCGCGGCGCTGCTGGTCTACGTCGAACGCGACGGCTACCGCGACAGTTCGGGCGGGGAACTGTCGTTCCTCGACGCGTTCTACTACGCCACGGTCTCGCTGTCGACGACCGGTTACGGCGACATCACCCCGGTCTCGCCCGACGCGCGGCTGGTCAACATTCTCGTCATCACGCCGCTGCGGATCCTCTTCCTCATCGTGCTCGTCGGTACCACCATCAGCGTGCTCACCGAGCGGTCCAGGCAGGCGTTCAAGATTCAGCGTTGGAGGCGCGGCGTGCGTGATCACACGGTGGTCGTCGGGTACGGCACCAAGGGCAGAACCGCGATCGACGCGATGCTCGGCGACGGCGTGGCGCCGACCGACATCGTGGTCGTCGACACCGACCAAGGGGCGCTGGAATCGGCTGCCAACGCGGGTCTGGTGACCGTGTACGGCTCGGCGACCCAGTCCGATGTGCTGAGGTTGGCGAGCGTGCAGAACGCGGCCTCGGTGATCGTGGCGGCCAATCGCGACGACACCGCGGTGATGGTGACGTTGACCGCCCGCGAGTTGAACAAGAAGGCCAAGATCGTCGTCGCGATTCGCGAGTCCGAGAACATCCACCTGCTGCGCCAGTCCGGCGCGGACTCGGTCGTCGTGTCCTCGGAGACCGCAGGCCGGTTGCTCGGCATAGCCACCACCACCCCCACCGTGGTGGAGATGATGGAGGATCTGCTGACGCCGGAGGCAGGTTTCGCGGTCGCCGAACGCGAGGTCGAGCCGAGCGAGATCGGTGGATCGCCGCGGCACCTACGTGACATCGTGCTGGGCGTGGTGCGCGGCGGCGAGCTGATCAGGGTCGGTGAACCCCAGGTCGACGCCATCGAATCGGGCGACAAGTTGCTCTACATCCGCCGCACGGGCAAATAGCGCGCCGCTCCCCGAGCGGGAGGCGGGAGGCCCTGCGCGGGAGGCGGGAGGCCCTGCGCGGGAGGCGGGTGGTCTCGTGCCGGACGGAAGTAGTCTCTAGACGTGTCCTTTCAACTGCATGGTGTGCCGCTGCTGTCCCGTTTCGCCGGAGACCGCGCCGAGACCTTGCGCGCCGACGAGCGTGCCCTGAAAGAGGGCTGGGCCGAAGCTCTGCTGTTGCGCGTCGACAAGCGCGGACGGATCCGCTTCGCCGAAGGTGCGCTGGTGTTGGACGCCGCGATCGAACACTCCGCGGAGCCCAGCCCGTCGGCGGTGTTCCTCGGCGTCACCGAGGGCAGGCACCTGTGGGCGGTGCGCGCCGAGGAGCTGGAGGGTCCGTCGACCGATCTGCGGGTCGCCGCGATGGAACTCGACGACTTCACCGCGGGCGTGCTCGCGACCTCGCTCGCGTTGCTGAACTGGCACGACAAGGCGAACCACAGCGCGGAGGACGGCTCACGCACCGTCGTGGCCAAGGGTGGCTGGTCGCGGGTCACCGACTCCGGGCACGAGGAGTTCCCGCGCATCGACCCGGCGGTCATCTGCCTGGTCCACGACGGCGGCGACCGGGTGTTGCTGGCCCGCCAGCACACCTGGCCGGTGACCATGTTCTCGCTGCTGGCCGGGTTCGTGGAAGTCGGCGAATCACTGGAACGCTGTGTCGAACGAGAGATCCGCGAAGAGGTCGGCGTCGACGTGCGCGAGATCAATTACCTGGGCAGTCAGCCCTGGCCGTTCCCACGTTCGCTCATGCTCGGCTTCAGCGCGGTCGGCGACCCGGAGCAGGAACTGGTCTTCTCCGACGGTGAGATCGCCGAGGCGCACTGGTTCACCCGCGCGGAGGTGCGGCAGGCACTCGAGCTCGGCTCCTGGGGCGCGAAGCAGGAGGGCGCGCGGCTGCTGCTGCCGGGATCGATCTCGATCGCGCGCACGATCATCGAGTCCTGGGCCGCCCTGGAATCCTGAGCGACGCCGAAATCCGCGCGGTACCGGCCGCCGAAGCACGCCGTGCACGACGGCGGGTGCCGATCGAGGTCGGCACCCCGTCGCCGGGGTGTGGTGCACCGCGATCCGGCACCAGACCTGCCCGGCGGCCGTTGATCACGCCAGGGCGGCGAGCCTCTCCTTGACGGCGGCCAGGCTCGGATTGGTGGCCGTCGAGCCGTCGGCGAACTTCAAGGTCGGCACGACATGATTGCCGTTGTTCACGCTGCCGACGAACTCGGCTGCGGCCTCGTCCTGCTCGATGTCGATCTTCGCGTAGCTGATGCCGCTCTCCTCCAGTTGCCTCTCGAGCCTGCGGCAGTAGCCGCACCAGGTGGTGGAGTACATCGTCACAGCAGGGTTCACTTCGGTCACGACTGATGCAACGCACCGCGGTCCGGTCCTGTTCCACATCACGGCTCGATCACAGGAGGCGGACATCACGACCTGGGAGCGGTGTCGGGCGCAGCTGCCATGATGGACCCCGTGCCCGCACTCGATATGGACCTCCTCGACGCCGAGCAGGCCGCCGCCGTCCGGGCGCCACGCGGCCCGGTCTGCGTGCTCGCGGGCGCGGGCACGGGCAAGACCAGGACCATCACCTACCGCATCGCGCACCTGGTGGCGGCCGGGCACGTCAAAGCCGATCAGGTGCTCGCGGTCACCTTCACCGCTCGCGCGGCCGGGGAGTTGCGGGGCAGGCTGCGCGCCCTCGGCTTGGGCGGCGAGGCGAACCAGGTGCAGGCGCGCACCTTCCACGCCGCCGCGCTGCGGCAGTTGAAGTACTTCTGGCCCCAGGTGGTCGGTGAGGTGCCGTGGCAGCTGCTCGAGGCCAAGTTCCCGGTCGTGGCGCAGGCCGCGCACCGGTCGGGACTGTCCACCGCCACCGAGAGCGTGCGGGACGTGCTCACTGAGATCGAATGGGCGAAATCCCAGCTGATCGCACCCGAGGACTACCCGGCGGCGGCGACGGCCCGCGGACGCGACCTGCCGCACGACGCGGCGCGCATCGCCGAGGTCTACACGGCCTACGAATCGCTCAAGACCACGCCTGAGGGCCTGCTGCTCGACTTCGACGACCTGCTGTTGCACACCGCCGCCGCCCTCGAGGACTTTCCGTCCGTTGCCGACGAGTTCCGCGGCCGCTACCGAAGCTTCGTCGTCGACGAGTACCAGGACGTCACCCCGCTGCAGCAGCGAGTGCTCGACGCTTGGCTCGGCGAACGCGACGATCTCACCGTCGTCGGCGACGCCAACCAGACCATCTACTCCTTCACCGGCGCCACCCCGTCCTATCTGCTCGACTTCTCCCGGCGGTTCCCCGAGGCGACCGTGGTGCGCCTGGAACGCGATTACCGCTCCACCCCGCAGATCGTCTCGCTGGCCAACCGGGTCATCGGCGCGGCGCGCGGACGTATCGCGGGCACCCGTCTGCAACTCATCGGCCAACGCGCGGACGGCCCGGAACCGGCCTTCGCCGAATACGACGACGCGCCCGCCGAGGCCGCGTCGGTGGCGGCGGCGATCGAACAGCTGATCTCCGCGGGCACGCCCGCCGCCGAGATCGCCGTGCTCTACCGCATCAACGCCCAGTCCGAGGCCTATGAGCAGGCCCTGACCGCGCGCGGCATCCCCTATCAGGTGCGCGGCGGGGAAGGGTTCTTCCAACGCCCCGAGGTCAGGCAGGCCGTCTCGGTGCTGCGTCAGGCGGCGAGCCGCGAGGATCTGCCCGAGGAGGCCGGTCACGGTCCGGCCCTGGTGCGTCTGGTGCGCGCCGCGCTCGCCCCGGTCGGGCTCACCGCGACCGAACCGGCGGGCGCGCAGGCCCGCGAACGCTGGTCCTCGCTGGTCGCCCTGGTGACCTTGACCGAGGAACTGCTCGCCCACG
Source organism: Nocardia shimofusensis NBRC 100134 (assembly GCF_001613125.1). Taxonomy (GTDB): domain Bacteria; phylum Actinomycetota; class Actinomycetes; order Mycobacteriales; family Mycobacteriaceae; genus Nocardia; species Nocardia shimofusensis. Next base: position 49,509 of record NZ_BDBT01000012.1, read on the forward strand.
ACGCCGACCTCGACCTTTTCGGCCTCCTGCGCGAACTGGCCGCCCGCGCCGAGGCCAGGCATCCACCGACCGTGCAGGGCGTGACCCTGGCCTCTCTGCACGCGGCCAAGGGCCTCGAGTGGGACGCGGTCTTCCTCGTCGGCCTCGCCGACGGCACGCTGCCCATCGCCCACGTGCTCGCCGACGACGGCTCGGTCGCCGATCAGGCCGCGTTGGAAGAGGAACGCCGGCTGCTCTACGTGGGCGTCACGCGCGCCCGCGAACATCTGCGGCTGTCCTGGTCGCTGTCACGCGTCGCGGGCGGCAGGCGCACCCGCAGGCGGTCGCGCTTCCTCAACGGCTTGGTGCCCGACGATTCGCCCGCTTCTCGCATCGCCGCACCGCCCGCCGGCGAACGGGAGACCAACCGCCCCCGCTGCCGGGTCTGCGCCAAGCCGCTGATCGGCACCTATGCCACCATGCTCGGTCGCTGCCGCCGCTGCCCGGCCGAGATCGACGCCGAACTGCTCGCCGCGCTCCAGCAGTGGCGCGAGGAGAAGGCCGCCGAAATCGGGGTGCGGGAGTTCGTCGTCTTCACCGACACCACGCTCACCGCGATCGCCGAGCAACTGCCCGCCGACGATCGCGCGCTCGGCGCCATCGCGGGCATCGGTGCGAAGAAGATCGTCGACTACGGGGCGGACGTGCTGGCGATCGTGTCCTCGCGGATGAAGGCCGCGTCGCGATCCGAATCCGCCGGGTCGAAGGAGCCGACCGCCCGGGGGGAGTCCGTCGCGCGGACGGGGTTCGGGCGCCGAAACCGCAGGTAGAAAATAGGTTGTCGGTTCCGCCGACATTGCCTATGGTTGTTGTACGCACCGGGAGGGTATCCCGGCGCGCCGGTATCACGCACTGTATTCGACTCACGCATGGAAGGGAGGCACGACCAATGAACGGCAGCACCGATTTCACCACCGGTGGCACACCTGTCCTCGGCTTCGTGTCGGCCTCCCCGCGTCTCACGCCGCTGGGGACCGGTATGTCCCCTGAGAGCGCGATCGTCGGCGTTCTCCGCCAGGACAAGCCCCGCGCAGGCTGGCATCGGCCCGTCGTTGTTTCCGCATACGACGGCGTCGCAACCGACGCCTCCGCAGCAGCCGATGCCGCTGCCTTCGGCCTCGTCGCCTACGGCGGCGAAGCCGAGCCGCAGCGCATTCTGCCGCAAGCACGCCTGCGCAATGCCCACCCAGCGACCGTGACCAGGAGTCGACACCGAAGTCGACCCAGGTAGGGGCCCTCGGCCCCGTCCTCCCGGCCACGGATCGCACGACGCGAAACCGTGGCCATTTTTCTGTTCCGGCCCTTCAGCCGGCGGCCAACCGGTTTCGCATCGACGAATACGACTGCCGCAAACAAGCTGAAGGAGAACGACGTGTTCACCGCAGAGCGACTGACCTCCGTCCCTGCTGACGTGACATGCCGGACCGAGACGGGGTTCGTCCCCGCCCGCGACGTCGCGACCGTGCTGCCGTGCCGGGTCGAGGATCCCGACCTCTGGTTCGCCGAGAACCCCGTCCAGTTGGAGCAGGCCAAGGCGCTGTGCGCGGCCTGCCCGATCCGCAAGGGCTGCCTGAGCGCTGCCATCGACCGGCGTGAGCCGTGGGGCGTGTGGGGCGGTGAGATCTTCGACCAGGGAGTCGTGATCGCGCGCAAGCGTCCACGCGGCCGTCCGCGCAAGGTGGCGGTCCCGGCGTGAGCCGGGCCCGTGGGCGCCCTCCCTCCGTGCACTGCGGCCCGGTCCCGTCCCCGGCCGACCGGGTCCAGCTACGCGAAAGCGGACCAGCCGCCCATCCGAGGTTTCGGATGGGCGGCCGGTTTGCGTTGTCGCGCAGCCTTTCTCAGCGTGCGGGCACGATCAGCTGGCCGAGCGGTTCTCCCGCAGCCCGGGCAGCCAGGAGTAGGCCAAACCCATGAACGGCACCTCGGCGTCGAGTTGGGCGAGAATGCCCACCGAACCGCCGAGCACCCGGAAGATCATCACGTACTGGGCGGGCAGTTGCAGCGCCCGCGCGGTCTTCATCTCCGCGCTGGATAGATCGGTCGCCTTGCCCGCCACCCGCTGCATCCAGCGGCGGGTGAAGTGGAAGGAATCGGTGCGGATCGGGTCGGAGAACGGCCGCAGGTAATCGGCGATCTCCTGATGGGTGACCTTGCGGCCCGGCAACACCCACCCGTTCTCGTACATCAGCTCGGTCAGCTCGTCGTACTGCTCGTCGACCGCCAGCGCCAGCATCCGCCCGAGCACCTCGGGGAACCCGCCGGGCAGCGGCGCGCACGCGCCGAAGTCGATGACGGCCAGCTTGCCGTCGGGAAGCATCATGAAATTGCCGGGATGCGGGTCGGCGTGCAGCAGGCCCACGGCCTCCGGCGAGGAGAAGTGGAACCGGCCCATCAGCAGCGCCACCCGATTGCGCAGTGCCTTGGTGCCTTCCGGATCGTTCGCACCCGCCTTGATGATCGCGGAAACCGGTGTGCCGTCGAGCCATTCGCTGACGATCACCTTCGGCGCGCTGGCCACCACCTTCGGGATCACGACCTCGGGATGGCCCTCGTAGGCCTTGGCGAAGGCGCGCTGATTGGCGGCCTCGGTGCGGTAGTCGAGTTCTTCCTCGGTGCGTTCGGTGATCTCGGCCAGCATCGGCTTGACGTCGGCGCCGGGGATCACCGAGGCGAACAGCCCCGACATGCGCGTCAGCGTCTTCAAATCGGCCCGCAGCGCCTCGTCCGCGCCGGGGTACTGCACCTTGACCGCGACGGTGCGACCATCCGACCACACCGCCTTGTGCACCTGACCGATGCTCGCCGAGGCGGCCGGAGTGTCGTCGAAGGACTGGAACCGCTGCCGCCACTGGGTGCCCAGTTGCTGATCGAGCACGCGGTGCACCGTGGCCGCGGGCATCGGCGGCGCGGCGGCCTGCAACTTCGTGAGCGCCTCGCGGTAGTGCTCCCCGAACTCCTCGGGCACCGCCGCCTCGAGCACGCTCAGCGCCTGCCCGAACTTCATCGCGCCGCCCTTGAGCTCCCCCAGCACCGTGAACAACTGTTCGGCGGCCTTCTGGTTGAGCTGGGCGTTGATCTCGGACTTGTCGCCACCGGCCAGCTTCCTGCCGAATCCCACGGCGGCACGCCCGGCGATGCCGAGCGGAATCTTGGCTAACTTGGCGTTGCGGGACGAGCCACGGCGCACGATGTCTGACACACCCCCATCATGGCCGACGGACCCGTGACCGTGCCACGAGTATCGGACTATTGCCCGGTCGAATGAACTGTCCGGTTGGTCACCTCGCCCACCCGGCGCCGCCCGTCCGGCCCCGGTGGCGTGGTCGGCCGAGACATCGATCACATGTCCGTTGTGAATCCGGCGGCAACTCGTGGGGATCGCCGTAGCGGCGGTGGTGCCGGGGTGCTGTGCGCGCGGAACGGGTGGTTCAGGTCGCGTAGGCGGCGTTGATGCGGCGGCAGCCGCAGCGCGGGTGGGGTTCCCAGTAGCGGTGCTGCAGCTGGTGCGAATCGAGGTCCAACTCGAGGGTGGTGTTCAGGGTCGCCGGGCAGCGATGGGACGAACACTCCATGATCGCCTCGAGCTCGGTGAGAGCCAGCGCGGCCGTGGCGCCGATCGCGGCGGGGGAGGCGTGGCCCACGCGGTCGAGCAGTTGGGCGGCCAGGTGGGGCCAGTCGGCGTCGTAGTCGGCCTTGATGAGATCGGCGCAGCGCAGGCAGCTCGTCTCGCCGGGCAGCACGAAGGGGCCGATCACGCCCTTACCGTCGCGGACCCGGACCTGCAGATGGGGAATGCGGTTGACGACCAGGTCGGCAACCAGGCGTGGATCGACGACCACGGTGTCGGTGAGCACCACCAGATCGACCCGCTCGCGATGTTCGGGCGCGTCCGGGCGGTAGGAACGCGAGCGGGTCGGACGGACACCGAGACCGCGCAGACCCGCGGTGATCGCATCGGAGAGCGGTCCGAGGCCGTGCACCCGGACGGCGGTGATCTCGTAGCGGGGTTCGCGCGGCGGCTGCAACAGCCCGGCCGCCTCGATCTCGTCGAGCAGGTCGCCGGCCCGTTCGGCGGTCAAGCCGTGACCGCCGGCCTCGGCGCAGATCTGCGAGCGGCTGTGCATGCCGTCGAGCAGCCGCAGGAAACCCAGGACGGCGGCGGTGTCGAGGCCCGGCGGATCGAGCAGCATGGCGCGCTCGGGATCCCAGCCCAGCTGGACCACCCCGGAGGGGCGCACCAGCACTGTCACCCGTGGATTGAGCAGCGGGCCGCGCGGGCGTGCGGTCGAAGTCGTCATGCCCGACAGTATGCGCGGGCCGAGCCGGTGCCCGTGACGCGAAAAGCGTGGTTATCCACAGCTTTTCGGGTTGTGCACAGGACAATTCGGCAGGACTCGTGTGTGTCCTGGGGTGGCGTCCGCTCGATCCGCGTCGGCATAGATCTTGCTGCGTTGCTGCGTTGCTGCGTTGCTGGGTTGCTGCGTTGCCGCCCCGGGTGTTCCGCGTCCATGCGGCCCGCCGGGGGCGGCTCGGGCGATCAGGACCCGGCGGCGCCCTCGTCGCGGCCCTCCGACTCCCCGGTGGCGTCTCCCTTGCCGTTGTCTCCCTTGGCTTCCCGCTCGGCTCGCTCGCGCGCCTCGGTCTCGGCCAGCTGGGCGAGCGGATCGTCGAAAGCGGCCGCGCCGCCGCCGATCACCGAATCGATGAAGCCGGCGGGGGAGTCGAGGTCGTCGGAATCCGGCAGCAGGTCGGGGTGCGCCCAGACACCGTCGCGCTTTTCCATGCCCGCGTCGACGGTGAGCCTGCGCCACAGTTCGGCGGCTTCGCGCAGCTTGCGCGGACGAAGTTCCAGGCCGACCAGGGTGGCGAAGGTCTGTTCCGCGGGACCGCCGGTCGCACGGCGGCGGCGCAGCGTCTCGGCCAGCGCTCCCGCACCGGGCAGCCGGTCGCCGACCGCCTCGCCGACCACGATCTGCACCCAGCCCTCGATGAGCGCGAGCAGCGTTTCCAGCCGTTCCAGCGCGGCCTTCTGCTCCGGGGTGGTCTGCGGCTCGAATGTGCCCTGCGACAGCAGTTCTTCGAGTTTGGACGGGTCGGTCAGCGACATCGGGTCGATGCTCTGCGCGGCCTCCTCGAGCGCCGAGAAGTCCATGGTGATACCGCGGGCGTAGTCCTCGACGGCGCCGAGCACCTGCTGGCGCAGCCACGGCACGTGCGCGAACAGGCGCTGATGGGCGGCCTCGCGGGCGGCGAGGAAGACCAGGATCTCGCTCTCGGGCTGTTCGAGTCCGGCGCTGAACTCCGCGATCGCTGCGGGCAGCAGCGCGGCCGTGCCCGCGGGACCCAGCGGCAGGCCGATGTCGGTGGAGGTCAGTACCTCCTTGCCGAGCTGGCCGAGCGCCTGACCGAGCTGCGAGCCGAACGCCAGGCCGCCCATCTGGCCGAGCATGCCGACCATCGGTCCGGCGAGTTCGCGCGCCTCGGGCGGCAGTTGCGAGGTCCACATGCCGGAGACCTGCTGTGCCACGGGATCGCACAGTCGCTGCCAGGTCGGCAGGGTCTTCTCGATCCAGTCGACCGGTGTCCAGGCCACTGTCCGGGTCGCACCCGCGGGCAGGGTGGTGGCGCCGTCGAGCCATAGTTCGGCCAGGTGCGCGGCGTCGGCCACGGCCTCGACCGCGCCCTGGGAGACCGGGCCCACATCCTTGCCCAGCTGTTGGCGGGCCAGGCGCTTGGCGACGTCGTAGTTCACCGGGCCGGACTGCCCGCCACCGGGGGAGCCCATGCCGCTGAGCATCTGGCCGAGCGAGGTGAGCATCTGGCCCAGCTGGGCGGGATCGAAGCCCGCGCCACCCGGTCCGCCGACCCCGAATCCGAACGGATTGTTCGCACCCGGACCGAAGGGCTCCTCGCCACGCCTGCGCGCGTCGTCGTCATCGTCGCGGTTCGAGAATCCGAACGGGGAGTCACTCATACCCACCACGTTACGCGGACGGCCAGGTCCCACGACATGGGACACCGCCGGTATAGGTGCACGTGCCGCGCCATTACGCGGACAGCGAAACCTTTAGGGTGGGCGGGGTGAATCGTCGGATCCTGACCCTGCTGGCCGCCCTCGTACCGGTTTCGGTGCTCGGCGTCCTCGGCACCGTTTTCACCGTGCCGTTCGTCGCGCTCGGGCCCGGACCCACCTTCGACACCCTCGGTGAGTACGACGGTGTGCCGGTGGTCGAGGTCGAAGGCGCCGAACTCGACGAGACGACCGGACATCTGAACATGACCACCGTCTCGGTTCGCGACGGGCTGAATCTCTACGAGGCCTTCGGGTTCTGGGCCAGTGGCAAGCACGGCCTCGTCCCGCGCGCCGAAGTGTATCCACCCGGGGTGCCGCGCGATGAGATCGATCAGTCCAACCAGCAGGAGTTCCGCAACTCCGAGAGCGCCGCGGAGGTCGCGGCGATGAACTACCTGAAGCTGCCGACCGCCGTGCTGGTGCGCGATATCGGCGAGAGCAGCCCCGCGCGAGGCGTGCTCGAACCCGGCGACGAGATCGTCAGCGTGGGCGGTGTCCCGGCGAACACGCCCGGCGACGTGGTGCGCGAGACCACCTCCCGCGCGCCCGGCACCCCGCTGACCGTGGTCTACCGCCGCGACGGCGTCGAACGCACCTCGGAGTTCGTGCTCGGAACCAATCCGGAAGACGCGACCAAGGCGGCGCTCGGCGTCACCATCGGCACCGGTGCGCGGCCGCCCATCGAAGTGAGCTTCAACCTGGCCGACATCGGCGGTCCGTCGGCGGGCCTGATGTTCAGTCTCGCGCTGATCGACAAGCTCAGCCCTGGTGAACTCGGCGGCGGCGACTTCGTCGCGGGAACCGGCACCATCGAGACCGACGGCAAGGTCGGCCCGATCGGCGGCATCCAGTACAAGATGATCGCGGCCAGCGAGGCGGGCGCGGAGACCTTCCTGGTACCCGCCGCCAACTGCACCGAGGCACAGCAGCGGGTTCCCGACGGCCTGCGGCTGGTGAAGGTGGAGACCCTCGACGGCGCGGTGCGGTCGTTGTCGGCGATCAACGCGGGCGAAGAAGCGCCCAGCTGCGGCTGAGCGCCGGCCCTGGCCGGGTTCAGTCGGTCAGCGTGTGGTGCAGCGCCTCGATGACATTGGACGCCAGATTCGGGTAGGTCCGCAGGTCCAGATCGCCGAAGTCGTCGGCGTCGTCGTCGGGGCGAAGTTGCAGCAGCGACAGCGACACGCCTTCACGCAGCACCGCGGCGAACAGCCGGGCCGAGCGGCGCTCCGGATGCTCCAGCGCGGCGGCGCGACCGGCGGCGTCGGCGGCCTCGTGATCGGCCAGCAGCGGGCCGAGCGCGTCGTCGAGGGTGCTCTCGGCGTCCGGCGGCAGCACCACGATCTCCTGCACCAGCACGCAGCCGCGCACGGCGGGCGGCCAGGTGGTGGTCGCCAGGAATTCGTCGAGGGCGATCGATCCGCCGGTGATGTCCTCCGGCAGCGGCTCCTGCGCGATCGGGGTGAGTTCGTTGCCCTGGTCGATCTCGTCGAGCAGGCCGGGTTCGGCGGCGACCAGGTCGGCGGTCGGCACCAGCGCGAACATCTGCGGCGGTCTACCCCAGCCCTCGCCGTCGGCGAACTCCGCCACCTCTCGGACGGCGCGGGACAGGACGAGTTCGGCGTGCAGATCTGCGGTCACCCGGCCATCTTTTCACCCGGCTGCGGCGCGCGCGGCAGACCCGGTGCAAAAGGCTCGCCGGAGTCGCCGGTCACGACCCGTCCGGCGCTGTAATGTCCGTTTCCGTAGAGTGGGCGCGAACGGTCCATGCGGACCGGACCGCAACGTCGGACTGCGGCGTCCCGCCCCGGACAGGTGCGGGAAGCCGCCGGACACCTGGAGAGTGGCATCGTGGGCATGCGGCCCCAAACCGGCTTACCTTCGCTGACGCGACGCAGCCGTGTGCTGCTGGTGGCGGCTGTCGTCCTGGCTGCGCTGTTGCTGTTCGGCCCACGGCTGACCGACACCTATACGAACTGGCTGTGGTTCGGTGAGGTCGGCTTCCGTGACGTGTTCGTCACGGTGCTGTTCACCCGCATCGCGCTGTTCTTCGCGACCGGGCTGTTCGTCGGCGTGACGCTGTGGCTGGCGTTGCTGGTGGCCTACCGCACCCGGCCGATGTTCCTGCCGCCTGCCGGTCCCAACGACCCGATCGCGCGCTACCGCGCCACTGTGACGGGCAGGCTCAAGACCTTCGGTATCGGTATCCCGGTACTGCTCGGTGTGCTGTCCGGTCTGGTCGCGCAGTCCAATTGGGTGACCACGCAGCTGTTCCTCAACGGGGGCGACTTCGGGCAGAAGGACCCGCAGTTCGGCTTGGACGTCGGCTTCTACGCCTTCGACCTGCCGTTCTTCCGGATGGTGCTGAACTGGATGTTCGTCGCCGTGGTGATCGCGTTCTTCGCGAACCTGGTGACCCACTACATCTTCGGCGGCTTGCGCCTGACCGGCCGCGAGGGCCTGCTCACCCGCCCCGCGCGCATCCAGCTGGCCGTCATCGCCGGCGTGTTCGTCCTGCTCAAGGCCATCGCCTACTGGTTCGACCGCTACGACCTGCTGTCGAGCTCGCGCAAGGAACCGACCTTCTACGGCGGTTCGTTCACCGATATCAACGCCGTGCTGCCCGCCAAGCTGATCCTGCTGGCGATCGCGGTGATCTGCGCGCTGGCCTTCTTCGCCGGCGTGGTGTTGCGCGATCTGCGGGTGCCCGCGATGGCCGCGGCGCTGCTGGTGCTGTCCTCGATCCTGGTCGGCGCGGTGTATCCGCTGGTCATCGAGCAGTTCTCGGTGCGTCCGAACGCCGCCGACAAGGAATCGGAGTACATCGAGCGCAATATCGCGGCGACCAGGCAGGCTTTCGACATCACCTCCGACCGGATCGAGTATCAGGACTACAAGGGGGAAAGCGCCAAGAACCCGCTGCAGGTCCCGGTCGACGCCGCCACCATCGGCAACGCCCGCCTGCTCGATCCGAACATCCTCTCCCCGACATTCACCCAGCTGCGTCAGCTGAAGAACTTCTACGGCTTCCCCGAGTCGCTCGACATCGACCGCTATGAGATCAACGGCCAGATCCAGGACTTCATCGTCGCCGCTCGCGAACTCTCGCCCGCGGCGCTGACCGGCAACCAGACGGACTGGATCAACAAGCACACCGTCTACACCCACGGCAACGGCTTCGTCGCCGCGCCCGCGAACCGCGTCAACAAGCCGCAGTCCGAGGACGCGGGCGTCACCGGCGGCTCGTCGGACTCCGGCTACCCGATCTTCATGGTGAGCGACCTGTTCACCCCGAAGGACAATCAGGTCATCGGGGTCGATCAGCCGCGCGTCTACTACGGCGAGCTGATCTCGCAGTCCGACCCGGACTACGCCATCGTCGGCGCGACGGAGAGCCAGGCGCCCCGCGAGTACGACTCCGACACCGCCCAGTACACCTACACCGGCGCGGGCGGGGTGCCGATCGGCAACTGGTTCAACCGGCTGGCCTTCGCCGCCAAGTACGCCGAGCGCAACATCCTGTTCTCGGAGGCCATCGGCGAGGACTCCAAGATCATCTACAACCGCAGCCCGCGCGACCGCGTGCAGAAGGTCGCGCCGTGGCTGACCGCCGACGGCAATGCCTACCCCGCGGTGGTCGACGGACGCATCGTCTGGATCGTCGACGCCTACACCACCCTCGACAACTACCCGTACGCGCAGAAGACCTCGCTGGACGGCGCGGTCGAGGACAGCATCGACAAGAAGACCGGTCGTCTGCTGCCCCGCAAGGAAGTCAGCTACATCCGCAACTCGGTCAAGGCGACCGTCGACGCCTACGACGGCACCGTGACCCTCTACGAGGTCGACTCCAGCGACCCGGTGCTGAAGGCATGGCGCGGGGTGTTCCCGGACGCGGTGCAGCCGGAGAGCGCGATCAGCGAGGAACTGCGGGCGCACTTCCGCTACCCGGAGGATCTGTTCAAGGTCCAGCGCGAGATGCTGACGAAGTACCACGTGGACAACCCGCGTGAGTTCTTCACCAACAACGCGTTCTGGTCGGTGCCCGCCGATCCCACGATCGAGGGCGGCAGCTTCAACCAGCCGCCGTACTACGTGCTGCTCGGCGACAAGGAGACCAACGAGCCGGTCTTCAACCTGACCAGCGCGATGGTCGGCTACAACCGGCAGTTCTTGTCGGCCTACATCTCGGTGCGCTCCGATCCCGAGAACTACGGCAAGTTCACCATCCTGCGATTGCCGACCGACACCCAGACCCAGGGTCCGCAGCAGACACAGAACACCATGACGACAGCGCCACAGGTCTCCCAGGAGAAGACCCTGCTGTCGAACTCGAACAAGATCAGATACGGCAATCTGCTGACCTTGCCGATCGCCGACGGCGGCATCCTCTATGTGGAGCCGTTCTACAACGAGCGCAACACCGGCCCGAACACGGCTACCTTCCCGCAGTTGCTGCGCGTGCTGGTGAGTTACCGCGACCAGGCGGGCAGCGTCAAGGTCGGCTATGCCTCGACCCTGGCGGAGGCGCTGAATCAGGTGATCCCCGGTGCGGGCGCACTCGCGACCCCGCCGGGCGGTGATCCGGCGACCAGGCCGCGTCCGGGCACCGCGCCGCCGGTGGTCGAGGTCGCGCCACCTGCCGACGGTGGCGAGCCGCAGCCGCAGACGACCCCGCCGCCCACCGGTTCGACGGGTAAGGAGGCGGCGGCCGCCGAGCTCGATCGCAAGATCGAAGCCGTCCGCAATGCCATGCGCAGCGGCAACTTCGAGGACTTCGGCAAGGCGCTGGAGGAACTCGAGGCGGCGGTGCAGGCCTACCAGGACGCCGGCCGGTAAAGCGGCAGAGACAACAAGCGGCGCCGTCGTCTTCGTTGACGACGGCGCCGCTTGCTGTTGTGTGACGGGTGAGTTCGTAGGACTACAGGTGTCAGCGACCCAGCGCGCCGGCGATCAGACCGCCGTGCTGCTCGAGCAACTGACGGTACTGGCCCTCCACGCCGTACTGCGCGGCGAACTCGCCCGCCGCTCGCTCGACCTGCTCGAAGACCGCACGGCTCTGATCCGGGACGGCGGGCAAGGTGTCGGGCAGCGGCGCGATCTCCGGTGCCGGTGCGGGCGCGGGTGCGGGCTCCGGCGCGCTGGTCAGGTACTGACCACACACCGGCCAGGCGCCCACGCCTTGGGTGTTCAGGACGTTCTCGGCGACCCGGATCTGCTCCTGCTTGCTGGCATTGTGGGCGTAGCCGGTGCCGCCGTTGGCGACCCAGGTGCTGTGCGAGAACTGCAGGCCACCGTAGTAGCCGTTACCGGTGTTGATTCCCCAGTTGCCGCCGCTCTCGCACTGCGCGACGCCGTCCCAGTTGTGCGACGCGGCGGAGGCGGAAGCGGTGGACAGTCCGAACGGGATGGCGGCAAAGGCGCCGGTTGCGGCGACGAAGCCGAGAGCGCGAGTGCTGATCTTCCGGTTCTTTGTCATGGTGAGTTTCCCTCCCCGCGCCCGCCGGCCCGGCATGTCGCCACCGAGTCCCTGCCCCCGGGAGGTTCGGGGTTCCTCGGGTCGTGGGGCAGGGTTGCCGGTGTTCGACGATCCGAGGCTGGCCCGTCTCGGTTGATCCGGGCCGCACTGCGACGGTAACGAATCAATCTCGGAGGATCACGTCTTGATAACGCAGGGTTATTCGTGAAACAAACAGGTCGAATACTGCCGTTTTTCCTGGCTATGTGGTGTAAATCGGAGAGCATGTCGCATGAGTTACCCAAACGTTATGTGTGTGAGATCACTTCGAAATAGTGGCGCCGATCACGTTTGTGAAGTGCGAGGCTGGAGCAGCTGCGTGAAATGCGAAATTTTCACTATCTGTGGCAGTGTGGGGTGTTCTGTCGACGCGTGGGCATGCCTCGGCGGTGTCGTCATGACCTGCGTGGATGCCCGCCCGGGGGAGCGATTTGCCTTCCGTGGACAGCTGTGTGTAATGTTGCATTTACCGACGCGGGGTGGAGCAGCTCGGTAGCTCGCTGGGCTCATAACCCAGAGGTCGCAGGTTCAAATCCTGTCCCCGCTACAACGACTCAGGTCGGAGAGTTCAGACTCTCCGACCTGAGTCTTTTTCTGCGCCCGATCGCTCGGCGAGGCTGTCGGCCGCCTGGCGTGCGAGGAGAGGCGCTCAGGGTTGGTCGAGGAAGATCTCGAGGCGGGTGATGCGCGGTGAGCCGGAGGCGAATTCGGCCATGGCGACGCCGCGGGCGGAGCCGATCTCTATCGAGACGGTCACCCAGCGCCCGGCCGCGAGCATTTTGTCCCAGCGAATGTTGCGGGCGCGATTGGTGAATTCCTCGACCGAGACACGGTGGCCCGCGGGCAGTTCGACCTCGGCGCGATCGCTGAGCAGTTCGCGGACTCCGGCGAGGTCGGTGTCGGCGGCGGCCGCGAACAGGCGGCTGACGACGGACTTGCCCGCGCGGCCGACGCCGGTGAGGGCCTTGGTCATGCCGAGTGCGCCGCCCAGGCCCTGATTGCGGACCAGGCGCGGGCCGAGGACGGCGACAGCGCCGAGGCCGGGCAGTCCGGTGCGCAGCAGGCACAGCACCATGGGGGCCAGTTCCCAGTGGGCGGCCAGTCGGGCGATCCGCAGGCCGTCGTCGGTGGCGGTGAGGTCGTAGCGCAGGTGCATCGGGACCAGGACGGTGGCGCCGGTGGACATGGTCGTCTCGATGGACAGGTCGCGGACCACGGTGCGGCCGGCGATCAGGTCGCGGTCGACGTGGAAGGCGATGGTGTTCGGGGCGATGAAGGTGTCGTAGAAGCGGCCGATGGCGGCCGGGCCGAGGTGCGGGGCGGAGCCGACCGGGTCGTTGACGGCGGCGTCCGGGGCGAACAGGCCCACCCACGCGGCCTTGTCGTGGGCGGCGACGGCGCGCGGGGAGGCCTGCGCGGCCGCCAGCAGGTCGGCGGCGGTCGGCTCCAGCGGCATGGCGGTCCTCCGTGATCGCGATCCGGGCCGGTCCCGGGTGCTCTCATCGTAGAACGGGTTCTAATTTTCCGTTCGGCGGCGGTGGCGGGAAGGACTCCTGAGCACCGCCGCCTCGCGGGTGTCGGTCAGCTCTGCGGCGCGCCGTGCAGGTGGACCGGCAGGGTCTGGTGACCGTTGGAGACGAAGCTGCCGATCGGCTTCAGCGTGGCCGGGTCCTGGGCGAACGCCAGCTTCGGGAACCGCGCGAAGAGCGCGGGCAGCGCGATCGACGCCTCCAGCCGGGCCAGCGGCGCACCGATGCAGTGGTGGGCGCCGTGGCCGAAGGAGACGTGATCCTTCTTCTCCCGATGCACATCGAACTCGTCGGCGGTCTCGCCGTGCACCTTCGGGTCGCGGCCCGCACCGGCGTAGGACGCCAGGATCGCCTCGCCCTTGCCGATGGTCACATCACCTACCTGGATGTCCTCCACCGCGAAGCGCAGCGGCAGATGGGCGACCGGAGCCTCGTAGCGCAGCGTCTCCTCGATCACCTCCGCCCAGCTCACCCGGCCTTCGACCGCGTCGGCGAGCTGCTCGGGATGGGTGAGCAGCGCGACGATCGCCTGATCGAGCAGGTTCACGGTGGTCTCGTGACCGGCATTGATCGTCAGCATCAGGGTGTCGACGAGTTCCTTCTGCGTGAGCTGGGAACCCTCCTCGTCGCGGGTGGTGATCAGCACGCTGGTGATGTCGTCGCCCGGATTCTCGGTGCGGTAGGTGACGAGTTCGGTGACCAGGCCGTACATCTCGACGTAGTTGGCCATGGCTGCTTCGGGGCCGGTCGAGGTGTCGAAATAAGTATCGACGCATTTGCGTAGGCCGGGACCGAGATGCTCGGGGACGCCGAGCAATTCGGTGATGACCTGGATGGGCACCGGGTAGGCGTAACTCTCCCGCAGGTCGGCGACGGCCCCGGCCGGGGTCGCCTCGAGCGCGTCGAGCAGTCCGGCGGTGAGCGCCTCGATGCGCGGGCGCAGCGCGGTGGTGCGCCGGTGGGTGAACGCGGGCGCGACGAGATTGCGCAGCCTGCGATGGTCGGCGCCGTAGGCGGTGAACATGTTGTCCACCGCCACCCACGAGAACATCGGCCAGTCCTGGGTGATCTCGCCGTCGATGAAGGCGGTCCAGTGCTGCCGCGGGTCCTTGGACACGCGCGGATCGGCGAGCAGGCTCTCGAGCACGGTGGCATCGGTCGCCGACCAGGCGGGCACCCCGCCGGGCAGGGCGACCAGTGCGACGGGACCGCGGGCCCGGATACGCGCGGATTCACCCTGGATATCGGAGCCGGTGAGATCCAGCGGGATCGGCTCGACTGTCGTATCAGCCACGGGGAGAAGCTCCTTCGTTCAAAAGCAATCTGGGTGACGAAGGAAATTCAACCGGAAGAGCGGACATCGCGCGATGGAAAGGACCGGGCCGCCAGGTCAATTCGCTCGCGGGAACGGCAAGGCGCAGCTCGGGAATCGCGTCGAGCAACTGATCGATGGCGTCCTGGCACACCAGATAGGCGACCGAGCGGGCCGGGCAGGCGTGCGGTCCCGCGCCCCACGCCAGATGCGAGCGATTGCCCGTGCGATTGCCGCCGCGAATGGCGGGATCGGTGTTGGCCGCGGTCAGGCCGATGAGCACCGGCTGGTTGGCGGGCAGCCAGGCGTCGTCGAGCAGGACCGGCTGGCGGGGGTAGCTGGTGCAGAAGTTCGAGATCGGCGGGTCGTTGAAGAGGACTTCGTCGAGTGCGTCTCGGGTGGACAGTGCGCCGCCGAGCATGTTGCCGCCGAAGCGTTCGTCGGTGAGCATGAGCAGCAGGGTGTTGGTGATCAGGTTCTGCTGCGGCTCGATGGCGGCCCCGTAGAAACTGATCAGGTTCGCGAGCATCTCCTCGTCGGTGAGCTCGGCCGGGTGATGGGCCAATCGGGAGGTGACGTCGTCGCCGGGTTCGGCGCGGCGCATGTGGATCAGCTCCATCAGCGCCTCGCTGAGGGTTTGCATGCCCCACGCCGCGTTCACCGTGTCGAACAACGCGGCCATGCCGGTGGCGACCCGGGTGCCCAGTTCGGCCGAGCACCCGACCATCCGGTTGAGCACCTCGAAGACGAGAGGGAAGGCGTACTGCGTCACGAGATCCGCTGACCCGACGGTGCAGAACTCGTTGATCAGCGGGATCGCGATCCGCTCGATGGTGCTGTGCAGCGAGTGCAGGTCGATTCCGTCGATCGCCGCGGTGTAGGCGTGCCGGTAGCGCAGGTGCGCGGAACCGGAGTTCCGCAACGCGTTCGGATACCACTCCATCATCGGCCGGATGGGGCTGTCCTCGGGGATGCCCTGCTGCCAGACTCGCGGGTCGGCGGGGAAGTGCTCGGGGTCGTTGAGGACGCGCACCGCGGTCTCGTAGCCGACCACGAGAGTGGCCGGGATGCCGGGAGAGATCTCGATCGGGGCCAGAGAGCCGTACTGCTCCCGCATTTCGCGGTAGTAGCGATGCGGGTCGGCGGCGAAATCAGGGGTGTGCAGCGGTACTCGGGGCCCGTCGGTGTCGATCGGGGAACCGTGCTGCACGGGGCAGCCCGTGGGCTGCGAGGACGCGGCGACTGGGGTGAACATCGATGGGTTGGTCAAGAATACTTCTCCCATGGTGGAACAAACTGCTCGGTTTGCGGCAATACTCGTTGCCGCCCAGGAGCGTCACCCGCGGATCGGTCTCGTGCGGGGTCGTCCTGGAAATCGGCGAAGTCCCACGGTAGCAGTCATGCGAGAAACGCTTGATCGGTGAAACATTCGCGCGGCATCAACCCGCGTCCGCGCGAAGCGGATGCGCCGACCCGCCGTGGTGGCCACCGGGTAGCCGTGGAGTCGGCGGGAACTGGACCGGCAGCGCGGCCAAGGCGCGATGGAAAGGACCGGGGCGCCAGGTCAACTCTCCGGCCGGCCGGGCGAGGCGCAGTTCGGGCAGAGCGTCGAGCAGTTGGTCGATGGCGTCCTGGCACAGCAGGTAGGCGACCGAGCGGGCCGGGCAGGCATGTGGACCCGCGCCCCAGGCGAGGTGTGAGCGGTTGCCGGTGCGATCGCCGCCGCGGATGGCCGGGTCGGTGTTGGCCGCGGAGAGACTGATGAGTACCGGTTGGTGGGCGGGCAGCCAGGCGCCGTCGAGCAGGACGGCTTGGCGGGGGTAGCTGGTGCAGAAGTTCGAGAGGGGCGGGTCGTCGAAGAGGACTTCGTCGAGAGCGTCTCGGGTCGACAGTGCGCCGCCGAGCATGTTGCCGCCGAAGCGTTCGTCGGTGAGCATGAGCAGCAGGGTGTTGGTGATCAGGTTCTGCATCGGTTCGATGCCCGCGCCGTAGAGGACCATGATCTGCGCGACCAGTTCCTCGTCGGTGAGTTTCGCCGGGTGCTGGATCAGCCGGGTGGTGAGGTCGTCGCCGGGTTCGGCGCGGCGCAGGTGCACCAACTCCAGCAGGCCCTCGGTGAGGGTCTGCATGCCCCAGGCCGCGTTCACCGTGTCGAACAGCGCCGCCATGCCCGCGGGCAGGCGCCTGCCGAGTTCGGTCGGGCAGCCGAGGAGTTGATTGAGCGCTTCGAAAGCGAGCGGGAAGGCGTACTGCATGACCAGATCGGCCGATCCGGTGGTGCAGAACTCGTTGATCAGGGGCACCGCGACGTGTTCGACGGTGGCGTGCAGCGTATGCAGGTCGATCCCCTCGAGGGCGGCGACGTAGGCCTCCCGGTAGCGCTGATGCGCCACGCCGCTGCTGCGCAAGGCATTCGGCAGGTAGGCCATCATCGGCCGGACCGGGCAGTCCTCCGGGATGCCGCGCTCCCAGATTCGGGGATCGGCCGGGAAATGGTCGGGATCGTTGAGAACGCGCACCGCGGTCTCGTAATCCACCACCAGCGTGGCCGGTACCCCGGGCGCGATATCGACCGGGGCGAGAGCGCCGTGCCTGCGACGCATTTCGCGATAGAAGTGGTGTGGGTCGGCGGCGAATTCCGCTGTGTACAGCGGGGTGCGTGGCCCGTCGGTGTCGAACGGGGAACCGTGGTGCACGGGACAGCCCGCTGCCTGCGCGGATGTCTCTGCCGGGGATAGCGGCGATGGGTCGGTCAAGAACATGTCTCCAAGAACGGTGAATCGGGATGCGCCGCGCATTGCTTTCGCGAATGCGCCCGAGCCGTGATCGGCGGGGCAACCGTAACAGCGCAAGCGGTTTGTTCTCCTCGAATCGGCGCACGCCTTTATCACGATTTCGTCTACCCGGCCGCAGTTGTGTTGCAGCGGACTGTGACTCATGAGGTGTGTCGCCACTCACGAATACGAACGCGCAGTTCAGGGCATGGTGCGGAGTCCTTCATCGCGTTGTTACCGGAGAGTACGGCCGAGGAAACGACCGGTCGCGAGTCTCGCCCCATGAGGCCGACTTCAGCACGACTGCGACTTCATTCGATCGCCTGCGATGTGTGCGGGCGGTTGCCGCACCCGCCGCGCACCCGGCTGGCGCTCGCCAAACTCGCCGCGGTGTTCCCGGTGGAACTACTGCTGCACGCGGCGGTGATCCGGTGGCATCCGCCGTATCTGGTGACCGTGTTGCTGCTGACGATCACCACCACCATCCTGGTGATCTGGGTGGTCGAGCCCTCCGCGATGCGGTTGCTCGGCCGGTGGCTGCACAAGAGCGAACTGCGGTTTCGGGAGGCGGCCGATGCCGCGCCCGCGCTGTGGCGGATCCGGGTGCGCCTGGCGGATCGGCCGGGGCAGTTGGAGGCGTTGACCGCCCAGCTGGCGCACCGGCGAGTCAACATCCTGGCGGTGCATGTGCATCGGCTCGAATTCGATGTGCTCGACGAACTCGTGGTGTCGGCGCCGGAGGAACTCGGCAGGCCCGCGTTGGAAGCACTGCTGACCCAGGCGGGCGGGCGCGCGGTGGGAGTGTGGCGGGCCTCGGCGCTGACGCTGATCGACGGGCAGACCAAGGCGCTCGGGATCGCCGCGCGGGTCGCCGCCGATCCCGCCGAACTGCCGCTGGCGGTGGCCGAGTTGCTCGGCGCGCGCTACCTCGCCCCCGGCGCGGACCCCGGAGCGCCCGGCCTGCCGGAAACGACTCTGGAACTGGCGCAAGGCGATTCGGTGCTGCGGTTCGTCCGGGCCGACGAGCCGTTCACGCCCGCCGAAGCGGCACGCGCGCATCGGTTGTGCGATCTCGCGACCTCGGTCCGCCGGATCTGAGAGTCCGCGATCCTCGACAGCCCGCGAGAACCGCGCCACCGGATACCGTAGGCCGGTCGGAGCACCGCCGGGCGAGGTCATGAGCGGAACCTCGCTCCGGCGGTGCCGTCGCACCCCAATCGGACCCCCGCCCCGCCGTGGCTGGGTTCAGGGCGAGTGTCCACCCGGCATTCGGCGCCGCCGTCGACCGGGATCGGTACGGTCAGACGGGCTGCCGGACTCGCCGCGCCGCCGCGACTGCCGCCGCGGTGTCCTCGGCGACCAGATCGGCGTTGATCCGTGCCGCCGCGTTCGCGCCCGCCGCCGCCGACGGGCCCACCTGCGCGGCGGGATCGGTGATGTTGCCCGCGACCCACACGCCGTCGACCTCGGTCGCGCCGCTCACCGGGTCGGCGGGGATGTGGGTTCCCGCGCCCGAGGGATGCTCGACCGGGTACAGGCCGAGGTCGGCCAGGAATCCTGCCCGGGCGATCATGCGGGGCGCGACCACGACGGTCGTCCTGGCGACGACCTCGCCGCTGGTCAGGCGCACCCCGGTGATCCGGTCGTCTTCCACCACGATCCCGGCGATCTCACCCGGCACGAGGCGAACGCCGCGAGCAGCCAGTTCTTCGGCCTTGTCGCCGGCCGGGGGCTCGGTGGTGTGGGTGAACAACACGATGTCGTCGCTCCACTGGCGGAACAGTTGCGCCTGATGGATCGCGTTCGCGCCGGTCGCGAGCACGCCGATGGGTTGGTCGCGTACCTCCCAGCCGTGGCAGTACGGGCAGTGCACGACATCGCGGCCCCACCGCTCCCGCACGCCCGGGATGTCGGGCAACTCGTCGACCAATCCGGTCGTCACGAGCAGGCGGCGGGCGCGCGCAGTCCGCCCCTCGGCCGTGGTCACTTCGAAGCCCGCCTCGGTCCGGCGGGCGCGCACCACCTCGCCGGTCTCGATGTGCCCGCCGTAGCGCAGCACATCCGCGCGCCCCCGCTCGAACAGTTCGGCGGGCGCGATCCCATCGAGCCCCAACAGGGCGTGCACGCCGTCGGCGAACCGGTTGCGCGGCGCGCCCGCGTCCAGCACCAGCACCGATCGGCGGGCACGCGCGAGGGTCAGCGCGCCACCCAGTCCCGCGGCCGCCCCGCCGATCACCACCACGTCGTATTCGGCCGTCTCCTGCTGCGACGGTCCTCGTCCACTTTCGGTCATCTCGACCACCTCCTCGGTGGTCGACTGTGCCGGATCGAGAACCGAATCGGCAATTCAATTTGCTGATGTGGCAAACTGGATGCCGTGGATGAGGATTTGGATCACGCGTTGGATGCGGTGGGGCCGCGGCTACGTGCCCTGCGCAAGCAACGCGAGACCACGTTGAACGACCTGTCGGCGGCCACCGGGATCTCGGTGAGCACCCTGTCGCGACTGGAATCGGGCACCCGCAGGCCCACCCTGGAACTGCTGCTCCCGCTCGCCAGGGCCCACGGCGTGACCCTGGACGAACTGGTCGGCGCACCACCCACCGGCGACCCGCGCATCCACCTGCGTCCGGTCACCCGCTTCGGGATGACGATGCTGCCGCTGACCAGGCGGGCCGGCGGCATCCAGGCCTACAAGCTGATCATCCCCGCGGGCAGCGACAGGCGCGTGCCGGAGCCGAAGACCCATGAGGGCTACGAATGGCTCTACGTGCTCAACGGGCGGCTGCGGATGGTCCTCGGCGAGCACGATCTGGTTCTCGACCCCGGCGAAGCCGCCGAGTTCGACACCAGGGTGCCGCACTGGTTCGGCGCCGCCGACGAGCACCCGGTGGAATTTCTCAGTTTGTTCGGCAAACAGGGCGAGCGCGCGCATCTGCGCGCTCGCCCTGCCGCCTCGGATTAGCCCCCGACCGCGCCCTCGAGGGGCGGAGTTCCGCTTTCAGCCACGCCCGAACAGGCTGCCCCGCCGCTTGGTGCGGCCACCGAGTTTCGCGCCACGGTGTTTGGTCCGATCGCCGAGTACGGCACCGCGTTCCTTGGCCACGTCGGCGAGTTCGGCGCTGCGGTGCTTGGCGACGTCGGCGAGTTCGGCGCCGCGGTGTTTCGCGACGTCGGCGAGTTCGGCCCCGCGGTGTTTCGCGACGTCGGCGAGTTCGGCGCCGCGGTGCCTGGCGACGTCGGCGAGTTCGGCACCGCGTTCCTTGGCGACCTCGGCGAGTTCGGCCCCGCGCTCCCTGGCGGTGAGCGCCAGCGGTGCGGTGCGTTCCTTGGCGGTGAGCGCCAGTGGTGCGGTGCGTTCCTTGGCGGTCTCGGCCAACGGGACCGCGCGTTCCTTCGCCGCGCCGACCAGCGCCGCGCCGCGTTCCCTGGCCGCCGCGGCCCACTCCGGGCCGTGCGTCTGGACGGTCCCGGCGAGCTCGGAGCCCTTGGTCGCGGCCACTGTGCCGAACCCCTTCGCCCGCTCGGCGGCGTCATGGGCGTAATGCTGCAGCGCCTCACCGGTACCCTCGCTCGCGCTCGCCCCGAAGGGCAGGGCGGCGGAGACGGTGGCGGCGGCGCTGCGGGCGGCCCGCCTGCCGCGCCAGCCGAGGGAAGGCTTGCCCTCGGTGTCGGCGCCGGCGATGAGCAGGCCCCCGAGCAGGCTCACGTCCTTGAGGAACGCGTTGCGTTTGGCGAGCTTCTTGTCCGGATCCGGCTCGGCCCAGAAGTTCTGCTGGGTGACCGTCGAAGGCAGCACGGAAGCGGCCAGCACGATCGAGGCCAGTCGCGGTGCCTTGTTGAGCGCCAGCAGCACACCGCCGGAGACCTGCGCCACGGCGTTGACCTTGATGACGGTATCCGGGTCGGCGGGCAGCCTGCTCGCCACGCTCTCGGGAAGCGCGGCCGCGGCTTTCGCGCGCGGCTCGGGATTCATCAGCGTATCGACCCCGTCGTAGACGAAAGCGGTCGCCAGCAGCGGTCGGGCAAGTCGGCGCAGCAACATGGAACGTCACCCCTTCCTCGGTGGTTTATCCCGGGGCGGGTTCCCTGGTCCGGCCCTGTCAAACACACCGAGGTCGCCGGGGGCTCATTGCGCGCGCAGGAACCGTCCGGTGCGCCGGACACCCAGCGTCTCGGCCGCGACGCCGTTGCCGAAGACGTACTCACCGCCGACGAACACGGCCTCGACCGCGGCGTCGTTGCGGTTGACCATGCGTTCGAGGCCGCCGTACTGCGCGACCGGGGCCTCGGCGTAGGCGTCCAGCTCGGCATCGAGGTGGGCCGGATCGAGCAGCACCAGATCGGCGCGGTCGCCTTCGCGCAGCCGGCCCGCCTCGATGCCGTACCACTCGGCGAGTTCGCCGGTCAGCCGATGCACGGCGCGCTCCATCGACAGCACCGGGCGGCCCGCCTGCTCGGCATCGTGCATCCGCCGCAGGAACCGCAGCCCGAAGTTGTAGAAGGCCATATTGCGCAGGTGCGCGCCCGCGTCGGAGAAGCCCATCTGCACACCGGGGTCGGCGGCGAGACGATCGAGCATCTCGGGCCGGTGCCCGGAGATGGTGGTGCGCCAGCGCAGCTTCTCGCCGTGCTCGACGACGAGGTCGAGGAAGGCGTCCACCGGGTGCAGCCCGCCGCGATCGAGACCGACCTGACCGAAGGACTTGCCGACCACCGCCGGATCGGGGCAGGCGACGATCTCGGCGTCGAAGAAGTCGCGGTGCCAGACTCGGGGGCCGAACTTCTTGTCGTAGTCCTTGCGGAAGCGCCGCCGGTACTGCGGGTCGGCGAGCATCTCGCGGCGCTGCTCGACCTGGTTGGACAGGTGCATGGCGGCCGCGCCGGAACCGAACTCCTCGAAGATGACCAGGTCGATGCCGTCGGCGTAGACCTCGAACGGCACCGGCAGATGTTGCCAGCGGAAGTTCGCGCCGAGTCCGTTGAGCACCTTCGACATCACCGCGAAGATCCGGATCACCGGCAGTGCCTTGAGATCGGCGGCCGAGAGCAGGCTGACCTTCAACGATCTGCGCCACAGTCCCAGGCTGCTCGCCGCCATCACGCCGATGGTGTGCGGCCGCGAGGCGTCCGGTCCGCCTTGCAGGACCCGGCCGCGCTTGCGCAGGATCGAGTTCAGCTTGCGCTTCTCCCCGGCGGGCGCGAACGTCGACGGCAGGGTGCGCGAGCGGCAGAACTCGCCGTCGAGCTTGTCGAAGCGCAACTGCTGCGAGGACATGCCGACGAAGCCCGCGTCGAGCGCTTCCTCGAGCCAGCGCGCCATGGTGTCCAGTTCGGCGGCGTTGGGGCGCACGTCCGAGCGAGTGGCGCGGTCCAGGCCCATCGCGGCCGCGCGCATGTCGGAGTGCCCGATGAACGCCGCCACGTTCGGGCCGAGCGGTAGTTGCCCGAGCGCTTCGGCGTACTCGGTCGCGCTGGTCCAGGACTTGAATCTGTCGATCGTGTCGATGACGTTGCCGCGCGGAATCGCCTCCACCCGGCCGAACAGATCGCCCGCGGTCTCGGCGCCCACGTGCACCGTGGAGATCGAACAGGATCCGATCAACACGGTCGTGATCCCGTGCCGCAGCGATTCGGTCAGTGCGGGCGAGCCGAGAATCTCGACGTCGTAGTGCGTGTGGATGTCGAGCATGCCGGGCAGGACCCATTTGCCGGTGCCGTCGATGATGCGCGGGCAGCCGGTTTTGTCCAGCGGCGCGGCCGAGACCGCGGCGACCCGGCCGTCGCGCAGCCCGAGGTGGCGGATCGCCGAGGGCGCACCGGTGCCGTCGAACCAGCGGGCGTTCTCGATGATGGTGTCGTACATGGTGATCCGATCCTCAGGGGGCGGTGAATATGTCGGTCAGGCCCGCGCGCACGACCTTGCCGGTCGCGTTGCGCGGCAGCGGGACGGTGGTGATCCGCCACCGGGCGGGCACCTTGTAGTAGGCCAGCCGCTCGGCGGCGAACGCGCGCAGCTCTTCGGCTTCGACCGTTGTGCCCTCGCCCGTTTCGCACTCGCCCGTTGCGCACTCGCCCGTTGTGCCCTCGGCCTCGATGTCGTGACGCACCACGACGACCGCGGCGACCTGCTGACCGAGATCGTCGTCGGGCAGGCCGAGCACCGCGCACTCCGCGACCGAGGGATGCTCGTCGAGGCAGTGCTCCACCTCGGTGGGGTAGACGTTCTCCCCGCCGCGCAGGATCAGGTCCGAGCGCCTGCCGGACAAACGGAGCATGCCGTGCTCGACGATACCGAGGTCACCGGTGCGCAGCCACCGATCGGCGGTGATCGCGGTGGCGGTGGCGGCCGGATCCTCCCAGTAGCCGAGCATGACGTAGGGACTGCGCACCCAGACCTCGCCCTCGACGCCCTCGCCCGCGGGCTCGCCCGCCTCGTCGCGGATGTCGAGTTCCACCCCGATGATCGGCCTGCCGACGGTGTCGGGGAACTCGGCCAGCTCGGCCGGGGTGGCGAGGGTGGCCGCGGTCGCGCATTCGGTCATGCCGTAGCTGGTCGACAGCGCCGTGCGCGCGACCGGGATCCGTTCGCGCAACTGCTGGTGCAGGGCGGCAGGGGAGGGGGCGGAGTTCAACGACAGCGAGGCCAGCGAGGACAGATCGTGGCGCTCGACCTCCGCGGCGAGCAGCCGGTGCACCATCGTCGGCATGGCGCCCCAGTTGGTGATGCGCTCGCGTTCGATCAAGTCTGCCACTCGCTCGCCGTCGAACGCGCCGCGATAGAGGACGGCGGTGTCGCCGGTCGCCAGCCGGGGCAGCACCAGGTTGTGCAGGCTGGCGATGTGGAACAGCGGGGAGGTGAGCAGGAAACGCCTGCCCGCGGGTGTGCCGTCGTGCACGCGACCGGCGAACGCGGCCGCCAGCGCGTCGTTGAACCGATGATGGTCGATGACCGCGATCAGATTGCGGTGTGAGTGGGTGGCGCCCTTCGGGCGGCCGCTGGTGCCGCTGGTGTAGAGGATGACGGCCGGATCATCCTCGGCCACAGAGGTTTCCGGAAGCCCGGCCCCGGCGAAGGCAGCCGACAGCGCGGGCACGTCGTGCTCGACGCGCAGGACCGGTACGTCGTGGTCGATCTCGGCGAGACGCTCGGCGCGTTTCGCGTCGGCGACCAGCAGGGCGGGGCGGGTGTGGCCGAGGGCGAAGGCGATCTCCCTGGGCGTCCACCAGGCGTTGTAGCCGACGGCGACGGCGCCGAGGCACTGGCAGGCCCAGAACACCTCGACCCATTCGGGGCAGTTGGCGGCCAGGATCGCGACCCGGTCGCCCTTGCCGACGCCGTAGCGGTCCCGCAGCGCGACAGCCAGCGCCGCGACGTCGGCGAGATGGCCGGCATAGGAGATACGCCGCTCGCCGTCCACCAGATAGTCGCGCTCACCCAGCCTCGCCGACTCGGTGAGAACCGCGCGGAGCGAGCGGTGCCGGTGCCGGAATACCCGCAGCGGCACGCCGAGGACCTCCTCGGTCGCGATCTCGAACGGCTCTCCCCGGCTGGTCAACCGGGCCACCGATGCGGCACGCATCGCCTGCCGGTCGGCGGATGCCGTCACCACGGGATCGGCCGCGCGGGAGTGCGGCGACGTGCGTTCGGGGTTCGGGTCAGTGGGGTTCGGCATTGCGCCACCCTTCGCGCTCGCTCCGTCTTCCGATGGTGGTCACGGCACCAACACCGCCCGCCCGCGTACCAGGCCGTGCTCGAGCCGGTCCAGGGCTTCGCGGCCGTCGGTGAGCTCGTAAGGTTCGACCTCCACGCGCAATTTGCCCGACTGTGCCAAGGCGATGGATTCGACCAGGTCCGAGCGGGTGCCGCCGTAGGATTTGCGCACCGACGCGCCCCACGGCCAGCCCGCCTTGCCCGCGGGCCCCGAGGTGATCTCCGGGGCTCCGCCACCGAGTCCGATCATCCGGTACGCACCGTTGGGCGCCACCGATTCCACCGCCAGCCTGGCCGTCTGGTCGACGCCGACGAAATCGAACACCGCCTCCGCGCCGCGTCCGCCGGTGCGATCGAGGATCCTGGCGGCGGTGTCGTCATCGATCACCAGCCCCTCGTCCGCGCCGTTGGCCGTCGCCAGGGCCAGTTTGTCCTCGCTGAGATCCACCGCGACGACGCGCGCCGCCGTGGTGGCGGCAAGGATCTGCACCGCCATGTGCCCGAGACCGCCGACGCCGATCACCACGGCCGTCGCCCCGGGCAGCAACTGCTCCCTGGCTCCGGCGACGGCGTGATAGCTGGTCAGCGCGGCATCGGCCAGCGGCGCGGCCTGCAGGAAATCGAGGTCGCCGATCGACACGAAGGCGCGAGCCGGGATACGCACGTACTCCGCCATCCCGCCGTCCCGGTCCAGTCCGGGGCACGGCGGGATCGCGGCGCGACCCGCCGCGAGACAGACGTTCTCGTTGCCGCGCAGGCACTCCCGGCACACCCCGCACGACCAGCACGGGTACACCACACCGCGGGCGCCGACCGCCGGTGTCGCGACTTCGGCGCCGACCGCCTCGACGGTGCCCGAGATCTCGTGGCCGAGGGTGAACGGCTCGGCGCACCGCGGCTCGGTCAGCGCGACGATGCGCAGATCGGAGTGACAGATGCCCGCCGCGCCCACGCGCAACAGCACCTCCGCGGGGCCGATGTCGGGTACCGGCACCGTGCGGAGCTCGAGGGTGCCCGGTCCGGTCACCTGAAGTGCGTGCATCAATATGATCGTCCTCGTCCGATTGTGACGTGGGCAATAAGTTAACAGTGTTCGCCGGGGTGGCGCCAGGGACCGGAAGAGGCGCTCGCACCCGCCGCCTGTACGTGCTGTCGGTGCCGTGCGGCATCATCTGGGGCACGCAGCCGTCCCATGATCGTCCGGAGTCCCCATGCCCTCACCGCGAAACAAGCCCACACCGTTGTCGGACAGCGAGATAGAGCACATCGCCGCGGAGATCGCGGCGGGCCGCCCACCGATGGTGTGGTTCACCGCCGCCGCCGTCGGCGTACCCGAGGGACGGTCGGGAAAGGTTGTGGCACTCGGTGATCCGGCCGAGGGCGACTTCCTGCAGGTGCGCCCTACCGGTTCCAGGGACGTGCTGTCGTTCTCCCCGGTCGAAGTGACCGTGACCAAGCCGCCTCGCGAGAAGGCGGCCGCTGCCCCCGGGCGGGCCGAGCCCGCTCCGAGAAAGGAAACCCCTGTGACCCAGTCGCCGAGCCCGACGAGCGCACCCGTGGCCAAGGAGAGCGCGACGCGTCCCGCCCAGGACGCCGCGAAGCCCCAGCCCGCGAAAACCGCTGCGCCCGCGCCGGACCCGGCCGGGTCGAGCAGGCCCGCACCCGCCAAAGCCGCGAAGGCCCCCGCGCGCAAGGTGAAGACGCCGGAGGTGTCGGTAACCCTGGCGGGCACCGCCGACGGCGAATGGACCGTGGAGGTCGTCACCGGCAAGAAGCGCTCGGTGCGAGGTCTGCCGGTGAGCAGCGCCGCCGTCGCCCAGGCCGCCAAGCTGCTGCACCCGGAGGTCGCCGAGGTCGTCGCCGGCGTGCTCGACGCCGCCAGGGAAGCGCAGCTGGCGAAGGTCGCCCAGCTCCAGGCCGAGCTGGAAGCCGCCAAGCGCGCGCTCGAGGACCTCGACTCCTGATCCCGCGCCCCGGCGTGTTCAGCCCACGCGCCCGGCGGTCTGCCTTCCGGTGCGCCGGAGCCAGGCGGTGAGCGTGGCGCCGGCGGAGGTGGCTTCGGTGGCCGAACCCGTGTCCGTGCAACGGTTTCCGGCCTTCGCCTGTCCCGGCTGGGTGCTCCCCGCGCGGTGGGGGCGGCTGACGACGGGCACTCCGGCACGGCCGGTGTGGGTCTGACCGGCCGCGGGCGCCTCGGTGCCCGCTCGATCGGTGTCGAGATCGTCGACGACGGTGCTCGGGTGCAACGCGTAGCCGAGGGCGCGTTCCTTCGCGTGGTACATGGCCGCGTCCGCGTGACGGATCAGATCGTCGACGGGCACGCCGTGCCTGCCGCTCTGCGTGCTCGCGATGCCGATGCTCGCAGTCACCCGCACTGCTCCGACGCTGAGCGCGAACGGCGTGGTGAACGCGTCGAGCAGGCGCTCGGCCAGGGCCGCCGCCTGCTGCACGAGGCACGGGGTGAGCACCACGAATTCGTCGCCGCCGTAGCGGGCGACCACGGGATCGCGGCCCGCCACCCGGCGGATGCGGGCAGCGGCGTCGGCGATCAACTCGTCGCCGACGGCGTGGCCGTAGCTGTCGTTGACCCGCTTGAACCCATCCAGATCGATGAAGAGCAGGCCGAGTGGTCCCGGCCGCGAAGGCGTGTGCTCGCGCGAGAGCGCGCGCAACAGCGCCGAACGATTCAGCAGACCGGTCAGCATGTCGTGATCGGCCTGGTACTGGGCGCGGCGCTCGCTGCGCAGGCTGCGCTGGATGGCCCGTTCGCTGCGCAGCAGCACCCCGATCAGCAGCAGCGCGAACAGCGACGACACCACCACGCGGTCGGCAGTCTCCAGGGTGGAACCGAGCACCGGCACCAGGGCCGCCACGATCAGCGCCCCCGCGATCAGGCTCGCCCGCTGCCGGGACCGGTGCGG
Source organism: Nocardia shimofusensis NBRC 100134 (assembly GCF_001613125.1). GTDB lineage: Bacteria > Actinomycetota > Actinomycetes > Mycobacteriales > Mycobacteriaceae > Nocardia > Nocardia shimofusensis. The sequence goes on from NZ_BDBT01000012.1 coordinate 77,386, forward strand.
ATGGACACGACCCGGGCCGCCCAGCACCGCCATGGTCGGGTGCAGGGCCGCGATCCCGATCGCCGCATAGGCCACCAGCGTGGCTGCGCGCTGGTCGGCCAGGTCGACCCGCGCCAGACCGGCGCGGTCGAGGTTGCGCATCAGGTCGCCGACGAGCACCGCGGACAACCCGAGATGCAACAGCCGAAGCGAGGTTTCCGAGCGCCCCACCGTGGCCACCGAATGCGCCAGGGAGGCCAGCAGTACCGCGTCGAGCAGCGGGTGGCCGACGACGAGCAGGGCGGTCATCGGCGTCGCGGAGCCCACCGCGGGCGAGATCAGGAACGTCCAGGAGGCGAGCATGGCCGCGAGGCCGATGAGGGTCGAGTCCAGCGCCAGGTCGTAGTCGCCACGCCGTCTGCGCGGACGCAGCCAGGCGGCGACGGCCAGCGCCATGACGAAATATGCGGCGAGAAGACAGATCTCGGCACCATGCGCGGCGGGCCGGCCGACGTCCTGCAAGGTCGAACCCGCCGCGAACAGCCCCGCCGAGCCCGACAGCAGATACCAGGGCAGCGGCTGCGCGGGCCGGTGCCTGCGCAACCCGCAGCCGATCATGACCAGCGCGCCTGTCACGACGACCAGCGTCGTCACCAGCGACAGCGAGCGCCCGCCGATCAGTAGCGGCACCGTGATCACCACGCACCAGGCACCGAGAAGTACTACGCAGCAACGTGTTCGGAGAACACCCGGTGTTCTGAGACTGCCCAGGCGGAATCCCGGAGCTGTTTCGATCATTGTCATCAACCCCCCTCGGCCCCTGACGACGCGGTCATCCGTGCGGCAGGCTGATCGGCGACTCCTCCACGGCGGCATCGATCTCTCGATACCGGCTCGGCATCGAGGCCCCGACGACGTTGTCGAGCTGGAAGTGGTGCTGTGAAAAGCCGTCCCGGCCGAGCGCTGCGGACAGGTCGAACGGACCTGGACAACTGATCTGATAATCGCACGGACCCCGACCACGGCGGGATCGTTTGCCTGGAATGCCAGGGCGCGGTTCACCGCTGGCGATGCCCGGTGGTTGCCTGGAGCACAATGGTTCGGGTGAGCACCTGGGTCGCGCCCGGCAGGGTCAACATCATCGGCGAGCACACCGACTACAACGACGGATTCGTGCTCCCCGTCGCGCTGCCGCTGGTGACACGGTGCACCGCCCGCCTCACCGCCGACGCGACGGCTCGGGTCGCTTCCCGGCAACGCCCGGGTGAGCCGGTGGCGGTCGCGATCGGCGAACTCGCCGAGGCGCGTGAGCGAATCCCGGGATGGGCACGCTACGTCCTGGGCGTGGTCGGCGAGTTCCGCACCCGCGGGCACGCGGTGCCCGGCATCGAGATCGAAGTCGACGGCGCGGTGCCGATCGGGGCCGGGCTGGCGAGTTCGGCGGCCCTGACATGCGCTGTGGCGCAGGCGATGCGCGATCTCTGCGCACCCGGCCTCGGCGTCCGTGAACTGATCGACATCGCCGCGACGGCGGAGAACGAGTACGCGGGTGCCCCCACCGGGATTCTCGACCAGTCGGCGGCGCTGCTGTGCACACCCGGACATGCGCTACTGCTCGATGTGCGGCGTTTCACCGCGGTGGGCGCTGCCGACAACGACGGTTGTCAGCAGATCCCTTTCGACCTCGCGACCTCCGGACTGGAACTGCTCGTGCTGGACACCGGCGAGCCGCACGAGAACGCCGGCGGCGGGTACGCGCGTCGGCGCGCGGAATGCGTTTCCGCGGCAAGGGAACTGGGTGTGCCCGCGCTGCGCGACGTCACCGCGCTCGGCGAGCTGGGGCGTATCGCCGACCCCGTGCTGCGACGGCGGGCCAGGCACGTGGTCACCGAGAACGCGAGAGTGCTCACGATCGCCGAGAGCTTGTGCGGCGGTGCCGATCCCCGGGAGATCGGGCCGATCCTCGTCGCGGGACACACCTCGCTGCGCGACGACTTCGAGGTCTCCACGCCCGCGTCGGACGACGTGGTGGACGCGGCCCTGGCGGCGGGCGCGTACGGAGCCAGGATGGTGGGTGGCGGTTTCGGCGGCAGCGTCATCGCTCTGGTCGACCGCGGCCGCTCGGCGGCTGTCGCGCTCGCGGCCGGGCAGCGCCTCGCCGCGGCCGGCCATCCGAATCCCGTTACCGTCACGGTGATTTCGTAGCCGCGCGGATTTCGCAGCCGCGCGCCTGCTCGGCTCGTATCCGCCCGACGGACACGCGCCGAAGCCGCGGCATCGCGCCGCGGCTTGGGGTGTTCGCCGACCTACAGTGTGCCCGGGCGCGGGATGTCGCCGCGCCAGCCACCGGTCTCGTACCCCTGGCTCTCGATGAACTCCTTGAAGCGCTTCAGGTCACCGTTCACTCGGTGCTTCAGCAGACCGAGCTTGTCGGCGGCGTTCTCCACGAAGCCTTCCGGGTCGACGTCCATCTGCGCGGTCACCCTGGTGTGGGTGTCGTCGAGACGGTGGAAGGTGATCACGCCCGCGTGGTTCGGCCCCGAGTCGGACTTCCACGCGACGCGCTCGTCGGGATGCTGTTCGGTGATGGTGGCGTCGAATTCCCGCGTGGTCGGCCCGACGTGGACGCGCCAGTGGGTGTGCCGGTCGTCGAGTTGACGGACGGTCTCCACGCCTTCCATGAACTGCGGGAAGGACTCGAACTGCGTCCACTGGTTGTAGGCGGTGCGGACAGGAACCTCGACGTCCACGGTGGCGGCCATCGTGCTCATGCGAACCCCTTTCCTCGATTACGGGTCATCAGGTCGGCTACCCGAGAGCCGACCGTGCAAACGGTGCTCCGGCGGCCATCAGTTCAGCAATCCGGTGTGTCGGCGACCGGCGACCCACTTCGGCAACAGCACACCCAGCGCGACCATGCCCAGTCCGAGAACGAAGTGCAGCCAGTTGTCCGCGGTGTTCACCGGGACGAAATTGGCCGAGCTGTCCTGGTCGATGACCAGCCCGTACAGCCACAGGGCCAGATAGATGATGCCGCCGACGACCAGGTAGCCCGCGGCCGCTCGCGCCGCGCGTGCGGCCAGTACGCCCGCGACGCCGAAGGCCAGATGCACCAGGTTGTGCAGGATCGAGACTTCGAACACGCCGAGCAACTTCGCCTCGGAATGATGACCTGCCCACTCCAAGGTGTCGTAGTTCGTCGTGATGCCGGGGATGAACCCGAGAATGCCGACCAGCAGGAACACCACGCCGACCACGAGTGCGGCGATACGGACCGGTGACCACTGGTTCGTCCTGGTAGTGGAGTCGAACGTTGCCATGACGGTGCCCTTTCGTGCGAGGTGTTCGGCGAGGTGCCCGGACGCGCATACGACAAACCCCGGCGTCGCCGACGCCGGGGTTCGTGTGTCGCTCCGCCCGTGATCGGGCGGCCGGGTCACTTGGCGGGCGGCGTGAACGGCTGGTTGATGGTGGTGAAGTACTGCAGCGCGGCCCCGATGGCTACGGGTGCGGTGACCAGGATCTGCCCGGCCAGGGTGCCCAGTGCGCCGACGGCGAGGATGCCGCCCACGCAGCCGACGGCGGCGGCCGGGATGAACGGCCCGAACAAGCCCACGATGGTCGCCGAAGCGACGGTGGCCCCGGCGATGCCGCCGAGGACGCAGCCGATCGCGCCGCCGCCGAGCCCGCCGAGCAGGGTGCCGATGCTGGCACCCATGCTGAGGGTGCTGGTCATGCGCGACCACGCGGCCTGCTCACGTTCGTACTCGGTCTTCCACGGCGCGGAGTTCTCGTACGGCAGGGCGACCGGGGTGTAGACCGCCTTCGCCGGGTCGAGTTGCGGGGTGAGCGTGGCGCGATTACCAGTGATGTCGGCGGCGATGGGGAAGGTGAACTCGTCGAGGGTGAAGTGCAGCGGGGTGGCCGCGACGACGGTGCCGTCGCCCGCGGTGATCTGCAAGCTGTCGTCCTGGACGCGCAGGGCGCCGCCTGCGATCTCGATGACGGAGGCGGTGTCGGTGGCATGGGCGGAGAAGCCGACCGCCTGCGGGTCGGCGGGACGATCCTGCTGCGCGGGCGCGGCGAGGGCGGTTCCCGCGGTCACCCCCATGGCGGTGAGCAGGGCGGCGGTGGTGACGGCAAAACGGTTGAAGCGCATGAGAAGTCGAACTCCTTCGTTGGGGGACGGCGCGGTCCGTGGCCGCCGTCGGGCGCGACAGTGCGCGCCGCGACGGCCGTGCGGGAACGGCTGCCGTCGGTGGGTGCCGGGGCGGAACCCCGGCGATGTTCAGGGGGTTGTCAGAACTCTGTTGTGTCAGGACCCGGCGGTGGCGAAACGCTGTCGCAGACCGAGGAGGGTGTCGATCACGAGGAAGCCGAGCAGGCTCAGGCCGACCAGCGGCACGAACCAGCCGACGACCACGGCCGCGGCGAGCAACGGGAGCACCAGCCACGGCGAACTCGCTCGCAACACACCACGGCGCGGGGCCCGGCCGAACGCGAAGCGCGCGGCGTCCCTGGTCGGCCTGCGCTGCCACCACATCCGGTAACCGAGCACGATCACCACGATCAGGCCGATCATGGCGGCGAGCAGCAGCAGTTGGTTGGCCAGGCCGAACATCAGGCCCATGTGGAACTGGATGCCCCAGTTGGTGAGCTTGGCCATCAGCGGCCAATCGGCGTAGTCGAGCCGATCGGTGATCGCTCCGGTGCGCCCGTCCACCGCGACCGAGTCGACGGTGTAGATCCCGGGAAGCCGCCGTTCCTTCACGGCATAGGCCCGGTCGGCTTTCGCGGGCACGGTGATCTCGACGGCCTGGGTGATGCCCGCCGCCTGCGCGGCCGCGTAGGCGCGGTCGATCTCCTGCGCGCGCGAGCCGGAGTCGGCAGGGTCGCCGACCGCATGGACGCCACCGTGATGCTGGTGGTTCCCGCCCGGAGCGGCCGCGGGCGCGCCCTCGCCGAGCGCGGTGCTCACCGCAGGTGTGGTCCAGTCGAGCTGGGTGCGCAGATCGCCGATATTGGCGCCGGCATAGGCCGACCACGTCATACCGGTCACCGACAGCAGCGCCGCCAGCGGCAGGATCCACACGCCGATCGCGCCGTGCCAGTTCATATTCCGCAGCCGGCCGGGTCGGCTGCGGTCGGGGGCCGACAACCAGGCCGCGGAGTTCCGGGACCGGCGGGAACGGACCCGCCGCCACCACAGGGCGAGACCGGCCAGTGCGACGATCCAGAGCCAGGAGGCGGCCAGTTCGCTGTAGAGCCGGCCCGGTTCGCCCAGGTGCAGATCCCGGTGCAGGTGGTCGATCCAGGTGCGCAGGGGCAACGCGCCGGAACTGCCGTAGACGACCGATTCGCCGACGGGTTCGGCGGTGTACGGGTCGACGAACACCGCGTGCCGCTCCGACTCACCGAGCGCGGGATCGGCGAAGATCACCCGCGTGGTATCGGTCGCGCCGGGCGCGGGGGAGACCGCCACCAGCGCGAGATCCGGGCGCAGCGCGGTGGCGGCGTCGATCTGCTGGGCCAGCGGCCGCGGCGCACCGCTCTGGTCCACGGTCAGCAGATCGCGGGAGACGAACTGCTCGAGGGTCGGCGAGATCGCGTAGAGCGCGCCGGTGACCGCGGCGACCAGGATGAACGGGGCCACGAAGACCCCGGCGTAGAAGTGCAGCCGCATGGCCAGTGCCTGCACGCCGCCACGTCGCCCCGGGCTCGGCTCGGCTCGGCTCTCCCGGTTCGAGTCGGCGGCGCCGGCCGTCGTCGCGGCGCGCGGCTCGGTCGTGGAAATCCGCTTTGGAGTCGAATCCGGGCCGGGCCTCGACGCGGTGCGGGTCTGCTCCTCGAACGATGTCACCGATGCTCGGGCCGGTGTCGCCGCGGTGGCGGGATGCGCGTGCGCTTCGTCGGACATCGCGGGTGTGGTGTCCGACGGCGATGTGGTGCCTTGCGGCGCTGTGGGATCCGCGCCCGGCGGTGTGGGACCGGCGCCAGGCGGCGGCGGACTGGTGCCTGGCGGCGGTGTAGGACCGGTGCCAGGCGCCAGAGATTCTGTTGTTTTCACAGTCTTCTCGTTCTGAAGAGGGATTACCCGGTGTCCTCGCGCGTTGGGCGCACGGCGCATCGCCGGACACGAATGGCGCTCGGTCACGGTGTGACTCGTCGGCCGTGCCGCATAGACGAGCGGGGGCGCTCAGCGGTGTGGCCGCGCGATCGGCGGTGCGGCCGCGCGGTCGCGACTCGTCCACGGTGCCGGTGTCGTGAACACGGGACCGGGGGACGAGACTCGCGCTGATCCGCGAGGATCGGCGCCGCGACGGCGTGCGAGGAACGGGCGCGGCCGATGGACGCGCACCGGGTGGAGTGGAATCAGGCGAAGACCGGGCGCGGCGGGGCGCGCGTGCGCAGCGCCCGGGCAGCGAATACGCGCAGGATGACGCGGTCTCGATACCGGGTGCGCAGCGGGACGGGTTCGACGTGCACAGGGAGTTCGCGGCGCAGCGGGAGCACTCGCGCCAGCACCGTGGTGCCGATGCGGTAGGCCGCTTCCGCGCCGCGGATGACGATGGCGGCGAACAGGGCCGCGAGCAGGTGCGCGACCAGCATCTGCCAGCTCATCGGGTCGGCGCCGTGCTGGGGGTGTCCGGAGCCGAAGCCGAGGGTGACGTGGCCGAGGAGCTGGCCGGCGATCAGCGCGGCGACCAGACCGGAGGTGGTGTCGCGCAGCGGGCCGATGCCGGCGACCAGCGCGCCGACGACGGCCGATGCGGCGGCGAGCAGCGCCAGAGTGGAGCTTCCGGGCGCCGCGGTGGCAGCGGCCCAGCCGTGCGCGGCGATGGACACCGCGCCCGAGACCGCGCCCGCCGACCCACCGCGCAGGCGAGCGACGGCGTCACGACGCCACGCTGCCGACCGGTGGATGCTGCTCTGCACCGGCTGATGATAGCGGACGGCACCACAGCCGCTCGAGCGCTGCGACCAGACCGGTTCTCGCCGGCGCACTACGGCGGAAACGACCGAGCGGAGCGGCTTTCAGGGCCGCTCCGCTCGAATCGAACAGAGAACTCGGGCGAGCCGAGATCAGGTGTTGTGTGATCAGGCGTTGATGTCGTACTCGACCAGCGTGCGGCGCAGCAGCTTGCCGGTGGCGTTGCGCGGCAGATCGTCGAGGAAGACGACGTCGCGCGGCACCTTGTAGCGGGCCAGGTTGCTCTTGATGTAGGCCTTGAGCTCCTCGGCGTCGGGCTGCGGCTTGCCCGGCTCGGGCACGACGAACGCGCGCAGGCGCTTGCCGAACTCCACGTCGTCGACGCCGACGACCGCCGCGTCGAACACGTCGTCACGCTCGAGCAGCAGGTTCTCGACTTCCTGCGGGTAGACGTTCTCGCCGCCGGAGACGATCATGTCGTCGTCGCGGCCGTCGACCATGAGCAGACCCTGGTCCTGGAAGTGGCCCATGTCGCCGGTGGACATGTAGCCGTCGATGATCTGCTTGTGCCTGCCGTCGGTGTAGCCCTCGAAGGGCGCGCCGCTGCGGACGAAGATGCGACCGGTGACGTTGTTGCCCTCGATCCGCTGATCGTTCTCGTCGTAGAGCCGCACGTCACAGGTGATGGGCGGACGTCCGACCGTACCCGGCGCGATCGCCAGCTCGTCCGGCTTGGCGATGGTGGCGATGGCGACCTCGGTGGAGCCGTACAGGTTGTGGACCACCGGGCCGAACACCTCGGCCGCACGCACCGACAACTCCGGGGAGAGCGCCGAGCCGGCGAGGATGATGGCCTTCAGCGAGGAGGTGTCGTACTTGGCGCGCACCTCCTCGGGCAGCTCCACCATCCGGTGCAGCATGGTGGGCACGGCCACCAGGATGTCGGCCTTGTGATCGGAGACCATCTTCAGCGTGGCCTCGGCGTCGAAGCGGCGGCGCACGACGATCTTGTTCGCCAGGATCGAGCCGATGAGCCAGGTGCCCAGACCGGTGCTGTGGAAGATCGGCGAGACGATCACCATCGTGTCGAACTTCTTGAACGGCATCCGGTCGAGGAACTGCGCCGTGGCGAACGGCGAGACCTTGGTGCGCGGTGCGCCCTTGGGCAGGCCGGTGGTGCCGCTGGTGAGGATGATGAAGCCGCCGGGCGTGCTCGGAGGCGGCAGTTCCTCGGTGGAGTTCTCCGCGATCAGATCGTCGAAGGTCTTGGTGCCCTGCGGGATGTCGGTGCCCTCGTCGACCCAGGTCAGGTAGCGGGGCAGCTCCGGCGGCAGCGCGTCGAGCAGGTCGAGGAACTCGCTGTCGTGCAGCACCGCCTGCACCTTCTCGCGCGCGCAGACCTCGGCGAACTGCGGCTTGGCGAAGCCGGTGTTCATCAGCGCGATGCGCGCGCCCAGCTTGCCCGCGGCGATCTTGGACATGAGCAGACCGCGGTGGTCGCGGGCCAGCACGGCCACGACGGTGCCCTCGGTGATGCCTGCCGCCTGCAGGCCACGCGCCACGGCGGTGGACTGGTCGTCGAGTTCGCGGTAGCTCAGCTCACCGCGCTCGTCGACCAAGGCCGGGCGATCCGGGGCGATCCGGGCGGAATGGCGGACAGCGGCTGCCTGGGGGCCCATCTGGCGGACTTCCCGAAGGTTCTGCACCGTCTCCTTCGGATTGGTGAGATCGGCGATTCCGCGCGAACTCAGCAATCGCACAGCCTTGATGGTTTCCAGCGTGTGCGCCAGGTTCACCACTTACACCTCCACTAACCGTCGCGTCGGCCCTTGACCTAGCGAAATCGAACGGCATGTGCGGCTACCGTAGCAGCAGATGGTGTGGCCGGTCACACACAAAGGCGACAAAGCGGGCGCGGCCACCTTGTGAAATAGCCTCCCGGTAGGTCGGATGGACCAAATGGTTCACCTGGCGGCTGATCCGTGAAGATTGATCGAATCCGGCCGCCGAGCCGGGACCGGGCGGCCGGATTCGATCGGCTTTCTCAGTTGTATACCGCGCCCAGCGAAGGAAAATCGATGGTGGCGCGCTGGTAGTGGAAACCGTCCGGATGCGCCTCGTCGACCGGTGCGGGCCAACGGTGCCAGAGCGTGCCGTACGCCGCCGCCACGATCAGGCCGCCACCCGGGTCGAACGACCGCGAGCGGATGGAGGTGTCGACCGGAATGTCCAAGTGCTGGTTCAGCACTTCGAAGCCGCTGCGCCCGTTGGACAGGTTCAGCCAGGCCACCTCGAGCTTCGCGCCGTCCTGGTTGGGCGCGATCGTGCCCGGTCCGCCGAAGTAGCCGAACTGGAAGCCGTTGATCCCCAGCGCGACACCGGAGCCGTGCACACCCGGTGACGCGCCGGTGCGACCGATGTCGGAGTTCGCCGGGATCTGGAAGACCTGCGCGGGCAGGGCGACCTCGGCCGCGCCCGGAACCTGCGGTCGTTCGGCCAGCAGGCGATCGACGGCCGCCTCCGCCGCCGGGTTGCCTGAGACCGTCGAACGCAACTGCCGCAAAGCGTCGTTCATGTCGAACGACGTGGTACCGGAATCACCCGGTGCGGGAACTCGGTTCTCCTCGGCGGCTACCGGTCCGGCGAGAACCGCTCCGAACATCGCTGTTGTGGCCACAGCGGCGGTGAGATGACGTGTGAACTTCGGTCGACGCATAAACCGATCTCCTCGCGCGAATCGTAGGTCGAGCTGAGTCGTTGGTTGAACCGGGTCGTGGAAAGTCGTTGCATAGGACAACTTACGAACAGAATTACCTCATCCGACAGGCGCGCAAACCTCACGGGTGCATCGAGCCCACCGATGCGATACCGCGATGCGGACCTTTCCGAGATTAGCCGATCTTCTTCCCGGGTCTCGCGAAACAGATTTCGGGTGCTGCGCGAAGCCCGTTGCTCCGCTTCGAAAACGTGGAATCCGGCAAGGGGCTTTGCCGGCCCTGCGCCGATTCCTCGACGACGCGGCCGAGGGCCACGCGTGTAATGCCTGGCCGTCCCATGCGCGATTGACCTGATGTCGCAGGGATGGGAGCGCGGGGTGAAGAAGCTGTCGATTCGACCGCGGTGGTTGTCGAAGCTGCTGGTGAGACTTGCGGTGACAATCGCACTGATAGCAGGTGAGCTGGCCTTTTTCGACTTTCTCTGGCGGGAGGGGCATACCGAGCCAGGAATGATGATCATCGAGGCGCCGGTCGTCTCCGTGCCGTGGAGCCCGGACGGTCGGCCCGGCGGCGGGAACTGACCTCTCATACGGCAACTCCGGCGTCGAGCATCGCGGACGAAGGTCCAGGCGAGCCGGGGGGAACGTACCCGGTAGAAAACCGAAAAACCGGCACGAGTCGAAGAAGCGACCCGCACCGGTTTTCCGTTCGTCCGACCTGCTACTTGAGCTCGGCGCTCGTCTTGCCCAGCACCCGGCGGGCGACGATGAGCTGCTGGATCTGTTGGGTGCCTTCGAAGATGTCGAGGATCTTCGAGTCGCGGCCCCACTTCTCCAGCAACAGGTTCTCCGAGTAGCCCAAAGTGCCCGCCAGCTCGACGGCCTTGAGGGTGACGTCGGTGCCGGTGCGCCCCGCCTTGGCCTTCGACATCGAGGCTTCCAGCGAGTTCGGCTTCTTGTTGTCGGCCATCCATGCCGCGCGCAGCGCCAACAGATACGCGGCCTCGTAATCGGCCTCCATCCGCAGGAACTCGGCCGCCGCGGCGTGCTGGTTCATCGCCGGGGTGTCGTAGGAGACCTCGACGCCCGCACCCTCGAGCAGATGGCGCAGTTCTTCGAGCGCGGCGCGAGCCACGCCGATGGCCATCGCGGCCACCAGCGGACGGGTGTTGTCGAAGGTCTGCATGACCCCCGCGAAGCCCTTCTCGACGTTGACTTCCGGGCTGCCGAGGATGTTGTCGGCCGGGATCCGGCAGTCCTGCAGCAGCAGCACCGCGGTGTCGGAGGCGCGGATGCCGAGCTTGTGCTCGAGGCGGGCGACCGACAGGCCGGGGGCGTCGCGCGGCACGACGAACGACTTGATCGCCGCGCGGCCCTTGCTCTTGTCGACCGTGGCCCACACGACGATGTGGGTGGCGCGCTGGCCCGCGGTCACGAAGATCTTCTCGCCGTTGAGCACCCACTCGTCACCGTCGCGCACGGCGGTGGTGCTCACGGCCGCGGAGTCGGAGCCGAAGGACGGCTCGGTGATCGCCATCGCGGCCCACACCTTGCCGAAGCGCTGCAGCTGCTCGTCGGTGGACACCGCCGCGATCGCCGCGTTGCCCAGCCCCTGGTAGGGGATCGAGAGCATCAGGCCGACATCGCCCCAGGACGTCTCCAGGGCGTTGAGCAGCGCGGACATATTGCCGCCGTTGCTGTTTCCGCCCTTGTCCGCGGCGTCGGCGCGGCCGCCGGTGGCGCCGCTGATCTTCTGGGTGCCGGAGTCCGACAGGCCCTCGACCATGGCGGCCATGGTGTCGAGTTCCTTGGGGTACTCGTGCTCGGCCAGGTCGTACTTGCGCGAGATGGGGCGGAAGATGTGCGCGGCCACCTGATGCGCCTGGTTGGCGCTGGCCCGCAGCTTCTTGGGGAGTTCGAGATTGATCATGAGAGGGTCTCCTGAAAGAACTGGTCGAGCCGGTCAGATGAGGACGACGCCCTCGGCGACGCCGATGGCGCGCAGATCGCGGTACCAGCGCTCGACCGGGTGCTCCTTGGTGAAGCCGTGCCCACCCAGCAGCTGCACGCCGTCCAGGCCGATCTTCATGCCCTTGTCGGTGGCCAGCTTGCGGGCCAGCGCGGCCTCGCGGCCGAAGGAACGGCCCTGTTCGGCGCGGGCGGCGCCGCGCAGGGTGACCAGGCGCAGGCCGTCGAGTTCGATGGCGATGTCGGCGACCATGAAGGCCACCGCCTGCCGGTGCGAGATCGGCTCGCCGAACGCCTCACGCTCGTTGACGTAGGGGATCACGTAGTCGAGCACGGCCTGACCGGTGCCGATCGCCAGCGAGGCCCAGCCCAGTCGGGCCAGTCGCACCGCGTCGGCGTATTCCTCGGCGCGGGCGATCGGATCGGCATCGCCCAGCACGGCCTCGGCGGAGACCGCGACGTCCTCGAGGATCAGGCGTCCGAGACCCGCGGCGCGCAGGCCCATGCTCGGGTCGGCCTCCACCACCAGGCCCTTGGCCTCGGACTCGACGATGAACAGCGCCGGACGGCCGTCGAGTTCGGCGGCGATCAGGAACAGCTCGGCGTCGGCGGCGGCGGGCACCAGGCTCTTCACGCCGTTGAGGCGGTAGCCGCTGGGGGAGCGGGTGGCCTTGGTCTGCAGCGCGAACGGGTCGAACAGCGGGCGCGGCTCGGCGATGACCACCGAGGCCTGCGGCACGTTCTCGCCGGCGAAGGCGGGCAGGTAGGTGCGTTGCTGGGCGTCGGTGCCCCACTGCGAGAGCGCGACCGCGACGCCGCTGGGCGCAAGAATCGGCAGCGCCAGGCCCATGTCGCCGTGCGCGAGCGCCTCGGCGACCAGCGCGTTGGTGACCGCGCCGCGTTCGGTGGCCACACCGTCGAGTTCTTCGGGCACATTGATGACGGTGATGCCGAGCTCGGCGGCGCGAGCGACCAGGTCGGCGGGCGCCTTGGTCTCGGCGTCGGCCGCGGCGGCGGCCGGGCGGATGATCTCGGCGGCGAAATCCTTCACCGTCTCGACGATCATCTGCTGGTCGTCGGTGGGGGTGAGGTCGAAGAAGTCTTTGGTCTTGGACTCGTTGTCGGGCAGCCGCTGCGGCGCGCCGCCGCCCGAGACCTTCTTGAACGCCCTGGTGGCCGCGCCGAGGGTGCGGAAGCCGCTCTTGGTGCTCTCGTAGGTGACGCGCTCGATCGGCTTGCGCAGGTTGTACTTCTCGACGAGATCGGAGCCGGTGATCGTCGTCATGACCCGCATCGCCGTGCCCATCCAGTCCCGCTTGGGCTGGTTCAGGCCGACGGCGGAGTCGTCGCTGCGTCCGTTCGCGGGACGTCGCTTCGTCGCGCTGTCTCGGGTGCTCATCATCACCTGTTTTCTGCTGGGGTGGGGTGAGGTCAGGATCGGTCGTTCTTACTCCTGAGTAATACCTACCTTACTTCAGAGTAAGAACGGCGTCGAGTCGCCCGGAGCGGCCGCACGCGGATCGTTGTGAAGTTTCTGAAACAAAGGCGGTTCAGAAATCGTCCGATTCCGCTACGGTGGCGGCATCGTCCCCCCCGAAACGGAGGTCTTGTCCATGAGAACTGGCGTGGTATCTGCAGGAAGACGAATAGCGGCGGTGGCGGGGATGGCGCTCGCGGCCGGCCTCGTGTGCGCGCCCGCGCAGGCGGCGCCCGGCCTGCCCCTGGTGCCGATCGAAGTCGATATCGACCCGGGCGGTCCGCAGGTCGATTTCGGGTCGGGCGGCCCGATCTTCGATCTGGGCTCCGGTGAGGGTGGTGTCGGCGCCGACCTCGGATCGGGTGAGGCGCAATTCCCGCCGTCCGGTTCGTCCTCGGGCTCCGGCGACTCGGGTTCCGGCTCCGGTTCCGGCGGCTCCGGCTCTGCCTCCGGCTCGGGTCTGCCCACCGGGTCGGCGGGCTGATTCCCTGCCGGGTTCCGACCATCGGTTCGGATCCCGGTTGTGGAATGCCGGGTGCCTGGCGAGCTGTCGGATGAGGGCGGCTCGCCTCGGCCGGGATTGCCGGTCCCGATCGGCTCACCCGGCGACGAATCCGACTACGGCGTGCGCAACCGGGCGAGCGTCTCCTCGTGCAACAGGCCATTCGTGGCGATCGCGTCGCCGCCGTGTGGACCGTCGACTCCGTTCAGCGAGGTGAACCGCCCGCCCGCCTCACGGACCAGGATGTCCAGCGCCGCCAGATCCCACAGCGAGACCTCCGGCTCGGTCGCGATGTCGAGCGCCCCTTCGGCCAGCAGGCAGTAGCTGAAGAAGTCGCCGTAGCCGCGCACTCGCCACACCTCGTCGGTGAGGTCGACGAACTTCTCCCGCAGGCCGCGATCGCGCCAGCCGGACAGGCTGGAGAACGCCAGACTCGCCGAGGCCAGCTCGCCCACCCGCGACACCGTGATCGGCTTGGGCGCGCCGGGGTGGAAACTCGTCCACGCCCCCGACCCGCTCGCCGCCCACCAACGCCGGGCCAGCGCGGGCGCGCTCACCACCCCGACCACCGGAACACCGTCGGAGAGCAGCGCGATCAAGCTGGCCCACACCGGCACGCCACGCACGAAGTTCTTGGTGCCGTCGATCGGATCGATCACCCACTGCCTGCCGGTGAACTCCGCGTCGCCGCCGAATTCCTCACCGAGCACCGCGTCGTCGGGCCGGGCGTGCGCGAGCAGCCGCCGGATCGATTTCTCCACGGCCAGATCAGCATCCGAGACAGGTGTCAGATCCGGCTTCGCGTCCACCTTCAGATCGAGCGCGCCGAAGCGCGCCGTGGTGATGGCGTCGGCCTCGTCGGCGAGCCGCAACGCGAGTTCGAGATCGGAGGAGTGAGCAGCCACGGTCACCCAGCCTATCGGCCGACCACTCCCGCCCCTTCCTCGACTCGCGCAATCACGACCGGTCGCCGATGGCTCACCGAGTGCCGCAGCGGGCGGCCACCAACGCGCCGGCCCACCAGTGCAATTGGTCGAGCATCGCCGTCGCGGCGGCCGCGGGTTCCTCGGGCTCGCGCAGCTCGCCCTGGTCGTCGAAGAGCAGGTAGTAGCGCGGGAAGGTCACGTAGTCGCGCACCGGATGGGCGTTCAGCTCGGTGAACACCGCGCGCAGGTGCTCGATGGCGGGCAGCCCGCCGGTCGCGCCGCTGTAGCCGACGAACCCGACGGCCTTGGCGTCCCACTGCGTGAAGTGCCAGTCGATGGCGGACTTGAGTGCGGCGGGGTAGCTGCGGTTGTAGTCCGGTGTGACGATCACGAACGCGTCGGCGGCGTCCAGTCGATCGCTCAGGTCGCGCATGCCCGCCGGTCGCGGCGGGTCCGGCTCCAGCGCGGGCGGCATGGCGGGCAGCGCGTTCGGTAGTTCGGCCTCGGCCAGGTCGATCACATCGACCTCGAAGCGGCCGTCCGCGAGCGCCCGCTCGGCGAACCACGCCGCCACCGTCGGACCGAAACGGCCTTCCCGGACGCTGCCGATGATCACCGCGAGTTTCATCTCGATCTCCTCCTCGGAATAGGCGGGCTCGTTCTCCGGTGATCCGGAGCGACCCGCCGATGACGAGCCTGCGGCGCGTCGGCGGCCGGCGAGTAGACCGCGATCAGGGTGGTAGTGAGAGGGCCACCCTTCCCGCCGCGCGCGCTTGTACGTTCGACAAGTGCGCGACAACGAGTTGGGCCTGTTCCTGCGCTCCCGCCGCGACGCGGTCGCCCCGGCGAGCGTCGGCCTGCCCGCGGGAGCCCGCAGGCGCGCCCCGGGACTGCGGCGTTCGGAGCTGGCGTTGCTGGCCGGGGTCAGCGTGGAATACCTCACCCGCCTCGAACAGGGCCGCGATCGCAGGCCCTCGCCGGAGATCCTGGCCGCGCTGGCCGACGCGCTGCGGCTGACCCCGAGCGAACGCGTCCATCTCTACCGCCTCACCAAAACCGCCGATCCGGGATTCGCCTGCGTGGGCTCGGCCCCGAGGGTCCGGACGGTCCGTCCTTTCGTGCGGTCCGTTCTCGATCACCTCGACCCGGCCGCGGCGGCCCTGTTCGACCGGACCGGCGAGGTGCTGGCCTGCACCGACGGCTACCGGCGCCTGATGGCGCCGAGCGGGCTGTTCGACGAGGACAACGGCGGTCACCTCGCCTGGTATGTGTTCGCCGACGCGCGGGCGCGCGAGCTCTACCCGGACTGGTCCGAGATCGCCGACCAGTGGGTGGCGACTCTGAAGGAAGGCCCGTTCCGCGCCGATCCGGCCGTCGCCGGGCTGGCCGAGCAGCTGACGGTGGTGGCGGGCGTGGAATTCACCCGGCGGGTGGCCACGGTGCCCGGCCTGCCCGCCGCCTCCGGCATCGCCCGGATGAATCATCCGGTGGTCGGCCCGCTGCGACTGGCCTACGAGACGCTGGACCTGTCCGCCGACGACGCGCAGCGTCTGGTCGTGCACCTGCCCGCCGACGAGGCGAGCGCGACCGCCCTGGACCGGCTCGCGGGCCGTCGCCCCGGCGGACTGCGCGCGGTCTCCGAATGAACACGCGTGGTCCGCGAACGAGCTCCCCGTGGTGAGCGGTTTCGCCTGCTCGGAGCGGGACCGGTAGCCTTGCAGATCGTGCATCCTGACGTCTCCGCCGACATCGCCGAACTCGACGCCACTCTCAAGACGGTCGAGTCGGTCCTCGACATCGAGGAACTGCGTCGCCGCATCGATGAGCTCGAACACCAGGCCGCCGACCCGGACCTGTGGAACGACCAGGACCATGCCCAGCAGGTGACCAGCGAGCTCTCCCACGCCCAGGGCGAACTGCGCCGCGTCGAGGAACTGCGTTCGCGGCTCGAGGATCTGCCGGTGCTCTACGAGCTGGCCGAGGGGGAAGAGGGCGAGGCCATGGCCACCGCGCTCGCCGACGCCGACGCCGAACGCGCCGCGCTGCGTGGCGACGTGGAAGCGATGGAAGTCCGCACGCTGCTGTCGGGCGAGTACGACAAGCGCGAGGCGCTGGTCAACATCCGCTCCGGCGCCGGTGGCGTGGATGCCGCCGACTGGGCCGAGAAGCTGATGCGCATGTACGTGCGCTGGGCCGACCGGCACGGCTACCCGGTGGAGATCTACGACACCTCCTACGCCGAAGAAGCGGGCATCAAGAGCGCCACCTTCGCCGTCAAGACCCCCTACGCCTACGGCACCCTCTCGGTGGAGATGGGCACGCACCGGCTGGTGCGCATCAGCCCGTTCGACAACCAGGGCCGCCGCCAGACCTCCTTCGCCGAGGTCGAGGTGCTGCCGGTGGTCGAGACCACCGACCACATCGAGATCCCCGACACCGAGATCCGCGTCGACGTCTACCGCTCCTCCGGCCCCGGCGGCCAGTCGGTCAACACCACCGACTCCGCGGTGCGCCTCACCCACATCCCCACCGGCATCGTGGTGACCTGCCAGAACGAGAAGTCGCAGCTGCAGAACAAGATCTCGGCCATGCGCGTGTTGCAGGCCAAGCTGCTCGAGCGCAAGCGCCAGGAGGAGCGCGCCCAGATGGACGCGCTCAAGACCAACGAGGGCGCGTCCTGGGGCAACCAGATGCGTTCCTACGTGCTGCACCCGTACCAGATGGTCAAGGACCTGCGCACCAACTACGAGGTCAACAACCCCAGCGCGGTACTCGACGGCGACATCGACGGCTTCATCGAGTCGGGCATCCGCTGGCGCATGCGTGAGACCCAGGCCAGTTGAGCCCAGCGGAATCGATCTGTGCCGCCCCGGCTTTCGGCTGGGGGACGGTAGCCGGATCGCGACAGGCACATCGGCGGTGCGCGGGCGAAGGTAGCCTGTCTGGCGTGTTGGTTACGGAAGGCAGAGCGGCTCGGCGATGGGCTCGGTGACATCGTTCGCGCTGGGGGAGAGCACCACGGCGTGGTTGCGTTCCAGCGGCCTCGAGATCGTGCTGCTGATCCTCGGCGCGATGCTGTTCGGCCGGTTCGTCAGCTTCGTGCGCGACCGGATCACCAGCCAGATCGACGCGAGCTTCCGCGGCGGCGACGCGCTGGTGCGCACCGAGGCGGCCAAGCACCGGCACGCGCTCGCCCAAGTGCTCACCTGGGTGATCCTCACCATCGCCTACGTGCTCGTCGGCGTGGAAGTGCTGCAGCGACTCGGGTTCCAGGTGACCGGCCTGGTCGCCCCCGCCGCGGTGCTCGGCGCCGCGCTCGGCTTCGGCGCCCAGCGCATCGTGCAGGACATCCTGGCCGGGTTCTTCCTGATCACCGAGCGCCAGTACGGCTTCGGCGATGTGGTGCGCATCTCGGTGACCGGGTCCGCGGAAATGGCCGAGGGCACTGTCGAAGACGTCACACTGCGCATCACCACGTTGCGCAACTCCGACGGCGAGGTCATCATCGTGCCGAACGGACAGATCGTGAAAGTGACCAACCTGTCGAAGGATTGGGCGCGCGCCGCGATCGACGTCCCGGTGGCCGCGGGCGCCGACCTCACCCGCGTCAACGAGATACTGCATCAGGTGGGCGCCGAGGCCTTCGCCGATCCGCGATTGGAACCGCTGCTGCTCGACCAGCCCACCGTGATGGGCGTCGAGGATCTCGCGATGGACAAGATGAGCATTCGCATGGTCGCGCGCACGCTGCCGGGCAAGCAGTTCGAGGTCGGTCGTGAGCTGCGAGTGCGAGTGGCCTCGGCGCTGCGCCGGGAGGGTATGAGTGAAACTGCGTAAGAGAGACCTCATCTTCGCCAAGCCGCGCAGGTCGACGGCCGTGCTGGCGATGGTCTGGATCGGGATCTTCGTGCTGTACCTGTTCGTCAAGCCCGAACAGCAGGCCGGGACCACGATCCTGCCGCTGAGCGGTCTGCTGCCCGCCTCGATCACCCAGAGCGAGCCCGCGCAGGCCGAGCCGGCGAATTAGCGCTGCCCGGCCCGGGCAGTGCAAGCGCCTGCCCGGCCCGGGCAGTACAGCCGGGCCCGCTGGCTACACTGGCTCCCCGTGATCACCATGCGGAACGTCACCAAGTCGTACAAGACGTCGACGCGACCCGCGCTGGACAACATCACGGTGGATGTGGACAAGGGCGAGTTCGTCTTCATCATCGGACCGTCCGGTTCGGGCAAGTCGACCTTCATGCGCCTGCTGCTCAAGGAAGAGGCGCCGACCTCCGGCGAGATCCGGGTCGCCGACTTCCGGGTCGACAAACTGCCCGGTCGCAAGGTGCCCAAACTGCGTCAGCGCATCGGCTGCGTCTTCCAGGACTTCCGGTTGCTGCAGCAGAAGACGGTGCAGGAGAACGTGGCCTTCGCGCTCGAGGTGATCGGCAAGCGCCGTCAGTTCATCGAACGGACCGTTCCCGAAGTGCTCGACATGGTCAATCTCGGCGGCAAGGCCGACCGGCTGCCCGGTGAACTCTCCGGCGGCGAACAGCAGCGGGTGGCGATCGCCCGCGCGTTCGTCAACCGTCCGCTGGTACTGCTGGCCGACGAGCCGACCGGCAATCTCGACCCCGACACCAGCGGCGACATCATGATGCTGCTGGAGCGGATCAACCGCACCGGCACCACGGTGCTGATGGCCACCCACGACAACCACATCGTCGACGCGATGCGCAAGAGAGTCGTCGAACTCGATCACGGAAGGCTGGTGCGCGACGACGCGACCGGCGTCTACGGGGTGGGGCGATGACAGGGGAAGAGAAATAATGCGCGCGAGTTTCCTGTTCGGCGAGGTCGGCGCGGGTCTGCGCCGCAACCTGACCATGACCATCGCCATGATCCTGACCACCGCCGTCTCGCTGGCCATGCTCGGCGGCGGCCTGCTCTCGGTGCGGATGGCCGACAAGACCGAGGCCTACTTCACCGGCCGTCTCGAGGTGCGCTTCTACCTCGACGAGAACATCTCGAACAACGACCCGGACTGCGCGGCCGAGCCCTGCAGTTCGCTGCTGGCCGACATGAAGACCACCTCGGGTGTGGAGAGCGTGCAGTTCCTCAACCGTGCCGCCGCCCTCGAGGAGGCCAAGAAACTCTTCGAGGACCAGCCGGAGATGGTGCAGTACATCTCCGAGACGCCGCTACCCGCGTCGATGCGGGTGAAGATGACCGACGGCGGTCAGTACGAGCACATCTACGAGACCTTCGCCGACCGCGACGGCATGCGCACGGTGGCCAACGACAGCGAGTTCGTCGACCGGCTGTTGCGCCTGTTCGACGGACTGCGCAACGCGGCCTTCGGCCTGGCGGTGGTGATGGCGCTGGCCGCGCTGCTGCTCATCGCCAACATGATGCAGATCGCGGCGTTCACCCGGCGCACGGAAGTCGGCATCATGCGCCTGGTCGGCGCGACCCGCTGGTATACCCAGCTGCCCTTCCTGCTCGAGGCAGTGGTGGCCGCCGTGGTCGGCTCGCTGCTGGCGATCGCCGGGCTGCTCATCGCCCGCCCGCTGGTCATCGACCGGGCGCTGGGCCCGCTGTTCGACAGCAATGTCTTCCCGCGTATCACCGGGGACGACATCGCGGTGGTCGCGCTGACGATCGGCCCCATCGGCGTGCTGGTGGCCGCGGTCGCCGCCTACGCGACACTGCGGTACTACGTGCGCGAATGAGGTCCGCGACATCGTCGATCAACATGTGGACAGCCGCGCCGTGTCGACCGCGATCCGGGCTCGCCCGGGCCGCGGCTGTCGGGCGCCGCTCGTAGGATGAGCCGCGTGGACCACCCCGAAGATCAGCCACCGGCCGAGAGCGTGTCGCACACCGGAATCGCTGCGGCACAAGAGGTTCTGCGTCGCGTGTTCGGCTACGACGACTTCCGCGGCGACCAGGCCGCCATCGTCGAGCACGTCGTCGCCGGCGGCGACGCCCTGGTGCTGATGCCCACCGGCGGCGGCAAATCGCTGTGCTACCAGGTGCCCTCGCTGGTCCGGCGCGGCGTCGGGGTGGTCGTCTCGCCGCTGATCGCGCTCATGCAGGACCAGGTCGACGCGCTCAGCGCGCTCGGCGTGCGCGCCGGATTCCTCAATTCCACCCAGTTCCCCGACGAGCGCGCGACCGTGGAAGCGCAGTTCCTCGCCGGTGAGCTCGACCTGCTGTATCTCGCGCCGGAGCGGCTGCGGCTGGAGTCCACCGCGCGGCTGCTCGAACGCGGCGAGATCGCTCTGTTCGCCATCGACGAGGCGCACTGCGTCGCCCAGTGGGGTCACGACTTCCGCCCCGACTATCTGGCGCTGTCGGTGCTGCACGAGCGCTGGCCGGACGTGCCGCGCATCGCGCTGACCGCGACCGCCACCGAGAAGACCCGCGACGAGATCATCCACCGCCTCGACCTCGGCTCGGCCAGGCGCTTCGTCGCCAGCTTCGACCGGCCCAACATCCAGTACCGGATCGAGCCGAAGAACCGCGCCGAACGTCAGCTGCTCGACTTCATCCGCACCGAGCACGCCGGCGACGCGGGCATCGTCTACTGCCTGTCGCGCAACTCGGTGGAGAAGACCGCGGCCTTCCTCAACGAGAACGGCATCGACGCGGTGCCCTATCACGCGGGCTTGGACAACCGCACCCGCGCCGCCAACCAGTCCCGTTTCCTGCGCGAGGACGGCCTGATCGTGGTCGCCACCATCGCGTTCGGCATGGGCATCGACAAGCCCGACGTGCGTTTCGTCGCCCATCTCGACTTGCCGAAATCGGTGGAGGGCTACTACCAGGAGACCGGCCGCGCGGGCCGTGACGGCCTGCCCTCGACCGCCTGGATGGTCTACGGCCTCAACGACGTGGTCCAGCAACGCAAACTCATCGACGGCTCCGAGGGCGACGCGGCGCACCGCAGGCAGTTGCAGTTGCACCTGGACGCCATGCTCGCGCTGTGCGAGACCGTCGACTGCCGCCGCACCCAGCTGCTGGCCTATTTCGGCCAGTCCGGTACCGGCTGCGGCAACTGCGACACCTGCCTGAGCCCGCCCGAATCCTGGGACGGCACGGTCGCTGCCCAGAAGCTGCTCTCGGCGGTGCTGCGCCTGGAGCGCGAACGCGGCCAGAGCTTCGGCGCAGGCCACGTCATCGACATCCTGCTCGGCAAGCAGAGCCCGAAGGTGCTGCAGTACGAGCACAACGAGCTGAAGGTCTTCGGCGTCGGCGCGGATCTGCGCGACACCGAGTGGCGCGGGGTGGTGCGGCAGTTGCTGGCCCAGGGACTGCTCGCGGTGCGCGGCGACTACGGGGTGCTCACCCTGACGCCCGGCAGCGAGGACGTGCTCTTCGGCGGTCGTCAGGTGCGGCTGCGCCGTGAGCCCGAGCGACCGGTCAAGCAGGCGCGCGGCGCCAAGGCCCGCACCGTCGCCGCCGACCTGCCCGCGGCCGATGTCGAGGTCTTCGAGAAGCTGCGCGCCTGGCGAGCCGCGGCGGCCAGAGAACAGGGTGTTCCCGCCTATGTGGTCTTCCACGACGCCACCTTGCGCGAGATCGCCGCGCGCAAGCCGTCGAACCTGTCCGAGCTGGGCGGTGTCGGCGGCGTGGGCGAGGCGAAGCTCGCCAAGTACGGCGAGCAGGTACTCGAGGTGCTGACGGCGGCCTGACCACCGGCCACGGATCTCCGTGGTCGGGAGTGCTCGCCGAAGTTCCCGGAAAGCCGGATCGGCAGGCCCGAGTCGTGCCGATGGGTGATGATGTGGCGGAATGTGCCGGAAGTGGATGGAGGTCGGTGGATGAGTGACGTACCGGGCATCGGACGCAGGCAACTGCTGGCCGGTGCGGGCGTGCTGGCGGCGGGTGCGGGCCTGCTCGGGCTGACGCCTGCTCAGGCGGTGCCGGTGGACGCGGGCGTCACCAAGTTCCCGCTGCCCACGGCAGGCGGCTCGGTCCGAGTTCTCGTCACCGGCGACGCGGGCACCGGAACCCGCGCCCAGTGGGCGGTCGCCGACGCGGCCAGGGCCTTCCACGCCCGCGAGCCCTTCGATCTCGCCCTCGGCCTCGGCGACAACATCTACGAGGCCGGTCCCAGCAGCGACGACGACATCCAGTTCGGCGCCAAGTTCGAGGACCCCAACACCGGCCTGGACTTCCCCTGGCTGATGACCCTGGGCAATCACGACAACACCGCGATCTTCCCCGGCGACGGCGGCTGGCTGCTGCGCGGCGACCACGAGGTCGGCTACCACGCGCACTCGCCGCGCTGGTGGATGCCGAGCCGCTACTACTCGGTGCGGGTCCCCGAGCCCGAGCCCCAGGTCGAGTTCTTCGTGCTCGATCTCAATCCGCTGGCCTCCTACATCCCGCCGATCCTGTCCCCGTACTGGGCGGTCGACGGCCAGTACATGAACGAACAGCGCGCCTGGCTCGATCGCGCGATCGCCGAGTCGCCCGCGCGCTGGAAGGTCGTCTGCACCCACCACCCGTATCTGAGCAACGGCTCCCACGGCAACGCGGGCCGCTACGAGGACCTCGACATCGAGCCGGTCAACGGGGTGCATGTGCGCCGCTTCTTCGACGATCACGTGCTCGGCCTGTGTCAGTTCATCCTGTCCGGCCACGACCACTGCCTGCAGGTGCTCGAACCGACGACGGCTTCCAAGGGCACCCGCCAGCTCGTGTCCGGCGCGGCGGGCAAGACCGGCGGCTTGTCGACCCCCGACGCGAGCGACGACACCCCCGCGCTGTTCCAGACCTTCCATCAACTCGGTTTCATGGTCATGGAATTCGGCGCCGCGGGCGTGGATCTGCGTGTGGTGACCGTCGATTCGGCCACCGGCGCGGGCACCGAGGAGTTCCGCCGGAAGCTGGCCTGACGAGTTCGTTTGCGCACCACGCGACATCACCGAATGGCAACGCCCGGTGCGCTGCGGGCGCGCGTCGCCGGTCGCGGCACTACCGTGCAGGTATGCCTCCCGGTGACGAGTCCTCCGGCGAACAAGGGTACGAAAGGTCGGGCCCGGAACCCGCCGCAGATCCCCCGGAACCCACGCGACCCGGCTCGCGCGACCCTGCCGTGGAATCGGTGTGGCTCGGTCGCAGGCGCCCGACGCGCTCGCTCGGCAGGCCCAGGCTGACCACGGTGCTCATGATCGCCGCCTTCACCGGTCTGCTCGTGCTCTACCTGATCGTCGGCCCCGGCCGCTGACGGCCAACACGGTCGCTCGCTCCCGCGCAGGAGGCGGGAATAATCCGGTTGCCGCGTCACTTAGAGTTGACCGTTGTGAAGGAGAACGGGCTATGAAGGAGAAGGGGCGAAAGGTCATCGCGACCAACCGCCGCGCGCGGCACAACTACACGATCCTCGATGTCTACGAGGCGGGGATCGCGCTGGTCGGCACCGAGGTCAAGAGCCTGCGAGAGGGCAAGGCCTCGCTGGTCGACGCCTTCGCGACGGTCGACAACGGCGAGGTGTGGCTGCGTGGCCTGCACATCCCCGAGTTCAGTCACGGCACCTGGACCAATCACTCGCCTCGCCGGGTGCGAAAGCTGTTGCTGCACAAGAGCGAGATCGAACGTCTCGTCGGCAAGACGCGTGAGGGCAATCAGACGCTGGTGCCGCTGTCGATGTACTTCTCCGACGGCAAGGTGAAGGTCGAACTCGCCCTCGCACGCGGTAAGCAGGACTACGACAAGCGCCAGGATCTGGCCAGGCGCACGGCCGAACGCGAGGTCACCCGTGAACTCGGCCGCCGGATCAAGGGGATGAAGTCCTAGCTACGCCTCTCACCCGAGGCGCGGTCACAGCCGTGCGCACGGACCGTCGAAGGTGATCCGCTCCAGCGTCCCGCCCCGATACCAGGAGGCGACCGTGCGTGAGCCCAGCGGCGCGGACGGGTCGGGCACGCTGATCACCGCGCGCTCGTTCTTGGGGTCCGGGTCCACCCCGTACTCCCGATCCGGCGCCATGCCCTCCGAGCTCGCGGTCAGACCGATCATCGCCCGCCGCAGCGCGGCCCGATTGAGCGTGCCCTGCTCGGCGGCCCGCGTGAGCAGCGCCTGCACCGGATACGAGCTGGCCCAGCCGAGGTTGTAGCCCCAGTTGGAGGGCTCCTGCGGCGAGGCGGCACGGGCCTTGGCCGCGCCCTGGCTGGTGCCGTCCCACCCGTCGTAGGGCGAGGTGTAGTTGTAGAGCGTGGTGATCGGCTCCGCGACGGCCGACTGCAGCAACGCCCGGTTCCAGGTCGGCGTGGAGCCGAGGAACCGGCCCTGGTAGCCGGCCGCGACCAGCTTGCCGATGATCTCCGCGGTCTCGCTCGGTCCGGTGGCCAGCACCACCACGTCCGGCTGCGTGGCCATGATCGCCGCGACCGGCGCGTCCTGGTTGCCGACCTCGTTGTTCGGCCCGGTGTCGAACCGGGTGGTGACCGGGATGCCATTGGCGGCGGCCCACCGCAACGTGCCCGCGGCGTAGTCGCCGCCGTAGTGCCCGCGGAAGGCCACGATGCCGATCCCGCTGGGCAGGTAGTGCTCGCTGCTGAACCAGTCCAGCCCCAGCATCGCCTCCTCGCAGTAGGAGTAGCCGTAATCCATCACCAGATTCCGGTCGGTCGCGCCGTACTGCCAGCCCGACCACAGCGTGCCCGCGCCGGTCACCACGCCGTCGGCCTCCATCTCCGGCAGCACCGACACCGTCTGCGAGGTGCCCAAGCTCATCGCCAGCGCCAGCACGTGCGGTTCGATCCGCTTGTACTCCGCGCGATGCCGCTGCGGGTCGTAGCCGGTGTTCTTGGCATAGGTGGTGATGTCGATCTCGTATCCGCCGATCCCGCCGGACTCGTTGACCTGCCGCCAGAATGCTTGCTGGCCGTCGTCGATGGATTTGCCGAGGGCACTGAACGGTCCATCGGCAAGATCGGAGAGCACCCCCAGATACACGCATCCCTTGGTCTCGTCGATCGCCTGCGGGCACGGTTCGCTCGTCACGCCGGGGCCTGCCTGCTCGGCAGGGTCGGAGCACCCGCTGACCAGGAGTGATCCGATGATCGTCCCGGCTACGGCGGTGCGGAGAAGATGGCGTCGACCGCCGGAGATACGCATCAATGACTTCCTACTCTTGCCATCGGGATCCTGGGTTGTCTCCCATGGCCGATCGAGAAGATACCCAACGGTTGCCGAACCGGGGAAGCGGCGTGACAGGTTCGTGATCCACAGCCGTACGAACCTGTTCGCCGAGCCCACCCCTTGTGACGCTGCACACCGCCCCCACGGGCGGAAAACCGGGATGATTCGGCACGCGCGCGGTGTTAAAGTAAGCAGTCCGCAAGGTGTGGACACGTACGGGGCTGAACGGTTTCGACTGCGTACGTTGATTCAGGGGAAGCGTGTCGGTGCAGGCAAGAGACCACCGTAAGCGTCGCTGCAACCAATTAAGCGCCGATTCTCATCAGCGCGAGTACGCTCTCGCTGCCTAAGCGATAGCGTCTCTGTCGGCCCGGGATAAGCCCTCGGTCCCGGTGCCGGCATCAGCTAGAGGGCTCACCGTCCGCCTCGGTCGCGGAGATGGACGGGACAACCAACAGCGACTGGGATCGTCATCTCGGCTTGTTCGCGTGACCGAGAGATCCGAGCAGAGACACAGCGAACTGCACACGGAGAAGCCCTGAAGACGCGGCGGAGGACCCGGGTTCGATTCCCGGCAGCTCCACTCGAGGCCCCTCACCTGAAGTCCAGGTGAGGGGCTTTTTCGTGTCCTGCGTACCCGGATCCGATCGTGCACGTTTCGGGGTGCGCGCGCGATCTCTGCCCGGCACTTCAGTGCCTACTCACCCGCGCGGTACCGCCGTGGCTGGAGGATGTCGAGTTCGGCGGACCGCTCCGGTGACGGCACGTCTATTCGGCTGTCGTCGGCGGTGTCGATGCGACCGGCGGGCGCGCGACCGTCGGAGTCGTCGGACGCGTCGGCTCCGGGGGCTCGGTCGTCGTGGTCGTCGTGGCTGCTGTTGTGGTGCTCGAAGGATGCGCCGTGGTCGTTGGCGTGGTGCTTCGCGGCGTCACCGTCACCGTGCTCGGGTCGGCCGTCGCCGTGACCGACGGAGTCGTGGTGACGGTCACCGTGGATACCGAGGTGGAGGTGTCCGTACTCGGGATCTGGATGCCGGCCGTGAACTCGATCGACAGGCTCGCCGACACGGACACACTCGCGCTCAGCGACGCATCCGTCGAGACATCCGTCGTCATGGTTGTCGGCGATTCCGTCGCAGTGTCCGTGCCGGTCCCCGGATGGCCGGCATCGGGGGCCGGTGGGGCGCCTCCGGCATCGGTAGCCGGGTCGGTGCCCGAGGCGGAGCCCGGCACGGAATCCTCGCTCGGCGTGCCCGATGTCGTGGTCGTGTCGGGCACGCCGGTCTGGTTCCGGACGGAGCGATAGTCGACAGTCCGCATGGTGAGCAGGCCCGAGACCGACTCCCGGTCGTGCGCCTGCACCGGCGGTGTCCACTCCGCCCGCACCAGGAGCGTTATCCCGATCGCCGTGGTCGCCAACGCAGCCACCACACCTGCCCGCGACATCTGTCGCCGGAACCGACCGGCCGGTGGGTCGCACCAGCACAGAATCCCAGGCGCGGTCTCGGCATCGTTGTCCTGTGCCGCCAATTGTCCTTCGCTGTTGTCGATGGTTCGCATCCGACTACTGCTTTCTCCTCGAGATATGCCGATCGGTTCGACCGGAATGGCAGTACGCGGACAGCGCGAACCCGAGAACCTATTCAGGGTCGTGGGTAGGGGGCCACGTCGCGCAGCCGCTGCCGGTGCATTCGTTGCAGTTCACCGGCGCGGGTCAGGAAGTCGGCGATTATTTCGCGTTCGGCGGAGTCGTACCATCTCAGCAACATTTTGTAGCGCTCGACGATCATGGGGATGACAATTTCCCGGACGCGATGGGTGGCCAATTCGGTGGCCATCACGATCACGCGACGACGATCGGTCGGGTGCAGCGAGCGGACGATGTAGCCCTGCTTCTCCAGTCGGTTGAGCATGATCGTGACGCCGGCGGCGGTGAGGCCGAGCCGTTCGGCCAGCATTCCCGGCGTCGTAGACTTCTCGTCCTCGAGCAGGACGATCTCCAGTGCGCGCCGATCGGTCTCGTTCAGGCCCAGCACTCTGATCAATTCGCGAATCAGATCCTCGCCGGTTTCGTGATAGAACTCCAGGGCCCTCTCGAGCTCGACCGAGATCCGGGCGGGTTCGCTTGTTCTCTGGCACACAGGCTTTCCCCTCGATCATATGAAAGATGGATGTGCTCAGCAGAAGTCAGCGATCAGGGGTGCGCGCCGTCGTTTTCCCTGTATGCGACAGGACTCGCCGCCGGATGATCGAAGCGGGCATGTGGGCTCCTGTCAATCGATTGGCCGACAGCCCGTACCGCGGCTGCCGAGCATCACGAAGGCGTGCAAGGGTCCGGCCGTCGGAGCGGCCGTGCGCGGTGTAGGACATGCACTGTACGACACCTCTGCCGATGCGACACTCCGCATCGGAGAATTGGTGTCATCACACCAAAACCGAGACGGGGCAACCACTGTCGAGAATGGCGGTCTCCTGCTCGGCTCGGGTGATACCTGGACCGGGCTGCCGGCGCAACCCGGTCCAGGCGTGTTCACCACACGCTTCCGGTACGGATACCGGTCGCGATGTCGGCGTCCGTCCGCGGGCTCAGCTCACGGTCGTGGTGGTGAGGGTCGGCGACGGGTTCGGGTAGCACGAGGTCGCGACGTTGCCGACGAAGGACACGTTGGTCGTCATGGTCATGCCGGGGTTGCTGTAGCTCGTCCCCGCGTACTTGCTGGTGATGGGCGTTCCGGCGGCGCCCGCGGTGACGTTGATGGTCACCGCGGGCGGGGTGAAGCTGGTGCCGCCGGCGATCGGACCCGGTACGGTCAGGACGACATTCCCGCCCGACGTGGAGACGGTGCCTGCCACGCTTCCGCCGGAGGCGGTGGCCGAGACCAGTGTGGAATTCGCCGGGGTCGGGAAGGTCATCTTCAGGTTGCTGATGTTGTTCACGGTGAAGCCGGACGCGGAACTGGGAACCGACGAGGCGCCCGGGGTGAGGGTGATGGCCACCGCGGAACCCGACGCCGCCGAACTCGGCGCGGTGCCGGTGACCGATGTGCTCATGCTCGAGGTCTGGCCGATGCCGAGGACGGTGCCCCGGCAGCTCCAGTTCACGTTCACGGTGGCGGCACTCGCGGGTGCGGCCATACTGAAAACGGTGGCGACGGCGATCGGGACGAGAACGCCGGCGCGAAGAAGAGTGGATGTGGAACTCATGGCTATCTCCAGGGAATGTCGAGCAACGATCCGGCGGAATGTCGAACCGCATCAGTCGATGTTTGAAATATAACTGGTTCGCATGCTTTTGTGGCCGAAATCACTAACCGTGGCGGGCGGAATGTAATTATCCGTAGTTGAATGTCAACTCTGGAAAATTAATTTCGGAAAGATTTTCGGGCGGAGCAATAGTCAATACTCGTCGGAATATCGCTGAACGGGTGAGCCCGCAATTCGATCGAACGTCGTTCTCGACCCGAGACCATGCCGACTTCTGCCGATCGCAGCTTCGCCGCCGCCCACCGCCTTCTCCGTTCCGATCACACGGAACCGGCGCTTCAACGGTTCGCTAGCCCGACAAGGTCGGCCGGGAGGGGGCGGGGGCGGGGAGGAATCCGGTGGTGCGGAAGGCGCGGATGTAGGTGTCGAGGTCGGCGGGGGTGAGGGTGGGGCAGGCGATGCCGGTGCCGCGGAGGGTGGTTCGGGTGTTGGTGTCATCGAAGTCGAGGGCGGTGATGCCGTCGGTGTAGCCGGTGCTGAGCAGGGCGGCGCGGACGAGGGCGTCGTCGCCCGCGGCGTCGCGGCGGTGGGCTTCGTGATGGAGGCGGGCGCTGATCTCGGCGGGGTCGGCGGTGGTGATGTCGAAGCCGTTGCGGCGGAGGGCGTCGAGGACGGCGGCGACGCGGACGGGGGTGCGGTTGACGAGGTGGAAGGCGGTGGCGCGGGGGGCGCGCAGGGAGATCTCGACGAGGGCGCGGGCCACGTAGGTGACGGGGGTGAGGGAGACGGCGGCGTCGGCTACGTCGGGGGCGGCGCCGAGGAGGGCGGCGGCGCGGATCATGTTCCAGAAGCTGTCGTCGGGGTTGTGCGCGCCGAATTGCAGGTCGCCGGAGATCAATCCGGGGCGGTAGACACGGACGGGCAGGCCGCGGTCGCGGGCCTGGAACAGCAGGTGTTCGGCGGTCCACTTGCTGGTGATGTAGCCGCTGTCGACGAGTTCGTCGGCGGTGCGCGCGAGATCCTCGGTGAGGGGGGCCGTATCGCCTGCCGCGACGACGGTGCCGGTGGTGGAGACGAAGTGGACAGGTTTGGCGCGAGTGGTGGTGGCCAGGCGCAGGATCTCCCTGGTGCCCTCGACGTTGGCTCGGCGCAGTCGCGCATACGGCTCGAGGTGATTGACGCGCGCGCCGTTGTGATAGATCGCATCGATCTGGCCTGCCAGGCGGGCGCGGTCGGGGGCGGACAGGCCGAGGTCGGGGGCGGCGAGATCGCCCGGCACCGCGACGATCCTGGTCGCGAAGCCGGGGTCCCACAGTCGGTAGTTCTCGAGCGTGGTGTGGATGCGGGCCATGCCGTGTTCGGCGCTTGCCGCGCGCACCAGGCACCAGACGCGGGCGGTGGTGCGGTCGAGGAGTTCGCGCAGCAGGTAGGCGCCGAGGAAACCGGTTGCGCCGGTGAGCAGGACGTCGGTGACGGGTCCGCGGTGTGTGGGCAGGCCGGCGGGAGTGATCTCGGGGTCGAGGGCGGTGTCGGCGAGCGGGCCTTCGGCGCGGGAGGGCACCGGCTTCTCGCGCAGACGACGGGCGAGTTCGGCGACGGTGCTCGCTTCGAGCAGGGTGGTGAACGGGACGTCGGCGTCGAGGCGGGTGGCGAGGGCACGTTGCAGGCCGAACATGCGCAGCGAGGTGCCGCCGAGTGCGAAGAAATCGTCGTCGCGGCCGACACGAGGGAGGTCGAGGACCTCGGTGAAGGCTGCGGCGACAGCCTGTTCCACCTCGTCGCGCGGGGCGCGGTAGGCGGTGGTGGCCTCGGGTGCGGGCAGTGCGGTGCGGTCGAGTTTGCCGTGGGCGGTCAGCGGTAGCGCGTCGAGAGTGACCACCAGCGAGGGGACCATGTAGTGGGGCAGGAGCCGGGCGACGGCCTCGCGGACGGCGGCGTGGTCGTCGGTGCCGGTGACATACGCGACCAGTTGCCGGGTGCCGCCGACATCGTCGCGGGCCAGCACCGCCGCGCTCCGCACGCCGGGCGCGGTCAGCACGGCGGCTTCGACCTCGCCGAGTTCCACCCGGAAACCGCGCACCTGCACCTGGTCGTCGGCGCGGCCGAGGTAGCGCAGCGTGCCGTCGCGGCCCCACGCGCCGAGGTCGCCGGTGCGGTAGAGGCGGACGCCCGCGCCCAGCGGGTCGGCGACGAAGCGGGTCGCGGTCAGGCCGGGGCGATGGTGGTAGCCGCGGGCGACCTGAACGCCCGCCAGGTAGATCTCGCCGGTGACGCCGAAGGGAACCGGGTGCAGCCGCTGGTCGAGGACGAGGACCCGCAGACCGGGCAGGCCGGTGCCGATGCCGCCGGGGCCGGAGCGGGTCAGTGCGTGATAGGTGGCGTGCACGGTGGTCTCGGTGGTGCCGTACATGTTCACCAGGCGCGGGGAGTCCTCGCCGTGG
The DNA here is from genome assembly GCF_001613125.1 of Nocardia shimofusensis NBRC 100134. Lineage (GTDB taxonomy): Bacteria > Actinomycetota > Actinomycetes > Mycobacteriales > Mycobacteriaceae > Nocardia > Nocardia shimofusensis. The sequence continues at coordinate 108,666 of NZ_BDBT01000012.1, forward strand.
CGGTCGAACCATCCGGCGAGGCTGCGCTGGTCCAGGGCTTCGCCACCGAAGATGACATGACGCAACGACAGCGGCTCGTCGCTGTCGCGATCGGCGGCGCAGAGCTGGTGGAACGCCGACGGGGTCTGATTGAGCACGGTGACCTGTTCGGCGCCGAGCAGCGCGCGGAACCGGGCGGGGGAGCGGGCGGTGTCGAGGTCGACCACGTGGACGCGGCCACCGTGCAGCAGCGCGCCCCACATCTCCCACACCGAGAAGTCGAAGGCGTAGGAGTGGAACATCGTCCACACGTCGGTGTGGTCGACATCGAACAGTGCGCGGGTGCTGTCGAACAGGGCGAGCACATTGCGGTGCGGGATCTGCACGCCCTTGGGCCGGCCGGTGGAACCGGAGGTGTAGATGACGTAGGCGAGATTGCCGGGACGTAGCGGCGCCCGGCGTTCGTCGTCGGTGATCGGGTCGGCCGGGAGGGCGGTCTCCTCGGATGCGGCGTGGACACCGGGGATCGTGAGGGTCGGCAGGTCGACCGGGATATCCGCGGCGACGTCGGTGAGCGCGCACACCGGACGAGCGTCGTCGAGCAGATACGCAATGCGTTCGGCCGGGTAGGCGGGATCGATCGGCAGATACGCCCCACCCGCTTTGACGACCGCCAGCAGGGCCACCACCAGGTCCATGCCACGCGGCAGCAGAACGGCGGTGATCGTCTCGGGGCCGACGCCGTGGGCGATCAGCCTGCGCGCCAGCCGATTCGCGCGTTCGTCGAGTTCGGCGTAGGTCCAGCGACCGGTGTCGGAACTGAGCGCGATCGCGTCGGGCCGGCGGGCGACCACAGCGTCGAACAGCCCGGCCAGAGTCTTCGGCGGGTCGGGAACCCCAGCCGGAGCGGGCCGGAAATGCCAGGAGGACAACAACAGTCGCACCAGCCGGGTGGCGGGGTGCTCCTGCTGTTCGGCCGGTGTGAACAGGTCGAGTTCCGGCGGGACGGCATCGTGCGGGGGCAGGGTGTGCGCGACCTCGTCGTGGCACACGGTGACGATCTCGACGCCGTTCGCGCCGGTGCGGGTGCACAGCCAGGCCGGGTCCTCGGAAGTCACCGGACGGACCCGTTCGGCCTGCACGATCGGCTCGCCGAGGTGACGCTCGGCTTCGGCGCGCAGGCGCGGATCGTCCATGAGCAGCCAGGAGATCGATCCCGCGGATTCGTGGGCGAGGTCACGTGCGGTGGTGATGCCGAGGCGGGCGCGGGCGAGCAGTTCCGGGACACCGGGGCCGAACGCCGCCCCCGCCTTGGCCACCGCCCACATCGCCGTCACCGCGTCCACCGGCGACGACACGGAGACGATCACCAGATCGCGCGCCCCGATCCCGCGCGCGAGCAGGATGCGCGCCCACCGTGTCGACCGCTTGTCGAGTTCGCGGCGGTTGACTCCGAGGGTGACCAGGATGTTGTCGGGGTCGGCTTCCACGGCGGCGCTCAATACGCGCGACAGGTTCGCATAGCGAACACGCCGCGACATCGCGGTCCGCGCTCGTGCCGGAACCTGCCGCGGCACTCCGTCAGACCGCACTGCTCACCACTCCGAATCCTGGTCAGGTCACCTGACCGAAACGAAAAGCTACCCGGCGCGGAGCGCTCCTGCATCTCCTACGTCGCGAATCACTCGGTCGCGGCGACGCGTGTTGTTCGGTGTGGTGCGCGGTGACCTGCGGGTCCGCGTGTGCGGGCGGGCCGAGGAGACGCCCGAGGGGATCACGAATGCCGATGACACGGACGGGTTTCACGATGGCGGCCGCTGTGACCGTGCCGCCGCGGCCCCCCACGCGGCGGGTACCGACGCCGGGGCGGCCCGTTATCCGGCGGCAATTGCCTGGAGCAGCGCGGATCCGGCGACTGCTGCCGATGCGAGCCGAACAGGTCCGTATAGTCGGCGCGGATGAGTAGTTCTGTACGCGAGAGTGCGCCCAGGCCGTCGAACCGCCGCTTGGGGCGTTCGGCATGGCTGGCGCCATTGCTGCTCGTCGTGTTCTCCACCGTGTGCCTGACCAGACCGCTGTGGCCGTTCGAGGAGATCACCGGCGGCTTCATCGATCTGCAGGTCTACCGGCTCGGCATCGACGCCCTGCGGCACGGTGGCGACATGTACGGCCAGCTACCGCAGACCACCATAGGCATCGGGCTGCCGTTCATCTATCCGCCGTTCGCGGCGCTGGTGCTCGCGCCCTTCGCGCTGCTGCCCTGGGACATCGCCGCCTTCGCCTTCTTCCTGACCTCCGTGGCGGCGCTGGCGTCGACGCTGTACCTGGTGGCGCGCCGGGTATGGCCGGGCGAGGAGCAGCGGCGCACCGCCCTGTTCGCGACGGCCTGCGCGGCGCCGTTGGCGATGCTGCTCGAGCCGACCCACGCGACCCTCGACTTCGGTCAGGTGAACCTGCTGCTGATGGCGCTGGTGGCCGCCGACTGCCTGACCGAGAAGCCGAAATGGCGGCGCGGCATGCTGGTCGGCATCGCCGCGGCGGTCAAGCTGACTCCCGCGGCGTTCGTGCTGTACTTCCTGATCCGCAAGGACTACAAAGCGGCGATCACCGCCGCGATCACCGGCGCCGTGGCGACCGCGCTGAGCTTCGCGATACTGCCCGACGCCTCGATGACCTACTGGTTCGGCGGCATGAACGTCGACGGCCTCAGCGGTTCGGCCTTCCACACCAACCAGTCGATCCAGGCCGTGCTGGCCCGCCTGCAGGTGCCCGAGCCCGCGTTCACGGTGATCTGGCTGGCGGTGGGTGCGCTGGTGCTGGCGCTGGTGATCACGGCGATGCGCCGGGCGGCCGGGCTGCCCGCGCTCGCGCTGGCGATCAACGCCGTGTTCACCCTGCTGGTCTCGCCGATCTCCTGGTCGCATCACTGGGTGTGGATCGCGCCCGCCTTGTTCGCGGTCGTCGCCTACGCGGTGCGGACGCCGTGGCGGCGGGCGATCGTGCCGTGCGCGATCGCGGCGGTGACGGCCGCGGTGTTCGTCTACGGGCCGCAGAACTGGCTGCCCAACGGCGAGGATCGGGAATCGGAGTGGACGGGGTCGCAGCATTTCGTCGGCAACACCTACGTGTGGTTGAGCGTGTTGCTGGTCGTGCTGTTCGTGCTCGCCTCCCGGCGATCGACCCCCGCCCTGGCCGCGGCACAGCCCGCGACCGAGCGGGAGCGGGAGCCGCAGCCGGTCTCGTCGTGATCTCACCGAGCGGGATCGCGAGGTGGGAAGGTGGCGCTGCCTACCGCCCGGTGAAGAGGGAGCCGAGCGTGGCAGCCGTCGAAGAGTCAACACGGCGATCCTGAGACAGCGGCCTTCGTGACCATGAGAGTCCTCTGAGAACTCCTCACGAAATCACTACTCGGCCACGGATTCGTCGTGGTGCCTCAGATTCCTGCGAGTTTGCTAGTAGCATGCTCGACGGCGGTTCGCGCGATGATCGATTCCGATCTCCGGCCCGGCGTTCGATGACCGGGCCGGGAACGCGGCCTGTGGTACTCGGCGAAACAGTTACATCCGGTAGGCATTCATCCCGTATGTATTCGAGCATGCTGACTTCGAAGAGGGGTACGGCTGTGAGCACGGTTCTCTCTGCGGCGCACGACATCTACGGCACGGTTCTCGCCCAGGTCGGCAATCCGACCCCGGAGGCGCCGCCGATGGCGGACAAGATCCTCGAAATGACCCGATATTTCACCTGGTTCACGCTGCTGTCCGGCGTCACCGCGATCACCTTCGCCGGTGGCCGATTCGCCTGGGAGAAGTGGACCGGCGGTGCGTTGCAGTCGCCGAAGATGGTGGCGGGCGCGATGCTCGGCGGCACCGTCGCCACCAGTGCGGGCACCATCATGAACGCTGTCATGGGGTGAGATCGGCGGGGTCGGTATTGGCTCCGCACAACACGACACAGACCCGTTCATCGGCCGCCGGACGGTAAGCGCCCGTCCGGAGCGCCGCCAGGGCGGTGGCGGCGGCGTGTTCGACCGCCATCCGTCGCTCCTGCCACAACGCGCGCCGGGCGGCGACGATCTGCTCGTCGGTGACCAGCACCGACACGGTGTCGCCGAGTTGCGCCGCCCGGATCGCCATCTCGGTGGCCCGGGGACCGCCGAGCGAGTCGGCGGCGATCGAATCGATCTCGACATCCACCGGGTGTCCGGCGTCGAGCGCGGCGTTCAGGGCCCGGCAATGCTCGGGTTCGACCGCGACCGTGCGGATTCCGTGTTTCGCGGCCGCCGTGGCGATCCCGGCGAAGAGCCCGCCGCCACCGGCCGCGACCACTATCGTGTCGAGGTCGGGCAGCGCCTGATGGATCTCGGTCAGCAGTGTGCCCGCGCCCGCGGTGATCAGTGGATGGTCGTAGGCGTGCGACATCAGTGCGCCGCTCTCGGCGGCGAATGCCCGGCTTGCCGCGGCCGCGGCGGGATAGTCCGATTCCAATCGCACCCGCGCGCCGTAACTGCGCAGGCGCTCGATCTTGACCGCAGGTGCGGTGGCGGGCAGGAATACCGTGGCGGGCACACTCCGGCGGGCCGCCGCCCACGCGCAGGCCAAGCCCGCGTTCCCACCCGAGGCGATGGTCACCCCCGCCGCGGGCAGGGCGCCCGAGGCATGGTGTGCCTCCACGAAATTCGCCGCCCCCCTGGCCTTGAACGAGCCGGTGTGCTGCAGGAATTCGAGTGCCAGCCACAGCTCTCCCGCAGGCTCGGCAGGGGCGAGGGTGATCGGGCGGACGAGACCGGCGATCCTCTCCGCGGCCGCATCGATGTCTGCGTAACTCAATTCGTCTGTCACTCCATCGATTCTGGCACCGGCGCCTCGCCCGCGCCGGGCGCGAGCCGGCCTGTGATCGACCTGGCTCAGGTTGTTGTCCGCCGCAACGCTCGCTGCGTGGACCGTTTCCCGGCCGGCGTGAACGATTGCGCTGTCGGAAGTCGGGTCTAGGGTCGTGTCGTGGTCGAACGCACGGGCGGATATCGGGAGCGGCCGTCCGGGCTCGACGGGGCCGTGGTCTGGACCCGCACTGTCGAGTCCGGCGACAGCGTGCCCGTCCTGCCCGACGGGTCGATCGACCTGCTGTGGCGGGAGGGCACTCTGCTGGTGGCCGGACCGGACACCGGCCCGTATCGGCCCGACGCCGCGCCGGGTACCAGGTTCGCGGGTTTACGGTTCCCGCCCGGTAGCGCGCCGGCTCTGCTCGGCGTGCCCGCGCACGAATTGCGCGACCGCCGTCTCGAGCTGGCCGACCTGTGGCCCGTCGCGACGGTGCGCGCTCTCACCGCGGAGGCGAACGCCGCATCAGACCCGGCGGCCGGGCTGGAAGCCATCGCCCTGCGCCGCGCCGCCGATCTCGGCCCCCTCGACCCCCTGCCACGGCTGGTCGTCGCGGCGCTGGAATCGGGGGCTTCGGTCGCTGTCGCCGCCGACGCCGCCGGGATAGGAGCCCGTGCACTGCACCGGCGTTCGCTCGCCGCGTTCGGTTACGGGCCCAAGACGCTGGCGCGCATCCTGCGCATGCGCCGCGCGCTGGCCGCGGTCCGGGCCGGGATGTCGCTCGCCCTCGCCGCCGCGCACGCCGGCTACGCCGACCAGGCGCACTTCACCCGCGAGGTGACCCGGCTGGCGGGCAGCCCGCCCGGGGCGCTGCTCGGCGGGCCGTCGCCCGCCGAGTGATCCGGTGCCGTCGATCGGCCCGCCGCCCCGCCGCCGAACTCGATCGGCACGGTGAGGCGCGGGCGCTCATTCCAAGGGCGCGTAGAGGTCGACCCCGTTGCCGTCCGGATCGTTGACGGTCGCGTAGCGCTGGCCCCAGACCGCGTTCCAGGGTTTCAGCTCACCGGTGTATCCCGCGTCGACGAGTTCCGCGTACACGGAGTCCACCTCGGCGGCGTCGGCGCACCGGAACGCCAGGCCGATCCGGCCGCCCCCGGTGGGCGGGCGCCACTCGGGATGGAACGAGCGCACGGTGTCCTCGGTGTCGAAAGCCAGCCGTGAGCCGCCGGGCAGTTCGGCTTCGACGTGGGGCTGCTCCTCGGCGCCCACGGGGAACGCGAGCCCGAGTTTGCGGTAGAAGGCCAGGGCGGCCGCCATATCGGAGGTGATGATGCCGAGGAAGTCCAGTTGCGGGGTCATGGTCTCACCGTAGGAGGCGTGCGCCCTCGCGGTCTTGAACGAATCGGACGCCGAGCCTCGGACACGGTCGGCGACCCCGCGTGGTCAGTGCGCGTTCGAGGGGAGCAGTTCGCCGATCAGGTTCTCGCCGAGGATGCGGATGCGGTCGCGGATGCCCCGGACCACCTCGATGGACTCTCCCTGTGGATCGGGCAGCATCCAGTCGCGGTAGCTGATGCCGGGGAAGTACGGGCAGGCGTCACCGCAGCCGATGGTGACGACCACATCGGAGATGCCGACGGCCTCATCGGTGAGCCTGCGCGGGGTGTGGTCGGACAGATCGATGCCGACCTCGGCCATGACGGCGACGACGGTCGGGTCGAGGGCGTCGGCCGGGGCGACGCCCGCCGAACGCGCCTCCAGGCGGTCACCGGCGAGTGCGTCCAGAAACCCGGCGGCCATCTGCGATCGGGCCGCGTTGTGTACACAGACGAACAGCACACTGGGTTTGTGAGCCATCGGTACGCCTTTCGAGATGAAGCGATCCAGCGGTGCGCCCCGGTCTCCCTCGAGGTGTCCGGGAGCCGAAACGCTGTCTTGACGTCCTCCCGGCCGTGAACGTGAACGGCCGGGATTCCTCCAGCGGCACCATGTGCCGCTCCGGTTGGGGTTCCTGCTTCTGCACCGGCTGCCCGCCCGGACGAATCCGTTGAGGTCTTCCACCGACTCGACAGGCGTTTCACCTCTCGGCCCGCCCGGCCGCGAGGATGTTCATAGCCGCGTTCACATCACGATCATGAACCGCGCCGCATACACACGTCCACTCCCGCACATGCAGGGCCTTCCTCTCCCCGACCACCCCACACCTCGAGCACAGGCGCGTGGACGGAAACCAGCGATCCACCCTGGCGAAGGTCCGCCCACACCGGGCCGCCTTCTCCTCGAGCATGGTGACGAACGTCGACCAGCCCGCATCATGCACCGACTTCGCCAGTCGGGTGCGCGCGAGACCCTGCACGCACAAGTCCTCCACGAATATCGCTTGGTTCTCGCGAACAATCCGTGTCGAGTGCTTGTGCGCCCAGTCCCGCCGCGTGTCCGCGACCTTGGCGTGTGCCCTGGCAACCTCGACCCGAGCCTTGGCCCGGTTCTTCGACCCCTTCTCCTTACGCGACAACACCTGCTGCGCCTTGCGCAACCGACGCTCAGCTCGGCGCAGGAAACGCGGGCTGTCGATGGTCTTGCCGTTCGACAAGACCGCGAAGGTGGTCAACCCCAGGTCGATACCGACTTCGGTCTCCAGTTCGGGCAACGGCTGCTCGTCGACCTGCACGACGAACGACGCGAAATACCTGTCTGTTGCGTCCTTGATGACCGTGACCGACGACGGGTCCGAGGGCAGGTCCCGCGACCACGCCACCCTCACCTCACCGATCTTCGGTAACCGCAACTTCCCACCCGAGGTGACCGCGAACCGGGAGTTCTTCGTGAACCGGATCGCCTGACGATGGGCTCGGCGGGACCGGAACCGAGGCACACCGACCCGCGCACCCTTCCGCCTCCCGCTCACCGAGGCGAAGAAATTCCGGTAAGCGGTGTTCAGGTCGGCCAGCGCCTGCTGCAACACCACCGATGACACGTCGGCCAGCCATGCCCGCTGCGGGGTGGCCTTGGCCGCGGTGAGCCGTTTCGACAACTCCGTATCGCTGATCCGCTCGCTCTTGGCGAACGCTTCCATGCGGGCGGCGAGGGCGTCGTTGTACACCACCCGTGCACACCCGAACGCTCGTGCCAGCGCGATCCGCTGGCCGGGCGTCGGGTAGACACGGTAGCTGTACCGAAGCTGCATGCCCCGACACTATCACTCAAAACCCCAACCATGTTGCGCCACAACATGATCCACGCCACGGGCTACGACACGCTCCGGCATCGCGAGTCCTCCCGCGTGGGCCTCCACCACCGCCCTGAAGGACCGTGCACCAGCCCACACTCCGGTAGCGTAAGGGACAGGCGTGGACTCCTCCGTACTTCTGAGCATCCCGCGAGACAGCGGCCGGGACAGACGAAGACCGCCGCGACGTCGTTGTCGCGGCGGTCGTGCGCCGGCTTCGCCGAAGCCGCGGAGCCGAAGCCGACGATCAGATGGGGCGGGTCTGGATGACCTTGCGCAGCCGCGCCCGGTCGCGTTCGACCTTGCGCGCCTCGTACGCGATCGGGAAGTAGCGCAGGCGCTCCGGCAGCAGCGGGACGAGGCGGGCCAGGAACCAGCCCAGCACGACGAGCTTGCGTTCGTCGGCGGCGGTCCACTCCAGTCCGAGCTTGCGGCGGGCGACCTCGGGAGTGGTGCCTACGGTGCAGAAGTACTGCATGCGGCCGACGGGTGCGACAGCGGCTTTCCACACCGGATGCAGGAACTTCGGCAGCTGCTTGGGTGCGGCGACCGAACGGATCGTGCGCAGGTAGTCACGCGCGGTGTCGGTGGCCTGGAGGTGGTTGTCGACCACGTCGTCGAAGAACTTCTCGAAGGCGGCGTAGTCGGCGGGGATCTCCTTGGGAGCCACCGAGAAGTTGCGCATCAGCTGCAACCCCTCCTCGTAGTACTCCTGCTTCTCGGCGTCGGTCATCGGCTTACGGCTGAAGTACTTGGCGTTCTTGGTGAACGCGTAGGTGCCGGTGTGCAGCACCCAGGCCCAGGAGAAGGAGTTCAGGGCCTGGTGCTTGAAGCCGGAGGCGTCGACGGTGTTGAGCGAGGCGTGCATGCTCCGTAGCCGGTCGGCCTCGGCGATGCCCTCTTCGCCGGCGTAGACCCACATCATCACCGAGGACAGGCTGCGCAGGGCGCGGCCCATCGGGTCGGTGCGGAAGGTCGAGTGCTCGTCGACGACGGCCGAGATGGTCGGCTCCATGGTCTGCAGCAGGAAGGCCGAGCCTGCGGTCAGCGAGAAGGTGATCAGGCCGGTTTCGTCCCACATGCGGGTGCCCGGGTGGAACGGCCGCCGGGGCGGCAGCTTCGGCGCGGTGCTCTTCTCGACTGCGGCGGACGCGGTCATCACGATCTCCTTTGATCGACCCAGATCAGAACGATGAGATAATTAGGATAGCAATCTCTCATTCCTTCGCCTAGCTAAATCGTTACTCGATGCAACATCTTCGGCAAACACCTAGGCTCGACCGCATGACGACCCCATGGCGCGCGCGTCCGGGCCGCATCGGCGTGCTCACCGGCGCGGGCATCTCCACCGACTCCGGCATCCCCGACTTCCGCGGCCCGAGCGGCGTGTGGACGAAGAACCCGATCGCGGAACTGTTGTCCACTTACGACGCCTATCTGTCCGACCTCGAGCTGCGGGTCCGCTCATGGGAGGCTCGCCGCGACAATCCGGCATGGCAGGCGCGGCCCAATGCCGCCCACCATGCGCTCGTCGAGTTGGAGCGGGCCGGGCGGGCGGTCACGATCATCACCCAGAACATCGATCGCCTGCATCAGCGCGCAGGCTCCGCACCCGACCGCGTCGTCGAGATCCACGGCAACATGTTCGAGGTGGTCTGTGTCGGCTGTGCGTACGAGGACAGCATGGAGAACACCCTCGCGCGGGTGGCCGCGGGCGAACCCGATCCGCCGTGCCCGCGCTGCGGCGGCATCCTGAAGGCGGCCACTGTCATGTTCGGTCAGCAGCTCGATCAGCGCACCGTGACAAAGGCGGTTCTGACAGCGCAGACCAGCGACATCTTCCTCGCCGTCGGCAGCTCGCTGCAAGTCGAGCCGGCCGCCTCGATGTGTTCGCTGGCCGTGGAGGCGGGCGCCGCGCTGATCATCGTCAACGCCGAGCGGACGCCCTATGATCACCTGGCCACTGAGATCTTCCGCGAGCCCATCGGTACCGCCCTGCCGCGGCTGGTGAACGAAATCCTCGGCGCGTGAACGCGACCGGTCCGCGGAATCAGCCGACGGGGCCCAGCACCCGATTCAGGTAGTCGTTGGCGAACAACCCCTGCGGATCGAAGCGCTCGCGCACCCGCCGGAACCGCTCCCAGTGCGGGTAGCGCTCGCGCAGCGTATCCGCGGTCTGGAAGTGGCGCTTGCCCCAATGTGGCCGACCCTGGAACGAGTCGAACACCGACTCGCAGGCGCGGAAGAACGGCTCCCACTCCATCCCCTGGTATTGGTGCACGGCGATGTAGCAGGTCTCGCGGCCACCCGCGGGCGAGAGCAGTGCGTCGTCGGGGGCGACCCAGCGGACCTCGATCGGCATCGGGGTGTCGAAGCGGCTCGCGACATCCTTGATCGCCCGGATCGCCTCGGCGGAATGTTCGCGCGGCAGCGCGTATTCCATCTCGGTGAAGCGCACCAGCCGGGGCGAGGCGAACACCCGGTAGGAACGGTCGACCTGACGCCGATAGCTGCCCGCGTAGGCGGCGGCCCTGTGGATGTACGGGATAGTGCGTGGCCTGCTGCGCCCCAGCTTGCACAGTGCGTCGAAGACATGGTTGTTGAGCAGGATGTCGCCGCACCAGTCGAGCAGCGCACCGCGCGGTTGCTCGGGCAGGTCGACCCGATTGTTGCGCTTGGTCATCGCCAGCGGGCTGTGCCCGAACATGTAGAACTCGAAGTGCTCGTTGCCGTTCACGTGGGTGTCCAGGTCGGCGAGCAGGTCCTCGACGGGTTCGGGACGTTCGATGCCCTCGAGTACGAACGAGGGCACCATACGCAGTGTCACCGCGGTGACCACGCCGAGCGCGCCGAGCCCGACGCGCGCGGCTCGCCAGGCCTCGGCGTCGTCGTCCTCGTTCACCTCGACCACACTGCCGTCGGCGCGCACGATCTCCATCGAATGCAGCGCGGCGGAGAGGTTCTGCAGTGTGGCGCCGGTGCCGTGGGTGCCGGTGGCCGTCGCCCCGGCGATGGTCTGCACGTCGATATCGCCCAGGTTCGGAAACGCGAGTCCGGCTGCGTGGGCAGCGGTGCTGATGGTGTTCAGGGTGGCGCCCGCCTCGACCCGGATCAGCTCGCTGTGCGCGTCGAGGTGGAGCACGCGGTTCATCCGGGACAGGTCGACGAGGGCGCCGTCGGTGAGCACGGTGTCGGTGAAGGAGTGGCCCGCGCCCGCCACGCGCACGGTCTGTCCGTTGTCGGCGGCGTGCACGAGGATTTCGGCCACTTCGCCGGAGTCGCGCGGCCTGGCGATGCGTGCTGGGGCGCACTGCTGATCGCCGGCCCAGTTCACCCACTTGGTCATGCGTCCAACTGTAGCGGCGCACTGTGACGCCCGCTACCCCGGGCGTACTCGTGGCTATCGGCGCCGATCGGTGCAGGCGTGCAGCTTGGCCTGCTCGAAGTCCTGCTCGCGCAACGGCCCCACCGGCAGTTCGATGCGGGTGACCTCGCCGGCGCGCACGCCGTTCAGCACGATCGCCGCATATCGTTGCCACACATCAGGATTGACCGGATTGGCGAACTCGGCGACGGCATCGACCATGTGCACGAGCGCGAGGAAGTCCGAGGGCTCGATCTCGGGCTGCAGCACTCCGGCCACCCGGGCGCGGTCGACGATCGCGGCGATGGTCGGCGTGATCCGGTCGCGCAGGTGCGCGAATCGTTCCGATTCGTCATGCAGCTCGAGCATGACCTCGCTGAAACCGCGATTGCAGGCCAAATGCTCGCAGGCGTATTGGAAGAACTCGACGAGTCCGAGCCACGGATCGCCGTGACGGGCAGCCTGTTCGGCCGCCACCGCGAAATCGCGCATGTTCTGCTCGAAGACTTCGGCGATGAGTTCGCGCTTGTTGGAGAACCGGCGGTAGACGGTGCCGACGCCGACGCCCGCGCGCTCGGCGACGTCATCGAGCGTGATCTCGAGTCCGCGATCGGCGAACAGCTCACGGGCGGCGGCGACGATCCGCTGCTGATTGCGCGCGGCGTCCGCCCGTAGACGCCGGGGTGGAGAGGGAGCCGCGACCTGATGCACCCCGCCATGCTAGCAACGCGATGGCTTAAGCGGAGGAATTCTCTCCGTTCTGTGCCGGATAGCATGGCCCCCGAACCGATCGGGTGAGGAGGTCACAGCATGAGCGCACGACCGCCGATGCCGCCGGTCGATCCCGCGCTGCTGGCGGCGATCTCGCTGGGCGGCGGCCTGGGCGCGCTGTTGCGCTATTCGATCGGCACCTGGTGGCCGACCACGCCGGGGCACGTGCCGTGGTCGACGCTCGTGGTGAATGTGACCGGCTGCTTCGGCATCGGCGTCCTGATGACGCTTCTCCTGCAAGGCAGGATGACCCATCGGCTGCTGCGTCCGTTTCTCGGCGTCGGTGTCCTGGGCGGATACACCACCTTTTCGACCTACAGCCTCGAGATTCGTACACTGCTCGAGTCCGGTGCGGTGCTCGAGGCGCTCGGGTACCTGGGGGGAACGTTGATCGCCGCATTCACGGGGGTGGCGCTCGGTGCGGGCGCGGTGCGGTGGGTGACAGCTCGACAGGCAACGCCTCGATAGGGCGGCTCGACAGGCGAGCGCTCGATCGGCGACAGCTCGATCGTGACAGCGGAGACTGTTCGACAGGTTCGGCGACAGAACGACGAACGACGGAAGGGGGCCCGACGATGATCGGCCTGCGATGCGCGCCGGGTTCGCGCACGGACGAGGTACGCGGATGAACGTCGTGCTCGTCGTTCTGGGTGGCATGGTCGGCGCACCGGCCAGATACCTGATCGACCGTGCTGTCGCCGCGCGATTCGACTCCCGGGTGCCGCTGGGGACGCTGACCGTTAATATTGTCGGTTCGGCTGTGCTGGGCGGTTTGATCGGCGCGGGTGCGGGCGGGTGGCTGCTCACTGTGGCGGGCGCCGGCTTCTGCGGCGCGCTGACGACGTTCAGCACGTTCGGCTACGAGACCATCCGTCTGATCACCGACGGCGCCTACGGCATCGCCATGGGCTACGTCGCGATCAGTGTGGCGGCCGGTCTGGGCGCGGTGTACCTCACCGCGTCCGGGATCGGCCGGCTGACGGCATGATCTCGATGACCAGCCGGGCACAGCCGACTTGGAAGGGAGACCCGAGCATGGCCCACGATCGAGCCGGGCGTCCCGCGCGCGCGAGTGATCTCGACGACATCGCGCACCTGGTGACCGCCTATTACAGCCGCGTGCCCGACCCGGCGGACCCGGCGCAGCGGGTGGTGTTCGGCACCTCCGGGCATCGCGGCTCCAGCCTGGACGTCGCGTTCAACGAACGTCACATCCTCGCCGTCACCCAGGCGATCGTGGAGTACCGCGCCACCAGGGGCATCACCGGCCCGGTCTACCTGGCCCGCGACACCCACGCGTTGTCCGAGCCCGCGTGGACCACCGCGCTGGAGGTGCTCGCGGGCAACGGCGTCACGGCGATGATCGACGCCCGCGACCGCTACACCCCCACCCCCGCGCTGAGTCACGCCGTACTCCGTCACAACCGCGGGGGCGCCAAACATCAAGCGGACGGCATCGTCGTCACCCCCTCGCACAACCCGCCCCGTGACGGCGGCTTCAAATACAACCCCCCGCACGGCGGACCCGCCGACACGACAGCCACCGATGCCATCGCCGACCGCGCCAACGAACTGCTGGCCAACGGTCTCAACGGCGTCAAGCGGGTCTCGCTGCTGCAGGCGCTCACCAATCACGTCGAGCGCTACGACTACCTCGATCACTACATCGGCGACCTGCCCAATGTGCTGAACCTGGACGCGATCCGCGGCGCGGGCATCCGCCTGGGCGCGGACCCGATGGGCGGCGCCAGCGTGGACTATTGGGAGGAGATCGGCCAGCGCTACGACCTCGAACTCGAGGTCGTCAACCCGTTCGTCGATCCCACCTGGCGGTTCATGACCCTCGACAGCGACGGCAAGATCCGCATGGATCCCTCCTCCCGCTACGCCATGGCCGGGCTGGTGGCCATCAAGGACGACTACGACATCTCCACCGGCAACGACGCCGACGCCGACCGGCACGGCATCGTCACCCCCGACGGCGGCTTGATGAACCCGAATCACTTCCTCGCGGTGTCGATCGAATACCTGGTCGCCAACCGGATGGGCTGGGACGCGCTGACCAAGATCGGCAAGACCGTGGTGACCTCCTCGATGGTCGACCGGGTGGTGAGCGTGCTCGGCCGCCAAGTGCACGAGGTGCCGGTCGGGTTCAAGTGGTTCGTGCCCGGATTGTTCAGCGGCAGTTTGGCTTTCGGCGGCGAGGAGAGCGCGGGCGCGTCGTTCCTGCGGATGGACGGCACCGTGTGGACCACCGACAAGGACGGCATCCTGCTGGCCCTGCTGGCCGCCGAGATCACCGCCGTCACCGGTCAGACCCCCTCGGCCCGCTACGGCGAACTCGAACGTCGTTACGGCAGCCCCGCCTACGCGCGCATCGACGCCCCCGCCACCGCGGCCCAGAAGAAACTGCTGTCCGAGCTGACTCCCGACATGGTCACCGGCACCGAGGTCGCGGGCGAACCGATCACCGACGTGCTCACCCGCGCTCCCGGCAACGGCGCGCCGCTGGGCGGGCTGAAGGTGACCACCGAGAACGCCTGGTTCGCCGCCCGCCCGTCGGGCACCGAGGACAAATACAAGATCTACGCCGAGTCCTTCCACGGCTCCGAGCATCTGGCCCAGGTCCAAGCCGCCGCCGAGGAGATGGTCAGCAAGGCACTCTCGCAGTGAGTGGCCCGAGTGGCGGTAGTACCGGCGAGATCACGACGACCGCCGACGATCGGAAACTGCCCGTCGAGATCTGGGTGCTGATCGGCGCCGCCTTCGTGATCGCCATCGGCTTCGGCCTCGTCGCGCCGGTGCTGCCGCAGTTCGCGCGCAGTTTCGGCGTCGGGTTCACCGCCGCCTCGGCCATCATCAGCGCATTCGCGTTGATGCGTCTGCTGTTCGCGCCGTTCAGTGGCGCGCTGGTGCAGCGGCTGGGGGAGCGCTGGGTCTATCTGAGCGGGCTGGGGATCGTCGCGGTCTCGACCGGACTGTGCGCGTTGTCCCAGACCTATTGGCAGTTGCTGGTGCTGCGCTCGCTCGGCGGCATCGGTTCGACCATGTTCACCGTGTCCTCGCTGGCGTTGGTCATCCGGCTCTCGCCGTTCCATCAGCGCGGCCGGGTGTCGGGTCTGTGGTCGTCGAGCTTCCTGATCGGTTCGGTCAGCGGCCCGCTCGTCGGCGGCGCGCTGGCCGGTCTCGGGCTGCGCGTGCCGTTCGTCATCTACGCCGCCGCGCTGCTGCTCGCCTGCGCGATCGTCTACGTGAGCCTGCGCGATTCGCATCTGGCCGCGCCGGAGACCGGCGAGCGAGCGCCGGAGCTGACCTTCCGGCAGGGGCTGGCCGAACCCGCCTATCCGGCGATGCTGTGGTCGAACTTCGCCAACGGCGTGGCGGTGTTCGGCGTGCGGATGGCCTTCGTACCGCTGATCGTCGTCGAGACCCTCGGGCAGTCGCCGGGGATGGCCGGTGTGGCGCTGACCGCGTTCGCGGTGGGCAATGTGCTGGTGCTCTTCCAATCCGGGCGCCTGTCCGACCGGTTCGGCCGTCGCCCGTTCCTCATCGCGGGCGCGCTGGTGTGCGGCATCGGCACCGCCGGCCTCGGATTCGCCCCCGATCTGCCGTGGCTGCTGGCGGCCTCGGTCGTCGCCGGTATCGGTTCGGGCATGCTCACCCCCACCCAGCAAGCCGCCCTGGCCGATGTCGTCGGCTCCAAGGCCCGAGGCGGCCCGGTGCTGGCCGGTTTCCAGATGGCGGGCGACCTCGGCGCGGTGATCGGCCCCGTGGTCGCCGGCCTGCTCATCGAGCACTTCGGCTACGCCGTCGGCCTGTCGGCGACCGGTGCGCTGCTGCTCGTCGCCGCCGTGGCCTGGCTGGCGGTCCCCGAGACCCTGCGCCGCACCGACGAGCACGTGCACACCGGCGAACCGGCGAGCGTGCCGATCGACGACGACGAATACCAACTGGCCCACCGCGCCGCCTACGAGCATCTGCCGCCGGACCCGCCCTCACGCCTGCGCAGATGGCGGGACCGCCGACTCCGGCGCGACTGAACCCACCGGCTCGAGGCAGAGTAGGGCGGGTGAGTCAACAGCGTCCGAATTACACCCCGCGCCCCATGTCGAGCAGCACGACCTTCGCCCTCGGCGGAATCGCCCTGGCCATGATCGTGCTGATCGTCTTCCTGGTGTTCCGCTGGGGCGCGTCCGACGCCGAGATCCGCAACGACGGCTACGGCCCCGTCCGCGAACCCGCCGTCGAGGTCGCCCTGCGTGAAGACGGCGTCGTCGTCCTCGGCCGGCCCGGCGCGCAACCCGTCGTCGACATCTACGAAGACCCCCTGTGCCCCGCGTGCGGCACCCTCGAGCGCATCTACGGCCAGGAGATCGCCCAGCAGGTCGACCAGGGCACGCTGACCGTCGCCTACCACTACGTCGCTTTCCTGAACCCGAAGTCCGAGAGCGGCGACTACTCCACCCGCGCCATCGCCGCGACCCGCTGCGTGGCCGCCACCGGCGACGGTCCCCTCTACTCCCGTTTCCACGACCAGCTCTTCGTCACCGACCAGCCCGCCGAAGGCAAGGCCGACCACAGCAACGAAGCCCTCGCCGAGTTCGCCCGCACCGCAGGTGCCCCCGCCGAAGCCGTCGATTGCATCGCCACCGGCGCCCAGGTCGCCGCAGCCGACAAGGCCGCCGAGACCACCCTCGCCGACCTGAACGCCCGCCTCGACAACAACGCCGCCACCCCCTCGCTGTTCCACGGCGACACCAAGCTCGACGCCAACAACGCGGAGTGGGTCGCGGAACTGACCACCCCTTGATCTCGGCTTCTCGGGACTCGTTCGCTCGCGCCCCTCGTCTACCACTGTTCACCCCGCTGACCAGCCGATTTGGCTGCCAACACGCCGGTGGTGTAACTTTTGTCAGGCGCGAGGGAAACCGAGCGAGACCCACCGAGGGGCTATGGCGCAGCTGGTAGCGCACCACACTGGCAGTGTGGGGGTCAGGGGTTCGAGTCCCCTTAGCTCCACCAGATAAAAGGTCCGGCTTGATGCCGGACCTTTTTCTTGTCTGACAACACTTCTGACGACAGTCGCATCGCATCATCGTCGGCCGACGATCCGAGCAATGAGCCATCGAGTCGAGATCGTCTCTGATCTCGGACCGCTCGCGGTCTTGTTCCCTCATGTGGATCGGGCGCAGATCGGCGCCATGAGCTCGACCGGGCATCGAGCACCTCGGTATGGCCGCCGGCGAGGAGGCGGCCGCCTGTCCGGCCTACGCCACCGGGATCCGGCTCGGTCTCGCCCGAGGAACCGCGCGTCCGCGGCAGCGAGAGGCTGCCGTTATATTTGAACGATAGTTCTAATTGTACTATCGTTCAAGTATCTTGGAGGAGGCGCGATGGTGGTGGAACAGGCCCGGCGGGCAGGGGTTCGCGAGTGGATCGGTCTGGGGCTGTTGGCACTGCCGACCGTCCTGCTCGGCCTCGATGTGACGGTGCTGTACCTGGTGCTGCCGAGCATGACCGAGGCTCTGAATCCCTCGGCGACACAGACCTTGTGGATCATGGACGCCTACGGGTTCTTCATCGCCGGTTTCCTCATCACGATGGGCACCCTGGGGGACAGGATCGGCAGGCGGCGACTGCTGGTCGTCGGGATGACAGCGTTCGCGGCGGTCTCGGTGTTCGCCGCCTTCGCGCCCAGTGCCGAACTGCTGATCCTGGCGCGCGGGCTTCTCGGCGTGGCGGGGGCCGCGCTGATGCCGTCGACTCTGTCGCTGATCTCGATCATGTTCGGCGATGCACGCCAGCGCGCGTTGGCCATCGGTGTGTGGGCCACGATGTTCGCCCTCGGTATGGCTGCCGGGCCGGTGGTCGGTGGCCTGCTCGTGGATGCCTTCTGGTGGGGCGCGGCATTCCTGCTCGCCGTTCCGATCGCCCTGGCCGTTCTGGCCGGGGCGAAGTTCGCGCTCCCCGAGCACGCCGATCCGGACGCAGACCGGCTCGATCTGGTCAGTGTCGCCTTGTCGCTGGCGGCGCTCCTGCCGGTCATCTACGTCATCAAGGGTGTCTCCGCGCACGGTGTCGACCTCAGCGCTGTCGTCGGGCTGCTGGTCGGCACAGTCGCCGGTGTGATGTTCGTGCGGCGCCAGCGTCGTCTGACCTCCCCGCTGCTGGATGTCGGACTGTTCGCCGACCGAGCGTTCTCGGCGGCCCTGGCCGTGCTGCTGATCGGATTGGCCGGGGTGGGCGGCGCCATGTACCTGGTCACCCAATACCTCCAGTTCGTCGAGGGCATGAGTGCGTTCACCGCGGGCTGGTGGATGGGGCCGCCCGCACTGGCGATGTTCGTTGCCGCCATCGGTGCACCTCTGGTCGCCCGGCGGATGCGTCCCGGTCTGGTCATGGCCGTCACGCTCGGACTGTCGGTGATCGGTTACGGGCTGCTGGCTACCTCCGGGACCGAGGACGCCGCCCGGGTCGTCGCCGGGTTCGCGTTCGTCTACCTCGGGCTGGGCGCCATCGCGGCCCTGGGCACGGACATGGTCGTCGGCGCGGCCCCGGCGTCGAAGTCCGGATCGGCGGCCGCGATGTCCGAGACCGTTCAAGAACTCGGCATCGCCGTCGGTGTCGCCCTGCTCGGCAGCCTGACCTCCGCCGTGTACACGAGCCGTGTGAACCCGCCGACGAATACTTCCCCTGAGGTCTCCGGGCGTCTCACCGACAGCCTCTCCGGTGCGCTTTCGGTCGCCGACGAGGTTCCCGGCGAGGTCGTCGGCGCCGCGAAAGCGGCCTTTGTGGCGGGCGTCAACACCGCCTCGGCTGTCGCCGGCGCGGCGATCCTCGCCGCCGTGACCCTCTGCGTTGTCGCCCTGCGTCACGTGCGCCCGATCGGCGAGGATGATGATGGGGAAGCAGACGAGCGGTGATGTGCTCGACTGCCCTGGCACACGCAGGAGGGGAGCATGAGCGGCGACGAAGAGCCCGTCGACGGACGAAAGGCGCGGGGCAGCAGACGCCGTGCCGAAATCATCGACGCCACACTCGCTGTCGTCACCCGTGACGGCGCCGCCGGTGTCACCCACCGTACGGTCGCCAAACAGGCGGGCATCGCCACCAGTCTGAGTACCTACTATTTCGCCACTCTGGACGACTTGCTCGTCGCGGCCCTGACCAGCGTTGCCGACGACTACACCGCCCGCATCCGCGCCATCATCGACGGCCCCGACGACAAACTGCGCGGCCTGGCCCGGCTCATCGCCGAATCCGGCGGGCCGGGTCGCGAGCGTGCCCTGGCCGAGCGCGAGCTTTCGACCCTCGCCGCCCGCCGCCCCGCCCTGGCGTCGGTCGCTCGTCGCTGGCGCGAGAACGTCGCCGAACTCGCCGCGACACTCACCGATGACGCCGATGCGATCGCCGCGATGGTCGCCGCGTCCGACGGCCTGTGCACAGCGATCCTGATCGACAACGCCCCTGCCGACCCCGACTACATACACCGCGTTCTCACGCGAGCCCTGCACGTGGGCGCCGGCCCGCCCGTCGCCGCGCGGTGACGGCGGGCCGCACGATCTCTCCGACGCGTTACCTGCCCTCGCCGCTCGGGCGACTCGCCGTGGCCCGAGATACCCGGGATCGGGCACGAGCCCTGGTAGGAGAACTCGCCATGATCATCACCCGAGAACGCCTCAACCGTGAAGCCGTCGAGCTGCGCAGCATCGACATCGGCGACCACCGCGTCACCTACCTGCCCGATGGCATCGCTCGTATCGATCCCTACCGCTGGCTCCCCGGCGCCGACGAAGCGATCTGGCAGCAGTTCGCCGATCTCATCGACGGCGACGGCTACCTCGCCGCCAGCGTCGGAGCGTTGTTGATCGAATACGGCGACCGCGCCATGATGATCGACGCGGGATTCGGGCCCTTGGCCGTTCCCACACCGGTCGGATTCCTCCGGGGCGGCAAACTGCTCGACAGCCTGGCCGCCGCCGGCCGCAGCGTCGCCGATATCGACCTCGTGGCGCTGACCCACCTGCACATGGACCACCTCGGGTGGCTGTGGCAGTCCCGTCCCGGCACCACCACCAATGTCTTCGCCGGTGTCCCGATCCTGGTCTCCGACACCGAATGGCGAAACCCGCACCTCGCGATCGCCGACGGCACGCCCCCGGCAGTCCTCGAAGTGATCGCCGACCAGGTACGCACGATAGGGGAGGACGAGATCTTCCCCGGTGTGTTTCCGATGCCCACCCCGGGCCACAGCCTCGGCCACACCGGCTACCGACTCACCAGCGGCGGTGAGCAATTGCTGGTCTTCGGCGATGCCCTCACCACCCCGGTCCAGATCACCCACCCCGGCCTGACCAGCTCCGCCGACGACGACCCCGTCCGATCACGCGCCACCACCACATGGCTCATCGACCAACTGACCCGGCCCGGTGTCCTCGGCTTCGGTATGCACTTCGCCGACGTCCAATTCGGCCACGTCACCTCCACCGGCGGCGCCCACCACTGGCAACCGGCCCCGACCATCACCCGCTGATCCGATAGTGCCGGAAGTGCTCGCCGACGATCAACCCACACGTCGTTCGTCATCCGGCCGGTCGAGCGGCTTCCCGTGGCGCGCGGTGAATTTCGTCCACCGCTCCTTAGACTGATGCCGTGGGCACCGTCGGCGGGTACTTCGAGGACGATGTCCTTCGGTGGCTTCTGGAGGGCGAGGTCGCGGTACGGTTCCAGACCTGTCGCGACCTGCTCGATGACACGCGTCCCGATCTTCGCGCCCGCATCGCCTCGGAGGGTGCCGGGGCGCAGATCCTCGCGGCCGGAAAGCGCGGTGGCTGGGGGCGGGGTTTCTACGAGCCGAAGTGGACGTGCGCGCATTACTCGTTGCTGGAACTGCGCGACCTGGCCGTCCCGGCGCGCGAGCCGATCTGCACCCACGCTGTGGCGTCGGCTGCGCAACAGCACAAAGGTGAGGACGGCGGGTTCAACCCGGCGGATTCGGTGAAGGAATCCGACGTCTGCATGAACGGGATGTTCCTCGCGTTCTCCTGCTACTTCGGCGCGGAGCCCGTCGCCTTACAGAGTGTGGTCGACTTCGTACTCGGGCAGCAGCTGCCCGACGGGGGCTTCAACTGCCGAGCGAACAGATCGGGTGCCAGGACCGCCTCGGTCCACAGTACGACGAGCGTCATCGACGGATTCGCCGAATTCCTGCGCCGCGGCTACTCGTATCGCGCGGATGACGTTCGCTCCGCGATCGACGAGGCGACGACGGCGCTGCTCGACCGGCACCTGTATCAGCGACGCTCGGACGGCAAGCCGATACGTGTGGAATTCACCCGATTCCATGAGCCTGCCCGCTGGCACTTCGATGTGCTGCGAGGACTCGACGTGCTCCGTGGTGCGGGTGTCTCCTACGACTCACGTCTGGCCGACGCGCTCGATCTCGTCCGGAAGCGACGTCGGCCCGATGGCCGGTGGGTGGGCGCCGCCCATTACCCGGGCCGGACGCATGTCTCCTATCCCCGTGCCGGGACGCCGAACCGGTGGGTCACGCTTCGAGCCCTGCGCGTGCTCCGGCACTTCGAGTCGGAGTAGTGGACGGGCCGGCTCGGCGCCACCACTTCGGCCCGGGGGACTCGATCGTGTCGGCCTGGCGCAGCTGATGACATCGACTCCGCGCGGACGTTATGCTCGATCTCGTGATGACTCGTTCCGATCGAAGATTGGGGGTCCCGTTCGTGCCAGGTGAGTGCTGATGCGCACTCCGAACACGAACGGTGACGATTCCCGTCTGTCCTTCTGGCTGCGCGTGCGTGAGTTCGCCGTGTCGCCTTCCATGATCGAGACCGCGACTGCCCGGCGGCGTGCCGGGGACTGGGCGGGGGCTTGTGCCGCCGCGGGTTTCGATGTCGATATCGATATGCGGGCGCTGGCAGGTAGACACGGCCGGGAGGTCGCCGCCCGAGTCGAGGACGATCTGCGTCGGCTGGCGCCTGACCTGCTGCGTTGGCATCTGCCGAGGGTAGCTCCCGACGGATTGCTGCGGCCGGGGCTGACCGTCGCGCTGGCGCGCTACGGGCCACCTGACACCGGAAACAGCTGTCGGACAGCGGGTTCGGTGTCTCTGGTGGTGCGGACCGCGCCGGCTTGGGCGGATGCCGGGCAGCGGATCGGCCTCACGGTGTGGGACCGATCCTGTCCCAGCCCACATCCGCATCCCCGGCCGAACCGGCGGTTCCGCCTGGATCTCCATCGTCACCTGTGGGATGTGTACAGGGTGGACGAGCTTCGAATACGTTCCGGCGCCGAGCAATTCGACGCCGGTCACGGCATCGACGCGGGGCTGCGGGAGATGGCGCCCGACGGCTCCGCTGTGGACCGATGGGCGGCCGAAGCGGGGATACTGCTGCGCGCCGAAGGGCGGCAGGCCGGTGCTCTGCGGGTGCGGTTCGGGGCTCGGCGCGAGGTGGTCGTGGAACTGTCTTCCGGCGGCGACGGCCTGCCCGCGTTGCGCATCGCCGAGGCATACCCGCACGGTGCGGTCTCCGCGCTACCGGTGCTGCCGGATGCGGCGACCTGGGCGCTACCGGATCTGGAACTGCTTCGTGCCGGTGCGATCACCGCCGATCGGCTGCATCCGCTGGTCGCCGCCGTACTGGCACCGGACTGTCCGCAGCCGGGTGTGTCCCGGAGGGCGGCGGAGACGAGCCGTCCGCACCTGGTGTGGTGCCGGGGCGAGCGGCATCGGATCGGACTGGTCGACGGCGTGCTGACCGCCCTCGACCATGATCCGGCCGAGATCCGGCGAGAGGAACTGCTGGTCGCCCTGACCGGCGTTCCGCTGCCGTGCCTGCGTGCCGTCGACCGAGCGCATCGTCGTCCGGACTGTCTCGACGGCGTCCGGGAACGATTGGCTCACGGCGACACCGCCGGGGCGCTGGCCGTGGTCGAGGGCCTGCTCGGCCCCGGTGCCGTGCTGCGCGACGGCCCGTTGCGGGATGCGCTGGAGGCGTTCGCGCGTCAGCGGACCACCTATGGATTGTTCCGGGCCGGGCTGACCGGTCCGGGGCCCATCCGCGCGCGGTCAGGCGCTCGTCGCGAACACCGAGCACACCCGCGTCACGCCACCCACCGGTGATCGGACAGCTCGGCGCTGTCGCGACCACGACAACCCGGCGCTGACCCGGACACCCCGCCCGGCACGACGCTCATCGAACGATCCCGTTCCCATCCTTTTCGGCGCGGCTCGCGCTGATCCTCGACGACCAGAAGGTGATCGACACATGTACGCATTCATTCCACGCGCTCCCGGTTCGGAGCGTGCCCGCACCTCTCCACTCGATGTCGCCGACGACCTGCTGTCGCTGCTGGGCGAGGTGAAGACCGAACCCCGGCCCGACACCCAACTGGAGGCGCTGGCTCTGGCGGTGGCCGCCGACCTGCCGGTGCTGCTGTGGGGCGAGCCGGGGATCGGCAAGACCGCGGCGTTGACCCAGCTCGCCGAGTCGCTGGAGCTGCCGCTGACCACCGTGATCGCGAGTGTGCACGAGCCGTCGGACTTTTCGGGCCTGCCCGTCCTCGGCGACGACCCCGCGGAGAACGGTGTTCCGATGGCTCCGCCGGACTGGGCTGTGCGACTCGTCCGGGCAGGCCGGGGGCTGTTGTTCCTGGACGAGCTGTCGACGGCGCCCCCGGCCGTGCAGGCCGCGCTGCTGCGCCTGGTCCTGGAACGGCGGGTCGGCACACTCCACCTGCCGCCGGGGGTGCGCATCGTGGCGGCCGCCAACCCGCGCTCCTCGGCGGCCGACGGGTGGGAGCTGAGTCCGCCACTGGCCAATCGGTTCGTGCACCTGCAATGGACTCATGATCACGAGGTTGTCGTCCGCGGTCTCGGCGGGACCTGGCCGCACGCGACGCTGCCGCGGCTCGATCCGGAAAAGCTGCCGGAGGCAGTGGCTTTCGCGCGCCGCGCAGTGTGTGAACTCCTCGCGGCGCGACCCGCGCTCGTGCATCAGCTGCCCAGCAGTGAGACGCGCCGGGGCGGCGCCTGGCCGTCGCCACGCAGCTGGGACATGACGCTGCGGTTGATCGCCTTCGCCACCGCGGCCGGCTCGTCCCCGGATGTGCTGTCTCTGTTGATCCGGGGCGCGGTGGGGGACGGCCCGGGTTTCGAACTGCTGACCAGCATCGATCGGATGGACCTGCCCGACCCCGAGGCGCTGCTCGCCGACCCGGCCGCCGCCGAGCTGCCCGAGCGCGGCGATCTGCGCCAGGCCGTGCTCGACGCGGTGGTGGCCGCGGTCCGCCGGCATCCGTCGCCCTCCCGGTGGGATGCGGCGTGGGCGGTGCTGGTGAAGGCGGTGGACACCGGAGCGCCGGACCTGGTGGTCGTCCCGGCGACCACCCTGGCGACGCTGCGCCGGGACGACTGGCAGGTGCCCGCCTCGATCGAGCGACTCGCGGGAATGATGTCGGTGTCCCGGGGAGCGGATCGTGCCGCGGCCCGCGTCGCCGAGCGGGCCGGCCGATGACGACAGCCGCCGCGACGCTGGACGTCGACAAGCTCTTCGCGGCCCGGCTGCTGGCCGTTCGGGCGCGCCCGTATCTGGCGACCGCACTGTACGCGCTGCACATCGTCGAGTCGCGGCACGTCCCGACGATGGGGGTCGACCGCTACTGGCGGTGCTACGTCTCGCCCGCGTTCGTGGCGTACATGCCCGTCGAGGACCTGGCCTCGGTACTGGTGCACGAGGTATCTCACCTGCTGCGCGACCATCACGGGCGCAGCGATCGATTCGCCCGCGAGCACGACCTGACCGGCCCGGCCGAGCGGCTCCGGATGAACATCGCGGCGGATGCCGAGATCAACGACGACGCGTTCGGTGACGGGTTGGTCCAGCCCGAGGGCGCTGTCCTGCCCGCAACGCTGGGCTTGCCCGCGGGCGGACTGATGGAGGACTACCTGCGTCAGTTCCGCCTCGGCAGACATACCCAGGACCTGGCCTGGCTCGACTGCGGTAGCGGCGCCGACGGACTGGACCGCGCGTGGGAATGGGGACCGGACGGTGCGGACGGCCTCACCGAGCAGCAACGCGAGGCCGTCCGATTCCGGGTGGCCCAAGGCATCGTCGGCCGCCCGGGAAGCACCCCCCAGGGGTGGCGGCGTTGGGCGGAGGAGGCGTTGCATCCGCCTCAGCCGTGGCGGGATCTGCTGGGAGCGGCCATCCGATCGGCGGCGTCCGCGGCCGGTGCCGGTGAGGACTACACCTACGGTCGACCGGCTCGACGCTCGGCCGGGGTGCCCGGCGTGGTGTTGCCCAGCCTGCGCCGCACACCGCCGCGGGTCAGCGTCATCATCGACACCTCGGGCTCGGTCAGTGACGCGGAACTGGGCAGCGCGCTGCTGGAAGTCGCCGCCATCTCCCGCGCCGTCGGTGGTCGACGCGATCTGGTCACCGTGCTGTCGTGTGACGCGGCGGCACGGATCGCGCATCCGCTGTGCCACGCCGAGGGGATCGCTCTGCTGGGCGGTGGGGGCACGGACCTGCGCACCGGATTCGCCAAGGCACTGCGCAGCCGGCCACGTCCCGATGTGCTGGTCGTGTTGACCGACGGCCAGACACCCTGGCCGGCCCACCGGCCGGGGTGCCGGACAGTGGTCGGGCTGTTCCGCCGGGACGGCTCGTGGAGTGAACGCGATGCCGATTACGTTCCGGACCGGCCACCGGAATGGGCGCGGGTGGTCGAGATAGGGACGACCCACCGTCCTTGTCCATAATCGAAGAGAGGGGCCCGGCCTCCTTCCGGAGACGCGGTGGTTCTGGTTGGCGGTCACCGTCACGGACGTGATAATCGGGCAACTGGTGCGACTACCAGCGGGTTTACGGTCCCTCGTCGGGCGAGCAGCGGTCGCCGACGCCGTCCCGCATCGATGTCGATTCCGTTCTTCTGCCGACCCGCCTCGGATGTTCTTCGGTCGGGCCGGAGATGTTTATCTTCCGGTGCGTGGTGTCATTCCGCCCAGAGGGGCCATTCTCAGGAAGAGGTGCCTCCATGAACTCGATCCGACCGATCTCGAGGGTTGTGATGGCGATGGCAGCCCTTGCCCTGCTCGGTTCCGGACTGGCGGCCTGCGATTCGGAGGAGGAAGTGTGTTGCTGGCCTACCGCGGCTATCGGTACTCGTTATGCCGAGCTGGCCGGGCCTACCGGACCGCTCGGAGATTGCCGTAGCGGAGAGTACGACAGCGACGGCGGCCGCGTCCAAGACTTCGACAACGGCGCCATCTACTGGACCGACAAGACCGGGGGGTGGGAAGTGTATGGGCTGATCGGGGCCGAGTACGACCGCATGGGCGGGCCCGAGTCCGCAGTGCGATGGCCGGTCAGCGGAGAGTTGGCCACGCCTGGCGGTGCGGGCAGGTTCAACAGGTTCCAGAACGGCAACATCTATCATTCCCCGGCCGGAACACATGCCGTCTACGGGGCCATTTTCGACGAATGGGCCCGGCAGGGCTACGAGAACGGCCGACTGGGGTTTCCCACCTCCGACGAGCAGGATGTGCCCACCGGCCGTCGAATGGACTTCGAACGCGGCTGGATCGAATGGAACTCCGCCACGGGGCAAGTCACCACGGGCTGAGACGTTCGCCGACAGCGAACCTCAGCCCAGCGGCTCGGCGTGCTACCACGTTCATCGGTCGGCGTTCCGGCCACGGTTTCGCTGATTCGGCGTCATCGATGTGGGGGCCGGATCGGCGGGGCCGGGTTCGGCGGGCAATGTGATGGTGAACCGGGCTCCGCCACCTGGACGGTCATGGCATTCGACCTTCCCCCCGTGTGCGGAGACGGATTCGGCGACCAAGGCGAGCCCGAGTCCGGTTCCGGTCCCGGTCGTCGACCGTCGTCCCACTGTGCTGGTGGCGAATCGTTCGAAGATCCGCAGTCGGTCGGTGGGAGCTACGCCGGGGCCCGCGTCATCGAAGTCGATCACCGCGCGAGCGCCCACCCGACGGACGGTGACGGCGGTGAGGCCGCCACCGTGCCGGTCCGCGTTGTCCATGAGATTCACGAACGCGCGCTCCAAGACGAGTTTGTGGCCGAGGATGACGCTGTCGTCGACGACGGTCAGCAACTCGGGGGAGCGTTCGGCCTTCGTCAACGTGTGTGTGATCAATTCCTCCAAGGAGAATGCCTCGAGCGCGTCCTGGTGCAGACCCGCCTCGGTCCTGGCCAGCGCCAGCAGGTCATCGAGGAGTTTGTACAGGTGGGACAACTCATCGGTGATCAGATCGAGTGCGCGGCCCGAACGCTCGGGAAGATCGTCACGGGTTCGCGCCAGAATCGCGACGCTGGTGATCAACGTTGTCAGTGGTGTCCGCAATTCGTGGCTCACATCGCCGAAGAACCGGCGTTCGCGTTCGATGCGCTGCTGCAACGAGTCGACCATGGTGTTGAATGATGTGGCGATGACGGCCAATTCGGGGTCGCGGTCGGGCAATCGGCTGTCGAGATCGCCGCTCGCGATCCGCCCGGTGGTGCCCGCGAGTTGCCGCAGTGGCGCCAGGACCCTGCCTGCGGCCCAGAATCCCAGCAGGGAGCCTGCGAGCGTGGCGGCAGCGGCGCAGGCGATCAGCACCAGGCGCAGTATTCGGAGGGTCGCGCGCAACTCGGTCAACGGTGCGAGCTCGTACAAGGCGTCGCCGTCCGGTCCGAGAGGGATCGCCACCGCCAGGTAGGGGTGACCGTGCACTGTCGTCGGAACCGTCACTGCCTCCGTCCTGATTTCGGTCGGGTCCAGCGCGGGAAGCAGATCCGCGGGATCCGCCGAGGACGTTTTTATCCACTCGCCCTGCCAGTGCAGCAGAAGTACCGTGTCGATCGGCGGGTCGATCGCGCCGAGCGCGTCCGCCGGTGCCGTGCCGGGTACCGCGAGCACATTCCTGAGCAGTTCCGCATGCGTCACCGCTTGCCGTTCGGCCGAGCGTTCGCGCTGCCCCATCATGTAGCCGCGGCTGATCGTGAAGACCGATATCGCGAGGATCACCGATATCAACGCGGCGCCGAGCCCGAAGAACAGGATGACCCGCTTGCGCAGTCCGATGCCGCGGCCGATCATCGACCGAGATCGAGCCGGTATCCGAGCCCGCGCACCGTGATGATGATCCGAGGATCCGAGGGATCGCGCTCGATCTTGGTGCGTAGTCGGCGGATGTGCACGTCGACGATGCGTTCGTCGCCGAAGAATCCGTGGTCCCATACCCGTTCGAGCAGTGCGCGACGGCTGAGGACGTGGCCCGCCGATTCGGCGAGTTCGCACAGAAGGCGGTATTCGGTGAGAGTGAGATGTAGTTCCACATCGCCGCGTCGGACGGTGCCGCTACCCGTGGACAGGATCAGCGGGGCCTCGGCGTCGGTGTCGAGGTGGAGGTCGCGTGGAGCTTCGCGGCTGCCGGGTACCGGAGTGGAGCGGCGGCGCAGGGCGCGAAGGCGTGCGGTGATCTCCTTGATCTCGTAGGGCTTGGTGACGTAGTCGTCGGCGCCGGCCTCCAGGGCAGCCACGACATCGTGGGTGTCGTCGCGAGCGCTGACGACGATGATGGGTACGTCGTGGTCGCGGCGTACTTCGCGGATACAGGTGAATCCATCCATCCGGCCGAGCATGAGGTCGACTATGAGTGCGTCGGGTGGGCCCGAGTAGCTCAGTTTCCTCAACGCCGACTCCGCGTCCGGCGCTTCATCGATGCTGTAGCCCTCGTCCTCGAGTGCCAGCCGCAACGCTTCTCGCACCCGGTCGTCGTCTTCGATGATCAGCAGGCGGACGGTCATGAATCGATCCTCGCACCCGTAGTCGCGGCCGTCTCACGCAGCCGCGAACCGACCAGTACAACAGGACGACACCAGCACCACGAGCGGCGGCCTCGGCTCAGCCGCGTCAGCTCGAGGCTCGGCCGGCTCGGCGGGTTCAGCCGGCGGCTCGGCCGAGCAGGTCGCGTGCGGCCGCGCTGCCGTCGAGCAGCCGGGCCGTGCGGCGTTCGATGAGCCACCTTCCGTCGATGCGGGCGAGTTCGAAACGGTTGGCGCTCACGCGCCACACCCGGAACGAATCCTCGTCGGGGTTGCGGCGCAACAGCAGCGAATGGCAGGTCGCCACCGCGGTGTCGCCGTCCACACGGATGTGGACGGGGTCGAGCAGGTGCCCGCATCCCTCGTGGATGTAGTCCTGATGCGGTGCGGTGCGGACCATCTCGGTGATCGCCTCGCGTCCCCGCATCACCCGGATGTCGATGTCGTACACGGCGTCCTCGGCCCACAACCGGCCCACGGCCTCGGCGTCACCGGCGTCGACGGCGGGACCGTAGGCGGTGAGCACCTCGTGGACGGCGGCCTTGTCCTCGAGGGTTCGCACCCGGTCGAGCAGGTCGGCAACCAGGTCGGCGGTGTCGGTCATAGCGGTCCTTTCGGGAGAGTGCGGGCCCTCGTTGTGGCGGGGGCCTCGTCCCGTTCTACCGGTATCGGCCCGGCCGGACCGCGAGCACTCCGCTCAGTGTCTACTACCGGCGTCGGCGCCGCGGACCTCGTCGACCGCCGTGAGCACCGGGTGGCGGCCCACCTCGGCCAGGTCTCTACCATTCGCGCTACCCGGCGAAATACCGGGTAGTTGCGTGTTTTCGGTGGTAGAGCGAGGGGAGCGGCGAGGTGACTCGACAGGTAGTCGTCGTCGGAGCCGGAATAGTCGGCATCGGTGTGGCGCGAGAACTCGCCGACCGTGGCGTGCATGTGACGGTGCTCGACAGGTTTCCGGGCCGAGCTCTCGGTTCTACCGCGTACGCGCCGGGATTCGTCGGCCTCTACAACGACGCACCGGTGCTGACCGCGTTCGCCCGGGCATCCGCCGACATCTACGCCGAGTGCGCGCCGTCCGGATTCACGCGGACAGGGGGCCTCGAACTCGCCACCACCGCCGCGGGTGCCGAGGAGGTCGCGCGGCGGGTGGATGCCGCCCGGTCGGCGGACCTCGAGGCCCGGCTGCTCGACGCCGCGCGATTGCCGGACTCGGTAGCGGCGTTCGTCGACACGACCCGAGTTGTCGCCGCCGGCTTGTTTTCCGACGACGGGTCGGCCGACGTGGTCCCGGTCTGGGACGCCCTGCGCGGAGACGCGATCGCGCGCGGCGCGCACATCTTTCCCGGCCGAGAAGTGGTGGGGCTCGATCGAGTGGACGGGAGACTCGTCGTGGCGACCAGCTCGGGTGAGGTGTTCCACGCCGACGACGTCGTACTGGCGGGCGGCGTCTGGGGACCGACGGCGGCGGCGTGGACCGGGCTGGAACTGCCGCTGTTCCCCGTGGCCCACCCCTACGTCTATTCCGGGGCAGCCGCCGCTCATCGGCCCGGGCCGTTCGTCCGGTGGGCCGAGCACCACACCTATGCGCGCGTCCACGGTGACCGGCTCGGTATCGGCAGCTACGAGCATCGACCGGTGCCGGTGGCGCAGGGCGACCTCGACGGGGGCGCTGGGCTGCCGTGGCCGGCACAGTTCAGCGAGGTCGTCACCGCCGCCCAACAGTTGCTGCGTGCGGAAGCCCGATTCGCTCCCGCGCAACGTGTCAACGGCGTCTTCGCGATGACGCCCGACAACATGCCCTTTCTCGGTCGACATCCCGGCATGGACGGTGTGTGGATCGCCGAGGCGATCTGGGTCACGCACGCCGCGGGCGCTGCTGCCGCGCTCACCGACGCACTCGTCGGCGGGGGTGATCTCCCGGCCGGACTCGCCGTGGATCGATTCGCCGGTTCCGGCCTCACCGAGTTGCGCGACAACGCGCTGCGCCTCTACAACGACATCTACGCTGCCGAAACGGCGGTCACGGACGTCTCACCGCCGGATGATCGGCGCATCGTCGGCCGGTGATTCCCTCCGGCCGACGCCCATGCACCGCCGCCGCGAACCGATCGGGCAGTGCCGTTCAGTGCGAGCGGTCGGTGCACAGCTGCGCCATTCGCCGTAGTGCCGAGGTGACGGCGGGATCGAGACCGCTGTCGCCGAGTATCGCTTCCGCGCGCTGCAGCCGATCGGCGATCATCTCTTCGGCGCGTTGCGGCGCGCCGCTGTCGACGATGACGGTCAGGGCCGTCGTCACCGCCTCGTCGTCGAACTCGTCGCGGCCCCACAACTCGTGCAGCCGAGCGCGATCAGCGGGGGAGGCCAAGTGCTCGGCCAGGACGATGACCGTGGTCGCCTTGCGTTCGCGCAGGTCGGCGCCCGCGGGCTTCCCGGTGACCGCGGGGTGGCCGAAGAGGCCGAGCAGGTCGTCCCGGATCTGGAAGGCTTCGCCGATGAGTGTGCCGTAGCCGCCGAGCGCCTCCATCACCTGCGGGGTGCAGCCTGCCATCGCCGCACCCAGCTCCAGTGGCCTGCGCACGGTGTAGTTCCCGGATTTGCGTCGCGCGATGTCGAGGACCTGATCCAGCGAGGGCAGCCGCGCCGCGTCGTTGAGCAGGTCGGCGAGTTGCCCGACCGCCAGTTCGGTGCGCATCGCGTCGTAGTGCGGCCACATGCGTGCCAGTGCCGCCGCGTCGACACCGCTTTCGCGCAGCATCCGTTCGGCCCACACCAGACACAGATCGCCCAGCAACACCGCCGCCGACTCCCCGAAGCGCGACGACGACCCCGACCGCTTCTCCTCGGCATGCCGGCGTGCCAGCCGGACATGTGCCGACGGACTGCCCCGGCGGGAGTCGGATTCGTCCATCACGTCGTCCTGCAGCAGTGCGAACGCGTGCAACAACTCGAGACTGGCCGCCGCGCGCAACGCGGCCTCGGATTCCGCGGCGCCGCACAGCCAGCCGAGATACATCAATGTCGGCCGCAGACCTTTGCCGCCCGCGACGATATTGCCCACCGCGCGGATCGGCTCGTCGAAGCCGAGCGTCGCCAACTCCTCGGCGCAGCGCGCGGCCACGAATTCGACGGTGTGGGTCCGCAGCGAATCCGTTACGCGCGCGAACCAGGCCGGTTCGCCGACGGCGGGCTCGTCGGTTCGTGGCACCTGCGCGGTTCGGGACAGCTGCGCGGTTCGTTGTGCGTTCACCGTTCGAGCCTGACACATCTCGGTGAAATATGCATCGATTCTGAATCGAAGTTGGTCATCTGTCTACTCTCCGGTTCGGCGGTTCGGTCGGCTGCTCGGCGGTTGTTCCGCGGGTGGCGCGTACCGCGCGGTCGATGTGGTCCACGGCGTCTTCGAGCGTGTGAACACGCCGGGCTCCTTCGCCCGGGTCCGTCCCGGCCCATCCCGGTCCGGCCAGCAGCAGTTGTGCGGGCGCCGGGGTGATGCCGGTCGTGCCCTGGGCCGTGCGTTCGGCCTGCGACCACAGCACGACGACCGGGTCGCGGGGCTGTTTGGCCACCGCGTCGGCCAGGGCGGTGTCGGGGACCGAGGCGCCGAGCATCAGCGACGGGATCGCGCTCTCGGCCAGCGCCGCGCGCAGGATCTCCAGCGGCAGGACATGGTTCTCGCCCGCCGTGCAGGCCAGCAGTACCGGGGTGGCCCCTTGCGTCTCGCGCATCGGTGGCGCCGTGCGGTGCAGGGCGGTGGTGATCGCCCAGGACAGCACGTGCTCCACGTCGACCAATCCCTCGGCGCGCAGCTGGCGGGTCACCAGATCCGCGAAGGCAGGCCGGCACAGCCGATTCCACGTGTCCACCACGCCGAAGTGCGCGAAATGGGCGGTGAGGAGGGTGAGCAGGTCGGCGGCGTGCAGGCCTTCCGCGGCGGTCAGGACCGCCCGCACATCACCGAGCTCGGGTGGGGGATCGGCCGCGGCTCGGGCCGCGGTCGCCGCATTGGCCGCGCTGACGCCCGTTCTGACCAGCTCGACCATCCGGGTGAGGACCGCGATGTCGTGCGGCGCGTAGGCGCGGTGGCTGCCCGGGCGGTGACCCGACGGTCCCAGGTTGTAGCGCTGGTTCCAGCTGCGCAGCGTGGCGACCGGGATGCCCAGAGTCCGGGCGACCGCGCTGACGGTCAGCCCGGCCTCGGGATCGCCGCCGGCCTCGGGGCCGGATTCGGTCATGTCCACCCCTTTCGCCGCATAGGTCTTCCGTTCTCACCTCGCCGACTCGGCGGATTCGCTTTCCGGCGGCTCTGTGTCCACCCGCGCCGGCCATCCGAGCGCGCCTGTGGTGGCGAAGTACGGCATGACGGTCTCCTCGATATCGGTGGTGTTGCTCGGATGTGTGTGGGTAATCGCTGTCGGCGGGGTTTTCACCCGCGGGCTTCACAATACTCGCCAAATGATGCACTATCGATGCAGTGGGCACATTGTTCACGGGGCGCGACAGACCGGACACGACGCCCCGCCCCTTCGAGAAAGGCATGACATGAGGACTCGCAAATCCCGCGTGGCACTGATCGCGGCGCTCTCGGCGGTCGCGATCGCCAGTGCCGCCTGTGGCGACGACGACGACACGTCGACATCGGACGGCATGACCACGACCACCGGTGCGATGACGACCACCATGACGATGACGACGGAAGAGGGGCAGGCCGCCGCGGCCGCGCCGGTCGGCCCGGGATGTGCCGCCTACGCCGAGCAGGTGCCGAGCGGTCCCGGTTCCCTCGAGTCGATGGCCACGCAACCGGTGACGGCAGCCGCGGCCGACAGCCCGTTGCTCAACACGCTCACCGCGGCGGTTTCCGGTCAGCTCAATCCGCAGGTCAACCTGGCCGCCACGCTCGACGGCGGTGAGTTCACGATCTTCGCGCCGGTGGACAGCGCGTTCGAGGCGCTCGACCCCGCCACGCTCGAGAGTCTGAAGACGGACTCGGCGGCCCTGACGGCGATCCTGACCTACCATGCCGTGCCCGGCCGGGTCGGACCGGACGACGTCGCCGGCACACACACCACCGTCGAG
Organism: Nocardia shimofusensis NBRC 100134; assembly: GCF_001613125.1. Classification (GTDB taxonomy): domain Bacteria; phylum Actinomycetota; class Actinomycetes; order Mycobacteriales; family Mycobacteriaceae; genus Nocardia; species Nocardia shimofusensis. The sequence continues at coordinate 142,746 of NZ_BDBT01000012.1, forward strand.
GGATCCGACGTCACCGTGACCCGCGACGGCGACGAGATCGCCGTCAACGACGTGTCCGTGGTCTGCGGCGGCATCCAGACCGCCAACGCCACGGTCTATCTCATCGATCAGGTCCTGACGCCGCCCGCGGAGGGCTGATAGACGCGGCGCCCTGATGCGGGCGGGGCCGGTCGCCCCGCCCGCATCGCCTCACTCGGGCGCGGTCGCGGGAGTCAGTCGCCGGGTCCGGCGATCCGGGCGACCGCGTCGGCGAGCGTGAGGACCGGAATCGCCTCCTCGGGCAGGATCGCCAGATCCCATCCCGGGCCGCCGACGAAGACTCGCGCGCCCGCGTCGGCGCACACGCGAACGGCCGACGTCAGAGCGGTGGACTCCTGGTGCGACCACAGCACCACGTCGGGGCCGCCGCCGACACGCGCGACCGCGTCGGCGACGGCGGCGGTCGGCACGTCGGCGCCGAGCATCCACGCGTTCACGCCGCGCTCGACGAGCGCGGCGCGCAATGCCTCCAGTGCGAGCGCGTGGGTCTCGCCGCTCGTGCAGGCCAGTATCGCGGCCGGGGGTTCAGCCGAGGCGGTGGGTGGTGTGCAGGCGTGCAGCGCTGCCGTGATCGACCAGGACAGCAGATGCTCGACATCGATGCACCCTTCGCCGCCCAGTTGGCGCGCGACGATCTCCGCGAATGCCGGTCGGCACACCAGGTCCCAGGTGTCGAAGACGCCGTAGGCCTCCAGATGTGCGGTGAGCAGCGCCGACACCGCTCGGGCATCGAGGGCGAACGCCGCGGTGAGCAGCGGCTGCCGATCCCCGCGTTTCGGCGGGGTGGGTCGTTCTGTCACCGCGGCCGCCGCGCCTGCCGGGCTCGCGCCCGCCCGGATCAAGGCGAGCATCCGCTCCAGGATCGCGATATCGGATTCGGTGTAGAGGCGGTGCTTCCCCGGGCGTTGCTGGCTGGGGCCGATGCCGTAGCGGCGGGTCCAGCTGCGCAGTGTCGCTGTCGGGATCCCGAGGCGTTCGGCTGCCACCCGCACCGTGAATCCGGCCGCACCGGAATCCGGAGCGGATTCCCGAACATCATCGTCCGGCGTCACAACCCCCTCCTAGCCGGCGAAACCGCTCACACGACGCAGCGCCTTCTCTGTGTCGGCCCACGGTACCGCAAGCGCCCGGAGCCGTTCACGACGCCGGAACCCGGCCCGGGGCGATGCCTCACCGGCCGGCGGCCTCCCGCTCGTATTGCGCCGCGGCCTCGGCCTTGATCCGCTCGAACTGCTCACCCATGCGTTCGGCCAGGGCCTGCGCCGCCGACAGCGGACGCACCATGACCATGAAGTCGTCGATCTTGCCGTCCTCGTCGAAGTGCAGGAAATCGCAGCCCGTGAGCTTTTTGCCGTCGACGGTCGCCTCGAACACGAGAGCGTGATCGCGCCCGCCCGGATCGGCGATCTCGCGCACGTACCGGAAGTCCTCGAAGACCCGGATCACCGCGCGCAGGATGGCCGCGGTGATCGGCTTGCCCGGGTAGGGCTGGAACGCCACCGGACTGGTGAAGACCACATCGTCGGCGAGCAACGCCTCGATCGCGGCCTCGTCACGAGCCTCCACGGCTGCCCGGAAAGCGTGCATATCCCACCTCGCATAGTCGAACGGTCGATCGATCAGATCAGTCACGGTAGCGGTGTTCGCGGGGGCGGGAGGCCGTATCGGCGACTCGGCCCGGCAGGCCGGGCGGGAGGCCTCAGCCCGGCAGGCCCGGCAGCGGCCGCGAGCAGACGGCGCGAGCGTCCTCGCCGGTCATCCCGAATGCCCGCAGCAGCGCCACGGTCATCTCGTCGGTCGTCTCGGCGTCGTCGCGATCGGGCTCGGAATGCAGGAGCTGTCCGAGTCCGACGACCGCGCCCGCGGCGAGGGCCAGAGCGACTCGGACGTCGCCGACGGTGAATCGCCCCGCCGCCGCGGCGGCCTCGATGTCGCGCAGGGCACGGGGCGCCAAGCCGTGGTCGGCGGACATGAGGGCAGGCCCGTTGGCGAGCAGGACCCGGGAGAGTTCGGGTTCGACGCGGTGCAGGCGACCGGTCAGCCGGAAGGCCTGAGCGAACACTTCGGCAGGGTCGTCGACCTCGCCGGTGAGTTCGTCGAGCAGGTGGCCGTGGGCCTCGAGCGCATCGTCGACGGCGGCCTGGAAGAGCTCTTCCTTGCTGTCGAAGTGGTTGTAGAACGAGCCCATCCCCACATCCGCCGCGCGGGTGATCTCCAGGACCGGAGCGTTCATCCGGTTCTCGGCGATGAAGGTCCGCGCGGCGCGGACGAGTGCGGCACGGGTGCGGGCTTTGCGCCGCTCGAGACGGCTCGGCTGGGCTGCGCTGCCGTCGGTCATGGGCGGCGTTCTCTTTCTCGTCGAGGGTCCGAGCCGACCTTAGCATCGCGCGGCATTTCTGACGATTTCGTCAAAAGTATTGACTGACGAATTCTTCTTAAGTGAAGATTTCGTCATGAACCGAGGTTGTCACGATGAATGAACCGCCCGACGCGCATTCCGGACTGCACAGTGAGCAGGGAGCGCTGCGCGGCGAACATCCCGGCCGGGCGGTCGCCCCGATCGTCAAAATCCGGGACCTGGCCTGGCTGGAGTTCGAGAAACCGGACCTGGTGAAGGCCGAGGCCTTTGCCGTGGCGTTCGGGTTCACCACCGTCCTGCGCACCGCGGACGAATTGCAGCTGCGTGGCACGGACGAGGGATCGCCGTGCGTGATCGTCCGCAGGGCGGCACGATCGGGATTCGTGGGTGCGGCCTTCGCCGCGGCGGACACCGCCGATGTCACGCGGCTGGCGGAGGCGACCGGACGGACCGTCCGGCCGCTGCCGGAGACGCTGGGCGGGGTCGCGGTGGACCTGACCGATCCGAGCGGAAGCGCGGTGCGGGTGGTGGCGGGCATGCACCGGCTGCCCGAACTGCCCGGGCAGCAGTCGCACGAGTTCAACACCGGACGCCGGATCGCCCGCATCAACGCGACCCAGCGTCCGCCCCGGGAACCGGCCAGGGTCCGGCGGCTCGGGCACGTCGTGCTGCAGAGCACCCGGTACCTGGAGACGCTGAACTGGTACCTGCGGCACCTGGGGTTGATTGTCAGCGATTTCCTCTTCTACGAGGGCCAGCGCGAGCGCGGGCCCGTCATGAGCTTCCTCCGCTGTGATCGCGGCAGCACACCGGCGGACCACCACACGCTGGCGCTCACGCTCGGCCCGTCGAACCGCTACGTCCACTCCGCCTACGAGGTGTGTGACCTCGACGCGGTGGCAGCGGGCGGGGAATACCTACTCGACCAGGGGTACCGGCGGTCCTGGGGGATCGGCAGGCACATCCAGGGCAGCCAGATCTTCGACTACTGGCGCGATCCGGACGGATTCCTGGTCGAGCACTACAGCGACGGTGATCTGTTCGACAACACCCTCGAACCCGGCTGGGCCCCCATGACCGCCTCCGGCCTCGCCCAATGGGGGCCGCCCGCGACCAAGGACTTCCTCGGCATCACGCCGGGACCCGGCCTGCTCCACGAAGCCCGCGCGGCTCTCAGCACGCTGCGCGGCGACAACGAATTCGACCTCCACCGCCTTCGCGGTCTGATGAAAGTGGCTTCCTCATGAGCGTTTCCGTTCTCCGCACCGCCGAGGGCTGGTGGGTGCGAACCCCCGAGGGCGCGGCCCGCGTCGACACCGCCGCCACCACGACGGCGGAACTGCTGGCCGACCGCGCGGCGGTCCGGGCGGCGTCGAGCGGGCAGTCGGTTCCCGTCGAGGAGCTGACCTTGCTCTCCCCGGTCACCGCGCCCTGCCGGGTGGTCGCCCAGATGACCAATTACGCCTCGCACGTGAAGGACTCGGGCATGGACCCGGCAACCGTGCCGCTGACGTTCTTCCGTAAGACCTCCGGCTCGATCAGCGGCCCGTTCGACGACGTGGTCAAGCCCGAGCACGTCCGCTTTCTCGACTACGAGATCGAGATCGGGCTCGTCGTGGGCGAAGCCGTGCCCGTCGGCACCGCCGTCGACGAGCGGGTGGTCGCCGCGCTGGTGATCACGAACGACATCTCCGCGCGCGACCTGCAGCTTCCGAAAACCCAGTTCTACGAAGCGAAGTCGTACCCGACCTTCACTCCTACGGGTCCCGAACTGGTGCTGCTCGAGGACGGCGACTTCGACCGCTTCGCCGATCTGCGCCTGACCCTGCGGGTCAACGGTGAGATCCGGCAGGACATGACGGTCGGCGACGACATCATCTACCGGCCGCTGCAGGCACTGCGGGCGCTGTCCCGATTCCAACGGCTCGACGCGGGTGACCTCGTCCTGACCGGCACTCCCGGCGGTACCGCTCTGCGCGCGCCGGCCAAGCCGATCGAGATCATCGGCTCGTTGCTGCCGCCCGCGGTGAAGTGGAACAGCTTCTTCAAGACTCAGGCGAAGAACCGGAAGTACCTGCAGGACGGGGACGTCGTCGAACTCACCGCCGCCACCCCTGACCGTGCCCTCGATCTCGGCACGCAGCGCACGCGAGTGAGGTATGCCCGATGAGTCACTCCGGTTGGTGGCCCGCCTACGACCATCCCGACGATCTGGCCGCCATCGAATCGATCCCCCTGACGGAACGGGGACTTCCCGCCTCGAACTACGAGCTGCTGACTCGTGCGGCCGAGCTCTGGCCCGAACGTACGGCGCTGATCACGCTGCCGGAGGCAGCGCGCTGGCGCGAACCCGTGCGGCGCACCTACGCGACCCTGCTCGCCGACGTCCACCGGACCGCGAACCTGCTGCACGAGCTCGGTGTCCGGCGCGGTGACGCCGTCGCGCTACTGGCACCCAATTGCGACGAGCTGATCACCGCCGTGCAGGCGGCGCAACTGGCGGGCATCGCCGCGCCGATCAATCCTGGCCTGTCCGTCGATCACATCCGGGAACTGTTGCGCCGCTCGGGTGCGCGGGTGCTGATCGCGGCGGGTCCCGAGCTGGACGCGAATGCCTGGGTGACCGCGCGCGAACTCGCCGGAGCCGGTGCGGTCGACATCGTGCTGGCGCTGCGCCCCACCGGCGCGGCGGAGGCCGTGGCGTTGCCACCTCTCGAGGGTGTGCGGGTGGCGCATCTGACCGCCGCCGCGGCCGGCTGCGACGAAAGCTGTTTCACCGGAACGGTTCCCGCCGCCGACGACCTGGCTGCGCTGTTCCACACCGGCGGCACCACCGGCACCCCGAAACTCGCCGCCCACACCCACGCCAACGAAGTCGCCAATGCCTGGATGATGGCGGCGAACTCCGTCCTCGACGACGATTCGACGATCTTCGCGGGCTTGCCGCTGTTCCACGTCAACGCGCTCGTCGTCACGGTCCTCGCCCCGCTGTTCCGCGGGCAGTCCGTGGTGTGGGCGGGCCCGCTGGGCTATCGCGACCCGGTCGTGTACGCGGAGTTCTGGAAAATCGTGGAGCACTATCGGATCGCCGCCATGAGCGCCGTACCGACGGTGTACTCGGTGCTGGCGCACTGCCCGGTCGACGCGGATATCTCCAGTCTGAGGGCATGCATGGTGGGCGCCTCGATGCTGCCCGCCGCGGTGCGTTCCGGTTTCGAATCACACACCGGCGTCGCGCTGGTCGAGGGCTACGGGCTGACCGAGGCCACCTGCGCCAGCGCGCGCGGCTTCGTCGGCGCGTCGCGTCCGGGCGCGGTCGGGCAGCGGATGCCGTATCAGCGGATCACCGCGATGCGCGTGGCGGACGACGGCTGGACCGAGTTGCCGCCGGGTGAGACCGGCGCCCTCGTCATCAGCGGACCGACCGTGTTCGCGGGCTACGTGACCGGCCGTGACGAGTCGGGCTACCGGCTCGACGGGCTCGGCGCATTGCGCGACGGCAGGCTCGACACCGGTGATCTCGGCCGCATCGACGACGACGGCTTCGTGTACCTCACCGGGCGAGTCAAGGATCTGATCATCCGGGGCGGACACAATATCGATCCCGCGCTGATCGAGGACGCGTTGCTCGCGCATCCCGCCGTCACCGGTGCGGCGGCGGTCGCTTGCCCGGACATCCACTCCGGGGAGATCCCGGTCGCCTATGTCACGGTGGCGGCAGACGCGCAGGTGAGGGCCGACGAACTGCGTGTATGGGCCGCGCAGCGGGTGGCCGAACCCGCGGCCGCGCCGAAGGCGGTCACGGTTGTCGACGCGCTCCCGGTCACCGCCGTCGGCAAGCCGTACAAGCTCGCGTTGCGGGCCGACGCCGCGCGCCGGGTCGCCGGCGACGCCCTCTCCGGTGTGGCCGGCGTCGCGCATGTCGACGGCCTCGTCGAGGACGGTGCGGTGATCGTCGTCGTTTCCGTGAAACAGGGCGGCGACCGCGAAGCGGTAGGCGAGGTGCTGGATCGCTACCCGCTCACCTGGCGGACCGAGGAGGTCTCGTGATCGTTCTCGTCGTGGTGTCCGCGCTGGTCGCCGTGCTGTTCGCGGCGACGGGCGCGGCCGAGCTCGCCGGTGCGGTCGCCTTCCACGCCCGGACCGGCGACCTTGTCGCGACGTCGGCCCCCGCTCTGGTGTTCGGCCTCGCGGCGGCCGTCTGCCTCGCGCTGTTCGTCATCGAGGCGGCGTCGTGATCATCTCGCACCATCGCGTCGTGGTCGTGGGGGCGGGACCGACCGGACTGACCGCCGCGCTGTCACTGGCCCGGCACGGGATCGACTGCCTGGTGCTGGACCGGTGGGACGAGGTCTACCCTCAGCCCCGCGCCGTCCACCTCGACGACGAGGTGTATCGCATCGTTGCCTGGGTCGGTCTCGCCGACGAGTTCGCTCGCATCTCCCGGCCCTCCGCGGGTCTGCGGCTGGTCGGCCGCGACGGCGAAGTCATGGCAGAGTTCCGGCGCGACGCGGGCGAGTCCGCGAACGGCTTTCCCCGGGCCAATATGTTCGATCAACCGGAGTTCGAGCGGATGCTGCGGGCGGCCCTGCCGCTGTACGACGAGATCACCTTCCGCGGCGGCGTCGAGGTCACCGACGTCGTGCACACCGAGGCGGGCGTCCGGGTGGACTACCTCGACCGGGCAGGCGGCGAGCGCGCCGTCGCCCATGCCGACTACGTGCTCGGATGCGACGGCGCGAACAGTGTCGTCCGGGCGGCCATCGGTTCGCGCATGCAGGATCTGCGCTTCGAGCAGCGCTGGCTGGTCGTCGACATCGCGACGTCCGCGGACCTGGGCCACTGGGACGGCGTACACCAGGTGTGCGATCCGGACCGCGCGGCCACCTACATGCGAATCGGCGACACGCGCTACCGGTGGGAGTTCCGGCTCAGGGCGGGAGAGAGTGCCGCCGACTACGGCACACTGGCCGATCTCCGGCCGCTGCTCGCACCGTGGACGGGGGAGATCGACAGCTCCGGCCTCGAACTGATCCGGGTCGCGGAGTACACCTTCCGCGCCCAGGTCGCCGACCGCTGGCGGGACCGGCGCGTGTTCCTGCTCGGCGACGCCGCGCACCTCACTCCACCGTTCATCGGGCAGGGGATGGGGGCCGGCCTCCGCGACGCGTTCAACCTGACCTGGAAGCTGGCCGGCGTCCTCGACGGCGCGCTGGATCCCGATCGCCTGGAAACCTACGAACAGGAACGGAAACCGCACGCGAGAGCCATGATCCGGCTGGCGGCGACCCTCGGCCGGGCGATGACGGAGGGCGGTGTCCTCGGCGAGCTGTTCCGGCGCCGCCTCGTTCGCCTGGCAGGCCGGGTCCAGGGGGTCGGCGCGAAGGTTGCCGACGGCGTCACGCCGGCGTTGCGCGAGTCCGATTTCGTCCATCGTGCCGCGTTCCGGCGCGGATTGGCCGGAACACTGTGCCCGAACCCTGCTGTCGATGAGCGAGGCCGCCGGCTCGACGAGGTCGCGCCCGGCCGGTTCCTGGTGGTGACGACCGTCCGGCCCACCGACGGTCAGCGGGACGAGATCGAACGTCGCGGCGGCGTCGTGATCCAGGCGAAGGCCGGATCGGGCCTTGCCCGGTGGCTGAGGGAAGGGCATGCCACCGCTGCGATCGTCCGCCCCGACCGGATGGTCCTGCGTGCCGGGCGCTCTCTGTCGAGCCTGCACACATGGCTGCCCACGATGCTCTAGACACGTGTCTATACAAGTGTACCGACGGCGTGTACCGTGATCGCTGCTGTCTGGAACGCCCTCGAGCGCCCGGAGTCCGCTGCACAGATCGGAGCAGATGTTCATGTCCTATCCCCGCGCCGAACTCGACGAGATGATCCGCCGCTGGCTGCAGGCGAACGACGAGTGCGAACAAGCAGGTGACTGGCGGCCGCTGGCGGAGTTCTACACCGAGGACGCCACTTACGGCTGGAACTACGGGCTCGAGCACGACTTCATGGCGGTCGGCCGCGACGAGATCCGCGACTACGCCATCGGCCTGGAGATGGACGGCCTGGACGGCTGGACCTACCCCTATCAGTCCTGGGTCGTCGACGAGGCCACCGGCGACATGATCGGCCTGTGGAAGCAGATCTGCGACGTCAAGCGCCCCGACGGAACGAACTACGCCCTCAACGGCATCCAGGGCAGCTGGTTCAAATATGCCGGCGACTATCAGTGGGGCTGGCAGCGCGACTTCTTCGACTACGGCAACGTGACCGCGCTGTTCACCGAGATGATCAAGAACGGCGACCTCACACCCGGCATCCACAAGCGCATCGATCGCGTAGTGAATTCCGGGGGAAAGCTGCCCGGCTGGTACCCGCTGGGCGGCACCCCGGTGCCCATGTGGTGAGTCCTCGAATCTCTCGTGGCGAATCGGGTCCCGAGCAGTCGAATCTGCTCGGGGCCCGGTGTTTTCCGCCCCTGGCGCCCGGTCGCGCGGTTCAGCTGGTTCGTGGTGCGGTGAGTTCCGAGTCTGCGGCGTCGAGTACGCGGCGGAAGCCGTAGGCGAGCAGCGGGCGGGCCAGGTGGCGGGTGAGGAAGGCGCCGAAGGGGAGGCGTAGCTGGACGGTGGTCGTCCATACGACGTGGGTGCCTTCGGGGGTTTCGGTGAAGCTCACTCGACCCTCCCGGTGGTCGGCGGGCGGAATGCTGCGGTAGACGTGGTAGTCGAAGGAGTGCGGCGGGTTGTAGGAGGTGATGCGTTCCCAGAACAGCCCGACGGCCCAGACGAGGAACCGCACCGCCCCGCTCCCGTACGGGGCTTCCGCCCCGGACGTGGTGAGGCGCTCGTGTAGCACCAACGGAGTGTGGGTGTAGTTGTGGGCGTTGCTGATCCAATCGAAGACCGCCTGCGGTGGGGCGGCGATCGTGCGCTCGACGGTGATCGTTTCCATGAGTCCCCCCGATGTCGATGGGTTCGTCGGACGGGAAGTCGCGCCTCGCCGTCTCCGAACTACTACATCACATAGTAGATTCTCGTGGGCGCAGATGTGAGCGTTTGTCGGGCGCAGTCACTCTCGCTTCCCCTGATCGCAGTGTGTGCTCGTTCCGGTCGGCCCGTTTGCCGCTCTCGTGTCGGTCGTGTCCCGAGGTCGGACGGGGCTCGCGGTGATCTCCGGCCGAACCACCGGACCCCACCTGGGGTGGTGATTCACTCCACCTCGGGGAAGGTTCCCGGCACCCGAGGCCCCTGATGCGCGGCGCCGATTTGCCGGAGAGTGGGGATTCCAGTCGTCCAGGAATCGGAGCCCGCAATGTCCACCACCCGCATGATCGCCGCCTCGCCGGGGCGTCGCGTCACGGTCGTCGCCGACGACGGCGTGGCGCTCGCGGTGCGGGAATACGGACCGCGCGACGCCGAACTCACCGTGGTCCTCGCGCACGGCCACTGCCTGCGCACCGAATCCTGGGCCGATGTCCGCGACGCGCTGTTGCGCGAATACGCGGGTGCGCGGGTGGTCTGCTACGACCATCGCGGCCACGGCGCCTCGGCGGCCGCGCCGTATCAGAGCTACCACCTCGACCAGCTCGGCCGTGACCTGAGTGCGGTGCTCGACGCCCTCGCACCGTCCGGGCCGGTCGTGTTGGCCGGGCATTCCATGGGCGGGATGACCGTGCTCACCTACGCGGCGCAGAATCCGCACGAGATCGGCACCAGGATCGTCGGGGTCGCGCTGCTGGCGACGGCGGCGAGCGGTGTCGCGGACGCCGGCTTCGGGCGGCTGCTGCGCAACCCGGCGATCCCGATGTTCCAGCGCGCCGTGCGGCGAGCGCCCGGCGTGATGCACCGCGCGAAGTTGCTGGCCTGCAAGCTGTTCGCGCCGGTGATCCGGGTGGCGGAGTTCGGCAACCGCCGGGTCGGCCCGCAGGTGCTCGCGCTCGCGAACGCCATGCACAACGAGACCTCGATCGTCACGATGGCCAGCTTCCTCAGCGCCTTCCTCACCTACGACCGCACCGACGCACTTCCGCTGCTCTCCCGCATCCCCACCGTGGTGCTGTGCGGGTCGGCGGATCTGATGACCCCGCCCTCGCACGCCCTCGAGATGGCCGCCGGGATCGACGGCTCGTCGCTGGTGATCCTCGACGGCGCAGGGCATTCGGTGATCCTCGAACAGCCGCGCGAGGTGGCCGAGGTGCTGGCCCGCTTGCTGGCACGGGTGCGCCGGGGCGACCGGGCCGGGTACGTGGCGGCCTGAGACGGCAATTCCGTACGGCCCGCATCGCTTACGATGCCGTGATGCGTATTTCCCTGTCGGTTCCCTACGACGAGAGGCAGATGCGGCGCACCCTCACCTTCCTCGTGGGGCGACAGGCAAAGATCGCCCGCCTCGTGGGCGCAGTCGGTCTTTTCGCGGGGATACTCCTCCTGATGTTCCGGACCCCTGTCGTGTGGGCGCCCTACGTCGTGCTGGCTGCGAGCCTTTACCTGCTGTTCGGCATGGTGCCGGTGACGGTGGCCTGGTCGATGCGGTCCCAGGCCGCGGCCGCCAAGGAGGACATGCAGCTGACCCTCGACGAGGAAGGGATCACCTTGGCCGCGCCTCGGGCCGAATCGCGACTGAGCTGGGCCGGGATCGACCGCATGGAAGAGACCGCCGAAGTCTGGTACGCCATGTTCGGCAAGTTGCAGGCGGTGCCCATCCCGAAGGATCTGATGACCGAGGCGGAGCGTACGACGTTCGCGGACTTCGTCTCGAGGTGGCAGGCCGAACGGCAGTCGGGGCGGTCGGAGCGCGGAAATATCGACCGGACGGGCGAATCGTCGTAGTTTCGATGGGGTGACGGTTCCGACTGACCTCCCCACCACTGTCGGCGACCTGCGCGCGGCCGGTTACCGGCCGCGCGGGGTGAAGGCCGAGATCCGTGCGAACCTGCTGGCGAAGCTGGGGGCGGGGGAGGACCCCTGGCCGGGCATCGTCGGCTTCGAGCGCACCGTGCTGCCGCAGCTCGAGCGGGCCCTGCTGGCGGGCCACGATGTGGTCCTGCTGGGCGAACGCGGCCAGGGCAAGACCAGGCTGCTGCGCACTCTGCTCGGCCTGCTCGACGAATGGACCCCGGTGATCGCCGGGGCCGAACTGGGCGAGCACCCGCTCGACCCGATCAGCACGGCCGGACGCAGGCTCGCCGCCGAGCTCGGCGACGACCTGCCGGTCGCGTGGCGGCACCGCTCGCAGCGCTATGCCGAGAAGCTCGCCACGCCGGACACCTCGGTGGGCGACCTGATCGGTGACGTCGACCCGGTCAAGGTCGCCGAAGGGCGCAGCCTCGGCGACCCGGAGACCATCCACTTCGGCCTGGTTCCTCGCGCGCATCGCGGCATCGTCGCGATCAACGAGCTGCCCGACCTGGCCGAACGCATCCAGGTCGCGCTGCTCAACGTGATGGAGGAACGCGACATCCAGGTCCGCGGCTACACCCTGCGCCTGCCCCTGGACGTGCTGCTGGTGGCCACCGCCAACCCCGAGGACTACACCAACCGCGGCCGCATCATCACCCCGCTCAAGGACCGGTTCGGCGCCGAGATCCGCACCCACTACCCGCTGGACGTGACCGCCGAGATCGCGCTGGTCCGGCAGGAAGCCGATCTGGTCGCGGAGGTGGGCGAACCGCTGATCGAGGTGCTCGCCAGGTTCGTGCGGCACCTGCGCGACTCCCCGGCGATCGACCAGCGTTCGGGTGTGTCGGCGCGGTTCGCGGTGGCGGCCGCGGAGACGGTCGCCGCCGCCGCGCTGCGCAGGTCCGCGCTGACCGGGGAGAATCCGGCCGTGGCCAGGCCGGTCGACCTGGATTCGGTGGCGGCGGTGTTGCGCGGCAAGCTGGAGTTCGAGTCCGGTGAGGAAGGCCGCGAACAGGAGCATCTCGCGCATCTGCTGCGCCGTGCGTTCGCCGAGACCGCCCGTGACCGGCTGGGCGGGCTGAATCTGCGGCCGCTGGTGGAAGCCGTCGCCGCCGGCCACCCGGTGACCACCGGCGACCGGGTGCCCGGCGCGGAAGTGCTGTCCGCGCTGCCCGAACTGCCGGTGCTGCACGAGGTCGCCGAGCGGCTCGACGTTCAGGCTTCGGATCAACCCGCACGGATCGCCTCGGCGGTCGAATTCGCTTTGGAGTCGCTGTTCCTCGCTCGCGAGATCGCCAAGGACGTCAGCGGTTCCGCCGATGGGGCTACCGGCGGTTCCGCCGACGGCGCCACCGTGTACCGCCGACCATGACCAGCGCCGACCGTTACTCCTACGGCCCGTATCACGACGGACCGGACCCGCTCGCGCCACCGGTCGACCTGCGCGCCGCGCTCGACATGGTCGGCCAGGAAGTCATGGCGGGCAGTTCGCCGCGCTCGGCGCTCGAAGAACTGCTCCGCCGCGGCACCCGCGACATGCGCGGCCTCGAGGAGCTGACCAGGCGGTTGTGGCAGAAACGGGCCGCGATCACCCGTGATCACCGGCTGGACGGCACGCTGCGCCGGGTGCGCGAACTGCTGGACGAGGCGCTGGAAGCCGAACGGCGCGCACTGTTCCCCGACCCCTCCGACGACGCCCGCTTCGCCGAAGCACGCCTGGACGCCCTGCCGTCGAGCACCGCCGCGGCGGTCAGCGAGCTCTCGGAATATCCCTGGCGGTCCGAGACCGGCCGGGAGAACTATCAGGCCATTCGTGAACTGCTCGGCCGCGAACTGCTCGAGTCGCGGTTCGACAGCATGAAGCAGGCGCTGCAGAGCACCACCCCCGAGGACCTCGAACGGGTCCGCCGGATGATGACCGACCTCAACGAACTGCTCGCCGCCCACACGCGCGGCGAAGACGTCGAGCAGCGGTTCGTCGAGTTCATGGCCGAGCACGGTGAGTTCTTCCCCGAAAACCCCCGCGACATCGAGGAATTGATCGACGCGCTCGCCGCCAGAGCCGCCGCCGCGCAACGCATGATGAATTCGATGTCGCAGCAGCAGCGCGCGGAACTCGAGCAGCTCATCGATCAGGCTTTCGGCGATCCCCGGCTGGCCGAGCAGGTCGGCGCGCTCGACGCCAACCTGCGGCACCTGCGCCCCGACGCCGACTGGGACTCCTCGCGCCGGTTCCGCGGCGACGACCCGCTCGGCATGGGTGACGGCGCGCAGGCTCTGCAGGACCTCGCCGAGCTGGATGCCCTCGCCGAACAACTCTCCCAGGCCTATCCGGGCGCTCAGCTCGAGGACATCGACCTGGAGGCGCTGGCCCGCCACCTCGGCGAGGACGCCCGCGTGGACGCCGCCCGACTGGCCGAACTGGAGCGCGAACTGCGTCGTCAGGGCCTGTTCGAGCGCGCGCCGGACGGGTCGCTCCGGTTGACGCCCAAGGCATTACGTCGCCTCGGCGAGGTGGCGCTGCGGGACGTGATCGGGCAGTTGCGAGCCAGGCGCGGTGAACGTGATACCGCCCGGGCCGGAGCGGCGGGAGAGCCGACCGGGGCGTCGCGGGCCTGGCGGTTCGGCGATACCGAGCCGTGGGACGTGTCGCGGACGGTGCGCAACGCGGTGCTGCGTTCGGCCTCGACAGGCAGCCGGAGCGTGCGGCTGGACGTGACGGACGTGGAGATCATGGAGACCGAGCAGCGCTCCCGCGCGGCGGTCGCGCTGTGTGTGGACACCTCCTGGTCGATGGTGCAGGACGGCCGCTGGGTGCCGATGAAACGCACCGCGCTGGCGCTGCACCAGCTCATCAGCACCCGATTCCGTTCCGACGCACTCGATCTCATCACCTTCGGCCGCCACGCCACGACCGTCGACATCGGCGAGCTGACCGCGTTGGACGCGGTGTGGGAACAGGGCACCAATCTGCACCACGCCCTGCTGCTGGCCGGCCGTCACCTGCGCAGGCACCCGGACGCGGTGCCGGTCGTGCTGGTCGTCACCGACGGCGAGCCCACCGCCCACCTGGAACCCGACGGCGAGGCGTACTTCCAGTGGCCGTCGGCCCCCCGCACCCTGGCGGTGACCATGGCCCAGGTCGATTCGCTGGCGAAGCTGGGCGCCTCGGTGTCGGTGTTCATGCTCGGTGAGAATCCCCGCCTGGAGGCGTTCGTCGATCTGGTTGCGCGCCGCAGCGGGGGCCGGGTGATCGCCCCGGACCTCGACGGACTGGGGGCCGCGGTGGTGTCGGACTACCTGCGGGGACGGCGAGGCTGAAGCCGTCGCCGTCACGGTTCGCGCGGCGGCGACCTACTGCACCCGCTCCCACCCCCGCCGCGGTGCGCGGGCGCCGAGTTGCTCGTCGCGGCTGCGGTAGACGATGTAGGGCCTGGTCAGATAGCCCAGCGGCATGGAGAACACGTGCACCAGCCGGCTGAAGGGCCAGAAGGCGAACAGGATCCAGGCGGACAGGACGTGTAGCTGGAAGCCGAGCGGGGCTCGGAGGATGAGGCCGGTGTCGGGCTGGAAGGCGAAGATCGAGCGGAACCAGGGGGCGACGGTTTCGCGGTAGTTGTGCGGTTCGTCGGTGAGGTTGGCCAGCACGGTGGTGCCGAGACCGAGCACGAGGGTGCCGACCAGCAGGATGTACATGATCTTGTCGTTGCGGGTGGTGGCGGAGAATACGGGGCCCACGGTGCGGCGGCGGTAGACGAGGATGGCGGCGCCGGTGAGCGTCGCGATACCGGCGATCACGCCGAGGGTGAACGCGACGACGTGATAGGCGGTCTCGCTGATGCCGACGGCGTCGGTCCAGGATTCGGGGATCAGCAGCCCGATGACGTGGCCGACGATGACGACCAGGATGCCGAAATGGAACAGCGGGCTGCCCAGGCGCAGCAGCCGGTTCTCGTAGAGCTGGGAGGAGCGGGTGGTCCAGCCGAACTTGTCGTATCGGTAGCGCCAGTAGTGGCCGACGACGAAGATCGCCAGGGCGGCATAGGGCACGGCGACCCACAGCAGTGTCTCGGCGGCGGTGGGGTCGGCGGCGCTGGCGAGATGCGCGGTCATCGGCTGGCCTCCAGTGGATCGGGCATGCGCGGGTCGGGCAGTAACTGCGGTGCCGTGTGGTGGGCGGGCGCGTTCTGCGAGGGTGCGTACTGCGAGGGGGCGTACTGCGAGGGGGCGTAGGGCGCGAGCCCGACCTCTTCTTCCGGCGGTCCTTCGGCGACCAGGCGCGCCACCGCGTCGGACTCCGAGCCCTTCAGCGCGGGCAGGGTCGCCGAGACGGAGTCGAGCACGTGCCTCCACGGCGAGCCGGTCTCGTGCAGCCCCAGCCGCATCACCTCCAGACCGGCGCGATGCTCGGTGAGCAGCCGCAGCCCGGTCTCGGCGTCGCCGGACGCGGCGAACTCCAGCACCACCGCGAGATGGTCGGGCAGTTCGTCGTCGGACAGGTCCAGCCCGGCCGCGCGATAGGCCTGTTTGAAGCGCAGCAGCGCGACCCCGCGCTTGCGGGTGTCGCCGTAGGCGAAGTAGGTGAGGTAGGGGCTGAAGCGTTTGCGGTGGTCGAAGGTGGCCACGTAGGCGGCGGCCAAGTCCTCGCGGCCGACGGCGTCGACGTGGGACAGGAACAGGCCCAGCGGTGCGCCCAGTGGCCGCGGCAGCGCGGCGGCGACGCGGCGCAACGTCGGCAGATGCTCGGCGAAGTGGTCGTCGGGATAGTTCATCAGCACCGACTGGGTCTGCCAGGCGGCCGAGCGGGTGGCGGGATCGATCTTCATCGGCTGTCCCCGTCGGTCTCGCGCTCGGGCGGGAACAACCCCTCGTCGGCGCGGCCGTCCCAGTTGAGCAGGTTCACCCGTGCGCGATTGCCCGCCGGTGTGGTGGCGTCCTCGGCGGTCTGGCGGTCGCGCAGCATCCGGAAGTTCTCCACCGCGATCGGAGAGACCCCGCCGGAACTCTCGCCGAACGGGCCCGAGGTCATGCCGGGTCCGCCCTCGTAGTCGAGGCTGCATTCGGTCGCGAGTTCTTCCAGCCCGTGCGCCTGTTCGGCGTGCGCGGCCGGAATGACGTAGCGCTCGTCGTATTTGGCCAGCGCCAGCAACCGGAACATGTCGTAGACCTGCTCGCCGCTCATGCCGACCGCGTTCGCCACCTCCTCCCTGGGTTCGCGGCCGAGGTTGATGTCGCGCATGTAGCTGCGCATGGCGGCGAGTTTGCGCAGCACCTCGACCACCGGGGTCCGATCGCCCGCGGTGAACAACTGGGCCAGATAGTCCACCGGGATGCGCAGGGCCTCGATGGCGGCGAAGAGGTTGCCGTGGTCCTCGGCGTCGTGACCGGTGTCGCGGACGACATCGACGACCGGCGACAGCGGCGGGATGTACCAGACCATCGGCAGCGTGCGGTATTCCGGATGCAGCGGCAGCGCCACCCGGTAGGTGTTGATCAGCGAGTAGATCGGCGACCGGCGCGCGGCCTCGATCCAGTCGTGCGGAATGCCCGCCCGCTCGGCCTCCCGGCGCACCTGCGGGTCCTCCGGATCGAGGAAGACCTCCCGCTGCGCGTCGTAGAGATCCTGCTCGTCCGGGGTCGATGCCGCTTCGAGAACCTTGTCGGCGTCGTAGAGCACCAGACCGATGTAGCGCAGCCGTCCCACACAGGTCTCGGCGCATACGGTCGGCAGGCCGACCTCCACGCGCGGAAAACAGAACGTGCATTTCTCCGCTTTGCCGGTGCGGTGATTGAAATACACCTTCTTGTACGGGCAGCCCGAGACGCACATGCGCCAGCCGCGGCAGCGGTCCTGGTCGACGAGCACGATGCCGTCCTCGCTGCGCTTGTAGATCGCGCCCGAGGGGCACGAGGCCGCGCACGAGGGATTGAGGCAGTGCTCGCAGATGCGCGGCAGGTAGAACATGAAGGTCTGCTCGAACTCGAACTTCACCTGATCCGAGATCTTCGCCAGCATCGGATCCTTGTGGCCGTATTCGGGCGCGCCGCCGAGGTCGTCGTCCCAGTTGGCCGACCAGGAGATCGTGGTGTCCTTGCCGGTGATGAGCGATTTCGGCCTGGCCACCGGGGTGTGCTCCTGGGCGGGCGCGGTGGTGAGGTTGCGGTAGTCGTAGGTCCACGGCTCGTAGTAGTCGCCGAGCGCGGGCAGTTTCGGATTGCTGAAGATGGTGAGCAGCTTGCGCAATCGGCCGCCGCCCTTCAGGCGCAGCCTGCCCCTGCGGTCGAGCGTCCAGCCGCCCCGCCACTGCTCCTGATCCTCGTACGTGCGCGGATACCCTTGGCCCGGACGGGTTTCCACATTGTTGAACCAGACGTACTCCACCCCGGACCGATTCGTCCATGCCTGCTTGCAGGTGACCGAACAGGTGTGGCAGCCGATGCACTTGTCGAGGTTCATCACCATCGCCATCTGCGCCATGATCCGCATCAGTAGCTCACTTCCTGGCTGCGCCTGCGGATGACGGTGACTTCGTCCCGCTGGTTACCGGTCGGGCCGAGATAGTTGAACGCGAAACTCAATTGGGCGTATCCGCCGATGAGGTGGCTGGGTTTGACCAGCAGCCGGGTCAGCGAATTGTGGATGCCGCCGCGGCGGCCGGTGGTCTCGCTGAGCGGCACGTCTATCAGCCGTTCCTGCGCGTGGTACATGTACACCGTGCCCTCGGGCATGCGGTGCGAGACGATCGCGCGGGCCACCACGACGCCGTTGCGGTTCACCGCCTCGATCCAATCGTTGTCGCCGATGCCGACTTTCGCCGCGTCCAGCGGTGACATCCAGATCGTCGGGCCGCCGCGCGAGAGGCTGAGCATGAACAGGTTGTCCTGATACTCGGAGTGGATCGACCACTTGCTGTGCGGGGTGAGATAACGCACCGCGATGCCCAGTTCGCCGGTCTCGCCCACACCGGGTTCGCCGAACAGTTCGTGCATCGACAGCGGCGGCCGGAAGACCGGCAGGTTCTCGCCGAGTTCGCTCATCCAATCGTGATCGAGATAGAAGTGCTGGCGGCCGGTCAGGGTGTGCCAGGGCTTGTCGCGTTCGACATTGATGGTGAACGGAGAGTAGCGGCGTCCGCCGGTCTCCGAACCCGACCACTCCGGGGAGGTGATCACCGGCACCGGCGCGGACTGGGTGTCGGCGAAGGTGATGCGCTTGCCCTCGTGCTCGGCGGCCAGATCGGCCAGCGCGGTGCCGGTGCGCCGCTCCAGCGTGCGGAAGCCCTGCGCGGCCAGATGCCCGTTGGTGGTGCCGGAGAGGGCCAGGATCGCCTCGCAGGCGTGCACGTCCCGTACCAGCGACGGCCGCCCGTCGGCGGGCCCGCCGCGGATCGTGCCGTTCTTCTCCCGCAGGTAATCCACCTCGCGCCGCACCTCGTAGGTGATGCCCTTGGTGGTCGCGCCGAGAGTGTCGGCGAGCGGGCCGAGCGAGCGCATCTTGGCCGAAATGGCGCCGTAATCTCGTTCCACGACAACAAATTTCGGCAAATTGCGGCCGGGCACCGGCTCGTGTTCACCGTCGCGCCAGTCGGCCACCCGGCCGTGCGGTGTGGCCAGCTCGTCGGGGGTGTCGTGCAGCAGCGGGACCGCTACGGCGTCCTTGCGCACGCCGAGCCGGTCGCGGGCCAGCTCGCTGAAGGTCTCGGCGATGGTCTGGAAGGCGTCCCAGTCGGTGCGGGTCTGCCACGGCGGGGCGATCGCCGGATTGAACGAGTGCACGAACGGGTGCATGTCGGTGGTGTTCAGATCGTGCTTCTCGTACCAGGTGGCGGCGGGCAGCACGACATCGGAGAAGACCGTGGTGCTGGTCATCCGGAAGTCCAGGCACAGCAGCAGGTCGAGCTTGCCGCGCGGGGCCTGCTCGTGCCAGACCACATCGCGCGGGCGGGCGCCCGGCGGCGCCTCCGACGCCCGCAGCGAGGAGTCGGTGCCGAGCAGGTGTTCGAGGAAGTATTCGTTGCCCTTGCCGGAGGAGCCGAGCAGATTGGCGCGCCAGACGGTGAGCACGCGCGGGAAGTTGGCCGGGGCGTCGGGGTCCTCGCAGGCGAACCGCAGCCGTCCCGCTCGCAGTTCCTCGACGATGTACTCCCCGATGGGCTTGCCGAGACGCTCTGCCGCCTCGGCGATGTCGAGCGGATTGCGATCGAAAGTGGGGTAGGACGGCATCCAGCCCAGGCGCGCCGCCTGCGCGATGACGTCGGCGGTGCTCATGCCCGCCAGTTGTCCGTCGGCGTGCGCGGCGGACAGGGTGTCGGCGCCGAACGGGTCGTAGCGGAACTGGTCGGTGTGCAGGTACCAGTAGGCGGTCTGGATCATCTGTCGCGGCGGTCGGCTCCAGTCCAGCGCGAACGCCAGTTGCGACCACCCGGTGACCGGCCTGCACTTCTCCTGTCCCACATAGTGCGCCCAGCCGCCGCCGTTGACACCCTGACAGCCGGTCAGCGTGGTCAGGGTGAGGAAGGCGCGGTAGATGGTGTCGGAGTGGAACCAGTGGTTGGTGCCCGCGCCCATCACGATCATCGACCGGCCCCGGCTCTCCTCGGCGTTGGCCGCGAACTCCCGGCCGATGCGCGCGGCGGCGGCCGCGGGCACGCCGGTGATCTTCTCCTGCCAGGCCGGGGTGCAGGGTTCGGAGGGGTCGTCGTAGCCGGTGGGCCACTGGCCGGGCAGGCCGTCGCGACGCACGCCGTACTGGGCCAGCAGCAGATCGAACACGGTGGTCACCAGGTGCCCGTTCACCCGGGTCACCGGGACGCCGCGGCGCAGCAGGGCAGGCGAGCCGTCGGCGGCGTCGAAACGCGGCAACGTCACCGTGACCGCTTCCTCGCCCAGCACGGTCAGCCGTGGGACGACATCGCCCAGCCGAAGGTTCCAGCGGCCCGCGCCCTGATCGCCGTAGCGAAAGCCCAGCGAGCCGTTCGGCACGACCGGGCGGCCCGTCGCGTCGTCGAGCAGCACCGTCTTGAACTCGGCGTTCTCGTGCGCGGTGTCGTCTCCGGCGGCGGTCCGGTCCGCCTGCTCTCCGGGGCGAACCTCACCCAGGTCGGCGGCGGTGAGGAATTTGCCCGGCCGGTGCTCGCCGTCGTGTTCGTCGAGCCGGACCAGGAACGGCAGGTCGGTGAAGCGGCGGACGTAGTCGGTGAAATAGGGAACCCGACGATCGACGAAGAACTCCCGCAGCACCACGTGCCCCATGGCCATCGCCAGCGCGCCGTCGGTGCCTGGCACGGGAGCGAGCCATTCGTCGGCGAACTTCACGTTGTCGGCGTAGTCGGGGGAAACCGCGATGACCTTTTGTCCCCGATAGCGCGCCTCGGCCATCCAGTGCGCGTCCGGGGTGCGGGTCACCGGCAGGTTGGAGCCCCACATGATCAGATAGCCCGCGTCCCACCAGTCCCCGGATTCGGGCACGTCGGTCTGGTCGCCGAAGACCTGCGGCGAGGCGACCGGAAGATCGGCGTACCAGTCGTAGAACGAGAGCATCGTCCCGCCCAGCAGGGAGACGAACCGGGCGCCGGAGGCGTGCGAGACCATCGACATCGCCGGAATCGGTGAGAAGCCGGCGACGCGATCGGGCCCGTAGGCGGCGATGGTGTGCACGTGCGCGGCGGCGACGATCTCCACGGCCTCGTCCCAGCTCGCGCGGACCAGCCCGCCCTTGCCGCGGGCCGACTTGTAGCGCCGGGCCTTCTCCGGATCTTCGACGATCTCCGCCCAGGCCGCCACCGGATCACCGGTGCGCTCCTTGGCCTCCCGGTACATCTCCAGCAAAACCCCGCGTACATACGGGTAGCGGACCCGGGTGGGGGAGTAGGTGTACCAGGAGAACGCCGCGCCGCGCGGGCAGCCGCGCGGTTCGTACTCGGGTCTGTCGGGACCGACCGAGGGATAGTCGGTCTGCTGGGTCTCCCAGGTGATGATCCCGTCCTTGACGTAGATCTTCCAGGAGCACGAGCCGGTGCAGTTCACGCCGTGGGTCGAGCGCACCACCTTGTCGTGGCTCCAGCGGTCCCGGTAGAACTGATCGGCCTCTCTGCCCCCGGACTGGAACATCGCCCGCAGGTCCGGCGAGACCTCCGTGCCGGTGCGCAGCGTCCGGTTGAAGAACCGGCGCGTCCGGACCAGCGCGTCGGTCAGGTCGTCGTCCAGCTGCGGGGTGGGCGTGCCCTTCCGGGAACGGGCCATGGGTATTCCTTCCGTCGCGGGGGAGAGCTCACGCGTTGGCGGCCACCGCTTTTCGGACCACGGTGAGGGTGAAGATCATCGCGGCCAGCGCCACGACCGCCAGTGCGAGCAGGCCGGGGCCGTAATCGGAGATCGCGCCGTAGATCCCGCCCATCACCAGCGGCGGCACGAATCCGCCGAGGCCGCCCGCCGCGCCGACGACGCCGGTGACCGAGCCGACCTTGCCCGGTGGCGCGAGCAGCGCGACCAGCGCGAAGGTCGCGCCGCTGCCGGTGCCGAGCGCGGCCGCCATCGCCAGGAACGCGATGGTGCCGATCGGCATGAGGGCCGGGGTGAAGGAGTCCGCGAACGCGCCGACCGCGACGATGGCGAGAGCCGCTGTCAGCACGGTCACCGCGCCGAACCGGTCCGCCAACCAGCCGCCGACCGGCCGCATCACCACTGCCAGCAGCACGAATCCGGCCATCCGGTTCGCCGCGTCGGATTGGGTCAGCTCATAGGCGGTCTTGAGGTAGGACGGCAGATACACCGAGAACGCGACGAAGCCGCCGAAGGTCACCGCGTAGAGCACCGACGCCTGCCAGGTGGCGGGCAGTCGCAAGGTCTGACCCAAGCGGGTGAGCATCGGCTCGGTCGGTGGGGTGCGGCCGGGCGCGTCGCGCATCAGCAGCCATGCCACGACCGCGTAGATCGTCAGTGCGGCGGCGCACAGCAGGAACGGGGTTGCCAGACCGCCCGCGTCGACCAGGGGGACCGTGGTCAGCGCGCTGATCGCGGTGCCGCCCATGCCCGCGCCGTACACCCCGATCGCCAGCCCCTGCCGCTCCGGCGGGAACCACCTGCTGACGAACGGCACGCCGATGGCGAAGGTGGTGCCGCCGAGCCCGAGGAAGAAGCCGCCGATCAACAGCCCCGCCAGCGAGGAGGTCCCGACCAGGCCGAGGAACAGCACCGGGACGACGGTGATCAACGAGACCAGCGGGAACATCACCCGCCCGCCGAACCGGTCGGTCAGCGCGCCCACCGGGATCCGGCCCAGCGCGCCGACGATCACCGGCACCGCCACCACCAGGGACTCGGCGAACGAGCCGAGCTCGAGTGACTCCTTGAATCGGGAGGCCAGCGGGCTCAGCAATGCCCAGGCCCAGAAATTGAGGGCGAAGCCGACGGTCGCCAGCACCAGCATGAGTGTGCGGCCGCCTACGGCGCTCCTGGTTCGGTCCGTGGCCGTGGTATCCACCGCTCCCATCGTCGCTCCCTCGACTCGTTCGCGTGCGGGTTGGCGTTGTGCGGTACCGGAGGATGTCTACGGCATCGGCCTGTTCGGAGACCGACGGAGACTGTCTCGGGTCCGGCGGAAACGGATGAGATGCCGGACGTGTGATTCAGGGAAAACGACGCGGATTCCGGCTGTCCGGTGGCTTCCGGAAGTCCTCGGCACTTTCCCACTGACGGGGGCCAGCGTACCCGTGGAGAGGGGAACGGCCGGTGAACTCTGCACAGAGAGTTGCCATCCGGCGGGTACTTCGTGCCCCCGCCGCGAAAACCGTTCCCACGGCGGGGCTTATGCCTCTGGAACTCCCGCACCGGATCAGATCGCCGACGAGCGCAGCCGGAACGCGAAGGCCGCGGCGATCAACAGCACCGCCGCGGTGCCTGCGGTGGCCGAATGGATGCCGGAGACGAAGGCCGCGTGTGCCGAGGTGAGGACCGTCTCGGCGGTCGCTTCCGGCAGTCCGCGGGCGAATTCGGTCGCGGCGGACAGGGATTCGCCCGCCTCGCCGGGCAAGCCCACGGGGCGCATGGCGTTGCGGAAGATGGCCATCACCGTGCTGCCGAGCAGGGCGACGCCCAGCGCGAGGCCGGTCTCGTAGGCGGTTTCCGACACCGCCGCGGCCGCGCCGGCGCGCTCGGCCGGGGCGGAGTTGATCACCAGGTCGGCGGAGACCGTCAGCGCCACGCCCACGCCCCCGCCGATGCCGAGGAAGCCGAGCACGAAAGGCACGGTAGCCGCGGTGGCGTCCGGGCCCAGGCGCAGGAACAACGCCGCGCCCACGGCCGCGGTCACCAATGCGCCGGCCAGCACGGTGCCGGGACGCAGTCGCCTCACCAGCCACGCGGCGGCGAGCGAGCCGAGTACCCCGGCGATCAGGCCGGGCAGCAACAGCACGCCCGCGCGCAGCGGCGAGTGGCCGAGCACGAGTTGCAGGTACTGCGAGCCGAAGAACAGCACACCAGCCAGTGCGAACACGGCCAGCAGGTTGGTCAGCACGGCGGTGCGGAAGGCCGGCCGGGCGAACAGTGTCAGATCCAGCATCGGCCGCGCGAGCCGTCGCTGCCTGCGCACGAACAGCGTGCCGGCGATCAGGCCCGCGGCGGCGGCCACGGCGAGCATCGGCCGCGGGCCGTGCGCGGCGGTCTCCTTCACGGCGTAGACGATCGGCACCAGGGTGAGCATGGACAGCGCCGCGCTCGGCAGGTCGAATCGGCCGGGGGCGGGATCGCGCGATTCGGGGATCAGCACCGGGGCCAGTGCGACCAGCACGAGCATGACCGGCAGATTCACCAGGAACACCGAACCCCACCAGTAGTGCTCGAGCAGCCACCCGCCCAGCAGCGGACCGGCCGCCGCGCCGCCGCCTGCCATCGCGCTCCACACCGCGATCGCGACGGTGCGCTGGCGCGGGTCGTGGAACATCGACCGAATCAGGCCCAACGTGGCGGGCATCAGTGTCGCGCCCGCGACACCCTGCAGTACGCGGGCGGCGATGAGCATGGCGGGCGAGATCGCCCACGCGGCCACCACGGACGCCAGCGCGAAGCCGATGGCGCCGATGATCAGCAGCTTACGGCGGCCGACGCGATCGCCGAGATCGCCCATCACCACCAGCAAGCCGGCGAGCACGAAGGAGTACACATCGATGATCCACAGCAACTGCGGGGTGGTGGGGGCCAGATCGGCGCTGAGCGCGGGCACCGCGAGATCGAGCACCGTGGCATCGATCGACAGCAGCAGCAGGGCGAGGGCGAGTACGGCCAGACCCGCCCAGGTGCGTGTGGTGGCGCGCGGCGGTGTGAGGGCGGGGGATGTGGGGGTGGGGGACGCCGGGGCGTTCATGACTTTCTCGACTTCCGTCGCTCGAGGGAATCGGACCATTTACCGTCCAGACGGTACAGTACCCGTCAGTACCGTCCGGACGGTATAGTCGACCCTCGTGACGTCGACCACCCGCGATCGGATCCTGGACGCACTCGAGTCCGTCCTGCTGGACAAAGGCATGTCCCAGGTGACATTGGAGAGCGTCGCCGCCGCGGCCAGGGTCTCCAAAGGCGGCTTGCTCTACCACTTCAAGAGCAAGGACGCGCTGCTGGCCGGACTCGTCGAGCGCTTGGGCGCCCGCGTCGAACACCAGCTGGCCGAGACCCGTGCCAAGGGCGGCGGCGTCGCCGAGTGGTACCTGCAGACTCCCGATCCGCGGGACAAGAGCGAGGCCGTGGAACTCGAGCTGTACCGCTCGATGCTGGCCACCATGCGCACCGTCGACGCCACCTCGGGTGCGGGTGGCGACGGCGTCCGGCGAGCCTTGGCCGACCTCATGAACTCCTGGTCGGACGGCTTGGACGCCGAGGTCGGCGACCCGGTGCGCGCCGACCTGATCCGCCTGGTCGGCGACGGCGTCTACCTACGGGCACTGCTCGGCGTACCGCCCATCGACCCGGAGCGCTACCGGCGGGTGGTCCACCTGTTGCTGGGGCGTTGAGGCTTCGCTCGCCACACGTCACGCGTCGTTCCCCCTGGACTGTCCGCTCGCCTGGAACCCCGGCGGCCCGGGGCGCTCGCTCCGTCGTCGGGACGCCGATCCGCGCATCTCACCGGGCTCCCGGCGAACTCGAGGACTCTCACAGCCCCACATACTCGGCGAGGTGCTTGCCGGTGAGGGTGGTCCCGTCGGCGATCAGGTCGGCCGGGGTGCCCTCGAAGACGACCTTGCCGCCGTCGTAGCCGGCGCCGGGGCCGAGGTCGATGATCCAGTCGGCGTGGGCCATGACGGCTTGGTGGTGTTCGATGACGATGACCGTCTTGCCCGCGTCGACGAGACGGTCGAGCAGGGCGAGCAGGTTCGCCACGTCGGCGAGGTGCAGGCCGGTGGTGGGTTCGTCGAGGATGTAGATCTCGCCCTTGTCGGCCATCTGGCTCGCCAGCTTGAGGCGCTGACGCTCGCCGCCGGACAGGGTGGTCAGCGGCTGGCCGAGGGTGATGTACCCGAGGCCGACGTCGGTGATGCGTTGCAGGATCTTGTGGGCGGCGGGGGTGCGTGCCTCTCCGGCGCCGAAGAATTCGGCGGCCTCGGCGGCGGGCATCGAGAGGACTTCGCTGATGTCGCGGCCGTCGAGGTGATAGTCGAGCACCGAGGCGTCGAAGCGTTTGCCCTCGCACAGTTCGCACACCGTGGAGACACTCGCCATCGGGCCGAGGTCGGTGTAGACGACGCCCGCGCCGTTGCAGGTGGGGCAGGCGCCTTCCGAATTCGGGCTGAACAGCGCGGGTTTCACGCCGTTGGCCTTGGCGAAGGCCTTGCGGATGGGTTCGAGCAGGCCGGTGTAGGTGGCGGGGTTGGAGCGGCGCGAGCCCTTGATGGCAGTCTGGTCGACGACCACGACGCCCTCGCGCTTGGCGAGGTTGCCGTGGATCAGCGAGCTCTTGCCCGAGCCCGCTACGCCGGTCACGACCGTGAGAATGCCGGTGGGGATGTCGATGTCGACGTCGCACAGGTTGTTCTGGTTCGCGCCGCGGATCTCGAGAGCGCCGGCGGGCTTGCGGACGGTGTCTTTCACCGTGGCGCGGTAGCCGAGGTGGCGTCCGGTGCGGGTGTCGGACTCGCGCAGGCCGTCGATATCACCTTCGTAACAGATGGTGCCGCCGTCGGTGCCCGCGCCGGGGCCGAGGTCGACCACGTGGTCGGCGATGACGATGGTCTCGGGCTTGTGCTCGACGACCAGCACGGTATTTCCCTTGTCGCGCAGACGGATCAGCAGTTCGTTCATGCGCTGGATGTCATGCGGGTGCAGGCCGATGGTGGGTTCGTCGAAGACATAGGTGACGTCGGTCAACGCCGAGCCCAGATGGCGAATCATCTTGGTGCGCTGGGCTTCACCGCCGGACAGCGTGCCTGCGGGCCGGTCGAGGGACAGGTAGCCGAGGCCGATCTCGACGAAGCCGTCGAGGGTGTGGCGCAGCGTGGTCAGCAGCGGGGCGACCGACGGCTCGTCGAGATCGCGCACCCAGTCGGCGAGATCGGTGATCTGCATGGCGCAGGCGTCGGCGATGCTGATGCCCTTGATCTTCGACGAGCGCGTCAACGCGCTCAGCCGGGTGCCCTCGCACTCGGGGCAGGAGGCGAAGGTGATGGCGCGGTCGACGAAGGCGCGGATGTGCGGCTGCATCGCCTCGCGGTCCTTGGACAGGAACGACTTCTGGATGCGCGGGATCAGGCCCTCGTAGGTGACATTGATGTTGTCGACCTTGATCTTGGTCGGCTCCTTGTAGAGCAGATCGTTGAGCTCGCGCTTGGTGTACTTGCGGATCGGCTTGTCCGGGTCCAGGAAACCCGAACCCATGAAGATGCGGCCGTACCAGCCGTCCATGCTGTAGCCGGGGATGGTGAGCGCGCCCTCGGCCAGCGATTTGCTGTCGTCGTAGAGGGCCGACAGGTCGAAGTCGGAAACCTTGCCCATGCCCTCGCAGCGCGGGCACATGCCGCCGGTGACGCTGAACTCGCGTCGCTCACGGATCTCCCGCCCGCCCTTCTCCACGGTGACCGCGCCCGCCCCGCTGATGGAGGCGACATTGAACGAGAAGGCCTGCGGCCCACCGATGTGCGGCGTGCCCAGGCGGCTGAACAGGATGCGCAGCAGCGCGTTGGCATCGGTGGCGGTGCCGACGGTGGAGCGGACATTGGCGCCCATCCGCTCCTGATCGACGATGATCGCGGTGGTCAGCCCCTCGAGCAGATCCACCTCGGGACGAGCCAGCGTCGGCATGAAACCCTGCACGAAGGCGCTGTAGGTCTCGTTGATCATCCGCTGCGATTCGGCGGCGATGGTGCCGAAGACCAGCGAACTCTTGCCCGACCCGGACACACCGGTGAAGACCGTGAGCCTGCGTTTCGGGATCTCGACGCTGACGTCCTTCAGATTGTTCTCGCGCGCGCCCTGCACGCGGATCACATCGTGGTTGTCGGCAACGTGCGGGGTGTCCGTGGCGGGGGCCGGGCTCATCGGATCTCCATCGGTCAGCGGATCGGGCCGTCGGTCGGCGAACTGGAAGGGCGGTACGCGCAGGGAGGGTACCGGCTGGTGGGGACAGAAATGGAAAAGGTCAGCGGCGCTGCTGGATGCGGATCATGTTGCCCGCCGGATCGCGCAGCGCGAAGTCGCGCACGCCGTAGGGCTGGTCGATCGGCTCCTGCACGATCTCCACCTCGCGCGCCTGCAACTTCTCGAAGGCGGCGTCGACGTCGTCGGAGGCGAGCAGGATCGACCCGTAGGTGCCCTTGGCCATCATCTCGGTGATGGTGCGGCGCTCCTCGTCGGTGATGCCGGGGTCGGCGGCGGGCGGGTGCAGCACGATGGAGGTGCCGGGCTGTCCGGGCGGGCCGACGGTGAGCCAGCGCATGCCCTCGTAGCCGACGTCCTGGCGCAGTTCGAAGCCGAGGGCGTCGCGGTAGAAGGCCAGCGCGGCCTCGGCGTCGTCGTGGGGAAGGAAGCTGGAAGCGATGGTGATGTCCATGACGATCACGCTAGTTGCGGCGGGTTCACCGGCGCTTCTCGATTCCTGACCGGTCTGGTGACTTTCTTGACCACGAGCGAGGGCAGATCCACCGGCGCTTCGGCGGCCTGTTTGCGGTAGGCGCTGGGGGACATGCCGACAAGCTCGGTGAAACGGGTGCTGAAGGTGCCCAGCGAGGAGCAGCCGACGTCGAAGCAGACCTCGGTGACGCTCAGATCGCCGCGGCGCAGCAGGGCCATGGCCCGCTCGATGCGGCGGGTCATCAGATAGCTGTAGGGAGATTCGCCGTACGCGGCGCGGAACTGCCTGCTCAGGTGCCCCGCGGACATGTGCGCGTCGCGCGCCAGCGCCTCGACGTCGAGGGGGCGGGCGTATTCGCGGTCGATGCGGTCGCGCACCCGGCGCAATCGAGCGAGATCACGGAGGCGCTGATCAGAGCCGTTCTTTCCGGTCACCTGCCCCATCGTCGCACACTCGGCGACTTCGATGAGCGGTGGCGCGACACGCGGATGACGCCGTGCCCGGTGCTCATGTCCGCCCTGAGCGATTCGTCAGGGCCCGAACCGCTCCGCTCGCACCCGTCCTCGCCCGGAGTGCGATCGTCGAAACCGGACATTTCCACGGTCTGCGGGACTATCCTGAGCGCCACCGTCGCCGGTCCGGCCGTGTCCGCGACGGTCGGAGGGGCGGTGTCGTCGTCGGTCAGGAGGTCACGATGTCGAAGCGCGTCACGGCTCGCACGGTGTGGCGGTACCTCGAGCGTGGATTCCTCCTCTACGGCGCGGGCGTCGGCGGCCTGATGCCCTGCTACGAGGAGTGGCTGCGCCGCGCCCGGGACGAGGAACGCGCCGACGCGCCGGAACGGGACGCTCACTGGGACTGGTCCGTGCCGTACCGGTGGTACGACGACGCCGCGCACGGGCCGCGGTAGCACCGGACACCGCGGAAGCCCCGAGGTCGCGGAGGAACCGAGGCTCGGGTCCGAGCCCGGTCAGCGCCCGCCGGGAACCGACGCCCTTCCCGAGGTCGGCGCGGACTGTTCGGAGTCCTCGAGGACCCCCGGCACGCCGCTCTCCACGACATAGGTTGCCCGGGTGTGGATCGGCGCACCCGGGCGGTCGATGTAGGGGACGACCCGGAAGTCGTTGCGCCAGAGCCGATGATCCAGATCCACCCGCACGTAGCCGCGCTGAGAGTTGAAGAACTGCAGGTCCGGATTGGCGGCGAGCAGCACACGGCCGATGTCGTCGACATCCCGGCCGTTGCCGCCGGTGGTGATCGAGGTGCCGGTGAATTCCGCGGCGACCACCGGCGCTCCGGGATCGGAGTAGTCCGCGCGCAGATTCGCGGCGTGGTTCTGGTGGCGGTCGCCGGTGATGACGACCAGATTCTCGACGCCGCGCCGCGCGGCCGTGCCGAGGACGAGATCGCGGTCGGCGGTGTAGCCGTCCCACGAGTCGGTCGAGACCCGCAGCCCTGGTCCGGGGTCGATGTCGGTCTCGCCCATCCCGACCTGGTTACCGAGGATCTGCCAGCGGGCCGTCGATGTCGTCAGCCCGTCGAGCAGCCAGTCCCGTTGCGTGCCACCGAGAATGGTGCGCTCGGGGTCGGCGACCTCGGGACAGTCCGAGGTGGTGTTCTCACTGCAGACCTGGACCGATCGGTACTGACGGGTGTCGAGCATGGTGAGCTCGGCCAGATCACCCCAGCCGAAACGCCGGTGCAGCAGCATCGACGCCCCGTCCGGCAGCTGGGCCAGGCGCAACGGCTGGTGCTCGTACATGGCCTGGAACGCGGCGGCCTTGCGGCGGCGGAACAACGGGGGCACGCGGTAGATGTCGAAGCCGAGACCGGGATGGTCGGCAGCCCAGTTGTTGTCGACCTCGTGATCGTCGAAGGTGACTATCCACGGGAAGGCGGCATGCGCGTCGCGCAGCGGTTGCTCGGCCTTGCCCTGGGCGTAGCGGAGGCGATAGCCGGCCAGGTCGGTGGCTTCGCCGGTGAGGATCGCGGGCTCGTCGAGCCGGTTGTGCCGCCAGCTCTTCTCGTAGATGTAGTCGCCGAGGTGCACTACCAGTTCGAGGTCCTCGGCGGCCAGATGCTCGTAGGCGGTGAAGTAACCCGCGCTCCAGGCCTGGCAGGACGCGAAGGCGAAGCGCAGCCGCTCGACCGCCTGGCCGTGGGCGGGTGCGGTCCGGGTGCGGCCCACCGGGGAGATCACCGATCCGGCGCGGAACCGGTAGTAGTACCAGCGGTCCGGCTCCAGGCCGTGGATCTCCGGATGCACCGAATGCGCCAGTTCCCTGGTGGCCACAGCCGTGCCGCGACGCACCACCGAACGGAAGTGCTCGTCGTGGGCGAGTTCGTAGTCGACCGAGACCGGGGCGTTCATCATGCCGCCGTGCCCGTCGGGGGCGAGTGGGTCGGGCGCGAGCCTGGTCCACAGCACGACGCTGTCGGGAGCGGGGTCCCCGGAGGCGACGCCCAGCGTGAACGGGTCCGCCGACCAGCGCGGCGTGCGGAATCGGCCGCTGCTCGCCGCCGACGTTCCCACCAGCACGGCGACCGACCCGGCGGCGGCGAGGCGCAGCGCCTGCCTGCGGGGGATTGCCATATCGCCACGTTACCGCCACGGGACCCCTCGGGGCGGTCTGTCGGTGGCTCGTCCCGGGTGTGGCCGAGCTCGCTTCCTGGTTGATCGCGGCGGTGCTGGGTACGTCCGAACGTGACACCGTCCGACGATAGGAAAGGCACCAGATGTCTCAGCCCATCACCAGCACCCTCGATTCCGAGCAGCAGCGCATCGCGGGCGACGCCTTGCGTGCGACGGTGGTCGATCTGATCGATCTCTCGCTGATCGCCAAGCAAGCGCACTGGAACGTCATCGGCCCGAACTTCCGGTCGGTGCACCTGGCGCTGGACGAGCTCGTCACCGCGGCCCGTGACTTCACCGACTCGGCGGCCGAGCGCGCGACCGCCATCGGCGTCAGCCCCGACGGCCGGGCCGCCACCGTCGGCCGTGATTCCGGCGCGATCGGCATCGGCGACGGCTGGCTCGAGGACACCGCCGTGATCGACTCGATCGTGGCCAACCTCGCCGCGATCATCAGCAGACTGCGCGAGCGCATCGACGCCACCGAGAAGGCCGACCCGGTCACCCAGGATCTGATCATCGCGATCGCCGCACGACTCGAGCAACTGCACTGGATGTGGCAGGCGCAGGTCGCCTCGGCCTGACGTCTCACCCGACAGCGACCCCTCGGGCGCGCCTGCCGCCGACCAACGGCGGCGGGCGCGCCTTCGGTGTCGCTCCCATGCCCACCGGACCCGGCTGGTTAGACGGCACAATCTTCGCCGTGTGGGCTATCGCGCGGGGCCGTCGATGGCGTTCACTCATAGCCTGGCGTCGAATGTTCTGCGGTGCCGCACAGCTGCATCCGCACATCTCCGTCACCGGAAAGGAAAGCAATGGCCGGATTCGGGTTCACGGGGCGACGGAGGCTGGGGAGCCGGTCTTTCGGTGCGGTAGCGGCCGCGGCGGCGCTGTTGCTCGGCGGACTCGGGCCCGCGCGAGGAGACGGCCCAGGACCCGCCATCAACAGCGTTCGGCCAGGTGCCGAGCGGGCGCTGACCGTCGAGGTGTACTCGCCCGCCATGAAGGGCAGCACCGAAGTGCTCGTCCTGCCCGCAGCCGACCCGACTCGGCCCGCCCCCACCCTCTACCTGCTCAACGGCGCCTCCGGTCACGTCGACGGCAGCTGGCACGACAGCACCGACTACCAGAGCTATTTCGCCGGCAAGCAGGTCAACGTCGTCATCCCCCTGGGTGGCGCGGGCAGCTACTTCACCGATTGGCAGGCCGAGGATCCGGTGCTGGGCACCCAGCGCTGGGGGACCTTCCTCACCGAGGAACTTCCGCCGCTCATCGACGAAAGATTCGGTGGGAACGGCGCGAACGCGGTCGTCGGGGTCTCCATGTCGGGCACGTCGGTCTTCCAGCTCGCCCTCGGCGCGCCGGGCCTGTATCGCGCGATCGGCTCGTTCAGCGGCTGCGTGCGCACCAGTGACCCGCAGGGCCAGGTGATGGTCAATGCCGTCGTGGCGGCGCATCGCGGTAATCCGGTGAACATGTGGGGTCCACCGAGCGACCCGACGTGGCAGGCCAACGACCCGTATCTGCACGCCGACGGCCTGCGCGGCACCGAGATCTACATCTCCAGCGGCTCCGGCCTTCCCGGCCCGTACGACTCACCGGCCGCGGTGGGCGGCGACTCGTTCGAACTCGGCTACCGCCTGCTGTTCGGTGCGCCGCTGGAGGCGGTGACCAACATGTGCACGCTGCAGCTGCGAGAACGGTTGCGAGAGCTCGAGATACCGGCCACCATCGACCTGCGGCCCACCGGCACGCACGCCTGGGACTACTGGCAGGAAGACCTGCACAAGGCGTGGCCGGTCTTCGAAGCGGCCTTGAGCCGCTGACCCACGACGATCGCGAGCCGCGGCCTGCCGGTGCTCAGCCGAGCAGGCCGCCCATGAAGCCGCTGGTCTGACCGGATTCCTGCCCACTGCCGGTGCCCGCGACGAACCCGCCGGGTGGGAGTTCCGAAGGCTGCACGATGACGAAGCCGCGTCCGCTGAACGCGAGCGTCAGACCCTCACCGGTGGTGCGGCCGAGCAAGGTGCCCAGACCGAACGAGTCGTTGCGCTTGATGCCGGTCTGCAGACTCGACGACCACGCCACCGCGGCTTGCGGGTCGGCATAGGTCGGCTGGTCGACGTTCAGCACCACGGGAGTGCCCTCGGTCGTGAGGGCGATGCGCCCGCGCCCGGTGAACACGCAGTTGAAAAGACCCGCGTTGCTTGCGAATCCGGCTGCGCCCTGCACCCGCTTGATGTCGAAGCGCAGTGAGCTGTCGAAGGCGAGCACATTGG
Source organism: Nocardia shimofusensis NBRC 100134 (assembly GCF_001613125.1). Classification (GTDB taxonomy): domain Bacteria; phylum Actinomycetota; class Actinomycetes; order Mycobacteriales; family Mycobacteriaceae; genus Nocardia; species Nocardia shimofusensis. Next base: position 175,999 of record NZ_BDBT01000012.1, read on the forward strand.
CGCCGTTGACGGTGAGCCCGTCGGAGCCGTCGAGATCGATCAGGTGCACGTCGGCGGCGGCATTGGCCAGGAACAGATCACCGCGCCCGGAGACCTTCATCAGCGGCACGCCCTCCCCGGTGAGCCGGGCCTGGATCGCGCGTCCGATGCCACCGGAACCCTGTGCCTGGAAATTCAATTCGCCCTGGTAGGCCACCATCGAGCCGGACCTGGCCATGACATCGCCGTTGACTCCGACCTTGATCATCTTGCCGCCCTGCTTCTGGATGCCGAGGCCGTTGACCTCGGCGTGGCGGGCGTCGAACAGATCGCTCTGCATCGGCAGTGCTCCTTGCTGTGGGGCGATCGGGGGTGGGGCGGGGTGGGATGGCTGGGGAGGAGCGGATGGCACGCCGTATGGCGGCGGCTGTCCGGGGGCGCCCGCGGGTGGGTATCCGGGGCCGGCCGGAGGGAGGTGACGTCCCCCCGGCACACCCGATGGTGGCGGGTGGCCGGGCGAACCGTGCGGAGGCGAAAGATAGCCGCCGCCGGGCACGGCGTTCCCCGGTGACCGGTCGCCGGACTGTGGGGCGGCCCCGCGCGGCGCTCCCGGCGTGTGGGGCGGCGGTGGTGCCGGATGTGCGCGTGCGGGCGGCGGCGGGGAATCCGGTTCGTCGTCGACGTTCACCCCGAACGCGGTGGCGATTCCCGCCAAACCGTTGTCGTATCCCTGGCCGACAGCGCGGATCTTCCAGGCGCCCGCGCGCCGGTAGATCTCCACACAGACCACGGCGGTCTCGGTGGTCAGCCCGGTGATGGGGAAAGTCAGTGTGCCCGAATCGGATCCGATGGTCACCGTGAGACCGCCCGCCGCCGCCAGGGTGGTGGCGGCGCCGCGCCCGTCCAGACTCGCCGCGACCACGACGGTCTCGATGTCCGGCGGCAGCGCGGAGGTCTGCACATCGACCATGTCCGGCCCGCCGCGTCCGTGCCGGTAGAGCACCCCGTGCCCGGCGGGCTGGTTGAAGAACACGAAATCGCCGTCGGCCCGCACTCGCCCCGACGAATTCAACAGCAGCGCGGACACGTCCAGCGGGGCGGCGCTGGTGACGGTGATCGTCATCCGATCCCCTGGCGCGGGACGGTTCTCCCCGGGGGCCAGCGCCGTCACGACGCGCCCCCGGCGTCACCGTTCGATATCGCACTCACGGTTCCAAGTCTGTCCCGGATCTCGATTTCGCGCCACGTCCTTCCTCGGGCGCGCCTGTCGACCCGCCGGTGCCGCGTCGTGTGCGTAGTCCGCGCGCGTGAACTCCGCGGGGACACCGCGCCCTGACAGCGGCGCGCCTGTTGACCCGTCGATCATCGCGGGGCAGGGTGGTGCGATGGGCAGCGACGAGGAGCGCGCGGGCGTCCGGATGACGAATCTCGATCAGCCGCTGTTCGACGGGGCCGAGGAGACCAAGCGGGATCTGCTCGACTATCTGGAGGCGGTCGCCGAACCGTTGATCGGGCAGTTGCGTGACCGTCCGCTGTCGGTGGTGCGGGTGCGTTCCGGGCAGGAACCGTTCATGCAGAAGAACCTGCCGAAGTACGCGCCGGACTTCGTCCCGCGGGTCACCACCTGGGCGGCGAGTGTGAACCGGATGATCACCTATCCGCTGTGCCAGGACCTGCCGACCCTGATGTGGCTGGGTAACCAGCGTGCCGTCGAGTACCACCCGACATTGCTCACCACGGACAGCGAGGCCGGGCAGACACACCTGGTGCTCGACCTGGATCCGTCGCCGGGCCAGACCTTCCGGCACGCGGTACTCGCCGCCCTGCTCATCAAGGAGGCACTGGCGGCCGACGGCCTGTCCGGCGTGGTGAAGACCAGCGGTTCGAAGGGCGTGCACGTCTTCGTCCCTATCGAACCGGGCATCCCGCTCGCGGACGCGGCCGCCGCTACCAGAGCGATCGCGGCCCGCGCCGAACGGCTCGACCCGGATCTGGCGACCACCGCCTTCATCCGTGAGGACCGGGAAGGCAAGGTATTCCTCGATTCCACCCGTTCGGGCGGCGCGACGGTGGTCTCGGTCTACAGTCCCCGGGTGCGGCCCGGTGTGCCGGTGTCGTTTCCGGTGAGCTGGTCCGACCTGTCCGATGTCGCGCCCGGCGACTTCACCATCCGCACCGCGCCCGGGCTTCTCGCCGGTAGCGACCCCTGGCAGGAAGAGATGCCCGCGCCGCAAGCGCTTCCGGCGGATCTCGTCGAGGAGGGGCACACGATCCCGGTCGCGCGCGTGCAGGCCATGCACGAGGGCAAGCGTCGTGCTCGCGCCCGCCGCGAGGGCTCGTGAGTACGCCGTTGCTGCACAAGCGTTTCCCCGAACTGCGCGAGAGCCTGCCGAGACTGCCCCTCGGCACCGCGCCCACACCGGTCCGGGAACTGACCGCGCTGTCCGGCAGAACCACAGTGTGGCTCAAAGACGACGGCGCGTTCGGCGACGGCGGCTGGGGCGGCAACAAGGTGCGCAAGCTCGAATGGCTGTTGGCCGAGGCGGTGCGCCGCGAGAAGCGTACGGTGCTGACCTTCGGCGCGCTCGGCACCAACTGGGGCCTGGCCACCGCTCGCTATGCCCGCGACCACGGCCTGGACACCGCGCTCGCCCTGGTCGATCAGCCGCTCGACGACCATGTGCGCGCACAACTGGAGCGTCTGCGGGAATCCGGGGCCCGGCTGTACTTCACCCGCACCAAGGCTCGCACCTATGCGGCGGCGCCGTATCTGATGCTGCGACATCGCCCTTCGTACCTGGTGCCGCCCGGGGGTTCCAACGAGTTCGGCGTGCTCGGCTATGTCGAGGCCGCCTTCGAGATCGCCGCACAGATCGAGGCCGGACAGCTGCCGCGTCCCGGTCGTGTCGTGGTGCCCGTCGGTTCCGGCGGCACGGCGGCCGGGTTGTGGCTCGGGCTCGAGCTCGCCGGGTTGGCCGACGTCACGGTTGTCGCGGTGGTCGTCAACGACACGCTGCGACTGGACCATCGGTCCCTGGGTGCGCTCGCCGGCCGCTGCGTGCGACTGCTGCGCGCCCGTGGCGCGGTGTTCTCCGCCCCGGCGCTGCGAACCGACCGGTTGCTCGTCACTCGGGAATGGCTCGGCCCCGGTTACGGGTATTCCACGCCGGAAGGAGCCGCCGCCCTGCGCACGGCGGGGGACCGGGAAGGACTCTCGCTCGAACCGGTCTACACAGGCAAGGCCATGGCCGCGACGCTGGAACTCGCCTCGTCGCACGCCGAAGACGAACGGCCGCTGCTGTTCGTGAACACGAACGGCCCGCGATGACCGTCCGGTCGGGTCGGCGCGGCCGGCGTGGACAACGCGCGGCACCTCGTTCCCATCCTCCGATGTCGCGGCTCGTGGCGGTGCCGTTCGCTCACGGTCGCCGTGCGCTGGGGTGGAGGGCGCCGAACCCCTAGTGTGGATGGAGTTACACACGGGAAGGATGCGCGTGCGGCTGGAGATACGGGGACTGGCGAAACGGTTCGGTGCGGTGACCGCGCTGAGCGATGTGGGTTTCGAGGTCGGGGCGGGGGAGATCTTCGGGTTCGTCGGCAGCAACGGCGCGGGCAAGTCGACCACCATGCGGATCGTGCTCGGCGTGCTCGCCGCCGACGCCGGTGACGTCCGATTCGGCGGCGCGCCGGTCGATTTCGCGTTGCGCAGGCAATTCGGATACATGCCGGAGGAGCGGGGGCTGTATCCGAAGATGAAGGTGGCCGAGCAGTTGCGCTATCTGGCCGAGTTGCACGGATTGGACAGGCGCTCGGCGGCCGAGGAAGTCGATCGCTGGTGTGAGCGGCTGGGGATCGCCGACAAGCGGGAACGCAGGCTGGAGGAATTGAGCCTCGGCAATCAGCAGCGCGCCCAGCTGGCGGCCGCGCTGGTGCACCGGCCACGACTGCTGGTGCTCGACGAGCCGTTCTCCGGGCTCGATCCGGTGGCGGTGGATGTCATGAGCGAAGTGCTGCGGGAACAATCCGCGGCCGGGGTGCCGGTGATGTTCTCCTCGCACCAGCTCGATCTGGTGCAGCGGCTGTGCGATCGGGTCGGCATCATCGTCGCGGGCAGCATGCGAGCGGTGGGCACGGTGGCCGAGCTGCGGTCGCGCGGTGGGCGCAGGTTGGCGGTGAGTGTGCCGGACGCGCCGCCGGATTGGGCCGACGCGTTGCCGGGTGTGCGGGTGCTCGAGCACAGCGCGACCGAACCGGGGGAGCCGCCGCGGACGCTGCTGGCTCTCGACCAGGACGCCGACGATCAGCTGGTGCTCGATGCCGCGCTGCGCACCGGCCCGGTTCGGCATTTCGCCTCCTACCAGGCTTCCCTGACCGAGCTCTTCCGCGAGGTGGTCGCGGCATGACCGGCGCTGACACCCAGGTGCTGCGCACCGTCGGGCTGGTGGTGCGCAGGGAATTCCTGGCCCAGGTGGGCGCCAAGGCGTATCGGTGGAGTCTGCTGTTGATGAGCCTGGCGGTGGTGGTTGCCGCGGTGGTGTATTCGGCGCTGGCCGACGACGGGCCGGAGCGCATCGATGTGGCGGTCGTCGGCGCCGGAACCGCTCTGGCCGAACATCTGCCGGAGATCGCGCGGACGGCCGGTCTGGACATGCATGTCCAGGACGATGTCGACGAAGAACGCGCGCAGTTCGGGTTGCAGTCGGGAGCCTTCGACGTCGCCGTGGGGCCGACCGGCGACCGGACGTATTCCGTGGTCGTCGGACGGTCGCTCGACCCGGAACTGGCCGCGGTGCTCTCGGAAGCGATCCGCGCCGAAGTGGTGAACGAAGTGCTGGCCGACTACAGCGTGGACAGTGACGCCGCCCTCGCCGAGATCGCCGACATCGCTATCACGGTCGTCGCGTTGGATCCGCCCGATCCGCAGGAGAGCGAGCGGATGAGCATGGCGTGGGTGGCCTTGCTGCTGTTGTTCACCACCGTGCTCACCTTCGGTGTGTACGTGGCGATCGGCGTGGTGGAGGAGAAATCGACGCGGGTGGCCGAACTGCTGCTGGCCACCATCCGGCCGATCCATCTGATGTGGGGCAAGGTGCTCGGCATCGGTGCGTCGGCACTGCTGCAGGTCGCGGTGATCGGTGCGGCGGGACTGGTGGCGGGTCGAGTGGTCGGCCTGATCACCCTGACCGGGACAGCGGTCTCGGTCTTCGCGGCCACGTTGGTGTGGGCGCTGCTCGGCTATCTGCTGTTCTCGCTGATGTACGCGGCGGCGGGTTCGTTGGTATCGCGGCAGGAGGAGGTGCAGGGCGTCACCACGCCGTTGATGCTGCTGGTCATATTCTCGTACCTGATCAGCATCGCCGCTGTCGGCAGCCCGGACGGCACGATCGCCCGCGTCGCCGGCTGGGTGCCGCCGGTCTCGGCGTTCGTCATGCCGGTCCGGACGGCCTCCGGCGAGGTCGAGATTTGGGAAATGGCCGGATCGGCGCTGGTGATGCTGCTCGCCTGCGCGCTCGTGGCCTGGGTGGCCGCGCGGGTGTACACGCGCAGCATCCTGCACACCGGATCACGGTTGTCGTGGCGGGCGGCGCTCACCCGATGAACCCCCACTCCGATGAAGGGCAGCCGCCGCCCTTTCGAGTCTGCGATTGGTGGCCCGCAGCTGCCGCTCGGTGCTGACCACCAGCGATCGGGCTCGGGCGGGTGTCAACCGGCCGCACAACCGGTCCCAGTGCAGTGCGACCAGCTGACCGGGCGCCGCGTCGGGCACCGCGGAGAAGCCGTCCGTCCACACCGGGATCAACCGCGTCTCGCGTGTGCTCAGCGCCAGCCGGTGGCCGTCGAACTCCAGCCGCGGGCATTCGACCACGACGTGGTCGTCCGCCCGCGCCCGGATCGTGCCCCAGTTGATCCGGCAGTTGTCGAGCACGCGTACCGGATGGTCGCCGCCCCGGCCGAGCAGGCGGGTCCAGGGATAGACACCGAAGACGTGAAAACAGTGATTCGCGGCCGCCTCCTCGATCAGCGAGCCGTCGGTGAGGTACTTCCAGTACTGCCCCGCGGCCGGACCGATCACCGCCAGCAACTCGGCGACGAAGGTCGCCGGGTCCAGCCGCGCACCGATGCCGCCTCCGAGCCAATACGACTCGACCAGGCGATGATCCAGTGCATCGTCGATACCGGTCATGCGCGACATGACCTGCAGATAGGGCCAAGCTCCGGTGAAGCTGCGTGCGACGGCTCGCACTTCCTCGGCCGACCCGTCACGCAGTGCCGTTGTTCCCGACGGGCCGCAGTACCCCAACGCATTCGGCGCGTATGCGAACCGGGCGAACATGTCCGCTCCCCGGGTCGCCGCGGCACGCGTGTTCACGAATCCACCGGTGATCCGGGCTGCCAGCGCTGCTCGACATCACCGAAACGCCAGACCGCCACCGCGATCACCCAGGTGAGAACGAACAATCCGACGATGATGAAACCCATTGCCCCGAGATCGAGTTCGCCTACCCAGGCCAGCGGTCCCGAGGTGAGGTCGAGCTTCTCGGTCATGATCGAGATGATCTCCTGTGCGCCGATCAACAGCGCCACCGCGACCGACAGGCCGGTGACCACGATGTTGTAGTAGACCTTGCGCACCGGTCCGGCGAATGCCCACCCGTAGGCGTAGTTCATGAATGTCCCGTTCAGCGCGTCGAACAGCGCCATTCCCGCCGAGAAGAGCACGGGCAGAACCAGAATCGCGTACCACGGCAGGTCGGTGGCCGCCGCGCCGCCCGCGATGACCAGCAGACCTACCTCGGTGACGGTGTCGAAGCCGAGCCCGAACAGCAATCCGACCGGGTACATCTGCCAGGGTGCGCGGACCGCGCGCATCAGCGGGCCGAACACCCGGTTCAGCGCGCCTCGATCGGTGAGGTGGCGTTCGAGTTCCGCCTCGTCGAAACGGCCCTGCCGCATTCCGCGGAATACCCGCCATATCCCGATCAGGGAGATCAGGTTCAGCAGTCCGATCAGGATCAGGAAGGTGCCCGAGACACCGGTGCCGAAGACTCCGGTCCACTGCTGTAGCCGCGAGTTCTCGTCCTGGAGGTTGGCCGCGAGCGCCTTCACGCCGGCCGCCAGCAGGGCGACGAGGACGAAGACGATGGTGGAGTGGCCCAGCGCGAACCAGAATCCGACCGACATCGGTTTCCGGTTCTCCGCCAGGAGTTTCCTGGTCGCGTTGTCGATGGCGGCGATGTGGTCGACATCGAACGCGTGCCGCGCGCCCAGGGTATAGGCGGTGATCCCGAGACCGACGCCGAAAACCGCGCCGTCCACGAGGTAGCCGCCGGGAACGACGAGGAACAGCAGTGTCGCGAACCCGAGCAGGTGCAGCGCGACAACGGTGAGGGTCATGCCCGTGACGCTGCGCCGCTGCGCCGGGTCCAGTTTCGACCAGCCGGCCCGCACGGCCGCCGCTGATATCCGCACTGTCGGGCACCTCGTTTCTCTCCCGGATCGGCGGACCGGACGACCCGCCGCGTCAGCATATGCGCGGCAATTGCTCCCCGGCCGGTAGATCCACCACCCGGGTACCGCCGAGCGCGGTCCGCGCCACCACCATTCCCGGATGCTCCTCGACACAGACGCCGATCACCGCCGCGTGGGCCCCCAGCGGGTGTGCGCGCATCGCCTCCAGCACCCGGTCCGCGTCCTCGGGAGCTACGAAGGCGATCAATTTGCCTTCGTTGGCCACGTACATCGGGTCGAGGCCGAGCAGCCCGCAGGCGTCGCGCACCGCGGCGGGCACCGGCAGCGCCGTCTCGTCCAGCGAGACCCCGATACCGGCGGCGCGGGCGATCTCGTTCAACGTGGCCGCCACGCCACCCCGGGTCGGATCGCGCAATGTGTGCACGTCCGCGCCGCTGTTCAGCATCGCAGCCACCAGACCGTTGAGCGGTGCGGTGTCGCTGAGCACCGTCGTCCCGAACTCGAGCCCCTCCCGGCAGCTCATCACGGCGATACCGTGCACCCCGATATCGCCGTTGATCAGGACGATATCGCCCGGCCGCGCGCGCTGGGGCCGGATATCGACGTCGCCGTCGATGATGCCGATACCGGTCGTGTTGACGAAGATGCCGTCACCGTGCCCGGCGTCGACCACCTTGGTGTCGCCGGTCACCAAGGTCACTCCCGCGGCCGACGCCGCGGTGCCGATCGCCTGGGCGACAGCGGCGATCTCGGACAGCGCGGTGCCCTCCTCGAGGATGAACGCGGTGGACAGCACCAGCGGGCGAGCGCCGGCCATCGCCAGATCGTTGACGGTGCCGTTCACGGCCAGTTCGCCGAGCGAACCGCCGGGAAACGTGCGCGGCTTCACGACGAAGGAGTCGGTCGAGAACGCGAGCCGGGTATCGCCGACCGTGACCACGGCGGAGTCCCCCAGACCCGCGTCGGCCGCGGGACCGAAGGCGGGCAGGAACAGATGCTCGATCAGTTCGCCCGACATCGCCCCGCCGCCGCCGTGACCCATCACGATATTCGGCGAATCGCGCAACGGCATCGGGCAGACCCACCCGTCCACATCGATCGTCGCCGGTGCGGGCACGATCGGATCCTCACGCATGGGCCACCTCCGCGGGCTGGTCCAGGCGACGGTAGAGGTAGTAGGCGGCGCACGCGCCTTCCGAGGACACCATGGTGGCGCCCAGCGGGTTGCGCGGTGTGCACTGCGTGCCGAACGCGGCGCACTCGTGGGGTTTGATCAGGCCCTGCAGTACCTCGCCCGATCGGCAGACCGCCGATTCGGCGGTGCGCAGATCGCCGACGGAGAAGCGGTATTCGGCATCGTAGTCGCGGTAGCGTGGCGAGAGCCGCCACCCGCTGTCCGGTATCACCCCGATGCCGCGCCAGGCTCGGTCGGTGACCTCGAAGACATCGGCCAGCATGGCCTTGGCGGCCGGATTGCCCTCCTCCGACACCGCCCGCGGATAGGCGTTCTCCACCTCGTGACGGCCAGACTCCAGCTGCGCCACGGTGCGCCGGATCCCTTCCAGGATGTCGAGTGGTTCGAAACCCGTGACCACCATGGGGACCTCGTAGCGCTGCGCCAGCGGCGGATATTCCTGGGTGCCCATCACCGAGCACACGTGTCCGGCCAGCAGAAAGGCCTGTACCCGGCACTGCGGCGACTCCATGATCGCGGCGATCGCCGGTGGCACCAGCACATGCGAGACCAGCAGTGAGAAGTTCTCGATGCCCAGCCGCCGGGCCTGGTACACGGTCATCGCGTTGGCGGGGGCGGTGGTCTCGAAGCCGATACCGAAGAAGACGACCTGCCGATCCGGGTTGGCTCTGGCCAGTTCCAGTGCGTCCAGCGGCGAGTAGACGACTCGGACGTCCCCGCCTTCGCTCTTGACGCGGAACAGATCCTTCTTGCTGCCCGGGACCCGGAGCATATCGCCGAACGAACAGAAGATGACCCCGGGCCGCGCGGCGATCTCGAGCGCCTTGTCGATCACCTCGAGCGGTGTGACGCACACCGGGCAGCCGGGGCCGTGGATCATCTCGATCCGGTCGGGCAGTAATTGGTCGATCCCGTGCCGGATGATCGAATGCGTCTGCCCGCCACACACTTCCATGATCGCCCAGCGGCGGTCGGTAGTGGCGCGGATCCGTTCGAGAAGACGCTTGGCCAGCTCCGGATCGCTGAATTCGTCGAGATATTTCATGACTCCTCCTCGGGGGCACGCTCGGGGGGACGCTGGTATGCCTTCTCCGGGTTCTCCTCTCCCGCCTGCGCGGCCGCGACGGCGAAACCGTCCGCGAATTCCTCCTTCAGCACGCCGAGGTGTTCGAACTCGGCCAGGGTCTGCAGCGCGGACTCCTCGTCCAGCCGCTGGATGGCGAACCCGACGTGCACGACGACGTAGTCGCCGATCGCCGCGTCCGGGATGTACTGCAGGCATACGTCCTTGTGCACGCCGCCGAAGTCGACGACCGACATCAGGGTGCCGTCACGCTCCTCGAGGCTGAGCACCTTTCCGGGAACTGCCAGGCACATATCTGCTCCTTCTCCGCTCAGCCCGCGGCGACCGCGAGCACCTGACCGAATGCGAGGCCACCGTCGTTGGGTGGCAGTCTGCTGTGCGTGAGCACGGTGAATCCGTTGTCGCGCAGCAGTTTTCGGGAACCGGACAGCAGCAGTGCGTTCTGGAACACGCCGCCCGAGAGCGCCACGACCCGGTCCACCGCCGCGAACTCCCACGCGATATCGAGCACCAGCCGCGCGACGGCGGCGTGGAAGCGGGCGCCGATCGTCGCCGCCGGAACGCCGGCCGCCGCGTCGGCGACGACCGCGGCGATCACCGGGCCGGGGTCGATCAGCGCGGGGTCCGCACCGGAACCGACCGTGAACCGGTACGAGACCTCACCGGGATCGCCGTGGCGGGAGAGCCCTTCGAGTTCGATGGCCGCCTGTGCCTCGTAGTCCACGACGTGGCGGACCCCGGCCAGCGAGGACACCGCGTCGAACAATCTGCCCATGCTGGAGGTCGGCACACAGCCCAGCCCGGTGCCGAACTGGTGCGCGAGCACCGCGCGTTCCTCGGCCGGGCAGGCGGCCACCGACGGGATCGCAGGCGACCAGTCGATACCGGCGGCCCGCAGATGCGCCAGCGCCATGCGGTACGGCCGGTGCACCGACGTGTCGCCACCGGCCAGCGGCACGTATTTCAGGTGGGCCAGCCGCTGGTAGCCCTTGTATCCCGCGGCGAGGATCTCCCCGCCCCACACCGCGCCGTCGGGTCCGAACCCGGTGCCGTCGAAGGCGATTCCGAGGACGGTATCGGTCATACCGAGCCCGTGCTCACCCATGACGGCGGCGATATGCGCGTGGTGGTGCTGGACGGTGCGCACCGGGCGCTCGCCCGCGTGCCTGTGCGCCCACCCGGTGGACCGATAGCCCGGATGCGCGTCGGCGACGAGTTGGGCAGGGCGCACTCCGGTCAGCTCCTCCAGGTGCTGTTGCGTGGCGTCGAAAGCGCGCAGGGTCGCCAGATCGTCCATATCGCCGACATGCTGGCTCAGCCAGGCGTAGCGGCCGTCGGCGACGGCACAGACATTCTTCAGATCGGCGCCCACGGCGAGTGTCGGCGGCAGTGGCGCCGGAAGGGCCAGTGGCAGCGGCGCATAGCCGCGCGAGCGGCGTACCGGTGACTCGATGCCGTCGACCAGGCGCACCACCGAATCGTCACACGGCACCAGGATGCGGCGGTCGTGCCACAACCACCCGTCCGCCAGCCCGGTGAGGCGCTCGCGCGCATCCGCGTCGTCGTAGCAGATCGGTTCACTGCTGCGGTTGCCCGAGGTCATCACCAGCACATCCGGGCCGACCGGGTCGCCGGCCAGGCCGAACAGCAGCGCGTGCAGCGGGGTGTAGGCCAGCATCACACCGAGGTCGGGGTTGCCGGGCGCGACGGACTCGGCGAGCGGTCTGTCCCCGCGGGCGAGCAGCACGATGGGCCGCTGCGGGCCGGTCAGCAGTCCGGCGGCCGCGGAGTCGACGACCGCGATCTCGCGCGCGAGCGCCACATCCGGCGCCATCACGGCGAAAGGCTTGCCGCCCCGGCGTTTACGGCGCCGCAGTTCGGCCACCGCCGCCTCGTTCGCCGCGTCGCAGGCCAGGTGATAGCCCCCGATGCCCTTCACCGCCAGAATTCCGCCCGACCGCAAGAGTTCGCGGGCCGTGGCGAGCGGCTCGCCACGGCCTGGTCCGGTGTAGAACAGGCGCGGGCCGCACTCGGGGCAGGCGATCGGCTGCGCGTGGAAACGGCGGTCGGTGGGATCGTGGTATTCGCGGGCGCAGCGGTCGCACATCGGGAAGTCGGCCATGGAGGTGCGGGCCCGGTCGTAGGGCAACGCGGCGATGATGGTGAACCGGGGACCGCAGTTGGTGCAGTTCACGAACGGGTGGCGGTACCGCCGGTCGGACGGATCGCGCAGTTCCGCCTCACATGCGGCGCAGAGGGCCATATCCGGTGAGGCGAGGGTGCGGCCGTCGCCGCGAGTGGTGTCGGCGATGTGGAATCCGGTACCGCCCCGCACCGGGATCTCGGAGCGCTCCACCGATTCGACGACCGCCAGCGGTGGCGGCGAGCACCGCAGCCGCCGCTCGAATTCGGCCAGATCCGCCGGTGTGCCCTCGGTTTCGACGATGACGCCACTGCTGTCGTTGGATACCCGCCCGCTCAGCGACAGCTCGGCCGCGGTGGTGTAGACGAACGGCCGGAAGCCCACGCCCTGCACCACACCGCGCACCACGAACCGGCGGCGGGCCCGGCCGGCGGTCACGGCTGCTCACCACTGCCGAGCATGCGCAACCCGGACATGGCCGCGGCCGCACCGGCCGCGTCGGTCTTCTCGATCCCGAAGCCCATGTGGATGATCACCCAATCGCCGGGGCCGACCGGATCGTCCTCGAGCAGCCCGATGTTCACCCGTCGCTTCTCACCGGAGACATCGACGAGGGCGATCTGGCCGTAGTAGCCGTCCGGTATCTCGAGCACCAGGCCGGGAATTCCGAGGCACATCCTCACACCTCCTGCTTGGTCCGCAGCAGATCGGCCACCACGCGCCGCGCCGCGCGCACCGCCGGGTCCACCGCCGCCGCGACCTGATCGGACAGACCGATCCGCTCCTCGGTCGACACCACCCGACAGCCGACGACGACGGTGGGCGGCACTGTGCCGCCCAGGGCCCGCACGGCCGCGAAGACGGCCGCCGGATGCATGGCGTGCGCGTCGAGCCGAGGGGTGTCGGCGTCGTCGGGTTCGGCTCGCAACACCTCGACCTGTCCGGGCGTTCCCTGTCCGGGCAGCGCGTCGATCAGCACCAGTGCATCCCATTCCGCCAGCAGGTCGTAGGCCAAGTGCATGCCGCGGATGCCGTAATCGACCACCCGCACGCGCGGCTCCTCGTCGAAGCGCAGCCTACGCGCCACCTCGGAGCCGAATCCGTCGTCGCCGAGAAAGATGTTGCCGATCCCGGCGACCAGTATCCGATCCGCCATCTCACATACGGCGAATTCGCAGGTAACGGCGCATATCCGGCACCGACCGGACGCCGATGTACACGCCGATCGCCGCCACCACCGCGACGATTCCGGTCGCGATCATTCCCACGGTTGCCATTGGTCGGCCTTCCTTTCCGTTGTCTCGGGCCGCCGATGCCGCCGACCGGCAGACGGGTCATCCCTGCCCTTCGGTGGGCGAAGTGGCTCCGCCCACATCCACGTCGTCGACGGTGCCGGTCGCCGTCTCGTCGGCGTCGTTCGCCGTCTTCTTACGGTCGTCGTAGGGCGGAACCGGCGGTTCGCTGCCGGGAACCGGCTCCGAGACGAACTCGGCCTCGCGCTCGGCAGCGGTTCCGTGCACGGAGGTCGTCTCCTCGTGCCCGAGATCGCCCGGTTCACGGTCGGTGCTGCCCGCGGCCGCGGTATCCGCGCCGGTATCGCGCGACCCGGGTTGCCCGCGCGCCTCCTGCGGTTCTTCGCTGTGGTCCTGCATGGTGTCTCCTTCCAGTTCTCGGGGGCTGTCGAGCGGCTCGAGTTCGTCGGGTGCGAAATAGAGATAGCGGCCGAACCATTCGTGCAGATCGGCCGCGGGATCGTCGTCCAGCACGACACCGACGTGTGCCTGTCCGTCGACGTCCTCGTGGACGGAGACGACGCGGGCGGACCGGCCCGCGGTGAACAGATCCTGGGCGTCGGCCCGGCGAGACGGGTGCAGCCTGACCCTGCTGCCTCGGCGCACCAGCACGCCCGACACCGGCACCGCGTCGATATCCGGGCGTACGGCACCGTCGGCCGCCGGGTCCCACCAATCGATGCCCTCGGGCACCTCGGGTACCAGGGGCGAGCGGCCGGGATGCGGATCGCGGAGCACGCCGTGCAGCTGCCGCATCGTCTCCGGCGTGACGGCGTCGCAGCGGTCGATGATCTCGCCGGCACGCGCGTCGGTCGCACGGGCCTGCGCCTTCTCGTCGTCGGTCATGGTCATCACGCGCAGGGTGAGGATCTCGTCGATCTCGGTGGAATCGAACAGCGCTCCCTCGCTCTGCTCGGCGATCTCCGGATGGTCGTAGAGGATGATCGGTGAGATCAGCAGCAGGGTGCGGTCGCCGGGCGGGCCGGCGAGCACCGGGAAGCACCGATGCCGGTCGCAGCGCTCGACCGCGACCGCGGCGTCCGCCGGTGGTTCGAGCGCGGAAACGAACTGTCCCCCGGCGGCTTCCACGATGAGGTGCGCGCCGATCAGCGAGCGGGCGAGGGCATCGTCGGAATCGGTCGCGGGTGCGGCCACGTTGCGGATCTCGGCGGCGAGCCGCAGGAATCGGCCGTCCCGCTCGACCCCGAGTTCGAATTCACCGGCCAGCGGCTGCCTGGTCCGTACCAGCGCACCGACGGCCTCGTCCGCCGCGCCGGCGATCTCCTCGGTGTCGGAGCCGCTCGAAACCGTCAGTGCGCGCACGAGGTTTCCGGGCGCGACGGGGCCGACGACGATCTCCCGCGCGACCGCCTCGTCCCAGGACAGCCAGGATCGACCCCCGACGGTGAGTTCGGCGCGCGGTGTACCCGCGCCGTCGATCACCTGACGGTGCTGGAGCTGGAGGAACCGGATCGTCCACGTCAGCACGGGGTCCGTACCCGGCTCGAGGACGAACTCGGCCGACAACGACGGCTCTTCGCCGAGCCCGGCCGCGGCCGCCCCGGGCGGACCCAGCACACCGAACTGCCAGCGCGACCGATTCTTACGGCTGTTCGCCCGATAGGGGTAGAGCAGGTAGCCCTCGTAGAGCACCGCGTCGGCGACGGCGCGGGCCCGGGCGATCCCCGCGGCGGTCACGGTGCTTCTCCGGCGTGGGTGAGCAGGCGGGTCACGGCATCGTCGAATCCGAGCAGACCGTGGCCGGATTTGTAGGCGGTCAGCGCCTCGAGCGTGTCCCGGTGCAGGCGCAGCCAGCCGGTGTTCGGGAAATGCGCGGCCATCACGTCCTGCCATACCGAGACCGGCATATCGAACGTGTCCTCACGATCCCAGGGGATCTGCTGGATGGCGAAGCCGCCGCTGCCCCGGATGAAGACCGTGCCGCTGAACAGGAACAGCAGCGGCACCGTGCCCTCACGCAATGCGTGCAGGTACTTCGATCCGGTCACCTCGAAGTCGTAGGTGCACGGCATCGGCAGATCCACCTCAGCGCCGCCGGAGAACCCGGAAACCATGGTGGCGCAGTGCATCCAGAGGAACGAGCGCTGCGTGTCCCGCCAGCGCTCACGGGCACCGAACAGATCGGTCAGGCCCGCGCCCTCCTCGTCGGAGTAGCGGCGGCGCGACGGCTGGATCCGCACCTGCGCGCGTAACGCCACGGCGTGCACGGGCTCCTCGGCGAGCGCGGCGAGACCGACCCGTGCGGTCAGGGTCGGCGCCACCGCGTACGGTTCCGGCTTGATCTCGAGCACGGCGAAGGTCATCGAGTGGACGGGACTCATGGCGCGCCGCCCGTGCGCGCCCGGGCCGAGACCGTCGCGAAGAACTCGTCCAGATAGCGGCGCACCTCGGCCCCGCCGTCGAAGCCGCGCCAGAGCAATCGCATCCGGCCGACGAATTCGTAGCACGCGTCGATCGGCAGCAGCAGACAACTCGCGGCCGCGGTCCCGTTCTCCGGGACCCGGATCAGCAGGGCTTCGACGTCGGCCGCGAGGGTGTCCAGTTCCGGATGCCGCTGCACGAGCGCATTCCACTGCGCCAACGGCAATTCCGATTCGGTCGCGCCCGCGGGCCCCGGGTAGAACGCCACGGTCCGGCCCAGTGCGGAGTTGTGGAAGAAGAACGCCAGGCCCACCGGAATCTCCAATGCGTCCCACTCGCCCTGGCCGATCTCGAAATCGGGGAAGGCGAGATAGCGGTCGGGCACCGACCGGTAACGCAACGCCGCCTTCTGGTCCACGAAAAGCAGGTAGCAGGCGCGGCACACACACAACAGCTGCCTGCCTTCGATGTTCACGACGTGCTGGTGTTCGCCGGCAATCGGGTCGGCGCACATCTCACACCGCTCGCCCATCCGCCGCGGCGGCGGGCGCTCGGCGGTGATCCGCCGCAACGTTCGGAACGGTGTGTTCACCCGTGCACCCCCACCGGTACCGCCATCGACAGCACGCCGTCACGCACCAGCACCGGGATCGGCTCCAGGTGACCGTCGCCGTCGATGCGCGCACCGGCCGCCACGACGTCGAAATGCGCGCGGCAGGTGGGGCAGCGCAGGATCGCGTCGCCGACCGGCAATCCGGGCCGCCGGTGCAGGGCCGCCCCGGCGAGCGACTGCGCACAGACCGGGCAGAGGTCCCGGTAGGCGAAGACGTGCTCACCCACCCGGCAGGCCAGCACCGGGGCCCCGGCCACGGCGAACCCGCCCACCTCGCCGGGGACCAGCTCGGCCAGTTCGGGGGCCGGGACCCAATGGCCCGCCGCGTCGCTCGAACGCACCCGGGAGAACAGCGAATCGGCGGGGATCGGCGCCGCGGGCGCGGTGGTCGCGGCGACGACTTCGATGGCCTCGATCTCCGGCGCCGCCGCGCGGACCGCGTCCTGCACCGCCAGCTCCAGGGTCACCGACGAGGACGGGCAGCCGCGGCAACTCCCGGTCAGTTCGAGGCGGACCACCGCGCCGGCGATCTCGACCAATTCCACGTCGCCGCCGTGCGAACCCAGGTAGGGACGCACACTGTCCAGCGCCGCCCGCACTCGGGTGTCCACGTCGTGCGGGTGCAGCCCGTGGACGAGCAGCAGGCTCGCGACCAGGTCGTCGCGAGCCAGCCGTTCCAGCATCCCGGTGTCCATCAGTTCGACCACCCGTGCCAGACCGGCCCCGTACAGATCGACGACCTCGCGCACCAGCTGTTCGGCGCGTTCACGAGCCACCGCGCCACCCGCCGAACTCGCCTCGAGCAGCGTCTCTATCCGATCACCCGCCGTACGCCACCGGCTTTCGCCGGGGTTCGCGTCGGCCTGTTCTGCCGGGCGGACATCCACCGCCACCCTCCCGTCGCCGGTACCGATACGGACTCACTCCGGGGTGAGCGCCTGCGTCGGCGAGTGCAGTTTCTGCAGCGTCTGCCCCTTGCCGAGATACATGTGCACGCCGCACGGCAGGCACGGGTCGAAACTGCGCACCGTGCGCATGATGTCGATGCCCTTGAAGTGCTCGCGGTCGTTCTCCTCGAAGATCGGCTGCCCTTGCACCGCGTCCTCGTACGGGCCAGGGGTGCCGAAGGCATCGCGCGGGCTGGCGTTCCACGGGGTCGGCGGATACGGGTGGTAGTTCGCGATCTTCCCGTCCCGGATCACCATGTGGTGCGAGAGCACACCGCGCACCGCCTCGGTGAAACCGCAGCCGATGCCCTCCTCGGGCACCTCGAAAGGCTCCCAGGTCTTGGTGTGGCCCGCCCGTATCTCCGTGAGCGCTTTCTCCGCGAAATGCAGTGCGCAGGCCGCCGCGTAGGCCTGGAAGTAGGTGCGGGCACGGTCGCGTTCGATGGTGTTGCTGCCGTGCACGGGGATCTTCCACTCCAGCGTGACCGGCCCCTTCAGCGCGGTCTTCGGCAGATTGATCTGCACGCTGTGACCGGTGGCCTTCACATATCCGATATCGACCAGGTTCGCCAGCGCCGTCGACCACAGGCGCGCCAGCGGGCCACCGCCGGTGTCCAATGCGAGGTGATCGGTGCCGTCGAACCAGCGCGGTGACATGACCCAGCTGTACTTGTCGTCCAGGTCGCGTTTCTGCGGCTTGGGGTTGGTGTGCTGGTTCCAGGGGTGGCGCCGGTCCACCGGATTGCCCAGCGGGTCGGTTGTCACGAACATCTCCTGGTCGGTCCAGTCCTCGTAGTAGGAACTGCCGAGCAGGATCCGCAGACCGAGGTTGATGTCGACCAGGGACGTGGTGACCAGCTTGCCGTCCACCACGACTCCCGGGGTGACGAACATCTTTCGACCCCAGTCCTCCATGTCCTTGTACTCGAAATTGCAGACCTCGGGGTCCTGGAACGAACCCCAGCAGCCGAGCAGCGTCCGCCGCAGGCCGACCTTCTCGTAGCCGGGCAACGCCTCGTAGAAGAAATCGAACAGGTCGTCGTGCATCGGAACGACGCGCTTCATGAACTCGACGTAGCGCATCAATCTGGTCATGTAATCGGTCATCAACTGCACCGTCGCCACCGTGCCCGGACCGCCGGGATACAGCGTCGACGGATGCACATGCCTGCCCTCCATCAGGCAGAACATCTCGCGGGTATACCGGCTGACCTGCAGGGCCTCCCGGTAGAACTCCCCGGTGAACGGGTTGAGAGCCCGCATGATGTCGGCGATGGTGCGGTAGCCGTGGGCCTCGGCGTGCGGAGCCTCGGCCCGCTCGGCCGCGGCGAGCACCCCCGGGTTGGTCTCCGCGACCATCTTCTCGCAGAAATCCACCCCGACCAGGTTCTCCTGGAAGATGTTGTGGTCGAACATGTACTCGGCGGCCTCGCCGAGGTTGACGATCCATTCGCCCAGGTGCGGCGGCTGGACTCCGTAGGCCATGTTCTGGGCGTAGCAGGAGCACGTCGCGTGGTTGTCGCCGCAGATGCCGCATATCCGGCTGGTGATGAAATGTGCGTCGCGCGGGTCCTTGCCGCGCATGAAGATCGAATAGCCGCGGAAGATGGACGAGGTGCTGTGGCACTCGACCACTTCCCGGTTCGCGAAGTCGATCTTGGTATAGATTCCGAGGCTGCCGACGATACGAGTGATCGGATCCCACGCCATGTCGACGAGGCTGTCCGGTTGGATCGTGCGGTGCGAGGGCTCGGGGATGATCTGAGTCATCGGAGCTTCTCCTACCAGGTGCGGGTGGCGCCGGTCTCGAGCTTTTCGCCGCGATGCCGCCAGCGCGGCTCTTTGTCGACGGTGCGGCCGGTGATGGTACGGAGGCTGCGGATCACCGATCCGTAGACGCCCGAGGCAGCGGAGGAGAGCTTCCCGCCGGGCGGTTCGTCCATGAACGGCATGAATTTGTCGGGGAATCCGGGCATCGTGCAGCCGATGCAGATACCGCCCACGTTCGGGCAGCCGCCCACCCCGTTGATCCACCCGCGCTTGGGCACGTTGCACTTGACCACCGGACCCCAGCACCCGAGCTTCACGATGCATTTCGGCGAGCCGTACTCGGTGGCGAAATCACCCTGCTCGTAATAGCCCGCACGGTCGCAACCCTCGTGCACGGTCGCGCCGAACAGCCATTTCGGCCGTAGCGCCTCGTCGAGCGGGATCATCGGCGCCTGGCCGGTGGCCATGTAGAGCAGGTAGGTGAGCGTCTCGGACAGGTTGTCCGGGTGGATGGGGCAGCCGGGCACGCAGACGATCGGGATGCCCGCCTTGCTCTTCCACTCCCAGCCGAGGTAGTCGGGGACGCCCATCGCGCCGGTCGGGTTGCCCGCCATCGCGTGGATACCACCGTAGGTCGCGCAGGTGCCGACAGCGACCACCGCGGTGGCCTTCGGGGCGAGCCGGTCCAGCCATGCGCTGGTCGTCATCGGCTGGCCGGTAGCGGGATCGTTGCCGAACCCGCACCAGTAGCCTTCGTCGTGCAGTTGTTCGTTCGGTATCGATCCCTCCACCACCAGGACGAAGGGCTCGAGTTCACCCCGGTCCGCGCGGAAGAACCATTCGAGGAAGTCGTCGGCTCCGCCGTTGGGGCCGCACTCGAAATCGATGAGCGGCCAGTGCACGGCCACTTTCGGTAGACCGGGTAATGCGCCGAGGGCGATTTCTTCGACACTGGGCTGGGTGGCGGCGGTCAACGCCACCGAATCGCCATCGCAACTGAGACCGGCGTTGATCCAGAGCACATGGATCAGCGCCTCCTCAGCTCGGACCGCTTCCTGAGTGGGCATATCCTGCCACCTTCCGGAGTCGGAGCGGCGACTCGTCGCTCCGGCCCGCTTCGCGGGTTTGTGACGCCGATCACGTCAGTCTAGGCGGGGTCGATCACACCCTCAAGACTCGCCGAGACCGTCCGGCGCTGCTCACCCAGCCACTCGTACCAGTGATCGAGGCCCTCGCCGGTGGTCACCGACAGCGGCAGGATGTCCACGCCCGGATTCACCGCACGCGCGTACTCGGTACACGCGGCCAGGTCGAAATCGACATACGGCAGCAGATCGATCTTGTTCACGAGCACCAGACCCGCCGCGGCGAACATGTGTGGGTACTTCAGCGGTTTGTCCGTTCCCTCGCACACCGAGATCATCACGACCTTGCGGTGTTCCCCGAGGTCGAACAGTGCCGGACAGACCAGATTGCCGACATTCTCGACGAACAGCACGGTGCCGGGCGCGGGGTCCAGCGCGTTCAGAGCCCGATGCGTCATCTCGGCATCCAGATGACAACCGGATCCGGTGTTCACCTGCACGGCCCGCGCCCCGGTCGCGGCGATTCGCTCCGTGTCCAGCTCCGTCTCCTGGTCACCCTCGATCACCGCGATCGGCGTCTCGGGCAGCTCGCGAATCGTCCGCTCGAGCAGCGTGGTCTTCCCCGCGCCCGGGGAACTGGTCATGTTCAGTGCCAGGATGCCGCGCTCCCGCAGCCACTCGCGATTGTGCTGGGCGAGGTGGTCGTTCTTCGCCAGCACCTTCTGCTCCAGCGACACCGTCTCTGTCAGGGGTGCGTGCTCGTGCTCGGCGACGTTCCCACATCCGCAGGTTGCGCACATTCGAGGCTCACTTCCATCGACCGGATTCGCAGTTCCCGGCCTGTCCTGATCTCCACGTCGGCGCTTCCGCACCGGCAGAGCAGGAGCAGATCGGTGACGGTGAAGTCCGCACCGCAGCCGCGGCAATGCGCCGCGCCGGGTACGCACCGGATATCCAAGCTCGCCCCCTCCGCGACGGTGCCCTCGGCAACGAGGTCGAAACAGAATCGCATCGCTTCCGGGACCACCGCGGTCAGAACACCCACATCGACGGTCACGCTGTACACCTGCCGACCCGCCGCGTGCTCACACACGGCGTCGATGACACTCTGCGTGATGGCGAGTTCGTGCATCGTGGTCCGACTCTCGAGGGATAGTTGGATGCTACTACCGCCCATGTCGATCTGCTATCGCGTTGCGGTGCGGCTGAACCCGCAGCGCCATGTTTAGCCGTGGGACAGCGCGGCATGCCCTCGGCAAGGACCGGGCGCGTGGTAGCGCGGGACCGGTCGTACGCCGAAGGAGAGGAGTCGCCCGATGGCTGAACTGGACGGGGTGCGGGCCCTGATCGTCACCGCGAACACCGGGGTGGAACACGACGAGCTGGTGACGCCGCGCGACCGGTTGCGCGAACGCGGCGCGATGGTCACCCACGCCGCGCCGAAGGCGGAGCGGGTGAGCACCTATCGCCACGATCTGGAGCCGGCCGAGAGCGTGGAGCCGGACCTCGGTCTCGACGAGGTCCAGGTCGGGGATTTCGACGTGCTGGTGCTGCCCGGCGGCACCGTCAATGCCGACAAGCTGCGCATGGACGACCGCGCGGTCGCGCTGGCCAAAGACTTCGCCGCCGCGGGCAAGCCGATCGCCGCGATCTGTCACGGCCCGTGGCTGCTCGCCGAGGCGGACCTGATCGAGGGCAAGACGCTCACCTCCTATCCGTCGCTGCGTACCGATCTCGCCAACGCGGGCGGCACCTGGGTGGACGAGCCCGCCGTCCGTTCCGGCGAGGGCGACTGGACGCTCATCACCTCACGCAACCCCCGTGACCTCGACGATTTCGTGTACGCGATCACCCGGGAGCTCACGGCGGCCTGACCGCCCGCCGCATGCGATCCGGCGCTCGACGAGGGCCGCCCGCCACCGCAGCCCCGGCACGATCGCCGCTGGACAGAGTTGCCGGCGGGATACTCTGATGGTGTTTCGCCACCAACCTTCGATCGAAGAGGTGACCGATGACCACTGCTGAAACTCCCGCTCAGACCGCAATCCCGATGCCCCGGATCGGTGACCCGGCGCCCGCGTTCACCGCGGTGACCACGCAGGGGACGATCAACTTCCCCGCCGACTACAAGGGCAAGTGGGTGATCCTGTTCTCCCACCCGGCCGACTTCACCCCGGTATGCACCAGCGAATTCATCACTTTCGCCTCGATGCAGGAGGAGTTCGGCAAGTACAACACCGAACTCGTCGGACTGTCCGTCGACGGCCTCTACAGTCACATCGCCTGGCTGCGCACCATCAAGGACAAGATCACCTTCCGCGGCATGAGCGACGTCGAGGTGACGTTCCCGCTCATCGAGGACATCACGATGGAGGTGGCCCGTCGCTACGGAATGATCATGCCGGGCGAAGACAGCACCAAGGCCGTGCGCGGAGTCTTCGTCGTCGACCCGGCCGGGATCATCCGCACGATGATCTACTACCCGCTGAGCACGGGCCGCAACTTCGACGAACTGCTCCGCGTGATCAAGTCCCTGCAGACCGCCGACGCGTTCGGGGTAGCCACGCCCGCCGACTGGCGTCCCGGCGAGCCGGTGATCGTCCCGACCGCCGGGTCCTGCGGTGTCGCGGCGGACCGGATGTCCGGCGCCGAGGAAGGCGTCGAGTGCGAGGACTGGTTCTTCTGCACCAAGCAGATCAGCGAGGAGGATGTCGAGAAGGCCATCCGCGTCGATTAGGGAGTCAGGCGTCGGCGGCGCGCAGTGCGAACCAGCCCTCGCCGGGGTCGGCGAAACCGTGGTAGACGAGCGGCGCGCGCTGGTCGATGTCGAAGTGCCGGTAGACCGCGAGCATCGCCTGGCGGACCGACCACGCCTGGAAGTCATCGATGCGCCGCATGCCGATCCGGTGCTCGGGCAGTGTCGCCAGGCGCAGCACCTCGGCGCGGTCGCCGAGATCGAGGCCGGCGGGGGTGGGATCGGTGATGAGATGG
Organism: Nocardia shimofusensis NBRC 100134; assembly: GCF_001613125.1. Lineage (GTDB taxonomy): Bacteria > Actinomycetota > Actinomycetes > Mycobacteriales > Mycobacteriaceae > Nocardia > Nocardia shimofusensis. The sequence goes on from NZ_BDBT01000012.1 coordinate 198,950, forward strand.
TCGCGCAGGACGGTGCGGATCAGATCGGGGTCGCAGGGGCTGGGATCGTAGGTACTGAAGATTGTTCGATAGGGCGGGGTGACGGTTTCCTGGGCCGCGTCGATCAGCTCGCGATCGGGCCGGGCTTCTCCGGTGGTGCGAACGTCGTCCTGTTCGAGCACGTGCAGGATGAGCCCGCCGGGTATCAGTGGTTCGGGAACAAGGAACAACGACATCGACGGTCGCCGGCCCTCGGTCACGCAGACCTTGGTGTTCGGCGGCAATCCGGTGGGTCCGGGAACTGTTCCGTAGGTGGGGAGTGGTACGGGGGCGGGATCGGACATCCGTCCTCCAGGAAGGCTCGGAACTACAAGGGCGGCGCGCGATCCGCGAGCGCGGACCACACGGCCTGGCGGTGTCGGTGCGCGTACTTCTCGTTGTGTCCTCGGCTCCCACCGTACTCGCGTCGGGGCGGCGGCGAGCTGGTATTTCCTCGGATGGTCGCGGACACGAGGATCGCCTTCCAGTGCCGGGTTGCCCGGTCGCAGCGGGCATGCCCGGAAAACCGGGGGCACGGCGATCGCCCTCGAAAACCTCCGTCCCGGTGCGGAATTGAATACGATCCGGCTGTTCACGGCAGTCCGCCGGAAACGAAACCGGAAGATCCGGGTGATTCGCCCGGCCGCGACGAGGCGGCGGCCGGAGAGATGAGGTTCGACCATGAGAACGACGATGACCGGGCTGGCGGCGGCGACGCTGGCTGCGTGTGCGATACCGGTGATCGCGGCGCCGAACGCGGCCGCCGAGATCGAAAAGCTGATCGTCATGGGTCCCGACTACGGGATTCCCTGCTCGAGCGAATGGGGATGCCAGATCCGCGCGGTCACGGGCGGCGTGGACGCCTACGATCCGGTGACCATCACGATCGACGGCGAGGTCGTCAGCACTTCGGGCTTCTACGATTGGTATCCGGTCGAAGACCGCACCTACACGATCGCCGCTATCCAGAACGCGTCGAAGCGATCGATGACGATCACCCTGCCCTATGACTACCAGCGGCCGCAATCGCTGTCCGGCGAGGCGCCGAGCAGTGGATCCGCGAGCTGATCATGGCGCGTCGCGGTGCGACCTCTCGGATTCGGATCGATTCGGCGCTGACCAGCTGATCCACGGGTTGTAGAGCCCGAGCCGCGGAGAAAACCGGCGCATCCGCCTGCCCAAAATCCGAAACGTGCTCACTTCACATTTCGTGGCGCGTGGGTGCGCCGGTTACACCCGAGCTTCGGGTTGTCCGTAGCAGCACCGGCGTCAGATAGCCTGCGGCGAAGGCGCGCAGTTCCGGCTCGTCACGCAGCCGCGGTGGCGCGTCGGGAGTGAGGACCAGGGAGTGCACGAGGCGCACGATCATGCCCGCGAGGGTCTCCGGGTCACGGACCGCGCCCGTGGTGGCGAAGAGTTGCTCGGCGACGAAGGCGGTGGCCAGGGCGAGGATGTCGCCCGCGCCGATGGTGATCGCGGCAAGGGTCTGATCGCGGTCCACGGCAAGCAGTTTCACCAGGATCGGATTGGTGCGCAGCAGCGTGACGGTGGTGGCGAAACCGTGGGTGACGCGCTCGGCGGCGGCTTCGGGATCGGCCGGATCGAGGTGGCGCAGGCGGGCCGCGATCTGTTCGAGGACGCGGGCCGTTTCGCGCAGCAGAGCGGCGCGCACGATCACGTCCTTGGCGCCCACGCGCCGGTAGAGGGTGGCGCGGTTGACGCCTGCCTGCCGGGCGATGTCGTCGGCGCTGACGCGGCTGATGCCGATGTCGGCGAACAGCGTGAGGGCGGCGTCGAGGATGCGGGCGGTGGTGGCGTCGCGGTCGATCTCGGCGCCGAGTAGCGCTGCGAAGTCGCTGGATTCCGGGGAGTTCTCTGCCGGGGGGTTCGGTGACGCCACGCGGCTGAACCTTACCGGGGCTGCGGTGGTGCGCGGGCTGGTCCGGCGAGACGGTCCCCGCTCGCCTGGCGAGAGGATGCGACAATCCGCTATATTTTGTCGCATCGATTCACCCGTGTGACGAGGAGGTCCCATCGTGGGTGCTATGAACGGCTCCGCCACCGCCGCTGCGGAAGAGGGGTCGACTCTGCTCGGCGCCCCCATCGGTCCGGGCTCGCTGGTCTGGAAGTACGCCGGAGACTGGCGCAACATGCTGTTCCTGGGCCGGACCGGCATCATGCAGAACATGCACCCCGCCGTCGGCGCGGCGCTGCAGGATCATTCGAACTTCTTCGACAACCCGTGGGATCGCCTGGTCCGCTCGGTGCCGCAGATCCAGGGCATGATCTACGACGCCGACAACGAAGAGCAGGCCGCCCGAGTGCGCGACTACCACAAGCCGCTCAAGGGCACCGATTCGCGCGGCGAGCGCTACCACGCGCTCAACCCGGACGTGTACTGGTGGACCCACGCCACCTTCGTCGAACTCAATATCGCCATCAACGAGTACTTCGGCACCCCGCTGACCGACGCGCAGAAGGATCAGCTGATCGCCGAGGGCGTCACCTGGTGGCGGATGTACGGCCTGTCGGATCGGGTGCTCGTCTCGAACTACGCGGAGTTCAAGGAGTACTGGGACCGCACCATCGACGAGGTGCTGGAACGCAATGCCACCACCGACTTCGCGCTGCGCCTGGATCGGCAGAAGATCCCGACGATGCCGGGCATTCCCGAGCCGGTGTGGTCGGTGATCTGGCGGCCGGTGATGGCGTTCAATCTCTGGCTCGCCAACGGCCTGATGCCGGAGCGGGCGCGCGAGATCCTCGGCATGCGGCCGTGGGGGCGCGTCGACCAGGCGGCGTTCACCGTCTTCTGCAATACCGTCCGCTACACCTGGCCGCTGCTGCCCGACCGCCTGAAGTACGCGCCGCGTGCCTACGCGGGCATCAAGCGAGTGCGCGGGAAGTAGCCTTCGTCCGACCGGCTCGGCCGGGCTATTGACGCCAGGCCAACCGATCGGCCAAATTGATCGGGTCCCATTTATCACCGGGCTGTCCGAACGAGGGAGTCGCCTGTGCAGAACCGACCGACGGCAGCCGAGCTGCTGGAATCGCTGGCCGAGCTGCTGGAGGACACGCTGTTGCCCGCGTTGCCGCCCGGTCTGCAACATCGCGCGCGGGTCGGGGCGAACCTGGCCCGCATCCTGAGCCGGGAGGTCGAGCTCGGCCCCGACGCGGCGGCGCGGGAGGCCGAACTGCTGGCCGCCGTGCCGGAGGGGAACGAGGAAGCCCTCTGGCACGCGCTCGCCGAAGTGGTGCGCGCCGACCTCGCGATCGCCAAGCCCGGCTACGACAGCTGGGAGGGTGAGTGAACGCCGATCCGTCCACCGGTCTGGCCGAGTTCCTCGGCGAGACTTTCGGCAGCCCCGTGCGCGTCACCGGACTGGAATTCCTCTCCGCGGGCGCACGGCGGCGCAATGTGGCTTTCACCGCCGAGGTCCAGGGGCAGGGGGCGCGTCCGCTGGTGGCGACCATCGTGCCGCCCGCGGTGGAGATCATGACCGTCGAGGCCGAGGCGGCGGTGCGGGAACTGGCGCGGGCCAACGGCGTTCCGGTACCCGAGGTGGTGGCGGTGTGCGCCGATCCCGCCCGCATCGGTGAGCCGTTCCTGGTATCCGAACGCATCGATGGTGAGACGGTGCCGCGCAAGGTGCTTCGCCTGATCGCGGCGTCCGGGAATGCCGAGACCGTCGCCCGGCAGTGGGGAGCGGCGATGGGCGCCCTGCACGCCATCGATCCCGCCCTGGCCCCGGAGGCGTTGCCCGCCGCCGGAGCCGATCCGGCCGCCGAGCAACTGGCCGAGGCCGAGAAGGGCGTGCGCACGCTGCTGGCCGATCGTCCGGTGTTCGCGATGGCGTTGCGCTGGCTGGAACGCCGACTGCCCACCGCGCCGGCACGCACCGCCTTGCTGCACACCGATCTGCGCAACGGCAACATCGTCGTCGCCCCCGAGGGCCTGACCGCTGTCCTGGACTGGGAGGGCGCGCAGCGCAACGGCGACCCGATGCGCGATGTGGCCTGGCCCGCGCTGCGGATGTGGCGATTCCGCAACGACGACAAGGAATTCGGCGGTTTCGCCGACCGGGACACCTTCGTGCGCGGCTACGAGGAAGCCGGGGGCAGTTTCGATCTCGACCGGTTCCGCTGGTGGAAGGTGATGGGCACGCTCGCCTGGGGCGTCGGGCTGGCCGGACAGGCCGCCGCGCATCTGGACGGCACCGTCCGCGACATCGTCATGGCCGCCAGCGGCCGCCGCGTGTCGGAAATCGAATGGGATCTGCTCATGCAGATCCGACCGGACGCGAAAGCCTAGGAGAGACATGGACTTCGAACTTCCCGAGGAACTGGCCGACTACCTGAAGGAACTCGACGCCTTCATCGAAGCCGAGATCATCCCGCTCGAGCAGACCGGCGACAACATCAAGTTCTTCGACCACCGCCGCGAGGACGCCCGCACCGACTGGGAGCGCGGCGGCCTGCCCACCGAGGAATGGGAGGCGCTGCTGGCCGAATCACGCCGCCGCGCCGACGCCGCGGGCCACTACCGCTACGCCTTCCCCAAGGAATTCGGCGGCCGCGACGGCACCAACCTCGGCATGGCGGTCATCCGCGAGCACCTCGCCCGCCGCGGCCTGGGCCTGCACTGCGACCTGCAGAACGAGCACGCCATCGTCGCCAACAATGTCGGCCTGCTGCTGATGCTCGAGTACGGCACCGAGGCCCAGAAGGCGCAGTGGGTGGACGGATTGGCCGAGGGCACCAAGTTCTTCGCCTTCGGCATCACCGAGCCCGAACACGGCTCGGATGCCACCCACATGGAGACCACCGCCGTGCGCGACGGCGACGACTGGGTCATCGACGGCGTCAAGACCTGGAACACCGGCGTGCACATCGCCGACGCCGACCTGATCTTCGCCCGCACCTCCGGTAAGGCGGGCGACGGCCGCGGTATCACCGCCTTCCTGGTTCCCACCGACACTCCCGGCTTCCACGTCGACGAGTACCTGTGGACGTTCAACATGCCCACCGATCACGCCCGCGTCTCGCTGAACAGCGTGCGGGTGCCGGATTCCGCGATCTTCGGCGGCGAGGGCCGCGGCCTCGGCGTCGTCCAGCACTTCTTCAACGAGAACCGGATCCGCCAGGCCGCCTCCAGCCTCGGCGCGGCGCAGTACTGCATCGATCAGGCCGTCGCCTACGCCAACGAGCGCAAGCCCTTCGGTAAGCCGTTGTCGTCCAACCAGGCGATCCAGTTCCAGCTGGTCGAGCTGCACACCCAGTGCGAGATGCTGCGAGCCCTGGTCCACAAGACCGCCTGGTCCATGGACCGCTACGGCAATTTCTCGGTGTCCGAACAGGTCTCGATGTGCAACTACTGGGCCAACCGGCTGGTCTGCGAGGCCGCCGACCGCGCCATGCAGGTGCACGGCGGGCTCGGCTACTCCCGGTACAAGCCGTTCGAGCACATCTACCGACATCACCGCCGCTACCGCATCACCGAGGGTGCGGAGGAGATCCAGATGCGCCGGGTCGCGGGCTACCTGTTCGGTTTCATGGACCGGAAATCGGTCAAGGGCGTTTAGCCCGCGTCTCTCGTAGGTCACGGGGCCCGGCAGGCGTTGGGTTCACGCGGTTGTCGCATACGAGGTTCAGCAGCGCAGGTATGAGCGCCCACCCTGACCCCGGTCAAGGCCTGCTGGCTGCTATGCAGCGGACCAGAGTGGTGCGGTCGATGTAGTGACCAAGATCGGAATTGAGCATCTCGATGAAGGGCTGTAGCGGCTGCGTTGTTCCATTCATTCATAGAGCTGCAGAGCCGCCTTCCTGGAGCCGCCTCCCGCCTGGATGTAGGTCGATAGCCGCGCTGGGCTGAGCCATCGCTCGACCCACGTTCCATCGTTGTCTGCGAGCGTGAACACGCCTGTCGACACGGTTTGCCTTCCTAGCTGAACGCATGTAGATTGGCTGACGAACAGCCCCGGTGGGCCGCTGACCTTGGTCAAGTCGCCGGGGCTTTGTGCTGCCTACGGAGCCTTCAAAGCTCCCCGGGTTTCGCGCGCCCCGGGGGCTCTGTCTGCAGCCGGTCGCTCAGAGTAGTCGGCATATCGATCGGGTTCGTACTCGGCCGGTGTTGTCCGGTCGAGGCGGTGCAGGAGCCGAGTCGTGTTGTCCCAGCACCCCCATCCGCTGTGCCGCGATCGCGGTCAACGATAGGGCGTCCAGCCCGCCGCGCGGGGACGACGGTCCCTGGCACGACCAGCCCGAGGATGCCAAAACCAAGCCTCGGATCAGTTCCTCGGTGCCGGTGGGCCGGCGGCCAACGCTGCGGTCGCCTGTGCGATTGTCTCGGGCGGTGCGGCAACGCTGATCAGCACACTCGGGTGCCACCCGCTGGCCGACCTTGTTCCTTCATCGACCTCACCAGCCATCACATCAGCGTGGTGGATCTCCTCACCGCCTGGATTCGCCAGAATCACACTCTCGCAGAAGGATTTGAGACCGATAGGAAAGATCGAACACGTGAAGATGGACCTGCAGAGTTGACCCCCACCGACGACGCCGCAGCCGCTCGGCTCCTTGCCGACTACCACCAAGCCCGCGGGTACGCCGACACCATCCTCGACATCCCCAACCGCTCCATCACACCCGAACTGATCATCGTGTTGTCGGAGTGGTTGACCGAACTCGAGACGCGGTGGCCGGGGGAGAAGACTCGGGCACGTGATCTGGCCCGACTGTCCCTGTGCCGGGCGCTGGGTACCAAGGAGTCCCGCAAGTCGGTCGCGATCCCTGCTCTGATCTCCCAGTTCGATCACGCCAAGAACATCAACGTGCACACCCGCTCGGCTGCCGGCATCGCCCTCTACGACATCCCGGCGGGCAAGGAGTACTTCGACCAGCTGGCCGCGATCGCAGCGGACCGAGAGTTCGGCAAGAGCCGTGCCATGGTGGTCACCTGGCTGGGCAAATCACGTCACCCCGACGCGGCAGCGGTCGCGGTGGCGCAACTCGACGATGAAACGGTGCAAGGTAACGCCTTGGACGCACTATCGAAGATGCGTGCCCAGGGTGTCCGAGAACAGGTCGAGCCATTCCTGAAAGCCAAGCAGTCCTGGCATCGCCGGCTCGCCGAACGCATCCTGCGCTACGACCAGAGCTGAATCAGCTCCGCGGCTGATCTGTCCAAATGATCGGCTCCGTGCGGTAGCCCTCGAGCGGTGCGGCGTTCACCTGTCCGCCGGTGAGTGAATATCGTTCGAGCACGCCGATCGCCGGCCCGTGAGCATGCTCGAGATGGATCTCGATCCCGCTGGCATGTGTCTGTGGTAGTGCTACGTCGGCAACGACTGCCGCGGCCCTGACCTGCTCGCGTGTCGCCTGCAACGCCGCGACCGTCCGCTGCTTCGCGACACGCGCGTCGTCGGCGAGCGTCTCGATGACGCTGGTGTCGCCGTCGACATCGACAGCCAGCCCGAACGGCAAGAATTCGCCGCGTTCGGCGAGGTGCTTCTCCGCCAACGACAACGCTGACTCCAGCAGCTGGTCCAGGTCATTCTGGACCGACTGTGCGGTGCTGTCACGCCAGGACATAGCCATCTCCCTCGAACAGTCTGGTGGCATCGTGGTGCGCGGCGGTTCCGTACCGATCGTAGGGCGATAGGCCAGCGGGCCCGCTGAGGCCAGACCCGAACGTGGCGCGCAGCTCGAAAGGGTGGTGCACGCGCCACCGGGTGCCGCGCTACCCACCTCGGTGGCGACCAGGCGGGCGACAGTGTCTCTGCCCTTGTCGGTCAGCACGTAGAAAGGGATCGCCCGCTCGAAATCCGGGCGGCTCACCACTTCGCAGCTCACGAGCTGTTCGCGCATGAGGCAGCCGAGCGTCAAGACGGTCGGAGCCATCAGCCCTCTGTCGGTCAAGTCCGATGCAGTACAGGGCTTTTCCGACGAGGCCAGTGCGCGCAGGACACGTTCCTGG
>NZ_BDBT01000013.1 GCF_001613125.1 Nocardia shimofusensis NBRC 100134
ACTTTCGCCCCGAACCAAATCGGGGGCCTGATCGAGCCAGTGTGATTGCCAGGCGCTCCTCGTCCTACCTCGTTTCCCAGGCCCCGCCGAGCCTTTCGGCTCTGCGTCTCGGCTCCGGGTCGGTGTCCGTGTCGCTCTGACGTTTAATAAGTTACGTGGCGCAGATGATCATGTCAAATCGCCTGGTCAGAGGGCATTTTCGCCGACACGTTCGCGATCTGTCCGTGCTACGCCGACCCGTTCGACTCCGCCGCCGAGCGCCTGCAGCTGTTCGACGAAGTTCGGGTAGCCGCGATCGATGTGGAAGACGTCGTGCACTTCGGTGACGCCATCGGCCACCAGGCCGGCCAGGACCAGGCCCGCACCCGCACGGATGTCGGAGGACCAGACCGGGGCACTCGACAGCCGTGGGATTCCGCGCACCACGGCGTGGTGACCGTCGGTACGGGCGTCGGCGCCCAGCCGGATCATCTCTTCGACGAACCGGAACCGGGCCTCGAAGATGTTCTCGGTGATCATCGACGTGCCGTCGGCGATCGCCGCGAGACCGATCGCCATCGGCTGCAGATCGGTCGGGAAGCCGGGGAACGGCAGCGTCGAGAAATTCACCGCACGCGGCCGCTCGGGCTGGATGACGCGGAAACCGTCCACTTCGAACGAGATTCGCGCGCCCGCCGAGCGCAGCTTGTCCAGCACCAGCGCCAGATGCTTGGGGTTGACGCCGGTGACACGCACGTCCCCCTGGGTCATGGCGGCCGCGATCCCCCAGGTGGCGGCGACGATCCGGTCGCCGATCACCCGGTGTTCGGTGGGATGCAACTGCTCGACGCCTTGGATGGTGAGCACCGAGGTGCCGGCGCCGCTGATCCGCGCGCCCATCTGCACGAGCATGTTGCACAGGTCGACGATGTCGGGTTCGCGGGCGGCATTGTCGATGACTGTCTCGCCCTCGGCGAGCACAGCTGCCATCAGGATGTTCTCGGTAGCGCCCACCGAGGGAAAGTCCAGCCGAATGCGCGCGCCACGGAGTTCCTCGGCGCGGGCGACCACACAGCCGTGTTCGATCTCGCTGGTCGCGCCCAACAGGCGCAGGCCGGCCTGGTGCATGTCCAGCGGACGCGAGCCGATGGCGTCCCCGCCCGGCAGCGCGACGACCGCCCGCTTGCACCTGGCCATCAGCGGACCGAGCACACACACCGAGGCGCGGAACTGGGTGACTGCCGGGAAGTCCGCGTGGTACTTCGGCTCGGACGGCGTGGTGATGGCCACCACCGAACGGTCCCCCGGCGCGGCGTCGGAGATCACGACATCGCAGCCGAGGCCACGTAGGACCTCGGCCATCAGGGGGACATCGAGGATGTCCGGGCAGTTCGTGATCGTCGTCGTGCCTTCGGCCAGCAACGCGGCAGCCATCAGCTTGAGGACGCTGTTCTTCGCGCCGCCCACCGCGACTTCGCCGACCAGGCGACTGCCGCCGGTGACCAGAAACCGTTCACTCACACCGCGTAGCTTATCCACCACAGGGCGATGCCATCCGCGTGTAGGGCATCCTCATTCGGCCGACTCGCCGCCGCCCGGCTGCCAGAGGATGTCACCGGCCGGGTTGGTGTAGCGGCTCAGGATGAACAGCAGATCCGACAGCCGGTTCAGGTATCTGGCAGGCAGGACACTGGTGTCGTCGGGATGCGCGGCCACCGCCGCCCATGCCGAGCGCTCGGCGCGACGTGCCACGGTGCGCGCGGTGTGCAGCAGCGCGGCCAGCGGGGTGCCGCCGGGCAGGATGAACGAATTCAACGGCGCGAGTTCGGCATTGAACTCGTCGCACCACTGCTCCAGCCGGTCGATGTAGTCCTGGCGGATACGCAGCGGGGGGTACTTCGGCTCCTCGACCACCGGGGTGGACAGGTCCGCGCCCGCGTCGAACAGGTCGTTCTGGACGCGGCGCAGCACCTTGGTCAGATGTTCGCCGGGCTCGCCGAGTCCGGCGGGATCACCGAGTGCGATGGCGACGCCGATCGCGGCGTTGGTCTCGTCGCAGTCGGCGTAGGCGACAAGACGCGGATCGGTCTTGGACACTCGCGAGAAATCGCTGAGTCCGGTGGTGCCGTCGTCGCCGGTTCGGGTGTAGATCCTCGTCAGGTGCACGCTCACGAGGACCAGCGTAGAGCCGGTGTCACATACCGCGCATACGCCTGGCGCGATCCGAGGGCCGCGACTCCACCCAGGACAGGAAAGCCGCCCGAGCGCCCCGATCGAGGGCGAGCTCGTAGCGGCCGTGGGCATCGGAGACCTCGGTGACGAGGATTTCCTCACTCATGATGTCGAATTCGTCGCCGACCGGACCGCGCCGATCGCCGATCTCGATGCCGCGGCGGTGGATCACCGAATCGGGACCGAGCTTGAGACTGGTGAGTTTGAAGAAGACGAGGCGATCCTCGTCGTAGCGGATCAGGCCGTGCCGCCAGCCCTGGCCGCCGTTGGCGGGCAGCACCCGCAGGAGAGCCGAGGTGCCGCCGCGGCGGAGCATGCTCAGCCGGTAGACCGATATCGACGCTACCGCGACCAGCAACAACACCAGAATGATCAAGACAACCATCCCGGTGTGCAATGCGGTCCGTCCTTTCGTTCACCCGCACCGCTGGAAGAACGGTGCCGGATACCCAGCGATGGGGACATTCAAACACGAGTCTACAAAGGACCGGCAGCCGGTCGGCCTGTCACCTTCGGGTGAAACGACTGTCGGCGGCGAGGCAATGCCTCGCCGCCGACAGTACGGGTTTACGAACCGGGATGCGATCAGGCGTTCGCGACCTGCTCGACCGCGCGGACCCGGCCCTGCGCCGCGCGCAGTTCCTCCTCGCTCGCGGAGTCGTCCGCGAGCACCTTGCGAGCCTCGTCGACATCGACCTCACCCGCGAAGTCCGCGGACTCGGCCAGGATGCGCACCGTGCCGGCGGTCACGGAGAAGAAACCACCGTGCACGGCGGCCACGATCCGCTCACCATCGACCGGGACGATGTTCACGATCCCGCCCTCGACCAGCTGGCCGAGCAGGGGCTCGTGGCCCGGCATGATGCCGATCTGGCCCTCGGTGGTCTTGGCGCTGACGAAGGTGGCCCGGCCGGACCAGAGCCGCCGCTCGACAGCGACGAGATCAACAGACATGTCTTTCGCAGACTCAGCCGCCATCGGTTACTACTTTCCGGCGATCTTCTGCGCGGCCTTCTCGACATCGTCGAGACCACCGCAGGAGTTGAACGCCTGCTCCGGGAAGTGGTCGAACTCGCCCTTGCAGACCCGGTCGAAGTCGTCGATGGTCTGCTCCAGCGGAACGACCGAGCCGGGCTGACCGGTGAACTTCTCGGCCACGATGAAGTTCTGGCCGAGGAACTTCTCCAGACGACGGGCGCGGCCGACGAGGACCTTGTCCTCCTCGGAGAGCTCGTCCATACCGAGGATCGCGATGATGTCCTGCAGTTCCTTGTACTTCTGCAGGATCCGCTTGACCTCGTTGGCCACCGCGAAGTGCCGGTCGCCGACGATCGAGGCCTCGAGGATACGAGAGGTCGAGGTCAGCGGGTCGACGGCGGGGTAGATGCCCTTCTGCGAGATCGGGCGGGAGAGCTCGGTCGTCGCGTCCAGGTGGGCGAAGGTCGTCGCGGGCGCCGGGTCGGTGTAGTCGTCGGCGGGCACGTAGATGGCCTGCAGCGAGGTGATGGACCGACCACGGGTCGAGGTGATGCGCTCCTGCAGCTCACCCATCTCGTCGGCCAGCGTGGGCTGGTAACCGACGGCGGAGGGCATACGGCCGAGCAGGGTCGACACCTCGGAACCGGCCTGGGTGAACCGGAAGATGTTGTCGATGAACAGCAGCACGTCCTGGTGCTGCACGTCGCGGAAGTACTCCGCCATCGTCAGCGCCGACAGCGCGACCCGCATACGGGTGCCCGGCGGCTCGTCCATCTGACCGAAGACGAGGGCGGTGTCCTGGAGGACGCCCATCTCTTCCATCTCCAGGTGCAGGTCGGTGCCCTCACGGGTGCGCTCACCGACGCCGGCGAACACCGACGTGCCGGAGAACTCACGCGCGATACGGGTGATCATCTCCTGGATCAGAACGGTCTTGCCGACACCGGCGCCACCGAACAGACCGATCTTGCCGCCCTTCACGTACGGGGTCAGCAGGTCGATGACCTTGATGCCGGTCTCGAGCAGCTCGGTCTTGCCCTCGAGCTGGTCGAAGCTCGGCGGCTTGCGGTGGATGCCCCACTGCTCGCCGTCGCGGCCCAGGCCGGGGGTGTCCAGGCAGTCGCCGAGGGCGTTGAAGACGTGGCCCTTGACGACGTCGCCGACGGGCACCGAGATCGGCTTGCCGGTGTCGGTGACGGTCGCGCCGCGGACCAGGCCGTCGGTCGGCTGCATGGAGATGGTGCGGACGATGTTGTCGCCGAGGTGCTGAGCGACCTCGAGGGTCAGCGTCTTGGCCACCGAGGTCAGGGTGATCTCGGCGTGCAGAGCGTTGAACAGCTCGGGGATGGAGCCGCGCGGGAACTCGACGTCCACGACGGGGCCGATGACGCGGACGACGCGACCTGCGGCGGCGCCGGTCCGGCTCGTGTTGTCCTGTGTGACAGCTGCGGTCATTGGTGTTGGTTCTCTCCGTGTCTGGTTGCGGCCTGGGCGGGCCGGTGGTTACGGCCCCTCGCTCAGGCCGCGGCGCTTCTAGTCGCGGTCCGAGCTCGACGCCAGCGCGTTCACGCCGCCGACGATTTCGCTGATTTCCTGCGTGATCTGGGCCTGACGTACCGAGTTGGCCTCGCGCTGCAGGACGCTGGCGAGTTCGTTGGCGTTGTCGGTGGCCGCCTTCATTGCGGTGCGCCGAGCCGCGGACTCGGATGCCGCTGCCTCGAGCAACGACGCGTAGATACGCGTGTTGATGTACTTGGGCAGCAGGGCCGCCAGCAGCACATCGGCGTCGGGCTCGAATTCGTACTGCGCCTGAACCTCGGCGGTCGGGGAGTCGGAGAACGAGTCCGCGCCCATATCGAAGTTCTCGTCGACGAAGCTCACCTGGATCGGCGCCAGGCGGCGCACCTCCGGGGTCTGGGTGAGCATCGAGACGAACCGCGTGTAGACGATGTGCAGCTCGTCGACACCGGCGATGTCGCCGGTACCGTGCGGGTGCGGCACCTCGCCGTCGGAGCCGGCCATGAACGCTTCGACCAGGTGGTTGCAGGCGGCCGAAGCATCGGTGTACTTCGGCTGCTGCGAGAACCCGATCCACGACGACACGAGCGGCCGACTGCGGAAGGTGTAGTAGGTCAGACCCTTGGCGCCCATGACATAGAGCACCGGCTCCTTGCCCTCGCCGCGCAGGGTGGTCATCAGCTCTTCGGCGCGCTTGAGCACGTTCGAGTTGTAACCACCGCACATGCCGCTGTCGCTGGTGATCACCAGCACGGCCGCCCGGCGCGGGTTCGCGCGCTCGGTCAGCAGCGGATGCGACAGGTTCTTCGACGCGCTCGCGAGCTCGCCGAGCACCTTGGTGATCTCCTCCGCGTATGGCTTCGCGGCGGCGACTCTGGCCTGCGCCTTGGAGATTCGCGAGGTCGCGATCAGCTCTTGGGCCTTGGTGATCTTCTTGATCGAATTCACACCACGAATGCGGGAGCGCAATTCACGCAAGCTAGCCACGGTTCGCCCTCCCTTCGTTCGCCCTGGTCGGCTCGAGGCCGACAATCGGATAGCGCATCACTCGACCGGTTACTTCTCGACGCGCTTGCGGGTGACCGACAGCGACTCGACCTCTTCGTGGCCGAGCTCGCCCGCGGCGGGCTCGTTCACGACACGGCTGCCGTCGGAGGCCAGGAAGCCCTGCTTGAACTTGTCGGTGGCCGCCTTGATCGCGTCGCCGTTCTCGGCGTCGAGCACCTTGCCGCCGGCGATCGAGGCGAACGCGTCGGCAGCGGTGCGGTGCAGGTCCTCGATCAGCTCGGCGTTGAAGCGGCGGATGTCGGCGACCGGCACGGAGTCGTAGTAGCCGGCGTCGACCAGGAAGATCGAGACGATCTGGTCTTCCACCGCGACCGGGGAGTACTGATCCTGCTTGAGCAGTTCCACCCAGCGCGCGCCGCGCTCGAGCTGCGCCAGCGACGCGGCATCGAGGTCGGAGGCGAAGGCGGAGAACGCCTCCAGCTCGCGGTACTGCGCCATCTCCAGACGCAGCGAACCGGCGACCTTCTTCATGCCCTTGGTCTGGGCGGCGCCACCGACGCGGGAAACCGAGGTACCGACGTTGATCGCCGGGCGGACACCCTTGTTGAACAGGTCGGACTCGAGGAAGACCTGGCCGTCGGTGATGGAGATGACGTTGGTCGGGATGAACGCCGAGACGTCGTTGGCCTTGGTTTCGATGATCGGCAGACCGGTCATCGAGCCGCCGCCCATCGCGTCGGAGAGCTTGGCGCAACGCTCGAGCAGACGCGAGTGCAGGTAGAAGACGTCACCCGGGTACGCCTCGCGGCCCGGCGGACGGCGCAGCAGCAGCGAGATGGCGCGGTAGGCCTCGGCCTGCTTGGTCAGGTCGTCGAACACGATCAGGACGTGCTTGCCCTGGTACATCCAGTGCTGGCCGATGGCCGAACCGGTGTAGGGGGCCAGCCACTTGAAGCCGGCGGAATCCGACGCGGGGGCCGCGACGATGGTGGTGTACTCCATCGCGCCGTGCTCTTCCAGCGCGGCCTTGACGCCCGCGATGGTGGAACCCTTCTGGCCGATGGCGACGTAGATGCAGCGCATCTGCTTGGTGGGGTCGCCGGACTCCCAGTTGGCCTTCTGGTTCAGGATCGCGTCGATGCAGACCGCGGTCTTGCCGGTCTTGCGGTCACCGATGACCAGCTGACGCTGGCCACGACCGATGGCGGTCAGCGCGTCGATGGCGGTGATGCCGGTGGCCATCGGCTCCTCGACCGGCTGGCGCTCCAGCACGGTCGCGGCCTGCAGCTCGAGCACGCGGCGCTCTTCGGCTTCGATCTCGCCGAGGCCGTCGATGGGCTGGCCGAGCGGGTTCACCACGCGACCGAGGAACTTGTCGCCGACCGGGACCGAGAGCACGTCGCCGGTGCGGCGCACCTGCTGGCCCTCTTCGATCTTGGCGTACTCACCGAGGATGACCGCACCGATCTCGCGGTCCTCGAGGTTGAGCGCCACGCCGAGCACGCCGCCGGGGAACTCGAGCAGCTCGTTGGCCATCGCCGAGGGCAGGCCGCTGACGTGCGCGATGCCGTCACTGGTGTCGGTGACGAGACCCACTTCTTCGATGGAGGTCTCGGGGGTGTAGCTCTGGGTGTAGCTCTCGATCGCGCTACGGATCTCGTCGGAGGAGATCGTCAGCTCCGCCATGTTCTGTCCTGCTCTCGCTGTAAGGGTCTCGAATGTCGGTGTGGTGGCCGGCCGCCAAGCCGGTTCCCGGCCCCGGCCGCTAGGCCAGTTCCCGGCCCCGGCCGCTAGGCCAGTTCCCGGCGCAGCCGCTCCAGTCGGCCGACGGCACTGCCGTCGATCACGTCGTCGCCGATCCGGACGACCAGCCCGCTGAGCAGGCTCGTGTCGACCTGCACGTGCACCGTGACGGGCTTGCCGTAGATGCGCTGCAGGGAGGCGGACAACCGCTCCCGCTGCTGCGGCGTCAGGGCGATCGCGGCACGTGCGTACGCGACGATCTGTTCACGACGCGACGCGGCCAAGTCGGACAGCTCGTCGAAGGCGGTGCCGATGGCGGTGCCTTCCCGAGTGACCACCTGTTCGGCCAGGGAGACGGTGACCGGCTCGGCCTTACCCGTCAGCAGGCGGGTCAGCAGTTCACGCTTGGCCGCGACGGGCTTCGCGCGATCGGAGAGCGCCTGCTCGAGGTCGGGGTTGTCGGCGATGATCCGGCCCAGCCGGAACAGCTCGTCCTCGACCGCGTCCAGCCTGCCCGCGTTGGCGGCCGACTCGAGCAGCGCTTCCTGCCCGAGCAGAACCAGCGTGTCGACCAGGTCGGAGGTGCGCGACCAGTTCTGCGCCACGGCAGTGGTCAGCACCGCCAAGGTGGCGACGCTGACCTTGCCGCCGAAGACCCGCTCGCTCAGTTCGGCGCGTGCGGAACCAGGCACCGACACGTCCGCGAGCGCAACACGCAGCGAACGCTGGTCGTCCAGCACGGCCACGGCGGCGAACAGTTCCGAACCCGTCGTGGCGGCAACACTGTCGCTTCCGGTCAGAGCGGCCCGAAGCGCTTCCCTGGACCGGGAGCTTGCCTCGCGGCTCGCTGCGTACATGCTTCTCACTTTCGCGTCGTTACCTTCCGACCCCGATGCCGGCATCGGAAGAATCGAGCTCGCTCAGGAAGCGCTCGATCGATGCGGCCTGCTTGGCCTCGTCCGAAACCGACTGACCGATGATCTTCTCGGCAAGGTCGACGGCCGTGCGGCCGACTTCGGAACGCAGCTCGGTGAGGATCTGCTGGCGCTGGGCTTCCAGCTGCGAGTGGCCCGCGGCCACGATGCGGTCGCTTTCGGCCTGGGCCTCGGTGCGCATCTGCGCGAGGATCTGCTGGCCCTGCGTACGCGCTTCCTCACGGATGCGCGCAGCCTCCAGCCTGGCGTCGGCCAGCTGCTGCTGGTACTGCTGCAGCGTCTGCTGGGCCTCGACCTGTGCGGCCTCGGCCTTGGCGATACCGCCCTCGATCTTCTCGGTGCGCTCGGCCAGAACCTTGTTCAGGCTCGGGATCACGAACTTGTAGAAGACCGCGGCGATGATCGCGACGCAGACGATCGACCAGACGATGTCGTACGTTGCGGGGAGGAGAGGATTCACATCCTCACCCTCCGCTGCCAGTACTGCGTACTCGTACATCGGAATCAGAAGATGAAGCCGGCGACGAGGCCGATCAGGGCGAGCGCCTCGGTGAACGCGATGCCGAGGAACATGTTGGTGCGGACGGTGCCCATCATCTCGGGCTGGCGGGTCATACCTTCGATCGCCTTACCGACAACGATGCCGACACCGATGCCCGGGCCGATGGCGGCCAGGCCGTAACCGACGGCTCCGAGGCCCTTCAGCGTCGACTCGTTGGCAGCTTCCTGGGCCAGGTACGAGAGGCTCATGAGTCTTCTTTCCCTTTCTTTTGCTCACCCGCCGGGCGGCGAGGTGTAGCAGGTCTGACGTTGTTGTTGTGCGGTCGGGTCAGTGGGAGTCGGCGTGCTCGGCGAGACCGATGTAGACAGCGGTCAGCAGGGCGAACACGTAGGCCTGCAGGAACACGACCAGCAGCTCGAACAGGGTGAACCCGAGACCCGCGATCAGCGAGAACGGGGAGAACACCTTCATCCAGGCGGTGGCGTCGAACAGGAAGTACCAGGTGGCGCTGAAGAACAGCACCAGCATGATGTGGCCGGCCAGCATGTTCGCCATGAGACGGACGGTCAGCGTGAACGGGCGCAGGATGAACGTCGAGACGAACTCGATCGGGATCAGCAGCACGTGCAGCGCGGGCGGCACGTTGGGCACGACGATGCTGGAACGCATGTAGGTGAAGAAGCCGTACTTCTTGATGCCCACGTAGTTGAACGCGATGTAGGCGATCGCGGCCAGCACGAGCGGCATGCCGATCCGGGCGTTCGAGGAGATGTTCAAGAACGGGATCACGCCGGAGATGTTCAGAAAGAGGACCGTGAAGAAGATCGTCGCGATCAGCGGGAAGAACTTGCGGCCGGTTTCCTTGCCCAGCACCTCTTCGGCGATCTGCTCCTTGACGAAGACCAGGCCGATTTCGGCGACATTCTGCAGGCCGCGTGGAATGATCTTCGGACTCCGGAACGCCAAGAACATGACGGCCACCAGAACAGCCGTCATCAGCAGGCGGACCAGCATCAAACGATCGAGTTCGAACGGCGTTCCCTCGAACAGCACAGCTGGAGGGAAGAAGTCGGTTAGCGACGGCGCGTGGAACTCACCCGCCGCCAAAGTGGTGACGCTCAGCGTTCTCTCCCGTGTTCGGGCCGCGAGGTGGGTTTCATTCCCGCGGTTCGATCGGACATTGACGATCAATTTGGTCGACTGAGGTCGGCTCGAAGTTCGTCAGCAGCTGGGCGGCAAATCCGCTTAGGCGTCTGTACGTGTGTCGGCGACATCGTCGACATGCAGAACCACACCCTCGTCAGGCGCGGTACGGCAGTAAGCATAGCGGCACCACAGGCGGTCCAGGAGACTACCCCTCGCTTGGTTGCTTGCTTACCAACACTTTACCAAGGGGTCTACGACACTGTGTAGGGGGGTGAAGTCACTGCGGGGTGCCGGAGGCATCGCCGTCACCCGCGGGGGTGGTCACGTACGGGACCTTCTGGCGCACAACGCCGACGGTCTCGGCGCCGAGCACGATCACCAGCGCGCCGATGACGGTCAGGAACAGCACCACGCGGTCGTAGAAGTCGAAGCGGGTCAGGACCGCCACCGCGATCAGCACCAGCAGCACCTTGCCGACCCAGCTGACCAGCATGACCAGGCCGGCGGTGCTCGGCGGCAGCTGCGCGCCGAACAGCACGACCGCCGCCGTGGTCAGGATGAACACCCCGCCGATGGCCGACCCGAGCAGCGCGCCCCACAACCCGGGCAGCCCGGCCGCGGCGGTCCCGATGGCCGCGGCGAGGACCACCAGCGCCGCCAGACCGATCAGGCCGTAGCGCAGCGCGGCCTTCAGCGGGGCGTCGGGACCGGGCACGGGGGTAGGCGTGAAACTCACGTGACCGACTGTACCCAGTCCCCGGGAGCGCCCGCCGAGCCGCCGTGGTCTTTACCCGGCGCGGGTGCCGCTACCCGGGCGGCGGTGTGTGTCGGGACTCGTCCCGGCTCCGCAAACCAGGTATCGCGGTCACCACGAGCGCGAACACCAGTCCGCCCGCCATCAGCAACACGACCACCCTGCGATCCATCAGCGACGTGCCGACCGCACCGAATGCGAGCACACCGACCCACAAGTAGATGAGCAGCACCACCCGGCGATGGGAATGGCCGATCTGCAACAACCGGTGGTGCAGGTGCATTTTGTCCGGGGTCGAGAAACTCACGCCCGCGCGCACCCGGCGCAGAATCGCCAGCAGCAGATCCAGCACCGGAATGAACATCACCGCGCCGACCAGCAGTACCGGTGAGAGCAGGCCGACGATGTCGCGCGGGCCGTAACCCTGCAGCGGAATTCGCCCGGACGCGCCGGTGGAGATCGCCGCCAGCATCAGGCCGATGAGCATCGAACCGGAATCGCCCATGAATATCCGGGCGGGCTGGAAATTGTGCGGCAGGAATCCCAGGCACGCGCCCGCCAGCGCGGCGGCCAGCAGCGCGGGTGGATAGGTGTCGACCGAGCCGCCCTGTTCGTAGAGCAGGCCCACCGAGAACACGAAAACCGCGCTCGCCGCGATCAATCCCAGACCGCCCGCCAGCCCGTCGAGACCGTCGACGAAATTCATCGCGTTGATCAGGGTCACCGTGATGGCGACGGTGACCAGGCCGCCTTGCAGCGCGTCGAGCACCACGGTCGAGTCGTCGAAGGGGTTGTAGATGACGAACCAGCTCAGCCCCATCATGGCCATCACGCCCGCGGCGGTGACCTGACCGGCGAACTTGGTGAGCGCGTCCAGACCCCAGCGGTCGTCGATGATGCCGACCACCACGATCAGCGTGGCCGCGACCAGTACCGCCGGGATGTCCGGGGCGTAGTCGAAACCTCGTCGCAGCGCGGGCAATTGGTGGGCGAACAAGACGGCGGCGACGACGCCGGTGTACATGCCGACACCGCCCATGCGCGGGATCGGCTCCAGATGCACGTCGCGAGCGCGCGGGACCGCGATGGCGCCGAAGCCGATCGCCAGCACCCGCACGCCACCGGTGGCCAGGAAGGTCACGGTCGCGGAGACGAGCAGGACCAGGACGAGCTCGCGGAGTGGGACCACAGAGCCGGCGCCGGAGAACGCCAGGATCACGCCGGACACCGTCCGATCACGGGTGTGCTCACACGCCTCACCGGGCCGCGGGGGTGATCAGTTCGTCCGGCGACATTCCGAGCACTTCGGCGATCTCGGTGACCGCCACCGCGCCCTCGCGCAGCACTCTGGGCTGATCGGCGGTCAGGTCCACGATGGTCGACGCCACCGCGTGCGCGGCCGGTCCGCCGTCGAGGTAGACCGACACCAGGCTGCCGAGCTGTTCACGCGCTTCGGCCACGGTCGTGGCGGGCGGCTGACCGGAGACATTGGCGCTGGAGACCGCGAGCGGGCCGACCTCGCGCAGCAGATCCAGCGCGACGGGGTGCAACGGCATCCGCAGCATCACCGTGCCGCGCGTGTCACCGAGGTCCCAGGCCAGCGAAGGTGCCTGCTGCACAACGAGACTCAGCCCACCGGGCCAGAACGCCCGGATCAGCTCCCTGGCCTGCGGGCGCACCGAGAACACCAGCCCGTCGATCGTGTTCCACGACCCGACCAGCACCGGGACCGGCATGTCGCGACCGCGCCGCTTGGCGGCCAGCAGTTCGGCGACGGCGGTCGAATCGAAGGCGTCTGCCGCCAGCCCGTACAGGGTGTCGGTGGGCATCACCACGAGTCGCCCGGACTTCAGGGCGCTGGTGGCCGCGGTCAGTCCGGCAGCGCGCGAGTCGGAATCCGCGCAGTCGTAGACGGTACTCACGCCCCCATCCTGTCACGCGGCGCGGTGAAGACCCGTATCAGGCCGCCACGGTCACCAACGCGGTGTGCCGTCATGGCGGGGACACCGGCCCGGGGTCAGGCCGGGTCACCCGGCGTCGTCCTGCGCGCCACGACGAAACGCGGCCGGCCCGCGAGGTCGGGGTGCTCGACGACCTCGGTGAACGCACGGCTGTCGCTCAGCAGAGCGGCCAGGGCCGAGCCGTTGGTGTCGTCGTGCTCGATGCCGGTGGCGCCGCCCGGGCGCAGCAGGCGCGTCACGGTCGGCAGCATCGCGCGGACCACGTCGAGACCGTCCGGGCCGCCGAACAGCGCGCGATGCGGGTCGTGATCGGCGACCTCGGGCTCGAGTTCGGCGCCGTCGGGGATGTAGGGCGGATTCGCGAGCACCAGGTCGACGCGGCCGTTCAGCTCGGTGAGCAGGTCGGGGTCGGTGACGTCGTCGGCGTGCAGGACGATCGGGGTGTCGCCGTCGGCGATCCGGGCGTCGGCGTTGCGCCGAGCCCAGATCAGGGCGTCGGGATCGATCTCGACGGCGTGCACCCGGGCGTCCGGCCTGGCGTGCGCGACGGCCAGGGCGAGCGCGCCCGAACCGGTGCACAGGTCGACCACGATCGGCTGATGATCGTGCGGCAGCGATTCCAGGTGCGCCAGTGCCCACGCGAACAGCAGCTCGGTCTCCGGGCGCGGCACGAACACCCCCGGCCCGACCGCGAGTTCGATCTCCCCCATCGCCGCGACGCCGGTCAGATACTGCAACGGCTCGCGGCGCACCCGGCGGTCGACGAGTTCCTGGTAGCGCTCGAGCACGCTCGCCTCGACCATCGGCACCAACGCCAGGCGCGGACGCTCGACGCCCAGCAGGTGGGCGGCCAGCAGTTCGGCGTCCGCGCGGGGGCTGGCCACCCCCGCCGAGCGCAGTTTCTCCGACGCGGATTCGATGACCGGGCGCAACGCTGTTCTGCTCACGCTCCCACTGTGCCCGAAGTCGGGCACAGTGAGGCGCGGGACGCCGGAATCGAGGTCACTCGGCGGCCATGCGTGCCTCGCGGTCGGCCTTGCCGAGCGCGTCGAGCAGGGCGTCGAGGTCGCCGTCGAGGACCGCGTCGAGGTTGTGCGACTTGTAGCCGATGCGGTGATCGGTGATCCGGTTCTCCGGGAAGTTGTAGGTGCGGATGCGCTCGGAGCGATCCACGGTGCGCACCTGCACGGCGCGCCCGGCCGCGGCCTCCTGCTCGGCCTGCTCCTCGGCCAGCGCCTGCAACCGCGCCGCGAGCACCTGCATGGCGCGGGCCTTGTTCTGCAGCTGCGAACGCTCGTTCTGGCAGGTCACCACGATGCCGGTGGGCAGGTGGGTGATGCGCACCGCCGAGTCGGTGGTGTTGACGCCCTGGCCGCCCTTGCCGGAGGACCGGTAGACATCGATGCGCAGCTCCGTGTCGTCGATCTGCACCTCGGCCACCTCGTCGGGCTCGGGGTAGATGAGCACGCCCGCGGCCGAGGTGTGGATGCGGCCCTGCGACTCGGTGACCGGCACGCGCTGCACCCGGTGCACGCCGCCCTCGAACTTGAATCGCGACCACACGCCGTCGCGCGCGGCGTCGCGGCTCTTGATCGACAGCGTCGCTTCCTTGTATCCACCCAGGTCGGAAACCGTGGCGTCGAGCACCTCCACCCGCCAGCCGCGCTGCTCGGCATAGCGGATGTACATCCGGGCCAGATCGGCGGCGAACAGCGCGGATTCCTCGCCGCCTTCGCCGGACTTCACCTCGAGCACCACGTCGTCGCCGTCGTGCGGGTCGCGCGGAGCCAGCAGATCGGCCAGCGCCTGCTCGAATTCCTCGACCTGGCGTTCCAGCTCGGGAACCTCGGCGGCGAAGGAGGCATCGTCGGCGGCGAGCTCCCTGGCCGCGCTCAGATCGTCCTTGGCGGACTCGAGCTTGCGGTAGGTGGCCATGACCGGGGCGAGTTCGGCGAATCGCTTGCCGACCCGGCGGGCGGCCGACGGGTCGTTGTGCAGCGCCGGATCGGCCAGCTGGGTCTCCAGTCCCGCGTGCTCGGCCAGGATGTCGTCGATCGCGGACGGCTGCGTCATGCTGCTTCCTCTTCCTCGGATTCGGGCCCTGCGGACAGCGACCCTGATGGGGTGGGGAAAACACCGACGCCCGGGCCTGCGATGCAGGACCGGGCGTCGGCGAGGAAGCTACTTGGCGTCGTCGGCCTTCTTGCCCGCGCGCTTGCCGTAGCGGGCCTCGAAGCGGGCCACGCGACCGCCGGTGTCCAGGATCTTCTGCTTGCCGGTGTAGAACGGATGGCACTGCGAGCAGACCTCGACGGTGATCTGTCCGGACTGCTTGGTGCTGCGAGTCTGGAAGGTGTTGCCACAACCGCAGACGACATTGGTGTCGACGTAGGTCGGGTGAATTCCGGCCTTCATGGGTGTCCTCTCGATATTGGCCGCCGGGTCGCCCACGATCATGGTGACGATCGGGACGTGAACCGGGACCGACTAGGCGGGATGTCCGCGGAACGCGGCGGACGCACGGCGGTCCAGTATGCCAGAACCGTCGTCACCCTCCCAAAACACCCCTGGCGTGCGCTTTGTTCCCCACCTCCGGGCAGAACCCGACGAGGACCCCGCGTGTGTGCGGGGCCCTCGTCGGGTGTGTCACCGATCGGCTCGGACTACTCGTCCAGCGCGCCCGGCGCGGTCTTGCTGACCTGCATCAGGAACTCGAGGTTGTTCTTCGACTTCTTGAGGCGGTCGATCAGCAGGTCGATCGCCTGGTGCGAGTCCAGGCCGGAGAGCACACGGCGCAGCTTGTGCAGCACCGCGGCCTCGTCGGGGCTCAGCAGCAGCTCGTCCTTGCGGGTACCGGACGGGTTGACGTCCACCGCGGGGAACACGCGCCGCTCGGCGATCTTGCGGTCCAGCTTGAGCTCGGCGTTGCCGGTGCCCTTGAACTCCTCGAAGATCACCGTGTCACCGGTCGAACCGGTCTCCACCATCGCGGTGGCGATGATCGTCAGCGAGCCGCCGTTCTCGATATTGCGCGCCGCGCCGAGGAACCGCTTGGGCGGGTACAGCGCGGTCGAGTCGACACCACCGGAGAGGATGCGGCCGGAAGCGGGCGAGGAGTTGTTGTACGCCCGGCCCAATCGAGTGATCGAGTCGAGCAGCACCACCACGTCTTTGCCCATTTCGACCAAGCGCTTGGCCCGCTCGATGGCCAGCTCGGCGACCGAGGTGTGATCGCTCGGCGGACGGTCGAAGGTGGAGGCGATGACCTCACCCTTCACCGAACGCTGCATATCGGTGACCTCTTCGGGACGTTCGTCGACCAGCACCACCATCAGGTAGCACTCGGGGTTGTTGGTCGCGATCGCGTTGGCGATGTCCTGCATGATCGTGGTCTTGCCGGCCTTCGGCGGGGACACGATCAGCGCACGCTGGCCCTTGCCGATCGGCATGATCAGGTCGATCACGCGTGTGGTCAGCTTGTTGGGCTGAGTTTCCAGCCGCAGCCGCTGATTCGGGTACAGCGGGGTCAGCTTGCTGAACTCCGGTCGGCGCTTGGCCGCCTCGACGTCGCCGCCGTTGACGGTGTCCAGCCGCACCAGCGGATCGAACTTCTGACGCTGGCTGCCCTGCTCGCCGTCGCGCGGGGCGCGCACCGCGCCGGTGATCGCGTCACCGCGGCGCAGACCGTTCTTGCGGACCAGGTTCATCGACACGTAGACGTCGTTGGGCCCGGCCAGGTACCCCGAGGTGCGCACGAAGGCGTAGTTGTCCAGCACGTCGAGGATGCCCGCGACCGGCTGCAGCACGTCGTCCTCGCGGATCTCGAGCTCACGGCTCTCACCGCCGCCACCTTCGCGTTCACGCCCGCGGCGACGCTCACGGAACCGGCGTCCTCGCCGTCCACGACCGCTTTCGTCGTCGTCTCCGCCACGCGCGTCGTTGCGACCGCCGCCCTGCTGACCGCGATCACCCTGGTTGCGATCACCCTGCTGGCCACGGTCGCCTTGCTGACCACGATCACCCTGGTTGCGATCACCCTGCTGGCCGCGATCACCTTGCTGACCGCGCTCACCCTGCTGGTTGCGATCGCCCTGCCCCTGGTTGCGCTCGCGCCTGCGGTCGCCGGAGTCCCCGTCGGACTTCGACTCCTGCGCTTCGGCATTGTCCCCGCTGGAGCGGCCCTGTTCACGACCACGCCGCTGACGGCCACGACCACGCTGCCCCGGCTCGCGACCGGAGTCCTCGCCACCCTCGGAGAGGGTCTGGGCTTCTCCCGCGGCAGAGTCGGGCTGCGCGGCGGGCGCCTGCGTCGAGGCGGCGGCCTGCGCGCTCGGCGCGGCGTCCTCGGCCTCGGCGGCGGCCTTCACCTCGGCGCCCTTGCCCTCGGCAGCCTTCGCGGCGCCCTTGTCCTGGGCCCCCTTGTGCTGGGCGCCTCTGTCCTCGACGTCCTTCGGCTCGGTCGGCTTGCCCTTGGCCGGAGCCGGCACCTCGAGAGCGGTCTGCTCGGCCTTCGCGTCGGAGCGAGCCGGCTTGTCGGACTTGGCGGCCTTGCCTGCCTGATTTTCTTTGATGGCGGCGATCAGATCGCCCTTGCGCATCCCGGAGGTGCCTCGGATTCCGAGCTCTCCGGCGAGGGCGCGCAACTGCGGCAACAACATCCCAGTCAGCCCCGATCGTGCGACGTCGGTATGTTCGCTCATCTTCGAAATCTGTCCGGATTCACTTTCGCGGCCGCCCGAGGAACTTGGGTTGGAATCCACCCCGGGTGTCGCGAGCAGGTCCGTATCTGTCACGGAAATCCTTTCCTTCCCTCGAATGCCGTGTGCTGAGTCGAGGGGTTCGTCCGCAGTCCGGGCACTGTGCCGGACTCGGTGTTGCCGTATCGCCTGCTCCGCCGGACCGGAGGCTTCGCCACCGGTGGTGAAAGGTGGGAGAGATCATTCCAGTTGCACAGCTACGCAGTACCCCCATGGCCTGGAGGCTCGAGCCTGGAGCCTGCTGGAGCGATTGCCCTGATGAAGCACCGGCGTCTGATGCGCACGATGTACGGACTTGCCCAGGATAGCTGGAGTCGGTGAAACTCGGCAAGACGGACTCGCCGTCAGCTCACCCGGACGCCCTCGGCCAGTCCCGGCTCGATCACCCGCAGCCCCTCGGCCGCCGCGAGTTCCCTGAGCTCGACCGGAAAGTCGCTGGTGGCGAGGGCCAAGACGGTGGGTCCCGCGCCCGAGACGGTGGCCGGGATACCCGCCGCGCGCAGTCGTTCGATCCACCGGGTCGTCACCGGCAGCGCGGGGGCACGCTGGGCCTGGTGCAACCGGTCGACGGTCGCGGGCATCAACAGTTCCGGGCGGGTGGTGAGCGCCACCACGGCCAGCGCGGCCCTGCTGACATTGAACGCGGCGTCGCCGTGCGGCACCGTGTCCGGCAGCAGGCCGCGGGTGTGCGCGGTGGAGGAGCGCACCTCGGGGATGAGCACCACCGGACGCAGCGCCGGATGCGGGTCCAGTCGCACGGCCCGGTACACCCGGCCGTGGTCGGGCACCTCGACCCCGACCTCGGCCGAGGTCTCGGTCCAGGAAACGACGATGCCGCCGAGGACGCTGGCCGCCGCGTTGTCCGGGTGTCCCTCGAATTCCGAGGCCAGCTGCACCAATTGATCGGCGCCCGCGGCCAGATCCGGATCGAGGCGGGCGGCGAGCCCGGAGCCGGCAGCCAAACCGCCGACCACCGCCGAAGCCGACGAACCCAGACCGCGCGAATGTGGAATCACGTTGCGGCACACCACGTCGAGGCCGTCGGCCCAGACGCCCGCGTGCTCGAGTCCGCGCTCGATCGCCCGCACCACCAGATGCGTCGGGCCCCACGGCACGTCGTCGGCGCCCTCGCCCTCGACCCGGATGTTCAGCCCGGAATCGGTGGTGCGGACCTCGATTTCGTCGTAGATGCCCAAAGCCATTCCGAGCGAATCGAATCCGGGCCCGAGGTTGGCACTCGAGGCGGGCACCCGCGCGGTCACGGTGAGACCGGCGGGCAGCGTCCGTGTCATCGTCTGGGGTACGCGCGATTTCAACTCAGGCCAGCTCGAGACGGGCGGCCACGGCCACCGGATCCACGGCGATCGCCTCGACCTGCGGCATGCCCAGCAGCGCGGTGTCGGGATCCTTGAGACCGTTGCCGGTGACCGTGCAGACCACGGTCAGGCCGGGCTCGAGCCAGCCGTCCTTGCGCGCGGCGAGCAGGCCCGCGACGGAAGCGGCCGAGGCGGGCTCGACGAACACGCCTTCCCTGGCCGCGACCAGGCGGTAGGCCTCGAGGATCTCCTCGTCGGTGGCCGCATGGAATGCGCCGCCCGACTCCTCCTTGGCAGTGACCGCGCCGTTCCACGAGGCGGGCGCGCCGATGCGGATGGCCGTGGCGATCGTCTCGGGATCCTTGACCGGCGCCCCGTTGACCAGCGGCGCGGCCCCGGCGGCCTGCACACCGAGCATGCGCGGCAGCGAACCGGTGACGCCGTCGGCGAAGTACTCGCGGTAGCCGCGCCAGTACGCGGTGATGTTGCCCGCGTTGCCGACCGGCAGCGCGTGCACGTCGGGCGCCTTGCCGAGCACATCGCAGATCTCGAAGGACGCGGTCTTCTGTCCCTCGATGCGCGCCGGGTTCACCGAGTTCACCAGGCCGATGGACGGGAACTCCGAGGTGACCTTGCGGGCCAGCTCGAGACAGTCGTCGAAGTTGCCCTCGACCTGGATGATCTGCGCGCCGAGCATGACGGCCTGGGCCAGCTTGCCCATCGCGATCTTGCCCTGCGGGATCAGCACCGCGCAGGTCATGCCCGCGCGGGTGGCGTAGGCCGCCGCCGAGGCCGAGGTGTTGCCGGTGGACGCGCACAGCACGGCCTTCTGACCGCGGTACTTGGCGTCGGTCATGGCCATGGTCATGCCGCGGTCCTTGAACGACCCGGTCGGGTTGGCGCCCTCGACCTTGAGGTAGACCTCGCACCCGGTCAGCTCGGACAGGTACGGCGCGGGCACCAACGGGGTGCCGCCCTCGAACAGGGTGACCGGCTCCCAGTCGGCCGCGCCCTCGAGCCGGTCACGGTAGGCGGCGATCAGACCCGGCCAGCGGGAATGCACGCCTGCCTGCGGGGCGACGCCTGCGGTACTCATTCTTCGGTGCCTTCCAGTCTCAGGACACTTGTCACGGATGTGACGGACTCCATCTCCGCGAGGGCGGCGACGGTGTCCGCGAGCGCCGACTCCACGGCGTGGTGAGTCACGACGACCAGCCGAGCGCCCTCGCCGTGTCCTTCCTGGCGGACCGTCGAGATGCTGACCTCGTGCTTGGCGAATTCGCCCGCCACCTTGGCCAGAACACCGGGACGGTCTTCGACCTGCAGGTTGACGTGATAGCGGGTGGGCGTGTCGCCGATCGGCGCGATCGGTAGCTCAGCATAAACCGATTCGCCCGGAGCGCGGCCACCGAAGAACTTGTTGCGGGCGGCCATCACCAGATCGCCGAGCACCGCCGATGCCGTCGGCGCGCCACCGGCGCCCTGACCGTAGAACATCAGCCTGCCCGCGTTCTCGGCCTCCACGACCACGGCGTTGAAGGCGCCGGTCACCGCCGCCAGCGGATGCTTGCGCGGGATCAGCGCCGGGTAGACCCGCACCGACACGCGTTCCTTGCCGCCCTCGGCGGGGGTGGGCTCGCCCGGTCCCGCGGGGACCCGCTCGCAGATTGCCAGCAGTTTGACCGTGCAGTTCAGCGCCGAGGCGGTCTCGAGATCCTCCGCGCTGATCTCGGAAATGCCCTCGCGGTAGACGTCGGCGGCGGTGACGCGGGTGTGGAAGGCCAGCGAGGCCAGGATGGCGGCCTTGGCGGCGGCGTCGTATCCCTCGACATCGGCGGTCGGATCGGCTTCGGCGTACCCGAGGCGGGTGGCCTCGGCCAGGGTGGCGGAGTAGTCCGCGCCGGTCTCGTCCATCGCCGAGAGGATGAAGTTGGTGGTGCCGTTGACGATGCCGACCACCCGGTTGACCCGGTCGCCGGACAGCGACTGGATGAGCGGGCGCACCACCGGGATCGCGCCCGCCACCGCGGCCTCGAAGTACAGGTCGGCGCGGTTGCGCTCGGCGGCGGCGGCGAGCTCGCCGGTGTAGTCGGCCAGCAGCGCCTTGTTGGCGGTCACCACCGACTTGCCGGAGTTCAGTGCCGACAGGATCAGCGCGCGCGCCGGATTGATGCCGCCGACGACCTCGACCACCAGGTCGACGTCGTCGCGCGCGACCAGCGCCTCGGCGTCGGTGGTCAGCAGTTCGGCGGGGATGCCGCGGTCCTTGCCGAGATCGCGCACCGCGACGCCGCGCAGGATCACCGGGGCGCCGACACGGGCGCGCAGGTCATCGGCGTGCTCGCGCAGGATGCGCACGACCTCGGTGCCGACGTTGCCCATACCGAGCACCGCGACACCGATCGGACGATCGGTCCCCCAGGCGCCGTTGTTGGCCGCTTCGGTCATCACTCAACCTCCAGACTCAGCAGATCCGCCACCGTCTCCCGGCGCAGCACCAACCGGGCCCGGCCGTCGCGCACGGCGACGACCGCCGGACGCGTCAGCTGGTTGTACCGGCTGGACATGGAATAGCAGTACGCGCCGGTGGCGGCCACCGCGATCAGATCGCCCGGCCCCACATCGGCGGGCATCCAGGTGTCACGGATGACGATGTCACCGCTCTCGCAGTGCTTTCCGACCACACGTGCCACCACGGCGGGCGCGTCCGACGCCCGCGAGACCAGCCGGCAGTCGTACTCGGCCTGGTAGAGCGCGGGACGGATGTTGTCGCTCATGCCGCCGTCGACGCTGATGTAGCGCCTGCGCACTCCGCCGTCGAGTGAGACGTCCTTGACGGTGCCGACCTCGTAGACGGTGACCGTGCCCGGTCCCGCGATGGCGCGCCCCGGCTCCACCGCGATAGCGGGCTCGGGCAGGCCCGCGCGGGCGGCTTCCTCGGCGACGACCCGCCGCAGATTGGCCGCGAACTCCGCCAGCGGCGGCGGATCGTCGTCGGGCAGGTAGGCGATGCCGAGGCCACCGCCGAGATCCAGGGTCGCGATCTGGGCAGTGCGCTCGGCGCCGAACTTGTCGACGGCCTCGCGCAGCAGGCCGAGAATGCGCCGGGCGGCGATCTCGAAGCCGTCGATCTCGAAGATCTGCGAGCCGATGTGCGAGTGCAGGCCCACCAGGCGCAGATTACCTGCCTCGAAGACCCGGGCCAGGGCCTCCATCGCGTCGCCGCCCGCGATCGAGAAGCCGAACTTCTGATCCTCGTGCGCGGTCGAGATGTATTCGTGGGTATGGGCTTCCACGCCGACGGTGATCCGCACCAGCACGTCCTGCACCACACCGGCGCGGCGCGCGACGGCGTCGAGGCGCTCGATCTCGATCATCGAATCGATGACCACATGCCCGACTCCGGCGGTCACCGCGGCTTCGAGTTCGGCGATGGACTTGTTGTTGCCGTGCAAGGTGATTCGCTCGGCGGGGAAACCGGCGTGCAACGCCACCGCCAGCTCGCCGCCGGAGGCCACGTCCAGCGACAGTCCCTCTTCGTCGATCCAGCGGGCGATCGCGCCGCACAGGAAAGCCTTGGAGGCGTAGTGCACTCGGGCGCTGGGGCCGAAGGCACGCGCCATGTCGCGGCAGCGGGAGCGGAAATCGTCCTCGTCGATCACGAACAGCGGCGTGCCGAATTCCTCGGCCAGCTCGCGGACCGGCACACCGGCCAGTCGCACTTCGTCGGTGTCGTCACGCACGGCATTGCGCGGCCAGACGTTCGCGGGCAGGTCGATCAGCTGCCGCGCATCGGACGGCCGCATCGGCAGGGCCGGGGCGTGCGGAAGACGGGTCGACTCACTCGCGGAACCGCCACTGAGTTCGGCGTGCCGGGGACCGGCGGGATGCACGCTCATCACATCTGCTCCGGCGCGCTCACGCCGAGCAGGGCCAGGCCGTTGGCCAGCACCTGCCGGGTGGCGTTGACCATGACCAGCCGCGCGGCGTTGAGCGGGGAGACCGGCTCGTCACCCAGCGGCAGCACGCGCAGCTTGGCGTTGGTCTGGAACCGGTGGTAGGCGCCGGCCAGTTCTTCCAGGTAGCGGGCCACCCGGTGCGGTTCGCGCAGGCTCGCCGCGCTCGACACCACCCGCGGGTACTCGCCGATCGTGCGGATCAGCTCGCCTTCCTCGTCGGCGGTGAGCTGGGACAGGTCCGGGGTCACGCTCGCGTAGTCGAAGGCGGCGGCATTGCGGCCGATCGACGCGGTCCTGGCGTGCGCGTACTGCACGTAGTAGACCGGGTTCTCGTTCTTCTGGCTGGTCCACAGGTTCAGGTCGATGTCGACGCTGGAGTTCACCGACCAGCGCACCAGCGCGTAGCGCGCGGCGTCCACGCCGATGGCCTCGACCAGGTCGTCGAGGGTAACCACGGTGCCCGCGCGCTTGCTCATCCGCACGGCCTGACCGTCGCGCACCAGGTTCACCATCTGGCCGATGAGCACCTCGACGGTGGCCGGGTCGTCGCCGAACGCGGCGGCGGCGGCCTTCAACCGGCCGATGTAGCCGTGGTGGTCGGCGCCGAGCATGTAGATGCACAGGTCGAAACCGCGCTTGCGCTTGTTCTGGAAGTAGGCGATGTCACCGGCGATGTAGGCGGCGTTGCCGTCGCTCTTGATGACCACGCGGTCCTGGTCGTCGCCGTACTCGGAGCTGGCGATCCACCACGCGCCGTCCTTCTGGTACAGGTCGCCGGAGGACTTGAGCTGCTCGACGGCCGCCTCGACGGCACCGGAGGCGAACAGCGAACTCTCGTTGAAGTAGACGTCGAAGTCGGTGCCGAAATCGTGCAGCGTCTGCTTGATGTGGGTGAACATCAGCTCCACGCCCTCGGCGCGGAACAGCTCGTGCCGCGCCGCCTCGGGCAGGTTCGGCGCGTCCGGATGGGCCGCCACGATCTGCTCGGCGATCTCACCGATGTAGGCGCCCGCGTAGCCGTTCTCCGGGGTCGGCTGTCCGGTCGCGGCGGCGACCAGCGAGGCGGCGAACCGGTCGATCTGCGCGCCGTGGTCGTTGAAGTAGTACTCCCTGGTCACCTCGGCGCCCTGGGCGAGCAGGACCCGGCCCAGCGCGTCGCCGACCGCGGCCCAGCGGGTGCCGCCCAGATGCACCGGCCCGGTCGGGTTCGCCGAGACGAATTCCAGGTTGATCTTCAGACCGGACAGCGCCTCGGAGGTGCCGTAGGCCGCGCCCGCGGCCAGCACCCGCTCGAGCACCGTGCCCTGCGCCGCGGCCGCCAGGCGGATGTTGAGGAAGCCGGGGCCGGCCACTTCGGCGGAGGTCACGCCGTCGGCGGAGGTCAGCGCGTCGGCCAGCCAGCCGGCCAGATCGCGCGGGTTCGCGCCCGCCTTCTTCGCCACCTTCATCGCCAGATTCGTGGCATAGTCGCCGTGTTCGGGGTTACGCGGACGCTCCACAGTGACCTCGTCAGGCAGCACGGTGGGATCGAGCCCACGCTCGACGAGCACCTTCGCCGCAGTGGCGTGAAGGAGATCTGCAAGGTCAGCTGGAGTCACGAGTCTCTATCCTATGGTCTGGGCAGGTGAACACCTTCGGGCGGGCACCGCCGCCGACCTTCCGGCCGAACCACACGGTTCATCACAGCGAGAGAGCACACGAGCGATGCCGAGTAGCAAGAGCGCCTCGAAGTCGGCCAAGGCCGTGCGAGCCGCGGGCAAGACTTCTTCGTCCCGTACTCCGGGCGGTGGTAAGGGCGGCCTTCCGGGGAACCGTCAGATCCCGTGGATGGCGATCGGTGCGGCGGCGGTAATCATCGCATTGATCGGTGCGCTGGCCTACAGCCTGGTGCCCAAGTACCGCGAGCAGGCCGAGCTGGCGAAGTACACGCCCAGCGCCGAGCAGCAGGATCCGGCCCTGGAGATCGACGGCGTGGTCACCGTCGACTACAGCAAGACCACCGGTAAGCACGTGCTGCCCACCGACCGCGTCGGCTACGACCAGAAGCCGCCCTTCGGCGGGTCGCACGACTCCGAGTGGGCCGACTGCAGCGGCACGGTCTACAGCCAGGCCATGCGCAACGAGAACGCCGTGCACTCCCTCGAGCACGGGGCGGTGTGGATCGCTTACAACCCGGACAAGGTCGACAACGCCGCCATCGACACCTTGGAGAGCAAGGTCGACGGCAAGGCCTACACGTTCATGTCGCCGTACCCGGATCTGGATTCGCCGATCGCGCTGCAGTCCTGGGGCCATCAGCTGAAGCTGGACAGCGCCGACGATCCGCGCGTCAACCAGTTCATCACCGCGCTGCGCCAGAATCCCTACACCCACCCCGAGGTCGGCGGCTCCTGCTCCAACCCGATGTTCGACCGGGACAACCCGACCCCGTTCGATCCGACGCCGCCGGGTCCGGATGCCAAGGCCGTCGACGGCTCCGATGTCGCCACCGACCCGACCGCGGGCGCGGGCGGCATGATCCCCGGCGTACCGAGCCTGCCGGGCATGCCCGGTCTGCCCGCCGGGCAGCTGCCCGCCCAGCCGCTGCCCGGCGAATGACCGCCCGCGACGACATGAGCGATCCGAACACGGAGACGACCGACGCGGCGACGACCGACACCGCGACGACCGACACCGAGCGGAACGCTCCCGCCGGGCCCGGGGAAGGCCGGGCGGGCAGCGGGCAGCGCCGACCCGGCACCGCGGCGCTCGTATTCGGCGCCGTCGCCGCGATCCTGCTCGGCGTGGTGATCGGCGTGGTGATCCGGCTCCCGCTCGACGGCCACGCCGAGCCCGACCCGAACGCCGTCGACATCGGTTTCCTGCAGGACATGTCCGCCCACCACAACCAAGCCGTGGAGATGGCGGGTATCGCGCTCACCCGCTCGACCGACACCGAGGTACGCACCCTCGCCTACGACATCCTCACCACGCAGGCGAACCAGATCGGCCGTATGCAGGGCTGGCTACAGATGTGGAACGAATCCGCGCAGACCGTCGAGGGCCACATGGGCTGGATGACCGACGCCGGCGGTCATCGGCACGGCGGGAGCGAGCACACCGGCCCGGTCGACACCATGCCGGGCATGGCCTCGCGCGACGACCTCGAAGCTCTGCGCCGCGCCTCCTCCCCCGAACTCGACACCCTGTTCCTGAGCCTGATGCTGCGCCATCACCAGGGCGGAATCCCGATGCTCGAGTACGCGGGCGAGCACGCCGCCACCACCGCCGTGCGTACCTTCTCGGCCGGTATGGCCGCCAGCCAGGCCGCCGAATCCGAACTGCTCACCGACATGCTCACCGCCCGCGGCGGCACCCCGCTTCCCCTCGAGTGACCGCTCGGTCCCTCAACTGGCCCGTCGCGGCACCGTTTTGGCGTCGCGGCGGGCCATGCGCTACGCTTGGCCCGCCCGATCGAGCGGTCTCACAGCTCGGATCGGCGTCTATCCCGCCCTCGTAGCTCAGGGGATAGAGCGTCTGCCTCCGGAGCAGAAGGCCGCAGGTTCGAATCCTGCCGAGGGCACAGACCATGAAAGAGCCCGATCGACGTCCGTCGATCGGGCTCTTTCGTCTCGATGTGAGTGCGGAACCACCGACAGAGCCCGATCGGGGAGGAATCCTCGATCGGGCTCTGCCGAGGGCGCACCGGCAGCGTTGAGCGAGCGGCGGGAATCGAACCCGCGTAGACGGCTTTGCAGACCGTTGCCTGAACCTCTCAGCCACGCCCGCACGGCCTGTACAGACTGCCCGGCGGCGGGGCGGCGGGGCGAGAGTTACGGTCACCCTGATTCCAATGCTCGACGGCGATTCGTGCGAATCGGGCATACCGAGTACCGCGGAATCGCCGCCGACGGCGGCCGACGTGCGATGATCGAACGCATGTCTGCGCCACGTCCGCTTCCGCTCGATCCGATCGAGGAGGCCCGCCGCCAGTGGGTCGATCACGGCTGGGGCGAAGCCGCCGACGGAATGGCCGTGGTGACCTCGCTGGTGCGCGCACAGCAGATCGTGATGGCCCGGGTCGACGAGGCGCTCAAGCCGACCGGACTGACCTTCTCGCGCTACGAACTGTTGCGGCTGTTGAGTTTCAGCAAGACCGGAGCGCTGCCGATGGCCAAGGCCAGCGCGCGGTTGCAGGTCCATCCCACCAGCGTCACCAACACGGTGGACCGGCTGGAGGCGGCCGGATTGGTCACGCGTGTCCCACATCCCAGCGACCGCCGGGCCACACTCATCGAAATCACCGATGCGGGAAGGAAATCCGTGGCGGTCGCGACGGAGGAACTCAACGCCAAGGTCTTCGCGCAACCGGGGCTGGCACCGGACCGGCTCGGCACGCTGTTACAGCTGCTGGCCGAGTTCCGACACGCGGCGGGCGACTTCGACACCGACGGTTCCCCGGTCCGCTGGGCGGGCGGTTCGACACCGGATGGCGGCTGATCGGCCGACCGGTCGAGCACCTGCACCTTCGTCTTGGCACTCGGCCGGAAAAGGGCCACCATTGACGCCATGGTGCTGGTCTTGGGGGTTTCCGCGGGCGCGGGTGGCGCGCGGGCGATCCTCACCCATTCCGACCAGCCGCACCTGCCGCCCATCGATTCCTGCGCGGTCGACCGCCGCCCCGGTGCCGATGTCGACGAGGCGGTCTTCGAGGTCATCCGGCTGATGAGCTTGTCGGCGCAGCACCGCGACGAGCTGATCGCCAGCACCGCGGTGACCTGCCGCTGCCCCGAGCACGCCGAGAGCGTCCGGCGCGCGGCGGGCAGACGCAGGCTCACAATCGTCGACGAGCCGCTGGCCCAGCTGCGCTACCTGCGCTTCACCGGGCGACTGCCGGGATCGGGTTCGGTCGTCATCTACGACCTGGGCAGCTCGGGCCTGACCCTCACCCAGGTCGACACTCGTGCCGACGCCGTCATGGCGATCGATCACAGCAACTCCCCCGGCGGCGACGACTACGACGCGCTGCTGCGCAACCGGCTCGCCCAGGCCGGGGTGCATTCCGACCGTGCCGCCGCCCGCCGCCACCGCGAAGAACTCAGCACCGCCCGGGTGGTCACCGCCATCGACCCCGGTTCCGGCGGGCGCGCCGTGCTCACCCACAGCGATCTCGCCGAACTGCTCACCGAGGGGGTGCGCCGGTCGGCGACGACGGTCCAGCGGCTGATCGAGCGGACCGGCACGCGGCCGGAAGCGTTGGTGCTGGTCGGTGGCTGCGCGCGCAGCCCGATCGTGTGCGAGGAACTCGCGGAGGTGATCGATCTGCCGATCGTCTACGACCCCGAGCCCGAGCACGTCTCGGCGCGGGGAGCGGTGCTGCTGGCCGCCGAGCGCCCCTCCGGCGACGTGCACATGCCGCGCCTGCGCACCGATCCGGTGACGCCCGCGGGCACCGGCTCAACCACCGCGCGGGGAGTCGGGCGCTGGAAGCTGATCACCGCCGCCGTGGTGACCCTCGGCCTCGGCGCGACGGTCGCCGGGCTGCTCGTGTTCGGCCGGGACACCGACCCCACGCAGGACACCGATTCGACCCCGACCCTGATCATCCCGCTGACGGTGGAGTCCGCACCGGCGAATCCCTCGCCGACGAACTGAGTCGCGCAGGCGCGTGGCTAGCATGGGCGGCGGACCGATCGACCGCTCGACCCCCGGGGGAACCTCACGTGTCGTACACGACCGCTCGAACGATGTACACCACCGCCAATGCCGTCCTGCGCGCGCATCGCGGACTGCGTTCGTTCCCGGTCGCCTCGGCGCTGGTCGGGCTCGGCTTCACCGGCGCGGCCTTCGCCACCCTGTTCTTCACCGGCCTCGGGGTAGCCTCCCCGATCCCGTATCCGACGGTGTTCGTGGTGTATCTGCTGTGCGTGACGATGACTGTCGTGGGCAACGCGGGCCTGATCACCCAGGCCGACAATGTGCTGCGCGGCGGCTGGGCCGACCCGAAGGCCGGGCGGCGCGCGGGCCGGTCCCGTTTCTTCGCGCTGCTGCCCTGGGCCCTGGCGGTCGCGATCGTGCTGCCGGTGCTGCGGTTGTTCGAACGCACCGCCCGCGAGCCCGGTGTGCCGGGGCCGAATCGGGCCACCCCGTGGTCGGACATCGCCTATCTGGTGCTGCCGATGATCGTGCTGGAACGTCGTGGCCCGGTCGAGGCGGTGCGCGCCGCCCGGGAATGCCACGCGCGTGTCTGGGGTCCCGGCGTCGCGAGCACCACCCGTCTGGGCACCCTCGGCTACGTCCTCGTCCTGGCGGGCGGCCTGCTGAGCATGCTGATCGGCACCGTCCTCGGCGCGCTGGCCGACGAACTCGTCGGCGGTGTGCTGCTCTCGACGGTCGGCTGCTGGCTCGGCCTCGGTGCTTTCATCACCGTGCTGGCCTTCTACTCCGCCGCCAACACCGTCTACTCGGCCGCGCTGTACCGCTACGCCGTGGACGGTCGCACTCCCCCGGCCTTCGCGGGCATGGACCTCGCCCGCGCCTTCCACAGCGGGGACTTCCCCGCGGACCACTACGACGGCTACCGGTAGTCCGGCTCGTGCCCGCGCGAATCAGCGCGGGCCGAGGGTGTACTCCGCCTACGCGCAGCGGGGCGCTGCGTCCGTGAGATCTGCCCGGAAACGGCAACGGCCCACGTGCTGCGGTAGCGCGTGGGCCGTTGCCGAGAAGCGGGAGGTCAGCGGTTGCCGAACTGGGCGGGCCGCTTCTCCACGAAGGCCGCCATGCCTTCCTTCTGGTCCTCGATCGCGAACAGCGAGTGGAAGACCCGGCGCTCGAAACGCAGCCCCTCGGACAGGGTGGTCTCGAAGGAGCGGTTGACCGCTTCCTTGGCGATCATGGTGACCGGCACCGACATCGAGGCGATGGTCTCGGCGACCTGCTGGGCGGTGTCGAGCAGCTCGGCCGCGGGCACGATGCGCGAGACCAGACCGGCCCGCTCGGCTTCCTCGGCGTCCATATTGCGGCCGGTCAGCACCAGATCCATGGCCTTGGCCTTGCCGACGGCCCTGGTCAGGCGCTGGGAGCCGCCGATGCCGGGGATGACGCCCAGCTTGATCTCGGGCTGGCCGAACTTGGCGGTGTCGGCGGCGAGCAGGATGTCGCAGATCATCGCCAGCTCGCAGCCGCCGCCGAGGGCGTAGCCCGCCACAGCCGCGATGGTGGGCTTGCGGAAGTTGGCCAGCCGCTCCCAACGCGCGAAGTAGTCGTCCATGAACATGTCCATGTACGTCTTGGGCTGCATTTCCTTGATGTCGGCGCCCGCGGCGAAGGCCCGCTCCGAACCGGTGATGACGACCGCGCCGATCTCGTCGTCACGCTCGAGCTCGTCGAGGGCGGCGATGATGTCGTCGAGCACCTGCGCGTTGAGGGCGTTGAGCGCCTTGGGACGGTTCAGCGTGATCCAGCCGACCGCGCCCTTGCCTGCGCTGTTGGGCCTGCGCTCGAGCAGAATCGTCTCGAAGTCGGTCACTTGTCACCCTCTTGCTCGGAACGGTTGCGGACATCGGTGACGATAGCCGAGAAGTCACGGTGGCCGTCGGTCTGGTTGAACCGGGTGTAGATCTCGGCGGCGAGCGCGCCGAGCTGCCCGTCGACGCCGTTGTCACGCAACGCGTTGGCGGCCAGACCCAGGTCCTTGGTCATCAGCGCGGTGGCGAAGCCCGGCTTGTAGTCGTTGTTGGCCGGGCTGGCCGGAACCGGACCGGGCACCGGGCAGTAGCTGGTCAGCGCCCAGCTCTGGCCCGAGGCGGTGGAGACCACGTCGAAGAAGGACTGGTGGCTCAGGCCCAGCTTCTCGCCCAGTACCAGCGCCTCCGACAGCGCCACCATCGAGATGCCCAGCAGCATGTTGTTGCAGATCTTGGCGGCCTGGCCCACACCCGCGCCACCGCAGTGCACGACCTTGCCGCCCATCACCTCGAGCACCGGCAGCGCGGCGGCGAAGTCGGCCTCCTGCCCGCCGACCATGAAGGTCAGCGTGCCCGCGGCCGCACCGGCGACACCGCCGGAGACCGGGGCGTCGACCGCGCGGTGACCGGCCGCGACGGCCTTCTCGGCGGCGGCCTTGGCGTCGGCGACGTCGATGGTCGAGCAGTCGATGAACAGCGTGCCGGGGTCGGCGACCGGCAGCAGGTCGGCGTAGACGTCGAGCACCAGCTTGCCGTTGGGCAGCATGGTGATGACGATCTCGCGGCCCGCCGCGGCCTCGACGGCGGTGGTGACGACGGTGGCGCCGTCGGTGCGGGCCTGCTCCTGCGCGGCCGGGGCCGGGTCGAAGGCGACGACGTCGTAGCCGGCCTTCACCAGGTTGGCGGCCATCGGCCCGCCCATATTGCCCAGGCCGAGGAATCCGA
Organism: Nocardia shimofusensis NBRC 100134; assembly: GCF_001613125.1. Taxonomy (GTDB): domain Bacteria; phylum Actinomycetota; class Actinomycetes; order Mycobacteriales; family Mycobacteriaceae; genus Nocardia; species Nocardia shimofusensis. The sequence continues at coordinate 31,179 of NZ_BDBT01000013.1, forward strand.
TCTTCTTGCTCACTGCTGTGCCTCCGGGGTCACCAGACCCAGTTCCCTGTCACCGAGTTCGACGAAGTAGGCCGCGACCTGTTCGTCGGTGACATCGGCGAGGGTCGCCGGGTTCCATTGCGGGTTGCGGTCCTTGTCGATCACCTGCGCGCGGATGCCCTCGACCAGGTCGTGGGAGCCGAGCGAGGCGATGGACACGCGGTACTCCTCGTTCAGCACCGCCTCCAGGCTGGTCAGCTCGCGCGCGGCGCGCAGCGAACGCAGCGTGACCTTCAGCGCGACAGGCGATTTCGCCAGGATCTCGGCTGCCGCCGCCCTCGCCTCCGGCGCGTCGGCGGTCTCCAGGCGGGACACGATCTCCTCCACCGTGCCCGCGCCGTAGCAGGCGTCGATCCAGTCGCGCTGGGCGGCCAGGCCGGATTCCGGTGCGGCCGTGGCGAACTTGGCGATCGCGATGTCGGCGGGCTCGGTGCGCAGGGTGTCCAGCAACGCCGGGATGTTCTCCGAGCTGACGAAGTAGTCGGCGAAGCCGGTGGCGATGGCGTCGCCCGCGGTCATCCTGGCGGTGGTCAGCGCCACGTGCGTGCCGATCTCCCCCGGCGCGCGCGAGAGCAGGTAGGTGCCGCCCACGTCGGGAACGAAACCGATGCCGACCTCGGGCATGCCGATCTTGGAGCGCTCGGTGACGATGCGGTGGCTGCCGTGCCCGGACAAACCGACGCCGCCGCCCATCACGATGCCGTCCATGACCACGACGTACGGCTTGGGGTAGCTGCCGATGAGCGCGTTGAGGATGTACTCGTCGCGCCAGAACACACCGGTGGGCGAGTCGGCGTTCGCGCCGCCGGACTTGGCGTCGGCGTGGATGGCGACGATGTCGCCGCCCGCGCACAGGCCGCGCTCACCCGCGCCGGTGACGACGACGGTGCGGACCTCGTCGTCGTCGGCCCAGGACCGCAGCGCGTCGGTGATGGCCAGCGCCATCGGATGATTCAGCGCGTTGATGGCCTTGGGCCGGTTGAGCGTGATCAGGCCGAGGCCGTCACGCTTGTCGATCAAGACTTCTGGTTCGGTGGTCATGCTGCTCCTACGACCGAGCGGGCGACGACCACCCGCATGATCTCGTTGGTGCCCTCGAGGATCTGGTGCACGCGCAGATCCCGGACGATCTTCTCCAAGCCGTATTCGGCCAGGTAACCGTAGCCGCCGTGCATTTGCAGGGCCTTGTTGGCGACCTCGAAGCCCACGTCGGTGGCGAAACGCTTCGCCATCGCGCACAGCTCCACCTTGTCGGGCGCGTCCGCGTCCAGCGCGGCCGCCGCCCGCCACAGCAGCGTCCTGGCCGCCTCCAGTTCGGTGCGCATATCCGCCAATTCGAACTGCAGCGCCTGGTTGCGCACCAGCGGCTTGCCGAACGCCTGCCGCTCGGTGAGGTAGGGAACGGTCTTGTCCAGCGCGGCTTGCGCGCCGCCCATCGAGCAGGCGGCGATGTTCAGCCGTCCGCCGTTGAGCCCGTTCATCGCGATGCGGAAGCCGTCGCCCTCCTCGCCGAGGCGATTGGCGACCGGCACCCGCGCGTCCTCGAGGATCACCTGACGGGTGGGCTGGGCGTTCCAGCCCATCTTCTTCTCGTTCGGCCCGACCGACAGCCCGGGGGTGTCGGCCGGGATGATCAGCGCCGAGATACCGCGCGCGCCGTCCTCGCCCGTGCGCACCATCATCACGTAGACGTCGTTGGCGCCCGCGCCGGAGATGAACTGCTTGGCGCCGTTGAGGATGTAGTCGTCACCGTCGCGCACGGCCTTGGTGCTCAGCGCCGCCGCGTCCGAGCCGACCCCCGGCTCGGTCAGCGCGTAGCTGCCGAGCAGTTCCATCGAGGTCATGCCGGGCAGCCAGCGGGCGCGCTGCTCCTCGGAGCCGTAGGCGTCGATCATCCACGTCGCCATATTGTGGATGGAGATGTAGGCGGCGACCGCCGGGCAGCCGGTGGACAGCTGCTCGAAGATGCGGACCGCGTCGAGCCTGCGCAGGCCCGAGCCGCCGAACTCCTCACCGACGTAGATGCCGCCGAGCCCGAGCGGCCCGGCCTTGCGCAGCACGTCCACCGGGAAGTGCTTCTTCTCGTCCCATTCCAGCGCGTTCGGCGCAAGGAACTCGTCGGCGAATTCGCGCGCGGTGTCGCGGATCGCCCGTTCGTCCTCGTCGAGAGTGAACATCGCCTTTGTCAGTCCATCGTCGGGATGACGAACGCGTTGCTCTCCTTGAGGCCGGAGGGCCAGCGCTGGGTCACCGTCTTGGTCTTGGTGTAGAAGCGGATCGAGTCGGGACCGTGCTGGTTCAGGTCGCCGAAGCCCGAGCGCTTCCAGCCGCCGAAGGTGTAGTACGCGATCGGGACCGGGATCGGCACGTTGATGCCGACCATGCCGACCTGCACGCGGGCGGCGAAGTCGCGGGCGGTGTCGCCGTCGCGGGTGAAGATGGCCACGCCGTTGCCGTACTCGTGCTCGTTGGCCAGGCGCAGGCCCTCTTCGTAGTCCGCGGCGCGCACGACGGTGACCACGGGTCCGAAGATCTCCTCCTGGTAGATCCGCATCTCCGGGGTGACCTTGTCGAACAGGGTGGCGCCGACGAAGTAGCCGTTCTCGCCACCCTCGACGGTCAGGCCGCGGCCGTCGACGACGAGCTCGGCGCCCTCGTCGATGCCGATCTGGACGTAGTTGTTCACCCGGTCCACGCCGTCCTGGCCGACCAGCGGGCCGAAGTCGGCGCCGAGGTCGTCGGAGCGGCCGACATTGAGCTTGTGCACGCGCTCGGTCAGCTTGGCGACCAGGCGATCGGCGGTCTCCTCACCGACCGGCACGGCGACCGAGATGGCCATGCAGCGCTCACCGGCCGAGCCGTAACCCGCGCCGATCAGCTGGTCGGCGACGTCGTCGAGGTCGGCGTCGGGCATGACGATGGCGTGGTTCTTCGCGCCGCCGAAGCACTGCGCGCGCTTGCCGTTGGCGGTGGCGGTCTCGTAGATGTACTGCGCGATCGGGGTGGAGCCGACGAAGCCGACGGCCTTGATGCGCGGGTCGTGCAGCAGCGTGTCGACGGCTTCCTTGTCACCGTTGACCACGTTGAACACCCCCGGGGGCAGACCGGCCTCGAGGAACAGCTCGGCCAGGCGCAGCGGCACCGAGGGGTCGCGCTCGGACGGCTTGAGCACGAACGCGTTGCCGGTGGCCAGCGCCGGGCCCGCCTTCCACAGCGGGATCATGGCGGGGAAGTTGAACGGGGTGATGCCCGCGACGACGCCGAGCGGCTGGCGCATCGAGTACACATCGATGCCGGTGCCCGCGCTCTCGCTGTACTCGCCCTTGAGCAGGTGCGGGATGCCGACGGCGAACTCGATGACCTCGAGGCCGCGCTGGATGTCGCCCTTGGCGTCGGGGATGGTCTTGCCGTGCTCGCTGGACAGCAGCGCCGCCAGGCTGTCCATCTCGTCCTGCACCAGGGTGAGGAACTTCATCAGGACGCGGGCGCGCTTCTGCGGGTTGAACGCGGCCCAGACCTTCTGCGCCTCTTCGGCATTGGCGATGACGGCCTCGACCTCGGACTTGCTCGCCAGCGGCACCCGAGCCTGCACCTCACCGATGTTCGGGTCGTAGACGTCGCCGAACTTGCCCGAGGTGCCGGCGACGTGCTGTCCGCCGATGAAATGCGTGAGTTCCCGAACCATGACAGTCCTTCTGTTGTCGTCGCTGACGCGCGCAGAGACTGCGCGACCTCGGTCATCCTATAGTTGGACATCCAAGTAAATCGTCCGGTGTGATCCATCCCACCGGACACCCCGCGATGACAGGCCCGTCATGTCGATGAAACTCGCATGGCGATGTGATGGGCATCACCGTAGTATTCCTATGACGTCCTAGTATTCGGGCGCCCCAGGACTCGCCGGAGGACATTCGTGGCCGACAGCACGCTCCACCAACCCGTCAACCCGGTCCGCTTCGTGACCTCGGCCGCACTGTTCGACGGCCACGACGCCGCGATCAACATCATGCGCCGCATCCTGCAGGCCCAGGGCGCGGAGGTGATCCACCTGGGCCACAATCGCGCGGTCCACGAGGTCGCCGCCGCCGCGATCGAGGAAGACGTCCAAGGCGTCGCGGTCAGCTCCTACCAGGGCGGACACGTCGAGTACTTCGAGTATCTGGCGACGGCGCTGCGGGAGGCGGGCGCCGGACACGTGCGCCTCTTCGGCGGCGGGGGCGGGGTGATCGTGCCCGAGGAGATCGAGCGGCTCGCCGAATCCGGCGTGCGGATCTTCTCCCCCGAAGACGGTCAGCGGCTCGGCCTGCCCGGCATGATCAACCAGCTGATCGCCGACTGCGATGTCGACCTGTCCGTGCGACCGCCCGCGGTGGAGGCGGTACTGGCCGGTGACCGGACCGCCCTGGCCCGCGCCATCACCTGCCTGCAACAGGACGCGCTGCCGGAGGCCGATCACACCGCGCTGCTGGCGGCCGCCGCCGGCCGGACCGTCCCCGTGCTGGGCATCACCGGCACCGGCGGTTCCGGAAAGTCCTCGCTCACCGACGAATTGGTGCGCAGACTGCGTACCGACCAGCAGGACAAGCTGCGGGTGGCGATCCTGGCCGTCGACCCGACCCGCCGTCGCGGCGGCGGCGCGCTGCTCGGTGACCGCATCCGGATGAACTCCCTCGACGGCGGACGTGTCTTCTTCCGCTCGCTGGCCACCCGGGGCGGGCACGAACTCCCGCACGATATCGGCACCATCATCGCCGCCTGCAAGGCCGCCGGATACGACCTGATCGTGCTGGAGACTCCCGGCATCGGCCAGGGCGACGCGGCCATCGTAGATCACGTCGACGTGCCGATGTATGTGATGACACCGGAATTCGGCGCGGCCTCCCAGCTCGAGAAGATCGACATGCTCGACTTCGCCGAGGTGGTGGCGATCAACAAGTTCGAGCGCAGGGGTGGGGCCGACGCGGTGCGCGATGTCTCGCGCCAGCTGGTGCGCAATCGCGAGGCGTTCGGTTCCTCTCCCGAGGACATGCCGGTATTCGGTACCAGCGCCGCCACGTTCAACGACGACGGCGTGACCGCGCTCTACCAGCACCTGATCGGGCTGCTCGCCGCGCGCGGACTGCCGGTGGCCGAGGGCGTGCTGCCGGAGGTCGCCACCCGGGTGTCCACCCGCTTCGCCCAGATCATCCCCACCTCCCGGGTGCGCTACCTGGCCGAGATCGCCGACACCGTGCGCGGTTACCACGCCCGCACCGCCGAACAGGTGCACGCCGCGCAACGGGTGCAGCGCCTGGAACTGGTCGCCGGCGAACTGGCCGAGGACACCGCGGTCGCCGAACTGCTGGAGTCCGCGCGCGCGAACCTCGATCCCGAAAACGCCGATCTGCTCGCCGAATGGCCCGCGCTCGCCGAGAGCTACCGCGGTGAGGAGCAGGTGGTGCGGGTGCGCGATCGCGAGATCCACACCGCCCTGCGCCGGACTTCGTTGTCGGGCAGCAGCATTCCCCGTGTCGCGCTGCCGCGCTTCACCGATCACGGTGAACTGCTGCGCTTTCTGCGCGCGGAGAACCTGCCCGGTCGCTTCCCCTTCACCGCCGGAGTGTTCCCGTTCAAGCGCGACAACGAGGACCCGGCGCGCATGTTCGCCGGCGAGGGCGACCCGTTCCGCACCAACCGCCGCTTCAAGGTGCTCTCCGAGCATTCCGAGGCCAAGCGCCTGTCGACCGCCTTCGACTCGGTGACCCTCTACGGCCGCGACCCCGACGAGCGCCCCGACATCTACGGCAAGGTCGGCACCTCCGGCGTCTCCATCGCCACCATCGACGACATGAAGGCGCTCTACGACGGTTTCGACCTCACCGCGCCGACCACCTCGGTGTCGATGACCATCAACGGCCCCGCCCCCACCATCCTGGCGTTCTTCCTCAACACCGCCATCGACCAGGCGCTCGACCGGTTCCGCGCCGACGCGGGCCGTGAACCCACCGAGCAGGAGGCCGCCGAGCTCAGGGCGCGCACCCTGGCGACCGTGCGCGGCACCGTCCAGGCCGACATCCTCAAGGAGGATCAGGGCCAGAACACCTGCATCTTCTCCACGGAGTTCAGCCTGCGCATGATGGCCGACATCCAGGAATGGTTCGTGCGCAACAAGGTCCGCAATTTCTACTCGGTATCGATCTCGGGCTATCACATCGCCGAAGCGGGCGCGAACCCCATCAGCCAGCTGGCCTTCACCCTCGCCAACGGCTTCACCTACGTCGAGTCCTACCTGGCGCGCGGAATGCATATCGACGATTTCGCGCCGAACCTGTCGTTCTTCTTCTCCAACGGCATGGACCCGGAGTACTCGGTGATCGGGCGGGTGGCCCGCCGCATCTGGGCGATCGCGCTGCGCGACAAGTACGGCGCGACCGAGCGCTCGCAGAAACTCAAGTACCACGTGCAGACCTCGGGCCGCTCGCTGCACGCCCAGGAGATGAACTTCAACGACATCCGCACCACCCTGCAGGCGCTGATCGCCATCTACGACAACTGCAACAGCCTGCACACCAACGCCTACGACGAGGCCGTGACCACCCCGACCGAGGATTCGGTGCGCCGCGCGCTGGCCATCCAGCTGATCATCAACCGGGAATGGGGCCTGGCGATGAACGAGAACCCGCTGCAGGGCGCGTTCGTCATCGACGAGCTCACCGACCTGGTCGAGGAGGCCGTACTGGTCGAGTTCGAGCGGATCAGCGAACGCGGCGGTGTGCTGGGCGCGATGGAGACCGGCTACCAGCGCGGCAAGATCCAGGACGAGTCCATGCTCTACGAGCACCGCAAGCACGACGGCTCGCTGCCGATCATCGGCGTGAACACCTTCCGCAACGAGCACGCCGAGCCCGAGCGCACCATCGAACTGGCCCGCGCCACCGAGCAGGAGAAGAAGTCCCAGCTCGACCGCGTGCGCGGGTTCCAGGACAGCCATCGCGAGCAGGCGCGCGACGCGCTGGCCCGGCTGGAGGACGTCGCGCGCACCGACGAGAACATCTTCGAGGTGCTCATGGACGCCGCCCGGGTGTGTTCGCTCGAGCAGGTCACCGACGCGTTCTTCACCGTCGGCGGGCAGTATCGGCGCAACGTGTGAGCCTGTCCGGCGACCGGGTACCCGGTCGCCGGACCCGACGGACAGATGGGAGGATCGGCGATGAATCCCGGTGATCTGCGTGTCATCGACGCACACATCCACCAGTGGGATCCGCTGGGGACCCCGCGAGGCTTCAGCACCACCGCGCGGCTGCTGAAGTACGTGCCGCTCCCGCTCTCACTGGCGGTGCGCCTGGCGAGCGTGCGGGACCGGGAGTTCGTCGGCGACCCGACCGCGTATCTGAACCCCTACCTGCCCGCCGACTACCGCGCCGACGCGGCCGGTGTGCCGGTCGAGGGCGTCGTGCACATCGAGGTGGAGTGGCACGGCAAGGGGGTGACCGGTAAGGCCGAGGAGACCCGCTGGGTGGCCGGCCTGCCCTTCGGTATCGACACCCCGCCGTTGAGCGGGATCGTCGGGTCCGCCGACCCGGCCGCTCCCGGTTTCGCCGACTTGCTCGACGCCCACCAGAGCGCCTCGCCGCTGCTCCGGGGTATCCGCACGATGGTCGCCCACCATCCCGATCCGGATGTGCGCGTCTACACCCACGACCCGAGCGCGCTGACCTCTCGGGCGTTCCTCCACGGTTTCGGTGAGCTCGCGAAGCGTGACCTGGTCTTCGAGGCATGGGTCTACTCGCATCAGTTGCCACAGGTCAACGCGCTGGCCGCGCGCTATCCCGAGGTCACCATCGTGCTGAACCATCTGGCCACACCGGCGGGAGTGTTCGGCGGAGTCGGCCGGGAGACCGGGCACACCCCCGAGCGGCGCCGTGAGTTGCTGCAGCGCTGGTGCGACGACATCGCCGAGCTGGCCGCCCACCCGAAGGTGGTCGCGAAGGTGAGCGGACTGGCGATGCCGATCCTCGGGCATCCGGTGCCGCGGCGCGGGCACACCACCACCGCCCCGGTGCTGGTGGACCGAATCCGCCCGCTGGTCACCCACGCCCTCGACTGCTTCGGCCCCGACCGGCTGATCTGGGGGTCGAACTTTCCGGTGGACAAGGCGATCACCACGATCCCCGACAGCGTCGCCGCCGTATCCACCGCCCTCACCGAACACGGCGGCGACGGCGACGTTCTCGCCAAGGCGTTCCACGACAACGCCGCGCGTGTCTACCGCATCGAGCCACCGTCCTGAGGGCTCCGCGGCACGCGCGCGAATAGACCGACGGCACCGAGGCCGTCACCGCACGGAGGAGATCCACCATGCCGACGCCATCACCTGACACCTACGACCACGAGATCATCGTCGTCGGCGCGGGGTTCTCCGGTATCGGCGCCGCGATCAAGTTGCGGCAGGCCGGATTCGAGGACTTCCTCGTCGTCGACGACGCGGACGGCGTCGGCGGCACCTGGCACTGGAACACCTATCCCGGCGTGGCTATGGACATCCCGTCGTTCAGCTACCGAAATGTGGGCTAGTGCTCCGCCCTTCAGGGCGGGGGTGAAGGCCCACGCGGGAGGGCCTCCGAGGCCCGAGCATGCTGTGGAGCGAAACGTTGATCCCCTTGCTGGCAAACGAGATTGGATGATCTCGATGATAGGATCCGGGGGTGCAGCTTCGATACAGTTACCGCGTCTATCCGACGCCCGGCCAGCAAGCATCGCTGGCTCGCGCGTTCGGTTGTGCGCGTGTGGTGTACAATGATGCGCTTGCTGCTCGGATGGAAGCGTTCGAGAAGGGCGAGCGGATCAGTGACGCCGAGTTGTCGAAGCGGCTCACCGCCTCCAAGGCGACCCCGCAACGGGCATGGCTGAGTGAAGTGTCGAGCGTGGTGTTGCAGCAGGCACTGGCCGATCTGAATACCGCGTACCGGAACTTCTTTGCCTCGATCACGGGCAAGCGGAAGGGCGCGCGGATGGGCCTGCCTGGGTTCCGCTCCCGTCGGGATACCCGTCAGGCGATCCGGTTCACGAAGAACTCCCGGTTCACGGTCACCTCTGGCGGCGCGTTGCGCCTGCCGAAGATCGGGGACGTGAAGGTCGGGTGGTCGCGGGAACTTCCCTCGGCTCCGTCGTCGGTGACGCTGATCAAGGATGCGGCGGGCAGGTACTTCGCGTCGTTCGTCGTCGCGGTGGACGAGCAGCCGTTGCCGTCGGTCGATGCCGAGGTGGGTATCGATCTGGGGTTGGCCACGTTCGCGGTGATGTCGGACGGGAAGACGATCGATTCCCCGAAATTCTTGCGGCAGGCCGAACGCCGGTTGCGCAAGGCACAGCAAGCCTTGTCTCGTAAGGCGAAGGGGTCGAAGAACCGGGCCAAGGCGCGGCTGAAAGTCGCTCGCGCGCATGCCAGGGTGGCGGACACACGCAGGGACTGGGCGCACAAGAACACGACACGGATCATTCGCGAGAACCAAGCAATATTCGTGGAGAACTTGAGCGTCAAGGGTCTCGCCCGTACCCGCATGGCGAAGTCCGTTCACGATGCGGGCTGGTCGATGTTCACGACCATGCTGGAGGAGAAAGCCGCCCGGTATGGGCGGAGGTTCGGGAAGGTGGACCGTTGGTTCCCGTCCACCCGCATGTGCTCGCACTGTGGGGTGATCGGGGACAAGAAACCCCTGCACGTGCGGGAATGGACCTGCGGGTGCGGGACGACGCACGACCGTGATGTGAACGCGGCAATGAACATCCTCGCGGCTGGACGAGCCGAGAGGCGAAACGCCTGTCGAGCCGGTGTAAGACCTCAACGGATTCGTCCGGGCGGGCAGTTGGTGTAGAAGCAGGAACCCACCGCAGAACCGTGAGGTTCAGGAGGAATCCCCCGCCTTCTTCAGGCGGGGGAGGACGTCAATACTTCGACAAGCACGGGGATGTGCCGCTGCGGCCGTCGGCGACGATCGAAGCGGCCTGGCGCAGCGGGCATTTCGACCTGAACGCTACCGGCTCGCGTGGGCCGGGTGAGGCTGCCTAGTCCCGGCCGGTCGTCGCGGCGGCCAACTGCCGGGTGAGGTCGGCGCGGGCGGTCGCCAGGGACGGCCCGTACCAGGTCAGCGCGCGGCCTTCGACCAAGGCGACGGGGATGCCCGGGAAAGCATCGGGGCCGTCGTCCGCGGTGAAGACGTAGGGTTCGTCGGGCAGAACAGCCAACTCGACGCCGCTGGTCAGCTCGGTGGCGGTGACCGTCGGGTAGCGGCCGGAGCGGTCGGCGTGCACCAGGTGCAGGCCGAGGCGGGCGGCCAGATCACCGGTGAAGGTGTCACGGCCGACGACCATCCACGGGTTGCGCCAGATCGGGATGACAGCGGAGTGCGGTGGTCGCGGAGGCGGTGCGGCCCAATTCTCTTGCGCGGTGGTGAGCCAACCGGGGACGGGCTGGGCGAATGCGGTGGTGAACAGCCTGGTCAATGAGGTGAACGCCGCGTCGAGGGTCTCGATTTTCGTCACCCACACGGCGACGCCCGCGGCGCGTAAGCGGTCGACATCGAGACGGCGATTCTCCTCCTGGTTGCACAGCACCAGGTCGGGAGCCAATTCGACGATGCGGCGCACGTCGGGATTCTTGGTGCCGCGTACTCGCTCGACATCGAGATCGACCGGGTGCGTACACCACTGTGTCGCCGCGATCAGCGTGTCGGGACAGGTGTGGGCGACGGCCTCGGTGAGGGAGGGCACCAGGGACACCACCCGGCGGACGGGCGCTGTGAGCGCGACGGCAGCGCCGAGGTCGTCACGCAGCGCACCGTCGCGCCGGGAGTCCGGTGAGCTCACACCCGCCATACCCGCCAGCCTAGGCGAATCCGCCCACCACATCGACGGCTCTCGGCAGACGGAGGCGAGGCGATTTTCGATGATGCCACGGCAGCACATGAGGTGGCGAAAGCGGCTCGCAAGCAAGCCTTCTCGAAGTGACCGGATCCTCCCCGGAACGCGGCAACCTGACGTCCGCCGCAGATGGGGGCCGGTGGGCGCGACAGCAGTACTGCCCGAGCGGCAATCGGGCAGCGGCAGGGCAGTGCTCGGACATTTCCCGGCACCGTGGCCGGGCCGCACACTGAGTGAGGCACCCGGCGCCGAGAAGTTCCGACACCGCGTTCCGGACGGGACCGCCCGAACGAAGTTCGGTCACGCGATCGGCCTCGCTGCCGGGTGCCAACCAAGCTGCCGGTCGTCCATCCGGGCGGCCGGGGCTCAGGACCGCTCCAGCGCTCCATAAAGGGTTCGCAACTCCTTCAGCGCCGTCGTCGCGTTCGTCTCGTCTTCGGACACCATCCGCAACGCCTTCCGCAGCAGCATGGGATCGAGATCTTCTATCACCGAACGGAATTCGATGCGCGGTGGCATCGGCAGTTCGCGTCGGTCACCGTAGGGGTCGGTCAGGTCGGCGGTGTCGTCCTCGCCGGGATCGGGGGTGCGTTCGAGCCGGGCGATGAGAGCGTCGAGATCCAGGCCGCGCAACGTGAGTATTTCCCGCGGCGCTTCGTCGAAACGTTCGGCGAGCAGGTAGCAGACGGCGGCGGCGTGCTTGCACGGCCAGCCGGGGTCGGGGCAGGTGCAGGAGAAGTCCAGGTCGGCGGCAGTGGTGGGGAGCAGGTGCGGGCCGAGGGCGGCGGGCAGGACGCCGGAGGCGATATCGGCGAGCGTGCCCGGTGCCGCGCGGATGGTCTCGACGAGTAGCTCGATCTCTTCCTCACGCAGGCGGCGGACGGTGAATTCGGCGGTGAACGGACGCGGCTGGCTGCCCTGCACTTCGGCGACGACGATGCCGATGTCGATGCGGTAGTCGATCACATTGCCCGCGCGGGCGTAGCCGCGCCCGCGAGCGAGCCTGCCCGGTTCGGACATGGCCTCGACCGCGTCGATGAACGCCTTGCCCCACCAGGTGCGCCCGAATCCGCCGCGCTTGGTGCGCGCGCTGACGCCGCGGCTCACTCCCGGCCCCTCTCTGCCGGGCGCGCCGCACCGGCTGCGCCGGGCACATCATTACCGCCCGCGCCGGGCACATACTTCCTGGCCGCGCCGATCATTCGCCCACCGCCTCCGATCCCAGCGTGAACAGTTCCCGTAGCTCGTCGGTGCCCAGTTCGGTGATCCAGTTCTCCCCCGCGCCGACGGCGAGATCGGCGAGTCTGCTCTTGCCGGTGATCATCTCGTCGATCCGCTCCTCGATGGTGTCGACGCACACCAGCTTGCGCACCTGCACGTCACGGCGCTGGCCGATGCGATAGGCGCGGTCGGTGGCCTGGTTCTCCACTGCCGGATTCCACCAGCGGTCCAGATGCACCACATGATTGGCGGCGGTCAGATTCAGGCCGGTGCCGCCTGCCTTGAGCGACAACAGCATCAGCGGCGGACCGCCCTCGGACTGGAACCGATCCACCATGGCGTCGCGGTTGTTCTTGTCGACCCCACCGTGCAGGAACGGGATGGCGGTGCCGAATCGCTCGGTGAGGTAGGGGACGAGCAGCTCGCCGAACTCGCGGAACTGGGTGAACAGCAGGGCTTTCTCGCCTTCGGCGATCACCGTGTCCAGCACGTCCTCGACCAGCGCGAGCTTGCCGGAGCGGTGCCTGCCGCGCCGCAGCACCGGCGATTGGTCGCGCAGATAGTGCGCGGGATGGTTGCACACCTGCTTGAGATTGGTGAGAGCCGCGAGCACCGCCCCTTTGCGCGCCATGCCCTTGGCATTCTTGATCTTGTCGAGCATGTCGTCGACGACCGCCTGATACAGCGCCGCCTGCTCGACGGTCAGGTTGGCGCGCACCGTCATCTCCAGTTTGTCGGGCAGATCGCCGATGACGGCCGGGTCGGTCTTGAGCCTGCGCAGCACGAACGGGCCGGTCACCAGACGCAGCCGCGACAGCGCGTTCTGATCCTGTTCGCGTTCGATCGGCACCGCGAATCTGGCGCGGAAGGTCTGCGGCGTGCCCAGCAGTTTCGGCATCGCGAAGTCCAGGATCGAGCGCAATTCCTCGAGCCGGTTCTCGACCGGGGTTCCGGTGAGCGCCAGGCGATGCCGGGCGGGCACGGCGCGGGCGGCGCGGGCCTGGGCGGTGGCGGCGTTCTTGATGTGCTGCGCCTCGTCGAGCACCACCCGATCCCATGTCAGGGTGGACAGTTCGGTCACATCCCTGGCCAGGATGGCGTAGGTGGTGAGCACGAGATCGGCATCGGTGACGGCTTCCTCCAGGTCGAGGCCGTGCCTGCGGTCCTTGCCGTGATGGACGAGCACCTGCAGGCCGGGGGTGAAGCGGGCGGCCTCGCGCTGCCAATTGCCGACCACCGACATCGGGCACACCAGCAGGGTCGGCCCACTCGCCTCGCCGGCCTCGCGTTCGTGCGCGAGCAGGGCCAGCACCTGGACGGTCTTGCCCAGGCCCATGTCGTCGGCCAGGACCGCGCCGCAGTTCAACCGGCTCATGGCCGCCAGCCAGGTCAGGCCGCGCTGCTGATAGGGGCGCAGCTGCGCTTTGAGGCCGGCGGGCGGCGGAACGGGTTCGCGTTCGCCTTCCCGCTCGAACAATTCCTCGGCCCAGCCGGTGGCGGTGACCTCGGTGAGCGGCACCTTGTCCACGCGGGTGGCGGCGATATGGCCGAGCATATCGGCGAGGGTGACCGGCGAGTCGTCGCTGTGGGCGGCCACGTAGCGGGCCGCGGCGGCGAGCGCCTTGTGGTCGGCCTGCACCCATTCGCCGCGCAACTGGACCAGATCGGACTTCGCCCGGATCAGCTTTCCCATCTCCGCGCGGGTGAGCACCTTGTCGCCGACGGCCAGCTCCCAGCGGAACGACAGCAGACCGCGCATGCCGACGGTGCTCTCGGCGGCCGGCGCGCCGCTGCTCACGCGCAGTCGCATGCTCGGCTCGGCGATGTTCCAGGCGCGCGGAAGCAACAGGCGCACACCCGCCTCGCGCAGCGCGGTCGCGCCGTGGGCCACCAGGTCGGCGACGACTTCGGTGGGCAGCAGCAGGTCCAGCGAGTACGGGTCGGACGGCAGGTCACGCAGGCGCGGATAGACGCGCTGCGCCTCGCCGAGTTTCTCCAGCGCTGTCCGCAGCAGGCTCGGCTCGGCATTGATCGGGACCGGCACCGGGGCGGAGTCCTCGGTGCGCAGGCAGACCTCGAGTCGCCACAGGGTGATGTCGGCGGCGGCATCGTGTCCGCGCGCGCTGTCGGTCTCGACCGCGTCGCCGTCCACCTCGGACTCGTCGTCGGCTCCGCTTCCCAGCCCGTCCGGTTCGAGCAGCCGCAGGACCAGTTCCGGCTCGTCGAGGGTCAGCGATTCGCGCCAGCGCCGCAGCACCTCCGCGAGTTGGTGACTACCGGTGTCCAACGGCTGGTCGGCGACCAGCCCCCGCATCAGCGGATGGGTGACCGGGATGTCCGCGAGGTACTGCCGGGCGATGGGGTCGGTCAGCTCGCGAACAAGATCGTCGAGCACCTCGGCGGGCTTGCCCGCGACCCGCAGAGCCGCGGGCATCGTCATCGCGAGCTCGGCCAGCCACGCCCGCTGCCGCGCCCCGCCGACCAGCCGCCAGCGCACCCACCACTGGCCGTCGGCCCGATCCAGATCCGGCACGACGCGTCCGGCCCGCACCCAGCGATCGAGACCGTCGGCGACCCGCGCGAGGAACCGCAGATCACCCGACACCAGCGCGACCGGCAAACGCTGCCGCAATGCCGCGACCGCCGTGTGCGGCACCAGCGCGTGCGCCCGCACCTGACCGGCCACCGGCCCGTCCGGTCCGGGCACGAGGGCTCGCGCGCGATGCCGCCACCGCGACCCGCGCAGCAGCGACCCCAGCGGATCAGGCAACTGCGCGGGCACATCCCCCTCGGCCCACAGCACCAGGCCCGACCCCGGTGACCACAGTCCGTGCAGCATCCACCCATCCAATCAGGCGCCTGTGACACGACCCGGACTACGGTGGGTGGACGTGGACCTACGCATCTTCACCGAACCCCAGCAAGGGGCGAGCTACGACGACCTGCTGCGCGTCGCCAAGACCACCGAAGACGCCGGTTACGACGCCTTCTTCCGCTCCGACCACTTCCTGAAGATGGGCGATGCCTCGGGTCTGCCCGGCCCGACCGACGCCTGGATCACCCTGGCCGGCCTGGCCCGCGAGACCTCCCGCATCCGGCTCGGCACCCTGGTGACCTCGGCCACTTTCCGGCACCCGTCGGTGCTGGCCATCTCGGTGGCGCAGGTCGACCAGATGTCGGGCGGACGCGTCGAGTTCGGGTTCGGGGCGGGCTGGTTCGACGACGAGCACACCGCCTACGGCATCGCCCTGCCCGAGGTGCGCGAACGCTTCGACCGCTTCACCGAGCAGTTGGAGATCATCACCGGTCTGTGGGAAACCCCGATCGGCGGCACCTTCGACTATCAGGGCAAGCACTACGAACTGAGCGGCAGCCCCGCGCTACCCAAGCCCGCGCAGTCGCCACGCCCGCCGCTGATCATCGGCGGCAGCGGCAAGAAGCGCACCCCGGCGCTGGCCGCCCGCTTCGCGCAGGAATTCAACCTGCCCTTCACCGACGCGACCACGGCCGCGACCCAGTTCGCGCGGGTCGCCGCGGCCGCGGAGGCGATCGGCCGCAATCCTGCCGAGATCACCCGCTCGGCCGCCCAGGTGCTGTGCCTGGGCCGGAACGACGCCGAGGTCGCCCGCCGCGCCGCCGCCATCGGCCGCGAAGTCGAGGAGTTGAAGCGCAACGGTCTGGCGGGTACCCCCGCCGAGGTCGTCGACGCCATCGGCCGCTATCGCGCCGGAACCGGTATCAACCGCCTCTACCTGCAAATTCTGGACCTGACGGATCTCGATCACCTCGAACTGTTCGCCGCCGAGGTCGCCCCGCACCTGGGCTGAGCACCGGCCCGCTCGACCGAATTCGTTGTCCGGTCGAGCGGGCGCGGGTACGGCGCGCCGACCTGCCGCCCGGTCACTCACGCTCGGCGGCGTTCCTCGATCGTTCCTCGCTCTCGCGATCCCCGCTGTCCGCCCTCGGCGGCTGGAACCACACCACGGTCATCGCGGCCAGTCCCACCACCAGCACGATCAGCACGATTTCGCTCACTTCCACAGCCTCTCCTCTCGTCAGGAGACGACGGCACCGAAAACCACTCGGCAGCAACGCCATCGGCGTCGCCCGCACCGCCGGATCCGTCATCACCGCTTTACCGGATCGGCGTGATCGAAACTCGGTACGCCCACGATCGAGACCTCCGACACGTGCCGCCGTCACTCATCGCACCCGGTCATGTCCTCCTCTTCCCCGGGCTCCCCGATCTCCGACCGGGACGGTCGCAGCCACAGCAACGTCAGGCCGGTCAACCCCAGCACCAGCACCGCGAGCACCACATCACAGCTCTTCACGAACCCTCCTCCTCGGTGTCCGGCGGGATCCACCGGAACCCCTTCGGATACACCGCCATCGGCGTCACCAGCGCCGCCACATCGGTCACCACGTGACGCACCGGGTCGGCGTGCTCGAAGCTCGGCACCACCACAGCAACCGCCTCGAACTCCGCCACATGTCGCGCCACCGCCATCGCCACCACCAACGGCGAAGCGTCCACCGACACCGTGAAGGCCAGGCGCAGGCCGTGCCTGGCCGCCAACGACTCGAGGTCGAACTCCGCTCCACACACCAGATTCCGCTGGATCAGGCCGATCGCACTCGGCCGGTCGTCCACCATCCGCTTTCCGTCCCCTTCGCCGCATCGAAACAACTGGTCGAAAGGCCACTCGCCGGGATCTGGCGGTGGCCGGGCCTTGCGCTAGTAGCGTGGACGAGGAGCGGCTTCAGTGGCGGCGAGAAGTGTTCACAGCTGTGTTGACAGCTTTTGCGGGAATTCGGTGTCGACTCTTCGGGGGTGCGGGTGTACGACGGTGAGCACTTGCGGGCCGCACGGGTGGCGGCGGGGATCAGCCTGCGCTACATGGCTTCTCGCGTGCATTTCGCGCCGTCCTATCTCAGCTTGGTGGAGACCGGCAAACGTCCGGTCACCCCGCGACTCGTCCTCGGCTACGAAGACGTGCTCGGGCCGGCGGCGCTGCGGCGGAACGCCTCCGACGACGATCCTTCGGTCGAGGCCTGGATCGAGCGGGTCAACGCGACCGACATCCCGGACGGGGTGCTCGGTTACCTCGACTACTCGGTCGACGACCTGGCCCGCGCCTATCCGGTGACCGCGCCGTCGGCCGTGCTGGAGTGGGCGCTGACCAATATGCGGGTCGGCCGGGCGATGCTCGATCGCAAGAAGACCCTGGCCGAGCATCGGCGGCTGATGCTGACCCTCGGCTGGTTCTCGTTGATCGCGGCGGCCTGTCACGTCGATCTCGGCGAGGCGCTTGCCGCGCGACAGCGCCTGCGGGTCGCCCGCGACATCTCCTTGGAGGCCGAGCATCCGGAGATCACCGCCTGGGCGATGGAGACCATGGCCTGGCAGCAGCTCACCGACGGCGACTTCACCGTCGCCGCGACGGCCTCGCAGGTCGCCCAGCACCTCGCCCCGCGCGACAGTTCGGTCTTCATCCAGGCCACCGCCCAGGAGGGCAGAGCACTGGCGCGGATGGGCAACCGGGACGGGGCCTACACCGCGTTACGCAGTCTCGCCCGGCTGGTTTCCGGGCGGCACGACCCGAAGCAGATCGAACACCACTTCTGCTTCGACCCGACCAAGTCCAACTCCTACATGGCCGCCATTCTGGCGTGGATCGGCGATCCGGCGGCCGAATCGTTCGCGCGGCAGGTCATCTCCGATCTGGAGAACGCGCAGCATTCGCGCCCGCGCAGGCTCGTCGCGGCCCGGCTCGACCTCGGTCTCGCCCTGCTGGCCGCGGGCAAGGTCGACGAGGCGGCCGAGACCGCGCTCGCGGCGGTCACCTCCGGGCGAATGGTGCCCTCGACCTTCTGGCGGCTCGACGAAGTGGTCGAGGGTATCGAGCGCGTCGATACCCGTGCCGCGCGACGGGTCCGCGAGGCATTCCGCGACCACTACCCGACGCGGGCCCCAGCCGGCTGAGCTCTCGGCCGGGGCGCATCCGGCGGGCCACGCGGTGCCGAACCGCGCCCATGCCGACTCCGCTCCCGCGACGACCTTTGCTCCGCAGTCCCGTGCCCGGCGGAGAGGCGGCGGATCAGAATGTGGAATACGGGAAATCCACAGTCGCGGACCTCCCCGCACCGCGAATGTCGGCGGTGGCGAGTAGGAGTTGCGGGGTGCGCGAAAACAGGGCGGGCCGAGGGCGGTTCGGGTGGTGGGCGGTGGTACTCGCCGCCGTTCTCGTGATGGCCGGATGCGGTGAACTGGGGATCGGGGGTGTGCGGCCCGCGCCTGGCAGTCCGACGCGGGCGCAGGTGCAGGGCTTGCTCGAGCAGGTACGGGTGGTGGCCGAGCGGGGAAGGCCCGGCGGATACGAGCGGGGGTGTGGGAAGGACGAGGGGTGTGTGTTCGGCTCCGCGTGGAACGACGACTACGACGGGCCGCAGGGGCACGACGGGTGCGATACCCGCAACGATGTGCTGGCGGCTCAGTTGGCGCAGGCGCGGTTCCGGGCGGGGACGCGCGAGTGTGTGGTCGTGTCGGGGGTTTTGCTCGATCCCTACACCGGCGATCGGGTCGAGTTCAGGAAGGAGAACGCGCGGGAGATCCAGATCGATCACGTCTATCCGCTGGCGGCGGCGTGGGACATGGGGGCGTCAGGCTGGCCGATGGACGAGCGGGTGCGCTTCGCCAACGACACCGTGCGCAACCTGCTGGCCACCACGGCCTCGGCCAATCAGGCGAAAGGCGATGACACGCCCGCGGACTGGTTACCACCGCGGGCCGAGAACCACTGCTTCTACGCGGGCAAGTACCTGACCGTGGCGGTGGCCTACGACCTGCCGGTCACCGCCGCCGACAACGCGGTTCTCCACGACATCGCGCGCGATTGTCCGTGAGCGCGGTCATCATGAGTGCGCGAGACGATCAAGCGCCGGTGGCCACCGGGCGTTTGGCATCGTGGGACCACTGCGACCACGAGCCCGGGTAGAGCGCGGCGTCGATACCGGCGACGGCCAGGGCGGCGATCTGGTGGGTGGCGGTGACGCCGGACCCACAGTAGACGGCTATCGGGCCCGAACCGAGTCCGGAGAAGCGATCCCGCAGCCACGTCGCGTCACGAAAACGGCCTGTCTCGTCCAGGTTTTCGACGGTGGGGGCGCTCACCGCGCCGGGGATGTGGCCTGCGCGCGGGTCGAGCGGTTCGAACTCGCCGCGGAAACTGTCGGCGGGGCGCGCGTCGAGGAGCGTGCCGCGCCACCGTGCCACGCCGTGCGCGTCGATCACCGGCAGCAGGCCGCCGGTGAAGCTCACGTCGCCGGGGACGGGATCGGGTTCGGCGCCGGTCGACAGTTCCCAACCCGCCGCGGTCCACGCGGGCAGGCCGCCGTCGAGCAGGCGAACCTCGGCGATGCCCGCCCAGCGCAGCAACCACCAGGCGCGGGCTGCCGCGGTGCCGCCACTGGCGTCGTAGACGACCACCGGGTCGCCTTCGCACACGCCCCAGCTGCGGGCGCACCGCTGCAGCACCGCGACCTTCGGCAGTGGATGCCGCCCGGCCGCCGGGGAGGGCACAGCGGCCAGTTCGGTCTCCAGATCCACGAAGACCGCGCCGGGGATGTGACCGTCCAGATAGTGCTGCGGCCCGTCCGGATCACCGAGCGCCCAGCGGACGTCGAGTAGTCGAACTCGCTTGTCCGACATCGCTTCCCGCAGCTCGTCCACACCGACCAGTACCGCGCTCACCATGTGCTCCCGTCGCCTGTGCGCGCCCGACCCGAACACCATACGCACCGTCGGGTGGACACGGGCAGCGAACGACCGCGCGCCACGCCGCGGACGTCATCGGCTGAGCAGCGTGAGCGGGTCGGTCAGCAGTTCGCCGACGGTGGCCAGGAAGCGCGCGGCGAGTTCGCCGTCGACGAGCCGATGATCGAAACTCAAGGCCAGTGTGGTGACCCAGCGGACCGCCAGTTCCTCCTCGACGACCCAGGGCCGGCGGGCGATGGCTCCGAGGCAGAGGATCGCCGCCTCACCCGGGTTGACCAGCGGAATTCCCGCGTCGACACCGAAGACACCGACATTGGTGACGGTGAAGGTGCCACCGGTGAGATCAGCGGGGGTGGCGGTGCCCGACCGCGCCGCTTCGACGCAGCGGCCGAGCGCCTCGCAGAGCGAGCGCAGACTCATCGCCTGCGCCTGTTCGACTTTGGGGACGAGCAGTCCGCGTTCGGTGGCGACGGCGATACCCAGGTTGACGTATTTCTTGGTGACGATCTGCTGCGCCTGTTCGTCCCAGTGCGCGTTCACGGCGGGGTAGTCGGCCAGCGCGGCGAGCACAGCCTTGGCGACCAGAGTCAGCGGGGTCAACGGCAGGCCGGTGAACGAGGCGGTGGAGCGCAGATGCTCGATCACCTCCATCGTGGCGGTGCAGTCGACGGTGAGGAAAGTACCGGCCTGCGGGATGGTCGTCGCGCTGGCGACCATCGCGGCGGCCGTGCGTTTACGCACACCGGTGACGGGAGTGCGGATTTCCCGGCTTTCGAGATTCTGCTCCTGCGCTTCCCGAGCGTCGGTTGTCCGCCCCGCCCCGAGGGAGGAAGCTGCCGCGGCCGTACGGACATCCGCGACGGTCACCGCACCGCCCGGACCCGAACCCGCGATCCGGGCGAGATCTACGCCCAAGTCCTTTGCGAGCAACCGAGCGGCCGGGACCGCGGGCACCCGCCCAGGACCGCTCGGTTCGCGTCTGCGCGACCGGAATTCACTGTTGGGCCCGTAGCCGACGAGCACCGACTTCCGGCCGTCGGCGGACCCGTCACCGTGTCCCGTACAACCGTTCGCGGGGGCCGTGCCGTCGCTGTCGGCCGCCGCCACACGAGGAGCATCGACAGCATTCCCGGCGTCACGGCCGGCGTCCCCGGGACCACCGGTGGCGGTACCGGAATCCCCGGCGACGGGTTCGCCGGCAGGCGCGCCGTCCGGCCCTGCCGCGCCCGGGACGTGTTCGTTCGCGCCCTCGTCGCGGACCCGGATCAAGGCCGCGCCCACCGGTACCGTCTCCCCCGGCTCGGCCAGCAGCTCGGCCACTGTTCCCGCATACGGGCAGGGCAGGGCGACAACGGCTTTGGCGGTCTCCACCTCGGCGATGATCTGATTGAGTTCCACGTGGTCGCCGACGCCGACCGACCAGGAGACCAGTTCGGCGTCGGCGAGGCCCTCCCCCAGGTCGGGCAGCCGGAATTCCAGGATGGCGCTGGCGTCGTGCACAGATCACCTCTTCCTCGATGGGTGCGCAGGGCTGGATTCACGGGTTGGGTGACCAGGTCAGGCGGCGAGCGAGCGGTCGACCGCGTCGAGGATGCGGTCCGGGTCGGGAAGGTGGTGTTTCTCCAGTTTGGCGGGCGGGTAGGGGATGTCGTAGCCGCCGACACGCTGGACGGGGGCCTCCAGGTGATAGAAGCACCGTTCGGTGACGCGGGCGGCGATCTCGGCGCCGAGACCGCCGAATACCGGCGCTTCGTGGGTGATCACCAGATGGCCGGTGCGGCGCACGGATTCGGCGATGGTGTCGATGTCGAGCGGGGCGAGGCTGCGCAGGTCGACGACTTCGACGGACCGGCCTTCCCCTGCGGCGATGTCGGCTGCCGACAGCGCGGTGGCGACGGTGCCGCCGTAGGCGACAACGGTGATGTCGGCGCCGGGACGGCAGATGCGAGCCGTGTGCAGCGGCAGGTCGGGGTCGGCGTCGAAGTCGACATCGGCCTTGTCCCAGTAGCGCCGCTTGGGTTCGAAGAAGATCACCGGATCCGGGGCGGCGATGGCCTGGCGCAGCATGTGATACGCGTCGGCGGGTGTGCTCGGCGAGACCACCCGCAGGCCCGCGGTGTGCGTGAAGTAGGCCTCCGGTGACTCGGAATGATGTTCGACCGAGCCGATGCCGCCGCCGAACGGGATGCGAATCGTCAGCGGGGCGCTGACCTTTCCCGCGGTGCGGTAATAAATCTTGGCGACCTGGGAGACGATCTGGTCGAAGGCCGGGTAGACGAAGCCGTCGAACTGGATCTCGCACACCGGCCGGTAGCCGCGCAGCGCCATGCCGAATGCCGTACCCACGATCCCGGACTCGGCCAGCGGGGTGTCGATCACCCGGTGTTGCCCGAAGTCCTTCTGCAGCGTGTCGGTCACCCGGAACACGCCGCCGAGCCCGCCGATGTCCTCGCCCATCAGCACGACCTTGGGATCGTCTTCCAGCGCCCGGCGCATCGCCGCGTTGAGGGCGCCCGCGAAGGTGGTGGTGGTCATGGCAGAGCTCCTTCGGATCGGGCGAACTCGCGCCGCTCCTCGTCGATCAGCGGGTGCGGGTCGGCATAGACGTGCTCGAACAGGGCAGCGGGGTCCGGGTCCGGCATGGTCAGGGTGGCGTGGCGCAGTTCCGCGGCGGCCGCGTCGGCGCGTGCGGTGAGCTCGGCCTCGAACCGGTCGTCCCACAGCGACTCCCGTTCCAGCAGCTTGCGCAGCCGGTCGACGGGGTCGCGGCGGGCCCACTGTTCGGTCTCGGCGGCGGCGCGATAGCGGGTCGGATCGTCTGCGGTGGTGTGCGGGCCCATCCGGTAGGTCAGCGCTTCGATGAAGGAGGGACCGCCGCCCGCCCTGGCGCGGGCCACCGCCTGCCGGGTGACGGCCAGGACGGCGAGCACATCGTTGCCGTCGACCTGGACGCCGGGCATGCCGTAGCCGTAGGCGCGGCGCGCGATCGAGGTGGCGCTCTGCACCCGGACCGGGGCGCTGATCGCCCAGTGGTTGTTCTGGCAGAAGAACACCACCGGCGCGGTCCAGCTCGCGGCGAAGCCGAGTGCCTCGGCGATGTCGCCCTGGCTGCTCGCGCCGTCGCCGAAGTAGGCGATGGTGGCGATCTCGGCGCCGTCGAGCTGGGCGGCGTAGGCGTAACCGGTGGCGTGCAGGCCCTGCGAGCCGACGATGATGTTCGGGTTGGTCATGCCGACCGCCGCCGGATCCCAGCAGTGGTGGGCGACGCCGCGCCACATCCGGGTGATCTCGGCGGGCCGCACGCCCCGGCAGAGGGCGACGGCGGCTTCCCGGTAGCTGCAGAAGACGTAGTCGTCGGGATGCAGCGCGCGCGCCGAACCGACCTGGGCGGCTTCCTGACCGAGCAACGGCGGCCACAGGCCGAGCTGGCCCTGGCGCTGCAGCGCGGTGGCCTCCTGGTCGATCCGGCGGGCGATCACCATGTCGGTGTAGAGATCGCGCAGCTGGGTAGGACCGATGTCGGCGACCAGCGCTGTGTGTTCGCGATCGAGAACCCTGGCGCCGTCGGGCTGGATCAGTTGCACCGGATACTCGGGTTTGCCGGAACGATGCGGTTCGGGCAGTCGGGGCATGGGTATCGCCTCCTGCGCTCGCGGCCTTGTGGGCCTGCCACACAGTTGTGGTATACCTCACAGCATCCACCTTTTGGCGGGATGCGCAAGTGAGCGACACGCAATTGTGCAGAATGCGCAATCCACACCGAACCCGTGGTGTCATACTGCGTCACATGACCAGTTCGGACGAGGTCGAGACGACCATCGACGCGACCGACGCCCGCATGCTGCTGGCCTTGATCGAGACCCCGCGCGCCACCGGCGTCGAACTGGCCACCCGACTCGGGTTGTCCCGTAACACCGTGCAGGCCCGGCTGGCGCGCTGGGAGGCCAACGGCGTCCTGGCGGGCATCGAACGCCGGGTGCGGCCGCGAACGCTGGGCTACCCGCTGGCGGCGTTCGTCTCCGTCGTGCTCGACCAGCATCGGCTGGAACCGATCGTGGCCGCGCTGGCCGAGATCCCCGAGGTCACCGAGGTGTGCGGGATGACAGGACGCATCGACCTCACGGTGCGGATCGTGGCGCGCGACGCCGAGGACCTGTACCGGCTCGCCGAAGAGATTCTGCAGATCCCCGGAGTGGAGCGCACCGATATGGCGCTGGTGATGCGTGAACTCGTCGGCCCTCGCACCGCGCCGCTGTTGGAACGCCTCGGCGGGACGAACTGAACCGTCCGCCGCTACCCTGCGGTAATGGATATTGCGGGCAAGGTGGCCATCGTGACGGGCGCGGGCGGGGGAATCGGAGCGGCGCTCGCGCGCCGGCTCGCCGAGGGAGGGGCGAAGGTCGTCGTCGCCGATCTCGACGGAGCGAGTGCGGTGCACGTCGCGGAATCGATCGGCGCCGACGCGATCGCCATGGCGGGCGACGTGGCCGACGAGCAGTTGATCCGTGCGCTGATCGAACGGGCGAACACCGAGTTCGGGCCGGTGGACCTGTATTTCGCCAATGCGGGCATCGGCGGCGGGCCCGGCCTGGACAGCACCGACGAACAGTGGTCGGCCGCGCTGGAGGTCAATGTGCTCGCGCATGTACGGGCGGCACGGCTGCTGGTACCGGGCTGGGTCGAGCGCGGCGAGGGCTACTTCGTCTCGACGGCCTCGGCCGCGGGACTGCTCACCCAGCTCGGCTCGGCGCCGTACTCGGTGACCAAGCACGCCGCGGTCGGGTTCGCGGAGTGGCTGTCGGTGGCCCACGGCGACCAGGGGGTGCGGGTCAGCTGTGTGTGCCCGATGGGCGTGGATACCCGGCTGCTGCAGGGCGATCTGGTGCCCGGCGACGAGGAGGCAGCCGCGCTGGCGATCAAGGCGGTCACCAGCGCGGGGACCGTGCTCACCCCGGAGGAGGTCGCCGAGGTGATCGTCGCGGGCGTCGCCGCCGAGCAGTTCCTGATCCTGCCGCATCCGGAGGTGCTGGAGATGTACCGGCGCAAGGGCGCGGACTACGACCGCTGGCTGGCGGGGATGCGCCGCTTCCAGTCCGCGCTGCTCGGCGAGGTCCGCGAGGTCCGCGAGGTCGGCGAGGTCGGTGAGGTCGGCGAGTTCACTGCATGACGATCTCGGCGGCGGCGGCCCGGATGACCTCCGGGATCTCGATCGGCCTCCGGGTCTCGGTGTCGACATAGACGTGCACGAACGTGCCGGTGGCCGACAGCTCCAGCTCCTCGCCGACTTCCTTGTAGAGCCCGAGGTCGTAGGTGATGCTGGAGCGCCCGAGCCTCGACACCCGCAGGCCGACCCGTAGCTGGTCGGGGAAGCTGACCGAGCCGGTGAACTGGCAGGAGGTCTGCGCGACCACGCCGAGGGCGGGCAGCTCCCTGATGTCGGTGCCGGTGGCGTGCATGAGCCACGCGTTCACCGCGGTGTCGAAGTACGAGTAGTAGGTCACGTTGTTCACGTGTCCGTAGTGGTCGTTGTCGGCCCAGCGGGTCGGCATCGGCCAGAGCACGGGATACGGCGGCTGTGTCACCCGGCCGACGATAGCCGAGCGTCCGACCGTCGACCGCGGGCGTTGCCCTCGGTACCGTCGATGAGATGCGGGGAGTCTTCGGGGAGACAGCACAACCGGACACCGGAGTGCGGTTCGCGCGCGCCGCCGTGTTCACCGTCTTCGGCGTGAACGGCTTCCTGCTGGCGATGTGGGTGGTGCACATCCCCGCCGTCACCGACCGCACCGGCGTCTCCCATTCCGCCCTCGGCATGTTCATCCTGCTGATGGCGGGCGCGGGCATCGTCGGGATGCGCCTGGCCGGACCGCTCGCCGACCGGTTCGGCAGTCGTGCGCTCGTGGCCGCCGCGGCCGGGGTCGCCTCGCTCGCCGTGGTCGGCCCCGGTCTGGCGACGGGGCCGGTCGGTCTGGGAATCGCGTTGGCCTGCTTCGGCTTCGGCAACGGCGCGCTGGACGTCTCGATGAACGCGCAGGCGGTGCACGTCGAACGGGCCTACCGGCGACCCATCATGTCGGCCTTCCACGCGCTGTTCTCCGGCGGCGGGCTGCTCGGGTCGCTGCTGGGCGCGGCGGCGCTGCGCGCCGGTCTGGATCCGCGGATGACCCTGATGCTGGCGTGCGTCGCCGGTCTGACGCTGGTGGGGCTGTGCGTGCCGCGGCTGCTCGCAGACTCGGATACCACGGCAGCCGCGCCCGGTGCCGGCGCGACCGTCGCGGTGGTCGCCGCGGCGCTGCCCGATCCGCCCCCGAGCACCACAGTGCCGGCCACCGCCGAGTCCGCAGGCGAGGACCACCCGTCACAACCACACCCGACCGCGAGCGCCTCGACGCCGCACCGCACCGCGTTCGCGGGCGATGGCGCCGCGTCGAAACGGCACCAGGTCACGCCCGCGAACAAGGGCACGCATGCGGTGGAGCCGGTCGACGCCCCCGGCGCGCGGCAGCGGCACGGGCGAAAAGTGCTGGCGCTGGCCGTGATCGCCTTCGCGGTGCTGCTCACCGAAGGCGTGGCCGCGGACTGGAGCACCCTGCAGATGCGCGAACGCCTCGGCGTGGACGATGCCACCGCCGCACTGGCCTTCGCCGCCTTCTCGGTGACCATGACCGGCGGGCGGCTGGTCGCCGATCGGGTGAGCGGCGCGTTCGGTCCGGTCGCGGTGGTCCGCTACGGCATGCTGCTGGCCGCCCTCGGCACGGCGACGATCATGATCTCGCCGTGGACGCCGCTGACGCTGACCGGCTGGGCGCTGTGCGGGCTGGGATTGTCCGGCAGCATTCCGCAGATCTTCACCGCCGCCGGGAATCTGGGGTCGGGCACGGCCGCCACGGACATGTCGCGGGTGTTCGCCCTCGGCTATGTCGGGCTGCTCGCCGGGCCCGCGCTGATCGGCGGGCTGACCGAGTGGGTTCCGCTGTCCGTCGCGTTGGTGGTGCCGCTGATCGCGGTGCTGATCTGCGCCCTGTCGGCCGATGTGGTGCACACGCCGGCCGCCGCACGTCATCCGGAGCATCGGTAGGGTCGCCGGTATGTTCGGCAACGCTGAACTCGAGCGCAGGCTGGCCCGCGTCGAGCGCAAACTGGATCTGATCATCGAGCACCTGGGCATCGAGCCCGCGAGCGTCGACACTCGCCCGCTGGTCTCCACCCAGGGGATGGGCGAGATCGACTCGCTGCTGTTGATGGGCAAGAAGATCGAGGCCATCAGGGAGTACCGCAAGATCCATCGGGGGTTGAGCCTGTCCGAGGCGGTGGACGCCATCGAGGAACGCAAGCGCGCCCTGGGCGGCTGAGCGGAAATGCGAAACCCCGGCCCACCCGCCGAGCGGGAGGGCCGGGGTTTCGACCGGACCTGTTGCCCTAGAGCGCCTTCAACTCCTCGGTGACCGCACCGACGGACTTCTTGGCGTCGCCGAACAGCATCGAGGTGTGGTCGGCGTAGAACAGCGGATTGTCGATGCCGGCGAAACCGGAGTTCATCGAGCGCTTGAGCACGATGACGCTCTTGGCCTGATCGACATTGAGCACCGGCATGCCGTAGATCGGGCTCGACGCGTCCTCCCGGGCCGACGGATTGGTGACGTCGTTGGCGCCGATCACCAGGGCGACATCGGTGCGCGAGAACTCGCCGTTGATGTCGTCCATTTCCTTCATGGCGTCGTAGGACACCTCGGCCTCGGCCAGCAGCACGTTCATGTGGCCGGGCATACGACCGGCGACCGGGTGGATCGCGTACTTGACCTCCACGCCCTTGGCCTCCAGCAGCGCCGCCATCTCCTTGACCGCGTGCTGGGCCTGCGCCACCGCCATGCCGTAGCCGGGGACCACGATGACCTGATTGGCGTAGGCCATCTGGATCGCGGCGTCGGCGGCCGAGGTGGCCTTGGCCTGCTTCTGCTCGCCGGAGCCGCCGCCGCCCGCGACCGCGCCGCCGCCGAAGCCGCCCGCGACGATCGCCGGAATGGACCGGTTCATGGCCTTGGCCATCAGGTTGGTCAGGATGGTGCCGGACGCGCCGACGATCATGCCGGCGACGATCATGGCGGTGTTGTTCAGCGCCAGGCCCGCGGCCGCCGCCGACAGACCGGTCAGCGCGTTGAGCAGCGAGATGACCACGGGCATGTCCGCGCCGCCGATCGGCAGCACGACCATCAGGCCGAGCACACCGGCGACGACCAGCAGCAGCAGCATCCACCACCAGGCCGCGCCGCCGTCGCCGGCCTGGACGCCGATGACGACCGCGGCCGCGACGGAACCGACCGCCAGCAGCAGGTTCAGCGGCTGCTGCAGCTTGCCCACGCCGAGCGGGCGACCGGGCAGGATCTCCTGCAGCTTGCCGAAGGCGATCAGCGAGCCCCAGAACGAGATCGAGCCGATGATCGCGGCGAACAGCGAGCCCACGATGATGTGGGCGGTCGGCTCCTCGCCGTGCTTGAAGTTCGAGAAGCCGGTGGTATCGAGGAATTCGGCCCACGCGATGAGCGCGACCGTGCCGCCGCCGACGCCGTTGAACGCCGCGACCAGCTGCGGCATCTCGGTCATTTTCGTGAACTTGGCGGGTGGCACGCCGAGCGCGACACCGACGACCAGGCCCGCGACGATGATGATCCAGTTACCGGTATCGCGGATCGCGATCAGGGTGGCCACGACGGCCAGACCCATGCCCGCGGCGGCAATCCAGTTGCCGCGCACGGCGGTCTTCGGGCCGGTCAGGCCCATCAGACCGTAGATGAACATCGCGAAGGCGACGATGTAGAGAATGTTGACCAGATTGTCCATGGGATTACTCGCCCGCCTTCTGCGCAACAGGCTTCTTGCCCTTGAACATCCCCAGCATGCGGTCGGTGACCACGAAGCCGCCGACCACGTTCAACGTGCCGAAGACCACGGCGACGAAAAGGATGATCTGGATGCCCAGCGACGGGTCCTGCACCTTGCCCAGCACAACCAGCGCGCCGAGCACGACGATGCCGTGGATGGCGTTGGTGCCCGACATCAGCGGGGTGTGCAGGGTGTTGGGCACCTTCGAGATGACGGCGAAACCGACGAACCCGGACAGCACCAGGATCGCGATATTGGCCAGCAGTTCGGAATACATCAGGCGTCCACCTCACGTGTGACACAGGAATCGGCGAGCACCTGGTCACCGAAGTCCGGGGCGAGCTTGCCGTCGACCAGCATCAGCTCCAGCAGGGCCGCGATGTTCTTCGAGTACAGCTCGCTGGCGTGCTCGGGCATGGTGGCGGGCAGGTTCAGCGGCGAGGCGATGGTGACGTCGTGCTTGACGACGGTCTGCCCCGGCTCGGTGAGCTCGCAGTTGCCGCCGGTCTCGCCCGCCAGGTCCACGATCACGCTGCCGGGCTTCATGCCCTCGACCGCGGCGGCGGTGACCAGACGCGGCGCGGGCCTGCCCGGCACCAGCGCGGTCGTGATGACCACGTCGAAACCCTTGATGGCGTCTTCGAGAGCCTGCTGTTGCTGGGCCTTCTCGTCATCGGTGAGCTCGCGGGCGTAGCCGCCCTCACCGGCGGCGTCGATGCCGAGATCGAGCCACTGCGCACCGACCGAGCGGACCTGATCGGCGACCTCGGGACGCACGTCGTAGCCGGTGGTGCGCCCGCCGAGACGCTTGGCCGTCGCCAGCGCCTGCAGACCCGCGACACCGACGCCGAGCACCAGCACGGTCGCCGGCTTCACGGTGCCCGCGGCGGTGGTGAGCATCGGGAAGAAGCGCGTCGACTCCGAGGCGGCCAGCAACACGGCCTTGTAGCCGGCCACGTTCGCCTGCGAGGACAGCGCGTCCATCACCTGCGCGCGCGAGATGCGCGGGATGGCCTCCACGGCGAAGGCCTGCACGCCCGCCGATTTCAGCGCCTCGATCTGGTTGTCGGCGTTGCGCGGGGCGAGGAAGCCGATCAGGGTCTGGCCCTTCGACAGTTTCGCCACTTCGGCGTCGCCCGGCGGCGCGACCTTGACCACGACATCGGCCGACCACGGATCACCGATGACCGCGCCTGCGGCGACGAAAGCCTCGTCCGGAATGAGCGCTCCGTGTCCGGCGCCGGCCTCCACGACCACCTCCAGCCCCTGCTTCACCAGGGAGGGAATGATCTTGGGTACCAATGCGACACGTCGTTCGCCCGCGTTGGTCTCGCGAACGACTCCGACACGCGCTCCGCGCGGGGACGAATCGCCCACGTTTTGCGTTGTCTCCACTTGTCAGACTTCCTGCTCGTGGTGGCCGGAACCACCGGATGACGGCCAGGCGAAGTTACTCACGAGTAACTTCGCCTGAAATCCTCGCAACCATACCCGGCCTGCGGTGAGCCTAGCTGAGATGCCCGTCACAAGGCGCTCCGAAGTCGCCCCGCCACCACAGCGTTCACTCTCCGTTCCCCTGTGGCGGGACTGTCCCGGCGGAGCGGCACACCGTAGGGTCACGGAGGTGAACGACTGCGTCTTCTGCGGCATCGTGGCCGGGACCGCGCCTGCCACCAAGGTCTACGAGGACGAGACCTTGTGCGCCTTCCTCGACATCCGGCCCATCACCCGCGGGCACACCTTGGTGGTTCCCAAGAGACATGCCGCCGAACTGCCCGACCTGGACCCGGAGCTGGGAGCGACCATGTTCCGCGCGGGCCATCGCCTGGCACAGGCCGTGCGCCGCGGCGGGCTGGCCGCCGACGGCGCGAACCTGGTGATCAACGACGGCCGCGCGGCCTTCCAGACTGTCGATCACGTCCACCTGCACGTGATCCCGCGCCGCCGGGGCGACAAACTCGGCCTCGTCAAAGGACTGCTGCTGCGCAGACCGCACGATCCGGAATCCACCGCCGCCGCGATCCGGGCGGGCCTGGCAGCACTCGAGGAAGGAAACCAGCATTGAGCGACTCCCCGAAGTCGAGCGAGAATCCGACGATCGCCGATCCCACCCTGGACAAAGGCGAACTGACCGCACTGCTGTCCGAGCAGTGGCAGGCCATCGACGATCTGGTCGCCGGTCTCGACGAGTCCGCCTGGCGGACACCGTCGATCCTGCCGGGCTGGACGGTCTTCGACATCGTCGCGCACGTGGTCGGCACCGAGTCCTGGCTGCTGGGTGAGAAGCCGCCCGCGCACGATCCCGAGCGCCCGAAGACCGATGTGCACGACCTGCCGCACGTGCGCAACGAGACCGCCGTGCTCAACGAGATCTGGATCGACCGGCTGCGCTCGATGCCCGGCGCCCGCCTGCTCGCGCTCTACCGAGAGGTCACCGACCGTCGCCGCGCGGCACTGGCCGCAATGACCGACGACGCATGGGCGACACCGACCATCTCGCCCATCGGCCAGGTCCCCTACGGCCGGTTCATGCGCGTGCGGTTGTTCGACTGCTGGTTGCACGAACTCGATATCGCCGACTCCCTCGGCGTGCGGGTCGCCGAGGGCGGTGCGCGCGGCGAGCGGGCCTTCGTGGAGTTCGCGGGCTCGCTCCCCCGCGTGGTCGCCAAGCTCGGCAAGGCGCCCGCCGGATCGCGGGTGGAGTTCGTGCTGACCGGCGAGTTCGCGCGGTCCCTGCGGATCGAGGTCGCCGAGCGCGCGGGCTTCGTCGACAGCTTCGCCGAGCCGCCCACGGTCCGGATCACCTTGGACTCCGGGCTTTTCGTGCGCCTCGGTGGCGGCCGGGTGGCTCTCGAGGATCATCTCGGCGAGATCGATTTCGCGGGCGAGGAGAAGCTCGGGTTGCAGCTGGTCCGCAATCTGGCCTTCACGATCTGATCGGGCGGCCGTGCGCCTGTTCCTGGCCTCCTATCGGTTCGGCAGGCACGCCGACCGGCTGACCCGGCTCGTCGGCGAGCCGGGTCGGGTCGCGGTGATTCCCAACGCCTGCGATGCCTGGCCCGCCGCCTGGCAGTCGGCGGTCACCAGCGATCTGGTTCCGCTGCGCCGCCACGGCTACTCGCCCGAGGTGCTGGATCTGCGCGACTACGCCGGGCGCTCGGACGATCTGGACGCCGCGCTGCGCGGATTCCCGATGGTGTGGGTGCGCGGGGGCAATACCTTCGTGCTGCGCGCGCAGTTCGCCCGCAGCGGCGCGGATCGGGTGCTGCCCGCACTTCTCGCCGAGGACGCCCTGGTCTACGCCGGGTACAGCGCGGGGGCTTGTCTGCTGACCCCGGATCTGCACGGCATCGAGTCGATGGACGATCCCGCCGAGGTGTCGCCGACCTGCGGGGTGGAGCCGCAGTGGGACGGGCTCGGGCTCGTCGATCGGCGGATCGTGCCGCACGTGGATTCGCCGACCGATCCGGACGGCGCGAGTGCCCGGCTGGCGGAGGAGTACCGCGCGGCCGGGGTCGCGCATTGGGCGTTGAACGACGACGCAGTCGTGGTGGTCGACGGGCCGTCGGTCGAGCTGTTGCCCTGAGTGCCGTGCCGAATTCGGCCGCCCTACAGCCGGTTCGGCCACCCGCCCGCTCGCCGTGTCCGAACGCGCCGTGGTCGACCACGCGATGGTCGACGCCGACGCGGATCAGCCGATCCGGCTCAGTGGCTCCGGGCGATCCAGCCCCGACCACGCCATCGACCAGCGGCGGCGGGTCACATCGTCGGCGTCGGCGAGCAGCGCGGCGATCAACGACTCCGGGTTCTCGCGCCAGCGCGCGACGATCCGCGCCATGGCCTGCTTGTCGAACAGCCCGGAATGTTCCAGTGCCGCCGACCAAGGGGCGAAATCCCCGCTGTGGATGCGCCGCAGCACCTCCAGATCGACTGCGTCGACTGCGGAGTCACCGAATTCCTCGGCGAATGCGGCGGCCACGAGATCGTGGGTGTCCGGTCCTTCGGTGCGCATGGTCGAGCCCTCCCTCGGTGTTGTCTGCCATCAGCCCCGACCGCGAGCGGCCTCGCCGATGAACGGCCCTGCCTGCGACGCCCGCACCCGAACAGATTGTTGCCCGGCCACGAGGGAAAAACCACTCCGGGCGGCGAAATTCACGCTGCCGAAATCCACCCGGAACACCGCGCCGCGCGGGGTAGCGTGACAGGGTGGATCTGCACGAGCTCGCGGCCGCGCTGTCCGACGGCGCCCTGCACACCGATCGCGATCTGCTGGCAGCCTACCGTCAGGACTGGGCGAAGGATCCGGCCGCCGGGCAACCGCTGGCCTTGGTGCGCGCGCACAGCACCGCCGACGTGGCCGCCACCTTGCGTTGGGCGCACGAACACCGGGTTCCCGTGGTCCCGCGCGGCGCGGGCTCGGGTCTGTCCGGCGGGGCCACCGCGCTCGACGGCGGGCTGGTACTGAGCACCGAACGGATGCGCGCCATCACTGTCGACCCGGTGACCCGCACCGCCGTCGTCCAGCCCGGACTGCTCAACGCCGAAGTCAAGCGGGCTGTCGCCGAACACGGCCTGTGGTATCCACCCGATCCGTCCTCCTTCGAGATCTGCTCGATCGGCGGCAACGCCGCCACCAACGCGGGCGGACTGTGCTGCGTGAAATACGGCGTCACGACCGACTACGTCCTCGGCATGGAGGTGGTGCTCGCCGACGGCACCCCGGTCCGTCTCGGCGGCCCGCGATTGAAGGACTCGGCGGGCCTGTCGCTGACCAAACTGTTCGTCGGCAGCGAGGGAACCCTGGGCGTCATCACCGAACTGACCTTGCGTCTGCTGCCCGCACAGCCTCGTCAGACCACGGTGGTAGCGAGCTTCTCCACGCTGGACTCGGCAACCGACGCCATTCTCGCCATCACCGGCGAACTGCGGCCGTCGATGCTGGAATTCATGGACCGGGTCGCCATCAACGCCGTCGAGGACGAGTTGCGCATGGGCCTGGACCGCGCCGCCGCCGCGTTGTTGGTCGCCCGCTCCGACGCCCCCGGCGAATTCGCCGCCAGGGAAGCCGAGATCATGGCGAAGGCGTGCGAGAAGGCCGGCGCCTCGGAGGTCTTCCACACCGACGATCCGGACGAAGGCGAGGCGTTCACCGCCGCCCGCCGCTACGCGATCCCGGCCGTGGAGAAGATCGGTCCGCTGCTGCTCGAAGACGTCGGCGTGCCCCTGCCCCGCCTCGGCGAACTGGTCTCCGGCATCGCCGCCATCGCCGCCCGCAACGACGTCGTCGTCTCGGTCATCGCCCACGCCGGCGACGGCAACACCCACCCGCTGATCGTCCACGACCCCACCGATCCCGAGAACACCGCCCGCGCGCACCAGTCCTTCGGCGAGATCATGGACCTGGCCATCGCCCTCGGCGGCACGATCACCGGCGAACACGGCGTCGGCCGTCTGAAGAAGGCGTGGCTGCCCGACCAGGTGGGCCCGGACGTGATCGCGCTGACCCGTCGCATCAAGGACGCCCTGGACCCGCACGGCATCCTCAACCCCGGCGCGATCCTGTGATCACCGTCCGCCTCCCGGCCGCTGTGGAACATTCCCGCAGACCGTGCGGTTGGATGCGGATATGACGACCAGGCTCGAGCACAACGCCGCCGACACCCGCTACGAGATCTACATCGACGACACCCTCGCCGGGTACGCCGACTACGCCGAGCGCGAGGACACCAAGGTCCGCGACTTCAACCACACGGTCACCTTCCCCGAGTTCCGCGGCCAGGGCATCGCGGGCAAGGTCGTGAAGTTCGCCCTCGACGAGACCCGCACCGCGGGCTACACCGTGCTGCCGACCTGCTGGTACGTGGACAAATACATCGCCGAGCACCGCGAGTACGCCGACCTCCTGGCCGGCTGAGAACGATCTCCTCCGCCTGCTCCCAGCGGCTCGCCCCCGGCCTCGATGCGGCACGATAGTGGGCATGACGAACCCATCCGGCGGGGACATCTCCGCCAGCGCGGAAGATCAGATTCGTGCCGGTGAGGAGCTGCTCGCCAGCGGCGAGACCGAGCAGTTGATCGAGCAGGCGGTCGAGACGATCGCGCTGGCGCGCGCCCAGGGCCGCCTCGACATCGTGGAGCAGGCGGGGGCGATCATCACAGAGCTGTCGGAACAGCACGCGGCGATGGCGCGGGCGCACGCCGACCTGGTCGCCGAGAACACCCACCTGAAGGCGGCTCACGAGATGCTGCGGGCCGCGGAGGCCCAGTACCTGGCAGCTGTCGAGGCGCTCGACAAGCAGGAGTGACCTGCGGTCGTTCGCCGGAGCAGGCGTGAGCCGGATCGGCCGGGACACTTCGGCGGTCCGGTACGGAGTGCGCCGCACCCGGCCCCTCCGGCGGACGAAAGGGGCGGCCCCGGAAGAATCCGGAGCCGCCCTTTTCCATGGCAACCGAAGGATCAGCCCTTGAGCAGCGCGCGGGACATGACGACCCGCTGGATCTGGTTGGTGCCCTCGTAGATCTGGGTGATCTTGGCGTCGCGCATCATGCGCTCGACCGGGAAGTCGGTGGTGTAGCCGGCGCCGCCGAAGAGCTGGACGGCGTTGGTGGTGACTTCCATGGCTACGTCGGAGGCGAAGCACTTGGCGGCGGCGGAGATGAAGCCGAGGTTCTTCTCGCCGCGCTCGGCGCGGGCCGCGGAGGTGTAGACCATGAGGCGGGCGGCCTCGATCTTCATCGCCATGTCGGCGAGCATGAACTGGGTGTTCTGGAAGTCGGCGATCGGCTTGCCGAACTGCTTGCGGTCCTTGGTGTAGGCGATCGCGGCGTCCAGCGCGCCCTGGGCCAGGCCGACCGCCTGCGCGCCGATGGTGGGGCGGGTGTGGTCGAGGGTCTGCAGCGCGGTCTTGAAGCCGGTGCCGGGCTCGCCGACGATGCGGTCGCCGGGGATGCGGCAGTTCTCGAAGTACAGCTCGGCGGTGGGCGAGCCCTTGATGCCGAGCTTGTGCTCGAGCGGGCCGACGACGAAGCCCTCGTCGTCCTTGTGGACCATGAACGCGGAGATGCCGTTGGCGCCCTTGTCGGCGTCGGTCACGGCCATCACGGTGTACCAGCTGGACTTGCCGCCGTTGGTGATCCAGCACTTGGATCCGTTGAGGATCCAGTCGTCGCCCTCCTGGCGGGCGCGGGTGCGCATGGAGGCGGCGTCGGAGCCTGCCTCGCGCTCGGACAGCGCGTAGGAGGCCATCTCACCGTTGACGATGTCGGGCAGCACCTTGGCCTTGAGCTCCTCGGAGCCGCTGAGGATCAGGCCCATGGTGCCGAGCTTGTTGACCGCGGGGATCAGCGAGGAGGAACCACAGACGCGAGCGACCTCTTCGATCACGATGCAGGTGGCGACCGAGTCGGCGCCCTGGCCGCCGAAGGCGTCGGGGACGTGCACGGCGTTGAACCCTGCGGCGTTGAGCGCGGTCAGCGCCTCTTCGGGGAAACGGGCCTCACCGTCGACGGCCTTCGCGTGCGGCGCGATTTCCTTCTCCGCCAGGGCACGGATGGCCGCACGCAGCTCGTCGTGGAAGTCCTCGAGCTTGAACAGGTCGAAATCGGGGTTTCCCGCCATCGGGCACACTCCTGGGTATCGGGGTCAACGCATCGGCACTCGGTGCCATCCTACCGCTAAGCGCACACCCGACCAAGGGCGGCACTTGGGGATACGTTATGGCACTCAGTGTCAGGTAGTGGTGGTCACCGCTTCACAGCGTACCGAGTCTGCGGGTGAGCAGATCGGCAACGCGGCGAGTGGGCATATCGCGAGGGAACACCGCCACCACCAGCTCGTCGGCGGAGTGTTCGCGCTCGTGCCCGCGCGGGATCGAGGCCAGCTCCTGACGCAGATCGGCGGCGCCCGCATCGGACTCCCCCCGCACCATGCGACGCAGCAGGTAGTTGTGGGTCGCGGTCACCGCGGCGGTGAACTGCACGCGCGCCAGATCGGGCGAGTCGGGCAGGCGGTCGCGCAGGTAATCGGTGAACAGCCGTTCGTAGCGGAACACCGTGACGATCTCGCGTTCGCGCAGCGCGGGCACCCGGCGCACCACCCGGTACCGGCGCGCGGCGATATCGCGCCACTGGGTGAAGCGCTCGAAGACCTGCACCACCGCTTCGCAGACGGCGTCCCACGGATCACCCTGCGCCGCCTCCAGAAAAGCGGAGGCCGCGGCGAGCTGCGCCTCGTGATCGGCGAAGATCACGTCCTCTTTGGACCGGAACTGCCGGAAGAACGTGCGCCGCGAGATGCCCGCGGCCTCCGCGATCTCATCGACCGTGGTCGCTTCGTAGCCCTTGTCCGCGAACAGCCGCAACGCCTCGTCCACCACGGTCAGCCGGAACCGCGCCGGATCCACCCCCGTCACCCCGGGACGCACCCGGGAACTCTCCGCACTCGCCACCGAACCACCGTATCGGCTGACGCGAGCGGCGCGGCCCACGGAACGAGCCGACCTGCCAGTAGCCTGCCCCGGAAACAAGCCCTCCGACGTCAGCCGAGCAGCTTCTCGCGCAGGGCGCGATCCTTGTCGAGGACCATGCTCTCGAGGTTCGCCTGGAACTGCTCCATGCGGGCGCGCAGCGCGGGATCGGCGGCGGCGAGAATGCGCACGGCGAGCAGGCCGGCGTTGCGCGCGCCACCGATGGAGACGGTGGCCACGGGCACGCCCGCGGGCATCTGCACGATGGACAACAGCGAGTCCATGCCGTCGAGGTACTTCAACGGGACGGGCACGCCGATGACCGGCAACGGGGTCGCGGAAGCGACCATGCCGGGCAGGTGGGCCGCGCCACCCGCGCCCGCGATGATCACCCGCACACCGCGGCCCGCGGCCTGACGGGCGTAGTCGAGCATGCGTTGCGGGGTGCGGTGGGCGGAGACGACGCCGACCTCGAAGCGGACGCCGAACTCGGCCAGCGCCTCCGCGGCGGCCTCCATGGTCGGCCAGTCCGAGTCGCTGCCCATGATCAACCCGACCGCCGGGCCGGTGTTGCCGATCTCACTCATGCGGATCCCATCCGTCGGTCCAAACGCCGTGCGACATCCAGTGCGCCGCACGCTCTGCCTTCTCACGAACCTCGGCGACATCCTCGCCGAGTAGGTTCACGTGCCCGATCTTGCGGTCGGGGCGCTCGCTCTTGCCGTAGAGGTGCACCTTGGCCTCGGGCATACGGGCGAACAAGTGGTGCAGGCGCTCGTCCATCGACATCGCGGGCGCTTCGGGGGCGCCGAGGATGTTGGCCATCACGGTGACCGGGGCCAGCGGGGTGGTGTCGCCGAGCGGGTAGTCGAGGACGGCGCGCAGGTGCTGTTCGAACTGGCCGGTGCGGGCGCCGTCCATGCCCCAGTGGCCGGAGTTGTGCGGGCGCATCGCCAGTTCGTTGACCAGCAGGTCGCCCTGCCGGGTCTCGAACAACTCGACGGCCATCACGCCGACCACGCCGAGTTCGCGAGCCAGGTTCAGCGCCATGGTCTCCGCGCGCGCACCCAGCTCGTCGGACAGGCCGGGTGCGGGCGCCAGCACCACCGCGCACTGACCGTTGCGCTGCACCGTCTCCACCACCGGCCAGGTCGCGGCTTGCCCGAAGGGCGAGCGGGCCACCATCGCGGAGAGTTCGCGGCGCAGATCGACCTTCGCCTCGGCGAGCAGCCGGACACCGCGGTCCAGTTGTTCGGTGACCAGCCGCTCGGCTTCGGCGGCGTCGGCGGGCATCCAGACGCCGCGGCCGTCGTAGCCGCCGCGTACCGCCTTGAGGACGAACGGCCAGCCGTGCTCGTCGCCGAACGCGATCGCGTCGGCGGGCGCGCTCACCGCGGTGAAGGCGGGGACGGGCAGGCCGAGTTCGGTCAGGCGCACGCGCATGTCCAGCTTGTCCTGGGCGTAGCGCAGGGCCGACGGCGGTGGGGCCACGGTCACGCCCTCGGCGAGGAGGGTTTCCAGGTGCTCGGTGGGCACGTGCTCGTGGTCGAAGGTCAGCGCGTGCGAGCCGACGGCGGCCTTGCGCAGCGCGGCCAGATCGGTGTGCGAGCCGAGCACGACGTCGGGGCTGACCTGCGCGGCCGGATCGTCGGCCCGCTCGGCCAGCACCCGCAGCCGCTGACCGAGGGCGATCGCGGCCTGATGCGTCATCCGTGCCAGCTGCCCGCCGCCGATCATGGTGACGGTGGGCATGGCGGAAGGGTCGAAACTACGGGTGCTCACGTCGGGCAATCTTGTCACGTCGGGTCGGCGGGACCCCTACCGGTACACTTCGACCCCGTGTCCATCGTCGACGACGCGGTCAGCGTCCTCCCCCAGCCCGTGCGGGAGATGGCCTACCGCCACCACGAACTGATCAAGTTC
Source organism: Nocardia shimofusensis NBRC 100134 (assembly GCF_001613125.1). Taxonomy (GTDB): domain Bacteria; phylum Actinomycetota; class Actinomycetes; order Mycobacteriales; family Mycobacteriaceae; genus Nocardia; species Nocardia shimofusensis. The sequence goes on from NZ_BDBT01000013.1 coordinate 70,383, forward strand.
GCCATCGTCGGGGCCACCACCTTCATCATCGACAGCGGCATCTTCTACCTGCTCAAGTGGACGGTACTGACCGACAAGCCGGTCACCGCCAAGATCATCTCGGGCGTCATCGCCGTCATCGCCTCCTACGTCCTCAACCGCGAGTGGTCGTTCAAGCACCGCGGCGGACGCGAGCGCAGTCACGAAGCGCTGCTGTTCTTCGGGGTCAGCGGTGTGGGCGTGGCGCTCAGCAATATCCCGCTGTGGATATCGAGCTACGTGTTCGACCTGCGTCAGCCCTCGGTCAGTTTCCTGGTCGAGAACGTCGCCGACTTCGTCAGCGCGTTCATCATCGGCAATCTGCTGCAGATGGCATTCCGCTTCTGGGCCATGCGCAGATGGGTGTTCCCCGACGAGATGGCCGAGCTCGAGGCCGAATTCGAGGAACTCGTCGAGGAAGAGCGGCTCGACCGCAGCTGACCGGCACGGATCGGTTCGGCGCGGGTGGGTCGAGCACGGGCCGGTTCAGCGTGGTTCGGGAGCGACGGACACCGGTTTGCCGGTCACCGAGGAACCCAGGAACACCCGGAACATGGCGGGACGGCGCTGCTGGAGTTCGAGCCTGCCGCCGTCGGCTTCGATGAGCGCGCGAGCCAGCGCCAGGCCGACGCCCGTCGAGCCACCGGCGGAGAACCCGCGGTCGAAGATGTGCGGGGCGAGTTCATCGCGCACGCCCTCGCCCTGGTCGCCGACCTCCACGCAGACCAGCGGCTCCCGGGCGAAACCGGGACGCACCGCGCGCACCGAGACAGTGCAGGTCCCGCCGCCGTGCATGAGCGCGTTGTCGACCAGCACGGTGACCGCCTCGCGCAACCGAGACGGGGTGATCCTGGCCCGCAGCGACTCGTCGCCTGCCAGCACCAGCCGTCTGCCCACCTCGCCGAACGGCGGCTTCCATTCCTCGATCACCGCGCGCAACTCCTCCATCACCGGGATGGGATCCCGGTCGGCGGCATCCTCGTCGCGGGAGGCGCGCACCAGGTCGTCGATGGCCTCGGTGAGCCGGTCGACCTGCGCCATCGCCTCCTCGGCCTCGTGCACGACCTCGGGGTCGTAGTGCGCGGACAGCTCGTCCAGCCGCAGCCGCACCGCGGTCAATCGGCTGCGCAGCTGATGGGAGACATCGGCGACGAGGGCATGCTCGCGTTGCAGGCGGCCGGCGATCTCGACGGTCGCCGAATCGAGCACGTCCGACACCCGGTCCAGTTCGGAGATGCCGTGCCTGCGCGGGTCGGGCCGAAAATCGCCCATCGCCAGCCGGGCCGCCCTGGCCGCCACATCGCGCAGCGGATCGGCGACCCGGCGGGCGGTCACCACCGCGACGGTCGCCGCCGCGGCGAGCGAGGCCAAGACGGCCAGCGCCACCACCGCCGCAGCCTGGCGCTGCATCTCCTTCATGGGCGCGGCGGGCACTTCCAGCCGCAGCGAGCCCGAGGCTCCCATCGCCAGCGACTCCACCAGCGGGTCTTCGACGGAGGGGACGCCGATGTCGGCGCGCGCGGCATTGTCCAGGCGCGTCGGGTAGACGATGGTCAGCCGTCCGTCGACCGGCACGATCGCGCGCACCGACCGCAGATCGAGACCACCGTCGACCCGGCCGTCGGGGCCCTCCTGCAGCACGATCTCGGTCGCCGCGCGGTCGAGGCGGCCGCGCAGGTCACCGCGGGTGATGTCCTCGACCCACAGCCAGGCCAGATAGGTCAGCGGCACGCCGAACACGACCGTGGTGACGGTCAGCACGGCCAGCATCGAGCGCAGGATGCGACGGCGCACGTCAGTCCGTGTTCAGCCGGAAGCCGACACCGCGCACGGTGACGATGCGGCGCTCGGCCATCGGCCCCTCGTCGCCGATCTTGCGGCGCAGCCAGGACATGTGCATGTCGAGGGTCTTCGAGCCGCGTAGTTCGGCGTCGCCCCAGACCTCGCGCAGAATCGTCTCCCTGGGCACCACCTGGCCCGCCCGGTCGATGAGCACCTTGAGCAGTTCGTATTCCTTGTTGGCCAGACCGACCTCGACGCCGTTGACCAGCACCCGGCGCGCGGCGGGCTCCAGGCGGATACCGCCGACCTCGACGGCTTCGTCGCCGATGCCGCTGCGGCGCAACAGCGCACGCACCCGAGCCAGCAGCTCGGCCAGCCGGAAGGGTTTGCCCACGTAGTCGTCGGCGCCGGCGTCCAGGCCGACCACGAAATCCACTTCGTCGGTGCGCGCGGTGAGCATGAGCACCGCGAGATCGGCGCCGCGGGCCCTGACCTGGCGGCACACCTCGAGCCCGTCCATGCCGGGCAGGCCGAGGTCGAGGATGAGCAGATCGTGGTGACCCTCCAGCGCGCGGCTGAGCACGGCGGGGCCGAAACTCTCCACGGTCACCGAATATCCCTCGCGCCCCAGCGCCCGCGAAAGCGGCGCAGCGATGGCCTCGTCGTCTTCGGCCAGCAGTACCGCGGTCATGGGACCAGATTACGGATCGACGACCGGCTCGGCGCGGTCATCGGCTCGGCGCGGTCATCGGCTCGGCGCGGTCATCGGCTCGGCGCGGTCATCGGCTCGACGCGGCCATAGCTCGACTCAACGATCTGCGGAGGCCTCGAACACCTGGTGATAGAGCAGCGAGTGCACGCCCTGCACGTCGGGGATGTCGTCGTATTCGAGCGGCTCGTCCGAGGAGGAACCGATGATCAGGGTGCCGGTGCCCAGCATCCGGTCGAAGATCCCGTGGCGGAACTGCACGCTGGAGATGCGGCTCATCGGGATGTCGATGCCGGTGTGGGTGAGCACGCCCTCGCGCACCAGCACCCGGCGGTCGGTGACGATGAAATGCGTCGACTTCCAGGCCAGGACAGGGGCGAGCACGCGCCAGAGCACCACGAGAACCCACGCCACGGGCACCGCGATCAGCAGCACCGTGCGCAGCGTGCCCTCGGTGGTGCGGTAGGCCAGCCCGCCGCCGAAACCCGCCAGCGCCGTGCCGACGATGAGCGTCACGACCGGCCAGAACAGCATTTTCCAATGCGGATGGCGGTGGAGTATCAGCTGCTCTTCGGGCGCGAGCACATCCTCCGGGTAACCCATGTCCGAAACGCTACCCGCGCCGATGGCCCCTACCGGGGATCTCCGGCCGTGGCGGGCACCGCATTTCGGAGCCCGTCACGGCCGGTACTGGCCGCGCAGATGGGTGACATCGCCTGCCGAGACCGCCTCGTCGCCCACGAGCAAACGTCCCGCATCGTCGATGCCGGTGGCGATTCCGGTGAGCGCTCGGCCACCGGGCAGCTCGGCTCGCACCTCGGTGCCGATGGTTGCGCAGCGCTCGCGATAGGCATCGACGAGTCCGGCGGTGGCCCAGCCGCCGTCGCGCCAGGCGGTGAATCGGCGGTCGAATTCGGTGAGGATCGACGCCACCAGCTCGGTGCGGTCCAGTTCGGCGGCCCCGGCGAGTTCGAGCGAGATCGCGTGCGGCACAGGGAGTTCGGCCTCACCCAGGGTGACATTGACGCCGATGCCGATCACCACGGCGGGGGCGGGACCGCCCGCGGCGACCTCGGCCAGGATGCCGGCCACCTTGCGACCGCCGATGAGAACGTCGTTGGGCCACTTGAGCTCCGCGGGGACCCGCGCGGTCGCGCGCAGGGCGTCGATCACGGCGATCCCGGTCAGCAACGGCAGCCAGCCCAGCACCGCGGGATCGACTCCGGGCAGGCGCACCAGCATCGACAGGGCGATCTGCGCGCGCGGGGGACTGGCCCAGGCCCGGGCGTGCCTGCCGCGCCCGGACTCCTGCGCCTCGGCGAGCAGGACCGAACCGTCCGCGCCCGGCTCACGGGAGCGGACGATGAGGTCGGCGTTGGTGGATCCGGTCGACTCGACGACGTCCACCCGGGTGAACGACAGCCCGGCCGAGGCGACGGCGGCGCGTAACCGGCCGACGTCCAACGGCGTCCTGCGCTGCGCGGTATCCGGTGAAGGGCTCTGCACGGACGGCGACGCTACCCGCCGCGCGGAGCGTCCGTTCTGCCAGGGCAGAGGGGCCGGAAAAGCGCCGCGGGCGTGGTTCGACCTGGGCTTTTCTACTCGCCGGTAGGCACCGCGCCGTTACGGACCGTTCCTGTCTCTGGTTACACTCCGAACCCATGACGAGTGTCCAGCAGCAGTCCGCCTCGGGTTCGGCGGACTCCCCCGATATCCACACCACCGCCGGGAAGCTGGCTGACCTGCGGAATCGGCTGGAAGAGGCCAAACACCCCATGGGTGAGGCCGTGGTCGACAAGGTGCACGCCAAGGGCAAGATGACCGCCCGCGAGCGCATTCTCGCGCTGCTCGACGAGGGTTCCTTCGTCGAGCTCGACGCGCTGGCCCGGCATCGCAGCGTCAACTTCGGCCTGGAGAACAACCGGCCGCTCGGCGACGGCGTCGTGACCGGTTACGGCACCATCGACGGGCGCGACGTATGCATCTTCAGCCAGGACGTCACCGTCTTCGGCGGCAGCCTCGGCGAGGTCTACGGCGAGAAGATCGTCAAGGTGATGGACCTGGCGCTCAAGACCGGCCGTCCGCTGGTCGGCATCAACGAGGGCGCGGGCGCTCGCATCCAGGAGGGCGTGGTCTCCCTCGGCCTCTACGGCGAGATCTTCCACCGCAACATCCAGGCCTCCGGCGTGATCCCGCAGATCTCGCTGATCATGGGCCCCGCCGCCGGTGGTCACGTCTACTCCCCCGCGCTCACCGACTTCGTGGTGATGGTCGACCAGACCAGCCAGATGTTCGTCACCGGCCCGGACGTCATCAAGACGGTCACCGGCGAGGAAGTCACCATGGAGGAGCTGGGCGGCGCGCACACCCACATGGTGAAGTCGGGCGTGGCGCACTACGTCGCCTCCGGCGAGCAGGACGCGCTGGACTACGTCAAGGACCTGCTGTCCTACCTGCCGAGCAACAACCAGGCCGAGGCGCCGCGTTTCCCGGCGACCGACCCGATCGAGGGCGCCATCGAGGACTCGCTCACCGCCGAAGACCTCGAGCTGGACACGCTCATCCCGGATTCGCCGAACCAGCCCTACGACATGCACGAGGTCATCCGTCGCCTGCTCGACGACGACGAATTCCTCGAGGTGCAGGCCGAGCGCGCGGCGAACATCATCGTCGGCTTCGGCCGCATCGACGGTCGCAGCGTGGGCATCGTGGCCAACCAGCCGACCCAGTTCGCCGGCTGCCTGGACATCGACGCCTCGGAGAAGGCCGCGCGGTTCGTGCGCACCTGCGACGCGTTCAACGTCCCGATCGTCACCCTGGTCGACGTCCCCGGCTTCCTGCCCGGCACCGGCCAGGAGTACAACGGCATCATCCGGCGCGGCGCGAAGCTGCTCTACGCCTACGGCGAGGCCACTGTGGGCAAGATCACGATCATCACCCGCAAGGCCTACGGTGGCGCCTACGACGTCATGGGTTCCAAGCACATGGGCGCCGATGTGAACCTGGCCTGGCCGACCGCGCAGATCGCCGTGATGGGCGCTTCCGGCGCCGTCGGATTCGTCTATCGCAAGCAGTTGCAGCAGGCCGCGAAAGACGGCAGCGACGTCGATGCGCTGCGGCTCGAGCTCCAGAACGAGTACGAGGACACTCTGGTGAACCCGTACGTCGCGGCCGAGCGCGGATACGTCGACGCGGTCATCCCGCCGTCGCACACCCGCGGTCAGATCGTCTCGGCGCTGCGACTGCTCGAGCGCAAGATGGTCAGCCTGCCGCCGAAAAAACACGGCAACATCCCGCTCTGAATAAGCGATACCCTCGATAGGCCGCGCACACTGGAAAGTCGAGAGACCTACGGGCTCACCGGAGACGTGGGTTGCAAGGCCTGGAAAGTCGGGAGGCGCCCTGCGCCTGTCGAGGGGACACGCCTGATCGAGTTAGAGAGAGGATCTGGCACTGTGACGACCGTGGCAGAAGAAGATGTGTTGACCGCCGCCGAGCTGGATCTCGCTGTCGACACCATCGCCGAGGACACCGAGGCCGCCGTGGACGCGGCTGCCACCCCCGAGCCGAGCGCGGCGCCGTTCCTGCAGATCCTGCACGGCTCGCCCACCGACGCCGAGATCGCCGCCCTGGTGTGCGTGTTCGCAGCCGCGGCGGGTGGTTCCGCGGACTCCGATTCCGGTAGGCCGCGGGAGCTGTGGGGCAGGCCGACGCAGATGCATCGCGGCGCGTCCCCGTTCTCGCCGTACTCCTTCCCGGCGCTCTCGCGTCGGCACTGAGTCACGGCGGACATGACCTCGTTGCGGGGCACAGTGCCGACGCTGATTCTGGCCTCCGCCTCGCCCGCGCGCAGGCAGGTTCTACGCTCGGCGGGCATCGACCCGGTGGTCCGGGTATCCGACGTCGACGAGGACGCGGTGGCCGCGGCACTGCCCGCGGGCACCGCTCCCGAGACGGTGGTGACCGAGCTCGCGCGCGCGAAGGCCGTGGACGTCGCCACCTCCGCCGATCTCGGTGAGTACCGCGACGACTGTGTGATCGTCGGCTGCGATTCCATGCTCCTGATCGACGGCGTCCTGCAGGGCAAGCCGCACACCCCCGAGGTGGCGCGGGCGCGCTGGTCCGAGATGGCCGGGCGCAGCGCCGATCTCATCACGGGGCACTGCGTGCTGCGGCTGCGAGCGGGCGAGATCGTCGGCGAGGCGGTCGACTGCAGCACCACCACAGTGCATTTCGCCAAGCCCGAAGCCGAGGAGCTCGAGGCCTATCTGGCTACCGGGGAACCCCTCCAGGTAGCGGGGGCGTTCACCCTCGACGGGATGGGTGGCTGGTTCGTCGACCGCATCGAGGGCGATCCGTCCAGCGTGATCGGCATCGGCCTACCACTGCTGCGCCGACTGCTTGGCGACGTCGGCACCGGAGTTGCGCAATTGTGGAGCGACCCGGCCCGCTGACGGCGGGGTGAGGGCGGGCTCGGCCTGCCCCTCGGGACCCCTGCCCTCGGGACCCCTGCCCTCGGGACCCCTGTTGCCCTCGGGACCCCTGCCCTCCGGCTCCCTGGCCAGGCCGTTGGTCCTGGCCGGCTTGCGGGCCATCTCCAGCCGGGTCAGGCACAGTTCCGGCTCCACGAACGGATTCAGCCGCACGGTCACCGCGCCGCGTTCGCCGCTGCGATCGAGCACTTCCTCGATCAGGCCACGGTGCACCGCGCACACCACGTCGGAGTGGGTGCGCGCGAGATCGCGCAACGGGCAGCCGGTCATCCGGATCACCGCGTGTTCGCCGTCGTCGGAGGCGGTGTCGCGCTCGGGGGCGAAGCCCAGCTCCGACAGCAGCCCGATAGTGATGTCCTTGGCGTCGGACAAGGTCTCGAGGCGACGTTCGTCGGCGTCGAGTTTGGCGCCCCAGGCCCGGCCCGCGGCCAGTCCCGCTTCCGCGCGGGTGCGCGGGTCGGGGCCGAGTTGGTCGGCGAGGACCTGCGCCAATTCCTGATATCCCAGCGTCCGTTGCACGGCGCGGTAACCGATCCGCGGACGTCCGCGCCCGCGCGGGGGCTGCTGGAACTGGCGGACCTGGGATTCCTTGGTGAGCACATCGAGATGGAAACGCACGGTGGTGACGTGCTGCCCGGTGATTCTGGCCAGTTCCTGGGCATCGAGGGGCTCGCTCGCGCCGCGCAGGATCGCGAGCAGTCGCCGCCGCGGCCACGAATCGGACATAGCTCACCCCTCCTCTGAAGGAGACTTTATCGGATGCGGGTTCGATCTAATCGGCCATTGCGTCAATCGGTCGTCGCGGCGATTCGTTGCCTGAAACAACTTCCGGTAACACTCCACCTCTACCATCGCTGGAGAAGCGGACCCACCTCATGACCTATCACGACGGCCCCTCACGTGCGAAGGAAAACCGACAGTGCCCGTTGCCCCGGACCCCTACGCCCCCTTCGGCGCCTACGCACATCCTCGCCGATTGGTGACCACGGAGTGGCTCTCGGCGAACATCGGCGCGCCGGGACTGGCGATCGTGGAGTCCAACGAGGACGCGCTGCTCTACGACATCGGTCACGTTCCCGGGGCGATCAAGATCGACTGGCATCGCGATCTCGAGGACCCGTCGATGCGCGACTATATCGACGGCGCCCGGTTCACCGAACTCATGCGAGCCAAGGGCATCGGCCGCGAGGACACCGTGGTGATCTACGGCGACCGCGGCAACGCCCAGGCCGCGCACACGCTGTGGCTGTTCACCTTGTTCGGGCACGAGGACGTCCGATTGCTCGACGGCGGCCGCGAGGCCTGGATCTCCGAGAGCCGCGACACCACCTTCGAACCGCCCTACCCGCGCGCGGGCAGCGCCTATCCGGCGGCGCGCCGCGACGACGGCATCGCGCGCGCCTTCCGCGACGACGTGCTGGCCACCCTGGGGGTCGCCCCGCTGCTGGATGTGCGCTCGGCGCGCGAGTACTCCGGCGAGCTCAACCACGACCCGGTCGATCCGGCCGATGCCGCACTGCGCGGCGGACACATTCCGACCGCGGTCAACATCGAGTGGACCGAGGCCTTCGGCCCGGACGGCCGGTTCCGCGCACGCGCCGAGCTCGACGCGATCTACGGCGGACTGAGCGAAGCCGAGGACCTCGTGGTCTACAGCCGCGTCGGCGAGCGGTCCAGCCTGACCTGGTTCGTGCTGACCTACCTGCTCGGCCACCGCGGCGTGCGCAACTACGACGGCTCCTGGACCGAATGGGGCAACTCCGTGCGGCTGCCCATCGTCCAGGGCGTCGAACCCGGCGAGGCGCCCGCGCGGGCCGGGCGGCGCGCACGGGCCCGCTGAGGGCCGCATAAACTGACGTGGGATGCCAGCACAATGGACGCCGGACACATCTCCCGCGGAGTGTGATCCGACACCTACTGTTCAGTAGGGCTATCCGAGTTCGGTAGCAGTTGGCAGACTGCCTACACTCGCCCAGACGTACATTGTCGGCACGGGCGGAGCTCGTGTGGTGTTCCGACTCCCTACCGGGGAGCGGGCCGCGCGGCCACCGTCCCGCGAAGCGACCAGAAGAATGCAAACCAGGAGGCTCAGTGCCCAGCCATGCCAGCGCGCGGATCACGAAGGTACTCGTAGCTAACCGAGGCGAGATCGCCGTACGCGTGATCCGGGCGGCGAAGGACTCCGGCATCGCCAGCGTCGCCGTGTACGCCGAGCCGGACGCCGACGCGCCCTTCGTGAAGCTCGCCGACGAGGCCTTCGCGCTGGGCGGCCAGACCTCGGCCGAGTCGTACCTCGTGTTCGACAAGATCCTCGACGCCGCGGCCAAGTCCGGCGCCGACGCGATCCACCCCGGCTACGGATTCCTGTCCGAGAACGCCGACTTCGCCCAGGCCGTGATCGACGCGGGCCTGATCTGGATCGGCCCCTCGCCGCAGTCCATCCGCGACCTCGGTGACAAGGTCACCGCTCGCCATATCGCCGAGCGCGCCAAGGCGCCGATGGCCGCGGGCACCAAGGATCCGGTGAAGAACGCCGACGAGGTCGTGGAGTTCGCGAAGCAGTACGGCGTCCCGGTCGCCATCAAGGCGGCGTTCGGTGGTGGTGGCCGCGGCATGAAGGTCGCGCACACCATCGAGGAGATCCCCGAGCTGTTCGAGTCGGCCACCCGTGAGGCGATCGCGGCCTTCGGTCGCGGCGAGTGCTTCGTGGAGCAGTACCTGGACAAGGCCCGCCACGTCGAGGCCCAGGTCATCGCCGACCAGCACGGCAACGTCGTGGTCGCGGGTACCCGCGACTGCTCGCTGCAGCGCCGCTTCCAGAAGCTCGTCGAGGAGGCGCCCGCGCCGTTCCTGTCCGACGAGGTCCGCACCAAGATCCACGAGTCCGCCAAGCGCATCTGCCGCGAGGCCGGCTACTACGGCGCGGGCACCGTGGAGTACCTGGTGCAGGGCGAGACCGTGTCGTTCCTCGAGGTGAACACCCGCCTGCAGGTCGAGCACCCGGTCACCGAGGAGACCGCGGGCATCGACCTGGTGCGCGCACAGTTCCGCATCGCCAACGGCGAGGAGCTGGAGATCACCGAGGATCCGACGCCGCGCGGCCACTCCTTCGAGTTCCGCATCAACGGCGAGGACGCCGGTCGCGGCTTCCTGCCCGCCCCCGGCCCGGTCGTGGTCTACCGCGAGCCCACCGGCCCCGGCGTGCGCGTCGACTCGGGCGTGGTGCAGGGCAGCGTCATCGGCGGTCAGTTCGACTCGATGCTGGCCAAGCTGATCGTCACCGGCGAGAACCGCACCCAGGCGCTCGAGCGCGCCCGTCGCGCGCTGGCCGAGTTCCAGGTCGAGGGCCTGGCCACGGTCATCCCGTTCCACCGGGCGATCGTCGAGGATCCGGCCTTCATCGGTGACGGCGAGAAGTTCGACGTCTACACCAAGTGGATCGAGAACGAGTGGAACAACACCATCGAGCCGTACACCGGCGCCGGTGACGTCGCTGACGAGGACGAAGAAGGTCCGCGTCAGAAGGTCGTCGTCGAGGTCGGCGGCCGTCGCGTCGAGGTCTCGCTGCCCGGCAACTTCAGCATCGGCGGCGGCAACGGCGGCGGTAGCGCGATCCGCAAGAAGCCGAAGCCGCGCAAGCGTGGCGGCGGTGGCGCGGGCGCCGCGTCCGGTGACGCCGTGACCGCCCCGATGCAGGGCACGGTCGTCAAGGTCGCCGTCGAGGAGGGCCAGTCCGTCGAGGCGGGCGACCTGATCGCGGTGCTCGAGGCCATGAAGATGGAGAACCCGGTCAACGCGCACAAGGCCGGTGTGGTCACCGGTCTGGCGGTGGAGGCGGGCGCCGCCATCACCCAGGGCACTGTGCTGGCCGAGATCAAGTAGTCACCGGCTGATCGCCCGAGGGCGGGTTCGGACCACGGTCCGAACCCGCCCTCGGGCGTATTGTGATCGGGTGTCCAGCTCACCCGTGGCCGACATCATCCGCGGCCGTAAAGCGACAGGTTCCCGGGCCGACGGTCATCGCCTCTTTCTCGTCGTCGAGGGAGGCGGCAGCCGGGGAGTGTATTCCAGCGGCATGGTGCAGGCGATGGAGGAACTCGGTCTGTCCGGGCTGTTCGACGCGATCTACGGCACCTCGGCCGGGGCGATCAACGGCGCATGGCTGCTGTCCGGACGGGCCGTGCCCGGTATGCGATCGTGGTCGAATCCGGAGATCATGAGTGCCGTCATCAACCCGGCGCGGATGCTGCGTGGTGGGGCCGCCTTCGACGTGCGCTACCTGGTCCATCGTGTGTACGACGGGGTCGAGCCGATGGACTTCGACGCCATCCTCGGGCATTCGACCACCCTGCATCCCATCGCCACCGACGGACGCACCGGCCATCCGGTGGACCTGCGCCCGCACATCACCGACAAGCGCAGCCTGATGCGCGCGCTGCGGGCCAGCGCGAACCTGCCGATCCTGGCAGGCGGCCCGCTGATGCTCGACGGGGTGCCGTACTTCGACGGCGGTATCGCCGAACCGATCCCCATTCGCTCGGCCGTGCGCGCGGGCGGCACGCACTTCTTGGTGCTGCGCACCCGCCGCGCCGACGAGAAGCGCGTACCCAACTCGCGGGTGCACCAGGTCGTGGGCGGCAGCTATCTGCGATTCGTCGCGCCGGGCGCCTATCGGGCCTTCCTCGCCCGGCCCGCACTGGAGGAGGCGGAGAGCCGAGCCTTCGCCGAACTCGGAGACGCGGTCCTGCAGATCCATCCGCCCGCCGGCTCACCCGCGGTGGACTCCACCGCCCGCGACACCGATCTCCTCGCCCGCGCCCTGGAGATCGGCCGCCGGGCTGTGTACTCGGTCTTCGCCCCGCAGGATGCCCGGCCCCGGCCGGAGAACCAGGAGCCCGTCGTCTAGTACAGCGCCACCGATACACCCTCGGACAGCACGAAGTCGTGCAGCTCCAGGTGCGCGGCCGAGGCGGTGTCCGGCACGTCGAACACCAGCACGGCGGTCCCGGACGCTCCCGGTGGCAGTTCGAAGGAATGCCCGAGCCGATGCTGCACGGCCTGCCACGCCGTCGCGGTGGCATCGTGTTCGACGATCGCGCCGTCGTCGAGGATCAGCTTCTGCCCGAACGGCAGGAACCACTTCGTCTCGTCGGAATGGTTGAGCACCGCCAGCGTGACGATCAGAAACGATCCGTTCGCATTCTGGAAGCCCACCCGCTCGCCGGAGTCGAGCCCGGCGACGGCGAATTCGAACTTCCCGTCCCGCACCGACGTGCCCGCCGGCGCCACACCGGCCCGACCGGGAGCCGGTTCCTCCACTGTCGCGGCGGGCGGCGGAGTCTTCTGCTCGGACGAGCCGTCCGAGGAACTCGACGCAAGCACGGCCAGGCAACCCACCGCGAACACACACGGCGCGACCAGGATCAGCGTCGTCGTCCACAGCAGTGTGCGCAAAACGCCACCGCGGCGCCGACGTCTGCGCGGCGCGGGCTGCCGCGATCGCGGGGTGGTTCGCGAGATCGGTCGTTCCCGCCGATCCATCCGTCGAGGGGCGGCGGTGCGCTGGTCTACCGAGGACGGGGCGGGCACGGGATCGACGCGACGGCTGTCCGGCGGCGGAACCCAACGCTGCCCGCCCGCCGGTGGCCCGGGCGGGAGGACCGGCGCAGGAGCGACCGCTCCGCCGGTCGGCTCGACGACGGGCATCACCTTGGTCGGATGCGGAGTCCGTACCGGAACTCGGTCCGCGCCGACCTCGGCCGCCTCGGGATCGGGCATCCGTCCGGGCGGCCGCAGGCCGGGATCCGGGATTCCGGCCGCGTCGGCAGCATCGACTGGTTCCGCGTAGCGCGAGGCGCCGGGGTGGACGCCCCGATCGGGCCGCCCCGGTGCGGGCGCGGTATCGGTCGGGCCCGGAATCCGCGCCGAGGCCGGCGGCGCACCGGCGGCACCTGCCGATGCGGGTGCGGGCAGCGCTTTCGTCGGGGTCGGCGTGCGTCCCACGGCCGAGGCGGCGGTTTCGATGCGCGTGGGCGGCGGAGCGGTCGCCGAGCCCGTACTCGAGCGATCGTGCGCGGCGCGGTCGCCGAGTGCCGTGCGGGCGGCGCGGACGAATTCCCCGGCGCCGGCGGGCCGGAGAGCGGGTTCCTTGGCCATGCCGCGCGCGAGGATCTCGTCGAGGGCGGGCGGGACGGCCGGGTTCGCCACGGCGGCGCGTGGCGGGTCGGTCATGAGGTGGCCGTGCATCTGCTGGGCCGGTTCGGTGTCGCCATAGGGGCGGCGGCCGGTGAGGGCTTCGAACAGAACGCAGGCCAGCGAGTAGATGTCGGAGCGGGCGTCGGCGTGGCCGTTGAAGCGTTCCGGCGCCATGTAGGCCCAGGTGCCGATGGTCAGGCCGGTCGCGGTGACCGAGGTCTGGCCGAGGGTGCGGGCGATGCCGAAATCGATCAAGTAGGCGAAGCCGTCGGGGCGGACCAGGATGTTCGACGGTTTGACGTCGCGGTGGATCAGGCCCGCGGCGTGCGCGGCGTCCAGGGCCGCGGCCACCTGGGTGAGGATGTCCACCGCGGTGTGCGGGTCGAGCGGCCCGTGCGCGGCCAGCCGCGCCGACAGGTCGGCGCCCTCGACGAGTTCCATGTCGATGAACAACCGTCCGTCGACCGCGCCGTGGCCGTGGATGGCGGGGATGTGCGGGTCGCGCAACGCGGCGGCGAGCAGAGCTTCCCGCTCGAACCTCGTGCGGTATCCCTCGTCGGCGGCGAGTTCGGCGGGCAACAGTTTCAGCGCGAGGCGACGGCCGTCGCGGGTGTCGAGGGCCGCCCAGACCTGGCCCATACCGCCGCTGCCCAGTGGCCGTTCCAGCCGGTAGTGACCGAACTGCGCAGTCATCGCGCACCTCCCTGTCACATCGACGCGGATTCCGCGCCCGCCGAACGCCAGGCCGTCCTGGCGCCGTCCCCGCGCGAGGTCGCCTACCGTGCTCCCGGCAGCGGCGGGTCGAGCCGTAATCGGAGCCTACCCGGCGCGTGGACCCCGCAGCGGGGTGATGCGGCGGGCACCACTGTCGCTAGCCTGACCCGTGGATCGGAAGCGTCCGGCTCGAGGACGCATCCAGCTCGAGGACGCGCCCGGCAGGACGCATCGAGCACCGGGTGGACGGGCAGACAGCGTCAGCAGATGCGGACGCACGAGGAGTGGTGATGGAACCGATCGAGATCAACGCGGGCAGCTGGTATCTGCGCGCACTGCGTGCCGACGAGCGCATCGACGACCGGCCCGCGCTCGCCGAGGGCGGCATCACCGATCCCGAGCACGTGGGACGCCGTAATGCCGAGTGGGAGAACGAGACCCGCTACTCGTGGGCCGTGTGCGAACCCACCACCGCCGAACTGGTGGCCGAGATCGTGCTGACCCCCGGCGCGGACGGTTCGGCCGAGATCACCGGTTGGGCGCGAGCCGGCCAGGACCCCGCGCTGGTCGCCGCCCGGGCCGCGGTCTCCCGATTCGCCGTGGGCGCGCTGGGACTGCGCCTGGGCTGACCACGCCGCCGGGCCGGGAGCGGTCCTCACGCGCGAGGACGGTAGCGCCCGCGCCAGGAGTTCGGCCGCAGTGCACACCGCGTGCCAGGGGGCGCACGTCTCCACTCTCGGCAGCGTCCCGCGCTTCCCGCGCTGCGCCGGTCACCCGTCGGTGCCGCAGCCGAGCACACCCTGCTCTGGACGGGTGAGCCGTCGGCGCGGCCCGAGTCTCATCCGAGGGTGGTGAGCACCCGGTCGAGCGCGTCGACAGCCTGATCGAGTTCTTCGGCGGTCACGGTCAGCGGCGGCCGGAAGCGGATGCCGCGGTGGCCGGTGCCCAGAATCAGCACGTGCTCGCGTTCCCGCAGTGCCGTCACCGCCGCGTCGCGTAATTCGGGAGTGTCCAGCGTGATCGCGCACATGAGGCCGCGGCCGCGGGGCTCGGTGACCGACGGGTGGGCGGCGGCCAGCGCCCGCAGGCGCGTGAGCAGATGGGCGCCGAGCGGGCGGGAGCGTTCGAAGAGGCCGTCGCGTTCTATCACCTCGAGGATCCGGCGGGCGCGCACCATGTCGGTGATATTGCCGCCCCAGGTCGAGTTCAGCCGGGAGCCGACCACGAAGACGTTGTCGGGCACCTCGTCGACGCGACCGCCCGCCATGATCCCGCACACCTGGGTCTTCTTGCCGAAAGCCACCACATCCGGTTCCAGGCCCAATTGCTGGTAGGCCCATGCGGTTCCGGTGCCGCCGACGCCGGTCTGCACCTCGTCGAGGACGAACAGCGCGTCGTGGTCGTGGCAGAGCCCTTGCATCGCGCGCAGGAACTCCGGGCGCAGGTGCCGGTCACCGCCTTCGCCCTGGATCGGTTCGGCGATGAAGCAGGCGATGTCGTGCGGGTGCTCGGCGAAGGCTCGTCGGGCCTGGTCGAGCGCCAGCGCTTCGGCGGCCTCGACGGGACGGCCGTCGCGCAGATACGGGGTGTCGATTCGCGGCCAGTCGAAGGCCGGGAAGCGGGCGGTCTTCACCGGATCGGTGTTGGTCAGCGACAGGGTGTAGCCGGTGCGACCGTGGAAGGCCCCGGTCAGGTGCAGCACCTTGGCGCCGCGGGTTCGCCCGAGCCTGCCGTTGGCTTCGTTGTGCCTGCTCTTCCAGTCGAACGCGACCTTGAGCGCGTTCTCCACCGCGAGCGCGCCGCCGTCGATGAAGAACAGGTGCGGTAGCCGCGAATCGCCGAGCACGCGGGCGAAAGTCTCCACGAACGCGGCCATCTCGACGGTGTAGATGTCGGAGTTGCTCGGCTTGTTCAGTGCGACGTCGGCCAGTTCGGCGCGGAAGTCCGGGTCCCGCGCCAGCGCCGGGTGGTTCATCCCCAGCGCGTTGGAGGCGAAGAATCCGAACATGTCGAGGTAGGCGGTGCCGTCGCGCTGGTCGACGAGCGTGCGGCCGTGCGAGGCGCGCAGGTCGAGCACGAGCGGGAAACCGTCGGCGAGGATGTGCGTGGACAGCGCGTCGTGTACCCGGGTGGCGGGCACGATCGCCGACGCCGTTCCTGTCCCCGGTCGGGGACGTTCCAGTTCGAGGCTCACACCCGCAGGATACGAAACTATTCAGGCGTCGTCCACGACACGCCGTATAAATTACGGTACAGACCTACTTGTCATAGAATGTCTGCAGAATGATGGTGCTGCGGGTGCGAACATTCGCGGTCGCCCTGATCTCCTGCAACAGCTGCTCGAGATGCCGGGGCGAGGCGACCCGGACCAGCAGGACGTAACTCTCGTCCCCCGCCACCGAGTGACACGCCTCGATGCCGGGAATGTGCTGGAGCACGGCGGGAGCGTCGTCGGGTTGCGAGGGATCGAGAGGAGTGATCGCGACGAATGCCGACAGCAACTGCCCGAGCGCTTCGGGATCCACGTCGGCGGTGTACCCACGGATCACCCCGCGTGCCTCGAGCCTGCGCACGCGCGACTGCACGGCCGAGACCGACAGACTCGCTTTCTCGGCCAGGTTCGACAAAGTGGCGCGTCCATCGGCCATCAGTTCCCGAATCAGCAGACGATCGATGTCGTCGAGTGCAGGTTTCGCCGGTGTATCCGCCACCAGCGAAGGCTAACGCAGCCGACACGCACCGTGTCGAGAAGTTGTCCGCGATCACCATTGCCCGGGGTCCGGTCGCCCACCCGGCACCGCCCGCGGGCTCGAAACCGAAGGGGAACAACCGATGACGGCAACCACCCGCGACGCTGCGGCCACCGCCCGCACCGATCCGGCAACCTCGCCCGCCGATGAGGCCGCTGAGGCGTTGCGCGCCCTCGGCGTCGACCTGCCCGCACCCGGCGAACTGACCGTGCGCACCCCCATCACCGGCGAGCGTCTGCTCACCCTGGCCGCCGACGACGCGGCCTCGGCCGATGCCGCCGTGCAGCGGGCCGCCGTGGCGTTCCGGCAATGGCGCACCGTGCCCGCGCCGGTGCGCGCCGCGGTGGTGCGCAGGCTCGCCGAGCTGCTGGTCGCGCACAAGACCGACCTGGCGGCGCTGGTGACCCTGGAGGCGGGCAAGATTCGCGCCGAGGCACTGGGCGAGGTGCAGGAGATGATCGATGTCTGCGAGTTCGCCGTCGGTCTCTCGCGCCAGTTGTACGGGCGGACGATGCCCTCCGAGCGGCCGGGGCACCGGTTGATGGAGACCTGGCATCCGCTCGGGGTGGTCGGGGTGATCTCGGCGTTCAATTTCCCGGTCGCGGTGTGGTCGTGGAACACCGCGATCGCCTTGGTCTGTGGTGACACCGTGGTGTGGAAGCCCTCGGAGACCACCCCGCTGACCGCGCTGGCCTGCCACACCCTGGTGCGCCGCGCCGCCGTCGAGGTGGGCGCCGATCCCGAAGTGCATCAATTGATCCGAGGCGACGCCGGGATCGGGGAGCGGCTGGTCGACGACGAACGAGTGGCGCTGCTGAGCGCGACCGGCTCGGTACGGATGGGCCGCGCGGTCGCCCCGCGTGTGGCCGCCCGGTTCGGCCGGTGCCTGCTCGAATTGGGCGGTAACAACGGCGCGATCGTGACGCCCTCGGCGGATCTGGACCTGGCGGTGCGCGCGATCGTGTTCGCCGCGGCCGGCACCGCGGGGCAACGCTGCACCTCGCTGCGCAGGCTCATCGTGCACGCCGAAGTGGCCGACCGGCTGGTGGAACGGCTCGCCGAGGCGTATCGCGGTCTGCGCGTGGGCGATCCGCGTGCCGACGGCGTGCTGGTCGGCCCGCTGATCGACGGGAAGGCCTACGCGGGCATGCGTTCGGCGCTCGAACGCGCGCGCGCCGACGGCGGTGAACTCGTCTGCGGCGGTGAACGAGTCGAGGGATCCGGCGAGCTGTTCACCGCCCCCGACGCGTTCTACGTGCGCCCGGCCGTGGTGCGGATGCCGGAGCAGACCGAGGTGGTCCGCGAGGAGACCTTCGCGCCGATCCTGTACGTGCTCACCTATCGGGATTTCGAGCAGGCACTCGACCTGCACAACGCTGTTCCGCAAGGACTTTCCTCGGCGGTCTTCACCCGCGACCAGCGCGAGGCGGAGCGGTTCCTCGCCGCGGATGGCTCGGATTGCGGAATCGCCAATGTCAATATCGGCACCTCGGGCGCGGAGATCGGCGGCGCGTTCGGCGGGGAGAAACAGACCGGCGGCGGACGCGAATCCGGCTCGGACGCTTGGAAGGCCTACATGCGCCGGGCCACCAACACGATCAACTACTCCACCGCGCTCCCACTCGCCCAAGGTGTCGAGTTCGGCTGAAGAACCCTCCTGACCAGGCGATTAGGTGTCCCCATCCGGCGTGTGTAATGTTGGGGACACCCCGACGCGGGGTGGAGCAGCTCGGTAGCTCGCTGGGCTCATAACCCAGAGGTCGCAGGTTCAAATCCTGTCCCCGCTACAAAGAAAAACCCAGGACGGCATCCGGTCGTCCTGGGTTTTCCCATTTCCGGCGCCACGCCGCTCCGCGGAAGCGCCGCTCCCACACCGTCCGCGCCACGCGAGCGGCGGCGAATCGCCGAGCCGACCTGGAAAACTCGACTTTCTACTTGTCAGTTTTCTTGCGCACGTGATCTTGCACTGGATAGGGTGACGCATATATCCGCACATAGGGCGCTCAATGCCCAGAAGTAGGCAAGATCGGTGATCAGCAGCAGTATCAAGCGCATATTACCGACCGATGTGCTGAAGTCGAGTTCTCGCGCCCGCATTCGCGGACCCATCGGAATCAGAACCCGATTGCTGGCAATCGTGCTCATCCCGAGCCTCGCATTGCTCGCCATCGGCATCGGCGGAGCAGTCTATCTGGTCGACGACGGTCGTAAGTCGCAGGACTTCTCCGACGTAGCGGCCTCCGTCACCACCCCCGCCATCCGGATGGTCGAGGCGATGCAGGACGAGCGGCAGGCTTCGCTGTTGCACCTGGCCGGCTCGCCGCGCGGCACCGAGAGTCTGGTGGTGGCCCGGCGCAATGCCGACACCGCGCTCGACGGCCTCTACGATCTGGCCCAGGCGGCCAAGGAGGCCCAGGGCGCGGTCGCCTCGGATGTCGACGGCTACTCCGAGGTCTACGACCAGCTGCCGCAGCTGCGCAGCGCCATCGACGCCCGGGTGATCCCGGCCGCGCAGGTCTCCATGGTCTTCAGCACGGTCATCGACACCGTGGTGCAGGCTTCCCTGGTAGCCGCCGAGATCGCGCCCACCCCGGAGATCGCGGTGGGCCTCTACAACGCCGTGCACGCGCTGCGCGCCGGTGAGGCCGTGGTCCGCGCGGCGTCGATCGGCATCACCGCGATGCTGACCGGCCAGTTGCCCGCCGGACAGCTCAGCGAGTTCGCCAGTCAGGTCGGCGACGCCCGCGGCGAGGTCGCCTTCAGCACCGGCATCATCGAAGGCGAGCGGCTGGCCGAACTCGAGGCGATCATCGCCGGCCCCGACTGGCAGCGCCTGGTCGCCATGGAGGACGCGTTCATCCAGCGCGGCCCGGTGGCGGCCGAGGACTCCTCGCCGGGCTCCGGTTCGTCGAGCTCGTCGAGTTCGAGTTCCAGTTCGAATTCCACTGCCGGTTCGACGAGTTCGAACGGTTCCGCCGGCTCCGCCGACTCCGATGCCGCACTGCCGATGAGCGCCGAGGACTGGGAGCGCACGGCCGATGCCGTCAGCGCCCAGCTGATGGGGCTGTGGGAGAACCTCAGCCGCGACCAGCACGCGGTGGCCATCGCCGAGGGCGACGAGCTGGCCAGCAATTCCCTCTGGGTGGGCGGCGGCATCCTCGCCATCGCGCTGATCGCGTTCGCCGCGGCCATGCTGCTGGCCAACCGCTTCGTCGGCCGCATGCGCGGCCTGCGCCGCGAGACCCTCGAGCTGGCCGACGAGAAGCTGCCCGCCACCATCCGCAAACTCAGCGCGGGCCAGGATCTCCGAGCCGACGAGGACATCGCGCCGCTGAAGTTCGGCAACGACGAGATCGGCCAGGTCGCCGACGCGTTCAACCGCGCCTACGCCTCCGCCGTCGCGGCGGCGGTCGCCGAAGGCAAGACCCGCGCGGGCGTCAACGCTGTCTTCCTCAATATCGCCCATCGCAGCCAGGTGATGGTGCACCGGCAGCTGGTCCTGCTCGACAAGGCCGAGCGCGAGGAAGAGGACCCCGATCGCCTCGACACCCTGTTCCAGCTCGATCACCTGGCCACCCGCTCCCGGCGCAACGCCGAGAACCTGGTGATCCTCGGCGGCGAGCAGCCGGGCAGGCGCTGGCGCAATCCCGTGCCATTGGTCGAACTGGTCCGCAGTGCCGTGGCCGAGAGCCTCGACTACACCCGCATCCAGGCGGGCAAGCTGCCCGAGGTCCGGGTACTGGGCAATGTCGTGGCCGACTTGATCCACCTGATCGCCGAGCTGACCGACAACGCGACCGCGTTCTCGCCGCCGGAATCGCGCGTGGAGGTCTCGGGCAACCTGGTGGGCAAGGGCCTGGCGCTCGAGATCACCGACCAGGGCCTGGGCATGTCCGAGGCCGAGCTGAGCGAACGCAACGAGCTGCTGGCCGAACCGCCGGACTTCAGTGTCGCGGCGCTGTCCGGCGATGCCCGCCTCGGCCTGTTCGTGGTCGCGAAACTGGCTGCCCGCCACGGCATCTCGGTGCGGCTGACCGATTCCGACTACGGCGGCGTCAAGGCGATCGTGCTGGTGCCCACCCCCCTGCTGTCCACCGGACGCGAACAGGCGCAGGTCACCTCCGGGCCCGCGGCGGTACCCGCGGCCCCGGCCGCCGCTTCGCCGCCGCCGCAGCCGGGCGGCTATCCGGTGCCGCACCCGTCCACCACGACGACCGCGGTCATGCAGCCGATGGGCGGTGGTCTGGCAGGCCGCGGCACGTTCAACGGCTTCGTGCCGCCTGCCACCACGGTGAGCACGGTGTCCGCGCCGGGTGCGCCGGTCGAACAGCCCGCCGCCGCGCCCGGCAAGCCCGCGCTGCCCCGGCGGCGCAGGCAGACGCCGGCCGCCACCCAGCCGATGCCCGCCGACACGCCGCCGCCGAGCCCGGCCGCCGCCCGGCCGCGCACCGCCGAGCAGGCCAGAAACCTGATGTCGGCGATCGAGAACGGCACCAGGCAGGGCCGCCTGAACCGCATCGATACCGACGCCGGACACCCGGCGTCCGATCACAAGGAAGGTGCCGGTGACGACTCCTCAGCCCCGTAGTCTCGATTGGCTGCTCGACGACCTGATCGATCGCCTGCCCGACGTCCGCTACGCCGTCGTGTTGTCGACCGACGGTCTGCTACTCGGCCACAGCACCAAGATCGACCGCTCCGACGCCGAGCGTTTCTGCGCGATGG
Source organism: Nocardia shimofusensis NBRC 100134 (assembly GCF_001613125.1). GTDB lineage: Bacteria > Actinomycetota > Actinomycetes > Mycobacteriales > Mycobacteriaceae > Nocardia > Nocardia shimofusensis. Next base: position 91,769 of record NZ_BDBT01000013.1, read on the forward strand.
CCTCCACCCTGCACGGCGTCGCGCGCAGCGCGGGCATGCATTTCGAGGCAGGCGGCGTGCACCAGACGGTGGTCGAACTCGATCGGGCCGTCCTGTTCATCACCGCCGCGGGTGACAACGCGTGTCTGGCCGTGCTCACCGCCGAATCGGCCAACATGGGCATGGTCGCCTACGAGATGAACCAGACCGTGCAGCGCGTCGGTGTCCATCTCTCCGTCGATCCACGACCTCATCCGTTCGATGAGGCCGGCCTGCGGCAGCCATGAACGACCGGCGTGAGTCCTGGTTCGACGACGAGGCCGGACCGCTGGTCCGCCTCTACGCGGTCACGCGCGGACGGTCGGACGGTCGTCCCGAGCTGAACATGCTCACGCTCGTGGTGTATTCGGGCGCGGCGATCCTGCGCCGCACCGAGCCCGAATACGCGGAGATTCTGCGACTGAGCCGCACGGTGCAGTCCATCGCGGAACTCGCTGCCCAGATGAATTTGCCGCTGACCACGATGAAAGTCCTGGTCGGCGACCTCATCGATGACGGTCTGCTCGATCATCGCGCGCCCGAATCGGCGCCGGACGCGGGCCCGCCGCGCGACGTGGGCATGTTGCGAGCGGTGCTCAGGGGCATCCAGGCGCTCTGAGCGCCGTCCGCACCGGCGACCGGATCGGTGCACACCGCCCGGCGCGCACGACACAGCGGCCGGGGGCCGGGTCCGAACGAATCGGACCCGGCCCCCGGCTTTTTCGTGGTGCCGGCTCAGCCGAGCCTGGCAGCCAGCCGCTTGGCGTTCATGTAGGCGATCGCCTCGATCGAGACCATCGGGTTCACGCCCGAGGAGGTCGGGAAACACGAGGCGTCGGCGACCACCACATTGGGCACGTCCCAGGTCGCGCCGTCCGGGTCGAGCGCGGAGTCCTCTCGGCTGCCGCCCATCCGCGCCGAGCCCATGATGTGCAGCGCCGCCACGCCGCAGCGGCCGGGCGCGTAACCGGACGCCGCGCAGGCCGCCGCGAACTCCGCGTGCGAGCCCTGCTCGCCCGGCCGGTAGCTCGCACCGGACTGGTGCCCGGAATAGATCTTCTTCGCCCCCGCCGCTTCGAGAAGCTGTGCGGCGCCGATGATTCCGGTGTGCAGATGGTCGCGATCGCGGTCGGACAGGGTGTATTTCACGATCGGGTGCCCGGCCTTGTCCACGTCGACGCGGCCGGAGTCCCTGTCCCGGGTGATGACGCCGATCGAGGCGGTGTGCGCCAGATCCAGCATGGCGTTGCGATGGGCCTCGCCGCCGCGCCAATTCATGAAGCCGACGAGCATGCCGGGGTGCACCGGACCGGTCTCGTAGATGACGCCGTAGCCGTCGCCGTCGAGATCGGCGTGCTCACGCGAGATCCGGGTCTGCAGCCCGCCTTCCCAGGGACGCAACTGCTCCTCGAACACGCCGAAGACCGCCGAGGCCGGGTGCAGGCGCAGGTGCGCGCCGATGTTCTTGTTGCGCAGGCCCGATCGGCGCAGCAGCGCCGGAGTCTGCACCGCACCCGCCGACACCACGACGGCCTTGGCCCGCACGTGCAGGCGCGCGCCGCTGTCGGTGATCGCGACGACGCCCTCGGCCCGGCCCGCCTCGACCTCGATGTGGCGCACGTCCGCACCGACGACCAGGCGCGCGCCGCGCTCGGCGGCGTCGGCCAGCCAGGTCTTGGTGGCGGACTGCTTGGCCCCCACGCGGCAGCCGTAACCGCAGCGACCGCATTCCACGCCCGCGTCGCAGGCATCGGTGACATTGCGCGGCAGCGGCCCCATGTCCCAGCCCAGCGCCTGCGCGCCGCGTTCGAGGACGGTGTCGCGCGCCGAGATGGTGGACCGGTCGAAGGTGACCGAGATCCGCTTCTCCACGGCGTCGAGCGCCGCGCCGAACTCGTCGGTGGCGAATTGGGTCGCGCCGAGGCTCGCCCACTCCTCGCGCACCTTGTCCGGGGTGCGCAGCGACGTGCTCCAGTTGACGACCGTGCCGCCGCCCAGGCAGCCGCCCGCGACGAGTGTGAGCTGGCCCTCGGCGGTGCCGTTGGGACCGGGCGCGTAGAGCTTGGTCAGCGCGTCGAGTTCGCCCGCGCCGAAGTCGGCGTCGTCGTAGTAGCCGCCGCGTTCGAGGACGACCACGTTCAGCCCGGCCTCGGCGAGCACGGCGGCCGCGGTGCCGCCGCCCGCGCCGGAGCCGACCACCACGACGTCGCAGTCGAGGGTGGTGTCCTGGCTGTAGCGGAGCGGTTTCAGCGCGGGCTGGGCGGCGGCGGCCGGCTTACCGGGCGGGCCGGGGTATTCCATCTGCTTCCACAGCGGATTGAAGCCCTCCGGTCCCGGCGCGACGTAGTAGGACAGCAGCGTGCCCTTCTTGAGCGCCTGGAACACCGAGCGCTTGGCACCGAGCCGGGATTCGCTCAGCTTCAACAGCACTTTCTCACGGTCGGCCGGCGAGAGCTTGGAGAACGAGCGCGGGCCCGCACCGGCGAGCAGACCGAACAGCGGGCTGTCCCAGAGGCCCAGCAGCGTCGCCAGTTGCTTGCCGCCCGACGGGTCCGGATCGCGGGCGAGCATCGACAACATGACGTCGGGGACGCCGAGGGCGGTGGCCGAGGGCAGGCCGAGCCCGTCCCCGGGGGCGAAAGTATCGCAGATCAGCTCGAGCGCAGCGCGCTGCTTTGCCGTCAGCTCCATGTGGTGTGGCTCCAGAACGAAAGAAGGATGGCGAGAAGGCGCGATGTGGTTATCGCGACGGAATAGACGATCACATATTTTGAGTGATCAGAAACCTACTCTGCTGAATTATGGGAGTAAAGAGCGGTTTTTTGCTCACTCCGGCGCGGGCTGGCAGCGCGGGCAGAAGTAGATTCCCCGCTCGCGTTGGAGGAACCGGTCCGACATCGGAACGCTCTCGCCGAGCGCGCGCACCACGATGTTCGCGCCACACCGCTTGCACGGCATCCTGGCGCGTCCGTAGACCAGATCGCGCCAGGGCGGACGGTGCGCCGCGGTGTGCATGACGCGATGCGATTCGTTGATCAGCGCGGGCAGATCCGGCACCTGCGCGACCGGGACGGCCGGGTGCACGCGGCGCAGGAAGCAGATCTCGCTGCGGTACTTGTTGCCGATCCCGGCCAGGTTGCGCTGGTCGAGCAGGGCCAGGCCGATGGCGCGCTCGGGCGCGGCCGCCAGTCGGCGCCCGACCTCCTCGGCGTCCCAGTTCGGGCCGAGCAGGTCGGGACCGAGGTGGCCGATGACGGCCTGCTCGTCCGCGCGCCGCACCACGTCGACCGTGCCGAGGGAGAATCCGACCGCCTCGGTGTCGTCGGTGGTCAGCACCAGCCGGGCTTGCACCCGCGGGCGGGTCCAGCGCTCGCCGGCACAGTAGGTGCGCCACACCCCCTCCATCTTCAGGTGGGTGTGGATGCTGACCTCCCCGACCCGGATGAACAGGTGTTTGCCGTAGCTGACGACCTCGTCCACCAGTTCACCGGACAGATCGAGCGTGGCGTACCTGGGCACGCGGAAGTCGCTGCGCACCAACGTCTTGCCCGCCAGCGCCAGGCGCAGCCGGTTGGCGGCGAAGAAGACGGTGTCACCCTCGGGCACGGCGAATCCTCACGGCCTGCCGCGCAGCCGCAGCCCGCGCGGAGTGGCGGAGAACCCGGCCTCGGTGAGGAAGTCGGCGAAGGTGTGGCCGTGCACGGTCTCGCCGTCGATCTTGTCGATGACGAGGGCGTCGACGCGGCGGCGGCGGACCAGCGCGGCCAGTTCGAGGGCGGCCACGCGCCTGGGATCGGGGTCGGCGGTGAAGGTCAGCAGGGTCTTGCCGCCGCGCTCCAGGTAGAGCACCAGTTCGCCGTCGACCAGCACCACGATCGCCCCCGCTTTGCGGCCCGGCCGATGCCCGCCCTCCCCTTCGCCCTTGGGCCAGGGCAGCGCCGCGCCGTACGGATTGGCGGGGTCGCAGGCGGCCAGCGCCGCGGCTGCCGGGGCGCGCCCGCCGTTGCGCCCGGCGTCGGAGGCGCGCAGCCGATCCACCACGTCGGTGGTGGAGAACTGGGCGCCGCCGAGAGAGTCCACGAAGTAGCCGCGACGGCAGCGCCCCCGATCCTCGAACTCGGTGAGCACCCGGTACATCAGCGCGAACCCGCCCGGCACGCCTTCGCTGTGCACCGATCCTTTGGTGAGCACGCCGTAGCGTTCCAGCAGGATGTCGGCCTGAGCATGCGCGCGCACGGTGTTGTCGGCGACCCGTTCGGGCAGCAGCGACCAGCGCCCGGCCACCGACGGCGGCCCGGTACGGGTCGGCATCGCCGGGCGCGGCAGGTAGGCGCGGCCGCGCGGGGTGCGCCGGGGCGGGCGGTGCGCGGTGGTGGTGCGCGTCGTGCCGGACAGCAGGGCGCGTACCGGGGCGAAGGTGTCGCCGGAGACCTGCCCCGCCCACACCAGGTCCCACAGCGCCGTCGCGACCGCCGCGTCGTCGAGCAGCCCGGTCGCGTCGGAGAGCTGACGGAAGAAGTACGCGCCGCCGCCGCGCGGGACCGCGCCGTCGGCCGGGCCGGGAACGAGCACCGCGCCGAGCGCCTCCAGCAGCCGCAGCGCGATCTCGGAGTATTCGATCTCGGCGGGCGGAGTCAGCGTGAAGGGCGCCTGCTCGGCGGGGTGCAGCGCGATCCAGCCGTCCTTGGCGGTGATCGCGCCGTGGCCGGACCAGATCACCTCGCCGGTGGCCATGAGTTCGTCCAGCATGGCGGGGCTGTAGTCGTTCACCCGCGCGGGCAGGATCAGCGATTCCCACGCCGAGGCGGGCGCGGGCACCCCCGCCAGTTGCTCGACCACCGAGGCGACCCCGTCCACCCCGCGCAACTCCCCCGTACCCACGTGCTGCCAGGCGGACAGGAACCGCCCGAACGCCGCCGTGGCGACCGGCTCCACCTCGTGGCGCGCCGCGGCGAGCGAGCGCCGCCGCAACCGGCGCAGCACCTGGCTGTCGCACCATTCCGAGCCGGTCGCTCCGGGCGTGAATTCGCCCTCCACCACGCGTTTCTCGGCGGCCAGCCGGTGCAGGGCGGTGGCGGCCACCGCCGGTCCGATACCGAACCGGCGCGCTACCGCGTCGATCTCGAACGGCGCGTGGGTGCGTGCGAAGCGGCCGACGAGGTCGCCCAGAGGATCGGGCACCGGCTCGGCGAACGCCTCCGGGAGACCGACCGGCAGCGGCACGCCCAGCGCGTCGCGCAGGCGGGCGGCGTCCTCGACGGCCACCCACCAGGTGCGGCCCGCGAAGGCGACCGTCAGTGCGCGCCGGGCGGCTGCCAGTTCGGCGAACCACTGTTCGTGCGCGCCGACGGGCCCGGCGGACATCGCCGCGTCGGCACAACGCAGACCCGCCTCCTCCGGCGTGAGCGGGCCGAGCAGGCGCAGCAGGTCGGCCAGCCCCTCGGCGTCGCGAGCCTGCCGTTCGGGGGTGAGTCGTTGCAGCTCCCGCTCGGTCTGTTCGAGGATCTGCGGATCGAGCAGTTCGCGCAGTTCCACCCGGCCGAGCAGTTCGGCCAGCAGGCTGGAGTCCAGGGACAGGGCGGCGGCCCGGCGTTCGGCCAGCGGGCTGTCGCCTTCGTACATGAACTGGCCGATGTAATCGAACAGCAGCGCATGGGCGAAGGGCGAGGGGGTGGCGGTCTCCACTTCGACCAGGCGCAGTTGCCTGCGGGCGACGCGACCGAGCACATCGGTCAGTGCGGGCAGGTCGTAGACGTCGCGGAGGCATTCGCGCACGGTTTCCAGCAGGATCGGGAAATCGGGGAACTTCCTCGCCACGTCCAGCAATTGGGCGGAGCGTTGCCGTTGCTGCCACAGTGGGGCGCGTTTGCCGGGGTCGCGGCGCGGCAGCAGCAGCGCCCGGGCGGCGCATTCGCGGAAGCGGGAGGCGAACAGGGCCGAGGCGCCGACCTGCTCGGTGACGATCTCGTCGATCTCGTCGGGCTCGAAGACGAACAGTTCCGCGCCGGGTGGCTCGTCGGTGGTGTCGGGTAGGCGCACCACGATGCCATCGTCGGAGGCAGTGGGCGCGGCGTCCACGCCGAACCGCTCGCGCAGCCGGGATCCGACCGCCAGCGCCCACGGCGCGTGCACCGGCAGCCCGAACGGCGAGTGCAGCACCAGTCGCCAGTCGCCGAGTTCGTCGCGGAACCGTTCCACCACCAGGGTCTTGTCGGTGGGCACCTGCCCGGTGGCTGCGCGCTGATCGGCGAGCAGGGCGACCAGGTTCGCCGTCGCGTTCTCGTCCAACCCGGCGCCGGCGAGCAGATCGCCGAGCATGCCCCGCGGGTCCGCCGAAACGGTGGCGGCGTTCGCGGGAATCGTCTTCACCGCCTTGCGCACGAATTCGCCCAGCGCCGCGCCGAGTTCGGCGGGACGGCCGAGACCGTCACCGTGCCAGAACGGCAACCGGCCGGGCTGCCCGAACGCCGGGGTCACCAGCACCCGGTCGAAGGTGATCTCCTCGATGCGCCAGCTGGTGGCGCCGAGGGCGAACACATCACCCACGCGGGATTCGTAGACCATCTCCTCGTCGAGTTCGCCGACCCGTGAGTTCTTCTCGCCCACCATGTAGACCGCGAACATCCCGCGATCGGGGATCGCGCCGCCGGAGGTCACCGCGAGGCGTTGCGCGCCGGGTCTGCCGGTGAGGGTGCCCGCGTCGCGATCCCACACCAGGCGCGGGCGCAGTTCGGCGAATTCGTCGGAGGGGTAGCGGCCGGCGAGCAGGTCGAGCACCGATTCGTAGGCCGAGCGGGGCAGACCGGCGAAACTGCCGGTGGCGCGCACGGTCCGGAACCAGGCGTCGGCGTCGACGGGTTCGAGCGCGCACACCGCCACGGTCTGCTGGGCCAGGATGTCGAGCGGATGCGCCGGGATGCGCAGCGCCTCGATCTGTCCGGTCACCATCCGGTGCGCGGCCACCGCGCAGTGCACTACGTCGGTGCGGTGTTTGGGGAACAGCACGCCGCGCGAGATCTCCCCCACCTGGTGCCCGGCCCGGCCGATCCGCTGCAACCCGCTCGACACCGAGGGCGGCGCCTCCACCTGCACCACGAGGTCGACCGCGCCCATGTCGATGCCCAGTTCCAGGCTGCTGGTCGCCACCACACAGCGCAGCCGCCCGGTCTTGAGATCGTCCTCGATCAGCGCACGCTGCTCCTTGCTCACCGAGCCGTGGTGCGCGCGGGCCAGCAGGTGCCCCGCGCCGTGCACGACCTCGGTGCTCGGACCGAGTTGGGCGGGCGGGGCGTGCGAGGTCGACACCGGATCGCCGAGGCGGGCGGCGTAGGACTCGTTGAGCCGGGCGGTCAGCCGCTCGGCGAGTCTGCGCGAATTGGCGAACACGATGGACGAGCGATGCGCGAGCACCAGATCCACCACAGCCTCGTCCACGTGCGGCCAGATCGAGCCCGGCTGATCGGAATCGCCCGGCTCGGTCATGTCCGGCACCGGCACCCGCACGCTGAGGTCGAAGGTCTTGGGCGCGGGCGGCGCGACGATCGTGACCGGAGCCGATCCGGTGAGGAACCGGCCCACCTCCTCGGCCGGGCGCACCGTCGCCGACAGGCCGATGCGCTGGGCGGGCCGCTCGGCGAGCAGATCCAGCCGGGCCAGCGAGAGCGACAGATGCGCGCCGCGCTTGGATCCGGCGACGGCGTGCACCTCGTCGACGATCACCGTCCGCACGGTGCGCAGGGTCTCGCGCGCCGCCGAGGTGAGCATGAGGAACAGCGATTCCGGGGTGGTGATCAGGATGTCGGGCGGGGTGCGCGCCATGGTGCGACGCGCGGCCTGAGAGGTGTCGCCGGAGCGGACGCCGACGGTGATCTCCGGGGCGTCCAGGCCGAGGCGGGCGGCGGTGCGGGTGATGCCGGCCAGCGGTGCGCGCAGATTGCGCTCGACGTCCACCGCCAGCGCCTTGAGCGGGGAGACGTAGAGCACCGAGGTGCCCTTCGGCGGCGGTTCACCCGCCACCTCACCCGCCGGGCTCCGGCGGGCGAGCTCGTCGATCGCCCACAGGAAGGCCGAGAGCGTCTTGCCCGAGCCGGTCGGCGCCACCACCAGCGTGTGCTCGCCCGCGGCGATCGCCTGCCACGCGCCGAGCTGGGCCGAGGTGGGCGCGGCGAACGCGCCGTCGAACCATTCCCTGGTCGCGCGGGAGAACCTGGCGGTCGAGAACGGAGGCACCAGTTCAGTGTGCACCCGCGCACCGACAGCAAGCCGCGACCCGCACGACGACCGGGCCGTACGCTGCTGTGCGTGCGCAGCGTGCTGAAACTCGACCTGATCGCCCACGGCATCACCGAGGCGTTGCGCGCCGCGCGCTTCCCGGCCGACGAGCCGCTCACCGAGGCGGGTCGCCACGCGCTGCCCGGCTACGTCCCGCCCGCGCAGGCCGTGGTGCTGACCGGTCCCGAGCGCCGGACGGTGGAGACCGCCGAGCAACTGGGACTGGCAGGCACGCCCGACGACCGGCTGCGCGATCTCGACGCGGGCCGGTGGCGCGGAGCCGAGATGACCGCACTACCGCCCGGGGAGCTCCAGAGCTGGCTCACCGAGCCCGCGTTCACCGGACACGGCGGCGAATCGGTCGTCGACATCGTGGCCCGCACCCGGCGCTGGCTGGACGACGTCGGCGCCACGGGGGCCTCGACCGTCGCGGTGACCCACCCCGCGGTCATCCGGTCCGCGCTGCTGGTCGCCCTCGACGCGCCGCCCGCCTCGTTCTGGCGGCTGGACGTGGGCCCCGGCAGCGTCACTCGTCTGCACCACCGGGGAGGATGGACCGTGCGGTTGACTTCCCGGCCCTGAGTCTGCGCGCTACGACCTCGGCACGTCGTGACTCCCCGGTGCGGTCACAGCGGTGATCCACACCCCGCCCCACCTCCCTCGGCCGGGTCGGACATCGGCGAAGAGACGACTCCCCTTGCGCCCGTAGGCGAATGCCGATTAACTAACAATCCGTAACTCGAGCGGGAGGAGCGGGTATGGGTGATCCGCGGCAGTACGTGGTGATCGGCGGCGGATTGGCGGGGCTGGCCTCGGCGGTCTGGCTGGCCGAGGCGGGAAAGCAGGTCACGCTGCTCGAGCGGCGGGGCAGGCTGGGCGGGCGGGCCCATGCGATGAAGGTCGACGCGGTCGACGATCCGCCGGACAACGGTCAGCACGTGATCGCCAGTGGATACGAGCACCTCTTCCGCTACCTGACCAGCGTCGGCACCCGCGAGCACGTCGCCTTCCCCGACCACTCCACCCTGCGCTGGCCCGACGGCCGCTCGGTGACGATGTCCATCAGCGGCCTCGGCGCGATCCGCACCCTCACCGGCCTGCACCCCGATACCGGACTCCTGGACCGGCTGCGCACCCTGCGCGCCACCGGGCTGCTGGTCTGGCAGGCCCTGAACCAGCCGCACGACCTGGCCGACATCACCACCGCGCAGTGGTTCGAGCGAATCGGCATGCCCGCCAAATCCCGTGAGGCGCTGTGGGATTGGCTGGCCCTGGGCATCGCCGCCGAGCCCGTCGAGATCGAGTCGGCGAAGGTGTTCGCCGATGTGATGGCCACCGGGTTCCGACTGGGCGCCAAGCACCGGCGCGCGGTCAGCATCGGCTACCCGACCACCGACCTGGACACCCTCTACATCGACGGCGCGTTGAAAGTGTTCGAGGAACGCGGCGTGGACGTGCGCTACCGGGCGGTGGCGCGGCGCATCCACATCGTCGACGGCGAGGTCACCGGTGTGGCCATGGCCGACGGCACGGTGGTGCCCGCCGACGCGGTGATCTGCGCGGTCCCCAACACCGGCATCGGCGGCCTGCTCGACGATCTGCCCGAGCACTCCGAGATCTACGCCGCCGCGGACAAGCTGCACTACACCCCGATCGTCAGCACCAACCTGTACCTGGACCGGCCGCTGGGCACCACCGCCGAATTCGAGGCGCTGATCGGCGGCACCGGCGTCATCGACGAAGTGTTCGACCGGCAGTTGATGACCGGGCGCAGCACCGAGAAGGCCTGGCTGTACTGCTTGACCACCAGCGGCGCCTACGACCAGATCCACAAGACCAACGCCGAGATCATCGCGGAGCAGATGGACCTGCTGCGCCGCTACTACCCGGCCGCGGCCGAGGCGAGGGTCGTGCAGGGGCAGGTGGTGCGGATGCCGAAGGCGACGTTCTCCCAGACCGTCGGCACCCACGCGCTGCGCCCGCCGCAGCGCACCTCGGTGCCCTCGCTGGTGCTGGCAGGCGACTGGACGGCCACCGACTGGTCGGCCACCATGGAAAGCGCCGTCCAGAGCGCCGCCAAGGCGGTGGACCTCCTCTTGGCGCAGCCACCCGCGCGGTGAGTCCCGAATCGGGGGGCAAGCGCAAGCGGATGTCGGCCGCCGACAGGCGCGATCAGCTGCTCGACGTCACCCGCGACATCGTGGTGGCCGACGGCTTCGCCGCCGTCGGCATCGACCGGGTCGCGCGCACGGCCGGTGTCGCCCGCGCGCTGATCTACCAGCAGTTCGGCGACCTGGCCGGGTTGACCGCGGCCCTGCTGGAACGCGAGACCCAGACCGCGTTGAGCGGCATGCTCACCGTGGACTGGTCGGGCACGGAGACCGACACCGCCGATGTCGACACGGTCGGGCGCGGTGTACTCGCCTATGTGCACACCGCGCCGGACAGTTGGCGCATCCTGCTCAGCCCGCCCGAGGGCGGGCCGCCGCTGCTACGCAAGCAACTGGAGGTCGGCCGTAAGTACGCCCGCGCGATCAGCGCCAGGCATCTTTCGCGCTACGCGGGCGTCACCGTCGACCCCGACGGCGTGACCACCCGGCTGATGCTCGCCTCGATCGAGGAATTGTTCCGCCTGCACCTGGCGGACGCCGAGACCTACGGCGACGACACCGTGCTGCGGTATCTCCGGGCCGTCGTCGGCTGGGCCGTGCGCATGGAGGCAGGCGAGCGCCGGTAGCCCACGCCACACCCGGCCCGACCAACGCACGTCACCGGGCCGACGGCTCAACTCTCGACAGGCACCGGTTCGAGTAGTTCCGGGCGCGGTTCCGGTGCGGCCACCCGGAGCGCGTCCGCGGAGGCGTCGTCGGGCTGTTTCTGTGATCGGATCTCGGCGTCGACACGGGAAAGGTAGGTGGCGATCTCCCGCTGCGTCTCGGCCTCGTCCCAGCCGAGCACGGGCCCGACCAGCCGCGCGACTTCCTCGGCGCAGTCCGCGCCGCGATGGGCGTATTCGATGGAGATGCGAGTGCGCCTGGCCAGGATGTCATCGAGGTGCAGCGCGCCCTCGGCCGTCACCGCGTACAGCGCCTCGGCCCGCAGGTACGACGGCGCGGCCGCGATCGGATGCAGCAGGTCGGGAGCGTCCTCGGCGGCGGCGAGCACCTCGTCGATCAGCGAGCCGTAGCGGTCGAGCAGATGCTTGACCCGATACGGGTGCAGGCCGTAGAGCTCGGCCAGCTGCACCGTCTGGTTGACCAGCGCGAAGTAGCCCTCCGCGCCCAGCAGGGGAACCTTCTCGGTGATGGTCGGCGACACCCGGGCCGGGAGGTCGCGGGCGGCTTCGTCCACCGCGTCGTAGGCCATCACCCGATAGGTGGTGTACTTGCCGCCCGCGATGGCGACCAGGCCGGGCGCGATCCGGGCGACCGCGTGCTCGCGGGACAGCTTCGAGGTCGAGTCGCTCTCCCCCGCCAGCAGCGGGCGCAGCCCGGCGTACACACCGGTGATGTCGTCGTGGGTGATCGGAGTGACCAGCACCTCGTTCACCCGGTCCAGCAGGTAGGCGATGTCGGCTTCGGTCGCGGCCGGATGGGCGAGATCGAGATTCCAGTCGGTGTCGGTGGTGCCGATGATCCAGTGCGCGCCCCAGGGGATGACGAACAGCACCGAGGTCGCCGTCCGCAGGATCATGGCGGTGTCGCTGACGATGCGGTCGCGCGGCACCACGATGTGCACGCCCTTGGAGGCGCGCACCTGGAAACGGCCCCTGGTCTTCGACAGCGCCTGCACCTCGTCGGTCCACACACCGGTCGCGTTGATCACCACATGCGCCCTGACCTCGGCGGTGCGCCCGTCCTCGGTGTCGCGGATCTTCACGCCGCTCACCCGGTCGGCCTCGCGCAGGAAGCCGACGACCTGGGTGGAGGTGCGGATGACCGCGCCGTAGTGGGCGGCGGTGCGGGCGATGGTCATGGTGTGGCGGGCGTCGTCGACGACGGTGTCGTAGTAGCTCACCCCGCCGATCAGCGCGTCGCGGCGCAGGCCGGGCGCCAGCCGCAGTGCGCCGTGCTTGGTCAGATGACGTTGCCCCGGAACGGATTTCGATCCGCCCATGGTGTCGTAGAGGACCAGCCCGGCGGCCACGTAGGGGCGTTCCCAGCCGCGGTGGGTCAGCGGGTAGAGAAAGCGCAGCGGCTTGACCAGGTGCGGCGACAGGAACGACAGCGCGAGTTCGCGCTCGCGCAGCGCCTCGCGCACCAGCCCGAACTCCAGTTGCTCCAGATAGCGCAGGCCGCCGTGGAACATCTTCGACGACCTGCTCGATGTGCCGGAGGCCAGGTCGCGCGCCTCCACCAGCGCCACGTCCAGGCCACGGGTGGCCGCGTCCAGCGCGATACCCGCGCCGACCACACCGCCACCGACGACCACCACGTCGAAGTGCTCCTTGCCGAGCCGACCCCAGGCCAGATGGCGTTGCTCGGGGCCGAGCAACTGCGATTGCGGTTTCTTGGTCATGCTCGACTCCTCCAGCGACTGGTCTGCGAGCGCGTGTTGCGGCGGTCGGCCCTGCGGGCGGTTTCTCCTACAGGCTAGGCAATCGTGACACCCGTGATCGTGATGCCCCGCCGCGCCCCGGCTGGGACAACTCGACGGTAACTCCGATGCCGGCCCGCCGCTGTGCGCGTCGATGTGATCCCCGCCATCGGGGCCGTTGCGTATTCTGCCTCCATGAGTCGGTATGTGGCCGCCCTCGATCAAGGCACGACCTCGAGCAAGTGCATCGTCTTCGACCGCGGCGGGCGCGTCATCGGCGTCGCCCAGCGCGAACACGAGCAGATCTTCCCCCGCCCCGGCTGGGTCGAGCACGATGCCCGGACCATCTGGCGCAACAGCGAACTCGTACTCGCCGAGGCGCTCGGCCGGCTCGATCTGAGCCACGAGGACATCGCCGCCGTCGGCATCACCAACCAGCGCGAGACCACCGTGGTGTGGGACCGCGCCACCGGCGAGCCGATCCACAACGCGATCGTCTGGCAGGACATCCGCACCGACCGATTGGTCACCGAACTCGGCGGTGACCAGGGCCCGGCCCGCTACCAGGATCGCACCGGCCTGCCGCTGTCGACCTACTTCTCCGGGCCGAAACTGCGCTGGATCCTCGACACCGTGCCCGGGGCCCGGGAACGCGCCGAGGCGGGCGAGCTGTGTTTCGGGACGGTGGACAGCTGGTTGCTGTGGAACCTGACCGGCCGTCATGTCACCGATGTCACCAACGCCTCGCGCACCATGCTGATGGATCTGCGTACCCAGCAGTGGGACGAGGAGATCTGCGCGGACATGCGGGTGCCGGTCGCGATGTTGCCGCGCATAGCCAGTTCCTCGGAGGTCTACGGCGAGATCACCGTGGGGCCGCTCGCGGGCGTGCCGGTGGCAGGCATCCTCGGCGACCAGCAGGCCGCCACCTTCGGACAGGCCTGCCTGTCCCCGGGCGAGGCCAAGAACACCTACGGCACCGGCAATTTCATGCTCCTGAACACCGGAACCACCCCGGTGTTCAGCAAGCACGGCCTGCTCACCACCGTCTGCTACCGGCTCGGCGAACAGCCCGCCGTCTACGCGTTGGAAGGTTCGATCGCGGTCACCGGATCGCTGGTGCAGTGGCTGCGCGACAACCTGGGCCTGATCTCCTCGGCCTCGGAGATCGAACCGCTGGCCCGCAGTGTCGCCGACAACGGCGGCGCCTACATCGTGCCCGCCTTCTCCGGCCTGTTCGCGCCGCGCTGGCGGCCGGACGCGCGCGGGGTGATCGCCGGGCTGACCCGGTTCGTCACCAAGGCGCACCTGGCGCGCGCGGTGCTGGAGTCCACCGCGTTCCAGACCCGCGAGGTGGTCGACGCCATGCGCGCCGACGCCGAATCCCAGCGGCTGGGACTGGAATTGACGACTCTGAAGGTCGACGGCGGCATGACCGGCAACGAACTGCTCATGCAGTTCCAGTCCGACATCCTCGACGTACCCGTCGTACGCCCCGTCGTCGCCGAGACCACCGCGCTCGGCGCGGCCTACGCGGCGGGACTCGCGGTGGGGTATTGGTCGGGCACCGACGACATCCTGGCGAACTGGGAGGCCGACACCACGTGGCTGCCCGCCATGTCACAGCAGGATCGGGACGCGCATCTCGGCGCCTGGAACAAGGCGGTCGAACGCACCTACAACTGGATGGACTGAGCGGAAGCGATCAGGCGCTCGCGGCCGCGTGTGCCTTCGCCAGCCGCGCGATCGCTTCCTCGAGCACGGGCGGGGCCGAGGTGGTGAAGCACATCCGCATCGAGCCCCGGTAGCCCGCGCCGGTCGCGAAGGCCGTGCCGGGCACGTAGGCCACACCGGCCGCGAGCGCGTCGGAGAGCATTCGCTGGGTGTCGGTGCCGTCGGTGAAATCGGCCCACACGAACATGCCGCCCGCGGCATCGGTGCAGACCACACGCTCGCCGAAGGTCGTGCGCACCGCGTTCACCAGCGCCTTCGCCCTGGTGCCGTAGCTGTCGCGGACCCGGTCCAGATGCCCGGACAACCACGCTTCGTCGGCCAGCAGATCGGCGGCGATCTGCTGGGTCAGCGCCGAACCGCACAGGTCCGCGCCCTGCTTGAGCAACTCGACCGCCCGGCACACTTGCTCGGGCGCGATCATCCAGCCGACCCGCAGGGTCGGCGCGAGGATCTTGGAGGCGCTGCCCAGCCGGATCACGTGCCGCGAGTAGGAGGCCACCGGCGCCGGGGCGGGCCGGTCGAACCACAGTTCGCCGTAGGGGTCGTCCTCGACGACCCAGAACCCGTACCGCTGCGCGAGCTCGGCCAATTCGGCGCGGCGGGCCGGGCTCATCGTCACCCCGCCGGGATTGTGGAAATTGCTGACGGTGTGCACCACGGCCGGTCGCTCACCGGACGCCAGCAGTTCGCGCAGCACGTCCACCCGCATACCGTCGGCATCCAGCGGGACAGCGACGATGCGCGCGCCCGCGGCCCGGAACACCTGCAGCGCACCGACGTAGGCGGGGTCCTCGACGACCACCAGCGCACCCGGATCGAGCAGCACCTCGGCCAGCAGCGACAGCGCCTGCTGCGAGCCGTGGGTGACGAAGACCTCCGCCACCGGCACCGCCCGGCCCAGCCGCGCGGACTCCCGCTCGGCCAGCACCGCGCGCAGCGGACCCCAGCCGGGTGACTCGGTGTACTGCAGACAGCCGGGACCGCTCAGGGCGGCCTCGGCGGCCTCGGCGATGCGCTCGCGCGGCATGAGCTCGGCGTCGGGCAGGCCGCCGGCCAAGCTGATGATCTGCGGATTCGCGGTGAGTTTCAGCAGGTCACGAATGGCCGAGCTCTGCAGGCCGGCGAGCTTGGCGGACAGCGACGGGAACGTCGACGACATCGAGACCTCCGGGAGATGCCACGGAACGGGATAGCTTCACTGTTTCACATTCCTAACCAGAATATGAAACAGTGTTCCCGAATAGTGAGATCACGCGCGGCCGTCGATGGCGGTCACCAAGATCTTGCCTTCCCGCTCGACCGTGGTCACACGCTGCGGATACACCGTGGTGGTGCCGTCCGGCCGATGCTCGGTGAGGTCGACGTCGAAGGTGTCCGATGCCACTTCGGTGATCCGCAGACAGTGCGTGGTGCCCACCGGGATCTGCTCGTCGATCGCCTTCTGGATGATCGGCGCGCTGGAGATGTTGGCGGCATCGGCGGCGACGAAATCGCGCACCCGCTCGCCGTCACGCTCGACGTAGAACGCGTACTGGAAGCCCATGATGGCGTCGGCGCCACTGGCCGTGGAGCCCTGCCCGTTGCCGACGACGACCTTGCCGCTGCGGTTGGGCGGGCAGCTCAGCGCGGCGGTGGAGTTCGGTCCCGACGAACGGCCGGTCTCGTCGTCGCCGCTGAGCGAGACGATGGTGACCACGAGCGCGATCAGCAGCACCACCACGATCGCGATGCCGATGAGCATCTTGCGGGTGGAGATGTGCTGCGCGGAGCCGGAGCCACCGCCGGAAGCGGTGGCCGCGGGCTTGGGCGCCAGGCGCTTGGCGATCGGATCGTCGGCCCACGAGAGGCCGGCGGGCGCCCCCGCGGTCTCGGGCGGCTTGGGCACGTCGCCCGACTCGGTCGGGCTGTTCCACCACCGCTGCGGGCCACCCTGCCCCGGCTTGGCCTGCGAGGCGGGCTTGCCGGCGGGCGCGGCGGATTCGGTGGAGTAGCGCACGGTCTCGTCCACGGAGACGTCGCGCTCGGGATCCGTCGATGCGGCGGCCGGGGCATCGGCGAACCCGGAGCTGTCCGGCGCGCGGAACGGGTCGGCGGCGGGCGCGGCGAAATTCACGGTCGGATCGGCGGAAGCGGGCTGGGGTGCGGGTGGCGGCGCGACCGGCGGCGCCGGGACCGGGCTCGCCGGTGGCAGCGAGCCGTCGGCCGGGCGCCAGCCGATCTCCGGAGTGTCGGCCGGGGGTTTCCACATCGGCCCGGTCTCCGCCAGGGACGGGCCGCCGAACTCGTCCACCGGCGGGCCGAAATCGCCGACGGGCGGGCCGAAGTCATCGACCGGAGGACCGAAATCACCTACCGGGGGACCGAATCGCGATCCCGGCCGGTCGGTGTCGCGATCCTTCGCGTCATCCTCGGAAACCACACGAATCCTCTCCCCGGGAACACGCGGGTGGGGCGGCCGTTACCGACCGCCCCACCCGTCGAAGCATCCCGTTCAGTACTGGAACGAACCACCCCACTGGGTGGTCACGCCTGCGACGTTCACCGTCTGCGGCGCGACGTCGCCCGCGGGGACGAGCGGCGGAAGTTTAACCTGTGCGGCCGCTTCGAGCGCGGCGGCGCCGCCCGGCTGCGCGGCGATCCAGGACTCCACAGCGGCTTTGGCGGCGTTGACCTGGGTGGTGTCGAGCACGAACTCGCCCTTGTTGTCGGCCAGGCCCGCGCCACCGGTGTAGGTGGTGACCTTGATGGTGTTCACGTCGATGAACTCCACCGACGCGCCCGCCTCACCGGCTCCCGTCGGCGTGGAGTAGCCGATGGTGCCGACGTAGCCCGCCTCGTTGCTGAAGTGATGGGTGTTGGCGACGTAACCGGGCAGCAGCGCGCCGCCGTCGATGTTGGCGCCGATCTCCTGGTGCGGACCGGTCATCTCGACGACCGGCGCGGCGGGCGCGGACTCCAGGCGCGGGGCCGACCAGCGCGGCTCCTGCACCAGGGTGTCCGTGTCCGACGGTGCGCCCGGCTCGGCGGGGACGCCTGCCTGCGGCCGCGGCTGCGTGACACCCGGCTCCGCGCCCTCGTTCTCGGCGCCCGGCTCGGCGTCGGGCTTGTCCGTCTCGGGCTTGTCGGTCCCGGGCTTGTCGGTCCCGGGCTTCTCCGTGCCGTCCTCCGGTGTCACGGCGGGCTGCGGGGCGTCGGCCTGACCAGGCACCGGCAGCGGCGCGACACGCGGGGTGGTGACACCCGGCTGGGTCGGCGTGGCCAGCTTCGGATCCTTCGGCGGCTCCGGCATCACCTGGTCCTGCTCCGGCGTGGTCACGCCGGGCTGGCTCGGAGTCGGCTTGCTCT
Organism: Nocardia shimofusensis NBRC 100134; assembly: GCF_001613125.1. Classification (GTDB taxonomy): domain Bacteria; phylum Actinomycetota; class Actinomycetes; order Mycobacteriales; family Mycobacteriaceae; genus Nocardia; species Nocardia shimofusensis. Next base: position 109,673 of record NZ_BDBT01000013.1, read on the forward strand.
CCGGCTTGTTCTCGTCCCCCTGTTCCTGGCCGCCCTGCTCGGGCTGCGCGGTGCCGGGCTCGGACCCGCCCTGCGGCGCGTCGTTGGTGCCCGGCTGCACCGGAGCCGGCGTGGCCGGCGTGGTCGGATCGTTCGGAACGGCCCCCGCCGGCGACGCGAACAGGGTAGCCACGGCAGCAGCGGTGGCCAACGGCAACGACGTGCTCGCCATCGCTCGCTGCGCCCGACTCGGCTTGCGATGTTTCACTTTTCGCCAATCCCTTTCCCGGGTACGCCCGTGAATTCGGTCGCACTCAGTTGTCCCTGACGAGACGCGCCGGATCGCCGAAATGACCGAGGGCCATTCTCGTTCGGTTCGGAAAGGACCATCCCCCCACACCAGAACCCCATGGCGACCCACTCGATCGCATCTCTCGCGAGCGAGTCAACCACACCACAGCCGTCGCTGGCAACGCGACGAAACCCCGCGCGCCGCCAGCGATATCGGCGTTCTCCCGTAGTTGTCAGTCCAGGTCGTCGTGGCGCATGAGCAGGCGCGCCGCCTCGGTGACCGATCCGGTGAGCGAGGGGTAAACGGAGAATGTCTGGGCGAGGTCGTTGACGGTCAGATTGTTCTGCACCGCCAGCGCGATCGGCAGGATCAGCTCGGAGGCGATCGGCGCCACCACCACCCCGCCGATCACCACACCGGTGGCCGGGCGGCAGAAGATCTTGACGAAACCCCTTCGCAGGCCCGACATCTTGGCACGCGGGTTGGTGTTCAACGGCAGCATGACCGTGCGAGCGGGCACCTCGCCGTTGTCGATCGCGGTCTGACTGACCCCGACGGTCGCGATCTCCGGACGGGTGAACACCGCCGAGGCGACGGTCTTGAGCCGGATCGGGCTGACCCCTTCGCCGAGCGCGTGATACATCGCGATGCGGCCCTGCATGGCCGCGACCGAGGCCAGCGGCAGCAGACCGGTGCAGTCGCCCGCGGCGTAGACGCCCGACACCGAGGTGCGGGAAACCCGGTCGACCCGCAGGTAACCGCCCTTGTCGAGCTCGATGCCGACCTTGTCCAATCCCAGATCCGCGGTGTTGGGGGTGGAGCCGACGGTCATCAGCGCGTGGGTGCCCGCGACGGTGCGGCCGTCGGCGAGGTGGACCACGATGCCGTCCGCGGTACGCACGACCGCGTCCGCGCGGGCGTGCTTGACCAGTTCGACGCCGCGCTCGGCCAGCGCCTCCTCCAGCACCAGGGCGGCGTCGGCGTCCTCGCCGGGCAGCACCCGGTCGCGGCTGGAGACCAGCTTCACCTCTACGCCCAATTCGGTGTAGGCGGAGACGAATTCGGCGCCGGTGACGCCGGAACCGACCACTACCAGCGTTTCCGGCAGCTCGCGCAGGTCGTAGAGCTGACGCCAGGTCAGGATGCGCTCGCCGTCGGGTTCGGCGCCCGGCAGCACGCGCGGGCTGGCGCCGGTGGCGATCAGCACCACCTCGGCGTCGATCTCGCGGTCGCGCCGGTCGGCGGTCTCCACCCGGATGCGATGCGGGGATCGGCCGGGCGCGGGCTCGGCGAACTGGGCCTTGCCGGAGAGCAAGGTCACACCGGCCGATTGCAGCTTCGAGCGGATGTCGGAGGACTGGGCCAGCGCGAGCGCCTTCACCCGCGCGTTGACTTCGGGCAACTGCACAGCGGCCTGGTCGGGGTCCAGGGTGATGCCGAGGCCACGGGCCCGGCGCAGGTCGGTACGCATGCCGGTGGAGGCGATGAAGGTCTTGGAGGGCACGCAGTCCCACAGCACGCACGCACCGCCGATGCCGTCCCGATCGATCAGGGTCACCTGGGCGCCGTGCTGCGCCGCCACCAGCGCGGCCTCGTAGCCGGCCGGTCCGCCGCCGATGATCGCGATTCGGGTCATGGGTACTTCCCTTTCGGCTCGTCGACCGGGATCTCCGGTATGAGGTTCACGTTAATCGCCGGGCCGGTGTCGGCTTCACCACACACCTGGACGGTGGATGCGCGGCGAACTGTGACCCGGGCAGGCTAACCTTTGCAACGTGCCGATTTACGCCGCTTACGGGTCGAACATGGACTCGTCGCAGATGCTCGAGCGCTGTCCGCACTCCCCCATGTCCGGGACCGGCTGGTTGGAGGGCTGGCGGCTGACCTTCGCCGGTGACGACATCGGCTGGGAGGGCCCGCTGGCGACGGTGGTGGAAGACCCGAACTCCCGGGTTTTCGTCGTGCTCTACGACGTCTCGCCCGAGGACGAGCAGCGGCTGGACCGGTGGGAGGGCTCGGACTTCGGAATCCACAAGAAGATCCGGCTACGGGTGACCCCCAGCCCCGGCAGCGGCACCGAACCGCGCCTGGCCTGGCTCTACGTCCTGGACGCCTACGAAGGCGGCCTGCCCTCGGCCCGCTACATCGGCGTGATGGCCGACGCGGCCGAGAAGGCGGGCGCGCCCGCCGACTACGTGCACGCGCTGCGCACCAGGAACAGCCGCAACGTCGGACCGGGCAACTTCTCGGTCTGAGACCGGCGAACACGAACGAGCCTCCGGTCCCGCGACGGGACCGGAGGCTCGTGTCGTCTGCGCTCAGCGGTGCGGGTTCAGCACCAGATTGGTGAACAACCGGACACCCACGGCCAGCGCCCGCTCGTCGATGTCGAAGGTGGGCTGGTGCAGGTCGAGCTGTTCGCCCTCACCGGACCACACGCCCAGCCGGGCCATCGCGCCCGGCACTTCCTCGAGGTACCAGGAGAAGTCCTCGCCGCCACCGGACTGCGGGGTGTCGGCCAGCGCGTCGGGACCGAGCGCGCGGATCGCGCGCTCGAACCACCGGGTCGAGTGTTCGTCGTTGACCACCGGCGGCACGCCGCGCCGGTAGTTCAGCTGGTAGCGCACGCCGGTGGGCGCGAGCAGGCCGTCGACGATCTCGTGCACCATCGGCTCGAGCAGCGACCAGGTCGCGTGGTCGCCGGTGCGGACGGTCCCGGTGAGCATGCCGGTCTGCGGGATGGCGTTCGGCGCCTTGCCCGCCGAGACCGCGCCCCAGACCATCACCGTGCTGGTCCTCGGGTCGATGCGACGGCTGAGCAGGCCGGGAAGTCCGGTGATGACCGTGCCGATGGCGTAGACCAGATCGCTGGTCAGGTGCGGACGCGAGGTGTGCCCGCCGGGCGAGTCGAGCACCAACTCGACGGTGTCGGCGGCGGAGGTGATCGCGCCCACCCGCACACCGACCCGGCCCACCTCGAGGCGCGGATCGCAGTGCACGGCGAAGATGCGGTCCACCCCGGCCATCGCCCCGGCCGCCACCATGTCGATCGCGCCGCCCGGCATGACCTCCTCGGCGGGCTGGAAGACCAGCCGCACCCCGATCGGCAGGTCGGGCATCTGGGCCAGGGCCAGGGCCGTGCCGAGCAGGATGGTGGTGTGCGCGTCGTGACCGCAGGCGTGCGAGACGCCCGGCACGGTCGAGGAGTAGGGCCGGCCGGTGAACTCCTGCAACGGCAGCGCGTCGATGTCGGCGCGCAACGCGATGCGTGGCGCCGAGTCGGCGTCGGGGCCGATATCGCACAGCAGGCCGGTGCCGCCGGGGATCCGGCGCGGGGTCAGCCCGGCTTCGGTGAGCCGTTCCTCGAGGAACTCGGTGGTGGCGAACTCGGTGCGCGACAGCTCCGGGTGGGCGTGGATGTGCCTGCGCCACCGGATCAGGTCCGCTCCGTGGGCGGCCAGCCACTTCTCGATCACGGGATGCCCGCCGGGCGAGGGAGCCGGCACCGGCTCGGCGTCCGGAGCCGCGGCCGCGGTCGCCGCACTGGTGTCCGTCGCCGGGGTGTCCGTCGCCGGTCCTTCCGCGGTCACACATGCGCCCGCGCCCGCGGGGCTGTGCACGTGCTCGAGGGACCGGCCGAGATTGTTCACCGAAATTCCTCCTGTCGTCGGGCCAGACGTTGCAACACACTCTCTCTGTGGTGTTCATCGCGGGCAACGGCGATCGCGGTACGCGCGAGCGCGAGCGCACCGTCGGTCACCGCGCGGTCGGCCGAGGCGTTGACACTCGCCGCGGCGAACCCCGGCTGATGCGTCACCGCCCCATCGGTGTCTATGCCGATGACCGGATGGATGCCCGGGATGACGTTGGTGACGTTGCCCATGTCGGTGCTGCCGAGTGGTCGCCGCGCCTCGAGATCCGCGGCGATGGGCACCCGGCCCAGGTCGGCGATCTGTTCGCGATAGACCGCCAGCAGACCCGGATCGGGCGTGAGCTCGGTGTAGGTGGGCGCCACCGTCCGGATCTCGTGGGTGCAACCGGTCGCGAGGGCGCCCGCCTCGAAACAGGCCGAGGCTCGTCGCATCAGGTCGTCGAGCGACGCGGAGTCGGCTGCGCGCAGGTAGTACAGCAGTTCCGCATGGCCGGGCACGATGTTCGGGGCCACACCACCGTCGCTGATTATACCGTGCAGTTGCTGGCCGGGCCGCAGGTGCTGGCGTAGCAGACCCAGCGCCACCTGTGCGACCGTGACCGCGTCGCCCGCGTTGCGGCCCTGATCGGGCGCGGCGCTGGCGTGTGCCTCCTTGCCGTGGAACCGGACCGCGATGTCGGCCAGCGCCAGCGAATGCGCCCCGGCGATCTCGAGCGGGCCGGGATGGACCATCATCGCCAGCGCGATGTCGTCGAAGGCGCCCGCCTCGAGCATCAGCACCTTGCCGCCGCCGCTCTCCTCGGCGGGCGTGCCGAGCACCACCACGGTCAGGTCGAGCGCCTCGGCGACCTCGGCGAGTCCCAGCGCGGCGCCCACCGCCGCGGCGGCGATGATGTTGTGCCCGCAGGCGTGCCCGATCTCCGGCAGCGCGTCGTACTCGGCGCACAGGCCGACGGTCAGTGCGCCGCTGCCGTACTCGGCGCGGAAAGCGGTCGGCAGGCCCGCCACGTCGCGGTGGACGGTGAAACCTCGCTCGGCCAGCGGTTCGAGGATCTTGGCGACGCTGCGGTGTTCGGCGAAGGCCAGTTCCGGTTCGGCGTGCAGCGCGTGTGAGAGGGCGACCAGCCGCGGTCCGGCCGCGAGCACCGCCGCGTCGGCGCGCACGGCGGCGTCGAGACCGGCCGGGTCGGCGGGACGCGGTAGTGGCATGGCACACAGTCTGGCACTGCGGGCGGTGCGCGGCGCGGTACGCCCGGCAGGCGGGTCGCCGCCCCGGCGCGACAAGGCGCCCGGCGGGTGACGATACTGGTGTCATGCTTGCCGAACAGGCCGCCGAAGCGATCGCCGAACGGACCGGAGCGCCGCGCCATCGCGTCGCGGTGATACTCGGGTCGGGGTGGCAGGCCGCCGCCGCCGAACTCGGCACTCCCACCGCCTCGGTACCGATGCCCGACCTGCCCGGCTTCGGGACGCCGACGGCGCAGGGTCATGTGCCCGTGCTGCATTCGGTCCCGGTCGGCGACAACCAGGTGCTCGTGCTGATGGGCCGTCAGCACCTCTACGAGGGGTACTCCCCCGCCGAGGTGGTCCACCCGGTCACCGCGGCCGTGGCGGCCGGTGCGGAGATCATCGTGCTGACCAACGCGGCGGGCGGCATCCGCCCCGGCCTGAGCGTCGGCGAGCCGGTGCTGATCGCCGATCACCTGAACCTGACCGGCCGTTCCCCGCTGGCGGGGGCCGCGTTCGTGGATCTCGTCGACGCCTGGGACCCGCGGCTGCGGGCACTGGCACGCGAGGTCGACCCCGGCCTGACCGAAGGGGTGTACGCGGGACTGACCGGCCCGCAGTACGAGACACCCGCCGAAATCCGCATGCTCGCCACCCTCGGCGCCGACCTGGTCGGCATGTCCACGGTGCTCGAGGCGATCGCCGGTCGCTCGCTCGGGGTGCGTCTGCTCGGGCTCTCGCTGGTGACCAACCTGGCCGCGGGCGTGACCGGTGAGCACCTCTCGCACGCCGAAGTGCTGGCCGAGGGCGCGGCCGCCGCGCCGCGCCTGGGCAAACTGCTGCGCGGCGTGCTGGAACGGCTGTAGATGCTGCGCTTCGGCACCGCGGGCCTGCGCGGTCCGCTGCGCGAGGGCCCCGACGGGATGAACGCCGACACCGTCGCCCGCGCCACCGCCGGGGTGACCGCCTGGCTGCGCGAGCGTTGCCTCGGCGGCGGCCGGGTGGTGGTCGGGCGCGACGCCAGGCACGGCTCGGCGGAGTTCGCGACCGTCACCGCGGAGATCTTCCATGCCGCGGGCTTCCCGGTGACGCTGCTGCCGCAACCGATGCCCACCCCGGTGGTCGCCTACGCGGTGCGCGCGCTGGGCGCGGTGGCCGGGGTGCAGATCACCGCCTCGCACAATCCCGCCTGCGACAACGGCTACAAGCTGTACCTGGACGGCGGCTCGCAGCTGATCGCGCCCGCCGACGCCGAGATCGAACGCTGCATCGAGGCCGCGCGGCCGCCCTTCGCCCGCAGCCCCGTCCAGCCCGCGGACGACACCCTGCTGCGCGACTATCTGGAGCGGGTCGCCGAACTGCCGTCGCGCATCGGCGGCGACGGACCGCGCGCGCCGATCCGGATCGCGGTGAGCCCGCTGCACGGTGTGGGCGGTGAGGTAGTGCTGCGAGCGCTGTCGGCGGCCGGCTTCACCGATGTGCACGTCGTGGCCGAACAGTTCGACCCCGACCCGGATTTCCCGACCGTGGCCTTCCCCAACCCCGAGGAACCCGGCGCCGCGGACCTGCTGCTGGCGACCGCGCGACGGGTGGACGCCGACCTGGCCATCGCCCTCGACCCCGACGCCGACCGGTGCGCCCTCGGCGTGCCGGGCCCGGGCGGATGGCGGATGCTGCGCGGGGACGAGACCGGCGTGCTACTCGCCGACCGGGTGCTCGGCACCGCGGGGCCGGACGCGCTGGTGGCCACCACGATCGTCTCCTCCCGGCTGTTGTCGAAGCTGGCGGCGGCGCGGGGCGCCCGCTACGCCGAGACGCTGACCGGGTTCAAATGGCTGGCCCGCGCCGGTGACGGCCTGGTCTACGCCTACGAGGAGGCGATCGGACACTGCGTCGACCCGTCCGTGGTGCGCGACAAGGACGGGATCTCCGCGGCGGTGCTGGCCGCCGACATGGTGGCCGCTGCCAAGGCCGGTGGACGCAGTCTGCTCGACGACCTCGACGACTACGCGCTGGCCTTCGGTCTGCACGCGGGCGGGCAGGTCTCGCTGCGCCTGGCCGACGCGGATGCCGCGGTGTCCGTGGTCGCCGGCCTGCGCGCGGCCCCGCCGGAGGTGATCGCGGGCGAACGGATGCGCTTCACCGACCAGCTCCTGGTGCGCGGCCGGATGCGCACCGACGCACTGATCTTCGAGGGCGAGCGGTCGCGTGTGGTGATCCGCCCGTCCGGGACCGAGCCGAAACTCAAGTGCTACCTGGAGGTCGTCCTGCCGGTGTCCGGCCGCACGGGCTTGCCGGAGGCCGCAGATGCGGCGCGGCAACGGCTTTCGGAGCTGGCCGCGTTCTGCCGAGCACTCCGACCCGCTCCGGCGCGGGGGTGAGCTCGGGATCTCAGCGCGGCCCGAACTGGCGGTCGCCCGCGTCGCCGAGACCGGGCACGATGTAGGCGTTCTCGTTCAGCCCGTCGTCGATGGCGGCGGTCAGCAGCCGCACCGGCAGCCCGCTGTTCTCCAGGAGGGCGATGCCCTCGGGCGCGGCGACCACGCACAGCGCGGTGATCTCGGTGGCTCCCCGGGCGACGAGCAGTTCCAGGGTGTGGCGCATGGAGCCGCCGGTCGCCAGCATCGGATCGAGCACGAAGACCGGGATATGGGCGAGGTTGTCGGGCAGCGACTCCATGTAGGGCACCGGCCGATGGGTGGACTCGTCGCGGGCGATGCCGACGAAACCGACTCTGGCCTCGGGAATCAGGCCCGACGCGGTGTCGACCATGCCGAGGCCTGCCCGCAGTACCGGCACCAGCAGCGGCGGAGTCGCCAGCCGGATGCCGACGGTCCGGGCGACCGGGGTGGTGATCTCGTAGGTGGCCACCGGGGCGTCCCGTAGTGCCTCGTAGATCAGGATTCCGGTGAGATCGGCGAGCGCCGCGCGGAACGCGGCGTCACTGCTGCGCTCGTCGCGCATCGTTGTCAGCAGAGCAGCGGCCAGCGGGTGATCCACGGTGTGGGTGCGCATGATGGAACGATAAGGTTGTTTGCGATTCACGGCAGGCCATCCGAGGCGGACCGGCCGGGTCGGACCGTCCGGAGCAGGCCGGCCGGGACAGGTCGTCCGCGACAGGCCGAAGGCGTGAATCTTTTTCCAGGGGTGTGGAACCACGCGGCGGGACGGCGCGTCGAAATAGGTGGATGACGTACTCTGCCTGGGAACGAACGGATGGGGGAAGCACATCATGACCAAGATGTCGGCGGACACCGAGGGCATCGTCGCCTATGGCGCGACCGCCGGTGTCATGGCGGGTGAGATGGCCGGAATCGCGGCGGGGGCCGCGGGCGCGTCGCCCGCGTTGCTGGGCCCGATCATGGGTCTCATCGGTGGTGACTTCATGGCCGCCTATGCCGCGGCGCACGCCGGGCACGTGGCCTCGATCGCCCAGCTGTCGGCGGTGCTGTCGAGCATGGGCGGCGCGGCCGCGGCCTCGGCCACCGTCCTCACCGAGACCGACCTGAACAACGCTGCGGCCCTGCGCTCCACAGACTTGGGCGGGTGAACCGGTGATCGACATCAACGTGCTGGTCAAGCCCCTGCTCGACCTGCTCAGCAGCTTCGGCACGGGTGTGCAGCCCAGCGGCGGGCCCGGCGACGCGCTGGTGTCCACCTCCACCGCGCTCGATCAGCTGCACCAGTTCGGCAAGGCGAGCATCAACCAGCTCAATACCGCGTGGGACGGCGTCGCGGCCGACTCGGCCACCTCCAAGGCGCTGCGCGTGCAGACCTCCGCTGCCACCATCTCCGACCGGAGCACGGAGATGGCCACGGTCGTGAATCAGGCTGCCGCGGAAGTGGAAACGGGCCAGAAGGACCTGAACACCATCGTGCAGTCCTTCGTGAACACCGCCACCGCACTCGGCCCCACGGTGGCCACGCCCCAGGGCTTCACACTGCTGGTGGGCTCGGCCATCGATCACCTGAACCAGGGCATCGGTGTGGTCGGGCGGGTGCGCAGCGAACTCGACACCCAGACCGCCGCGATCACCCAGCTGACCCCCGCGCCGTCGAGTCCGGCCGTCGCGAGCCTGCCGGGGGCGATCACCAGCCAGGCGGGCTCCGGCCTGCAGAGTCTGCTGGGCATGGCCGGGCAGGCCGGTTCGCTGGTCACCTCGATGGCGAGCACGCCGTTGAAGCAGGTCTCGCAGGCCGCTACCTCGACTACGCCGGCGGCGACCACGCCGAGCGGTCAGAACTCGAACACCTCGGACTCGTCGAGCGCCACCTCCGACGGCGTGAAGATCACCCTGCCCGACGGCAGCGTGGTGGAGGCGCCCAACGAGAAGGCCGCCAAGGCGGTCACCGCGGCGATCAGCGCCACCGGCACGCCCTACGTCTGGGGCGGCAACACCCCCGGCTCCGGCATCGACTGCAGCGGCCTGACCAAGTGGGCCTACGGCGAGGCCGGCGTCGAGCTGCCTCGACTGGCGCAGGAACAGCACATCGGTCACCCGCAGGTCTCCCCCGGCGAGCTGATGCCGGGCGACCTGGCGGTGTGGGACGGCCACGTCGCCATGGTGGTCGGCAACGGTCAGCTCGTCGAGGCGGGTGATCCGGTCTCGATCAGTAACATCCGAACGGAGAACATGGGTATGGAGTTCTACGGCTTCTACAGGCCCACAGAATGAGCGAACAGCAGATCCCGAACGTCACCGTCGCGGTCAGCCAGAACCGGTCGGGCACCATCGCGGTGCGCGCGACCGATCAGGGCATGCCGGTGGAGATCAAGTTCGAGCGCAGCGAATACCGTTACGGCGCACAGGCTCTGGCCAACGAGATCCTGCGACTGACCCAGCGCTCGGCCATCGCCGCGCGGGCCAAGCGCCGTGAGTTGCTCGCCGAGACGGGCATGCCGGCCGACATGCTGGACAAGCTCGGCCTGCCGACCCGGCAGCAGGCGGTCGACGAACTCGACCGGATCGACGACGCCGACACCGGACCGACCACCTGGATGAGGCCACTGTGAGTGCTGAGATGGACGCCCTGGTCGCCAACGCGACCGCCAAACTGGAGGCACTCGAGGCCGCCCTGTACGGCCTCGGCCAGGTCCGCGGCAGCTTCACCAGCGAGGACGGCGCGGTCGGCGTGGAGGTCGACAGCAACGGCGCGCTGGTGGGTCTGCGGCTGTCGGAGTCGGTGACCACGATGGCCCCGGCCGATGTCGGTCAGCTGATCATCTGGGCGTGCAGGCAGGCCGCCGAGGACGCGGGCGAGCAGCGTTCGAAGGTCGTTGCGACGCTGAACGAGTCGTTCGCTTCGGACACGAAATCGGGTCCGGGCCCGCTCGGGGGCAGGCCGGATAGTGCCTGAGCCGGAAGCTCGATAGGCTTCCGCTCATGGCTTCTGGAGACATCGTCCCGATCGAGCTCGGCCTGACCGACGGCGATCTCGTCACCTTGTGGGCGCCACGCTGGCGTGACGGTGACGACGAGTGGATGGCGTTCCTCGGACACGAGGACACCCTCTACGGATTCGAGTCCGTCGCTGAACTGGCGGCCTTCGTCCGCACCGATACCGACAACGACCTGGTGGACCATCCCGCGTGGAAGGTCGTGGTCGGACTGTCGGCGGTGGAACTGGAGCCGCAGGAGCACCACAGCTTCGACCTCGTCGGCGTCCCCGAGCTCGCCGCGGGCGACCCGGAGCCGGAGGTCGTCGCCGAACTCGAGGACACCCTCGACATGGTGCGCAACCTCGGTGACGTGTGCGAGCTCGACGTGGTCACCAAGTTCTTCAGCTCACACCCGGTGCTCGGCGCGCTGCCGGGCGGGGCGAGCGCGTTCGTCGGACGCGACGGCGAGGAGCTCTGGGACCAGATCGGCGCCGCCATCGCCAAGGACTGGGACGATGTGCTCGACGCCGTCGACTCGGTGGTGAGCACCCCCGACGTCGACGCCACGGCGGTCTCCAACGCCGAGGCCGAACTGCTGGCCGCCGAGGAGAACATCGTCGACGCCGACGACGCGGCCGAGAGCGAGGAGGAGGCCGAGTTCGAGCCGGTCGACCTCGACAAGACCGAGGACGACGCGCAGGATGAAGACGACGACTCGTTCTGGCACGAGGTCGGCATCGACCCGGTGAAGATCATCACCAGCGAGGGCACCCACTTCACGCTGCGCTGCTACCTCGACGACGAGCCGATCTTCCTGGGCACCGAGGGCGCGATCCTGACCTTCGCCTCCGAGCGGGCGCTGGCCCGCTACCTGGCCGACGACCATGAGCACGATCTGGCCCGGGTGAGCACCTTCGGCGAGGTGCAGACCGCCGCCATCGACGGCTCGCTCGAGGTCGAGGTCACCGACGAGAACGTCTACGTGCTGCCCGGCCTGGCCGACGATCTGGCCGCGGGACCGGATGCCGTCGACATCGATCAGCTCGACCTCGCCGTCGAGCTGTTCACCGACGCGGCCGACTACGCCGACGACGATGTGGTCGAGGTCGCGCTGGCCAAGTCCACCCCGCTGGGCTGGTACGTGTCCTACCTGCTCAACCCCGACCCGACCCGGCTGGCCCCGAACCCGCCGTTCCACGCCGAGGCGCAGGCCTGGCGGGAGCTGGAGCGCGCGTTCGAAGCCCGCCTCACGTCCGAGTAGCAGCCCGGCTGATCGGCGGAAGCCGGTCAGCCGATCAGGACCGCGTAACCGGGCTTGATGATGTCGTCGATGATGCGCAGACGTTCCGGGAACGGAACGAACGCCGACTTCATGGCATTGATGGTGAACCGTTCCAGATCGCTCCAGCCGTAACCGAACGTCCGCGACAGCTCGAACATCTCCTTGCTCATGCTGGTGTCGCTCATCAACCGGTTGTCGGTGTTGACGGTGACACGGAAGCGCAATCGGGCCAGCAGGTCGAAGGGATGCTTGTCGAGCGAGGGCACCGCGCCGGTCTGCACGTTCGACGACGGGCACAGCTCCAGCGGAATGCGCTTGTCCCGCACGTAGGAGGCCAGCCTGCCGAGTTCGGCGTCGGCGATCTCGCCGCCGGGCACCCGGATGTCGTCGATGATGCGCACCCCGTGCCCGAGCCGGTCGCATCCGCAGTAGGCCAGCGCCTCGTGGATGGAGGGCAGCCCGAACGCCTCGCCCGCGTGAATGGTGAAGTGGGCATTGCTGGCGCGCATGTACTCGAAGGCGTCCAGGTGCCGGGTGGGCGGGTACCCGGCCTCCGCGCCCGCGATGTCGAATCCGCCGACGCCGCGGTCACGCCAGCGCACCGTCAGTTCGGCGATCTCGCGCGAGCGCGCCGCGTGCCGCATGGCGGTCAACAGGCAGACCACCACGATCGGCTGCCCGGCCGCGGCGGCCTCGGCTTCGCCCTCCCTGAATCCGGCCAGCGTGTGCTCGACCACCTCGTCGAGGCTCAGCCCGCGTTCCAGATGCTGCTCGGGAGCGAAGCGCACTTCGGCATAGACGACGCTGTCGGCGGCCAGATCCAGCACGCATTCGCGGGCGACCCGGCGCAGACCCTCGGGCGTCTGCATGACGGCGACGGTGTGGGCGAAGGTTTCCAGATAGCGTTCCAGCGAGCCGGAGTCGGCGGATTCCCGGAACCAGGCCTCCAGGTCCGCCTCGTTGTCGGCCGGTAGCTCGTCGTACCCACAGTCGGCGGCGAGCTCCAGCACCGTCGCGGGCCGCAGACCACCGTCGAGGTGATCGTGCAGCAAGACCTTGGGCGCTCGGCGGATCGAAGCGAGGGTCGGTGGCGTCGGTCCTGTCATAGCAATACGTTAGCCGCGGTCCCTCGTTTCGGCAGCGGACCGAACCGCTGACACCGAACGGTCACCGCCGCGACCGGATCCGTCCACCTTCCCTGATTGTCACCGACTGCCCACGACGGCACGCGAGCCCCGAAATCGGCCCGGCGTTCGGTGCGACTGGTCATCCGATGCGATCGAGAACGAGCGGCCCTGCGTCCGGCACCCGCTCCCCGATGTCGATCGCCTCCCGCAACGCCGACGTGGCCGCGGGGAACATACGCGGCGTGTCGGTGTGCATGGTGAACAGCGGGTCCCCGGCGCGCACCACCTCGCCGGGCTTGGCGTGCATCTCCACTCCCGCGCCGAACTGCACCGGATCGCCCTGCTTGGCCCGGCCCGCGCCCAGGCGCCAGACGGCCAGCCCCACGCCGAGTGCGTCCATTCTGGTGAGGACCCCGTCACGCTCGGCGCGCAGCGTCTCGGTGTGCGCGGCGCGCGGCAGGGGTGCGTCGGGATCGCCGCCCTGGGCGCGCACCATCGAACGCCAGTGGTCCATGGCACGGCCGGAGGCGAGCACCTGCGCCGGGTCGGCGTCGAGGCCGGCGAGGGCGACCATCTCGGCGGCCAGCGCCAGCGTCAGCTCGACGACGTCGGCCGGGCCACCGCCCGCCAGCACCTCCACCGACTCGGCCACCTCCAGGGCGTTGCCCGCGGTGCGCCCGAGCGGAGTGTCCATGGCGGTCAGCAGAGCGACCGTGCGGACCCCGGCGTCGGCGCCGAGTTCGACCATGGTGGTCGCCAGTTCGGTCGCGCTCGCCGGGTCCTTCATGAACGCGCCCGCGCCGACCTTCACATCCAGCACCAGCGCGGCGGTGCCCTCGGCGATCTTCTTGCTCATGATGGAGCTGGCGATCAGCGGGATCGATTCGACGGTGCCGGTGACATCGCGCAGCGCGTAGAGGCGTTTGTCGGCCGGGGCGAGATCGGCGCCCGCCGCGCACACCGCCGCACCCACGGCCGGGTCCGCGAGGATCTCGCGCAATCGCGCGGGCGACACATCGGCCCGCCAGCCCGGGATCGACTCCAGCTTGTCGAGGGTTCCGCCGGTGTGACCGAGGCCGCGGCCGGACAGTTGCGGCACCGCCGCACCACACGCGGCGACCAGCGGCGCGAGCGGCAGGGTGATCTTGTCGCCGACGCCGCCGGTGGAGTGCTTGTCCACGGTGGGGCGCGGCAGATCGGTGAAGTCCATCCGCTGCCCCGAGGCGATCATGGCGGCCGTCCAGCGCGCGGTCTCGGCGCGGGTCATCCCCCGCCAGAAGATCGCCATCGCCAGCGCCGACATCTGCTCGTCGGTGACCTCGCCACGGGTGAACCCGTCGATCACCCAGTCGATCTGCTCGCCGGACAGGGACCCGCCGTCGCGTTTGGTGGTGATGATCGAAACCGCGTCCAGAGCCGTCACGCGGCCAGTCTGGCACGCGGTGGGGTTTCGCGCGCCGGGGTCACGCGCGGCGGGGTCACGCGCGGCGGGGTTCGTCCGTCAGGGCTGCCCTGCCGCCAGATGGCCGGGCCCGAACGCCTCGGGAAGCAGTTCGCCCAGCGGGCGCGGGCGGTCGGGATGGTCGATCAGCAACTCGGCACCGCCATGTTCGAGCAACACCTGGCGACAGCGTCCGCAGGGGGTCAGAATTTCGCCCCAGGAATCGCAGACCGACACCGCGATCAATCGCCTGCCGCCGGTCACAATCAAGTTACCGACCAGTACACATTCGGCACACAGGGTCAGGCCGTATGAGACATTTTCCACATTGCATCCGCTCACAATTCGGCCGTCGGCACTGAGAGCGGCGGCGCCCACCGGGAACCGCGAGTACGGCGAATAGGCGTGCCGCATTGCTTCAAGAGCCTTGTCGCGCAATGCATTCCAGTCGATTTCGGGCACGATCGACCTCTCCTCGAACGGGTAGCGACAGCGCGCGCACACGACGAAACGCACCCCGTTGAACAGCAATGAAGGTAAACCTAACCCACCGGATGGGCGCGCAACGCACGGCACGCCGAATTAGTTCCGCGAATCGGAGAGGATTAGAGTCCGAGATAGATCGGTTCAGGTTCCCGACAGCGGGCACGTGCTAGAGGAGCAAGGCACAGCCATCTGGGGATTTCGCCCCATCAAGCGCGGTCGGCACCGGGCCTGCAACCGGGTCCATCGACGACGTTGGAGGCAGCGCACTCTATGACCACGATCGAAGCTCCGGCTCAGCCGAAGCGGAAGACGCTCTATCGAGGCGACCCCGGAATGTGGTCCTGGGCGCTGCACCGGATCACCGGTGTCACACTCTTCTTCTTCCTCTTCGTGCACGTGCTGGACACTGCCCTGGTCCGGGTCAGCCCGCAGATGTACAACGAGGCGATCGAGATCTACAAGACGCCCGTGGTCGCGCTCATGGAGATGGGCCTGGTCGTGTGCGTGCTGTTCCACGCGCTCAACGGCGTGCGGGTGATCCTGGTCGACTTCTGGTCGGAAGGCCCGCGTTTCCAGCGTCAGATGCTCTGGGTCGTGCTGGCCGTCACGATCGTGACCGCGGGCGCGGGCATCGGCCGCATGTTCTTCTACCTGCTGACGGAGCACTGATCACGATGAGCGCACCTGTTCTCGGCAAGTCCTACGACCGGCCTGCCAGCCTCGACCTGCCGCGCTCGCCGCGCGCCCGCTCGGGCAACAACTTCGAGAAGTACGCGTGGATGTTCATGCGCTTCTCCGGCCTGCTGCTGATCGTGCTGGTCTTCGGCCACATCTTCATCATGCTGATGATCGACGGCGGCGTGAAGCGGCTGAACTTCGGCTTCGTGGCCGGACGCTGGGCCTCTCCGTTCTGGCAGATCTGGGACCTGGCCATGCTCTGGCTGGCACAGCTGCACGGCGGCAACGGCCTGCGCACCGTGATCGACGACTACTCCCGCAAGGACTCGACCCGCTTCTGGCTCAAGGTCCTGCTGGCCGTCTCGATGATCCTGATCATGGGCGTCGGCACCTACGTCATCTTCACTTTCGACCCCAACATCAGTTAGGAACAGGCCACCTCGCATGAGTGAGTCCAGCGAACGTAACAGCGGCGCCGTCGCAGCCCGTCCTGTTCAGGAACATCGCTACGACGTCGTCATCGTCGGTGCCGGCGGCGCGGGTATGCGCGCGGCCATCGAGGCGGGCCCCCGTGTCCGGACGGCCGTACTGACCAAGCTGTACCCGACCCGTAGCCACACCGGCGCGGCCCAGGGCGGCATGTGCGCCGCGCTGGCCAACGTGGAAGAGGACAACTGGGAGTGGCACACCTTCGACACCGTCAAGGGTGGTGACTACATCGTCGACCAGGACGCCGCGGAGATCATGGCCAAGGAGGCCATCGACGCGGTGCTCGACCTGGAGAAGATGGGTCTGCCGTTCAACCGGACCCCCGAAGGCAAGATCGACCAGCGCCGCTTCGGCGGTCACACCCGCGACCACGGCAAGGCCCCCGTGCGCCGGGCCTGCTACGCGGCCGACCGCACCGGTCACATGATCCTGCAGACGCTGTACCAGAACTGCGTCAAGCACGACGTGGAGTTCTTCAACGAGTTCTACGTGCTCGACCTGGTGCTCACCGAGACCGAGCGCGGTCCGGTCGCCACCGGCGTGGTCGCCTACGAGCTGGCCACCGGCGAGCTGCACATCTTCCACGCCAAGTCGATCGTGTTCGCCACCGGCGGCTCGGGTCGCATGTACAAGACCACCTCGAACGCGCACACGCTGACCGGCGACGGCATGGCGATCGTGTTCCGCAAGGGCCTGCCGCTCGAGGACATGGAGTTCCACCAGTTCCATCCGACGGGCCTGGCCGGCTTGGGCATCCTCATCTCCGAGGCGGTCCGCGGCGAGGGCGGCATCCTGCGCAACGCCGACGGCGAGCGCTTCATGGAGCGCTACGCCCCCACCATCAAGGACCTCGCGCCCCGCGACATCGTCGCCCGCTCGATGGTGCTCGAGGTGCTCGAGGGCCGCGGCGCCGGACCGAACAAGGACTACGTCTACATCGACGTGACCCACCTCGGCGAGGACGTGCTCGAGGAGAAGCTGCCCGACATCACCGAGTTCTCCCGCACCTACCTGGGCGTGGACCCGGTCAAGGAACTGGTGCCGGTGTTCCCGACCTGTCACTACGTGATGGGCGGCATCCCGACCCGGATCCGCGGCGAGGTGCTGCGCAACAACACCGACGTCGTCCCCGGCCTCTACGCCGCGGGCGAATGCGCCTGCGTCTCGGTGCACGGCGCGAACCGCCTGGGCACCAACTCGCTGCTCGACATCAACGTCTTCGGCCGTCGCGCGGGCATCGCCGCCGCCGAGTACGCCGAGCGCAGCGAGTTCGTCGAGATGCCGGAGAACCCGGCGCAGATGGTGCAGGACTGGCTGGCGCTGATCCTGTCCGACCACGGCAACGAGCGGGTGGCCGACATCCGCACCGAGCTGCAGCGCTCGATGGACAACAACGCCTCGGTGTTCCGCACCGAGGACACCCTCAAGCAGGCCCTCACCGACATCCACGCGCTCAAGGAGCGGTACACGCGGATCACGGTGCAGGACAAGGGCAAGCGCTACAACAGCGACCTGCTCGAGGCCGTCGAGCTGGGCTTCCTGCTCGAGCTGGCCGAGGTCACCGTCGTGGGCGCGCTCAACCGCAAGGAATCGCGCGGCGGCCACGCCCGCGAGGACTACCCGGACCGCGACGACGTGAACTTCATGCGGCACACGATGGCCTACAAGGAGGGCACGGATCTGCTGTCCGACATCCGGCTCGATTTCAAGCCGGTGGTGCAGACCCGCTACGAGCCGATGGAGCGTAAGTACTGATGACTGCCGTACTCGAGAAGACCACTCCGTCGAATCCGGCCCCGGTGCCGGAGGGCTCGGTGATGATCACCGTCAAGGTGGCGCGCTTCAATCCCGAGGACGACAAGGGTGCGCACTGGGAGTCGTTCCAGGTTCCGGTCCTGCCCACCGACCGCTTCCTGAACGTGCTCATCTACATCAAGTCCTACCTGGACGGCACGCTCACCTTCCGGCGCTCCTGCGCCCACGGTGTCTGCGGCTCCGACGCCATGCGGATCAACGGTGTGAACCGGCTGGCCTGCAAGGTGCTGATGAAGGACATGCTGCCCAAGGACGGCAAGTCCGTCACCGTCTCCGTCGAGCCGATCCGCGGCCTGCCCGTGGAGAAGGACCTCGTGGTGGACATGGAGCCGTTCTTCGACGCGTTCCGCGCGGTGAAGCCCTACCTGATCGCCACCGGCAACGAGCCGACCCGTGAGCGCATCCAGAGCCAGGCCGACCGCGCCCGGTTCGACGACACCACCAAGTGCATCCTGTGCGCCTGCTGCACCACCTCCTGCCCCGTGTACTGGAGCGACGGCAGCTACTTCGGACCGGCCGCGATCGTGAACGCGCACCGCTTCATCTTCGACAGCCGTGACGAGGGCGCCCGCGAGCGTCTGGACATCCTCAACGATGTCGAGGGCGTGTGGCGCTGCCGCACGACCTTCAACTGCACCGACGCCTGCCCTCGCGGTATCGAGGTCACCAAGGCGATCCAGGAGGTCAAGCGGGCTCTGCTCTTCACCCGCTGATCCCGCTTCTTCGCGACGAAGGCCGCTCGTGTCCGCCAGGACGCGAGCGGCCTTCGTCGTTCTCGGATGCCGGTCGGTCCGGGCGGTGACAGGCTCGGCAGCCCGGCCGCCCAGGACCCGCACGAGCCACGGCGGTTCCGGGTTCAGCTGTCGTCGAAGGACAGCGGTGCGGCGCTGGCCCAGCGTTCGCCGGCCAGCACCACGTGGTCGAGGAAGCGCAGGCCGACGGTGTCCGCGGCGGCCTGCAGCAGTGCGGTGGCGCGGCGGTCGTCGACGCTGGGATGGGGGTCGCCCGAGGGGTGGTTGTGCACGACGGCGAAGCAGCGCCCGTCGTGGCGCAGGACGGTGTTGAGGATTTCCCGGACCGGGACGGCCACCCGGTCGATCGCGCCCTCGGCGACGAAGACGGTGCGGCGCAGCCGATGCTGGGCGTCGCAGATCAGGACCAGCATGCGTTCCACCCGGGCGCCCGCGAACAGCGGTAGGGCGACTCGGGCCAGGTCCTGGGCACCGAGCAGGCGCGGCGCCTGATCCTGTTCGACCCTGGACCGGCTGGCGAGGTGGAAGGCAGCGACCAGGGCCGCCGCTTTGGCCGACCCGACGCCGGTCCGGCGGGCGAGTTCTTCCGGCCGCGCCGCCGCCAGCCCGGTGATCCCGCCGTGGTCGGCGAGCAGTTCGGCGGCCAACTCCAGTGCGCTCGCACCACGCCTGCCCTGCCCGAGCAGCAGTGCCAGCAGTTCGCCGTCACTGAGAGCCTGCGGCCCGAGCGTGAGCAGTCGCTCCCTCGGCCGCTGCGCACTGGGCATCCGCGAGATCGGCACCGACATCCCAACCCCCTGTCGCACACGATGATTCGCCGATCATGCCAGCCCCCACCGACACCGTCGGCGCGCACTCGGTGGCGGACGATCCCCGACGGGCCTGCCGCCCGCTTCGCGCCCGACAGCGTCGAGCCGGCGCGTTTCGCATTCGCGTGACCATCCGCGACACCCCGTTCATCGAAGTCGTGGGGCTGACGCTGCCCGGCTCGTGCGGCATGTCGACCACCGGCACCTACCGACAGCGCGGCTGCCGCACTGCTCCCCGGCCGATGCGAAGGACCTTCGCCTCTCCTGCGCGCTCTGCCCGCAAGCGGACACTGGTCTCGAACACGACGATACGGAGGTGCGCCATGCCGACACCTGTCGGTGCCGAGTCGTCCGACGAGGTCGTTCAGCGGGCATGGCGTGGGGAGGCGACCCGGCAGCCGCTGTTACTCGCCGGGATCGCGGCGGTGGTCGTCTACGTGGTCGGCGACCTGGTCTCCGGCGTGCTGTACGACGGTTACAGCTTCAGGGACCAGGCGATCAGCGAACTGTCCGCCTACGGCTCTCCGGTGCGACCGCTCGCGGTGACGTGGATTGCCCTGCACGGCCTGCTCGTACTCGCGTTCTGCGTAGGTATCCGGTGGTCGGCGGGTGGGAGCGGGGCCCTGCGGTGGACGGCCGGGTTCCTGTTCGCCGCGAGCGTGGTCACCGCGCCGACGCACCCGTTCTTTCCGATGAGTTCGCGCGGGATGGAGACCGGCTTCAACGACACGATGCACATCGTCACGACGATGGCGTTCGGCCTGCTCGTCTTCGGCGCGGTGACCGCCTCGGCCGTGGCGTTGCGCGGGTGGTTTCGGTTCTACGCGATCGCTTCCCTGGTGGTCGTCGTGGTGTCGGCCGGGCTGACGGGACCGCTCATGAGCGATATCGCGAACAACGCACCGACGCCTCGGCTGGGCGTGTTGGAACGCGTCAACGCCTACACCACTTTCGCCTGGATGGTGGTGCTGGCCCTCGTCCTGCTACGGCGCCCCGTCAGCCGGCGGGTACCCGAGCCGGTGGAACCGTCCCGACAGCAGCCGTCCCGGTAGCAGCCGCCGTCATCGGAGCGCGGCCCCTTTCCGGACGCCCGGTCCCGGCCGCCCTCGACGTCGCGATGATGGCACCGGGGTCCGCCCGAGACGCACCGCTAGGCTCGCTGTCGATGAGATCTCGCTCCTGCGCTCCGGCTCACGGGTCACGCGCCGCCCTCACCGTCGCGGCCGTGCTCGCGATGACAGTCCTGGCGGCCGCCGCGCCGGTCGTGGCCGATCCGGCCGAACCGACGCCGCCGACCTCCACCTCGACACCGTTCAGCACGCCGAACACCGACACCTGCCCGCAGAAGAACCTGCCGCGCCCGCCGATCGACGCCTCCGAGGTGCCCGCCCCCGGCGAGCCCACACCGGGTCCCCTGCCGGTGCCGGTGCCCGCGATCGGCGGTGAGCGGATGAGCGAATGCGGCGTCGTGGTGCCCGACGACGCGCCGGAGTTGCCCGCCGACATCTCGGCGACCGCCTGGCTGGTCAGCGATCTCGACACCGGCGCGGTACTGGCGGCCAAGGATCCGCACGGCCGCTACCGGCCCGCCAGCACCATCAAGGTGCTGCTGGCCATCGTCGCGCTGCGCACCCTCGACATGGACCGGGTGGTGGTCGGCACGCAGGAGGCCGCGGACGTCGAGGGCTCCCGAGTGGGCATCGGCCCCGGCGGGCGCTACACCAACCGTCAACTGATGCAAGCGCTGGTCATGGTGTCCGGTAACGACGCCGCGCACATGATCGCCGCGCAGCTCGGCGGCGACGAAGCGGCCGTGGCGAAGATGAACGAGGTCGCGAAGTCGTTGTCCGCCTTGGATACTCGCGTCGCCACACCCTCCGGACTCGACGGGCCGGGCATGTCGACCTCGGCCTACGACCTGTCGGCGCTGTGGCGCGAGGCGATGAGCATCCCGCTGTTCGCCGAGCTGATCGCTACCGAGCAGATCGAATTCCCCGGTTACCCCGCTGATCCGCGCATCCCGGACGACACCGACCACCCCGGCTTCCCGATCGCCAACGACAACCACCTGCTGTTCGACTACGAGGGCGCGCTGGGCGGCAAGACCGGATTCACCGACGACGCCCGTCAGACCTTCGTCGCCGCGGCCGAACGCGACGGGCACCGCCTCGCGGTCACTCTGTTGCAGGCCGACGTGCGGCCGATCCGTCCCTGGGAACAGGCCGCGCGCCTGCTCGACTACGGTTTCGCGCTCTCCGAAGACGCCGAAGTCGCCGCGGTAGGTGCGCTCCCCGGCGCCGAGGTCTTCCTCGACGAGCCGACCGTGGTACCCGCGGCACCGCCGCTGGAAGGCGACCTCGCCGCCCCGCACACCGTCTCGCACGCCGACACCCGGGCGCTGCTGGTGATCGTCGGCAGCGTGGCCGTCGTCGTGCTGTTGCTCGGCGCGTTCCGGGTCAACCGCCGCCACAGGTGATCCGCCCGCCCCAGGCGCCGCGCCGTCCCGGCGGACAGCGAGCCGCTTGCCCGCACTGTGGGGCATTGCCACGGCCCGACGCCGGAACGTGCGCGAATCTACCTGCGCCGTAACCGTGTCAGTGCCAGCATCGTCAGCGCGCCCGCACCGAACGCGGCCGCCCCGATACCCCCGGACGGCCTGACGTCGACGCCCCTCGGCCGGATGACCGCCGGTGCGGGCGGCTCGATCTCGGCGGGCAGTTCGTTCTCCGCCGTGGTGGCCGCCCAGGCGGTCGCGAACAGGATGATCCGATAGGTGATGTAGCTGAACACCATCAGGCCGATGATGGAACCGAAGGTCGCGCCCGCCGGGCTCTGCAGCACCGAGCGCAGATAGATCGAGCCGACGTACTTGAACAGCTCGAAGGCCACGGCGGCAAGCAGACCCGCTTTGGCGGCGCTGGCCAGGGTGACCTTCGTCCGGGGTAGACGGGCGATGATCCAGACGTACACCGCCCAGGTCGCCAGTACCGCCAGCACGATCGAGAGCAGGCGCAGCAGCACGCCCATGCCGAACACATCACCGAGTCCGATCGCCTCGACCACCCGGGCGCCCAGGCCACCCGAGCCCACCGCCGACAGAGCGAGCGAGAGCACCAGCGCGAGACCGAGGCCGATCAGCGCGCCGAGGTCGGAGAGCTTGGTGGTCAGGAAGTTGCCCTCGTCGGGCGGGTCGCCTTCCCACTGGTCGGTGAGCGCCGCGCGCAGGTTCGCCATCCAGCCCAGCCCGGTCCACAGACCGGTCAGCAGGCCGAGGACGCCCACCGTGCCACGCGATTCGACCGCCTGGTCGACGAGATCGTTGATCTGCGTGCCGAATTCGCCGGGAACGTTCTCGACGATCTTGGACTGCAACTCGTCGAAGAGCTCCTGGTTACCCGCCAGCACGAAACCGGCGATGGCGAAAGCCACCATGAGCAACGGGAAAAGCGACAGCACCGTGAAATAGGTGATGCCCGCGGCGTAGTGGTCACCTCGGCTGGACCGGTAGCGGCCCGCCGCCCGGATCACGTGGTCGAGCCAGGGCCGCCGCCCGACGACCCGTTCGATACGGGCCTTGACGTTGTCGATCATCTGCACCGCGCTCACCCCTTCGAGGCCCGCTCCCGCACACGTCGTACCCGGGCTAGCGAGGCAGGAAACCCACCCGGTCGTAGACCTGTGCGAGAGTGTTGCCCGCGATCTCCCGTGCCCGCTCCGCGCCCGCGGCGAGAATGCGGTCGAGTTCACCCTGATCGGACAGGTACTCCTCCACCTGAGCGCGCAGCGGGGTGACGAATTCGACCAGCGCGTCGGCGACGTCGGTTTTCAGGTCGCCGTAACCCTTGCCCGCGTAGTCGCGTTCGAGGGTGACGATCGGGGTCGAGGTCAGCGCCCCGAGAATCACGAGAAGATTGCTGACGCCGGGCTTGAGGTCCGGATCGTAGCGGATCTCGCGTTCGGTGTCTGTGACCGCCGAGCGGATCTTCTTGGCGCTGATCTTCGGGTCGTCGAGCAGGTTGATCAGACCGGCGTCCGAGGCCGCCGACTTGCTCATCTTCGAGGTCGGGTCCTGCAGGTCGTAGATCTTGGCGGTGCCCTTGACGATGTGCGCCTCGGGCACCACGAAGGTCTTCTTGAAGCGGGTGTTGAAGCGCTGAGCCAGGTTACGGGTCAATTCGAGATGCTGGCGCTGATCCTCGCCGACCGGCACCTGATGGGCACGGTAGAGCAGGATGTCGGCGGCCATCAGCACCGGGTAGGTGAACAACCCGACGGTGGCGTTCTCGGCGCCCTGCTTGGCGGACTTGTCCTTGAACTGCGTCATCCGGCCCGCTTCGCCGAAACCGGTGATGCAGCTCAGCACCCAGGCCAGTTCGGCGTGCTCGGGCACCTGACTCTGCACGAACAGCGTCGAACGCTTCGGGTCGATGCCGATCGCCAGCAGCTGGGCCGCGGCCGCCCTGGTGCGGGCACGCAGCTGCTTGGGGTCCTGGCTGACGGTGATGGCGTGCAGATCGGGGATGAAGTACAGCGCGTCGTAGCTGTCCTGCATCCCTACCCAGTACTGCAGCGCCCCCAGGTAGTTCCCGAGGTGGAAGGAGGCACTGGTCGGCTGGATCCCGGACAGCACACGCTGCTTGCGCTCCGCGGCCGGGGCTGATGCAGGACTGGACATGCCTGCGATCTTTCCATGCCACTCAAGCGGAATTCCGCTCCGCCCAGGTGCGCGGATCCACGCCGGGCATGCTCTCCTGTCCGGTCCGCTGCAGACCGGCCTCTCGCTTGGCGGCGACCTGGTACAGCGGCGCGCTCGGACCACGCAGGGCGGTGCGCAGCGGACGCACCCGCCGGATCGGCGTCCGATGCGCGGCCCGCACGCCACGGGCGACCAGCTCGAACTGACGCTGCTCGCGCGCACCCCATTCCAGGCCGTACATCGCCCGGACCGCGGGCGGCAGGCTGCCCTGCACCAGCCGGTAGTACCCCACGCTGACCTGCTGGGCCGGGATCGGCAGCGGATACGGGATGCGCGCGCCCATGAGGTAGGAGCCGACCAGCTCGGCTTCGTCGGTCAGGTGCGGTTCGAGCGAGGCGATGTAGCCGTCGAAGCGCGCACGGAATCCGGCATAGGTGTCCGGGGCGGCCGAGCGCGGCATGCCGAACAGCACCCCCCAGGTGACGTAGTCCTGGTAGAGGCCTTCGCGCTCGCCATCGGTGAGTTCGCGAACGAGGATGTCGTGCATGACCTCGGCGGAGTCCATGGTGAAGGCCATCGTCCAGAACATCAGTTCCGGATCCAGCGCCGAGTAGGGGGTGCCCGCCGGGTTGTGCGCGCCCGCGTCCTCGGGTAGCTGCCCCTTGACCTTGACGTGCCGCTTGCCGGTGTAGGCGAGCGCGCGATCGGCCTCGGCCTTGCTGCCGAGGAACACCGCCTCGAACAGCTTGCCGGTGATCGCCAGCCGGGTGTACGGCGTGGTCCGGTGGTGGGTGTTCTCAGCGGTTCCCACATACAGCAACGGGTGCACCGCGCCGATGACCAGGGCACGCAGGCCGTAGGTGATGCCCACGGCGCGCTTGCGCATCACCCGCCGGATCATCGAGTCATCGGTGAAGTAGCCGGGCTCCGGGGAGCTCGGCGTATCCGACATGAGCTTGTCGGACCTGGGCGCGTGGGACATGGGTGAGCCTCCTCGTCGAGTCATCTGGAAATAGAATCCACCAGATAGCCAATTCTGGCAATACCCCATGCCAAACATGCGCCGAGCGAAAACGTGCCAGAATCGGACGCGTGACTGCGCAGCGGACCTATGGCGGCGTCTCCGCCGAGGAGCGCAGGGCCGCGCGGCGGACCGCGCTGCTCGATGCCGCGCTCGACATCATCGGCACCGAGGGCCTGGGCAAACTGACCGTCTCCGGCCTGTGCGGCCGGGCCGGGCTCAACGAGCGCTATTACTACGAGAGCTTCGACAGCCGCGAGGCCGTGCTGTCGGGGCTGTTCGATCGCATCGCCGAGGAACTGGCACTGACCATCCTGGATACGCTGCGCGACACCACCGACGAGACGACCAGGGGCAAGGCGCACGCCGCCATCGCCGCGGGCATCCACGTGCTCACCGACGACCCGCGCAAAGCGCACGTCGCGCTGGTCGCGGGCATGGCCACCCCGGAGCTGCGGGCGCGTGGCAACCAGACGATCCGGGCGTTCGCGCGCATGGTCGCCGCGCAGGGCGTCGGCTTCTACGGCATCACCGATCCGCTGCCCGACGCGGTCATCGACTTCCGCGCGACCTACCTGGTCGGCGGCCTGGTGCACACGCTGACCTCGTGGCTGCAGGGCGAGATCGACCTCACCCAGGACGAACTCGTCGAGCACACCACCGACGTGTTCGTCCTGCTCGGCGAGGATCTGGCCGGCCGCCTGCGCTGAGCCGCGCGAGCGGCGCCCGCGTCGACGTCGCGCTCGGACCGGGGGCCGTCAGTCCAGAGTCAGCGCGACCGTGCCCGCGACGGGATCGTCCTGCAGGACCACCAGAAAGGCGACGTCACGACGGCGCCAGTGGTCGGCGCAGTCGCGCATCGCCTCGACGAACCACTCGCGCTCGGTGACCTGCTCGGCCAGCAGTTCGGCGGCATCGCGGACCACCGCGACGTAACCGGCGGCCTCGCCGAGAGAATCGTCCAGGTCGCGCAGACATTCGTCGAAGGCGTCCTTGTTCCCGCCGAAGTAGTAGGGGAACTGGAAAGCCGCCGCCCACTCGTCGAAAACCCCGGCGACGGTGCGCATCCGCTCGCCGCGCAATTCCCGCACCAGGAATCCGGCCGGTGCGCGGTAGCGCACCTCCGACAGCTCCGGCGCGGTCACCGGCAGTGCTCCGAGCACCGGATGCGCGCCGGAGTCCGGCTCGGCGTCGATCGGGCGGGCGAGAAACTGCGAGAGCGGTATGGGCATCAGCGCATCCTGGTGAAGGTCTCGTAGTGGTCGCCGGTGTACCAGGCCGAACCGTCGCTGCCGGTGACGATGCGTTCGGCATCGCGGGAACGATTGCGCTGCTTGGGATTGACGTCCCACTCCTGATAGGCGATCTTGTTGCCCGCGCTGTCGGTGAGCGGCAGATCTTTGTCGCGGTTCATGAATCGCTCGCCGCCCTTGGTGCCGGGTGCGTTCGCCGAATCGGGCCAGCGGCCCGCGTCGATCTCGGCGAGGGTGTCGTAGGCGCGCTCCGGGACGCCCGCCACCCGCGACGGTGCGGTGACCGGGCCTGCCGCACCGGGCTTCGGCACCGCCGTCGCGCTCCCCGCGTTCGGCACGGCGGTCGAGACGGCGGTCGCGTTCGTGCCGGGGGCGGTGTCCGAAGCGGTATCGTCGCCGCCCCGGGAGGTCAGCAGCGACACCAACAGCACCAGCGCGAGCGCGCCCAGCGCCGCGACCGTTCTGAGAACCTTCGGATTCATCGTGCGCGGATCCTTCTGTCGGCGGAGAACTCGTAGGCGGCGGGCGTACCCGGCGTCCCCGCCACGGCGCTCACCGGCACAGCGGTATCGATCGGTATACAGGTGTCCATCGGTTCGGCGGCGCCCATCGATACGGCGGGGTTCTTCGGCACAGCGAGCACATGGACACCGGGCGAGTTCATCGGTACTGCACGGTGACCGGCGCATGGTCGGACCAGCGCTGATCGTAGGACGGCGCCCGTTCCACCACGGCCTGTTTCGCGCGTCCGGCGAGTTCGCCGCGCACCAACTGCAGGTCTATGCGCCACCCGGAATCGTTGTCGTAGGCGCGACCGCGATAGGACCACCAGCTGTAGGGACCGTCGACGCCGGGATGCAGGGCGCGCACGACATCGACGTATCCGGCGGCGATCAGCTCGTCGATCCAAGCGCGCTCCTCGGGCAGGAACCCGGCCGAATTGCGATTGCCCTTCCAGTTCTTCAGATCCCGCTCGGTGTGCGCGATGTTCCAGTCACCGCCCACGACAACATCACCCTCGCTCCTGCCCTTCAGGTAGGCACCCAATTCCGCCATGAACCGATACTTCTCGTCCTGGCGCGGGGTGCCCGCCTCCCCGGAGTGCACGTAGACACTGGCCACGGTCACCTCGCCGAAGGTGGCTTCGACGTAGCGGCCCGCCGCGTCGAACTCGGCGCTGCCGAACCCGATCCGCACCGACTCGGGCGTGCGCCTGGACAGGATCGCGACTCCCGCTCGCCCCTTGGCGCTCGGCTCGGCATTGGTCAGGATCCAACCGTCGTCGAGCGCGGGCGCCAGCGCGGCGCGGGTCTGCTCGTCGGTGGCGCGGGTCTCCTGCACGCACACGACATCGGCTTCGGTGGCCGCGAGCCAGGCGAGCATCCCTTTGCCCGCGGCAGCTCTGATCCCGTTCGCGTTGATCGTTGAGACAATGTTCGGCACCGTCCGACCGTACAATGCAGGTCAGATGTACCTGCCCCGGACCACGCGGTCCAGGAAGGGGTGCTGACGATGACGTCCGACACCTCCCGCCCGTCCGACAAGCCCCGCCCGGCCGATATCACCAGGCGCGCCGACGACTTCGACTCCGCCGACCCCGAGCCGACCACGGCGGAGGAAGGCGGACGGGACAGGTCCGTCGGAACGAACGACCGCCGAGCAGCCGAGCAGCCCGTCGCGCTGCGGGCGCTGCACATCGGCTCCGGCGACCCGCTGCTGTTGCTGCACGGCTTCATGCTCTCGCCGCACTGCTGGGAGCAGACCGCGACGCTGCTGGGCTCGCACTGCGAGGTGTTCGCCCCCGCGCTGGCCGGACACTGGGGCGGACCGGAAGTCACCGGCGACACCGTCGACATCGCCGCGCTCGCCGACGAGGTGGAGCGGCAGCTCGACGAGATGGGCTGGCGGACCTGCCATATCGCGGGCAACTCGCTGGGCGCCTGGGTCGGCGTCGAACTGGCCAGGCGCAACCGGGCCCGCACGCTCACCCTGATCGCGCCTACCGGCGGCTGGAACGTGCCCTCGCTGACCCAGATCCGGGTCGCGCTGAAATTCCTGTCCCTGGTGCCGCTGGCGCATCTGGGCAGGCGGCTGGCGGGTTTCACCGCGGGCAATCCGTTCGCCCGGCGGGTGGCGTTGTTCGTGGTGGCCAAGAATCCGGCGGCGGTCTCGCGCCGCGACGCGACGGCCACCATCACCGCGGCGATCAACTGCCGGGCGATGATGCCGCTGATCCGCGGCAGCCTGCGCGCCCCGGTCCCCGGCGACCTGTCGGAGCTGATGACGCCGGTGCGGCTGCTGCTGGCCGAGTACGACCGGTTCATCCCCAACCGGGTCTACGCGCAGCGATTTCTGAAGGAGCTGCCCGACTCGGCCGACCGCATCCTGGTCAACCGGGTCGGACATGTCCCCATGCTGGAGGCGCCGGACCGGATCGCCACCCTGATCGCCGAGCACGTCTACGCCAGCCGCAACAGGCTGCGCGCGGTCTGACGCGTCCGGCTGTCCTGGAAGAGGACTCGTCGGCTCACCCCGATCGAGATCCGGGTGAGCCGACGAGGATCAGGAGCTCGCCTGGTCCTCTTCGCCACGGGCGCGGCGCTCGTAGGCGGCGCGGGCTTCCTGGTCGACGTCACCGAGGAAGGCTTCCTTCATGCCGAACTTCTCGCCGAGCGCGTCGAGCAGCTTGTTCGGCACGTAGTACTGCAGGTTCGCCAGCCTGCCCGCCAGTTTGGTGACCGCGACCCTGCGCTGCGGCTTGACGATGAGCCCGGCGACCGCGTCGGCGATCTCCTCCGGCTCGGCGTTGCGCACGCCTTTGGCGCCCTTGGTGCCCGCGACCAGCTCGGTATTGGTGAATGTCGGGGACACCGAGGAGAACTCGAGGCCGGTGCCGCGATACTCGGCGTAGAGCGCGTCGGTCATGGTGAGCACCGCGGCCTTGCTGCCTCCGTAGGTGGCCAGGCCCGGGGTGGCGAGCACGCCGGCCAGCGAGGCGATGTTGATGACGTGTCCGGAGCCGCGCGGCAGCATCCGCTGGGCCGCCAGCTTGCTGCCGAGCACCACGCCGTAGATGTTGATGTCGATCATGCGGCGGGTGACGCGGTCGGGCTCCTCGTGGAAGTGGCCGACCGGCATGATGCCCGCGTTGTTGACCAGGACATCGATCGGTCCGAGCGTGCGCTCGACCTGATCGAGGAAGGCCTCGAAACTCTCCGGGTCGGTGACGTCGAGCTTGCCGTACACCTCGAGTCCCAGCTCGGCGCCGGACTCCTTGACCTTGGCCTCGTCGATGTCGCCGATGGCGACCTGCGCGCCGAGGTCACGCAGCTTGCGCGCGGTGGCGAAGCCGATGCCACGCGCGCCGCCGGTGATGACGACGACCTTGCCCGCGATTCGTGCGGCTGAACTCATTGTGTGTGCCTTTCTCAATGCTCGTCGTGCTCAGCGGCCGAGCAGGCCTTTGGCGATGTGGGTCACCTGGATCTCGTTGCTGCCCGCGTAGATCATCAGCGACTTCGCGTCGCGGGCGAGCTGTTCGACGCGGTATTCGCTCATGTAGCCGTTGCCGCCGAAGAGCTGCACCGCCTCCATGGCGACGTCGGTGGCGGTCTCCGAGGAGTACAGCTTCATCGCCGAGGCCTCGGCCAGCGAGAGCGGCTTGCCCGCGCGGGTGCGCTCGATGACGTTGAACACCATGTTGCGGACATTGACCCGGGCGATCTCCATCTTTGCCAGCTTGAGCTGCACCAGCTGGAACCGGCCGATCTCCTGGCCCCACAGCTTCCGGTTCTTGGCGTAGTCCACGCAGAGCCGGTGGCATTCCTCGATGATGCCCAGTGCCTGGAAGGTGACGCCGACGCGCTCGGCGACGAAGTTGGTGCGCGCCGACTCGCGGCCGTCGCCGCCGCGGTGCTCCTCGGTCTCGCCGAGCAGCCGGTCGCGGCCGAGGCGGACGTTGTCGAAGAACAGCTCACCGGTGGGCGAGCTGTGCAGGCCCATCTTCTTGAACGGCTTGCCCTGGGTGAGGCCCTCCATGCCCTTGTCGAGCACGAAGGTCAGCACCTTGCGGTCGCGCTTGTCCACGCTCGCGTCGCCCTCGTCGAGCTTGGCGTAGACGACGATGACGTCGGCGAACGGGCCGTTGGTGATGAAGGTCTTCTGTCCGTTGAGGATGTAGTCCTCGCCGTCGCGGCGGACGTAGGTCTTCATGCCACCGAAAGCGTCGGAGCCGGAGTCGGGTTCGGTGATCGCCCAGGAGGCGACCTTCTCCATCGTCACCAGCTCGGGCAGCCAGCGCTTCTTCTGCGCCAGCGTGCCGCGCGCCTGGATGGTCGCCGCGCCCAGGCCGGTGCTCACCCCGAGCGCGCTGACCAGGCCGAGACAGACCCCGGACAGCTCGCTGACCAGCACGGCCATCATCGACTGCTGTTCGGCGTTGGCGGCGGCCGCGCGTTTGCCCGCCGCTTTGCTCGCCTCGTCGGCCGTGCCGTCGGCCTCGGCTTCTTCGGCGGCCAGCTGCTTTTCCAGCGCGTCGGTGGCCATCGCCGCGATGCCGAATTCGGCGAACAGCTTGGTCAGGATGGGGTAGGGCAGCATCTCGCCGCTGTCGAGGGCATCGAGGTTCGGCCGGATCTCCCGGTCGATGAAAGCGCGCACGGCGTCGCGGACCATCAGATCGGTCTCGGACCATTCGAACATCGTCGTTCTCTCCTGTCGCAAATGCCGCCGGCGCAAGGCAGCTCGGCCCGCGGGGCGGGCGCGCCGGGACCGTGACGGCACCGGATGACCCGGACCACATCGTCCGGTTCGGCGTATCGAGCTGCAACAAACGTACAGAGCTGCATGTAACTGTGCAACGGTTCGCCCGATTCGCCCGGCATTCGCCGAGGCCGGGCGCACCACCGCCGATCAGCCGCCGATCGCCTGCGCGACCATCCGCAGCATCGCCGAGGCGCGCTGCCAGCGCCGGTGGGCACGTTCGGAGTCGGGGTCACCCCAGGCGGCGATCAGGATGCCGCGCAGGGCGTCCATGGCGGTGAAGACGAAGTCGCGGGCGTCCTTGCGGCGCACCTCGTCGGGCACGAAGCGCTCCACCGCGGTCAGCACCGCGTTGTTCACGAACGGCTCGACCTGGTCCATCGCCGCGGCCAGCACCGGGTCGGTGCGACCCGCCACCCACAGTTCCACGGTCGCGACGAACAGCCGGTCCTGGTGCATTTCCCACAGGAAGTCCAAGGTGGCGTCGACGCGTTCGACATCCGGCGGCACCTCGGAGATCCCCCGAAGCACCGCCTGCACCCGACGCTGGGCGAGATGATTGATCGCCGCCACCACCAGATCGGTCTTGGACCCGAAGTGGTGCACCTGCGCGCCGCGCGTGACACCCGCGCGCTCGGCCACCCGAGGCGTGGTCGTGCCCGCGTAGCCGTAGTCGACGAGGCAGTCGATGGTGGCGTCGAGCAGGCGGGTGCGCATCTCGCTGCTGCGCTGCTCCTGGGTGCGCCGCCGCGGCCTGCCGGACGCGGTCGTGGTCATCCGGCGATCCTACAGCTTACGTACACATCTGTAGGTAAATGCGGTCTCGGACCGGGAAACGGCTCGGGCACCCGTGCCACCGTGTCGACGGTGGGGCGGGTGCCCGGTTCATCCGGCGCCGGGTCCGTGTGCCCGGCGCCGGCCGGAGCGGGACCGATGAGGGCCGCTCCGTGGTCGGCTCAGCGCAGGGCGCGAGCCAGGTTGGTGTCCAGCGCGCCGAGGAATTCCTCGGTGCTCAGGTACCCCTGATCCCCGCCGACGAGCAGCGCGAGGTCCTTGGTCATCTGGCCGCCCTCGACGGTCTTGATGACGACATCCTCGAGGGTCTGCGC
This sequence comes from Nocardia shimofusensis NBRC 100134, assembly GCF_001613125.1. Taxonomy (GTDB): domain Bacteria; phylum Actinomycetota; class Actinomycetes; order Mycobacteriales; family Mycobacteriaceae; genus Nocardia; species Nocardia shimofusensis. The sequence goes on from NZ_BDBT01000013.1 coordinate 141,922, forward strand.
GAAGCCGATCACCTCGGGGGTGTTGTCCAGCTTGCCGCGATGCTCGAGGCCACGCGTCCAGGCGAAGATCGACGCGATCGGGTTGGTCGAGGTCGGCTTGCCCTGCTGGTGCTGGCGGTAGTGCCGGGTGACCGTGCCGTGCGCGGCCTCGGCCTCACAGGTGCGGCCGTCCGGGGTCAGCAGCACCGAGGTCATCAGACCCAGCGAGCCGAATCCCTGCGCGACGGTGTCGGACTGCACGTCGCCGTCGTAGTTCTTGCAGGCCCAGACGTAGCCGCCCTCCCACTTCATGGAGGAGGCGACCATGTCGTCGATCAGCCGGTGCTCGTAGGTCAGGCCGGCCGCGTCGAACTGGCTCTTGAACTCGGCGTCGAACACCTCCTGGAAGGTGTCCTTGAACATGCCGTCGTACGCCTTGAGGATGGTGTTCTTCGTCGACATGTACACCGGGTAGTTCTGCTGCAGGCCGTAGTTGAACGAGGCCCGCGCGAAGTCCTCGATGGACTTGCGGAAGTTGTACATGCCCATCACGACGCCGCCGTCCTCGGGCATCTTCACGACCTCGTGCACGATCGGCTCGCTGCCGTCGTCGGGGGTGAAGGTGAGGGTGACGGTGCCGGCCTGGAAGACCTTGAAGTCGGTGGCGCGGTACTGGTCGCCGAAGGCGTGGCGGCCGATGATGATCGGCTTGGTCCAGCCCGGAACCAGACGCGGGACGTTGGAGATGATGATCGGGGCGCGGAAGATCGTGCCGCCGAGAATGTTGCGGATCGTGCCGTTGGGCGAGCGCCACATCTTCTTGAGGCCGAATTCCTTGACGCGAGCCTCGTCGGGGGTGATCGTGGCGCACTTGACGCCGACGCCGTGACGCTTGATGGCCTCGGCCGCGTCGATGGTGACCTGGTCGTCGGTCTTGTCGCGGTACTCGATGCCCAGGTCGTAGTACTCGAGGTTCACATCGAGGTACGGGTGGATCAGCTTGTCCTTGATGAACTGCCAGATGATCCGGGTCATCTCATCACCGTCGAGTTCGACGACGGTGCCTTCAACCTTGATCTTGGACATGGATCTTCGTGTCCTCCTAGGATGGTGCCCTCATTGCACGGCCAGGCGAACACGCTTGTGAGCGGACCCCAGCTGTTCAACAGACAACGTATATGCCCCGCCTTGTCTGCGGGACACGTGGTGCAAACAAGACGAGCGTACTGCTTCCGGGAGTCTCACCGCGCGGGGAGGGGGCTTTGTGCGGACACTGTGACGGTTACCGGCAAGTAGCTTCGAGGTGATTCAGCACACATCGTCCATGATGGCACCCAGGGGTGGATTTCGGCCGCGAACCGATTGCCCGTTACCATGACGATCAGGTCATGAGCGCCAGCGTCAAGCCCCGGCTCGCTGGTCGGCAACCCTCCAGCCCGCGGTGGGGTGCTCCGGGTGATGACCGGGTTCCCGAAGGACGGGAGCAAACGCCGGCAGGAGGTCGCACGAGATGAGCGAGTGGTCCACGTGACCGTGCGCACCGACCGCCAGCCCTGCCCGCCCGCCACCGGGGCCGCCCTGTTGCCGCCCCCGGACGGCACCCTCGGCGTGATCCCCATCGGCGATGTCACGCTGGAGAGCGGCGCCGTCATGCCCGACGTGCGGCTGGCCGTGCAACGCTGGGGCGAACTCTCCCCCGCGCTGGACAATGTCGTGCTCGTCGAGCACGCGCTCACCGGCGATTCGCACGTCGTCGGCAATCCCGACGCCATCCACAAGCTGCCCGGCTGGTGGGACGGTATGGTCGGTCCGGGCGCGCCGATGGACACCGGCGAGTGGTGCGTCATCGCCACCAATGTGTTCGGCGGCTGCCAGGGCAGCACCGGCCCCTCCTCCATCGCTCCCGACGGCAAGCCGTGGGGCTCACGTTTCCCCGCCATTTCCATCCGCGACCAGGTGAGCGCCGAGATCGCGTTGCTCGATCTGCTCGGCGTCGGGCGCCTGGCCTCCGCCGTCGGCGGCTCCATGGGCGGCATGCGCGTGCTCGAATGGATGGTCGGCGCCCCCGATCGCGTCGCCTCCGCGCTGGTCCTGGCTGTCGGCGCGCGCGCCACCGCCGATCAGATCGGCACCCAGACCACCCAGATCGCGGCGATCACCTCCGACCCGGACTGGCAGGGCGGCGACTATCACGGCACCGGCCGAGCCCCGCTGACCGGCATGGGCATCGCCCGCCGCATCGCCCACCTGACCTACCGCACCGAGGGCGAACTCGACGCCCGGTTCGCCAACAAGGCCCAGGACGGCGAGGACCCCTACGACGGCGGCCGCTGGGCAGTGCAGAGCTACCTCGACCACCAGGCCGCGAAACTGGCCAAGCGCTTCGATCCGGCCACCTACGTGCTGCTCACCGAGGCCATGAACCGCCACGATGTCGGCCGCGGCCGCGGCGGCATCGAAGCCGCCCTCGCCGCCACGCCCATGCCGTGTGTGGTCGGCGGCGTCGACTCCGACCGCCTGTACCCGCTGTACACCCAGCAGGAACTCGCCGACCTGCTGCCCGGCTGCGACGGTCTCGAGGTCGTGCTCTCCCGCGACGGCCACGACGGTTTCCTCACCGAGACCGAAGCCGTCGGCGAGCTGCTCGTCGAGACGATGCGATTGGCCCGCGCCAACCGCTGAGCCCGCTACCGGCCGCCGATCAGCCGACGCCGAGCGTGTTGATGGTCACCGCGAGGAACACGATCGACGACCCGAGCAGAGTCAGCGCCCCCACGTCGAACGGCTTGCTGCGCACCGCCAGCAACCCCACCCGCACGGTCGGCAGGAACAACCGCAAGGCCGCGCCCAACAACGCCGCCCCGCCGAAGATCAGCGCACCGCGTCGCCACCGATCCGAGGCCACGAACACGACAGCCACCAGCACCACCAGCACCACCGCCACCATCGGCAGATTCCGGCGCAGGAACCGCCCGGCCCGGCCGCCCTGGGATTCGGTGGAAGCGTCGACGTCCATCACGCCGAAGATTCTTCCAGACGAGGCTTCGTCCCGGCATCGGCGGAACACGGCCCGCGCGCCCGGCCGGTTCCCGCCACCCGCCATCGGCAACGGCGGCCTCCCCGCGGGGCAGATGCACGTGCGCGGCGCCTGCGCCTGGGAACGCCCCGTCGGCGATCCCCGCCACGGCGACACGGCCATGACCGACATCATCATTGTCGAGGTGATCGGTAAGCCCGCGACGGGCAGCTTCGGCTGAGCCTGCGCTGGGCGATCCCGGCGGCCCGGCGGTAGCGCCGCCTGATTGACTTGGTCGGTGTTCCATCTGATGTTCCACGAGCCGTGCATTCCCCCGAACACCGGCAACGCGATCCGGATGGTGGCCGGGACCGGATGCGAACTGCACCTGATCGAGCCGCTCGGCTTCGATCTGTCGGAGGCCAAGCTGCGGCGGGCCGGGCTGGATTACCACGATCTGGCGAGTGTCACCGTGCACGCGAGCCTGGCGGCGGCGTGGGCGGCGCTGGCGCCGCGGCGGGTGTTCGCGTTCACCACCTCGGGGACCTCCCGGTACACCGATATCGCCTACGAGGCGGGTGACGTGCTGTTGTTCGGGACCGAACCGACGGGCCTGCCCGAGGAGGTGCTGGCCGATCCACACATCACCGAACAGGTGCGGATTCCGATGCTGCCGGGGCGGCGGTCGATGAACCTGTCCAATGCCGCGGCGGTCACGGTGTACGAGGCGTGGCGGCAGCACGGGTTTCCCGGCGCGGTCTGAGAGCGGGCTCGACTAGTCGTCGATCTCGAAGCGCTTGAAGCGTGAGGTCGCGCCCGCGGTGAGGCGGACGGACGAGCGGGAGACGCCGAAGTGGGCGGCCAGGAGTTCGACGGCGGCCTTGTTGGCCTTGCCCTCGACGGCGGGGGCTCGGACGTAGAGGGTCAGCGTGCCGTCTTCGGCGGTCTCGACGAGCGGGCCCTTACGGCTGTTCGGTTTGATCGTCGCGCGCACCACGGTCGGCGGCACCGGAACCTCCTGTCGTTTCGGGCTCTTCGACGGTCGTGGCCTTGTCGGCGGCGTCGGGTGCGGTCTTTCCGGGCGTCGTCGAGTTCTCGATCCGGGCGGCGGGCCGGTGCGCGGCGGGCCGGGGACCGCGGACCAGCCTGCGCACCAGCCACCACAACGCGCCGAGCACGGCCAGGAAGCCCAGCCACGGAATCGCCCTGCCCACGAACACGATCGCGTCCTGCAGCCAGTCGATCAGCGAGTTCCAGCCCGCCACCACGCCGTCGAGGAAGGTGTCGGGGCCGTCGCCGCCGGAACCGTTGTCGGGGGCGGTGATCGAGATGGTGAGGGTGGACAGCGCGACCTGGTCGTCGAGGCGGCGCTGCTGGGCGGTGAGGCTGTCCAGTTCGCCCTGGCGGCTGCCGAGCGCCTCTTCGGCGTCGATCAGGTCGGCGGTGCTGCTCGCGGTCGCGATCAGCGCGCGCAGGCGGTCGACGGAGGCCTGCAGCGCCTTGATGCGAGCGTCGAGGTCCTCCCACTGCATGGTCACGTCGTCGCGGTTGGTGCTGACCCTGGTGACCTCGCCGACGCCGCCCAGGCCGTCGACAAAAGCGTCGGTGCGATCGGCGGGCACTCGGACGGTGAGCGTGGCCGAGGGGTCGGTGTCGTCGGTGTCCGGCTGTTCGGTGCGGCTGTCGATCCGGCCGTCCACGGCCCGCACCTGATCGGCGACCCGGCCCGCGGCGGCGACCGGGTCATCGGAGGTGATGTCGACGCTGCCGGTGATGACTTCCTTGCGTTCCACCGTGTCATCGGGGGCGCTGTCGGACGGCGACGGAGCCTGCTCGCGCAGGCCGGGGGAAATCGCGGGCGCCGCGGTGCCCATGTCCGGTCGGTAGGGCGCGCCGCCGCTGCCGCCCTCGTCGCTACCGCAGGAGACGAGCAGTACAGAACCGAGCAGGGCGACACACAGGACCGCGAGCTTGCGCATGCCTCGAAGCGTAGCGGCCGGATCGCGAAAGCCGAATCACTCGACTGCTCACGCCACCCGTTCGATCGCCCGCACCCGGATCGTCGGTGACCCGCGGTGACTCAGCAACCGCCGCGACAACGGTGGCACGCGCGGTTCGTGGCGGGCCGACCAGGCGCGCAAGGCCTCGGCCAGCGCCGGGCCGTAGCCGATGGTGACGGCGTACCGATCGGCCGCGGACTCGGCCCCGCGCGAATATGCCGCGCGCGCCAGGGGTTCGACGGCCAGCACCACCGCGAGTACGACGACGCCGGGGAGTCCCAGCCGATGTCCGAAGATCAGCAGCAACGCGGGCAACAGCAGCGAGGCGAGCACGGCGCGCACCGGCATGGCGTAGGCGCCGAGTACGTCGAGCGGTTTACCGAGCAGTCCGAGCAGCCGCCACAGCACCGTGCCCGGCCAAGCGCACCACTCCCGACACAACCGCAACCGCGGGTCCGCGCCCGCGTGCTGACCGAGCGACTGGGCGAGCAGCGCCCGGATCTGCGGTGCGGGCAGATGCTCGAGCGCCCAGGTGGTGACGGCCAGGGCGCGGGCGGGGGCGGCCTGCGCGCTGACCCGGTCGGTGTCCTGCACCCAGAGCGGATAGTTCTCACCGGGCACGCCCGAATCACCGGCGACGGTGTGCCATTCGCGATCGAGCCGCAGGGCTTCGGCGGTGTCCGGGCGGCGGCAGTCGTGCAGGATCGTGGCGACTTTCTCCCGCTCCGGCGCGTACCAGGCGACCCAGACCAGCACGACCCCGTACAGCAGCCACGCGCCACCCACCGCCAGCACGGCCCAGGAGCCCCACAGGGCGCCCGCCGTACCCGCGATCAGCAGGCTGAGCAGGACGGTCGGCAGCGTCAGCACCGACGCGACGATCACAGACACGAGGGATCATCGTACGGATCGCCGCACCATGTGAGCACCGAGTTCGAATTCGGGTCAACGGAAATCGCGTGAGGTCGAGGCCGTGCCGAGCCGCAGTTGCGCCACGTGGTCGGCGAGCACGCTGACCGCGCCCTCGGCGTTCTGTACCCGACCGCGCACCAGCAGCGCCGAAGACCCTTGCGCCAGTGCGCGATACCGCTTCCACAACCCGGGCGAGCAGACGACGTTCACCATTCCGGTCTCGTCCTCCAGATTGAGGAAGGTGACCCCACCCGCGGTCGCCGGGCGCTGCCGGTGGGTGACCGCGCCGCCGACCAGGACACGGGAGCCGTCGGGGACATCGAGCAATCCGGCAGCCGGGACCACCCCGAGATCGTTCATCCGCGCCCGCAGGAACTCGGTCGGATAGCTACCGGGCGAGACACCCGTGGCCCACACGTCGGCGGCGGCCAGTTCCAGCGCGCTCATGCCGGGCAGGGCGGGTGCGACGGTGGCCGCGCCGGTGCCGGGCAGGCGGTTCGCGCGTTCCCCCGCCGCCGCGCCCGCCGCCCACAGCGCTTCCCGCCTGCTGATGCCGAGACTGCCGAGCGCGCCCGCGGTGGCCAGCGATTCCGCTTGCGCGACGGTGAGTTCCACGCGGCCGGTGAGGTCGAGGAACGAGGTGTAGGGGCCACTCGCCCGAGCCGCGACGATCCGTTCGGCCAGGTCGTCGCCGAGGTGACGGACCGCGGCCAGTCCCAGCCTGACCTCGGTGCCGCCCGCCTCCAGATCCGCCTCGGCGCGACTGGCGTTGATATCGGGACCGTGCACCCGGACCCCGTGCCTGCGCGCGTCGGCGACCAGCGATTGCGGCGAGTAGAAGCCCATCGGCTGCGCGCGCAGCAGCCCGGCGCAGAACGCGGCGGGATGGTGCAGCTTGAACCAGGCCGAATAGAACACCAGCGCCGCGAAGCTCTGCGAATGACTTTCCGGGAAGCCGAAATCGGCGAAGGCGTAGAGCTTGTCGTAGATGCGGTCGGCGACCGCGCCGGTGATGCCGTGCAGGTCGGCCATGCCTTGGTAGAGACGGTCCTTCAGACGGCGCATCCGTTCGGGCGAGCGCTTGGACCCCATCGCACGACGCAATTGGTCGGCTTCGGCGGCACTGAAGCCGGCGATGTCGACGGCCATCTGCATGAGCTGTTCCTGGAACAGCGGCACGCCGAGGGTGCGGCCGAGCGAATTCGCCAGCGCCGGATGATCGTAGGTCACCTCCTCGGCGCCGTTGCGGCGGCGGATGTAGGGGTGCACCGAGCCGCCCTGGATGGGGCCGGGGCGGATCAGCGCGACCTCGACCACCAGGTCGTAGAACTCGCGCGGCTTCAACCGGGGCAGGGTCGCCATCTGCGCGCGCGACTCCACCTGGAACACCCCGACCGAGTCCGCGCGCGAGAGCATCTCGTACACGGCGGGCTCCTGCAGATCGAGTTCGTGCAGCCGTACCTCGATGCCTTTGTGCTCGCGCACCAGGTCGATCATGTAGTGCAGCGCCGAGAGCATGCCGAGCCCGAGCAGGTCGAACTTCACCAGCCCTACGGCCGCGCAGTCGTCCTTGTCCCATTGCAGGACGCTGCGTCCGGGCATGCGCGCCCACTCCACCGGGCAGACGTCGGCGATGGGCCGGTCGCAGATCACCATGCCGCCGGAGTGGATGCCCAGGTGCCGGGGCAGCCCCTCGATGTCGGCGGCCAGGCGCAGCACCGGTTCGGGGATGTCGGTGCCGGTCTCGGCGCCCACCCCGCGCCAGCGGCTGACCTGCTTGCTCCAGGCGTCCTGCAGGCCGGGCGGGAAGCCGAGCGCCTTGGCCGCGTCGCGCACCGCCGACTTGCCCCGGTAGGTGATCACATTCGCCACCTGCGCGGCGTACTCGCGCCCGTAGCGGGCGTAGACGTGCTGGATCACCTCCTCCCGGCGATCGGACTCGATGTCGACGTCGATATCGGGCGGTCCGTCACGCTCCGGGGAGAGGAAGCGTTCGAACAGCAACTCGTTGGCGACCGGGTCGACATTGGTGATGCCCAGCGCGAAGCAGACCGCGGAGTTGGCGGCCGATCCCCGGCCCTGGCACAGGATGGCGTGGCGCTCGCAGAAGCCGACGATGTCGTGCACGACCAGGAAGTACCCCGGGAAACCCAGGGTGGTGACGACCTCGAGTTCGTGTTCGATCTGCCGGTAGGCGGGCGGGTTGGTGTGTGGGGGGCCGTAGCGGCGGGCCGCGCCGCGCATGGTCAGCTCGCGCAGCCAGGAGTTCTCGTCGTGCCCCTCGGGCACCTCGAAGGGCGGCAGTTGCGGGGCGATCAGGCGCAGGTCGAACGCGCATTCGCGGGCGAGCGCGGCGGCTTGCGCGACCGCGCGCGGGCATTGCGCGAACAGCCGGGCCATCTCCGCGCCGGACCGCAGATGCGCGCCACCGACCGGGGCCAGCCAGCCCGCCGCCTCGTCCAGGCTGCGCCGGGCCCGGACCGCCGCCAGCGCCATCGCCCGGTGCCGCTGGTCCGGGCCGGCGAAATGCGCGCCGGTGGTGGCCAGGACCGGCAGGCCGAGGCGGTCGGCGAGCGCGATGAGCCCGGCGTTGCGTTCGTCGTCCTCGGGGATGCCGTGGTGGGTGAGCTCCACGCTCACCCGATCGGGGCCGAACCGGTCGACCAGATCGCGCAGCGCCGCCTCGGCTCGGGGCAGACCGGTGTCGGCGGCAGTCAGGTCCGCGGCGAGCGCGGAGCGCAGGTGGCCTTTGCGGCAACCGGTGAGGATGTGCCAGTGCCCACCCGCGGCGGCGGTGAGCCGGTCGTAGTCGTAGCGGAGGATGCCCTTCTCCCCCGCCGCCAGATGCGCGGCGGCGATCTCGCGCGAGAGCCTGCGGTAGCCCTCCTGACCTCGGGCCAGCACCAGCAGGTGCGGGCCGGGCGGGTCGGGATCACCGGTGCGCGGGGCGGAGTCCGGAGCCGATTGCGCACCGAGGGACAGTTCCGCACCGAAAACCGTGGCGATACCCCACTCCTGGGCCGCTTCGGCGAAGCGCACGGTGCCGTAGAAACCGTCGTGATCGGTGAGCGCGATGGCCTCCAGGCCGAGCCGCACCGCCTCCTCGACCATTTCCTCCGGCGTGCTCGCGCCGTCGAGGAAGCTGTAGGCCGAGTGCGCGTGCAGTTCGGCGTAGGCGACGGCGGGACTCTCGGCGGCGGCGATCGGCGCGGGCCGGTAGGGCTCGCGGTGGTGGGACCAGGCCGGGCTGTCGCCGCCGTCGCCCGGGGTGTCGGCGGCGCGTGTGCCGGGGCGCCCGGAGAGCACCCGTTCCAGCTCCGTCCACGAGGGCGGGCCGGAGTCCCAGGCCACGGCCGCGCTCCTACGCGCTGCGCAGGCGCTGGGTCGCGCCCGCGTGCACGGCTTCCTCGACCCGGTCCAGGCCGGTGCGGATCAGCTCGCCGTAGTCGTCCTCGGCGAGGATGCGCAGGTGGCCGCGGGCGATCGCCAGTTGCATGCGCGCGGCGTCGAAATCGCCGACGCGGCGATGGCTGTCGGCCAGGTTCAGATACAGCGAGGGCAGGAAGCAGCGCATCCCCTCGTCCAGGGCGACGCCGGGGCTGAAGATCGCGGCGAGAGCGCGCTGATCCCAGGCCAGCGCCTCGAAGTCGTCGTCCTGGAGAACAGCCAGATGATGGGCGACCACGCAGCGTTGTAGTGGCGCCGCGACGGGATCGAGCTCGTCCCACAGCGCCCCGAGCGCCTTGCGCGCTGCCTCCGGGTTATCGCTGCCGAGCCGCACCGCGGCAAAGATGTCCGCCATCCGATCGTCCGCCATGCGCACGAGTATCGCACATATGTTCGAAGGTTTCGAGCCGCATTCGACAGCGTTCTGCTGCCGCCCTTCCGGGGCGACAGCAACGAAACAGCAAGCCTCTGGGCGAGTTCCCGCCGACCGGAATCTCCCGAGGCCGGAGCGGGTGTCGGCACAATGAAGGAGAGGCGAACCTCTTGGCCTCGAACTTACTTTGGAGTAAGTTCGGACTCGGCGGGCAGCCGTTCGGCGCCCCATCCGTTCATCGAGGAGCGACCATGGCCCCAGCTGCGCAGCACCGGCGAGAACTCGCGGGCAGGCATGTGCTCGTCACCGGCGCCTCCTCCGGTATCGGCCGGGCCGCCGCCGTGATGATCGCCGAGCACGGCGCCACCGTATTCCTGCTGGCCCGTCGCGGCGAGGAACTGGTCACCGTCGTGGATGAGATCCGCGCGGCCGGTGGCGCCGCGTACGGCTACCAGTGCGACATCACCGACGACGAATCCGTCGAGCACACCATGAAGACCATCCTCGACGAGCACGAGCGCGTCGACATGCTGGTCAACAACGCCGGTCGCAGCATCCGCCGCGCCATCCACCGCTCCACCGACCGCCTGCACGACTACGAGCGCACGATGGCGGTCAACTACTTCGGCGCGCTGCGGGTGACCTTCGCGGTGCTGCCCGGCATGCGCGAACGCCGGTTCGGCCACATCGTGCAGATCAGCAGCGCGGGCGTCCAGGCCACCACGCCCCGGTTCTCGGCCTACCTGGCCAGCAAGGCCGCGCTGGACAAGTTCACCGAGGTGGCGGCGGTCGAGACGATGGCCGACGGGGTCACCTTCACCACCATCCACATGCCGCTGGTCCGCACGCCGATGATCGCCCCGACCGGACGGCAGGGACCGTCGCGTTCGCCGGAATGGGCGGCCGCGCTCATCGTGCGCGCCCTGGCGGAGCGGCCCCGCCGCATCGACGTGCCGCTGGGCACCATCGCCGAGTTCGGGGCGCTGTTCACCCCGAAGCTGCGCGACTTCGTCCTACACCGGTACTACCGCGCGATCCCCGATTCCCCCGCCGCCAAAGGCCTCGCCGACATCGAGCCGCAGACCGAGATCCCCGCCACCCGCCCGGCCGGCCGCTCCCGCGCCCGCCGGGTCACCGGCACCGCGTTGCGTCGTGCGGTCAATCTGGTACCCGGCGTCTACTGGTAGACCGGCTCCGGCCCGCGCGGGTCACCCGCACCGCTACGGTGGGGTGTCCGAGTACCCCGCTCCACCGGAGGCGTCTTGCGGATCGTCGTTCGCGTACTGGCCGTTGTGATCACCCTGCTCTGCGGGATCGCGCCGACGGCGCTCGCCGCGCCGGAGCCCGCCCTCGACGAGACCACCGCCCGCCGCATCGACGAACTGCTCGAGGTACGCGCGGCCTCGGTCGGCCTGCCCAAGGGCGAACTGCTCGAAGCGTTGTCGCGGCCGTTGCTCGGCACCCCGTACGGGGCGAACATGCTCATCGGCTCGGCCACCGAACCCGAACAGCTGGTGATCGACCTGCGCCGGGTGGACTGCTTCACCTACCTCGATTACATGGAGGCGCTCAGCCGAGCGAGCAACCGCGAGGAGTTCGTGCGCGCCCTCGTCGAGACCCGCTACACCGGCGGTCGGGTCGAATTCACCCACCGCAAGCACTTCTTCACCGACTGGGCGCACACCGACCGGATCGCCGCGACCGACATCACCGCCACTCTGAGCCCGAACGCGGTGACCGTCACCGAGCACCTCAACGCCAAGGCCGACGGCGGCGTCTACCTGCCGGGCCTGCCGGTCGTCGAACGCGACCTGACCTACATCCCGTCCGGCGCCGTCGACCGAGACGTCCTCGCGGGGCTGCGCACCGGCGACTACCTCGGCGCCTACGCCGACACCCCCGGTCTGGACGTCACCCACGTCGGCATCGTCGTCCGCACCCCCGACGGCGGCCTCTTCTTCCGCAACGCGTCCTCGCTGGCGGCGAACAACGCGGTAGTCGACAGCCCGCTGACCGACTACCTCGCCACCGTCCCCGGCATCATCGTCCTGCGTCACCGCTGATCTCCCGCACACCGACTCGACGACGCTCGGCGGTGCGAGCCGGGGCGGTGCGGGAGTTCAGCCCGGGACGGTGCCCGGTCGGGCAGGTGGATCGCCTGCCGGCCCCGCAATGCGTTACGGCGCAACGGGTGTTTCCGCTCAGTTCTGGACGGCCGGCTCCGCGACGGAGTCCGCGACAAGAGACGTGACCGGTTTGGGCGCGGCATCGCAGCTCGCCTGACGCGGTGCGTGGGCGGCCGATCGGACGGCGACCCGCCACCTGCGACCGTCACGATGCGAGACAACCGCCGTCCCCGCGTATCCGGCTCCCGACTCGGCGGGAGCGTCCGGCTCGGTCTCGACGGTGAGGTCGTCGAGACCAGCGCAGAGTCGTTCCCGTACAACCAGTTCGGCGACCTGTTCGATCGGTGCGTGACCGCTGCGTCCCCGCAACCCGGCCGTGGACACCGTCCCGCGGTCCAGGGCTTCCACCGCCGCCGCGGCCGATTCGGCGTCCACCCGCCCGTAGGTCAAACCGCTCGGCAGCAGGACCATCGCAGGCGCGAACCGGTGACCGCCGGTGTGCGAGCACTCCCACACCCGATCGGGATGCGCCGCGGCCAGACTCGCGGCGATCGGGCGGCCGAGGCGCGCGCAACACCGATCGCGCTTGCCGTGCGCGCACACGAGCACCGGCGCCTCGGTCACCGGCTCGCCCAGGCCGGGCGGCGGTCCGTGGAACACCGACAGGTCGATGTCGAGCAGTTCTTCGAGGTCGTCGATGCGCATCCGCTCGCACCAGGCCCCGGCCGGAGGCGAGGCGGCCAGCAGGACGGTGCGCGCGCCGGTGAACTCGTAACGGCCGGGACGGCGGATCAGGGTCGGACGGATCTTCAGATCAGCGGATGCCGCCGCCGAGATGCGCGCCGCGAGTTCGGCGGTGATGCGCGGGCCGAGCACCTCGTCGCCGAGGACATCGCGGCCCCACGCGCCCGGATGCTCCACGCACAGCCACCCGTCGGCCCGTGTGGCGGTACCCGGCAACGGCACCTGCGCCGATGCCGTCGAGCAGGGCAGTCCCGCGAAATCGTTCATCGTCACGCCGCCGAGCCGGCCAGGAACGGCAGCACGACCTCGGAGAATTCCCGGTGCCGGTCACGATGGATGCTGTGCCCGCAGGCGAAGGCGGCGACCGTGCAGTCCGGCACCTCCTCGATCAGCATCGCCAGGCGCACCGGGTCCACCATGCCGCCCCGGCCGCCGCGTAGCACCAGGGTCGGCGCGGTGATGCCGGAAAGCCGTTCCCACCATTGCGGATTCGGCTTGCGGAACTGTTCGAGCGCGGTCCCGGTCATCGACCGGTCGAACGTCCACACCGTGCGGGGACGGCGCGCCAGGCTCGACGCCGCGTGCCACAGTTCGGCGGCCGTGGGCAGGCGGCGGGTCGTCGACACCTGCTCGTCGCCGGAACGCAACGGCAGCGGGCATTCCTCGAGCACCAGCCTGCCCACCGATTCGGGACGTTGCTGGGCCACGCACGAGACCGCGTAACCGCCCAGTGAATGACCCACCAGGTCGACCCGCTCCAGTTCGAGGTGATCGCACAACGCCGTCAGGTCGGCGCCGAACTCGTCGAAACCGTAGGTGTCGGCGCGGGCGCTGCGGCCGTGACCGCGCAGATCCGGAACGATCACCCGGCGGCCCGCGGCGAGCAGGTGTCGAGCGAAGCGGCCCCAGGTGTGGCCGTCGCCGCCCATGCCGTGCACCAGCACCACCGGTGCGCCCGAGGCGGGCCCCGAGTCGCGATAGGCGATGCGGACGCCGCCTGCGGTCATGTGGGCAAACGTCGAGTTCACGAGTGAAGTTTACGGTGCTCACCGGGCACCGCCCCCGCAGCCGGCGTACCACCCAGGCCGGCCGCACACCCCGGACGCCGACCGCACCCGCCCGCGGCCCGCACCGGGTGCCCGCCGCCCAGAGCTAGCCGTACACGCCCTCGGCCCGCCACACGCCCTCGCGGCAGATCAGCAACAGCACCCGCTCGTCCTCGCCGGGGGCGCTGATGCCGACCTGTGCTCGGGCGACCGGCGCCGATCCCCCGCCCCGCCGACAGTCGCCACCCCGCCGATGCTCCCCACCCCGTGCGGAATCACCTCCCCGCCAGGGATCGCCGTCCTGCCGGTGGCCGTTGCCCGGCCGACGATCGTCTCCCCGGTGCCGATCGCCCTCCTGGCCCGACCCGTGATCACCGTCCCACCAGTGGTCGTCCACCACCCACGGCCCGGCCCAGCCGGTCAGCCGCCAGCCGCGGGTGCCCCAGGACAGCCGGACCGGATCGGCGGAGAACAATCCGCGGTCGGTGACCTCGACGGGAGCGCCGTCGGCGTCGAGCAACCGCACCTCGGGGCGATCCACCAGCAGGACCGAGGGGGCCGGTTCGGGCAGCCGACCCGGCCACGGCTGTCCGGGATCGGCCTCGGGCACCTGCTCGTCGCCCAGCGCGACCAGCGTGACGCGCTCGCTCGGCCCCCGCCCGCCGCTGAGCACACCGACCCGCACGGCCTCCCCGCCGAGCAATCCCTGCACCCGGACCAGGGCGCGCCTGGCCCGTTCGTCGTCTTCACCCGTGCCGCCCCACAGCCCCAGTTGCAGCGCGGCCGCCCGCACCACCTCGACCGGGACCAACCGCAGTGCTGTGACCGGGGCGGCCCGGCGATCGGGACGGGTCAGCCAGCCGTCGAGCTGCCAGCGCACCCGATCGGCGGTGTCGGCCGGGGTGAGCGGCTGGGCACACCGCCAGATCCGGGAAAGTTGTTCGCCCGCCTCGGTTTCGGCGATCACCTCGAGCCGGGTACAGGCCAGCGACGCGGCGGCCAGCCCGGCATGCAGTTCGGTGGCGAGCAGCCTGCCCGCGAAGGCCGCGGCATCGACCCGATCGATCGGCGGATCGCAGCGCCGCTCCACCGCCAGTTCGGGCGCGGGCGTGCGCGCGGAGGGCGGACGTTCCGGGACCGCGCGGGCACACCGGTGCGCCAGCACGGCGTCGGCGCCGAAGCGGGAACCGACCTCGGCCGGACGCAACGCCGCGAAATCACCCACCCGGCGCAACCCGAGCCGGTGGAGCAGATCGACCAGTTCGGACCGGTCCGGCCCGGCCAAGCTCGGCTCCACCGCCAATTCGGCGATCGGCAGCGGCGCCAGGAAGGCCGCGCCCGCACCCGGCGTGACCAGCACTCCGCGCCGGGCGGCGAGCACCGCGGTGGACAGTTCGTCGGCCACCCCGGCCTGGGCCTCCACCCCGGCCGCGGCGACCGCGTCCAC